>NZ_QTTN01000043.1 GCF_003386535.1 Paenibacillus taihuensis
ACGGTTTCGAACAAGGGTTACCGCTTCTTAGCGGAGACGATGAGATCTCCTTGGGTCACGTCAACCGACTTTCCCCCGAAACCAGTCCTCCTAACTTCCAGAGCCACTGGTGGTATTGGACCTCCCCTTCTTTTGCAGGGTTATCCGGCTCTGTCAGCCAACTTGGTATGCCGCCTGTTCCGGGTTTTGCCTTCGCATCCTCCGCACCTCTCCTCGCGGACAAAGCACTATGCGTCAGCTATGCACTTCCGCCACCTCGCGGTGTGCTAGAGACTTTCACTCCTTAGTCGATTGCGCTGCCAAGCGCACAAAAGACAAAGCCCAAAATTGGGGCTTTGTCAACAGCCTGAGACCAGTCCAATGGACTGGTCCTTTCTTTTTCCAAAGCTTGCTATGAAGCCCTGAAATTGTTGCCCTTTTCTCTCTTCAATTCAGCTTCCAATTCGAAATCATCTAACGCGAAAGGATTGACTATAAAAGGTCTAGAAATTAGCTTGATTCTCTCGAAAGCCTGGTTTAGATGCTCTAGTTCGATCGAATCATCTCCGTCATTCACTGCACAAATTGTCGCTTCTATCATGAGTTGCATTAAGTAAGACGCCACACCTAGTGAAGCGTAATAGAGCCGTTCTGCAATAGTCTTCTCCGTGAGATTAGTTGGCTTTGCGAAAGGAAGCTGTCTCTCCATGACATGGAGGAATCCTAGGAAAGCACTAGTCTCTTTTTTGTTGCCATAACGGAATGGTGCCAGCTCAAGCTTGTTCGTAAATAAACGATTTAACTGAGGATCATTAACAAACATCCACATCGATTCCGAGATCCCGCAAAGGACAACTGGAATATTAACTTCGCCGATTAATGTTTTAACCCAATTGATAGTTTTGCTATTTAGGTGCTCAGCACCCTCTAGAATGAGCATCTTTACTTCGCGTTCCATAATCAGAGAGCGAACGTGATTTAACTCCGTCCTTCGAGTTGGAAAAGGATAACCTAAATCAAGTAAAACTTTGGAGGCTAGTGAACTAGCAGTCGCTTTCAGTGGAACCTTCACGTGAAGCACTGGTACACTAGAATATTCACTTGTCTTGGAAAAGGGTGGATAGCGACTTACAAATTCTCTAATGACAGTGCTCTTGCCTGCGCCTGTCGGGCCATACAGATAGAGGCATTCAGATGTAAGAGAGTCATTTCCGAGGGCGAAGCGCATTTCCAGCTCTTCTAGAACAGTCATATAGATTGGGTGATGTACTATGATACTTTTGACATGTTCCACTCGTCTCCTCAGTTCCTCATTGCTTGGTCTGACACCTTTCATCTCTGAAAATTCATTTTCCATTTAAAAGTCCCCTTCCTATTCTCTTATTATTTCTTATCTCTATTTTTACCAACCTAAAAATTCATATACATTAGCATGACAAAAAAATCACAACAATAGATAAGGACTCTCAATTCGTTTCAAACTGAGATACTATTGAATATTCCCTCATTCGATTTTGCAGCATCTCACGAACACGCGTCTCCTCATGAAGTTTCATTAAATAATACCTTGTCTGAATACCTGTCAAATGCCTAAACTTTCTTGTTTCTTTTAATGAATAATATCCCTTTAAGCCATATTGAACCACTAAGTCATCTTGCACTTTGCAAAGCTTCATAAATGTATTTCTTCCTAAACATTTGAACGCATGGACTGCGTCAATAATTGGATCTGGCTTTATAGAAATTACAATACCGTATTTATTGTACCGTTCAGGATTAGAAAGGGCCGCTGGCGAATTATATCGAATCCATTCCCATTTCTTCGATAGAGATTTATATTCAGCCTTTGTTTCTTTCCACTGCCAAACTAAATCATCTATAACTAAGTCGCTAATTTTCCGTTTATAGCACTCAATCTCTTCTTTCTTCATCCTCACTTCAGCGTTTGGAATGAACTTCAAGAGGACTTCTCTAATAGTTGAGCCGTTTTCTCCTAAGCTTTTGTGTTCATCAACAGATAAATCCTTCCATTTAACAGTCGATATAACCGGTAATAACCCTCTCTCATCCATAAACTCTTTCAGGCCAGCCTCGTCGTAATCGTATTTACGGAAATGCGCAAACTTCCCCACAACGCCTTGCTCCGGCCACTCTACTCTTTGATGTCCAAGTGTTTCTTGATAATGGCGAATCCTTTCTTTCAAAATTTCGAGGTACTTCTCTGTTGTATGTAACCTTATGTATTTACCACTTGAGAGGAAATGCATTAAGCTGCTCATAATTTAACTCCTCGAGGACGTTATCCCAATATAAATTCATTTTGACTCATAGCTTTTCCCGCTTAAAACCATTTCCCATCTCATTCTCTGAGCAACTATTTGGGTTTCATTTCGTTGCCTTCTTATACTCTATTGATGAGCCTCTCTCTCCTCAGGAGTCATACTTCTCATCTTCTGAAAATAATCTCTGAGCTCTGGATCAATTTTGTAACCAAGCAGCTCCCGTTTCTTTTGATTAATCCCCCATTCTATTCCTTCGTCCCATGCAGTCTGGAGCTCAAATGCAACCCTATCTGCCAGTTCTTCAGTTGGTAACTCCATTAGCGTTGCTTGAACGACTCCATCTACTACGAGTACGAGGAACTTGCTACCTCTAATGACTGATCTGTACATCAATCCCTCCCCCCGCTTTTCATGACACAATCTCTACTTGAGGACTTAGAGCGCTAAGAATAAGTGAACTCATTCCTTCAGTTACAAAATCAATAGTAAGTTCGGAATCATGATTAGCTTTCTCGAAAAATTCCCATTGCCTTGACAAAAGTACCGAACTAATAATGAAAGTCATAGTTATATCCAGTGAATCAAACCTGAATAGACCCATGCTTTTACCTTCGATAAGGACCTTTTTCAACTCTATCCACAATGGTTTAACCAAGTATTGAACAATTTCATCACGAGGGCTTGGCAACGTAATTTCATGCTGCAATATTAAAATGATTTCTGGATCAGTCATACGGACAGTAACAATTTCACGGATAATGCGTTTCAATCCCTCGACAGGATCAACTGGAGTATCGCCATTACTGTTTACAATATTGGTTAATGGCAAAAACACTTGGAACAAAGCAATTAATACATTTTCTTTGCGTCTGAAATTATAGGAGTGCATCATGACATGAACGCCTGCCTCCCTACATATGTCGCGAATAGTGGTATCATAGAATCCTTTTCTAGCGAAAAGCTTCTTAGCAGCAAATAGGATTTTCATACTCACTTCGTCTATTGCCTGCCCCATCCATACCACCTCTTTACTTAATCCACAACTTTATTAACATGATATCCACAACCGTGAATTGTAATCACTTTTGAATACATTTTGTGTTATGTTTTTGTGCAGTCATTTACTTCTATACTAAGTTGTAGAGGTGATGAGCATATGGATGATGATGATTTCATAATTACACCAAAAGAAGATAAATCGGTCACGATTACTATACGAGTAGATAAAGCACTACAAGAGAAGTTCGATCACTTATCAAAGATCAGTAACCGTTCCAGAAACGAATTAATTAATTTAGCACTCGAATATGCAATGAAGAATGCTAAGTTTATAAAGCAAACAAACGAAAAAAGATGACTCCTCTATTTGAATAGGAGTCATCTTTTTTATTTCCGAGATTGTAATCATAAATGAATACAAATTGTATTATTCGGACATACAGACATGTAAATAAGCTAATTGAGGTGAAGCCGGAATGGAGAACACGACAGCATTAATTACTTCGAAGGGGATCATGTATCAAAACAAGTTCTTTACTTGTTCAAGAGCAATCTCGGAACAATGGTTCGATCACGGTAGCCCTTATTACATGCTAGAAATTCAGGTGCATAGTGAAAATGATTTATTATTAATCATGTTAGATTCGGGAGAAGCAATCGCTGTACACAGGATTCCTATATTAAATACGCACTCTCAGCGTGAATTGGACAGCTATTTCACAAAGCTTAATGAACTAAAGTTAGTAAAGAAACTACTCAAAAATGAAAAGGGCTGAGTATGTTGAAGCTTACCTGGGATCCAGCATGGATGAATCCTTTTGAGTCACATTGGTCCATCATTGAGAAAATAAAATATGCTAATGCTATTACATCCCTAGACTTTGTACGTTTGTATGGAACAAGAAATTTCAAAGGAAAGCTACGGAATCAGCATAAAGGATTATTTCACTTCATTGGTATTGATCATAACCTTCTGTTTGAATCCATCAGCACAGACCTTAGCAGGCACACGGAATATTATTTAAATAAAATGACTGGTATGTTCTCGTGGGTGAAGACAGATCGTTTATTAAGGAAAGAGTTTTCTTTTTGTGATGACTGTCTATCTATGGGTTACCACAGCTTATTTCACCAGTTCATATTCTTAAATAAATGTCCTTTCCACCTGAGCCCTTTAAGTAATAGCTGCAAATATTGTGGTGGGATGTTCTCCTGTGATAAACACAATCACAAGAGCAAAAATGGATTTCAATGCTCCTGCTCAAATTATTTTGTTGAACCGAAGTTCAATACATGGTCTGATTGGCAAATGAATTTAACTATAAAGAACACTTTAGTTGAGAGGTGGGTCACTATGGACTTAAACGCGTATAATCGAATTAATAAGTCTTTCTTCTATGTACCGGCTTTGATTAATATGGATGCGCCGCTGCAATTCCTTTTGGATTTCGGAAATAAGAGGAGCTAATTAACAGCGTAAGGCAAACTCATCCTAAGAAATATTAATAATTATAACAAGACGAAAAAATAAAAACAGACCCAAAAATTGAGTCTGTTTACTTCACTGCTGTCGATAGCATATCTACGTTTATATCCTGCTGTGTTGCTATCGCCTTATCTGAAGGTCAGTTCTCTCCTATTGAGTTCTCACATCCTAATTATTCCCAATTTAATACCCCTGTATACGAATTCAAATCCCAACGACATGGACTCCAGAAATATACACCTATGCAAAAATATACACCTAATTGAATGCTGCTGAGTTTTGTGAAACATCAATTACAGCTTTTGTTGAAACATTTACAGCTAAAGCTGAAAAATTATGCATAGTCTTCTTGTGTTCAGGCTTACCCACTTCGATTTTTACTACTGTAAAGCCGAAATCCACAATCTTCATTACATCCTTGAGCAGCCGCTCATTTGACCAGGTTTAATCCCAATGTCTATTCTAAGAGGTGCAATTCAACTGTACGATGGTATTTCGTACTTCTACATTTTTGAATACTTTGTTTTACATATTTGATAATTACGAAAGAGCACTCTATATTATATAAGGTGATATCACTGTCTCAACAATATCTTGAAATGCTTCGGTTAAAAATCTGTTTTAGAGAGAAGATTATGTTGCCAGTTAAGGTGGCTTGTGTGACTTCATCATTTAACTGCTCTGCACAATTTCTCAGAGAAGAGACCTCAATCATTTATTATTAGGGAAGAGATTGAGTGATCATCTATCTGACTCAAATGTGCTACGAACTGATTCATGGATGGCATTTAGCTCCTATGCGAATGGCTCGGCTCCTTACCGCTTCAAGTCCAACGGAAAACAACGTTTGAAGGGCATGTACCATATAAGCAAAGAGCTACACCAGTCGCTTGAAGAAATGGATGAATCGTTTCAACTTGTTGCAACAAAGTATTTGCAGAATTACTTGGAATGGTTTCGTTTACTTAGGCAGCAAGAAATATGAGAAAAAATTAAGGAGCAAACAGATGAATAAAGAATCTATTATTAATGAGAAATTAAGTTTAATTGAATGGTCAATTTCTTTAAGAAGCATATCTAATGAACTGTGGTTCAAGTCATTTCTTGCTGGATCATGGGGCACTGCTGACGTCATATCCCATTTTATATCCTGGGACCAATTTATGATTAAAAATCGGATACCATACATACTGAAAGGTAAGAGTTTTCCAAAAATAAGTGTAGATGTTGAGTCGATTAACAAAGGAGCAATTAACTATGCAAGATCAGGTATAACCAAAGAAGAGCTGATCAATAAATTTATTTCTGTCCGCAAAGAGTTAGTGTCATTTATAGATGCTATCCCAGCCAAGAAATTCGACCAACCGTTCCCGGGAAAAGAGCCTATGACTTTAATTGAATATTTTGTTAGAATGGTACATCATGATTTAAAACATAAAGAACAAATACTCTCTTTTTTAAAAACTGAAGTTCATTCTTAATCGATATTTGGGTGTCTATGGTACAACATATTGGTAAAGGACTCTTTACTTAGTTACATTTAACACGGCACGAAACTTTTATGGACCGCCTTTGCAAGGAAGGCGGTCTATAAAAGTTTCATGCTCCGTATTTCATATATATATTCATCGCTTATCAATCTTATCGTTCAGGAATAATTTTTCTACCAATAATATGTCCGAAAAAAACTAATGGAAGAAGAATTACACCAACATTCAAACTATTTGAAAACATTACCCAATTTAAAATTCCCAAATCGGATAAGCGATAGAATAAATAAATAGAATAAGGCAGGGTGACAAAAACTGCTGTTATCACTCCAGGTGTGTACATTCGTAAGAACAAACTTTGAGATATATGGGTGAAAACATGGATAAAGAGAATGGCATTAAAACCAATAAAAAGTAAAAAATGATGAAAGTCAGCCGCCATTATTGTTGTCGGAATGAAAATAATAAACTCCAAAGCAACTGCCACGGCAAATTGTGAGGACTTAATATTTTGAAAGGAATCAAACCACCGTCTGAGGGGCTTTGGAAGTGCAGAACGTGCTGACAGATAGTTTCTTCCCATCCATCTCTCTACGAAGATAATTTCTTCGAAATCATGAATCATAAATGTGGCAATAAACAACCAAATGAGCGAATTCAGACTTATATGAGTGTTTAACCAATTCATATATTCCTCCTGTGACTATCGTTTATCAAGAAAACTAATTTATTCAATGATCTTTTTAGGGCAAATGGGCCCCCGTTAAGTAAAAAAATTGTTCTTCGAAGCTTGCTGTTTGTCACATTCAGTGTAAAAAGGCAAGAGACAATCAACATATTTTTCTTATTCGACGTTGTGTTCTCTTATTCCTTGCTGTCTAAGTAACGTATCCAAGCCAGATAATATTGCAAATACTTGGTTGCTACTTTTCATTAAAAGCGGTCAATCCAACGCTTTAATCAAATTTGGTAATAATCTACATATTATTCGAATGTGGTAAATGCCTTTTACTCGCTGTTTTCCATCCACTTTGAAGCGATAAAGGGTCCGACCTTTCGAATTAGCATATGAATTAAATGCCCTCCACTTACATTCTACTTTTTTTCTCTCCTCCGCAAAATGACTGCTTTGAAATTAACCTTTTCATCATTAAACGGGTTATTCGAATGCAGCCTAGAGCATGAGTCGTTTTGACTGTAAGCAACATCACTAGTGTTGCATTAATATTTTCTGAATTTTCATGCATTCGCCGATCCGGACATAAAAAATTGATCGCCACCGCTGCTCCCCCGTTTCTTCCACGTGCGTTAGGATGCATTCGCTCTCGACAATAGCGACGAACTTCTTCATTTGCTCAGCTTTATTCCAAGGAGAGAGAATAGTAACGCTGAGTTGCTTTTAGCTCGATAGATTGCTGATTATTTACGTTGAACCTTACCCAAAATAAAGGCAAGTTTATGATGTGCAGGTCATTCCTTGTGCCAGTAACCGTCCCCCCCCCCTTGGGATGTCCCTCACTTCTAGTATCATAAGAGGGGGAGCGAGTATGAAGCTTACGTATTTATTGATGAAAGTATAACGTTCTGGGTTAGTCTACTGGAACAGGAGGAGAATGGTCGGCTCAAGGTGTATTGGCCACATATTGAGCAGTGAATCAAAGGATGCCGAGGTTATGTATTTCATTCAGCAGACTATGATGCCCTTAATCGAACGAGTTACTCAAACTTCGGAAAGCGGGGATTGTCGGTTGAATCGGGGTTAATCCGAAGAGATTGGCGCGCCAGGCAACGAAGGAACTTCCTCAGTGAGGGGGCTCAACGCTGGCCTAGGAAGCCATAAAACTCCAGATGGAATGCCGGATAAAAAAGGCGGAAAGAGTTCAATCGGCAGCAGTTGGAGGAAGAGAAGGAGCAGAAAAATCAGCTTCGGGTGCAGATATGCCAATCCCCTTGTCTCGACAATTCGATGTTGGAAAGAAGGAAAGAGAGCTTGAACAGATAGGCTATATGCTTCTGCTTAAGCTCTTTTAATAGAAAATGGAGTTTTCCTGCGTTAAACACAATGGCTGTTAAATTTCTCAAACTGCCAGAGGACCAGGGAACGTTTCTAGCTGCGGGCTAACGCCAATTGGTCAATCAACTGATTAGAAGAGATGCCTAGATACTCATAGACCATGGATTTTGTCTCGCCATAGGTCTTCTCGCAAAAATGCCTCTCTATTTTATTGAGCCCAATTTCTTTTCCCAAGCGGGTCATTTGCATTTTCAACAGAATCTTCCCTTGTATAACACCAATTTTATCATAATCGCCCAGATGCTTTACGAACCAAGATTGAAGCTCACTCCATTTTTCGGCGATTTCAGGAGTAAATACGACAGCTCCGTCTTCAGCCATAAAGGAGTTGTCTACAAGAATTTTAACGGTTCCTCTTGTTTTTTTCACTTCAGATACTGCAGTTTTAATGGAATCAATGGACTCAGCAACTTCACTTATATTTAACTGGTTGAGAATCACCCAGCTAACAACATTCCCTGTAATTTGAATTTGAAAATTCGACATAATACCACTCCCGCATTTGTTGAAAGGGATCTCCCATGAGTTACAGTTGTACAGCTTCAAATAACCGAACCGTGACGATTCCAAGTCATTATTCTTGTGCAATAGTTATTGCACTACTTAGCGAACTCTGAACTTGTCCAGGTTTGCACGCATTGATTCAGCCATATCACTTAATTGACCAATTGCATACTGAATCTCATCCATGCTGCTAAGCTGCTCTTCGGAATCTGAGAATGCCCCCACTGTAAGCTCAAACGAGGTTTCAGAAAAATGCTTCAGGTCCGTAATTGCGACGACGATCTGCTCGCTTCCCGCAGTCACCTCTTCAACTGCGGCAGAGATCTCCTGCGTCTGACCTGCCACAACGCCAATGGCACTCTGAATTTTGCCAAATGCACCTTCAGCCTCCTGAATCACGGTCACCCCGCTTGCTACCTCCTGTGAACTGGCCGCCATTGCTTGTTCTGTTTCTAGCGCTTCATGACGGATGGAGCCAACAATATCTGCAATTTGTCTGGCGGAAGACGCAGATTGCTCAGCAAGCTTGCGCACCTCCCCGGCCACAACCGCGAAGCCTCTGCCCTGCTCACCTGCTCTTGCTGCTTCAATTGCCGCATTTAAGGCAAGCAGGTTCGTTTGTGATGAAATTTCCGTAATTGTCTGGATGATCGTACCAATCTCATCGGTTTTGGTTCCGAGTGCTCCTACTGAAATTGAAAGCATCTGAACCTTCTCTTGAATCGCATTCATCTGCCGGATGGCCTCTTGAATCTTAAGACTTCCTTCAGCGGTCAGTTCTGATGCGCTCGCGGAAGAATTCGCAGCTTTCTCAACGCTGTCTGCAATCAACTGCATACCTTCAGACATTTCACTAATGGTCGCGCCGCATTCACCCAAGCTTACAACCTGGCGCTCTGAATTTGAGACAACATCCTGCATTCGTACGGCGGCTTGCTCAGTCAGCTGTCCGGTATGGGAGATTTTTCCTGATAATGTTAGCGAAGATGACGCAACTTGCTGTGTGTTGCCTCGAAAGTGAGTGAATAATTCAGACAAGGTGCTGTTCATCTGATTGAACACACGCGTTAGCAGTGCGAACTCGCCTCTATCATCGCACTGAAGCGGCTCACCGGAGAAATCTCCTTCGGCGATCAACTGCGTCCTTGATACGATCATGCGCATTGGTCTGACTATGCTAATCGCAATGAGGTAGGCAATTATAAGGCCGATGGCAATCGCCAGCAGGCCGATTGCCAACATCACAACAAGTCCGCTATGGTAGGATTGTTTGGCTGATGCTGAATCACTCGATGCCGCTTGAAGACTATAGCTGATTACTTTAGCTAATTGGCCCACCGATCGGTAAAATTCCTGCGTCAGCTTGTTGAACATCTCCGTGTTTGTTGAAGCTGCGTCAGGCCCTTTTTTCAGAAAGTTTGCCGTAATGTCGGCGTACGCCTGATATTCCTGTTGGAGAATAACCAGAAGCGACTGCACATCCCGATTCGGAGCATTTTCTTGCAATGAACGCTGTACACTTGCCAGAGTCTTAATCTGGGACTGAATCGATTTGACACTCTCGACTTTCTTCGATTCGTCTTTCTCCATATGAAACTTCATGATGTCTAATTGCATTTCGTAAAGCCCACTTTTTATTTGCCCCAACTGCTCAAGTTCAGGCAACCAGTTCGTACGTACTTTGACGTTCTGGCGTTCCATCTCATGCATCTTCCAAATCCCTGTTACTAATACCATACTCATCAGGACTAAGACCGTAATGAAACCGATGTTAAGTCTCCGTAGAATCGTATAATTTCGAATTTCGAACACCGACAAGGCTTTGCGAATTGCTTCCATACGCACCACATTACATCCTTCCTTCCATCAGGAGCAACACTTTGCAATCTGACAGGTGTTTAACCTTTGATTAATTTGTTATCCGTGATATTCAAGAATGCTTGAGCGTCGGCTACAGCCTTGCCGGGGGTTGAAGCCCAGAACGCCTTCAGTTTGGAGTCCAGCCCATTGCTTGTGGCCAGCCGGTTCATCTGGGATTGCATCATCATTGATCCACAAATGACCGCTACGCTAGAGCAATATTCAGATAGCCATGCCATTAGCTTTCCTGATTCCTGACTTGTTTCCATGGGGAGCCTGGCTTGCTTCCCCGTCTCTTCCAGCTGGCGGTGATCTGCGAATACTTTACACGCTCCCTTGACAAAGGTTGAAGAAATCAAGGCTTCAATCGCTTCGCGTGCCTGCTCTGCTTCATCCTTGTTAATGAATTGCTCGTGCATAATCCATGATATTACTTGATTGGTCTTGTCAACATCGAATGTAAATTGTTTTGGTAACATCATTTTCAAACCTCCTAGTTTAATTGTTTTCAGAGTGTCCTCCTCCACCAGTTTAGTCGTACATTCTTTCCGAAAACTTACGCATATTTCGACAATCACTTACAAACCTCGACTTATATTGTCATTGAGCTCGATTAATTCTATATTCTATATCTGTATCCTGGTTTAAGGTCCAACTGGAGGATGCCAATCCTCATACTTTTCTTACTGCTTCCTTGTCTGTTCACAGGGAAAGTGCGGAACCGCTGATTTTGGATCATGACTCCAGCTTCCATGAGAAGCTTCATTGCCTGATCAAGTACTTATCTCTTCGTTCTACCCCACTGGCTATCGTGCTTGACGATTATCACCATGTCAGTCATGACCTCAGCATTGCCAACCCTGCAACAGAATACTTGGGTAATCACTTTCTGCTTGCTGTCCGCACTCATCATGGTTATTTGGAGTTGACACCTGCTTTCAGAAGCTTTCGGTATGATCGCCTGTCAAAGCATGCAGGAAGCCTTGAACTAGAACGCCTTCATTTAAATACGGCAAATTTGTATCAGAAACGACATAATTACCTGTGTGCACTTGCCCATTTCATCGCCGCTAGGCACTTCATTTAAGCAGCAAACTTGATTCAGAAAATGCTCGACCTGTATACTGCTGACCCCTGTTATTCTTGATGGATGGCACATAACAGCAGATGGTTCCCGAGTTTTCATCCATTTTAACCGAACTGATTCTGTTTCGCTGCTTTTCCGTGTCTTTGCTCAAGCGGTTTCATATGCGCAACTTATTTATTGCGCATGGCTATCCAAATGTCATCGAGTGAACTTGTTTGTCTATTAATCCGGAGCATCGCTTCGACTGCAGGGGGCCAAAATTGAGTGCCGGCGCCTTCCTTAAGTTGCTGCAATGCATGCTCCGGGTACATTGCCTTTCGATAAGAACGATTGCTTGTCATAGCGTCGTAGGCATCTGCAACCGCCATAATACGAGCAAAAACAGGAATTTGTCTTTCTTTCAATCCATATGGATAACCTCTTCCGTCCATACGTTCATGATGGAAAAGCACAATGCCGTAGATCAAGTCCTTTTCATCCTCGGATATGCTTGACAAGTAATGATAAACCCCGCGCAGTAATTTTTCCCCAATTTGGGGATGCTGCTTCATGATGTGATATTCGCTCTCTGTCAGCTTCCCTTCTTTGTAAAGAATAGAGTCGGGAATGCCAATTTTCCCGACATCATGAAGCAAACCTCCTAGTTTTATTAAACGAAGATCTGATAATTTAAATCCCATTTCACTGGCAATGAGTACGCCGTACTTCGCAACACGCTCGCTGTGGCCGGCCGTGTAAGCATCTCTGGTTTCCAGTGATCGAGCAAATGCTGTCAATATTTGCTCATTGGCCACATTCAGTTGTTCGCTAGTATTATTCAACTTCATCAGCGTTGAATCATGTATCAGCTTTTGAGAGATGGATTTTCTTCTAAACCTGATCCAACCCATGGCAGAAAGCCAGAGAAAAATCTGCGTGAGGATCTGTGACCATTCCTCAGATTGGCCAATCGGCAATGCCTGACGAACATCAATTAAAAAACTCAATGTAAATGTATCCATCCAAGTGAGCTCAATAAGTTTTCTTTTATATCCCAAAAAAGTTTGTTGCCCCGAATGAAGCCTTCTGTAGACGATCATAGAAGTAACATTTACGATATGCAGCGTAACCAGAATACTCCCGTACGTACCAAGCAAACCGGCATAACTGGACATCCATGCTGTCAATTTAAAGAATATGAGCATAATGAAAGCCTCTGAAGCAAACAACAATGAAGGCTTGAATACTACCTTAAGCTTGAGCATCTTTCGCTGGGACAATAGATATATAAGCCAATAAAGAGCAAATAAATAAAGGGTCAGTGACAGGTTTCCGATCCACATGCCTGCCAACCAAACGAACCTGCGTCCATCCACCCGATAATCCACCGTTCTGCCCAGCCTGAAGAAGATATGTGTCCGATAAGCCAAGAAAATCATCGGAGCAAATGAAAGATAGACAGACAGGATTGTCCAAGACACGAATGACCCCTCGCTTGAATTGAATAGTAATATATCCCATCCTAACAAACGGAACTTACCACATACTTACTTGTTGCAAGTCTTGCCTGGGCAAAGTGTAGTGGGGGGAGTTGGCTGATGTGCAAAAGAGTACTTACTAGATGGCATGTAATGGAAAACGTGACGTGTAGGAGCCGCTCATCTGAAATGCTTGCAATGTCTTTTCGTGGAAGGCAATCCAGACAAACCAGTTATGACGGAGTTGTTGAAAAAGGCTATTTATTTTATCATCAACATGTTCCTGTGAAATCCATAACCCAGCGTTAAAGACCTTGTGAATGAGCAAAGATCAATGAATCATCTATCGTTTTAAGACAACAGGATCCCTTAGACTCACATGTACGATGAATGATATTATACTAAACTTCATTTGCCAAAAAAGATTCCTGACTTAGCCCTCGATCGTTTTTATCAAACTTTTGTAACATGTCAATACCTCCTTGCGTAGATGCCAACCGCAAGTCAATATTATTGAAACCATGCCGATTCGACAATACCCTACCGATCACAAGAATATCTTTCGCCCCGACGACTTCGCGAGCAATTTAAGCTCCAAATGAGAGAAATGAGCATCGCATATCAATTGTCCGCGTAATCATCTCTCCTTTGGTTGATTCAGTGTCCCATTAATATAATTACCGATAATACTTAAATGCAATTCTAAGAGTCTAACTTATTTAAACTTATTAATCAGATGTGGTTTCTCAACAGAGTGAATTGAGCCATTGGAGTATTACATTGGTAACGGATTGAAATTTTGGACATTTCTATAGCTCTAATCCTTATTGCCTATTTTACTACACTCAAGATTAGACGCTTCTTTAAGGTTTCTTGTCTCTTGTTGCCGCCTGTTTCTTAAGACAACTTGAATACAGAGGCTGACTCATGCATTTGTTCGGCAAGACTTGCAAGGGATTGAGAAGTAGCAGCACTTTCTTGTGATGCCGCGGCTACTTCTTGGCTATTCGAGGCAATCAATTGAATATAGTGGTTTACTTCAGATGTTTGCATTGACTGTTCCTCACTCGCCGAAGCAATCTCAGTCACCCATTGAGACGTTTCTTTCACTTTAGATACAATATTTTCCAATGCCTCATAAGTGAGTTTCGATCTATCTACCCCTTCGAAAACCGCTTCAACGCTAATTTTTGTACTCTTTTGCATTGCATGAACAATGGTTGCGATTTGTTTCGTAGCCTCTCCACTACGCTCTGCAAGCTTCCGAACTTCCTGTGCAACAACTGCAAATCCTCTGCCACTCTCACCTGCACGTGCAGCTTCAATGGCAGCATTTAACGCTAGCAAATTCGTTTGTCCTGCTATTTCGTCGATAACATCTATAATTTCCCCAACTTTGCTTGAATCGCTTTCGAGCAACGCCATTTGGTCATTAATCCTGTTCATTCCTTCAATTGACCTGTGTACAGCTAGACTTCCTTTTTGGGCGATTTCCACAGTCAAATCAGATAATTGAGCTGCCTCTTCAGCACTTTGTGCCACGGTGACAACTGCCGCAGAGAGTTCAGCAAAGAGGTCCGACATCTTCTGGGAAGCCTCCGCTTGATTAGTATTTCCAATTGCGATTTGCTTAGTAGTTGCAGAAATTTGTTGGCTTGCCGACGCCACGTTATGTGATGAACCTACAACTACGCTAATGATATTTCGCAAGTTATCGCACAAATCTTCGAAATCGCGATACACTTCCCCGATGATATCTTTCCTTTTTGAATCCAATTGAAAAATCTTCAATTCACCATTACCGACTTGCTGCATGATCATAGCTAGCTGACGGAGCGGAATCATAACCTGTGTTCGAATTAGGTACCATATAATAAAAACAGCTAGAGTCAATGCACATACACCTATAGAAGTTATTAGGAGCTTGAATTGATTTAGTGGAGCTAAAAAGTCTTGCACATGCGCGACACCAATAATCTGGAAGCTACCAACCGAATCTGAATAGAAATATGCCTTTTTTCCTTGATCCGTTGCTTCCCATTCTTTTTCTCCCACTTTAATTAACTCTGCAAGTTCTGAATCAACAATTTTCTTACCTACAAATTCTTGATTTGAGCAGGCGATTACTGTTTGATTGCTTAGTATTAAGTAGTAACCCGTTTTCCCAAGTTTTTTATTTTTCACTATGTTTTCAATATCAAGCTTTTCTAAAGTATCAATGTAATCTTTTGGTTCGAGCCCGATTTGCACAATACCTGGTGCATCCATTCGTTTAACACCCGTATACATAAATAACTTCTTATCCGAACCTCTTTGGGAAGGATCCTGCGATAAGCCCTCATCTCCCATTCTTAAGAAGGGTCTCGTCTGCTCGGAGGAATTAAAATCAAAGCCTATGTTTTCAGCTACTGAACTCATCGAAATTTTGCCATTCTCACCAACGATGTGAATCTCATCTACCCCGATAGATTCAGATAACCTTTTTAAGCCGTCTGATGTCATTAGGCTAGGATTTAATGCAACTTCAAATGCTACGCTTCGTGCCAATTTTATATAGTTAACCTTTAACGACTTCCGCATATCTTCTAGTGTTTGTTCGTTTCGATGAATTCCCTGCTTAAATTCAGACACATTGGATTGAACCTCCTGTTTCATAAGGCCAATCAAAAGGTTACGTTGATTATTGTATCCTATCCCACCTAAAACAGAAGCTACGATGATTAATATCAGCAAAACAGGGAGTAATACTTTATTTTGCAACGACATCCTGACACCCCTTAAAGACAATATTTATGAATACTTTGGAGTACGTTTGTTGTTTCATCGTTAATAATGAAATACCATTTATTCCCATAAATACAAGCCTTGAGCACAATCACAATTACTTAATCGAATGATTCCTAGTTAATTCCCAGTTTAAACTCAGCACATTAGTTGTTCGCTTGAGCTTAAAGGCATAGAGCGTCTTTTCTCCTTACATTATTTGTTTTAAGTTTCCGCGCTAATGATTGAGGCTGCCGAAACAGTTTTCTTAAACCTTAAATAGGCTTACAGTCGTATTCAATTCTTCGGCTGATTGTGCGAGTGATTGAGCAGTCGATGCAGTTTCCTCGGTAATGGCAGCAGCTTGTCGAGCTGTTGCAGCAATATTTTCGACGGAAATCATCACCTCAGTAGTCTGAGCAGACTGTTCTTCACTCGCTGAAGCAATTTCCATCACTTTAACGGAGGATTTGTTAACCATGCGAACAATGCTATCGAATGCTTCCCCGGTTCTTTGAGTCAAGTAGGCAGCATTTCCCACCGTATTAACGCTTTCCTTGGTGTTCTCTTGCATGCCTTTAATAATCGCTGTAATTTGCTTAGTAGCCTCCACGCTACGCTCGGCCAGCTTGCGTACTTCATCGGCAACCACGGCAAAGCCGCGTCCTTGTTCTCCGGCCCGCGCCGCTTCTATTGCCGCATTCAATGCAAGTAGATTCGTTTGCTCTGCGATATTATCGATGACCTCAATAATTTCCTCAATTTTACTGGAATCATTTTCCATCCTGCTCATCTGCTCATTAACTAGACTCATCCCCTCTGTCGAGGTACGCACGACTTCGCCTCCGCTTTCTGCGACCCCCATCATTTCCTTGGATAATTCGGAGGCTCGCTCCGCACTCATGGCTACGGAATGAACGGCGGCGGACATTTCCTTGAACAATTCATTTATCGTTTGCGTCGACTCAGCCTGACTGTTACTGCTTGCTGCCGTTTCTTCTGTGCTTGCCGATATTTGCTGAGATGCTGCAGCCACATTTTCGGCTGAAATCAATACTTTGGTTACTGTTTCTCTTAGATTTAGCACCATCGTATTGATGGTTCCCGCCAGTTGGCCAATTTCATCCTTCGTTCGGATATCTGTGGTCTCCCTCAAATCGCCATTCGCCATTCTGCTTACCATCCGCATCACGCGATTCAACGGACGAACGATGGATTGAACGATAAAAATTCCAATACCAATACTTAATAATATCGTTGCAATAAGAAGGATAAGTATGATGGTGCGAGAATTCGAGTAAGATTTACCAATGTCCTGGTTCAGTTGATTCGCCGTTTGCTGATTGTAATCCACCAGGCTTGTAATGATATTGTTTCTTTGCTCGGATAAGGGAGCTACCGATTTTAAATACACCTCATAGGCTTCCTCATTTTTATTTTGTACGGCTAAGGCTTCGGATTTCTGAGTATTTGTTCTAATCTGTTCTAATACATTTTTTAGCTTTTTCATATTCTCTACTTCGAAGGGATCCATTTTGGTTTTTTCGTAATCCTTGATTGCTTTATCCGCTGTCTCCATTGCAGCTTGTATATCCTTATCTAACTTCGTGTGTTTTGCTTGGTCTGTCGTAATCATCAGTTCTAGTAAAGAAGTGGTGGTGAGTGTGGTACTCGCACGAACCTTATTAACTAGCCTTATCGGTATTAATCTATCATCAAACATGGAAATCGATTTGTTATTCATTTGTTCCATTTTGCTTAGGCTCATGCCGCCTATAATTAGCAGCGATACGACTGACACCGAAATTAATACGATCAGCTTGACACTTAGTCTCATATTCTTTATCCAACTCATAATTTATACCTCCATGTCTATTATTTAATAAAATTAGGTGTTAGATTAATGACTCAACCTAATAATCAGTGCTTGACGATCAGTTGAGCATACGATGTCGATTGCATACAATAAGATGCCATCCTTGTAGCAATTGCGATTCCGTGTGAAATAATGGCGGCGCTGGAATGCTTTGATCCCATTGTGTCGACCCTCGACCGTTGCATGCGTTCATAGGCACCGATGATAATTGACGATTTCCTCATTCCAATTTCGCATCGTTTTGAGGGTCATACCAAGCCATGAAGGCTTCTTTCCATTCCCAAACACTACGCAGGAGCGGCGAGCAACTCAACAACAGACTGAGTTGCTTTCAACAGATCCAGCATCGTCTCTCCGCGGTGATTGTGAATACCCGTATTGTACGTGTGTCCCTTCTTAATAGCGAAATCATCCACGTCAAGCGCCAACTTGATCATGGATTTGGCTGCTGCCCAATTTTTGGTTTGGATGTGCCTGCTCAACGCAGGAATGGCTTCGAGTTGTAAGCGTTGTACCGTACTCGTCGGTGCTTGTTGCATGCGAGCGCTATGCGTCGCTGTTGAGCCGAGTGCTTACTCGACGGCAAGGGAACAAAACGACGTGCTGTAACGCTGTTTTGGACCAACAAACGCGTAAGCCTATGCGAAACCGGCTTGGCAAGACGTACAGTACAACCAAATCTCAGGTACAAACAGATAGGATTTCTCCTTGAACACAGGAAGATGGCGAATAACCCGCATCCCATTCGCCCCTTTGCGAATACCGTCTCTCGGGGAAAGGCAGATTGGGCACGGATGACGATTGTAGCTCTGGTAGATTAAGCATTTCGTTGATTTACTGAGTCTGCATCTGCTTATTCCTCTTTGTTGTTTGGTGAGACTTACAACAATAAAGGAGTAGCAGATGTTTTTCCATTTCTAACCTTCGTTTCTTCCGTCAAGCACTGATTACGGTTTTAAGCCTATTTTAAAGTCAGAAACTTCAGTTTTGTTTATACTTTATATTGATTGAACTCCACCTTCATTTTGGTGGCTATCTCCAATAAATTATATGAAGTCCTGTTTATCTCATCCGTAGCAGCCAATTGCTCATCTGACGCCGCTACTACATCTTGCGTAAGGGTTAGCGAAGCTTCTGATAAATCGGCAATACTACTGATGGCACTCACGATCTGCTCAGATCCTGCCGACAACTCTTCGACAGCCGCAGCCACTTCCTGTGTCGAATCAGCAACTAGTGTCACAGCTTGGTGTATGCGCGTGAATGAATGTCCAGCTTCATGGATAACAGTCATTCCCTCTCTAACCTCCCGGGTACTATGCTCCATTGTTGAAGCAGCCCTCTCGGTTTCATGCTGAATGCCGCTAATAATTAGCCCAATTTGTTTTGCAGAATTAGCGGACTGTTCGGCCAGCTTCCTTACCTCTGAAGCTACGATTGCGAACCCTCTTCCTTGCTCACCGGCCCGAGCCGCTTCAATTGCTGCGTTCAAGGAAAGGAGATTGGTTCGTGTGGAAATATCTGTGATTACATTTACTATATTTCCGATTTCTGAAGACCGGTGACCTAGTCCCTCAATTACAGAAGAAAGCTCTTCAACCGTACTATGGATTGCTTCCATTTGTGTAACTGCTGATTCAATTGCCCTAGTTCCTTCACTGGAAAGCTCGGACGCCTCTGTCGCAGAATATGAAACTTCCTGTATGCTCGCGGCAATTTGCTGGATACCGCCTGACATTTCGGTGATGGTTGTCCGACTTGTGTCCAAATCGCCTACCTGCCTCTCGGAACCTATCGCCAGCTCCTGCATCTGCATCGCGGCTCGCTCCGTCGATTCTCCAGAACTTCTTAACTTCAGCTTCAATTCTTCCGATGATGTTGCAACAAGATTTACGGTGTGGTTTGTCTGTGTTACGAGATGCCTCATACGGGAAACGAAGTGGTTGAATGATCTCGCCAAATCTCCGAGCTCATCTTCCCGATTTTCTGTTAGGGCGCCAACTGTAAAATCTCCCTTTGCCAATTGCTCCGCCGCAAATGTTAATGCCTTAATTGGGTAAGATAACGAACGAGATAATAACAAGGCGATACCCATTGTCACGACAAGTGTTACTAAGCATAGTAAGATAATAAACTCTTTTGTTTGAATGCCTACATGGTCAGAGACCTTCCAGTACACTAGTGAATTCGCAATAAAGGCTAAGGCGAACACGGTACTGAAACCACCAATAATTTTTCCAGTAACGGAAAGCTTCGAAATCCTACTAATCGATTTTCCCAATAACGCAAGTTTCATCCCTAGTACTCCTCACTCTGAGCAGAATGAGTTCAACATATCATAGGACACTTACCGTATTCTTACGATATCTCCACGTGCCCTTCACTCTCCTTAATGTCTTAAAGCATATGAGAACGATCATCTTCTCGCTAACCACGTTTCTCTACTTAATCGATTTACAACGACGAA
This sequence comes from Paenibacillus taihuensis, assembly GCF_003386535.1. Lineage (GTDB taxonomy): Bacteria > Bacillota > Bacilli > Paenibacillales > Paenibacillaceae > Paenibacillus_Z > Paenibacillus_Z taihuensis. The sequence goes on from NZ_QTTN01000043.1 coordinate 20,325, forward strand.
TCCCTTAAGTATAATTACCGAGTACGAAAATTACCAACGGGGCGTGAACTACTTATGAACGTTATACATTCAAAAATCACCATCCCAAATTTTGGACTATATGTTGAAAGAGTAGAACTCTATAATCTTCTGGATATCAATTTCTCCCGGAGACTCATCTGCATCACTGGCAGTGGTGGATACGGTAAAACTACCCTAGCTTCCAGTTACCTTCAATCCCGTAGAATTCCTGCATTGTGGTATCAGTTGGGACAAGGGGACAATAACCCCCATATTTTCCTTACTTACCTGCTGGCTTCGTTCTCCCAACACTACAATGATGTACCCGCCGATATAGCCGTAAACTCGTCAAATTATAAAGAGCAGTTTTCATCGTTCCTTTCCGTCTTATCCAATTGGAAAACCCCTCTTGCTGTCGTGTTCGACGATTATCATATGACCAACAATAGCGATGAAATAACTGAAATCGTATTACAAATTATTAAGAACGCCTCCCCCTCGGTAACAACAATCATCTGTAGCAGGGTCCGTCCTTCGCTTCCCCTGATTAAGTGGAAGATTGAAAGGCAACTGTGCGAAATCAATATGGCTCAGTTGGCCTTCTCGATTCATGAAACCGATACATTTATCCGAACGATCCATGGCCTGCCAATAGATAACGATGAAGTGGAGTGGATTCATCAAAAGACAAGCGGGTGGGCAGTCGCACTCTCACTTCTTGTGGAAGCAGTCAAGGGAAAAGACGCTCAAGTAAGAAAAAACTTTCGGAATCGGCTGGCTGTTGAACAGGATATTTTCGAGTATCTAGGCACGGAAGTCATCGGATCACAATCACAAGAGATGCAACAATTTCTACTCAAATCAAGCATACTTCACGAGTTGCAACCTGATATTCTGTCTGAATATTTTCCGGGATACAGTTCCAACGAATACTTAGCATGTCTAGAGAAAAACTATTTGTTCATCCATCGGAACCGAAATGGGTATTATCAGTTCGCCCCTATCTTTCGCAATTTTCTCTATGAAAACTGCAAGCAACAGGAAGGACAAGCCATATTCCGGCTGCACGAGAAAGTTGCTCAGATTTTCGAGAGCAAGTACCAATATCTTTACGCATTCGCTCACTACATTGCAGCGAACCAGTTCGCGGAAGCGGCAAGATTGTTAAAGAAAGTCTTCAGTTGGTACCAACCTGAACATTTTCTTTACCTGCTTGACGGGACAATTGAAACACTTATTCCCAATTTCCCAGTTGTATCGTTTAATCTATTCCTATTCAGATGCATTCAAGCTTCGACGCTCAGACTGCTCATTAAGCCGCTCGAGGACAATATCAAGACGATAAAAGGAATAAGTTCTTCGTCACAAAGCCTTGCTTATCTCATGCATCGCTTAGGACTGGCTCTCTTTTACAGTGGTGATATTGCCGGAGCGAAGGAACGGATTCTACAATCCCTTGAGGCAAGCGAGAGTCTATCCGATGATTCCTTGACCACTTTGAACCTTTCTCTTGTTTCCCAATGTTGTAGGTTTCTGGGGCAGTTTGATGAAGGTATTCAATATGCGAGCAGAGCCTTATCCTATTCCGAGACGCACAATACCAAGGAAAACCTGATTCATACGTTCTGGATTCTGTTGGAGATTCTGCTAGAGCTCAAGGATACTTCACGAGCTGCACCGTTACTCGAGGAAGTAATTAATGTTTCGGATTCCTATGGTGATGAAGGCGCAAGAATGTACCCTATGGTCACAATAGGGAAGTTCTACAAAGTTCAAGGGGACTATGTTAGCGCTATGGAATGGATGAAGAGAGGTTTAGCGGAGGCCGAAAAATCCAATATTAAAATTGACTTGGCATGGGCAAGGTATGTAATTGGCTCTACTTATTTGGAACAAAATGATGTCCCCCTTGCTAAAGAGCATCTGTACCATGCTTTACAAGACTTCGAGGAAAACGTTTATTTTCGCGCATTAGTCACTTCTATCTTGAAAGAAATTGCTAATTCCATCGATCAGGTGAGTCAACTTGTTGCAGTACCGGAAGATTCACCACGCGTACAAAGAAAATTGAAAGTCAACCTGCTCGGACCTTTTGAAATCATCCATGATAGAAAGGAAATTACTATAGCACGAAAATCGAGCCTCCGTCTCTTCCAGTATCTCCTTCTCAATCTAGGAAGAAAAGTACCGAAAGACGTTTTGTTGGAAGAACTTTTCGTGGATGGAGATTACTCTTCCCGAAAGAATAGACTTTATGTTTCCATCTCGATGTTGAGAAAGAGCTTAGAGACCGACTCTAGCGGTAATAAATTATATGTACTGCACAACGGTGATTCCTACTATCTCAATACTCAGGAAATTGAATTGGATACCGCCGAATTTATCCGCTTGGCAGGCCATAAGCTGGAAGATACCGAGGAACGCCTCACCACCTTGCGAAGTGCCGTGCAGCTATACCGAGGCGACCTTCTGTCAGAATATCCTTATGAACCCTTTGTCGAAGCCGAACGTGAACGGCTAAAGCGAACGTTCCATCAGTGCCTTCGGGAAATGGCAAAGCTCTATTGGAAGCAGGAGGATTACGCAAGAGGCATGGACGTATTTAACCAGTTAATTGATTCCGAGCCAGACAACGAGCAGTATTACCATGAATACATTGAAATGCTACTCGCTGCTGGATTGTCCAAAAATGTAAAATCAGTCTCCGAAAAATGGAAGGCAGTGAATCATGAATACGAAAATATTGATTGAGTGAACTCATCGTCCCTTTTCCCAATTTATGAAATATGGGCACCTTCAAGAGAAACCAATGTATCAGCTAATGCGTTCATTCCATTGTTTCCATTGCTCCGAAGCCGAATGAACACATTAACTACCGGTGCCCATAAACTTGCTAGTTTTATGATATATAAAACAATAGCCTGTACCGCAAAAATTATCAATGTGTTCCACTCCCGATAAGCCATGCGAGAACGGGCCCAACGTTCCAACATAAAGAACGCTGCGTATAAAAATACCGAGTAAGCAAAATATCCCTCTCCCCCACTCCCCCTCTCCCCTACATTGTCTAGAAATGTTCGCGGAACTGTCTCAACACGTTGTTAATAGTCGGCTTCTTACCTGTCATGCGGATGTAGCCAGTTATGACATACAAGTAGAGGCTAAACTTCCTTAGTGTTTCATCCGGTTCACAGCGAATCGATTCAAGCTTCAGTGGATAGGTTCGGATGAGCCTCTTTTCCAACTCACATTGTCCATTTAATGAATTGATAGCATGTTTCATTAGTACTGATTGACCTCCCTTAGGGAATTTTCCTTATATTAGAAGAACAGACTTACACATTTCTTATTCCGTCCACTCTCCTGCGTAAGAAACCATTCCAATTCCGTAAGGATTTGATAAGGGGGGGGGGTTATAATTAGAGGCGAAAACAATAACGCTTTGAAATAATAGGAGGTTGCCACTTGTTAGAAAAATTTGCTACACATGTCGATCGACAGAACAATGTCGTCTCTTGGATTGTCAAAGAAAATTTAGAGGAGCATGATGCTCTTGAAGCGGGCCAAGAATTACCAAAACTAGTATTACAGCTTCCTAAAGGGGCTGCAAAAGTGCTTGCTGATCACCGCCCCATTGAACTGGAAGGGAAGCAAGCCCGACTCGCCATAGAAGCAAGCCAGGAATCAGTAAAATTAATGGGTTGGTTGACTACCAACTGCTCACTTGTGGCAGTTATCTGCGGCTCCATGATGATGCAATCCCAAATGAACCGGCTGGCAAAGGAAGCTGGTTTGGAACAGAAACTTAAAGCATTTTGGAGTGCCAACCAAACTAAGGCCGTTGAAGACGCCTACAAATTTTTGGGCATCACCGATAACGCTCTTATCAGATGACTAAGAATCCTCCAATGGCGCGTTGAAACAGTGATGTTACATCCCCTCATGGTAGACAGTGGAAAGGAGTTCAAGATTTTTTTGGACTCTGCATTGTTGATCGGGAGGGGATTTTCTGTGACAAAAAAGGAATAAACGTTAACGATGAAGCAACAATCGAGGTTGTAATGAAGAACCTGGAGTTATCTAATAATAATGGAAAGATGATCTACCATATCTTCACGAACATCAATAAATCCTCCATAACCAAGAATAAAACTAACTTCCTTACAACAGACTCATTTCAATATCAGTATCAGATATCAGTATCAGTATCTTATTGATAATTCTGCGAGAGCCATTCTCCTTCGAGTCAACGCATTAAATTATTAAGATTCAAAAGGGCTGTGGAGACATTCTCGACAGCCTGAGTAAACCTATAACATTTAGCATCTTTTGTGTTAAAAAACTGAGTCCAGATTTTGTGCAACGCACTCCTCTTTTATAGTTAAAGATAAGGCTTGCTTTCCATCATTTCGTGTTTACCTTAAGAAGGAAGCTTCACCCACATGAATGGTGTATCTGCGGCTTTCAGTCCAAATTCGATAATGCTGATAATCGCGATCGTTTCCGCTTCAGGCGCGATTGGCTGGCCGGTTCCGAAAAAGGCAACAAGCCGTTCGATGAAAGAAATGAAAAAATCTGATTTAACCTGAATTTGTTTTGTTTTGCCAGCTGTATAGCCAATGGTCATTCCAAAAGGGCAGTCACCGCCAAAATGATGAATTGTCGCTTGTTTGCCTCCTGCAAATTCAATGAGAAGCGCCGGGAAATTCGGTGTCCCGATATACATAACACGGGTCGGAGGGCTTTCCATAAGCGAAACGATCGGCTCGATCTGATGGATCGAATAGTTATCGAATCGCCCTGGGCCGGTGCCGGCTATCGAGGCAATGCCGCTTCGGTCAGCTTCATCATATTCCGATGCAAAACGTAGTGCGGAGCTAGAGCACAGCGGCGTTCCATGCTTCCGCGCAAGCTCAAACATGCGAAACGCCGTTTGCCGGTCAGGGGCGAACGTCTTATCCACATACGTTGGTTTTCCAGAACGCAGTGGTAGCTGTGAAAGCTCCTCATGATATTCCGGATGATCCGGGGCGAGAACGATTAAATAATCGCTCTTCTCCACGATTTCTTCAATCGAATCAAGCAGTTGGATATTCTTCTCCACACAAAATTGAGCATTCGAAACGCCGCCGGGCTTATCAATTTTCCCGTAACCGTAAGCGACTTTCATCTTTCCATTCGTCGCTTGTTCGATCCATCCTGGGTACATCTCAGCATGCCATTCATCTAAATACAAATCGATTAGGCCTATCGTTTTCATGGTACACATTCTCCTCGTATGCATTTAGAAGGATACTTCGGCTCTCTTGTCTGATGAATCATAAATCGCTTGGATGATTTTCGAGCTTAATATTACGGTATCAATATGGGAGGGCAGCTTCTCACCTGTACGAATGCAGGTTAGAAAACCGTCAATTTCATTTTGGAACATATCCTCCATGCGAAATTTCGGAATCGTCTCCAGCAATGCGCCGTTCTGAGCGCTGTACAGCTTGAAGTCGGCACCATACTGAAGCCGGATGCCAGCCTTATCGCCGAGAAAATCGATGTACATTTCATCAATACCGATATTTTGCGCCCACGCCCCGTTCAACGTAATACTCGGTCCCTCGGTTCGAATCATCGCGGTGACGAAATCGTCTACATCATAAGTGCCCTCGTAATTCGGCGGGCCCGCCCACATGTTCATATAGGCATAATTCGCCATATTCTTCCCAAGCTTGCAGTAGGCTTGACCGGTAACAGTAAGCGGTTGCGGATCACCGGAGCAATACATGACGATATCCAGAAAATGAACACCCCAATCAATTAAAGCGCCGCCGCCAGCAATCGACTTCGTCGTGAACGCGCCCCCGAGGCCCGGGATGGACCGGTGCGAACGGAAACTGACGTACACATGATACAACTCGCCAAGCTCACCGCTTTCGATCATCTTTCGAATGATATTGACACCAGTATTAAACCGGTTGACGACGCCGATATTCAACACCTTGCGGCTTTGGCGCTGCGCCTTCTGCATCTCGAGCGCTTCGGCATAGGTCCGCGCTGCGGGCTTCTCGCACAGTACGTTTTTACCGGCGCTCAGGCAGTCAATGGCAATCGAAGCGTGGACATTGTTCGGTGTACAAATGGACACGGCTTCGATTTCGGGGTCCTCGAGTGCAATATGGTAATCCTCGATGGCTTCACCGCACTGATAATCGCTTACCGCCTTCTCCGCTCTTTCTTTACGAATATCGCAAAAGTACTTGATTTCTGCATTCGGGTTCGCCATGTACGCCTTAATATGAGCGCTGTTGGCGATCGTACCGCAGCCAATAATGGCAACCTTAATCGTTTCCAACTCCAATCCCTCCATAAGATTCGAATTTAATTCCAGCATATCACTATTCGAAATTATCTTCCATTAAAATTTATTAAAACGGATATTTCCTCCTAATTTGACGCAAGCAGCCTACTATCCTTCAAAAAAGAGGCGGTCAAACAGGTCTGCCCCGTTCAACCGCTCTCCCATCTGCCAGCTTGTTCGACTACAAAGCCGGTCGTTTATTCAGCAACCATACTCTTCCTATTTCGCGATCATTATGTTTACACCATGCTCTGAATAAAACCTCACTTCTTCCGCCGGCATGGAATCGTCGGTTACAATCGTTCGCACATTTGCCAGTTCGCATACCTGGGTAAAAACCGTCACATTAAACTTTGAATAATCGGCTAACACAATTGTTTCCTTGGAACGATCAATCATCTGACGGCGGATGTCAGCTTCCCCGACGTGATAATCGGTAATGCCATGTGCAAGCGTTATTCCACCAGCGCCGATAAACGTTTTATCGACGTGAAACGTGTCCAAGGTTTTCACAGCAATCGGTCCAGAAAGCGACAAGTCCCCTTGCCTGAGTTCTCCTCCACACAAGATTATCTTAACCGAGGCGCTTGTCGCCAGTTCGATCGCAGCTGGAAGCGAATTCGTGATAACCGTAATATTTTGCTTATGTTTGATGGCACCGGCAAAGAGCAGAGCAGTTGTTCCCAGATCGATAAATAACGTATCTCCGTCTTCCACTAGATCAGCTGCACATACCGCTATTGCGCGTTTAGCCTCAATTCTTGATACGCTGCGTTGTGCATAAGGAGGTTCTTCACATGTTCTATTCAGAACCGCTCCGCCATGTACCTTTTTTACGATGCCTAGTTTCTCCAGTTCGTACAGATCTCGGCGAATCGTCTCTCTTGTCACATTAAGCGATTTTGTTAATTCGCCGATACGAACGGATTTCTTAGCCTTGATCCGTTTTATTATTTCGTCCTGCCTATCATTTTGCACAGCGACCTCACCCGATTCTTCGCAACTGTAACCAGTCTATCCTAACGCAAAATGCAACAATTGCATGGATTGCAACATACCGGTCATTCATTACTATTATAACCACATTTCCCTGTAAATCTGAAGACGATAAGTAAATTTTGTCTCAAACACGATTGGCATACTCTACTGGTGCAAGGGAATTAGTTTGTCATTTTATTGTATTTTTGTTGCAATATGTTGCTTATTTGGTATGATATAAAGGGAATTAGGTGTGGAGGAGATACATTTTGCGAGACTCACTAAGCTTCGTCCCGATGGTACACTTACGATCGTACAATTCACGGACGTACATTGGAAAAATCGAGAACCGGAGGACTTCGCAGCGAAGTGCTTGCAGCTGCATGGCATCCGATTAAGTTACGGCAGGGCGAGCGGTTACAATACGTTCGGCCGCGAAGGCTACCTACGAGGCGCACGCATTATCCGTCTTGAACCCACAATCCCTTAACCAGCAAAGGAGCGATGGCCATTGAGCAGCCCATTATTTTCATTCGCCGTTTTATCCGATCTTCATTTCATGGCGTACAAAGAGCCGGAACGTCCGGTAGATTGGGTTCCGTTTCTCCGTGAAGAAATCTCGCACCTTAATGCGATGCAGCCCAGCTTCATCGTCGTCAACGGTGATTTAACGAACGGCAAGGAGCGAGACTACCGACTTGCGATGACCGCCTTTGCGCAATGTTCGATGCCAGTCTATTACACGATGGGCAACCATGAATATTACGGCTGTTATGAGGAAGAAAATTTCACATCCGAGAAGGCACACCATCGTTTCCTGGATTGGACCAGCATGCCATGGATCTATTTCGAGAAGAGGATCGGCGGAATTTCGATGTTGTTTCTTTCGACGGAGCATTATGCACCGGATAGCAATGAGGCAGCTTGGCTATCGAAACGACAGCTAGACTGGTTGGAGGAACGGCTGTCTACAGCGAATGGATGTACTTCGCTCGTGTTTCTTCATCACCCTGTCAATGGAACCGTTGCCGCATCAGAGAATACATGTCGCGAGTCTACCCCGATTCTGGAGATCTTCGAGCGCTACCCTAACGTCATTCTATTCAGCGGACATACCCATTGCCGGATGGACCGCGAGGACCAGATCGTTAGACGTAAAGATGCGGTATTCGTCGGCGGTGGATGTTTATATGAAGATTTCCCCCAATCCCGCTGGGTCGACGTGTATCCGGACCATATAATCTTGCGAATATACTGCCACCTGGAACACAAGTGGCTAGATACGTTCAAGACCAGCCTGCCGATTAGGCGCTAATCCGTTTAGGACCTTGGGTTTGATCTCCCCATCGTGAGGATTCTTTCCATTTCATTCCCGGTGTAACAAGAAGACGCCCGCGTTCGGTAAGCTGCCGAAATACGATCGTCTTCTTGTCTTGTTGATGGGACCTGCTTACGATTCTCCATTAGGATGCTGCTAACGCGTGTACATCCGCCATTGGCAAATCGCGCTAGTTGTGATAGAGATGCACTCTTCCAATCCTCGAAAGGTTTCAGCCTGCCGATGCTGCTTGCTTGGTGAGCGAGATCGTAAAATTTCCGCCGGTTTGTTGGGCAAGCACCCGGATATAGGCGAATTGTTCCGAAGTTCCTTCATTCGTTACCGGCAGCGTTTGCGGACTCGTTTCGTGAGACATATAGCTATACGTATAGCCTAGAGCTGCCCCTTCTACCCAACGGGTTTCCATGGCGACCTCCGCTCCGGATGCGGGTGTCAGCGTAATTCCCCAGGTCTCGCCTGGCTTCACCAGGAATTTAAGCCATCTTGCCTGTGCCGGCGTTACGCCTTCTTGTAAAGCCGAAGCGTCATACACAACACCATCTGCAGCTACAAACGCAATCGCATCATCGTAGGACGTTCCTCTATCCGGCTGCTGTTCCGGAGGCTCGATGCCGTTGTATACGGTATAGCTTCCGGCAGTTTTGGCCGTAATTTTGAGATAATATAGAAATTGCGGTGCATACGGATTATTATAGGTGAACGATTCCATCTGTCCGGTACCTTTGATCGAGGAAGCTTGCACGCTGCCGCTGTTCGCATCATAAAAGAGCTGCATATCCATATCCGATTGGCCATCCGGTACCAAGGACAGCTTATATGCCGCTTCACCCAATATTTTGTACCATATCGCCTGCCCTGGAGTTTCAACCGTTCCCGAAACTTGGCTATTGTTCAACAGGTCAATCGCGTTCATCATGGTCGTGCCATCTTCGATCGGATGGGCAAGCGAAATTTTATATTTGCCGCTCGTGCCGTCTTCCGGGAAAACACGCAGCATGATGGAGGTATCCTCGGTACCTGGATTTTTGACCAGCATCGATTGCACTTCCGACGATTTACCGTATGAGAATCCGCTATGCCTTGTTTGGGTCGGTCCCCAATGCCTGGTTTCCATCGAGAACTTCGCGCCGTTCAGCGGTGTCAGCGTCACGATCCAATCCTCCCCAGCTTTAATCGGGAATTGAATCCACTTGGATGAGGATACGGCTACGTAAGATGTGTAGACGTCGCCTTCCACGGCATTGACGACAATCGGATCGCTCCAGGAATCGCCTGCAGGCAATGGAATCGTGCTGCTATCCAGTGCCTTCACTTGATAGCTGCCGTCAATAAAGCTCGCGGTTTCATCATAGACGCTTCTGACATTTTCCTTATCGCTATTCATAATATCCGGATAGACGGATCGAGCGCCCATATAATAACCAAGAATGGAGTTGTTCAAGCCGGCGCTTTGAATGGCGTTCAGGTAAGCAAAATATTTGCGGACTGCGTAATCGCCATTATACAGTTGCCCGTCATAATCCGTTCCCCAACCGTTCCATGTGATCTGGTAATCGCCTTCAACCTCAAGACCCATACCGAATCGTTTTGCCGTTTGAACGGATTCGTTCAATCGGCTCATATCCACGGTTCCGCCTGTCGCGACATTCGGACCGAAAGATGAGCTGAAGAAATAGTTAGGTTGCATCATGACCGCGTCAAAACCAAGTTCACGCCAAATCGTGGAACCATTCGATTGAAAGAATGGAATCCAGTAAAATTTCTCCTGAGCCTGATGCACGATGCGCGACACCTGTTTGACCAGATTCTCCTCATTCATCGTAGCAAATCCGACCTCTTCATGCTGCCAGTAAAAGCCTGCCAATTCAAGGTTGTCATAATGCTTGTTTTTAAACAGCTTTTCAGCAGTTTCGACGTACCAGCCTACTGCCTTTTTCCGTGCTTGAAGCGAAGCGTCCTCGCCGTTCGTTATATTGAAATCGACGGTTTTCCCATCGAGTTGGCCCCAGACTTGATCCGGATTCGGGTTCGGGTAGGGAATGGAAATAACGACCTTCGTCCTATGTTTCTTATCTTTCAAGCCGACCTTTGCTTCGGCCGTCGCCGCATCCAATGCGCCGATCTGCTGTCCATCCGTGAATAGCTGATCCAGGTAGGTTTGCCATTTGTCCTTCGTGTTGTAGTCGGTGAATACGTTCCCCCCATTGGAGAACATTACCGTATCATACATCCATCCCGTTCGATTTCCATTACGGTCCGTATGCGCGATGATCGATCCAAAATCATCCTGATGCCAGCGACCGAGCGTTTCATTAGCGCTTCCGACAGGATAATAATAGGCGATATACATATTCCGAACGCCACCTGCTTCCTTAAGCGTCGGAGGCGCAGCATCCTTTACTGGCTTCTCCTTGTGCAGCTTATCAGCCGAGCGGTCTTCTCGCTGCGCGGGGCGTCCCGATACCTCAAGCTCATCTACAAAGGTGAACATGCCGACTTCGAACTCGACTTTCACGTAACGGGCAGTCACCTTAATATCGCCTGAGACGAGCACTTTACGTGAAGCCGATTGGGAATTGGAATACTTGGGATGCTGATCACCGGCATCAAACCAGTTGAGACCATCCTCCGATACGGCATAGTGAATGTTGCGCGGCAATTCAACGGCCGCCGCCCGTTCCTGCAGATAGCCGCCGGATATGTTCTGAATATAGGTGGACTGGCCAAGGTCAATTGTTACGCTACGACTGACTTGACGACTGAAGCCGATCCAACTCGTATTCTGGAAGTAAGACTGGCCTGCCGGAGGTTGATCAGCTGTGCGCCCGTCCGTAAGTTCATACGGGGAACCGCTGTCGGCTTCGGTACGAAGCTCGTAAGTCAGCAAGTCCTTGTCTTGAACGCCCTGCGAAATGGTGTACGGCTTGCCTGCCGCTACATTATAAAGTCCACGCTCCTGCTTCTTATCTACGCTTGCTCCCTCTGAACCAGCTGCACCATCCGCCGCTGCAATCCCCGGTACCAGCAGCGATAACACCATGCAAGCCGACACGATGACACGACTCCATTTCATTGATTTGCTCATTCCTCGACTAACCTCCCACAGAAATGTAGTTAACGTTAACCATTCGAGCTCATTAAGTGAGTGTCTCCAATCGGAATATGCCTTCAATTTCTGCCAGCTTAGAGAATACCTCCACAAAACGTTTTGTTTTTTTCAATTTGACGCATATGCTCACGGACAGAAGACTGCCATTTACAGAAGCAACCTGCTTATCCACGATTAATTGGCTGATCTGAAAGCCATAGCGATCGAGCTCCGAGATGACATCCTGCAAGCCTGCGGAACCTGGTCTAATCTCCAGTTTTAATTCTCGCATCAACTTGGCAGCAGAGAAACGTTTCTCCCATTTATTCAGTAGGAACAAACTGATCACCGTCAGAACGGTTAGCGTGATTGCACAGTAAAAAAATCCGGCTCCGACTGTGAGGCCGATTGCGGCAACAACCCATAGAGACGCAGCAGTCGTCAATCCCGAGACAGCCAAGCCCGTGCGAAAATCGTTCCTGCCCCTAGAAAACCGACACCGCTAATCACCTGTGCAGCCAAACGTGAAGGATCCAACCGAACGTTCGGGTCCTGGGCGAATTCCGAAAATCTGTAAGCCATACGTCAGTGCCATGGAATCAACCTTCCCTTTAAACGCAATTCGTTTTCCGCTTGCTTCGCTCCCCCATAACGGAACACTTGAATCGCGGCACCAATCATGCCGCTGCGGGTTCCGAAAAGCGGTGGTTCGATACGAGTTGCGTCACAATAAGCAGGCATCGTTCTTTTGTAAGTCTCCAAGCGGAGTCGTGTAAAGAGCGGCTCGCCTGCGTCGGCTACACCGCCGCCGATCACGATCTTAGCCGGATTGAATGTATGAATGAGCCCCGCAAGTCCGGCTGAAAGCGCCTCGATGGTCTCTTCCATGACTTCCGTCGCGGCGGTATCGCCTCTCAGCCATTGCTCGACGACTTCACGACAGCTCCATTCCACACAGGCTTCTAAGCGGCCTCGCTTCTCCCCCATCCGTCTAGCGATGCTGGTGCCGGAAGTGTATAGTTCGAGGCAGCCAATGCCGCCGCACATGCAAACAGGCCCTCGGAAGTCAACCGAAATATGACCGATTTCACCGCCGATTCCCTGAACACCTCGTACCAGATGGCCATCCGTCACAACGCCGCCTCCGACACCGGTTCCAAGCGCAACACAAATAAAATCACGCAATCTCTCTTCCTTGCTCAGATATAGCTCAGATAACGCAAGCACGTTCACATCGTTGTCTACGTAAACGGGCATTCCAAAACATTGCTCCAATATCGCCCGAATTGGTGTACCCGCGTACTCAGGTAGCAGGTCTGTAGCGGAGATTACGGTCCCCGTTTCGAAATCGATCTGCCCCGCGCTTCCAACACCAATTCCGCAAGGAATTGCATTGTCGGCTTCCGCTTCACTTTCGGACAAGAGTGCCCGAATACCATCAATAGTCTGGGCCATCACTCGCCGCTCTTTGGCCATCGTCGGCACGGTTATATCGCGAAGAATATGTCCTCGGAAATCGATCAATCCAATGTTGATCTTCGTGCCGCCAATGTCCACACCAATCGCATGCCGGCTTTCCCGCATTATTAAACCTCCTTCTCCCATAGGCCCTCCTATTCTGCCGCAATCTCCTCGGCAAAGTGACAGGCAACGTCTTGCGTGCCTACTCTTCGAAGCAAGGGACGCTCTTGTGCGCAGCGCTCGCGCGCATACGGGCAGCGGCTACGAAATGCACAGCCGGAAGGTATATTTAGTGGCGATGGCGGATCACCCTGCAGCAGGCTTGATTCATCCAACTGAGTGACGCCTCCATCCGGAGTGAAGGACGGAACTGCAGCCAGCAGCTTCTTGGTGTACGGATGAAGCGGATGATCGAATACTTCCCTCGTTTTCCCGCTTTCGACAACGCGTCCCAAGAACATGACCGCTACTTCATCGCATACAAGGCGGATGACGGCGAGATTGTGTGAAATAAATAAATACGATAAATTCATTTCTTCCTGCAGGTCCTGCAGCAGATTCAAGATTTGCGCTTGTACCGATACGTCTAGACTGGATACCGCCTCATCGAGAACGACGCAGCCGGGATCTACCGAGAGAGCCCTCGCGATGACCACTCGCTGCTGTTGCCCGCCTGAGAGCTCATGCGGAAAGGCATGAAAGCCCTCCTGCGGAATGCCCACCTTCGCAAGCAGCCCGCGTGCTTTCCGTTGGCGCTCTTGAGCCATACCGATCCCATGAATGCGCATCGGTTCCATAATATTCTGGCCAACGGTCAGATTCGGGAACAAGGCAGCTGCAGGATGCTGGGAAACCCATTGCAGCATCGATCGAACCGGCTTGAGCTTCTTATCGCTCCAACCCGTCACGTCCTCGCCGAGTATCCGAATCGATCCAGATGTCGGCGTCAGCAGCCGAAGCAACATACGCGCTACAGTGGACTTGCCGCTCCCGCTCTCTCCGACTAAACCAATGGTGCTGCCCCGTTCAACGATCAGATCAATACTATCGACCGCAGTCAAAGCTCCGTGAGATGTTCGAAATACTTTACGGATCTGGGACAGCTCGATTAATGGCTGTGGGATTGCACTCATGAGACAGCTACCTCGCTTTCCGCCTGCCAGCAAGCGACCTGATGATTCGGTCCGATCTGTTGGAGCGGCGGGCGCTCGGCTGTGCATCTTTCCGTACGGTACGGACAACGCGGAGCAAAGAGGCACCCTTGCGGCAAAGCCCCCCGAAGATCCGGCGGCGATCCTTCAATCGGCTTTAGCCGTTCGATGCTTGCATCTACCCGCGGGGTCGATGCAAGCAGCCCAATCGAGTACGGGTGGGCACGCCGCTTCAGGAAAGTCTGTGTCTCAGCTCGCTCGACGACCATTCCTCCGTACATGACGACAATTTCATCACATATCTGGGCAGCCACAATCAGATCGTGCGTGACTAATATCATCGACATGTCTCGCGTCTCTTTCATTTTCTTGAGCAGAAACAAGATTTGCGCCTGAACGGTCACGTCCAGAGCGGTTGTCGGTTCGTCTGCGATAAGCAGCGTCGGGTCATTAATGAGCGCCATCGCGATGAGAGCACGTTGCAGCATCCCGCCGCTGTATTCAAACGGATATTCATTGAAGCGTACCGCCGGGCTTGGAATGCCAACCTGAGCCAGCATGTCGATTGCCCGCTCCTTCGCTTCTTTACGGGAACAGACGGAATGAAACAGCAGCGGTTCCATGACCTGTTTTCCGACAGAAATCGTCGGGTTCATGAAAGAATTGGGGTCCTGGAAAACCATGCTGATCTTATTGCCGCGAATGGCTTGAATTTGTTTCTCTTTTAAAGATAGCAGATTGCACCCCTCAAAGTCGATCGAACCGCCCGTAACCTTCGCGTTGCGCGCGAGCAAGCCAGCGATCGACTTCACAGTCACGCTCTTGCCGCTCCCGCTTTCACCCACAATGCCTGTTGTCTTGCCTTTACGCAGCGAAAAATCGACGCCGTTCACCGCCTTGACGGTGCCGCGCTTCGATGTGAATTCGATCCATAAATCCTGAACTGTTAACAAGTCCGCCACTAAGAGGTCACCTCCAACCGTTGCGTCCGCTGCTTATGTATGAGTGCGGACTATGCTTCTCTTGAATCAAATGCATCGCGGAGTCCATCCCCTAAATAGGTAAAGGACAGTAGTGTGATCGCAAACAATAGGGAAGGATACACCAGCAGGTAGGGATAGGAGAAAATCCCTTTTTGCCCGTCGGCAATGATAGAGCCCCAGCTTGGTGTCGGCGGTTGCAGCCCAAGGCCAACCAGACTTAAACCGGATTCCACCATCATGTTAGCTGGAATGCCAAACGCGGCTGCGACCAGCACCGGTCCCATCGAATTAGGCAGCACATACCGGGTTAGGATTTGCCACCAATTCGCGCCCATGGCGCGCGCTGCATCGATGTATTCGGATTGCCGCACGGTCAGCACCTGGCCTCTCACGACCCGAGCCATTCCAACCCAGCTCGTAGCTGCCACGGCAATAAGAACCGCCCAGATGTTGTGGCCAAGCAATATAATGAGAATGATGCTTAGAAGAAAGCTCGGAAATCCGTAAACGATGTCAACCACTCGCATCAGAATCGAGTCGGTGCGTCCTCCCACATAGCCGGCAATAGCCCCGATGAATAGACCCAGCGTAAGCTCGATAAGCTGAGCGCCAAAACCTACGATACAGGCATTGCGCAAGCTGTAGATCAGGCGGCTGAAGACATCGCGGCCAATGGCGTCCGTCCCCAGCAAGTGTGCGAGGCTCGGTTTTTCAAATGCCTCCAGTACACTGCCCTTCTCATAACTGTACGGTGTAATCCATGGTGCAAATAACGCGCAGATAACAAGCAGCAAGACGAAGCATGCCCCGACAACGGCGATCTTGTTCCGGCAAAAAATTTGAAAGCGCATTCGCCAAAGCGAGTTCTTTCGCAGCTTCATATCCGGGAGATCTGTACCGTGTAGATCAAGCGAGACCGGAGTACTCATTTCTGTATGTCACCTTCTTTCTTCGATGCTTCCACGACTTAATCGCTCATCCCGGAGCGACGAATGCGGGGATCGAGCAGTCCGTAAATAATGTCCACCAGCAAGTTCATAACCATAATGACAAGCGTATACAGAAACGTAGAGACCATGATAAGGGGATAATCGCGGGAGCCTGCGGCATTGTTGAAAAGCTGCCCCATGCCGGGTATACCGAACATGAACTCAATCATGACTGTCCCCATCAACATCCCGGCCAAATGCGGTCCAATGATGGTGATAAGAGGGATGAGAGAGTTGCGCAAGACATGCCGATAAATAACGTCGCGTTTGCTCCCTCCTTTGGCAATTACGGTTGTTGCGTAATCTTTGTTCAAGTTCTCCACCAAGCTTGTTCGCATGTACCGTGACATTGAACCTGTCATCGGCAGTGCCAGGGCAAGGACAGGAATTACGTAATTCTTCAAGTCTCTCCACCCCATAGAAGGTAGCCAGTGCAGATACAGCGAGAAAACCATGATGAGAAACACTGCCAGAATATAAGCAGGTATGCTGGTACCAAGCATGGAGAAGAACATGGCACCGGAATCCGCCCACGTATTGCGGCGCATCGCCGCGAAGATACCGACCGGGATTGAGATGAGCAGACCTAGAATAATAGAAGATAATGCAATGCCTAGCGAGATCGGGAACGCTTTAACTAGCAAACTCATAATTGGCGTGTTCGGGTATTGAAACGAGGTCCCGAAATCCCATGTCAATATCCCTTTGAGGTACCCCCAATATTCCATGTACCAAGGCTCGCCAATGTGGTAACGTTCCGACCATTCCTGCAGCACATCCATGCTATACGAGCTATGTCCGGAGGTTTGCAAGCCGCTCTGCATAATGTTAATGGTCAGAAAGCTGCCCGGAGCTTGCTTCATCAGAAAAAACGTGATGAGTGTCAGTGCAAGCAAAGCAACGATCATATACCCAACGCGGCGAATAACGTAGACGAGCATGCTTATTCCTCCCTGTAATTGGGTAGACCGATCCTGAACGGACCGGCCCACCTGACTTTCGGGGTTGCAATGTTAGCTAACCGTAATATCATTGAGCCAATCTGGCGGTGTAGACAACCACATCCGCATCGGGAAGTAGCCTTTAACGTTTGGCTTCAGTAATATGCCGTTGCGAACGGTATAAATCGGGAACGTCCATGCCGTATTCATGCGCCATGACACGAAATCCTTCAAACCAGCTTCGTCGTCCTTTTTGTAAGCATCGGCAGCTTTGGCGTAGCGGTCGGTAATATCCTTGGAAAAGTTTGCAGCGAAGAGGTCGCTGGCTTGTTTGTTTTTATCGCCCTGCTCTAGTTTTGAATCATTCCATATTTTGCGATAGTTTTCCCATGCCTTTCCATCCAACGCAATTTTGGCCAGTTCCATGTGCAACGGGTCCGTTTGGACAATCGTTTCTTTCCAGTTGGCGACGGCAGGCCCAACTCCGTTCTGAACAACGCTTACGGTTCCCGGATCAGCGGACTCGTCGAATTTCGTGACATAAGCGCCCCATTCTTCTCCGTCATATTTCACATTGATGCCAAGATTTTGCTGCCACAATTGTTGAACAGCCTGCGCGACTTTATCATCGGCACCTGGCACGAGCATCACGAGCGTCGGGAATCCTTTTCCGTCCGGATAGCCTGCTTCCTTCATCAATTCCTTTGCCTTGGCAACATCGTATTGAGGACCGACGTTTTTGATCCAATCCGCCATCCATGTTGTGATGGAGCCATCGTATGAAGGCGTTCCCGTTCCACCAAGCACTTTATCCGCGATAGCCTGCTTATCGATAGCCATTGTCAGCGCTTGCCGTACCTTCTCGTTTTGAAGTGCAGGGTTCTCGGAATGGCGAACCTGGAACGTATAAGAGATTGAGGTATCAAACCAGTTCAGTTCATTGGTAAGCGTGGAGTCGCCTTTGACAGCTGGCACATCTTCAGCTGCAAGCGTAGCCATGTCGGACTCGTTGTTCTGGAAGACGAGCAACTGCTTAATCTCCGGCGTTGACCATGTCATATGAATCTTCTCAAGCGATACTTTCCCGTAATAATACGGGTTCGGCTTCAGCCACATATCGGTTTTCACGTTCAATTTGTCGATCATATAAGGACCGTTGCTGACAATTTTTGCAGGATCGGTCCAAGTGTCGTCAGATACACCAAGCTTGACGACTTTTGGGTCCACTGGCATTTGCCAATTGGAGATGGCTAGTTTGTCCAGGAACGATTTGTCAGGTTCTTGGAGGTCTATTTCGAGAGTATAAGGATCAATGGCTTTAACGCCCAGCTCATCTACTTTCTTCAAACCATTCTGAATGTCAAGGTAGTTAACAATGTGCGTATCGCCAAGGAAACTGGAGGCTTTGCTCGTTCCTTTAACAGTATTAGGGTCAACCGCACGTTGAATGCCCAGTACGAATGCTTCTGCCGTAACCGGATCGCCATTAGAAAACTTAGCGTCCTGACGGAGCGTAAACTTCCATTTCGCACCATCTTCCTTCCAGGAAGTTGCAGTACCCGGAACGACTTTCCCCTGCGAATAATGGACCAAGCCTTCGAAAATACCGATTGCGTTATGATGGCCGCCCCAATCCCAAATCGCAGGGTCCCACGTTGCACCTGAGTTAATGAAGAAACTGAATGTTCCCGTCGGCTTATCCGGTAGTGTACCTGCATTCGATTCAACTTCTTTGTTGGTCGCATCTCCGCTGCTTGCGTTGTTCGCGCTTGCAGCGTTTCCACTTTCCGTATTGCTGGCTGCCGCATTACCATTTTCCTTAGAATCGGCATTGTTGTTACCGCTGCAACCCGCCAATAACGCGGCTCCCAGGGAGATCGCAGCCAGTGTTGTCAAAAACTTGTTCCTTTTCATACCCTCACCCTCTCAATATGTTCGCTTCAAGCCCTCGCATATCAGAAACCGATGGACCGACCCGCCCTTTATCGATTCTCTCAGCCGCAAGGTGCTCTGCACGCGTGATTCCTCGTTACGCTCGAGCAGCAGCTCACCATTGCCTCTCCCCTTTCTATCTAACTATCCGATTTATTGGAGTATTTTACCAACATCCCGAAATATATAACGATATACGATTACAAAAGGTTACAACCCCGTTCATAAAGAATTTTTCGTAATAGAATACCAGATAGATTGCGAGGCTCAAGGCCGTGATCGATACATAACGCCGCCGCTGTACCAGCTGCTTCGCCGAATGCCCTGCAGTTGGATTCGATGCGTATGGCAGACTGGGCATGAAAATCTGCCGAAATGCACCGGCCAGCGACAAGCAGTGAATCCATAACCATCGGTACCAGGCAGCGGTACGGAATTTCATGGTACTGGCCTTCGGGCAAATTCCCGAAATCGAGCTTCTGTTCATCTCCCCGATTCGGACTATGAACATCGATCGGGTAACAGCTGCGTGCGATGGCATCCTCAAATTTAGCACCTTGGCGCACATCATTCTGCGAAAGCGTATAGCTGCCTACAATTCTCCGCGATTCGCGCACGCCGACCATCTGTGAGGTCATGACGATATAGGACTCCTCGAATCCGGGGATATACGCTTTCAGGAAACGCTCGAAACGGGCGATAATTCGTCTCCCTCTCTGTGCAGCGTCCGTTAGATGAAACACATTCGTGCCGTCGACCCGTTCCGTTATACGCGGGCAATTGAAGGCCAACTCCCCTGGGCGACCGGGCACCGAGAAGAATTGGAAATAGTCTCCATCTGACATTTCCAAAATGCCGTCGTCGACAGCTTTGCGTAAGAGTGGTTCCAGCGGCAGGTTATGTCCCCATACAGAGGCGGCATGCATGAACGGGTAATCGCCGCAATAACCGCCGATAGACCGGATAAATGCCGCTACACGGGGCAGATCCACCTGCCCCATATGGAAGCGCATGGACATAGCCTGATTTTTCCCTTCATTAAAGGGGTTGCCTGATTCGAACGGGACACCGGCCTTGAAGGCTACGTCTGCATCTCCAGAAGCGTCGATCGTCAGCCGGCTGTTTATTCGAAGCTTGCCGCTTTTATTGTGCAACACGATTCCGGCGACTCGTCCCTGATCGACGAGCACCTCGTGCACGAAAGAGTAATAGATACATTCGACGCCGGCTTCAAGAACTAAATCCTCCAAAACAAATTTCAGCTTCTCAGGGTTAAACCATCCGCTATTTCCGTCTGAGGCCAGCGCTCCGTCTCCAGTACGCTCCAGACGCTGGTTGATTTCTTCGCAAATGCCGGTATTAAGCGGTAGCCGGTTAATGTGGTTTGCCATCATCGGAGTAACAAGTGCAGCGGTAGCCGTTCCTCCAAGAAACCCGTTTTGTTCCACGAGTATCGTCCGTTTTCCCATTCGGGCAGAAGCGATTGCCGCTACGACACCGGCCGTCCCTCCCCCGATGACGAGTACATCCGTATCAATCGAATCATCGAAGTTACCCACTGATATTCTCCTCTCACGCGACATGCTACCTAATAAAAGAATAATGCGTCTTTTCATTAATAAATAATGAATATTTTCTCCGTGAATAATTAAAAAAAAGATATGCCCTCAAAAACAGCTGCGATTAGCGATTAGCGACTCGCTGCCTTTCCCTGCATGAGATACGTCAAAGCTTGCTGAGCAAAACGCGCCGTGATTTGTTCCGGGCGCGTGATAGCGCTTCCAACAACGACATATTCGGCCCCTGCCTCCAGCGCTTTTACTGCATCTTCCGGCGTCCAGATCCTCCCCTCGGCAATGACCGGGACTTCTAATCGCTTGCATAGCTTCGCCACCAAAGCAATATCAGGCCCTTCAAGCTGCAGACTATATGACGTGTAGCCGGAAAGCGTGGTCGAAACATAATCTGCGCCTAATCTTTCCGCCATAATGCCCTCTTCAAGCGTTGACACATCTGCCATCACAAGAGCGCCGCATGCATGGATATTATGAATCATATGCCTCACGATTTCATTCCGATGTTCACGCATAGTGACATCCATTGCGACAATCTTCGCTCCGGCAGCAATTATCGCCTCGGCATCTTCCCAGGCGGGTGTAATATAAATTTCTGATCCGGGGATGTTGCGTTTGATCAACCCGATTACGGGAATCGAGACATTTCTCGCGATATTTCGTATATCTCTTTCGCCATTTGCTCGGATTCCAATAGCTCCCCCTTGCTCAGCGGCACGGGCCATATTCAGCATGCTGGATTCATCGTACATTGGATCTCCAGGATATGCCTGGCAAGATACGATTATCCCTCTGCTTTTAAATAAAGGGTTCATGTGACTGCTCCTTCGACTGTGACGATGATTAGTCCACCGCAAGGCGTGTAATCAGGTCGATTAAGACTTCCCTATTTGGATTATATCACCATCAACACAGGATTAGAAGGATTTTTTATCCGAAACAGAGCAAAAAAAAGAACTATATCACCGGATATAATCGAGTTTAGTAGAGTTTGTCCGCTACCGCTTTTGCAGTCTTTTCGATCGACTCCCTAGCTGTGTCTTTTTCCATCATTAGAATGGTACACAGAATATCCAATAGGTGGATTTGGGCAATTTTGGTCGATAATGCCCCTCCTTCAAGCGGCATTTCCTTTGAAGGCACCAGCAAGACAGTATCTGCATAATTCGTAATTGGAGAGCGCATATGGCTGGTTAGTGTTATAACGGTGGCCTCGTTTTGCTTTGCTTGACGCAACGGGTCGACCAGGTCGCGAGTACTGCCAGATGTCGTAATGCCGAATACCAAGTCGTCCTTGCGTGCCAGTGACGCTGACATGGCTATTATGTGCGCATCACGATGAACCTCAGCGTTCATGCCGATACGCATGAGTCTATAATGCAGATCCAATGCTGTAATCCCCGAGGAACCGACACCATAGATATAGATCTTGGAAGCGGCAAGCATGGCCGAAACCGCTTTCTTCAATTCCAGCATATTGATAAGATCGAGGGTATGCTTCAGCATCTGCTCGTTCTTCATCGTCACTTTGCAAGCAATGGCTTGATGGTCATCAGACTCCACTATTTGGGAATCCGGAAAACTCTGCAAGTTTACAAGATCCTGCGCGATGGCCAGCTTAAATTCATGATAACCACGGAAACCTAATCTGCGACAAAAACGGATGACAGACGTTTCCCCTACTTTCGCCTGTTCCGATAAGTCGGTAACCGTCGCCATCATCGCTTCTTCCGGGTTATTCCGAACAGCGTCTGCAACCTTCTTCTCCGCTTTAGTCAAAGATGTGTAAATACTTGAGATCATGAGCAGTGTACTGGACTGATTATTCATCGGTCTCGATGGCTTCATCATGCTTACCCTCTTTCCTCTTCTATTCCTTCCACTGGTCTGCGAAAACAGCAGATGGACAAATGTATAATTAGAATAAAGGAAAGCAACTGATTATACAATCCGGTTTGTACTTACGTGGAAATCCGTTCAAATCGTTTTTTCACATTTTCAGCGAACTCAGCAGCGGATTTGGTGACCGTTCCCTTCACGAGCAAGGATCCAAGAGACGCCAAGCGTCCACTCATCTGCAGGCTCATATGATAAGAGACCTCCGTCTGTTTATCTCCAAGATGAACGAGCCGAACCTCCAGCTGATTTCGAAAGAGCCCGGCGAGCGCAAGCGCTTTGCCTCTCAGTTCGACCGTCATCCTCTCCGCCTCCACAGCATCCTTCAGCTCGCCTGCTGCCTGAAATCGCAGCGTCATGAATTGAACTTTTACGAACATCTCCGCTTCATAATGCTTATCATCTATTACAGCTAATCGTTCGACACCCGGTACACACCCAGCCAACGACTCTGCATCCATTAGGACACTCCAGACTTCCTCTCTTGAAGCTTCAATCATAAACGAGCCTGTCACTTCCATCTCTCTTTCCCTCCCTCAAGTCCTATCAAAGCAGTGTGATAATAGCTTTGTCATCACTTGTTTACCTTGTTCTATGGAATGTGTATGATCGGCATCCCCGGCACTTGTGCACGTCCCAGCTGCATAAACCCCTGGAATGCCCGTACAGCCATCGTCATCGATTAGCAGAGCTAGATCGGCATCACGCTGAAGCGGAGTGCCTTTAGTGAAATACGTAGCGGCATAACGCCCCCGATTGTAGATCAGTGTATCGCATGCAACTTTTCTCTCTCTTCCGTGTCCCGACGCTACGACTCGGATGGCTTCAAGACGAGCTATCCCCATTATTTCCGTCAGAAAATCTTGTTTGTCATACCTGATCGTCATGCATCCTGCATCATCTAGCCTGTCTCCCGCACTTTCAGCAATCCGGCCTGTTTCAAAGACCACTGTCCGCTTTCCTGGACGAAAGCCGCGCTGAAGCAGCTCAAGCGCCAAGTATGGCGTCATCACCCCGGAAGGACGGGAACCTGGAATTCGCCAGCCTTCACGCGGCTTTTCCATTGCCCCCGTGGTCATTAAGATGCTGTTTGCCAACATCTGTTCGGTCCCCTTCGCAGATTGAACAAACAGTGTGTGTCCCTTATCCGGGTCGGGATAAAGCCCGATCACCGTCGAGCGCAATCTAACGCTCCCTTCTAAAGACTGGCCATGCTGTACCAACTCCTTCTCTGCTTTGAATAGCGGCGATTCCTGATACGGCAACGTAAATCCGCCAATTTGGTCGTTCTGTTCAAGAAGAAGGATGTTCTCAAGTCCTCGCTCTCGTGCAGTCCATGCTGCGCTTAGTCCGGACAGTCCCGCTCCAATGATAATACAATCATACTTCAACATCTTCCCCTCCTTGTGCTAAGACCGAGCCTGTCAATCCTTTGACTAGCTGCAGCCCGTCTTCATCTTCCGGTTTGTACAGTACATCCAGGATGGATGGAATGCAGTAGTTTCCTTGGCATTCGCCAAGTGTTGCTCCCGTCCGCCTCTTTACGCCATCGAGCGTTCGGCAAGGGATCAAGCCATTCCCAGCCCGCTTCACTTCACTCTGCGTTATTGAACGGCAAAGGCATATGATCTCGCCGGCTGCTTCTCTGTCATCCTCAAACAGGTCGGATAATGAAGTACTCCTTTCCTGCTTAGGAATTAGCTCCAGTCCTGCCTCGATCAATTTATCCACCACGAGCTCCGCTACTCCTGGCGAAGCGGAAACACCCGTGGAACGTATCCCAGCAGCATGAATGAGCCGTTCTTCGCTTACCGATCGGCCGATAATAAAGTCCCCTGTGCTGCCAACGGCTCTTACGCCGGCGAATTGCCGGATGGATGCATAACGGCTAGCATCGGGAAGCAGCTTCTGGGATTCAGAAATAATATGTGTGAGTCCTTGTTCGGTTGTCGAGCGGTCCCATTTATCTTGCTGATCCTCTGCAGTCGGTCCGAGAATATACCCCCCGAATACAACCGGCGTGACCAGTATACCTTTGGAAGTCGGACTAGGCACAGGGAGTATGATTTGCGAGATTTCGATTTGCTCCTCTGTTAGAATAAATTGGCCTTTACGTGGCGTTATGCTGAAGCTCTCGTCACCTACAAGCCGAGCAATCTCATCCGACCACAAACCAGCGGCATTGATGACAAATCGCGTCTCTATGATTTCTCCGTTTTGCAACACGACAGTCAAACCGCCATTTGCAGCATTCCTCTCCAAGCCAGCGACGCCATTTCCAAGTCGTATCTGCGCTCCGTTCAAAACTGCAAGCTCGGTAAACGAGCGGGTTGCCCAGAACGGATCAATAATGCCTTCACCTTCAATGAACAGTCCCCCTATTGTTGTCGGAGCGACAGCTGGATTTGCCATCAAGAGTTCTTCTCTTTCCATCCAGCGAACAGCCACTCCGTTCGCTTCTGCAGTTGGAACATATTTATGCAGAATCATTTGCCGTTCTTCTTCATTTGCAGCTACCATGACAGCGCCGCAGGGCAAATATGGAATCCGCAGTTGTTCGATTAACTCGGGCCATCGCTCTCTTGAACGGCGTAAACATTCAGCCTCGATCGATCCTGGCCGTGCATCGAATCCGGTATGGACAATTCCGCTATTCGCTTTACTTGTGCCTTCGCATACATCTGGCTGCTTTTCTACCAATACGATGTGCAAGTCGTATTGGGATAATTCACGAAGTATAGATGCGCCTATAATGCCTCCGCCGATTACAACGACGTCATGAATATGAGAATCCATTGGACACCTCCACATTAATCTAAACATCTGATTAAGCAACATATTCTGTGTTGCTTTTATTTTACCATTACTTTGCAAAATGTCAAAATAACATTGCTTTTCTTGTTTTTATTTTGCTTTTATCCATCCACCACTCACATACATCGCACTTATATTATCTGAATTTTCATAATTTTTTTGTCGTTGGCACTTCGATTCGTTATTCCATGAAGCAAGCCACGGTCGATTTCTGCTTGGAGTTCAATGTGTGAGGTACCCTATGTGAACGATGTGAGATGAAGATGACAATACCAGCGTATCGTTTGAGAAGAGTCGCATGAAGCTGATGAGGACGGTACAGTGTGCGGTGAGAATCTTCGTCAGCTTAGGATACAGAAATTATGTTGTTTGAGTACCAGCCCCATTAGTGCTGCACCATCCAGCCCTAGTTCTATTGCGGCTCTGTAATGTGCGAATTAAGCAGCCCATTCTTGACGGTGGTACTTCGCTGGTCATGTGCAAACTACCTTCTGTATTCTCGGTTGTCCTCATCTCCCAATGTATGTACAATGTCTATGATTTGAGCAACACAAAAAGCCGGAGCGATATGATCCCGGCTTTCCCTTTGTTGTGCAGGTATACTATTGGATTTCATCTAAAAATTGCAAGATGCGCTGCTCGTTCGTACGGGCATCATCGGGGTGAAATATATGCGACGATTTCTCAGACCACAGAAAGGTTTTTCCTTGAGGTGCATTCAATAGATCGAAGTAGTGGAGCACGGGGGCAGGCCATACATGTTTGTCCTCTCTGCCATGGATAAATAGTATCGGGATATCCACCTTCGGTTCTATTCGAAAAAAGCTGAGTGTATTAATATCTTTAATCATGTTCTCGTTAAAGGAGAGAAGAAAACCTCGATAAAGCGAATTATAGATATCCAGAATAGAGTAATCCTTGGATTTAAACATCATCTTGATTCCCCAAAAAGCAGTAGGTGAATTGCGGTCTGCTTTGTGAATCATTGAGTTATATCTCAAAAGCAATCGTCTTAGAGCGCCCCACTCCTTTAGACCATTCCGATAGGGAGGCTCGGATATTTGTTTTAATTGCTTGAGTGTTTTCCTGTCCTTCTTCTGGTTGCTTTCCCGGAAAAGCCACTCATAGCAAAGTTTATCGTTCTCTACCCAATCGATTATTTGAGCGAACGCTATATAGGAGTAATACAATTGCGAATATCGTTGGATTAGTGAAAGACCGATCACGGTTCCCCAGGAATAACCAATCAGATGCAATTGGGGTTGATTGTATCGTTCTAGAAGATAAGCGGTTAACTCGTGAGCGTCCTCGATGTATTGTTCTAGTCGGACAGATTCTACAGGCGTTGTTTTCGAATAAGTCTTTCCGGTGGCTCTCTGATCCCAGTAGACAAGAGTATAGTGCTTTACCAATTGCTTGGTGTTGGTAAACAGGATATAGTCCAGGTTACGCGAAGAGACCCCTGGAATTGGCATGCTCGGTCCGCCATGCAAAAACAGCAGAATAGGGCTGCCAGGCTTTTCAGTCTGAATCAGAATATATTGTGAGATACCTCCAATGGTTACCTTCTCAATCATGTCTTCCCCCCTCTGTCAAGCATCGTAAGTTCCATCAAATTCCCCTTCGAGTTTACCCCTCCCACCAATAAATCGCGATATACCATTTTGGGTAAACTTATCCATAGCATTCCCCACTTGTCCCGTTTGTTAATCAATGCTTAATTGGTCGTAATCTTCGCTTTTCACCTTCCCACCGGTTCTCAGCAGATACTAAACGAATAAACGGGCATATTCGCTGGTTAGTGATGGCTTCTTCGTGTCCTTTCGTCTTAAAGGCTCATTCGCCGCGAGCCGGCTGACGCGGTAGATACGTTACGGTACGACAGGAACAGCCAGAATCGCCAAACGAAGGTAAAGATAACCAGTACCGCAATGTATTCTGCTAGCATCAACTCGATATCGGGTCTGTGTGCCGAAGTCAAAATTGGATGATTGTGAAAAATATAACTTCTCGCTTTGTAGCGAATATACGGGAAAGCTACCAGTATAAGTAAGAAGAGTTTATTCGATTTGAATCTGGCAGCCCCTGCGCGCACCTGCTCGAAGCGTGAGGTCAGGATGTACGGAATTGCCACTGCAAATCCAAGGCCGATTGTCCATAGAACTTGAGTCGAATCCGCACGGCGGACCATGCATTCGACGATCCAAGGAAGCGGAGCGAACAGAAGCCAATCGCCTAGCAACAGCTTCAACCCTCTGCCGGTAAATTCTTGCCTTGTCATACGATATTGCTTGAGCGTCATCCAAATAATCAAAGCCCATACGCCGTATCCAATCCAATCCCATTGCTGTTGTGTCATGTTTTACACACTCCTATCGATTTTCAATACCGACTGTCGGTACGTTAATAATCTTAATTATACATACCGACCGTCGGTTTGTATACAGTATTTCATTTCAACCTTCACTTTATCTGTGAACATCAAATTCCCCCCCACCTAACAGCGAGAGCAGTAAATAGGCTATTTGACACTTATCTATTAACAGGAAATTCCCTTCCAATCGCTAAGAATTAATAAACTGTATGACTTGAGCATCCAATATGCCTGCACATACTCTCAATTCTTCTGCTTCTCCCTAAATCGCTTAACCTTTGCAATTGTTCCACAAGCCCGACCTTCAGGGCTTTTTTTCGTCATGCTGCACCATTTTTTTGTACTACTACGGGATTCATCGTAAAATGCATATTTGCAATCGGGACATATCTTGACCCTATGGAACCTCTCTTCCTTTAAGAGCCGAAGTACCAATACTAAGATCATGTCAATAATACTGTCCCAACTTTCCTCATTGACGTTTTCAGTAACACTGTCAGGACCAAAATTCAGTTCCGGCATACCATTATGCAAAATTGCCCAACATCCAATTCTTCTAAGTTTAATCCAATGATTTAATTTATCTACACCCCCAAATTCCACTTGCCTCCTAAGATCCGAGCGAAATTTGACCACGTCTTCCAGCAAATCGTTCCTGGTTATGACCATATAATTTGCAACATACTTTTCTAGCGATGCCTGACAAGTAAATTTATCTTGGGGTACTCTTTCGTCATTGGGAATATCCCATGTATTCAAAAATGAAATCAGAGTATGAGTATTTAGCGTTTGTTCCATGTAACCACCCTTCAAAATTAGAGGTTGCAAAGTGAGTTTAGTTTATCATATATTAAATGTAACCATCAAATTATTTTGAAGGTTACACCTAAGAATGGAGTGAAACTTAATTTCCCATGGTTCCAATCACCCTGTTATCTTCTTTCTTGCTCAACTTTGCCGGCTTTGCGGTGTTCTCTTTTTTCACGGTGTATCTGTCCAATGAGCTACATTTCAGTGCTTGGGAATGCGGATCCGTCTTATCAATTCTAACTTTGTCTTCACGCGCTTTGCCTATTCTTACAGGAGCAATGGGGGATCGTTTCGGTCTCAAACGTATGATGAGTATCGGTCTTATTTTACGAGGAATCGGCTTTACTATGCTTGCATTCTTCAATACATTCACCCCCGTGTCGATAGCCGCACTTCTCATCGGAACAGGTGGAGCTTGCTATGAACCATCTGCATTGGCGCTTTTTGCTAATTCTAGCGAGGGTAGTACAAATGCAACTCGTAAGACCTTCATTCAACTTAATCTCGCCTTGAATGCAGGTGCAATTACTGGTCCCCTACTCGGAGGAATCTTATTCACTGACGCAAAACTTCTATTCCTAATCAGCGCCAGCTTATTCTTTTGTTTGTTTCTTCTTCAAAGAAAACTTTTGCCTGCATTGAAGCCAAATATTCAGAGTAGAGAACAAACTTTTTCATCCGGTCTAAAGTCAATTTTAAATAACAAACCATATTTATTATTTTGCCTAGCCATGGTCTTCTTCTGGTTCATGTTCACCCAGTTAACTGTAGCGTTCCCACTTCACATGTTTCATTTAACAGGAAAACCTGATCTTGTTTTTTGGGTCGTCACGATCAATGCATCAGTAGGACTACTATTCATGTTTGCAAGCCAAAAATGGTTAGCCAAGAAAGATATTAAAGATGCTCTCCGGTCTGGATTTCATATAATGACAATCGCAATGACACTTATCGGTTTAATCTCATCTCCATCTTGGCTCATATTCTGTTTAATATTATTTACTATAGGAGAGACTCTTGTCCTCCCCACCTCGGATGCTGCCATATCAGAATTCTCGAAAGGTAGGCATTATGCTTCGTACTATGGCTTCTTCGAGTTATCGTTTGCAGTAGGAGCAACTCTCGGCAACTATGTTGGCACAGCGTTCTTCAGCAACGATAATAACTCAATTATTCAGTGGCTTATTTTTGGTTTAGCTGGTTTGATTGGTAGCTCATTATTGAAATTGGAAACCATTCGTTCAAAACTAGAAAGTTACCAATAATGTATTACACACTTGATCCACAAAAAAATTAAGGTCCAAAATCTTAATAAAGCGATCTACCTAAAACAATTCCGTTGAACTACATCTCACAGACATCATATATTGAGATAAGTTTACTGAAAAAGAGAAGTATAAAGCCGTACATGCTTATTGGATTGGGACGAAATTAGAATGGGAATTTGGGTTGTGTATTGGTGCTTGCAACAAAGTTCCTGCAAGGTGGGTAGCGACGGTTTCGATGACATCCCTGCTATTTCGACACGTAATCGGCGGTTCACTTGTGTTGACGCTTCTCCTAGGCCGATCGTTAGCGCTACAGCTTTCAGCATGATATGCTTGAACGGCTTCAACCTTAAACGAAGGTTCACACGTAATACTCTTCTCGGTAACGTGATGTACGTAGGGGTTGCTTTCCAAAAACTGAATTTCATTCTGACTAAATTTTCTTCTATTTCTCATAACAATCTACATCCCCGTTTCAGATCTCAGCTTCTTATTAAAACACAAAAACCCGCAGGATATAGTGAAAACCCAACGTTTTTTAGAAACGTTGGGTTTCTCTTCAACTTGACAAGACTTCATTAAAGTCTTGTTCTAAATCATTAATCCCATATCTTAGGGCGGTCAATTCTCATTGTTCTCATATAGTCTAACAACTGACCTGTGTGAACAGATTCGTGGTAAGCGATGCGCAATAACATATCCCCAAGTGTTCTAACATACCCTACGTCAGAACGGTCTATTTCTATATTCTCTATATCGCTTATGCTAATTGTCTTAATGTATTTTAAGAAACTCTCACGATATGGCTGTGCAAATGTAAGTTCGTTATCTACCGTTACGAACTCCTTGTCAGAAAATGGGTTAGATAGATTTGATAATGCTTTACTGCCTCTTCCGATAAGAATTTGGTGATAAAGAAATTCAGCTTCCAATAAATGCCTAATCATTTCCGCACAAGTAAGAGCATCTTTGTCAGGTTTCCAATTCAACATTTGTTGTGGAATAGATTTCCAAACGTCAATACTCCTGCGCCTTACTTCTTCGAAATTGAAAATTATTAAATCATTCACATTCATTGAATTATATCCCTCTCATTCACCAATAGGTATATTATACCGAATTAATTATAGCAGACAAACATATGCAAACCCCTTTTTATCACTAGCGTTGCAATAATAGCCTCTGAATTTCCATAATTCCCGTCGTATTTGAATTCGAACATAAAAAAATCCTTTACAATAGATAGGAGAGGTAGATCTGTCCATTAATCCATTGAAAAGGAAATCGCTTGGGAAATTATTATACTCGATTCTCTTCATTCGGTAAAAGACTTGCGCCTACTTGTTCAAAATCGTTCACTAATGCTGTGGCCGACTGCCAGCAAGATAGTATACGAAAAAACCGACAACCACAGCCTATCTGAAGCTGTTTTCGCTTGCACAATTGCAACGCCGCGAAGGATTGCGTCACATCGCTGATAATGTCCTGTGCGAAGAGTATTAGACTGCCCCCTAGGAACGGAACAGTAACAGTCATGGACGTGAAAATAAAGTTAGATTGTTGCTGTGTTGTTGAGCTCTCGTACCCGCTTGCTGAATAATTACAACTATTAAAGACTATTCACCCACGGCTATTGCTTCTATTTCAATCAAGAATTGATCATTTACTAGCTTACTCACTTCAACTGCCGAACTGGCAGGTGGATTCTTCGTATTAATATACATATCTCGAATGTCACGAACAACCTGTATTTGGGAAATGTCAGTTAAAAAGAAAGTTAATTTTACAACATCGTCGAAGCTTACGTTGGAAGCTTCTAACGCCACTTTAATGTTTTCGAATACCTGCCTCGTTTGCGCAGCTAAATCTCCTAGTCCTACCACTTCTCCGTTTTGGTTTATTGCAATTTGCCCAGAAACATATATCGTTCTTCCGTTTCGTACCTCCACAACATGTGTATAACCATTTGCTGGCGGCATTGGTTGTGGATTCCTAAAAATTAATTGCTCATAATCATGCATAGAATTCACTCCTTTTTAGTAAGAAAGGATAAACAGCCAGAGAGCTGCTAGACCATCCCTATAATTTTATGTAATCATCGTAAGTCTTCTGCCCGTTCGTATTATGAGGTCAGCCTGAGCATGAACGATAAGGACATATCAGCACACTAATTGTGAAATGTATAATACAACCAAATGAAAAAGCTACCTTTGAGGGCTGTCCGATCTTTTTTTCATTTCACTTTTAAATTCAGCTTTCAGAATTTTCATTTTATATAACGACAAGGTTCTTTGGCTTTAAGCTAACTTAATGACTTTGCCAGTAGCAGTACAATTCCGATCACAGGCTGAAGAAAACAGATCAGCAGCACATGCGTCCAGTTATTTCCACCGCTATGGTTGCCATTGCTCTTCATATCTTCGATATGTATAATCCCGCAGCCGATATAGAAAACCGCATAGCCGATAATAGTTGCCGTCCAAAAAGAGTCCTGCATCCAAAAGCTCAATACTCCGAGTACACCGAAAGCCAGGTTCGCATAACCGACCTCCTTTTGAAAAAAATTGGACTTCCAGCCGATATACTGCGCTACCTTCTCGGCGTTAAAGAGATGGCCCGAGGCATAAAACAACCCATAAAGCCCGACCTTAACGAAAAGAAAAGCGAGAAGCAATGCCTCCAAGAACGACTTGTCCCCCCATTGAAATAAGAGAAGTGCCACAATAATAACAATCGCATTTCCGATTAAAGCCCTCATGTTTCCATCTGCCTTTCATTTTCATATTTGTTGTGGTTTATAAATAATGCGTCGTTTCCTCTCGACATCCGAAGGCATGCTATCCCCTCGTTACGCCGGCTATTCGCTCCACCTACAATCGCAAGCCCAGAGATCAACTCCCTTGTCGTGGAACTTTGCAATAACGCCGGTTGTGCGATCGTCGAAGTTGCCGCTTCTCCCCTATATGCAA
Organism: Paenibacillus taihuensis; assembly: GCF_003386535.1. Taxonomy (GTDB): domain Bacteria; phylum Bacillota; class Bacilli; order Paenibacillales; family Paenibacillaceae; genus Paenibacillus_Z; species Paenibacillus_Z taihuensis. The sequence goes on from NZ_QTTN01000043.1 coordinate 53,241, forward strand.
AGGTGTTGAACAGAGCATCATCACCTACTCGCTCGCAGCTTGTTCAGGCCGGAACGTGCCCTCAAATATCCTTGTGCCAATAATAACGATTGGCGGTAAAGATCATATCATTAAGCCAAGCCATTGCCGAAACATCATTGAATGGTGAATCATTGCAATCAAGCCGCAAACCTAACGCGCGCACGAGGATCGACGTGAATTCTGCGCGGGAAATCGGCATATCGGGGGGAAGCGGTCGTCTTCATCGCCTACTACGACCAGCCCATATCGTCAACACCAACTCTGCCGAATGCCGATTACCACCATGTCCGAAGGTAACTACATCCAAATCCGGCATGCCGGAACGGCGTTGATATGAATTTCATTTGGGTCGACAAACAGAATCTCGTTCAGTGTAACTCTGGTATGTCGAGAATTGGGTTGATATTAGTGGGCTTGCATCAAGCATATGACTAAAGCGGATGCCAAATTCTATGAATCCTCTCCCGCGTGCCGTCAAGATGAGACCATCCTGTACGACAAGCTCATCCGAGTATCGCTCTTCATCAAACAACCCCGTTTGTTTCCTTGTTTCCAAATCCATGCCGATCGTGTACATTTTGTTGTGGAAGAAGACCAGCCTTAGCCAACAAATAAGGTGAACTGGAAATCGAAGCAATCTTCAATTCAGGATTTTCAGCACATTTTCGAATAAATTCTATGATATCCTCATTGTTGTACAAGGTTTTAATATTCATACAGCCGGGTAAGAGAAGACTAGTGTAGCGAGATGGGTCAGCATTCTTTATGGTTATGTCGGGTAAATAGACAAAGTCTGATTCCCCTTTTATAGGGCAATCCCAAATCCCGATTGTTTCAATGGAGGTTGCCCTCCTTGCTTCAACACTGAGAGTGCAACCGAAAGTTCATATTCGCTGAACAGTCGTTACAACAAGATCCCTGAATATCCCATTTTAGTAAGAACACCACATTATTTCATTTTAACGCCTGGGATGAAGATCACCTACAAGGTTTGTCCACTATCAACAGTTATTATTTGCCCTGTCATCGCTTCTTGTTCCAAAGCACTACAGATCATGCTTGCGATATCCTCTGGAGTTGAGATCCTCTGTAGCAATAAGTTAGGAGCTAGACGGTTCATCTGTTCTTCTTTGCCAGCCCACCATCTTGTCGCAACGGCTCCTGGAACAATACAATTAACTCTGATATTTGGTGCAAGCGCACGAGCTAAAGATTTTGTAAGCCCGTGAACAGCAGCTTTGGACACTGCATAGGGCAATGATGAACCCAAACCGGTTTGACCCGCAATACTGCCTAAATTGACGATTGCACCTTGACCTGCTTCCTGCATATGTGGGGCTACGGCCCTTGCACAATGGAACATTCCTTTGACATTCACTTCAAAAAGTTCATCCCATGTTTGTCCCTCTACTGACTCCAAATCATTCATAGGAATATGCTTGGTAATGCTTGCATTATTAACTAGTAAATCTATTGTTCCATATTTCTGAACAATTGTACTAACCATATCTCTGACTTCAATATCATTGCCTACATTAGCCTTAATTGCTAAAGCTTCCCCTCCAGCCTTAGTAATCAGTTCTGCGGTTTGTTCTGCATCGCTTTGAGACCGTGAGTAATTCACAATAACAATAGCCCCTCGTTCTGCCAGCATAAGACTTGTAGCTTTTCCTATTCCTGTACCGCCACCAGTAACAAGAGCCACTTTATTTTTAAGTTCCATATCAATATTCCTCGCTTTCAACATGTGTGTACTTTCGATGCCCTTATTTCTCCTGCAAAAACCATTTTATCGGCTCAAATTCATGCCGATGCATCGTCGGTTCGAATGCAATTATTTCGTAAGTAGCGATTTGCTCACGATAAAATGGATCTTCGCTTATAATTACCGACAGTTGTTCTTTACTTTCCGCATGTGCCAGGATGACGCCTCCCTCACGCGGATTCATCGGTCCAGATGCAATGAATCTGCCTGCATCGTAATACTTTCGTAGAAAAGTGCGATGTTCCTCAACAAAAGTATCAATGCGCTCAAGTTCCCCTGTATATCGAAGTAAGACAACAAACACCTTTATCTCCTCCTTGAATTAGTGTTTTTATAATAATGTCACTTGCCCTTACCTAGTCGCTTCGCTTTTGAATATATGAATTGCTTAGCAGATTGCTTGCTCCTTTTTGAAGCGCAGCACAATAAGCATGAAATTTCTATTATAAATGAAGAGTATCTCCCGGCTTAATGTCATATACAGTCATTTTCTCGATGTCCGAAAGCAATGCGTCAAGCTCCTCTGGGCGCCCCGTCAAAAAATCGAGAATTCCAAAATGTGTCGGAATGACCTGTTTAACCTGCAATAGCCTCACCGCTTTTGCAGCTTCACGCGGTGACATCGTGTAGGCATCTCCAATCGGTAACAGCGCTACTTCCGGCTCATAAAGTTCTGCAATCAGCGCCATATCGCCGAATACATTCGTATCTCCAGCATGATAAGCCTTAAACCCATTTTCAAATTGGATGACATATCCCATCGGTTCTCCACCGTACAAGAGTAAATCCCCGTCAACATAAGCCGATGAATGATCGGCATGTACGGCAGTTACGGAGATTTCACCGAATCGTCGTGTGCCTCCCTTATTGGTAGCTACGACGTTCTTCACCCCTTTTTTCATCAAAATTTGCGCCAATTCCCAGCCTGCCAAGATGACTGCACCTGTTTTTTCCGCCAGCCATACCGCGTCCTCTGCATGATCTCGATGTGCATGTGTCAGAAAAATATAATCGGCATGATCGATGCTTTTATACTCGCTCGGACATGCGGGATTATTCCGAATAAACGGATCGATTAAAATGTTTTTGCCACCGGGGGTTACGATGTGAAACCCACCAAATCCAAGCCAAGTAAATGTTGTTCCATACTTCTTCATAAAAAGCTCTCCTCCTGAAATATACGTTAAATGCACTTTTCCTCGAAAACTTCCATGGCTACTTTCAATCCGTTAAGAGCAGCTGGGAATCCAGCATAAACACTCATCTGAATCATGATTTCAATAATTTCCTCTTTGGTACATCCTACATTCAGGGCACCGTAAACGTGAACCTTCAGCTGCGGAAGTGCGTAGCCGAGAGCGGTTAACGCCGCCACTGTGGCAATTTCTCTAGACTTCAAATCAAGTCCAGGACGACTGTACACATCTCCGAAAGGGTATTCCACCAGTAAGCGCTCCAAGTCAGGAACTGTTTGTTTCAAATATTCTCGTGTATGAGCGCCTGCTTCAGCGACGACCTTGTCCATCGTTTGCAATCCTGTTGCATATCTTTCACTTACCATAAATATGACCTCCGTTACGAATTCGTTAGATATTTTTCGTAATATGAAATTTTTCGTCTGACCGAATCCTCAACCAGTTCGAGTTCTCTCTTCTTGGCTTCAATATTCTCCAAATGGCGGAGGAGAATTGACAGTCGGTTCTCGACAGGCACATTGGGCATTTCCCCAGATTCGAGTCTTTCGAGAATGCATCCTTCCTTCATGAACTCACTTATATCCTCCAGTGACATGCCGGTTTTCTTTAATACCGCCATAAATTGGAGAAATTCAATGTCTGCTTCCACGAACTCCCTGATGCCGTTCTCGGATCGTTTCACCTTGGGAAATAAACCGCTTTTCTCATAAAAACGAATCGTATGCACGGAAAGTCCGGTTCTTTCCGCAACATCACTTATCTTCAAGAATCCCATCCTCCTTACACTAAATTAAGTCCAGACTTGATACCTGCAATATATCATTTAGAGCTGACTCTAAGTCAAGTTCAAATCATTATCATAAATCCACAAGGGACTGTTTTATTATTCTCACATCCCCTTTAAACAATGCACACTTATAGATCCATTAGATTGTCATGAGAAGTAGATAAGCCAGAAGTATGCATATTTAGTTAGAACAACAAACAGCCTATGGATACCCTGGAATTCCCACATAAAGCCCTCAAGCCCGACTAACAATAAAACCCGTTGTACCACAACGGGCTTTATTGCATGCTGGTTATCCATGCTTTAATTCTTAGCTCTCATCTTTCAAATATCCAAATACCCATCAATAACGTCGTTTCGTAACCACGATCCCCTTAAAGAAACATTGCTCGGTAGGATAAGCCATATTTCCCTGCCCTCACCGCATCAATCGATTAAATCGGCTTGCTGCAAAAGCCGCTGTATCATTGTGGCTGCCTCTGCCCGCGTAATATATCCCTGTGGTGCAAGTTCCTGTACACTTCTGCCCTTAACGATTCCCTGGTTCAAACAGTCGATGACGCCATTTGCTGCCCAAGGTGAAATGGCAGAACTATCTCTAAATACCGAAAGCGACTCGCTCGTTTCAACGACTTTCACTTTTCTTCCGGTATATGCCATCGCATTCGACAGCATTGTCATTGCTTGCTCTCGCGTTATGGCATCGCCTGGGCGGAAAGTACCATCTTCAAATCCATCCGCCAGATGATAGCGAATGGCGGTGTCGACAGTAACATTGTACCAATCCTTCACATCGACATCATTAAAAGGTGAAGCACCGTGAACAAGCTGCAATCCTAAGGCGCGAACGAGTGAAGTCGCGAACTCAGCGCGCGTAATTGGTGTATTCGGGATGAAATGATCGTCACCTTCACCTTCGATGATCATTCTTGAGCCTAAATCTTGAATCGACATTTCAGCCCAATGGCCCGTTGTATCGCTATAACTGCGTGGATGCCAGACAATCGCATAATTGCTATTCGATAAACTATTGATAACAGCATGATATCGGCCGTCGATGAGTGTTACTTTAGTTGGGACATGACGGACGGAACCATCACTTTCAATGACAACTCCCGTGGTAATATGGTTCAGGTCGAATCCTTCAGGAAGGATGATGCTTCGCTCCACGTATGATGTAAAGTTAGACAATTCGACACTTATGTCATTCACGGTACCTCTCACTGCAAAATTCACTAGAGGCAGCACTAGTTGAAATTGGTTGCTTTTTGCTGCCTGCTCAGCAGTCCTCTGCATTTCTGATGTGCTATTCGCGATCTCGACCTGAAGGACAACGTTCTCAGGTTCCTTAACTCCCCCAAGTTGAGTTTCAATCGTTCCAAGATCGATTTGCTCAGCGGGAATTGTATAAGAACCGACTCGTGATTTTATCTGCAGTACGGCTCCATATCCTTGGAGTTCGCGGACCAACTGTTCACTCAGTTCACCAATTACAACATCCGAATTGCCATCAATCGGAATAGTTACAAGCGGATTCATTCCTTGCGCAGCCAGCAAATTATGAATTGCCTCTCCATCAACTCTAACCGTAGTCACAGTTTGTCCATTACGTACGGATTCGGTTAAACGGCCGATTGTAAAAGGCTTACCATTCAGCAGGACGACTGCCCCTAATCGCTCATTGGAGCCGCTGGGTGCCGGATATGTCTGTATCGTGTTGCTAATCGAAATATTCAGCGTCTGCGTAGCTCCCGCGCTGAACGTAAACGTCAAGCTCGTTGTACCCACTGGCTGCGTGGCCAGGTACGCTTTCTTGATCGTCACAGTGTTTCCGCTCACGCTGTAGTCCGTGCCGGAAACAAGCGACGCTGCTCCGTTCGCGATCCCGCTGAGCGTATTGCC
>NZ_QTTN01000044.1 GCF_003386535.1 Paenibacillus taihuensis
CCTTAACCGTCACGGTTTCGAACAAGGGTTACCGCTTCTTAGCGGAGACGATGAGATCTCCTTGGGTCACGTCAACCGACTTTCCCCCGAAACCAGTCCTCCTAACTTCCAGAGCCACTGGTGGTATTGGACCTCCCCTTCTTTTGCAGGGTTATCCGGCTCTGTCAGCCAACTTGGTATGCCGCCTGTTCCGGGTTTTGCCTTCGCATCCTCCGCACCTCTCCTCGCGGACAAAGCACTATGCGTCAGCTATGCACTTCCGCCACCTCGCGGTGTGCTAGAGACTTTCACTCCTTAGTCGATTGCGCTGCCAAGCGCACAAAAAGCAGAGCAGGATCCCCCTGCTCTGCCAATTGCCAACTGCCAATCAACAACCTTCAACCTATAACCCCGCAAGCACCTGGTACCATACGCCCTTCGGCGAGTAGAGTGTCTTGCGCACTTCATCCCATCCGCCTAAGTAGCTGATATCGAACAGATCCTCAGGAACCTCGTACTTATCCTTCACCTTCTCCATCACAGCAGGATCGACCGGACGGAAACCGTAATCGGCGAAGATTTGCTGCGCTTCCGGCGTGAACATGTACGCCAGGAACGCCTCAGCTACCTCGCGCGTGCCGTGCTTGTCGACGTTCTTATCGACAATCGCCGCCGGATTCTCGATGAGAATCGTCGACTTCGGCACGACGATATCGTACGCAACGCCGCTCTTGATCCGGCCAAGCAGCTCGTTCTCGTACGTCACGATGACATCGCCGAAGCCGTATTCGAAGGCCGCCATCGAAGCACGGCCGCTTTTGTCCAGCGACTCCACGTTCTTGTGGATCCGCTTCAGAAAATCCTTCGCATACGCCGGGTCCTTAACCCCCGTCTTCGCCTCGGACTCCTTCAGCCCTGCGCCGTACATCGCATTAATGTCCCATTGCGCCCCTCCCGATGTCTTCGGGTTCGGGTAGAGCACCTTCACGCCTTTGCGGGTCAAATCCTCCCAGTCGTGAATGCCCTTCGGATTGCCCTTGCGCGTGCCCATCACGGCGATCGAGCGCGTAATCATGCCGCCATATGGGGCAGATCGCCAATCGCTCGTAATAAATCCCGCTTTTGCAATTTTATCAATATCGCTCTCCATCGCGAGAACGGCAATATCCGCTTCGAAGCCGCCGGCAATAGCGCGCGCCTGCGTGCCTGACGCTTCATACGATTCCTGGAATGTGACGGTCTGCCCCGTCTTCGCCTTCCATTCCTTCGCGAACTCAGGCAGCAGCTTGCTGAACGCATCTCTCGCCACCGAATATGCGCCGATGACAAGCGTGACATCGCCCTTCTTCCCAGCAGCAGCGCCAGAAGCAGTACCGGAATCACTGCCGTTTGCCGGCTGAGCATTACCGCTATTCCCGCAAGCGGCCATAAGCAGCATCCCGAATGCGATTAGCGCCAGTCCCGCCGTGCGCCATCCTTTTGTTAGGGTAGGTTTCATCGTGTACACAACGCTTTCCTAGTTAGATATGCATTGGCATCGGGTCTTCCTTCAGCTTGTTCTCCATAATCCAAGTGTCATTGTCATTAAAGAGATATGCACGGTGGATAAGGACGCTGATCTCTTGGCCCGGCTGCAGAACGTCCTTCTCCAGCGAACGGTACGTAATGAGCTTTATGTCGCCGACCATCACTTCAACCATCCATTCGCTTCCGCGGAAATGCAGATGTTTTACGATCCCCGGCACCGTCGCCGATGGGAGGCGGAACTCATTGCGCTTGCCAATCTCAATATATTCCGGACGAATAAGTGCTTTGGTGCCCGGCCAGCTCGCCGCTTCTTCGAAGCCCTTCAGCAGCTCCACTTGATCCACAATCGTCGATTCGCCGATGAAGCTCGCCACGAACTGCGTTTGCGGGCTTTTATAAATATCCCAGGGCGTACCCTTTTGCTCCAGGCGCCCTTTATTAATAATCATAATCTCATCTGCCACTTCAATCGCTTCGTCCTGGTCATGCGTAACGAAGATCGACGTAATGCCAAGCCGCTCGATCATCTCTTTCAACCACGTGCGCAGCTCCGTACGAATCTTCGCATCAATCGCGGCAAATGGCTCATCCAGCAGCAGCAGCTGCGGCTGAGGCGCAAGCGCCCTTGCAAAAGCAACCCGCTGCCGCTGACCGCCAGACAACTGGTGCGGATAACGATGCTCGAAGCCTTTCAGCCCTGTCAGCTCCAGCAGCGACATAACGCGCTCGCGGATAACATCCTTCGCCGCTTTCTTCACCTTCAGCCCGAAAGCCACGTTATCGTAAACGGTCATATGTTTGAACAGTGCATAGTTCTGGAATACGAATCCGATTCCGCGCTCCTGCGGAGGCAGATCGTTTACTCTTTTGCCATGGAATATGATATCGCCGGAAGTCGGTGTCTCAAGTCCCGCCAGCATACGGAGAATCGACGTTTTGCCGCCGCCGCTTGGCCCAAGCAGGCCGATCAATTGACCTTTGGCAATGTCGAAGTTGACATCGTTTACCGCTTGAAAGTCACCAAACTGTTTATTTAAACCGCGCACCTCGATATGCATCGCTTAATGCACTTCCTTTCTCTTCTTGGCCCATTCCATAAGCAGCAGCAGTCCGACGGAGAAAGCCGCTAGCACGAGCGCCACGCTGCTCGCCGCCGATACATTGAAATTCTCTACATCCTGATAGACGAGCGTCGTCGCCGTCTGCGTCTTATTCATAATATTGCCTGAAACGACGAGTACTGCCCCGAACTCCCCAAGCGATCTCGCAACCGTAAGCACGACGCCGTAGATAACGCCCCAGCGGATGGAAGGCCAAGTCACCTTCCAGAAGGTATACCACGAATACGCGCCGAGCGTCGAAGCCGCCTCCTCCTGCTGAGCACCAATCTCCTGCAGAACGGGCATTACTTCGCGCACCATAAGGGGGAACGTAACGAACAACGTCGCAAGAATCATCCCAGGCAGTGCATAAACAACTTTAAATCCGATTTCTTCGAAAAACGTTCCCAGTGCTGAGCTAGGTCCAAGAATAAGTACGATCATCAAACCGCCGATAACAGGCGATACCGCGAACGGCAGGTCGACGATGCTGTTCATGAATGCTTTAAGTCGATTGCCAAGCCAAGTTCCGCGAACGAGATAGAGCGCTAACATAACGCCAAACAGCGTATTGAGCAGCGTAACAACAACGACGATTATGCCAGTCATCATAAGTGCATGCAGCGATTCCGGACGGGTCAGCGCATCGGCAAAGCCGCTCCAGCCATCTCCCCACGAGCCGGTAAAAATCTTCACGAGCGGAGCGATCAGCAGCACGAGGAAAACCGCATAAGTGAGTGTGATCCAAAGTCTTCTCATTTGCCAAGCCTCCTCGACTGCACGAGGTTGACTGCGCCTAGAATGAGGAAGGACAGTGTCAATAGCAGGACGGAGACAGCCGCTGCTCCTTGCGCATTATCGCTTTCAATCTCTCCGAAAATATAAACCGAGGCGATCAGCGTTTTGCCCGGAATGTTGCCCGCCACGAGCACGACTGCGCCGAACTCGGCAAGCGCACGGGAGAAAGCAAGCATCGCGCCGCTAATAATACCAGGCAGCATCGATGGAAAAATGACTTGAAAGAACGTTCTTGCCCGCGAAGCGCCAAGCGTATAGGACGCCTCTTCTTCCGACTTATCCAGCTCTTCGAGCAGCGGCTGCACGCCGCGGATAACGAACGGGAACGTGACGAACACCATCGCTACAATAATCGCCGGTTCATGGAACACAATTTGAAACCCGAGCTGATCCGCCAGATTGCCAACGAAGCTGTTCGGTCCAAGCAATAGCAATATCATCAACCCGCCGACTGCGGTCGGCAGCGCAAAAGGCAAATCGACAAGGCTGTTCAAGATGCGGCGTCCGGGGAACCGGTAGCGAATAAGCACCCAGCCAATCATCGTTCCAAGTACAACGTTAATAAGTGCGGCAATGACAGATAATTTAATCGTGAGCAGGACCGCTTTCCATGCCAGCGGGTCGGTAATGCTGTCCCAGAATGGCGTCCAACCTAGGTGAAGCGATTGCGAGTAAATCCCAATAATCGGCAGTACAATCAAGACCACGAAATAGAGCATTATCGTACTTCGGAAACCGAAGGTCCACAAGCGGCTGCGCATTATGATGTTCAAGCTGACTTACCTCCTGACGCTTTCCATGAGGAATCGCGGGTGCTTTTACGATATTTATAAGACAAATTAATTCCCATCAAACTACTTGGTATTAACTTTAGCAGACAGGAGCGCGTCTAGTCAATAAAAAAACTCCCCGGCGCCAGAGCGCCAGAGAGTTTCTGCATATAAGGGCTACTCGCCCTCGATATAGTATTTGTCCTCGCCAATCGTCAGCTTGGCCTGACCTTGGGTCACGTCGGTTATCCAAGCGCTGAATCGCTCGGCATCCGCCGCTTCAGGCAGGCAAGTGATGATGACACGATCCGCGAAGTCCGTCCCGCCGATCCGGACGCTGCGGGCATGGAACTCGTTCTCGAGCTTGCCGTACCACGTGTAGTCCACATCGACAATGACCTCGCGATGCAGCACGTACGCGATCGCTTCCGCCGCTTCAATCGCAGCAACCGCTCCGTCCGTGTACGCACGAATAAGACCACCGGCACCGAGCATAATCCCGCCAAAATAACGGGTCACGACGATGACGATATTTTTCAGGCCATGATGCTTGATCACTTCGAGAATCGGCTTGCCCGCGGTGCCGCTTGGCTCGCCGTCGTCCGACGCCTTCTGGATCTCGTCCCTTTCGCCAATCACGTATGCGGAGCAGTTGTGATTCGCATTCCAGTGCTGCTTCTTCAGCTCTTCAATGAAAACGATCGCTTCCGCTTCCGACGTGACGGGCTTGCCATAGCCGATAAATCGGGATTTCTTAATGATGATTTCGCCGCTCGCCTGCTGGCGCAGCGTCTTGTATCTGGCTAGCATGGCCGCAGATTACAACCGAGCTTCCAGCTCAGCCTTCTCTTTCTCGTAGCCCGGCTTGCCAAGCAGCGCGAACATGTTCTTCTTGTAAGCTTCAACGCCTGGTTGGTCGAATGGATTCACGCCAAGCAGGTAGCCGCTGATGCCGCATGCGATTTCGAAGAAGTACACGAGGTAGCCGAATGTGTATGGCGTCATGTCTGCAATGTTCACGACAAAGTTAGGCACTTGGCCGTCCGTGTGCGCAAGCAGCGTACCTTCGAATGCCTTCTTGTTCACGAAGTCCATCGTCTTGCCCGTCAGGAAGTTCAGCCCGTCCAAATCGTTCTCGTCGTGCTCGATCGTAATTTGCTCAGCGACGTTCTTCACTTGGATGACCGTTTCGAAGATGTTACGGTTACCCTCTTGAATGAATTGACCCATGGAGTGCAGGTCCGTCGAGAAGTCGACAGCTGCCGGGAAAATACCTTTGAAGTCCTTGCCTTCGCTCTCGCCGTACAGCTGCTTCCACCATTCCGATACGAAGTGAAGCGCAGGCTCGTAGTTAACGAGAATTTCCGTTACTTTGCCTTTGCGATACAGAGCGTTACGCGCTGCAGCGTATTGGTAAGCTTCGTTCTCGGACAGCTCAGGGCTGCTGTAATCCTGCGATGCATCAGCTGCACCTTTCATCATCTCTTCGATGTTGATGCCAGCTGCTGCAATTGGCAATAGGCCAACCGCTGTCAGCACGGAGTAACGGCCGCCTACATCGTCCGGAATAATGAACGACTCGTAGCCTTCCTCAGTAGCAAGCTTCTTCAGTGCGCCTTTCTCACGGTCAGTTGTTGCGTAGATCCGTTTGCGCGCTTCAGCCTTGCCGTACTTCGCTTCAAGCGCTGCCCGGAATACGCGGAACGCGATTGCCGGCTCTGTCGTTGTACCGGATTTCGAGATCACGTTGATCGACCAGTCGCGGCCTTCGAGCAATTGAAGCAAATGTGTTACATATGTAGAACTGATGTTGTTGCCCGCGAAGAGCACTTGAGGCGTCTTGCGCTGACCGTTCGGAAGCAAGTTATAGAAAGAATGCGACAGCATCTCGATTGCCGCGCGAGCGCCCAGGTAGGAGCCGCCGATGCCGATTACGACAAGCACCTCGGAGTCCGATTGGATCTTCGCAGCTGCTTTCTGAATGCGGGAAAATTCCTCTTTATCGTAGCTATTCGGAAGATCAATCCAACCGAGATAGTCCGAGCCTGCGCCTGTTCCATTGTGGAGCTGATCATGTGCGGACCGCACCTGCGCCGCCAAATTGTCAATTTCATGCTGGCCGATAAAAGACAGTGCTTTGCTGTAGTCAAACTGAACCGCTTTACTCATTCCGCGTAAAACCTCCTTTTTCATTAGCACTAGGATAAAGGATTTGCCAGCTAAACACAAGGGATTACGATTGCACTGATGCTTCTTGCCTCTATTTTGTGATAAAATGAAAACAGCTAAAATCCCGTTCCAAGGAGATGAATTTGATGTTCAAAATCGGCTTTATCGGTCTTGGCGTAATGGGCGAGCCAATGGCAGCCAACCTCATTCGCAAAGGCTACTCTGTTACGGTATATAACCGTACACCTGGCAAAGCGGACAAGCTCATCGAGCTTGGTGCGGACACGGCGTCCTCACCTGCAGACGTTGCGCGCAACTCAGACCTTATCATCACAATGATCAGCAACGACGATTCGATTCGTGAAGTGTACTATGGCGAGAACGGCTTGCTTGGCTCCATGATGCCAGGCTCGATCGTGATCGACAGCAGCACGATTTCACCAACCCTTGCTCGTCAGCTGCACCGTGATATTTCGGCTAAGTTCGGCGATTTCCTTGATGCGCCTGTTACGGGCAGCAAGCCCGCTGCAGAGAGCGGCACGCTAGTGTTCATGGTCGGCGGTGACATCGAGGTCATTCATAAAGTACAAGACGTGCTCATGACAATGGGCAGCAAAGTCATTCCGATGGGTCCCGGCGGCAACGGTTCGATCGCGAAGCTGGCGCACAATACGATCGTCGGCGCTAACGTAGCTGCGCTGCTCGAAGGCATGGCAATCGCTGCAAGCGGCGATATCGATGCGAAGAACTTCCTGGAGCTTGTTCAGGCCGGAGGCGCATCAAGCAAAATGGCGATTCTGAAAGCGCCAAAGCTGCTTGACCGCGACTTCAGCGTACAGTTCTCTCTCGGCCTGATGTTGAAAGACTTGCGCCTTGCATCCACGCTTTCGGATGAGCTGAAGACACCGACACCAATTCTCGAAACGGTGAAGAGCCTGTACCAGATGGGCGATGCGATGGGCCTCGCCGATCTTGATCTCTCTTCACTCGCGCATAACTATGAGCAGTGGATTAATAAACGGATTACGAACCACAGCAGCGCAGAAGATACCGTTGCGGCAGCGTCTCAGATGGCGGAAGAGCAGGCGACTACTGCTTCAGAAGATTCTAGCCAGAATCGCAGACGCAGCGAGCGTTTGACGCTGAACGTGCCTTTAAAGCTTTCCGTTTATCAATGGGAGCAGGAAGGCGCATTCTCCGGCCAGCTCATCGACAGCACGCTTTGCGACATTTCCGATAATGGCTTGCAGCTGTCGACGACGACTCCGCTTGAGCTCGATATGTTCGTCGTTATCCACTTCCCGCAGGATTCCGAGCTGCCTCCGATGATCGGACGCATTATCCGCATCGAGACGACGGCAAGCCGTTTCCGTTACGGCTGTCTGCTTGCAGGGCTCGCACCGTACCAACGACTGCAGCTGGAAGCTTATATTAATAAGCAACGGATTACTGCAGACTAACCAGCAGCTCGTTATAGAGAGACCCAACGTTTTGAAGCGTTGGGTTTCTTTTATTTGAGCGAGAACTTACAGAGACAAATCGTGCTCGAGTGCCCCTTGATTCATCCTTCCTGCCAATTTACCCTTCATCTTCCTGGCATCCAAGGCTATGTTGGATAAATCCACTCGTTTTTCGGAAAAAGTGCCGAAATGGGGAATTCCCAGAGGGAATGAGTGGAAAAATCCATTATAGATTGCTATTTCGCCCGAAAATGGAGTTCTATAGTGGAAATATCCATCACACGTGAGGTGCAGTCCTAGCAAGCTAGTTAGTCGTTTCACCCTGCAACGTGATCGAGCTCCAACTCCAATTGATCTATCCTTCCCGGCATCTCCGTCATACAAAAGAAACTCCCCTTGTTGAGATCTGGCTTCTTACAAGCCCGTTTCTCATAGGGGAGTTTTTTTAATTAACGCATATGAATTATTCTTGAATATAAGAGCAAGCGTAATCAGTTACAGTCGCCACTTGAAGCTTGAACTTCGCGTTCGCCGGAACCGTGAATTCGCCTTCGCCGGAAATGCTGATCCACTCGGAATCGCCTGGCAGCAGCACTTTCAGATCCCCTGCAAGAATCTCCATAATTTCTTTCACATCTGTACCGAATTCATATTCACCCGGCATCATGATGCCGAGTGTTTTCTTCGTTCCATCCTCGAACAGCACTGTGCGGCTAGTTACCTTACCATCGAAATAAACGTTTGCTTTCTTGACTACGGTTACGTTCGCGTATTGGGACATTCGTTATTCGCTCCTTAAGTAAGTATAGGTGGAAAAAAAGCGGGGCTTAGAGCCCCGCATGTTAACCGAAGAAACAGGTTCCGGGCGCTGTGCCCGCGCTTCTCTTACAGCAGGCCTTTAACTTTGCTTACAACGTTCTCTACAGTGAAGCCGTATTCTGCAATGACGCGGTCGCCTTTTGCCGAGGCGCCGAACGTGCTGATACCGATAACAGTACCTTGGTCGCCGACATAACGCTCCCAACCGAATGGCGAAGCCATCTCGATAGCAACGCGTGCTTTGACGTCAGGCAGGATAACGGAATTTTTGTATTCTTGCGATTGACGCTCGAACAGGTCGAAGCTTGGCATGCTGATGACACGTACGTGGATGCCTTCTGCTGCAAGTGCCTTCTGCGCAGCTACAGCAAGCTGAACCTCGGAACCAGTTGCGATCAGCTGTGCTTGCGGCTGGCCGTTTGCTGCTTCGGAGATTACATAGGCGCCTTTTGCAATGCCTTCGCGGGCTTGCTCTGCTGAACCATCAAGGATTGGCAGGTTTTGACGCGTCAGAACGAGCGCTACCGGCTGATCTGCTTGCGACAATGCATAAGCCCATGCTGCCGAAGTTTCGTTGCCGTCTGCAGGACGAAGCGTTGTTAGCTGCGGAATGATACGCAGCGATGCAAGCTGCTCGATCGGCTCATGCGTCGGGCCGTCTTCGCCTACAGCGATACTGTCATGCGTCAGCACGTAAACAACCGGCTGCTTCATCAGAGCCGACAGACGAACTGCCGGACGCAGGTAGTCCGTGAATACGAAGAATGTCGCACCGTATGGCTTCACGCCGCCGTGCAGGCTCATCCCGTTGATTGCTGCAGCCATTGCGAATTCACGAACGCCGAAGTACACATTACGGCCTTCGTAGCTGCTTGGCTTGAATACCGGCAAGCCTTTCAGATGCGTCATTGTCGAGCTCTCAAGGTCAGCGGAACCGCCGATCAGGTTCGGGATGTTCTTCGCCAGGCCGTTCAGCGCGTTGCCGGAAGCAACACGTGTGGACAAAGCTTTGTCTGTTGGTGCATATGCAGGAAGATCTGCATCCCAGCCCTCAGGCAGGTTGCCGCTGATTGCAGTCTCGAATTGAGCTGCAAGCTCTGGATGTGCCGCTTTGTAAGAAGCGAACAGCTCATCCCAAGCAGCGTTTGCTTTCTCGCCGTTTGCTTTCACATCTGCGAAGTGCGCGCGTACTTCAGCCGGAACCGTGAATGCTTCGTGCTCCCAGCCGTAGAATTGCTTCGTCAGCACAGTTTCTTCAGCGCCGAGCGGGCTGCCGTGCGTACCTTGGTGACCGCCTTTGCCGCCTTTGTTCGGACTGCCGTAGCCGATCGTTGTTTTCACTTCGATCAGTGTCGGTTTGGTTGTATCTGCTTGCGCAGCTGCTACCGCTTTACCAAGCGCGTTCAGGTCGTTGCCGTCTTCAACGCGCAGCACTTGCCAGCCATAAGCTTCGAAGCGGCCTTGCACGTTCTCGGAGAACGACAGGTTCAGCTCGCCGTCGAGGGAGATGTCATTGGAATCGTAAAGCACGACCAGCTTGCCGAGCTTAAGGTGAGCTGCCAACGAAGCGGCTTCGCTTGCTACGCCTTCCATCAAGTCGCCGTCGCCGCAAATTGCGAATGTATAGTGATCGATTACGTTCAAATCTTGTTTATTGTAAGTCGCGCCGAGGTGCGCTTCAGCCATTGCCATACCAACAGCCATTGCGATACCTTGTCCAAGCGGACCAGTCGTTGCATCTACGCCGGCTGTGTGGCCGAATTCCGGGTGACCCGGAGTTTTGGAGCCCCATTGACGGAAGTTTTGCAATTCTTCGATTGGAAGATCGTAGCCCGACAAGTGAAGCAGGCTGTACAGCAGCATGGAACCATGACCTGCCGACAGAACGAAACGGTCGCGGTTGATCCATGTTGGGTTGGACGGGTTGTGCTTCATTGTTTTCGCAAACAATTGGTACCCCATCGGTGCAGCTCCCATAGGCATGCCTGGGTGTCCGGAATTTGCTTTCTCGATCGCGTCGATCGCAAGCGTACGGACCGTGTCGATGGAAAGCTGGTCGATGGATTTCTGTGTAACTGTCATTACGTAAACTCCTCCTAAATCCGATTAAGCTTGCATCATTTTCATAACAAACGATATCTCTGTAAATTAGGCAGTTTTGCCCCTACTTGCTTTGAAACATTGTACCATTACCAATGAGGCTTTTCCATCCTTAATGCGGTAACGCAGCAAAACTCGACAACGGAGCCGCCGAAGGCAAAAAAAGAGCGTGCCCGCCGGAGATTTCCGGGCAGACACGCTATGTATTTCGTTTAGTTGAAAACAACCGTCTTGTTCTGATGAACTAGAATCCGGTCCTCTACATGCCATTTCACCGCACGCGCGAGAACGACGCGTTCGATTGTACGGCCGATTCGCTTCAAGTTGTCGATATCGTCACGATGGCTTACACGCTGTACGTCCTGCTCGATAATTGGGCCGCCGTCCAGCTCTTCCGTTACATAATGCGCTGTCGCGCCGATGATTTTGACACCGCGGTTGTACGCTTGCTTATACGGATTGCCCCCAATGAACGCAGGCAAGAAGGAATGATGAATGTTAATAATCCGGTTCGGGAACTGCTCGATGAACTTCGGCGAAATAATTTGCATATAGCGGGCGAGGACGATGATGTCCGCTTTGTCCGATACAATTTCCAATTGCTTCTTCTCGGCTTCCGGCTTCGTATCCGCCGTTACCGGCACGTGATGGAACGGGATGCCGAACGATTCCACAAGCCCTTGCATGTCCGCATGGTTACTGATAACCATGGCAATCTCGGCGTCGAGGTCACCTGCTTGCCACTGCCAGAGCAGCTCGAGCAGACAGTGATCTTCTTTGGAGACGAAGATCGCGAGACGCTTCTTGCGGCTTGCGCGGAACGTATGCCACTTCATCTCGAAGCGGTCTGCGACACGTGCAAAATCCTCTTGCAGCACAGGCAGCTCCTTGTCGAGATCGTTCAGATCAAATTCGAAACGGATGAAGAACATGCCGCCGCCAGGATCCATCGAGTACTGGTCGGATTGTACAATGTTAGCGCCATGCTCATATAGGAAATGCGACACGGCTGCTACGATACCCGGACGGTCCGGGCAGGAGATGAGCATTCTGGCGCGATTGCGTTTATCCGGACGCTGCGCGGCTTGTCCAGACTGAATGATGTTTTGCATAGATCGGTAGTCTTCCTTCCATCGACAATTAGGTAGTTGAAGGAGCGGCACGCTGGCCGCTCCGACGCTTATTTCTTATGCATTAACGAGCAAGGTTTTGCCCGCAAACCAAGCTGTAATCCGTTGGTTGATGCCCTCTTCCGAAATCTCAGGCAGAACGCGGTGCTCTGCAACGAGATCGTAGAGGCGATCCATCGGCTCGCGAGGGTCAGCCTTCTTCGCTTTCGCGTCGTTCTTCAGAACATCCCACACGGCGAGTACATAATCGCGGTGGCTGATATCTTGTTTATTGAAGAAGTGGTGCAGACGCTCCACGTCTTCCAAGAATTCGCCGCCGAAACGTGTATGCGCATCGCCGCGAAGCAAAGCGATCTCCGCTTCGTACATCGGACGCTGCGTCTTGTCGTTCTGACCGATCCAAGGCGTCTCCAGAATGAATGGACGGCCTTTGAGCGCTTCATGGTGAACGATGTTGCGAATCGCATCATGGCCGATCCAGCCTGCGCCGACCGGTGCGTGACGGTCTTTCGCCGCGCCGCGCGGGTTTTTGCTGTCATTGACGTGAACTACGGCTACGCGATTCAAGCCTACGATGCTATCAAACTCTTTCAAAACGCCGTCGATATCATTCACGAGATCATAGCCAGCGTCGTGCATATGGCATGTATCCATACATACGGTCAGACGCTCGTTGTTGCTCACTTTATCAATAATCGAAGCGATTTCTTCGAAGCTGCGGCCGATCTCCGTGCCTTTGCCAGCCATCGTCTCAAGGGCGATGTTAACATTCGTTTCCTTCGTGCCATTCAGCACTTCATTCAAGCCTTCCGCAATACGGGCAATGCCGTACTCGGCATCTTTGTCCGTGTATGCGCCTGGGTGAAGCACGATATTGCGCACGCCGATCGCGTCCGTGCGACGGATTTCCTCTTGCAGGAAGCGAACCGCGAGCTCGAACGTATCGTCCTTGTACGAACCAAGGTTAATAATGTATGGGGCATGAACGACGATCTCATCGATGTTAGCCTCGCTCATAGCAATTTTGCCATCTGGAATATATAAGTCTTCAATTGGTTTGCGGCGCGTGTTCTGAGGAGCACCTGTATAAATCATAAATGTGCTCGAGCCGTAAGAAACAGCCTCGTTCGTTGCAGTCAGCAAGCCTTTATCCGAAAATGAAACGTGTGAACCGATTTTTAACATGGACTAGTCCGCTCCTTTAGTGTTTTTTGCTTTTCTACTAGTTTCAGCAAAAATCACATGCATTAAAACAATAAATCCTATCAAATCCTATCGAAAATGCTTGTCCTTCCTATTTTACAAGGAATGTTCAAATAAATCTAGGTTCAACAATTGCCTCCTTTGTTGCGGGCATGGGCAGAATTGGCTTATAATGAAAGCAATTTTATTGCAGCAGTCAGAGGTGAAGACGGCGTTATGGCACCGAATTGGTTTATGTATTTTATTATGTTCTGGGCTTTTGTCATGATCGGCTTTATGTCCATCGGCGGTTACTTCATGTTCCGCAAGTTTCTTAAAGTGCTCCCGATGCGCGATGGCAAGTCGAAGCTCGATTGGCAGAATTATTGGGTGGAACGCAGCCGCGACATGTGGACGGACGACGCGAAGAGCTTCCTCGATAAGCTGGTTTCTCCGGTTCCAACCGCGTTCCGCGACATTGCGAAGCATTCAATCGCCGCGAAGATTGCGCAAGTGGCCGTTGAAGGCGGGGCGTCTGAAGTGTCGCGTGGCCATTGTATTGAAGGTTATATCCGGGCAACGCCCAAACGCGACTATCGCAGCTTGATTACGTTCCTGGAGAAGGAGCAAATCGACTACGCGCCGTATCGGCATTTGCTCAATAAATAGAAGCCGCCAGCTTGGCGGCTTTTGCTGTACATGGCGGTAAATTCGGGGTAGAGCCAAGGAGGAGAATAAGATGAAGGTTGCAGTGACGGGCGGTACTGGCTATGTCGGAAGCCTTGTGGTGAAGGCGCTGCTCGCGCGGGGCGATGAAGTGTGGATCATTTCCAGATCGAGCAACAAGCAGACGGCGAAGCCGGGGCTGCATCTGCTGAGCTGGCAAGAGCTTGCGAGCAATCCGGCGAAGCTTGAAGGCGTCGATGCCATAGTGAACCTTGCAGGCGAGTCGATCAATCGCAGATGGACAAAAGAAGGCAAGCACGCCATCCTGCAGTCGCGACTCGATGCAGCGAGAGCGATTGAGCAGTTTGTCTCGGCTGTGGACGTGAAGCCTCGTGTCGTCGTGAATGCTTCGGGCATCTCCATCTACGGCAACAGCGCGCCTGACGAGGCAGCAGCCGATGAATCGAGTCCATCGCGCATCCATGATTTTCTCGCTTCCGTCGTCGAGAAGTGGGAAACAGCTGCGGACCATATTCCGGTCGATCGACTCGTGAAGCTGCGAATCGGCCTCGTGCTCGGCATGCACGGCGGCGCTTTTCCGAAGATGATGCTGCCTTATCGGCTCGGCATCGGCGGTCGCATGGGGAGCGGCAAGCAGTGGATTCCTTGGATTCATGAGGACGATATGACTCGCCTCATTCTATTCTGCCTCGACAACCCGAATGTGACAGGACCCGTTAACGCCTGCGCGCCGGAGCCAGTCACGAATGACGAGTTCGGCCGTGCGATCGGGAAAGCTTCAGGCAGACCGCACTGGTTCCCTGTCCCCGCCTTCCCGCTGAAAGCTGCGCTCGGCGAACTGTCGATCCTCCTGTTGGAAGGGTCGCGGGCTGTACCGCGCAAGGCGCTCGATAATGGGTTCACGTTTACTTATTCTACCATCGGAGAAGCCCTCAAACAGTTGAATGGAAGACCTTAATTTGACGCCATGACTATGAAAACAGCCATGTAACAAGAGCTGAAATTCTCGCTCCTGTCGCATGGCTGTCGCTGTCTTCTTATTTTTTCTTAACTCGTCTTATTTCTTCTTGCTGTCGTATGCCTTTTGGTAAATATCCAAGTAGTGAGTGAGGTTCAAGCCGTCGAAGCCCTTCACATAGCTGTCCCACTCCGCGTCTGTCAGCTTCTTGGAGCCCGTCACGAACTGCGCCATATTGGAGCGAACATACTCGTTGATCTGTGTACGCAGCATGATCGTTTCCTTCGCGTCGTTCTCATCCATGAATATGGTCAGCGGGAACGTTTCTTCCGGCTGCTTGTTCTCATAATTATTCGCCGTTTCGGTGAACAGGCGGAACTCGTAGCCTTGTTGAGAGAACATATCGGCCGGAGCCGTCCAAGACTCGCGGATCGCGCGCGTCCGTCTTGTGATGCCCATCTGATCCCATGTATCGTTGAAGGTCGTCTCCGTCGAGTCCCAATATTTTGGCTTCAGGCTGTATTTTGCCGGATTGCCGTGAACATCCTTCTCGCCGTCCTTCGCCTTCTCCCAGTAGTTCCCTTCCAATCCGTATTCGTTCATGATGGCATGCTCTTCGGAATACATGTAATCAGCCATTTTGATCGCTGCAATGGCTTCCTCTTCCGACGCTTTATTCGTGATGGCGAACTGTCCGTTGCCATATGCCTTATAGTAGCCGGCAAAAGCTACTCCGTTCGGGCCTTTAAGCGGCGGAACGGTAACATAATCCTTATGACGAGTTTGTCCATCTGCCAAGCTGAATGCCATGCCGATATGTCCGCCCGTCACGCTGCCTACGATATTGTCGCCCTCTTTGTTGCCCACTTGCGCCATCTGGTCGATATTTTGCGTGAACGCTTCTTTGTCGATTAGACCCTCGCTGAAGAGCTTGTTAATGTACGTCAATCCATCGCGCCATTCCGGCTGGTTAGCCGCCAGCTGCACCTTGCCGTCCTTCAAGTAGAAGAAATCTTCGTCATTATCATAAATAAAGCCGTTCATTAAGAAATTGGAAGGTATCGCATGCCAAGTATTAAATGCGCCTGTCAGCGGAATCTCGTCAGCCTTGCCGTTGCCGTTCGGATCCTGCGTTTTAAACGCTTTCAAAACCTCGTAATATTCGTCCGTTGTCGTCGGCATCTTGAGCCCCAGCTTATCGAGCCATGCCTTGTTAATCCACAGCTTCTGCGAATACCAGCAGTGGAAGCAGTCATTGATATGCGGAAGCGAATAAATGTTGCCGTCCGGCGCCGTAATCGCATCCTTCAGATCCTTATCCTCCGCGAAAGCGCGTTTGATTTCATCGCCGTATTTGTCGATCAGATCATTCAGAGGCCTTAGAATCCCTTGTTTGCCGTAGTCGATTTGCTCTGCTTGCGTGAAGTCACCCGAGAGGAAGACCGCCGGATAATCGCCGCTCGCCAGAATCAGCTTCTTCTTGTCCGCTGCGTTGGCGCTTGGCGTCGCATCGAACTTGAACTTGATATTCAGCTTCTTCTCGATATACTTCGTGACTTCGTTCGTATTGATGTCTTCGATTTTAGGCGAAACGCTGACGAATGTATTCAACGTAACGGTTTTACCGGTATCCGTCTTATTACTCGAACCATTATCTGATCCAGTACTGCCGCTATTGCCGGTATTGCCGCCATTGTCGCTATTACTTCCGCATGCCGTGATGATTAAAGCGATCATGACTAATAGTGCTAGCAATTTCGAGCTTCTTGTCATTTTCAAAGCCGACGCCTCCTCAATATTTCCATCTTATCACGCTTATCTTTAACGCACATGCTTCGCTACAGCTAATTGAACGGCTTCACCTCCATGACCGAGTAAGGCCTTTTATCCTTTTAGGGAGCCGATCAGAATGCCTTGTACAAAATATTTCTGAACAAACGGGTAGATTGCGAGCACCGGTACGGTTGCAACTACGATAAGCGAGAATTTAAGCAAGTCACGCAAGCCTTGCATCGCGGCCATTTTGTTGGCATCCACCATCATGCTCGAATCGATGGAGTTCAGAATCAGAATATTTCGCAGCACGATTTGAAGCGGAAATAGCCCTTGCGTCTTCAAGAAGATTAGCGCATCAAAGTAGGCATTCCAATGTCCGACCGCATACATAAGCACCAGTACGGCTAGGATCGGCTTCGACAGCGGCAAGACGACCCGCCATAAGAACCCTATGTCCGTGCAGCCATCGAGCTCCGCAGCTTCCCCCAGCTCCTTCGGAATACTGGACTGGAAGAAGGTACGAGCGATAATAACCTGCCATACGGCCATTGCGCCGGGAAGCAGCATCGCCCATCTGGTATTCAAGATGCCAAGACTTTTCACCGTCAAGTAGTACGGAATCAGACCGCCGCTGAACATCATCGTAATAATCAGGATGACCATGATGAGATGTCGGCCGTAAAACGTCGATTTGGAAAGCGGATAGGCCAGCATGACGGTCAAACATACGTTGATCAATACACCGCACACCGTATAGAAGAGCGAGTTGCCGTAGCCCGTCATGATTTGCGGGTTAGAGAAGATCGCCTTATAGCCGGCTAAGCTAAAGTCCACAGGCAGCAGCCACACTTTCCCGCTGATCACCGCTTGAGGTGAACTGAAGGAGGAGCTCAGAATATAAATGAGCGGATAAAGCACGGCCAGCAGGATAATAGACAAGAAAATATAGACGATTGTCAAGAACAGCTTGTCTCCGAACGATTCACGAATTGCGTTTGTACGCGCCACTGCTCTAACGCCCCCTTACCATAAGCTGCTGTCCGACACGCGCCTGGCAAAATAGTTCACGCTGAGCAGCAAAATGAGATTGATGACCGAATTGAATAAATCGACGGCAGCAGAGAAGCTGAAGTTCGCGCCTAGCAGACCGATCTTATACACGTAGGTCGAGATAACCTCCGAGGTGCTTGTATTGAGCGGATTTTGCATCAAATAGATCTTCTCGAAGCCTACGTTCATGATCTGACCGACGTTCAATATGAGCAAAATCGTTGCGGCGGGCATGATACCGGGAATATCGATATGCCATACTTTCTGGATGCGTGAAGCGCCGTCCACTCTGGCCGCTTCATATAGATCGGTATTAATGCCGGACAGTGCGGCTAGATAGATGACCGCGCCGTAACCGATGCCTTGCCATACGTTCGACCATACGAAGATGCTGCTGAAGTAGCTAGGAACGCCCATGAAGTTAACGGCCTCTACGCCAAACGCGCTCAGGATATGATCGATAAAACCAAGTCTCGGCGATAAGAACAAGATGATCATAGAAACCATGACGATTGTCGAGATGAAGTAAGGCGCGAACGTCACCATTTGAACGAACCTTTTAAAGCGCATGCTCCTTACCTCGTTCAACGCTAGAGCCAGAATAATCGGCGCTGGAAACCCGATCAGCAGCGAATAAGTACTGATGATAAGCGTGTTCTTAATTAACATCCAGAAATTCGGCGACTTGAAGAACGTGTTGAAATTGGTTAAGCCGACCCATTCGCTCCCGGTGATGCCGCGTACCGGACTGAAATCCCGAAAGGCGATTTGAGCCCCGTACATGGGGACATATTTGAAAATAACCAAATACGCCAGCGGGAGCAGAACAAGCAGATAAAGCTGCCAATGCCGCTTGATGCGTTTGCCGCGATCCCTTAGCAGGAGCAAGCTGCCGCTGCCGGTGTCCGTCGCGTGAGCCGCCGTTTTCTCCCTCTCGATAAGTCCTGTCGATGAAGGCATGCTTGCACATCACATCCCTTATTGAAGTGTTGGCCTTGATTGCTTTCAACGATAATGGACAGAGGACAGAGCGGGCAACAACCACTAATCCAGCCGATGTTCATTTTTCTAGAACCGCGCCATTACTGGGTTCTTGGCAACTATCGCTCAACTTTCCGTTAGCGCTCAACTTTCCAATGGCAGCCTAGAGATAATAAAAGGGCCGCCCGCAAGCAGCCCTTCTGCTTGGGACGACCCTTTAATTCTTACATGGCATGACGCTTGCGGAAATCAACGGGCGATATGCCTTCAACTTTGCGGAAAACACGTCTGAACGTTGCCGCATTCATGTAGCCGACGTGCTCGCCAACCTCCTGGATGGAATCTGGCTGCTCGAGCAGACGCTTCTTCGCTTCGGAAATTCGCAGCAGGGATAAATAATCGAGGAAATTCTCGCCGAACTCTTCTTTAAAGAGCTGGCTGATATATTTGGCGCTTATGCCGAATTTGTCCGCCAAGTACTCCAGCGATAAGTCCGGATTCGAATAATGGTGACTGATATAATCTCGAATATCCTGCAAGAGCTGATGATGCAGCCGACTGCTGTATAATTGCCCCATCTTGTCTGCATACGTTGTCAGTGTCGCACAGCACAGATTTTGCAGCTCGTCGAGCGTATCGAACTCTTCTATAATCTGGCGAAGCGCTCCTGATGCTCCGGACATCCATACCTCATAATAATCCTTGGACGTCTGCGATAGCTGAAGATCCATATGTGCGACAAAGTAGCGGCACAGCTCGGCAATCTCGCTCTTCGGCAATCGGCAGCTCCGCATTCCGCTAAACATGGCGTCGAAGCTCTCCCGCCAGTTCTCTTCATGGAGACGGAAGTGCTGGATAAGCCTGTGTATCGCCTGAAGATGCTTATTCGTTGCTTTCTCCGTCGCGGTCTGCTGAGTCTCCCTGTAGTGGATGACCCGATTATGGCCAAGCGCTGCCTTGAACGTCAGCGCCTCCAATGCTTGTTTATTGGACACTCCCGTTAACTCAGCACCAGTCGCAGCCTCCCCGAGTCCGATGGTTACCGTGAACGCCAATTGCTCATGAATCCACGCGGTGATGCGCTCGCAGATCGTTTCAGCCTCATCGCTTGCGGAATCCGGTAAGAACAAAATACCAGTCAATTGCAACGAAGAGGTCCACTCCAGCCAAGTCGCAATGCCATTCTGCGTGAACAGTTCATGGGCGGCGCTGCTTATGACGAATTTGAATAGCGATTGATCGCGGCTCTTATACTGATTGAACACCTGCTCCGGCTGATCAATCTCGATGACGAACACCTGCTGCTTATCATGCTGCGGCAGCGCAGACAGATCAATGGCTTCTGCATGCATGCCTCTTTCGAACTGCAGTAATTCCCTGAAGAGCGCCTTCTGCTTGCGAGTTGCCGATGCTTCGGCTTCTTTGCGGAACAGCTTCGTCTGCTCGGCAAAGTTATTAATTGCGGTTTCGATGAACGTAAACTCATCCACGGCAAGTCTCCCGAGAGACGGCTTGCCCGCTCCGAATTGATCCTGAATGCGAAAAACGAGTTCTTCGATCGGCTTATAATTTTTACGAGTTATATAGACGATATAAATGCTGCCTGTTAGGAAAACGATGAATCCGAGCACGAGCCATATACTCGACAAATTCGATATCCCTGCAGCGATTTTTCCGTTTACAACACCGCTCTCGACCTTCCATCCCGAATACGAGGATGTTTGCGTCGCTAGAACCTTGCCTGATTGGAGCGCATCATTTTGGAAGAACAGCGGCTGGTTATCGTGATCGTACATTTGGACGAATGCTTGGTCCGGATTGTACATTTCTTTAATCATCGCGCGAAGCGATGCGGTGCTGACATTGACAACAATAAGTCCGTCCGCGTCGCTGCCAACGGACACGCGGTGAACGAGACTAATGACGCTTTTGGGCTTCTGGGCAACCAATTCACGATATAACCGAATCGAGCTCCACGTTGAGGTATGACTTTCCTTGCTATGCTGCTGGCTTCGAATGAACGCGATATCCTGGAAATCTTCCATCTTCGTCGTCATTCCGCTAAAGACGATACCGTCTTTGTAACGAACTAAGTAGTAGGAATCGATGATCGACATCTCGTGCTGCATTTGCAGCATTCGGTTGACGACCTGATAGTTCAGATAGACATTATTATCGCCGCTCGCCAGGAAGAAATCGCTCAGCAGCTTGCTGGATACGAGTTCGCGAATCATCATCGTGTCCAGCGTCTTTAAGCTGACATCGACCGTTTGGAGCAGCTGACCTACAAAGACCTTGCTGGCGTCTTTTGTATTCCGGTTGTTTTGCTCGACCAGCGTCTGGAAGAAGACGAAGAAGAGAAAGGAGAACATAATAAAGAAAATCGGCAGGTAGGACCATATCATTCTTCGCAGCCATGCACGGTTCAAATAGCATCATTCCTTTAAAGGAAGTTTGCGTGTATTCATGGTGAATCCCCACAATGTAACCGCATTCATTACTACTAATTATACCCGCAGCCGCAATTATCGTCCATGTAACTATTGGCAGTAATTGTATCTCCCATCATTTGTTAAAATCCGACAAACTTAGCATCAGCCTAACGCCGGGTTCGCTTTAATTAAGTGCTATGGGTGCGAAATATATATTTCGGGCCTTTCTCGCCTGCAAGCTGAATCAAATCTTTGTCGGTGAGCGCATACGGCTTGTACGGGATCATGGTATTCCCGTTTAACATACTGCCATTGCGGGACCCCATATCTTTCGCTGACCAGTTCCCCTTGCTATTGATGAACTCAAGATGCGCTCTCGATATGCCGTAAGAGGAATCTGCATACTGTGCACCTTCTGCCGATCGTCCAATAACAAAATGCTGCTGCTCCAGCTTGATCTGCTCGGTCCTTTCTCCAGTCTGGCGTTCAAGCCAAGACGAACATCCGTCAGTTGCTTCAGCCCCTCCTTTTGCAGATTGGCTGCTGCCTAGCAGCACTGTAGCATCATTCGGCGTCGCTCTGTCCCATAACTGGGATTCGTCCGTCTTGGATACTGCCGTCTCAATATTAGCCAGGTGCAGCTGCGTTGACGATTTGTAAGTAAGCTTGCTCAGCAGTCGGGAGTCAGGCGTGAAATCGTCCTCCTCTTGCCATTCACTTTGCTTCTGATGGCTGGTCCAGCCTGCTTCCTCGTTACTTGCATGGCTGTTCCTCTTCTGACGGAAGACAAGCAGTGCAGCGATAGACATCAGCGACAACCCGCTGCTCATGAGTAGGCTTGTACGAGATGGCGCCGCCATGTAGAGATAGCGCCAAATCAAGCCATTCACGAGCATGAATAGCGCCCCAATGATCCATTTCGTTCGCGAGACAGTCGCTTCCGCTTGCTGCGATTCTGGCAGTTGATCAGCCATAATCGCATCGCGTTCTGGCTCCTCAGACAGATTGAAACGCGCTGGCCTTGCCGGCGTTTCATCTCGGAAGTTCAGCGGTTCACGCTCTGCTGAATCCTCAACAGCCTTAGACTGCTGCGTACGAACCGCATCAAAATCAATCACTGGCGATGGACCTGTACGTTCAGCGCGATAACCGTCTCCAAGCAGCGACAACAGTGTCTGCCTAAGACTTGTCCACGAAACATACTCGTCGCGCAGATGCTGAAACACACGCTGAAGGCCCGCACCGTTCGGCTGATCAATCGCTCCGACGAAGCGCACCGCCATCGCTAGAACTGCCTCTCCGGCAGACGCGACCATTCGCTCTCCTCGCAGTGGCACGTACACTAACGAAATATGTTCCCAGCTATCGCCGGCGAAGATATACTGCTCATGCAGCAGGAAATTTTCCGCTCGCAGCATGTAATGCCGGCAGTCGTCAAGTGTCTCCACAATAGCAAGCAGCAGCGTGTAGAACTCCATCATCGATAATTGCTGCGTCTGAAGCCGGTGCATCAATATTCTTTTGCCTGTAAACAGGTACCTGAACGTAATTTGGCCGTCCATCTCTAACCACTCTACAGGGAGCAGCATCGGAATGCGCTGGCGCTGCAGCATTTGAATCTCGAGCGGATCGAGCCGCTCTCTTGTTATGCCAGACTCCAGATCAACAATCATTTCATTGCCGCGTTTTATGGCAAAATCGACTTTTAGCTCATCCATCAACATCGCCTTTCCTCCTCTCTTTGCTATGCAGGTACGAAGTACCATGCAGTGACAACACCCGGAACGACCGCAATCATGAACGGAAACTTCGTTCCCTCTACCTTACTCGAGACAAACACGGATACAATGCCGAGCATCAACTTTCTGCCCAGCGTTCGATTGTAAGCAAGCAGGAGCGCGCCAAGTAATCCGCCGTACAGGATCGAATACATCAAGACATGAAGCACATTCACCGCGCCAACAATTGTCCCTAATGCTGCAAAAAACTTCACGTCACCTGCACCGATACCCTTCAGCGAATAGATAACAATCAGCGGAACCAAACCCGCTAGTCCTCCAAGCAACGCGTAAACAACGCCATCGAGCCCCCCGGTATACAAGTGAACCACCATCCCCGCTGCAAAGAAGGAAACGGTCAATACGTTTGGAATTCGCATCGACCTTATATCACTTACAAAAGCCGCTCCCACAAACAGGGCAACCATCACGCAAATCATTGCGCCTCCCATATTCAGCCACCTCAATTTCTCTGAACGTTACTTATGAGTCCGCAGGTTTCTTCTCTACGACAAAATGTCTCGCTGCTCTTGCCCCATCGCTCGACGTAACAACGATCTCCCATATTCCCGGAGTCGTATTGCCAGACACGAGCCAAGTCCACTCCGCCATACCGTCTTTCCCTGCAAACACATCACCAAGATGCTTCGCAACGCTTCTGCCGCTCTTATAAAGCACTTCAATGGACAAGCTTCTGCCCGGCGTTGTCTTCACAATTACCTTTGCTTTATTGCCGGGCCTTGCTGGACTCGGCTCCACAAGCACGATTTGGATCGGATCAATAGCTTCTGCGTGACCGGAATCTCCTGGCGGTGCAGGAATCGGATCGCTGACCCAGACTCGTTCTTCCGCCCGCTCCTTCAGGACAAGGTCTCTCTTCGTAAAAGGAAATCCCAGCTTGAAGCTGTAGGAAGCTTCGATTAACAGAAAAGCATCTTGCTTTTCTTTCAAATCCGGCAGCGACAGCTTACTAAGATGCAGCTGCTCAGGTTCAAGGACCGATACATCCGCAGCCCGCCTAAGCAGCGGTTCAACAATCGAACGGCCGATCTCTGTCGCCGCCATATCCTCTACCGGTTTCCAATCTCCACGAAGCGCAGCAGCAAGAAGCGGACCCGATGGCGACGGAAGCCAGCTCTCCAGCTTATCCGCTACGAAACTTACGCCAGGAAGCTCCTTCTGTTCACTGGAACGCGATTCGGCCTCTTCAGCCGTTGCAAAACTTTCGATCGCGAGCTCCACAGGATGGATATTCGTCGAAGCTTCTCTCACCGTTTGCGAGACGGCCCCATGCAGCGCCATCTGCACCATGCTGAGCCGTATGATGCAGATCAGAAAGATAAACACCATGAGCACGATCGGCATAATGAGTGAAGCCTCCAGCGTGATACTCCCGTTCTCGCCGCGCCGCTTCTTATCCATAAGACCAGCCGATTGTACGGGTCGTTTCATAGCGGTTCCCTTTCACCTTGCCGTTCAAAATCCCTGTTAAAGCGAAGCTTCTCATCAGCCCCGGCAAAAACCAGAGGTTCACCGACGCGGTTAGCTCCCCGGTTAATCCAGTGGAAACCTGCGACAGAACAGTGTCCGTGTTCTGCTCAATAACGGCGATTATTCTGGCTATTCGTCCATCGCTGTTCCCATGCAAGATGAGAAATAACCGCAAATAATCCAAGTAACTTAGCTCCGCCGGTGCGTATTTGGACAATGCGATGGTCCCCTTCTGGCTGATTGTCGCCATGTCTGCCATCGCTTTCTCTATGCCATATACAACCGCAGCGGAGAGCACGAGCAGCGGATGTCCGAGGGCACGGCATTCAATGAAGCCCTCCATGGTTCGCACAGCAAGCCGGAGTGCGAACAGTTCGCCGTAAGCAGCAGCTATATTGGAAACAGGATCATGAATGCCATACAGGATATACTCCACTTCCTGATTCTCCAGAGAGAGGGCATCAGACAATGCAGCTTGCTGCCCGCCACCTCCAGCAAATTGTTTAAACTGCTTCGGGTCAAAAGCTTGAAACCGATGCGCTATGTACTCATTGATATAAAGTGGATCGCGTATGTCCTCCAGCAAATCCGCCATGCCGCCAAAAATCGTACCCACTGCGCTCATCGAATTCAGTACTGTCTCACCGGACTGCCCTCGCAGTGGATCACCGGTTTCATCTTCAGGCTGAGCAGCCTGATTGAATTGCAAATTAGCCTCCAAGTGCTGCTTCACTTGTCGGAACGCTTTGCGGTTCTCTTCCTGATTCGGGGCTGACTTCATCTGCTCAATAAGCCGCTTGACCTCGCCAAGCTTGGAGCTCGCGGCCGCTTCATTCGCCTTCCGCTCCCGATCATTCGCTTGCCGCTTAACTCGCTCCTCCTCTCTCGACTGGATAACGGTACCCGAGGGTCCATAGCTATCCTCATAGACTTGATAAGCGTTCTGCAAGCTCTGGAGTGTAAGCTTCAGAGACGTAGACGAACTTCCCTGCCCGCCTAGTGCAGAGCGAACTGAAGCTCTAAAAGCAATCGCCCGATCATTGACCTGCTGAATCGCTCTTGTTTGCTCCGAAAGCGCACTTGCATAATTGTCGAACCAGCTATCATCAAGTACCAGCTCCGAGACCGCTCCTCTCGTTTGCCCGATTTCATTCAAATCGATTGAGGCTGACTCGCTACCCGCAATCTCCATCTGGCTTATGCGGTCATAATTGCCGCTTCCTTCCGTCGTCACATACCTTTCAGCCGCCGCTTGAATGGAAGCATTCAATTGCTTCGCCTCTCGCAGTGCTGCCTGTGCTCGCTGCTCATGCTCGCGGTGACTGCTAAGCGCCTGACTTGCGCTGTCAGCAATGGAATCAGCACCATTCACAGCTCGCTCGCTATATGCTCTGATCTTATCCCGATGCGCCGGTTCTTCACCTTCTTCCAATACCGCATCCTCCGACTGCCATCGCAGATAATCCCCATAGCCGTCCACGATGGAAGAGGCAGTCGCTCCGAGTAATGAAGGAATCCGCTCCGAAACAGCGGCAGCAGCTTTCTTCTGCAATGCCAGCACTTCGTCTAACCGTCGCTCCCGCTCTTCATAGAGCTTCTGAACCTCCCCCAGAAGCTTTACTGATGTCGAAACTTCCTTCATAGCTCCTGCAATTGGCGCAAATTTCGAAGCAATCTCAAGCGTAAAATCAATCGGCGCCTTATATTTCGTCTCTTCCAACACCTGCCGCTTGAATACCGCATGATTGCCAAGCACCTCGTAGCTGTCAACATGAGAAGCTTCCGACTTCATATCCAACAGCCGGAAGCTGTCAGCCTCCTCCGCTGTCCAATTATGCTGAACCGCATGAGCGAACAGCTCTCCCCGATCAGACCCGCCCGTGCCGAATAAACCATACCGCTCATAAAGTCTATCGTCGTAAGCCGACAAGGACGAACGAATGCCAGACTGCCCAGCAAGCTCAGCCTGCCTCTCAAATGCTGCAATTCTCGCAAAATCAATGAGCAGAGAAGTGAGCAGCAGCATCGCTGCAGTCGAGACAATCATATAGATGCTAACTGCACCGTCTGCCCGCCTCCAGAATCGTAAAATCAAATCACTGCTCAATGCTGCCACCTCCTTTTCTTCATGACTCTTCGACCACTCATCTACTGCGTTCAGACAATATCTGTTTCGCCTGCTCTTTCTCTTTTCCATTAAATCGCCCCGCATAATACCGGACCAGATCGACATTTCTTATGAGCTCCACAGGGTCCACGACAACTACACTGCTCACCGTTCGTGGCTCCGAGCATCCCATTAATAGATCCAGCAGCGGAATGCTCATCGGATGCCGAAGCTTCACTTCAATTTCTTTCTCCAGCATCCCGGATACGGAGATTTCGCCTGCAAGCGGTTCCGGCACATAGCCTGCACCGTGGATCAGCTTACGTTCCGGGAGCGAGTGTGCAGCATCTCCTTCACTATTCGAAGACGGCTGTACAGAAGAGCCGATATTAACCGAAATCCGCTCCTCCGAGCTTTCCCCGCCAAATAGCGATTGCAATGCACCGTTATCAGACATCCGCCAATACAGCCCGTCATATTGCCCAGTCGCTCCCATTCCGCTTAACGCATCCCGATAGCTGTTATCCCATCGAAAAGCCGTCCGTTCGGCAGCAATTGAAGCATCCTTATAGAGCATGACGTGCTGGTAGGTACACATGCTGAGCATCAGCAGGGAAAGGAGCGCAAGAAAGATCAAAGGAAGAACCATGCTCGCCTCCAGCGTAAAGCTGCCCTCCTCCCGCTCCAGCAATCTCCGCCAAGCTCGCAAACTAGTTGAAAATCTCGTTCGCTTTGTCATCCGCATCGCCCATCAATTTCTGCAGCAGCGCAATAATCCAGTCCTTAAACAGCAGCGCCAGGATGATAATGACCGCGATAATAAGCACAATCTCGAGCGTGCCAATCCCTTCATCTTCCTCCCAAAAACGCTCCATCGCTTGTCCCATCTTGTTCATGATATTGTCGACTCCTTCTCGCTAGTAATTGTTATCGTATTAGTAGAATCGCGGGCGAGGCGACAAGCGCCATCAGAATAAAGAAAATGCCCACAAGTGGAAACACCAGCTTCGATGACGCTTCTTCTCCGCGAGCGCGCGCCACCGCTTTGCGCTTCTCCCAGATGGCGTACGACAGCTCTTTCAAAGAGAGCACCAGCTTGTCCCCGCCGCGTCTGTAATTAAGAAGCAGTGTCGTTGTGAACAGCGACACCTCCTGTACCGCGCATCTCCTGCTGAACAGCTCCATCGCTGCTGCGAACGACTCTCCATTGCGTACTGCTTCATTCACCTTGCGCAGCTCAATCAGCATCGGGTTATTCGCTTTCTCATCCGCTCGTTCCGCGCAGCGCAGCAGCGCCCGCTGGATGTTCTCTCCCGCTCCAAGCAGCAGCATGAGCTTATTCGTCACCTCTGGCAGCAGCAGCAAAATATCCTGCTTGCGCTTCTCGACCTTTCCTGCGGCATCCTTCCATTTTGCCGCGGGAATGACGATCCCGAGCAGCAGCCCAATGTACAGCAGCACGGGCTCTCCGCTAAGAGCGCTCAACCATGCCGCGCCGCAAACAGCACCATAACCTGCCGCTGCCACGCCTGCGATGCAGCCGTTAGTCAAATCGACTGACCAGCTGCCGCCATGAAGAATGAGCAGCTTGCTGTGAAGACTTGCCGTGAAAGGCTGCATTCGGTCCATAATCCCGGCTCTCCGAAGCAAGAACAGGAAAGGCAATCTGACCAAGCGATCAATCGGCTCGTATCGACGTCCATCCCCACCACCACCTTCCCCAAGACCTCGACGTTCGCAGTAGACTACAGCTCCTAGCCATATCACAAACAGACTAGTGCCAATACAGATAGATAAAACCATCGCAGCCTCCCAGCACCGGCACGTAAAAAATCAAGCTACATGCGAATATTCATGATCTTGTTCATCAATACGTAGCACAAACCGAGCAGCAGCATCGATACCGTAAGCAGCACATAACCTATCCCTCCATAGAGCGGAGCCATATAGTCAGGCGCCGCGAAGCTCATGAAAGCAAGGAAAACGAACGGCACAGCCATCATAATGCGCGCTTCCAACCGTTTCTGAGCGATCATCACAGCGATTTCCTGCTGCACGTCGAGCTTCTCTCCGATGGTCTGCGAGGTTCGGCGTATCACTTCGACCAAATCTCCTCCAGATCGCTTACAGGTCGTAAAGACATCAGCAAACTCCGAAATGTCATCGATTCGAGCTCGCCTGCTGAAATCAAGCAATGCCTGCTCAAGCGACTCGCCATAAGCCATTCGCGCCTCAATTATTTCGAACTCGACAAGAATGTCGGTCTGAGGGTTAGGATATAAGAGCCTGAGGTCCGTAAGCGCCGTAACAAAAGCATTCTCGACGGACCTGCCTGCCGCAAGTGAAGAAGCAATCGAGTAGAGCGCTTCTTTAAATTGCAGCGACAATCGCAGCCTTCGCCGTTCAAGCAGCGACCGACGATGGTACCGCGGTGCGGCAATGCCCGCGACAGCGAGCAGAGCCGCAGCAACTAAAGAGCGATAAAAGAGGTATGAAGCACCAAACATAATCAAGTATCCCGCACATGCCGCGATGCGAAATTCCTGCCTCGTCAGATGAGACTGATCATAGCGGGACAGCTCCCCACGTCTTTCAATCACGGAATCAATCGGCCATCCTAGCCAATGCAGCAGTTGTCCCCACCTGATTTGCCACGTGTTTTGCCGCCCATATATCGCTTTCTTCAAGCTCCTTCACACTCCGCTACAGCACTCAGTCCCGCCATCCGAAGCTTCCAAGTCCGCTGCAGCCGATGAGCGGTTCGCCGCAAGCTGCCAACAACACGCCCTTTCCGTTCATCTTCCTCGACGAACTGGTAGATCGGCTGAATCTCCACCTCACCGCCAGAAACGCTGGTAACCTCGCAAATTTCGGTCACCCGCCGTGAGCGGTCACGCAGCCGCGAGAGATGAATAATGATATCGATCGCAGATCCGATCTGCTGCCTAATAACAGCGATTGGCAAGTCAGCTCCGCTCAGTGCCATCGTCTCAAGCCTCGCTACCATATCCCTCGCACTGTTCGCATGCCCCGTGGACAACGAACCCTCATGTCCGGTGTTCATCGCTTGCAGCATATCGATGCATTCCCCTCCCCGAACCTCGCCAACGATAACCCGGTTCGGCCGCATCCTGAGCGAAGCGCGAATGAGGTCCCTCATTGAAATCGCCCCTTTCCCTTCCGTGTTCGCGTTGCGGGTCTCCAGAGAAACAAGATTCGGCACCGACCGGATTTGCAGCTCCGCCGCATCCTCAATCGTAACGATCCGCTCATCTGCAGGAATGAACTGCGACAATGCATTGAGAAACGTCGTCTTCCCAGAGCCAGTCCCACCGCTAATAAAGATGTTATATTTCGCCTTCACCAGTGCCGCAAGTAACGCCGCTGCTTCCGCAGACAAAGCTTCCCTGGCAATCAAATCACCCATCAACAAGGGCTTCTCCGGAAACTTACGAATCGTCATTGTCGGCCCCTTCAGCGCAATAGGCGGCAGTACGATATGCACACGCGAACCATCCTTCAACCGCGCATCGACGATTGGCGAGGATTCGTTCACGACACGATTCACAGCCGCAACGACCGTCTGAATGAGATCCTCCAGCCGCTCTTTGCTCTCGAATGCAGATGGCAGCCGGCTGAGCTGGCCATCCCGCTCCACGAACAATTCCTCGTGACCGTTGATCATAATTTCCGTGACCGACGGGTCATCCATCAGCGGCTGAAGCAAATCCAACCCGCGAAACGCATGAAACAAACGACGAACGAGCAGCGCTTTCTCAGCAGCTGTCATCGGATGATCCCGGCACCACTGGAACACTGTCCGCTCGATGCGACTTCTGAACACCTCATCGGTGATCGTGCTGCCAAGCTCAAGCTGGCCGCGGATTTGCTCCTTGAGCAGCAGTACGGTTGCTTCGTCCACGATGCTCGCCTCCAATTCCCAGCCTGCCCATCAGCGCTTCGACCGCTCCTCGATACGCCGATGTCCCAGCTCCTCCATCTGCCAGTTCCGACACATAAGGGAGCTCACCTCCATTCCCTACTTCGACCATATGAAGCTTCGATCTCAGCTGGCGAAATGCATCGCCGTACTTCTGCTCGCCATATGCCTTGGCCAGCTCCAGCTTCCGCATGCCGACCGGATGCCGCGAAACGAGCCACAGAACATGCTGGCTAGCTCCGAAGACGCCGATGTGCATCGGATCCATCCGGCTGTCCAAATCGGCGACAATCACATCGTATTCACCAGTCGCCTTGATCACCTCTACCAGCTTCGACACATGCTCAGCTGTAAGCGACAACCGCTCCTCTGCGTTCCCGCATGGGGCGATGTAATCAACACCAAACGCTACATGCCTCTTCCGGAGTGCGGTCAGCTGCAAGGCAGCCCGCTCTGGCTCGGTTTGCACCGTATACAGCAGCTGTGCCAAATCCTCGCCGCCTTCCGCCCCCTCTCCCAAGACAGAAGAGTTCCACTGCTCGAGGTTCAAATAAAAGACACGAGCTCCCGATATCGCAGCCAGCTGGCAAAGCTGGTGCGCAAGTGTTGTCTTCCCAATGCCGCCGGAAGCCGAATAGACCGCAGCAACCGTAACTTCCCCTTCGTCACCTCCACTGTTCCGGGATTGAACAGCAATGCCTCCATACGCTGCGAATGCAGCCGTCAATGCTTGCAGCAGCTGCGGCAGCGGCTGCACCATCAGCACCTCATGCGCAGCTCTCGCCCGCCGACCACCGTCAGCGCTGCCTTGGGCACCATCCCCGAGCACAACAATCGGCAGTCCCTCCGCAAGTTCGCCAAGCTCACCTAGCAGCTCCACATCCACCGCGAGCAAATCAATCGTGTAGCCGCCGCGGATAAACCTGATCAATGCGGCCGGATTCGTAAATACAGTCAGCTGCCAGCTCTCTCCGAAAGTCGAATGCCGGATATAGTCCGCCAGCCGCTCGGTATAATCCGCATTTTGGACAGCAAGAATGAGATTTTTCTTATTCATGTGGTCAATTTCCACGCTCCTTCGGGCATACGGCAAGGATGAATTGGACGCAAAAAAAGCACCATAACAACGCAGATCATCTGCGCAGTTACGGTGCTTCCGTAAGCAGTCCTTTGTAATTGACCATAATTTACCACACTGTCCCGCAGCTCGTCAACATCATTTCCGACCAAAATTTTCACAAACAAATTAGTTGCTTATCTTTTGTAAGTGAACTATACTTAGGTAAGTAAACAACAGATAAGTAAGTTACTTATATTTACAATAATTCCAAACCCAAGGAGAGGGAGATAAACAATGACACAATCAAACACAAACACAGCGGTTTCCGCTGAAACCGTAATGCGCGAGCGCCACTCGGTTCGCCAATACAAGAGAGACGTAGTCATTCCGCAAGAAACATTGAACGAAATTTTGGAGCTTTCAGCTGCAGCACCATCGTCCTGGAACCTGCAACAATGGCGTTTCCTCGTTGTTCAAGAGCAAGCACAGAAGGACATGATCCTTCCGATTGCTTACGGACAACAGCAAGTATCTGACGCTTCCGTAGTCGTAGTCGTTCTTGGCGACCTGCAAGCTAACATCACTGGCCGCGAAATTTTCGACGGCGCACTGGCTGGCGGCCACATTTCGCAAGAAATCCGCGACAATATGGTCAACCAAATTGAGGGTGCATACCAGTTCGAGCAAGTGGCACGTGACGAAGCGAACAAGAACGCGGGCCTTGCTGCAATGCAATTGATGCTTGCCGCTAAAGCGAAAGGCTATGATACTGTACCAATGGGCGGCTTTGACAAAGCGAAGCTGGTTGAAGCTCTGAACATTCCTGAGCGCTTCATCCCGGTTATGATGATTCCAATCGGCGAAGCAGCAGCACCGGCGCGTCCGGCTGGTCGTCTTCCGCTCGACAAGCTCGTTATCAACGAAACGTTCTAATCTCATTTTCCAATAACGAAAGCCCTCCGTTTCTCAGCAGAGAATCGCGAGGGCTTTCATCTTTTCCGGGCATACTATTATCAAAATCAAATCAATGTATCGTCCGTTCCCCATGACCTAGATCAGTCCCGGCAATCAGATGCGTCGGAACTGTCGACGCTGCGGCAGCTGCACCGGCACCGCTGCCAAAGAACAGCCCGATCTCCCGCTCTGCACTCGACGGGGAATCCGAGCCATGCACAATATTGCCGGCAATATCCATGGCGAAATCTCCGCGAATCGTCCCGGGCGTCGCTTCGACCGGATTCGTCTTGCCTATGATGGACCGTGCATTCTCCACTGCGTGCTCCCCTTGCCAGATCATCGCGCAAACAGGGCCAGATGTTAAATAACTAACAAGCTCCCCGAAGAACGGCTTCTCCTTCAGCTCTCCATAGTGACGCTCCGCGAGGGCCCGGTCAATCGACCGCAGAGAAATCGCCGCAAGAGTGAACCCTTTTTGCTCAAATCGTGTAATGATGGGTCCAATTAATCCGCGCTTCACACCGTCCGGCTTTACCATTACAAAAGTCTGTTCCACTTGCATGCCTGCATTCCCCTTTCCATGTAAAAACCTGCTGACAGAAAAACGGCGCACCTCCCTGCGAAATAGTCAACAGGGCCGCACCGCTCCTTCTATATGCCAGTATTCCACATTTCAGAGGATTCTATTCCGGGTTCACAATTCCCGATTCATAAATCGCGTTTAACGAGTTAGCTCGAGGAATGTATCGACGTCCTCCAGAGCAAGCGCCACCGCTTCACGCCAGAAGCCAAGCTCATCCAGCCGTACGCCAAGATGCTTCTGCGCAAGTTCTTCTACGTTCATCACGCCTGTGTCGCGAAGCAATGCCACGTAACGGTCTGCGAACGATCGGCCTTCTTTCTTCGCCACCGCGTAGATCCCGCAGCTGAACAGATACCCGAACGTATACGGGAAGTTGTAGAACGGCACATCCGTTAAGTAAAAATGCAGCTTCGACGCCCAGAAATGCGGATGCTTCTTGCCAAGCACGCCGCTGAACGCCTCCTCCTGCGCTTCCTCCATCAGCTTGCTTAGCTCATCATGCGTCAACATCCCTTGCTTGCGGCGCTCGTAGAAGCGCGTCTCGAATAGGAACCTGGCATGGATATCCATGAAGAACGAGACTGCGCTATGGATTTTATCATCAAGCAAAGCGAGCTTCTCGCTCCGATCCGTTGCAGCCTTAAGCGCGGAATCAGAGACAATCATCTCCGCGAACGTCGATGCCGTCTCTGCCACATTCATCGCATATTCCTGCGCAAGCGGCTGCAGGTCGTTCATCACATGCTGATGATAAGCATGGCCCAGCTCATGTGCCAATGTCGAGACATTAGAAGCCGTACCCGAATACGTCATGAAAATCCGCGTCTGGCCGCTCTTCGGAAAAGCGGTACAGAAACCGCCAGGCCTTTTGCCAGGACGATCTTCCGCCTCGATCCACCCTTCGCGGAAAGCCAACTCAGAGAAATCCGCCAGATCCGGACTGAACGCGCGGAATTGTTCCAAAATGATTTGCGCAGCGTCATCATAAGGCACTACTTTATGGGAAGAACCGAGCGGCGCGCCAACATCATGCCAGTCGAGCTGTTTCAAACCTAGCAGCTCCGCCTTGCGCTCCAAATATTGAACCAGCTTCGGCTTGCCTTCCGTCACCGCCGTCCACATCGCATCCAGCGTCGCTTCGCTCATTCGGTTAATCGCGAGCGGTTCCTTCAGCGCCGAGCCCCAGCCCCGCTTCTCGTACAGCTTCAGACGGAAGCCCGAGATGCGGTTAATCGTATCTGCACACAGATCGCCTTGCTCGTTCCACTCGCGCTCCCATTCCTCGAACGCCGCTTCGCGCACCGCACGCTTGCTGTTCGTTAGGCGGTTGCTCATCTGTCCCGCAGACAGCTGCTTGGTCGCTTCGCCGCCGTTGCCGTCGTCCTCGGTCACCTCAAACCGGATCCGCGAGACGATGGTGTTGTAGAAGTCGCCCCAGCCGTGATAGCCGTCGACTGCCAGCTCAGCAGCGAGCGCTTCCTGGCTCGGCGGCAGCTTTTCCTTCGCCAATTCACGACGCTCGTTCAGCACGAATGCGACCGGAGCCACGGACTCGGAAGTTTGAAGCCAGCTCGTCCAGTTTGTATCATCAACGTTCAATAGCTGCTCGTCAAAAGCGGTCAGCGCGGCATTAAATTTCGCCGTCAGCGTCTTCACGCGATCATTGAGCGCATTTGCTGCTGCATCCTTCATTTGCTGCGCCTGCAGGCAGCCTACGAATGAATCCGACTGGCGAATCCGCAGCAGAATCGACTGCACCGCCGCCGTCCATTTGTTCAGCTGCTCTTCAGCAGGTGCGCTTGCTCCATCAGCCTTTGCTTCCGCCAGCTGCTGCGACAATGCTTCAATATCAGCCTCCAGGCCGTTCAACTCTTGGGAGAAAGCCTGAGATTGCGAGCCCCCTGGATATAATGCTTCCAAATCCCAAGCTTGCGGATATGCTGTTTTCATCCTTGTCCCCCTCGTAATTCGCGATTTGCGAAATTGGCATTGTCAGTGTATAACTGAAAGTATAACACGCAAGGATTGTCCTCTATCCATACATTACCCATACTATGAAGAATGAAGCCCTGCTTATGCAAGCAGCGCCGACTTCACCGATAAGGAGTGAAGCTTACTATGACCGGACCACTACAGCTGTCCCCGGAAACGGCGATTAAACTTTCGAAGGAGCTTGGCGTCCCGCTGGAGCATCTGATGCATATGCCGAAACATATTTTGCTGCAAAAGATCGCTGAGCTTGCGACCAAGAGCGCGGCAGAGGATGAGTCCAAAGGAGATACCGACAAGTGATCCCGTTCGAGCGCGCATGGCCTTATGATATCATTATGAAAGACGTCTACGTCTCCTCCTGTCCGTTCTGCCGCAAAGACAATGTGCTGCTTCCGCTGCGTCCGAAGGAGCTTGACCATATTCGTTCCGGCAAGAAGAAGCTGCTGGTCTTCCCTTGCTGCCACAGCCGTGTAACGGTTGTCGATGCGGACCAGGACTACCTGCTCACGGACACAACGCTGCGCAACAAGTAAAAACAACAAGAAAAAGTAAAGCCGCTCGGACAATCCGTCCTGAGCGGCTTTTTCTTCATCTATGCGTTCATTGCAGCAGGTTCTTCGTCTGCATCGAAATTTTCCATATTATGATTTTCCCGCAGCATCTGCCATTGATCACGGCTTGCCCGAATCATCGAAGCATCCGTAATCCGCTTGTCGTTCACGACTCTGGAGAACCATTGAACTGCTTTGCGAGGTTCGCCGACTCGGCGGTACAGCTCGCCGATGAGATACATCAGCTTCGCATTATTGAGCGATCCGCTCTCTGTTTCGAAGACGGTTATGTAAGCTTCAAGCGCAAATCGCAGGAAGCGCTGCTCCTGCTCCTGCATCCCCTCATAGCGGTACAGCCAAGCGATATGATGGAGAACGCCGGCAACGACCCGTTCCTTCTCCTTAATGATTCCGCCGCAGAGAAGCGCCAGCTTGTAGCATTCCAGCGCCTGCTCCTTCGTACGGGTGCCGCCATAATCGCGGTGGATCCAGCGGTGCCCGAATGTATCGTAATAATCTTTCTTCTGCGCATCCGTCATGCGCTCTGCTCCGTTCTCGGTGGAAGCAAAGCCGCAGCGCGGACAGACACGAACGACATAGAAGTCCGGATTGAAGTCGGTTTTGTAATGCGAGCAGAAATCCGTATCGCGATTCGACGGTTTCTTGAAGCTTGGGCGCACGCGTGAAGTCTTATATGGCGTATCACAGCAGATACAGGTAATTGAAGTTAAATAAAGCGGCTCCATTTACTCACGTCTCCCTCAAATTTTGGACTAAATCACAATACGGTCTTCCCTTACGGCTGATTCACAAAGTGGTGCGCAGGACCCGACAAACGGTCGAGGACCAGCTCCTGCAACGGCTGAGGCAAATCTGTCTCACTAAGTGCTTCGCGCATACAGCTAAGCCATGCTTCCGCCCGTTCCGGCGTAATTGGAAAAGGCAAATGTCTCCCGCGCATCATCGGATGCCCGTACTCATCGGAGTACAGGGAAGGCCCTCCGAAAAACTGCGTCAAAAACTTAATCTGTTTCTCCATGACCGGGAAGATATCTTCCGGGAAAAGCGGTGCCAGCAGCGGATGCCGCTGCACTTTAGGATAAAAGGCCTGAACGATCCCTTCGATGCCCTTTGCCCCGCCAACAGCCTCATATATAGTACTATAGTTATTCATCGTCACATTTCTCTCCGTTTTTTAGGTCTTTTGTAGTGGTACCTCAAAAATATTTTAACACTTTTCAGGACTGGCTAAAACAACAAAAAAATGCCCT
Source organism: Paenibacillus taihuensis (assembly GCF_003386535.1). Lineage (GTDB taxonomy): Bacteria > Bacillota > Bacilli > Paenibacillales > Paenibacillaceae > Paenibacillus_Z > Paenibacillus_Z taihuensis. The sequence goes on from NZ_QTTN01000044.1 coordinate 36,649, forward strand.
CTTGATCAAGAGGGCATTGTGGTGTAAGTAGTGTGGTACGAATAGATGGCGGCAGGTTGCTTAGCTTTCGTAATCCTCTTCTCCAGGAGCCACCAGTGACTCGCGGATGACATAGACGAATGCACAGACGAGAATGCCCGCAATAATACTCATTAGTCATCACTCCAAGTTCTATTGTCGTGAGTCAATATTATCATACCGTCGGACAAAATAACATCAAATTTGCAAGCGTTTTCGAAATGTAATATTGCTGTAATATAAGGGAAATATATGACGCTTTCCGTGCCTTTCGAAGCCAACGAGTGATGATTGTCCCACCTCCCACATATAGCAATAGTAGGGCTGTTTGTCCGGCTCACAGGGAGGGACATCCGTTTGCAAATCGTTCGATATTTATTACGGCCTGCCGTCATTCCAGCGTGGTCCGCTGTCATCCTGACGCTGCTCATGATCAGCTTTCCTAGTGAGGCGCTGCGCGCTTCCATCCGAGGGCTGTCTATTTGGTGGGAAGTGCTGTTTCCTGCCCTTTTCCCGTTCTTCGTCATATCGGAGCTGCTTCTAGGCGTAGGCATTGTCCACTTCTTCGGCAAAATCCTTGATCCCCTCATGCGTCCGCTCTTCCGCATTCCCGGTATCGGCGGCTTCGTCGTCACGATGGGTTATGCGTCGGGATACCCAGTCGGGGCAAGACTTACGGCGCAGTTGTGGGAGCAGAAGCTCATCAACCGCTCGGAAGGCGAGCGCCTCGTCGCTTTCACGACGACGTCGGATCCCATCTTCCTGATCGGCGCCGTTTCGGTCGGCTTCTTCCATAATGTAGCGCTCGCTCCAGTGCTCGCTGCAGCGCATTACGGCGGCGGCCTCATCATCGGCCTGCTCATGCGCTTTCACGACCGGAAAGCACCGGCAACGCCTCAAGCTTCGCCGGAGAAGAGCAGCGGCAGGCGCAAGAGCCGCCTCGCCGAAGCGATCAAGGCGATGCATACCGCCCGGATGGTGGACGGGCGTTCCTTCGGCACGCTGCTGCAGGACGCCGTACAAGCGGCGCTGCGGCTAATGATCGTCGTCGGCGGCCTCGTCGTCGTCTTCTCCGTCATTATGGAGCTGCTCCGGCAAGCCGGCGGGATTGAGCTGCTCGCTTCCGGCGTACGCGGGCTGCTCGGCCTCATCCATGTGCCGCCTGCACTGTCCGATGCTGTCGTCAACGGCATCTTCGAAGTAACGCTAGGCGCACGCTCTGCGGGCACGGCAACGAGCAGCGGATTGGTGCATCAAGCGGCAATTGCCGCCTTCGTCCTCTCATGGGCAGGCCTCTCCGTTCATGCCCAGGTCGCCAGCTTGCTAAGCCGCACCGACCTGCGCTATAAACCTTTTTTCATCGCCAGATTCCTCCACGGCTGCATTGCGACCGGGCTCATCTATGTGCTTTGGGACTGGCTCGGACCTGTTCGCTAACGTTGTATTCAGCATCATTTTCCGCTATCATCAAGTGTAAACGGCTGTCGTCGCGTTTTTTCGCGGCAATCGCTGAACGAACTCGGAGAAATTACTACCCGCGCGGAAGGAGCTTGTTTGTTTGAACTATGTCGTTATTGACAGAGGCGATAAGTTGTCGAAGGAGCTTGTCGACCGTTTCCATGAGCTTGCAGCTGCACGAGGACTTGCGCGCAACGATGAAATGCCGGACACCATTATCTCTATCGGAGGCGATGGAACGCTTCTGAAAGCTTTTCACACGTACGCAGACCGGATTCATGATGTAGCTTTTATTGGTATCCATACGGGGCACCTCGGCTTCTTCGCCGATTGGAAGGCCGATGAAATCGAAGAGCTCGTCCGCATGATGGCGGAATGCGAGCCGCGCATTGTCCGTTATCCGCTGGCACAGATTGCGCTCGAGACAGATGAGGGAATTACGACCTATACAGCACTGAATGAATTTACGCTCAAAGGCGTCAACAACATGCTTGTTGCCCAAATTGACGTCAATGATGAGCTGTTCGAAATGTTCCGAGGCGATGGCATCGTCGTATCCACGCCGTCAGGAAGTACCGCTTATAACAAAAGCTTAGGCGGCGCCGTCATCCACCCGTCGATAGAATCGCTTCAAATCGCCGAAATCGCGTCGATCAACAATCGCGTCTACCGGACGCTTGGTTCGTCGCTCGTGCTGCCGCAGCATCATCACTGCGATATTATCCCGCGCAAAGATCAGCGTCTGCAGCTAACGATCGATCAGCTGACGATGACTCGAAACGATATCCGCTCGATCCGCTGCAGCGTCGATACGCGCAAGGTGAGCTTTGCCCGTTACCGCCCATTCACCTTCTGGAACCGGGTGCGCGAAGCGTTTCTTGGCTACGACGTGAAATAGATGAATCATTATCGGGCTTATTTGCGGATCGTCGCGCCTTACAAGTGGCTCATTCTGGTGACGATCGTTATCGGCATTGTCAAGTTTGCGATTCCACTGACGCTGCCGCTCTTTATTAAACATGTCGTCGACGACATCCTGTTGTCGAACTTGTCCGTGGACGATAAAACATCGAAGCTGATGAAGGCGATCGGGCTTGCCTTCTTTCTCTTCGTCGTCGTCCGATATCCAGTCGAATATTACCGTCAATATTTCGCGCAGCTAACGACGAGCCGCGTGCTTTTTGACTTGCGGAACAAGCTGTACGGGCATCTTCAGCGCCTGTCGATCCGCTTCTATCAGAACCGCAAATCCGGCGAGATTATCTCGCGGATGATGAATGACACCGAGCAGACCAAGTCGCTCGTCGAGACGGGACTCATGAACATCTGGCTCGATATGTTTACGCTCGTGCTAGCGCTTATCATCATGTTTAACATGAACGTGATGCTGACCTTCGTGTCGATTGCGATTTTGCCGTTTTACGGCTATGCGGTGAAGAAGCTGTACAAGCGGCTTCGCGGTTACTCCCGTTCGCGCTCGCAAGCGATGGCGGAGATGCAAGGTTATCTGAACGAGCATGTGAACGGCATCCCGGTTGTCAAAAGCTTTACGCTTGAGCGTTACGAGCAGCAGCAGTTCGGCAAAAGAAATCAGACATTCCTGGAGCGCGCCTTTGCGCTGACACGCTGGAATGCGCTCACACAGTCGATCATTAATACGCTGACGGAGATTGCTCCATTGCTCGTGCTTGCCTGCGGCGGTTATCTGGTCGTGCAGAAGTCGCTCACGCTTGGCGAGTTCGTTGCTTTCTACGGCTACTTGGATCGGCTGTACGCTCCGCTTCGGCGGCTCGTCAATTCTTCAACGGAACTGACGCAAGCTTCAGCTTCATTGGAACGTGTCATGGAGCTGCTCGGGGAGCAGCCGGAAATTACGGACCCGCAGGATGCATCCTTACTTCGGACAGTGAAAGGCGACATCGAGTTCCGTGACGTATCGTTCCGCTACGGACGTGACGGCGAGTGGGTGCTGCGGGGCATCAACTTGGCGATTCCGCAAGGCCACACGGTCGCGCTTGTCGGCATGAGCGGCGGCGGCAAGTCATCGCTGGTCAGCTTGCTCGCCCGCTTCTACGACACGCAGGAAGGCGACATCACGATCGATGGGCGGTCCATCCGCTCCGTGACGCAGGAAAGCCTGCGCTCGCATATCGGGATGGTGCTGCAGGACAATATTCTATTCAGCGGCTCGGTTCGCGAAAATATCATGCTTGGCAATCCCGAAAGCTCCGAGGAGCAAATCGTCGCGGCGGCCAAGAAGGCGAATGCGCACGACTTCATCATGTCGCTGCCGAATGGCTACGACACCGAGATCGGCGAGCGCGGCGTGAAGCTGTCCGGCGGCCAGAAGCAGCGGATCGCGATCTCGCGCGTGTTCCTCAAGGACCCGGCGATTCTCGTGCTCGATGAAGCGACGTCGGCACTCGATCTCGAATCGGAGCATGCGATTCAGGAGTCGCTTGCTGAACTGGCACAGAACCGGACGACGCTAATTGTCGCGCACCGCCTCTCCACCATCACTCATGCCGACCTCATCGTCGTCGTCGAGCATGGCGAAATCGTGGAGCAGGGCAAGCATGATGAGCTGATGGCGAAGAACGGATCGTACGCACGGCTTTATAATGTACAGTACTTGTAAGGGCTGAGAGCGGGTTTGCGCTCTCAGCTTTTTTTGTCCGTGGTCGGTGGGACTGAGAGCGGGTTTTCCCGCTCTCAGTTTGCTTTTTGCGAAGTTGAGATCGCTGAGAGAGGGTTTTCCCTCTCTCGGCGGGCGAGAAGCGCTGGTTTGGTGGGGTTGGAGATGCTGAGAGCGGTTTTTTCCGCTCTCAGCTTGCTTTTTGCGCGGTTGAGGTCGCCGAGAGAGGTTTTTTTCCTCTCTCAGCAGGCGACGAGCGCTGGGTTTGGTGGATTGGCGGGGTTGGCGGGGGTCGTGGAGGTGGCGGAGAAAAACTTAGCCAGACAGACACCTCGCACTCTCGAGAGTCGGATTTTCCGACTCTCAGCACCAAAAAACGCCGACCCATCACACGATGAGTCGGCGTTTCTTATTAAGATTGCTTCGGACTGTGGTCCCTCTGCTCTCTTTGCTCTCTCTGCTCTTTATGCTCCTTGCCGCCGCGGTCGCGGTCACCGCGTTCGCGCGGCTGGTGGTTCGACTGCTCCGAAGCAGCGGCCACCGGCGCTTTGTTGTTATTGAAGTGCTGGCGCTTGTTGCGGCGCTCCGAACGCTCGGAGCGACTGCCCCCGCGCTCGCCACGATCATTGCGATCCTGCCGCTCACCGCGCTCCTGATTGCCGCCACGTTCGCCGCGCTCCTGGCCGCCGCGCTCCTGACCGCCGCGCTCCTGGCCGCCGCGTTCATTACGCTCGCCGCGGTCGCCACGCTCCTGACGCTCACCGCCGCCGCGTTCCTGACGCTCGTTCCGGGCCGGACGACCGCCATTATCGCCGCGATCCTTGTTGAACGGCTTGCGGCCCTCGCGGCCGCCTTCCTTCTCAGGATCCTTCGCCGAGTCCTTGCGGTTGTTGTTGCGCTGCTGCTCACGGCGCAGGTCACGCTCAGCGCGCGGCATGAACTTCACCTGCTGATACTCGTGCGCAGGCGCCTCGCTCGATTGCGCGGCTGCTGCGACAGCGCGGGAAGCGGTCACATATGCGTCAAGCGCACCATCTGCCATCGCGAGATCTTCGCCATCAATCTCGTCATGCAGCTCGCCGTCTTCGCCGGACCGGGAGCCGCCAGGCTGCTTCTCCAAAACGAAGTAAGCGCACCCGAAATTGCAGTACTCATTAATATAATCGACCATGGAGGAGATCGCGGATTCGCGAGTCACCTTCGGATGATTGTCACGGAAGAACCCTTTGAGCCGCAGCTGATTATATCCCCAATCACCGATTACGTAATCGTACCGTTCCAGTACTTCACTGAATCGTTCGCGAAATGCTTCGAAATTCCAGCCGTTTCTGTTTTCATGAATTAATTCGTAGGTTCTACCGCCGATATGGATCAAGTCTGCTTCTCACTCCTTCTCACAGGGTTGCCGATAATTTGTCCGTTGCCGATGCGGATTGAACCTGCTCATGCGCGTGATACGAGCTGCGTACGAGCGGTGCCGATTCCACGTGGCTGAAGCCGCGTTTCAAACCTTCTTCCTTCAGCTTCTTGAACTCATCCGGATGCACATAACGTGCAATCGGCAGATGGTTCTTCGATGGCTGCAAATACTGGCCGAGCGTCAAGATGTTGCAGTCCACAGCGCGCAAATCGTCCATCGCCTGCAAAATCTCATCCCATTCCTCGCCGACGCCAAGCATAATGCTCGACTTCGTCGGGATGTTCGGCTTCATTTCCTTCGCACGCTTCAGCAGTTCGAGCGAACGAGCATACTTCGCTTTAGCCCGAACGCGGTCCGACAAACGGGCAACGGTTTCAATATTGTGGTTCAAAATATCCGGATTCGCATCCATGACCGCTTGAAGCGCATCCCAATTGCCCATAAAGTCCGGGATCAGCACTTCCACTCTGCAGAGCGGGAGACGTTTGCGGATCGCTTTGATCGTCTCCACAAAAATCATCGCGCCGCCGTCCTTCAAATCATCGCGGGCAACCGACGTTACTACGCAGTGACGCAGTCCCATCTGTTCTGCAGCTTCAGCTACACGCTCCGGCTCTTGCAGATCAAGCTCTGTAGGCAAGCCCGTCTTGACTGCACAGAACCGGCATGCACGCGTACAAATGTCGCCGAGAATCATGAAGGTTGCCGTGCGGTTCGCCCAGCATTCATAAATATTCGGACAACGCGCTTCCTCGCACACCGTGTGCAGCGTCTTCGTGCGCATCATCTCTTTAATTTCGGCATAATTGCCGTCAGTCGTCAATCGTATGCGAAGCCAGTCCGGCTTTGGTACTCGTTCTTTCTCGTTCTTCATAAAGGGAGTTAACCTGCTTTCTGTAATCTCTGCGTCTTATTATAGCACGTTTCGGATAAAAACCAATGATTTGCAAATCATAACAGAAGAGCATCACTCGTACCAATTGCAACCATTTTAATCATTCAACCGGCGGCGATACCCTAAGCTAACGTGCCGGTTGGCACTTGGAGGCCGATACTTCTGAGATCCATGTGTTTACGCTTAATAACGGTCGTTCTAGTTATTAACCTGCAGTTCTTCGGCCAAGTCCAGGAACATACTGTTGGCGCCGCAGCTCGTGCTCCAAAAGCAAGGGAAGCCCCGAGCGCGCAGAGCGCGAGCGCCCAAAAAACAGAAACCAAAGATGACTCATTCATGAAACGGCGCATTCTCTACGATGAGATTAGCATCGTCACCCGGATTCCTTGGTACCGGCTGGCTGCGATCGACCAGTATGAACGGACGATCACGAAGGCCCGCCCCAAGACACGCGAGCAGCTGGGAAAATACATCAGCGTATTCGTATCCGAATCCGATTGGGCCGGGGAACTAAACCCTGACATGAACGATGATCAACCCGTATCGATTCGCTGGTTCAGCGGGCTCGGCGAGGATGGAGACGGAGATGGGCTCGCGGTACGCACGAATGACACTGACTTACTGTATTCCGTCGCCAATCATTTGATGCGATTTGGCACGGAGGAGGACGATTTTTCAATCGGGCTATGGCAGTACTATCACAATACGAGAGCGGTCCAGCGCATTCGCCAGTTTTCGCGCCTCTACGAGACGTTCGGAACGCTCAATCTGTTCGAGCACGCGTTCCCGCTCCCGATCGGCGATAACTATTCCTACAAAGGAACATGGGGAACGAAACGCGGCTGGGGCGGCCGCCGCATTCACGAGGGAACCGATATTTTTGCAGGTCATGGCGTTCCTGTTCGCAGCACCTGCTACGGCATTATTGAGATCAAAGGGTGGAATCCTTACGGAGGCTGGCGTCTTGGCATCCGCGATCTCAATAATTATTATCATTATTATGCGCATCTGTCCGGCTATGACAAGACTATCGCCGTGGGTACTGCAGTTAAACCCGGTCAAGTCGTCGGTTGGGTCGGCAGCTCCGGCTACGGTCGTCCGGGAACATCGGGCAAATTCCCGCCGCATCTGCATTACGGCATCTACCGAGACCGCGGTTTAGTGGAGTGGGCGTTCGATCCTTACCCGTCGCTGAGACAATGGGAATCCGATGAACGACGGAAACTGCGCAAACGTAAATGGTAAATAAGAAGAGCGCTCGTCAAAGCAGCGATAAGCTGTATGATGAGCGCTCTTTTTTCATGCTAATACCGGTCATTCCCCTGCTGAACCTGCATTCGAATTCGAATTCATATTCGTATTTGCGTCCCCATTAGCCGACGTATCAGGCGCTGCGCTAGTCGCAGCACTATCCTCGGTCGACGTCGTAGTCACGCCGTTCTTGCCATTCTGCATCGGAAGCGAAATGTTCGGCGCATTCGATGCCGAATCTCCGACCGGATTGCCTTTATTGTCGTAATAGTACATCGGCACATCGCCAACAACCAGCAGGTACGAAATCGGAATCTCCGTATCCACGAGCTCCGGCTGCGTGTCGAACGGGATAATAATCGATACTTCCGCTACGATGTGCATATACACCTCGACGAGGATCATATTGATGCCGGCATCCTTTTGCCGTGTATCCAGATCGACCTTTACCGCACCGATCGGCTCGAATTTAACTGGAATACGCGGGCCGAACGAGGCGATGATCGCACTGCCAAGCGCTTGGCCAAGCGGGATTTTCTCCGGAATGTCGCCCATCTTGTTCAGCGTCGTCTGCACGGTATCGATCGTCTCTGAGGTGATTCGCATATGCTCGGAGTAGTTCAGCATGAAGCCGGATATTTTGCCGCTCGCGTTCGTCTTCCAATCAATGAGCTTATCGGCGTTCGATTGCTGGGCAACCTGCTCCGTAATCGCTTTGTTAATGGATTGCGTCGCCACCTGCTTCACGCGAATCTTGGCAACAGCCATCAGCGGACCTTGCAAGTTCCGCTCCACGAAAATAAACATCTGGAAGAAGAACAGCCCGAATATGAGCAGCAAAATAAGAACCAGCTTCCGGCGGCTCATCTTCTTCCCGCTGCCGCCTGACCGGCGCCGGCGTCCGCTGCTTCGCCATCCCCTTCTTCCCCATCTTCGCATATGGGCGCCCCCCTCTCACCAGTTGTCCGCTGTGTCATTCCAAGCTTATGCGGACAACTGGCAAAAAAGAAGAAAGCTAGTTCATCTCGATTAAACCGAGCTGCAAGCAGGCGCTGACCGCGAGCTTGCGCACGCCGGTCGTAAACCGGATCTCAATCGACTCGCCATCAATAGCAAGCAGCTCGCCGCTGCCGAACACACGATGCTTCAGCTGCGCGCCAGGTGCTACGCCTTTGAAGCTCTTGAGCGCATTCGGATTCGGCGGAACGAAGCCCTCCTCCGGTCTGCTGACCGTGACGCCGCTTGATGTTTGCGTCCCCGCATGTTTACGCGTCGAAGTTGTAAGACCAGCTGAATGCTGAGGCACCGGCGGCTCCGCGTTCGGGTCCTGGATATAACGAACCGCCGAGACGAATTCGGATTCCCGCACGTCCTCGCCGTCCCGCTTCCCGTATGCAATCAGCTCCAGCTGCTGCTTCGCCCGCGTCATGCCGACGTAGAAGAGGCGCACCGCTTCCTCCATCTGCTCGGACACTTCACCGTCCACCTTCTTCGTATCTTCGCTCGAAGGAATGATGCCATCGATGAGATCGATCATGTACACGCGCTCGAACTCAAGCCCTTTTGCGCTATGCAGTGTTGAGAAGGTGACCGCATTGGCGTTCTTGTTCTTCTTGGACGCTTTCATGACCGCCTCCAAGTACTTCAGCCGCTTCGCAAAATCCTCCAGCGACTCCAGGCCATCCGCAATATCCTCGAGCGTGTTCAAGATCCCGATCAAGCTCTCCTTGCGAAAACCGAGCCGTTCGCACATCCGATCCAGCGCCCGCTCGTAGCCGAGCTTATTCCGAATCGTTCGAATGGCTTTGCGCGGCGGCATTTCTTTCAGCGATTGGAAATTTTCCTTGCACTCCAGCAGCTGCTTCGGCTGATAGTCTTGCAGCGGCACATGGTTGATCAAGTTGTCGAACACCGACTCGTTATTCTGAATGCGGAGCAGCGCCGCCATTTGCGTTTTCGAAATGTACCCGCTCATCTTCGTATGAATCTTCTCGAGCAGCTCCGGTCTCTTGTCCGTATACGCCATCCGCATGAATCCGAGAATATCCTCGAGAATCCAGTGCGAGAAGAATCGGTTATCGCCATCCTTCATGTAGAAAGGAATGCCGCGGCGTTCGAATTCATTCATCAGCGTAATCGAGGACGAATTGTTCCGGTACAACAGCGCCACCTCGCGCAGCTCCTCAATCCGCGAAACCTTCTCCGCTACATACTTCGCTTGCTGTTTGTAGTCGGCAAGGCTCTTAATCCGAATCGGCCTGTTGTTGGCGTTGCGGGTGAACATGTTCTTGTCGTAACGGTTCTTGTTGCGCTTAATGAACTGGTTCGCGATGGCAACGATATTCTTCGATGACCGGTAATTCTGCTCCATCTTGAGAATCGCCGCATCCGGGTACACGTTCTTGAAATCGAGCAAATATTGCGGTTCCGCCGCGCGCCACGTATAGATGCTCTGATCGTCATCCGCGACAACGCACAGGCAGCCATGCCGGCGCACGAGCTTCTCGATAATCGCATGCTGGACCATCGACGTATCCTGGCTTTCATCCGTCAGCACATAGTCGTACCGGTTCTGATATTTCCAGAGCAGCTCGTTGCTCTCTTCGAGCGCCTTATTGCCAATCACGAGCATATCGTCGTAGTCGATCAGCAGCTTGTCGCTGCGCGAGCGCTTGAACGCTTCATATTCCTTCATAATCAGCGCGGCTTCCTTGACGTCGCAGTTCACGGATGCCCACTGGTCTTCCGGGATCATTTTATTCTTGATAAAGCTGATATAGGTGGTCAGCTCTTCCATCTGCTCTTCCGTGATATTGTCATGGTGAATCCGCTTATAGAGATCACGCAGAATGAACTTCTTGTGCAGCGGCAGATTGTCCCCACCTTCTGCATCGCCATCGCTTTCGTCCTCTACGGCACCTTCGATAATTTGCCAATTCACCTTATTCCGTCGCAAATACTCTCTCATCAGCTCAAAAGCGAGACTGTGAATCGTAGAGAAATCGACGCTGCCGGCAGGATGGTCCGGGAAGAATCGGCTGAACCGCTCCTTCATATCCTGCGCAGACGCCTTGCTGAAAGTGACCGCCTTAATCCGGCTCGGGTGAATGCCTTTTACCTCAATTAAGTAGCCAATCCGCATAATAATCGTTGTCGTCTTGCCTGAGCCCGGCGATGCGAGCAGCAGCAGCGCACCTTCCGTATGCAGCACCGCCTGCCGCTGAACCTCGTTCAGCTGGACGCCAAGCTCGGCCTTCTTCCGTTCAAAAAAATTCGTTGTCGCCCTGTTCGCCATTGCGTTCTAACCCTTCCGTTTCTTCCACTAAACGATAGCGATTCCTCTTCCTCGCACATGAAGAAGGGAATCTACGTTCCCATTTTTCCGATGTTACTAGTATCGCTTGTGGTGCCGTATGCTGCAATAGTTATTTTCTGCCTAGTAGGGGAAAGGGGGCGAGATAGCAAGAAGGGCAGACATATTCGTCTGCCCTTCCTTGTGAACCTAACCATCATCTTGTTAGCCCAGCATCTCTCCCACAAAGCTGTTAATGCTTCGCAGCCGCGTTTGAAATGCTCCGTACAGCCCATCCGCCTGAGCTGCGATCGTCTTCTTGCTGCAGCTGTACTTGTTCGCGCTCGCTGCCAGATCCACCTGCGCAACGAGCGCCTGCGGCAGCGACGCGCCGCCGCTCAAAGCGCCGGCAATACCGGCTGCGAGCGCAGTAACACTGGCCGTATCTCTGCCCATATTCACGCCGGCGATAATCGCATCATGTACATTGGCATGAACCATCTTGACAATACAGATCGCTTTGGTCACCACTTCATTCGCGAAGCTGTTTCCGTACGGTACGCCGTGTCCATGATAGGTTCGATCGAAAGCTTGCCTCAGCTGCTCGAAATCGGTGCAGCCGGCTGTCAGGGCAAGCCCTTTGTCCAGCTCTTCGAGCACATTGTCACGCAAGTAGCCGTACTTATAGCCGTCAATCTGCGCGCCGACGTCGGAGTAATCGCAATGCTCATACAGATCGCGGATCACACTATCGATCGTCGCATCCGGCTTGGTGGCCGCCGCAATTGCCGCCGCAGTGACGCCTGACCACTTCACCCCATAGCTTCGCGAAGCTTGATACAGCTGTCCGAGCTCGAATGCATCGCGAACCGCGCTCTTCACGTCGCCTGCATTAATGAGACCAACTGGATGGCAATACCCGGCGAAGCTGTTCAGTCCTGCATAATCGCAATACTTGCCTAAATCACGAGCCGGCAAGCCATTATTCGCCAATGCCATCAAGCCGATATCGAACGGCTCCATGACCTTCTCAGCATTGATCCTGCGTAAATCCGAATTCCATATTGTCCGCACATCTTCTGCCGTAACGCGATCCTGCCGCTCGCAGATGGCCGTTATTAGCAGCTTCTGCCGCTCGATGCCGCTCTCCGTCGTTCCCGCCGGCCGTGACCAGACACGTTCATAAGGCAGAAGCTTATCAAGCACGCCGTACCGGCCGGCAATCTCCTGCCAGCTCCAGCCTTGTACCGGAGCTCCCATCGCCGCACCGACTTGTGCACCGGCGATGCAGCCGTAAAATTTATCCCGCAAGCTCACTTTGCCACTCATCTCTCGCACGCTCCTTCTCTATGTTCTCTCGCTCGATTCGTCCGCTATTATAATGATCCCATCCGTACAGAATAGGCTTTCAGCTGCGTCAACCTGGATTGGTAGGCTTGATATAATCCTTCCGCGTGCTCCTTGATCGTCCGCTGGGAATTGGTTACGACATGCAGCGTCGTAGCATAATCGGTTTGCTTGATCCAAGCCTCGGGCACGGTCGAGATGCCGGTGAGCGCGCCGGATATACCTGCGGCAACCGCGGTAACGCAGTCGGTGTCGCGCCCCATGTTCACTGCAGCGACCATCGCGTCTTTCACATTGCCTTTCGCCCATTTGAAGATGCAGACCGCCTTGGTTACGACTTCATTCGCATAGCTGACTTCATAGGGGATGCCTCGGATGTTATACGAATCGTAGAGCGCTCTTCGAAATTCGCGATAGTCCTGTATATGAGCCGTCCGCTTCAGCTCGCGGTCAAGCTCTGCGACGACGACATCCGGATCGCACTGATCATAGATTTCGCCGAGTACGCTGTCGAGCGTCGCGCCAGGCTTCGTGCCGGAAGCGATCGCAACGGCGGTCACTGTCGCCCACTTCAGCCCGCGTCCGTTCATCGTCTGATACAGCTGCCCGACTTCGTTCACATCGTCGATGGCGGCCGAGATATCTCCGGCGTTGATAAGCCCGATCGGATGGCAGGAACGGGAGAAGCTGTTGAGACCTGCGTAATCGCAATATTTGCCGATGTCACGGGCTGGAATGCCGCTCTTGGCCATAGCGAGCAATACCGCTTCGAACGGTTCGGAGATCATGCCGGCCGATTCAGGTTTAATGCCTTTGATCCACATTTTCCGGACATCCTCAGCCGTTACGCGGTCCTGCTTCTCCATGATGGCAGATATCATCAGCTTCTGGCGTTCTACGCCGTCCTCCGTCGTGCCCGCTTCACGCTTCCAGCCATTATGAAAATGCTCATAAGGCAACAGCTCCTCCAGTATGCCGTACTCGGAATCGATGCGCTCATAGTCCCAGCCTTCGACCGGCGCGCCCATCGCTGAGCCGATATGAACACCGGCAATACAGCCGTAAAATTTATCAAACAAGCTAACTTGCTCGCTCATTGCTTGTTATCTCCTTTTGGTTTGGTAGGATGCTAGGCAATAATGACCGACTTTGAAATATGCACATATTCGCAGGGCTCGCAGCTCACCTATAATGGACTCGAAGCAACAAACCTATTGATGAGAGGGTGCGGGGTAAAATGGAAAGATACGCAAAGTATAGATTGGATGACGCTATGATGCTGAAACGGCTTGCCCATCCGAAAGATCGGGTCAGGATGATACTGGATACGGATGCATTCAATGAAGTAGACGATCAGTTTGCGCTGGCCTATTCCCTGCTGTCGCCGGATAAGCTGGATCTGCTGGCCGTAACAGCAGCTCCATTCTTCAACTGGAACTCGACAAGCCCAGGCGAGGGTATGGAGAAAAGCTATAACGAAATCTTCAATATCTACAAACTAATGGAGCTCGAGCAGACGCCTCCGGTATATCGGGGATCTGCCCAGTTCATGAACAGTGTCGATGAGCCTGTTCCAAGCGAGGCCGTCGACCGGATTATCGAGTTGGCTCTGAGTGCTGGTGAAGAGCCGCTCTACGTCGTTGCAATCGGAGCCATTACGAACGTCGCCTCCGCTATCGCCAAATGCCCGGAGATAATACGCAGCATTGTCGTCGTCTGGCTGGGACCTAACTCGTACTGGTGGCCGACACAGGACATTTTCAACCTTTCGCAGGACTATCACGCATCGCGCATTATCTATGACAGCGGCGTTCCGCTCGTCATTCTGCCTTGCCATAGCGTAGCCTCGCACCTGCTCACAACCACCTACGAGATCGATGCTTGCTTGCGCGGTCGCAACAAGCTCGGCACATACTTCAGCGATTTGTTCCACGGCAGATTTGAACGGTTCGGCCGCAATCGCCCGGGCTGGTCCAAAGTGCTGTGGGATGTCTCGGCAATTGCTTGGCTGCTGAGCGAGGAGTGGGTGCCTTCGATCGTGCGCAGAACGCCGATTTTGAATCCGAACTTTACCTATTCAAGCGACGACACAAGGCATTTCTATAAAGAAGCGATAGATATCGACCGCAGTCTTGTTTATATCGATTTGTTCGAGAAGCTGTCAAAGAATTAGCGGCATGCCGAAATTCGATCCTCCCGGTATCGTCCTGGCGTAACGCCGACGCTGCGCTTAAAAGCGCGAATGAAGCTGTGTACGTTGGTATAACCGACAGCGCCGCTGATCGCATGCACCGTCTGGCCGTCCGCTGCCAACAGCAATTTGGAACGTTCCATCCGCTTCCGGGTCAGAAGGCTGTAGAAGGTATAGCCCGTATACTGTTTAAGCAGCCGGTTCAAATAAGTTGACGAGCATTTCATCACATCCGTCACTTGCGTCAGGCCAACGTCTCTTCCGAGATTCGAATCGATATATGCCAGCGCCTCCTCGACTTTACGTTGATTGCGATACTCGTAAATAAACGAAGTGTAGAAGGCCTCCAGAGAAGCATGATCATTATGGTTTGACATACTGTACAGCTTCACGCTCCAGCACGGCTAGCTTCTCGACTCTTCTGCGAAATTGTTCTTCGGTGCTGAATGTAGCTTGCACGAAGGAAGTGATCAGATCTTTGGCGAGCCACGCCCCGACAATTTGAGCGCCGATGCACATGACGTTCACGTCGTCATGCTCAACGCTCTGATGCGCCGAGTGATAGTCGTGACATACCGCCGCCCGTATGCCGGGAATCTTGTTGGCGGCAATGCTCGCACCGACGCCAGTTCCGCATACCATGATGCCTCGCTCCGCTTCGCCGCTTAGAACCGATTGGCACACAAGCCGGGCAATATCGGGAAAATCTACGGCATCCGAACTGTGACAGCCATGGTCAGTCACCTCGCAGCCGAGCGACTGCAGATGTGCTGCAACCGCCGATTTCAGCTGAAAACCAGCGTGATCGCAGCCGAGTGAAATGTTCATCTTCGCATCCCTCCCAAGTAAAGTGGATCATTCGCAATAAAATGGTAACGTTGCCATTTTTGAAGATAATCTACATCCTTCAGTCCATATCATGGAACTGACTGACTTTATGGCAACGTTGCCATTTCAAGCCGATCATAGCTCATGCCGCTTGCAGCTGTCAACCTGCTTCAGCCAAAATTTTACCGTACATCTTGCTAGCATTTTGGACGCGGATTCATTAAAATCGTTGATAGATGATGGCATCGTTTGCATTGCATGGATTGAAGCACGCCCAAGGAGGAAATTGCAATTAAGAAACCAAGCATACACGATGTCGCCGAACGTGCGAAGGTGACGCCTTCCACCGTATCGCGAGTTATGAACGGCTCAAATCTCGTCAAGCCAAATACCAGGCAGCGCGTACTCGATGCGATCCAAAGTCTCGGTTATGTCCCTAGCCGGACCGCCCGCATGTTCAAATCCGGCAAGAGCGGCATTCTCGGCCTTGTCGTGAGCGCGCAGCATATTAGCGAGCTTATCTATAACGCGGGCTTCCAGGCGCTCTTCAAAGCGCTGACGGAGAAGGCCCATGCATTGGGCTACAATATTCTTGTTATTACGTCGGCGAATGCCGATTCCGACTCCTTCTTCGATGTAATCAAGAGCCAAGCTGCCGACGGATTCATTATCTTGAGCCCATCCGGGAGCGAGACGCTTGCTGCCATGCTGGATGAAGCGGGCATTCCGTATGTGTTCAACATGAAATATTCGAGCAATACCGAGGACATCTACTATGCTTCCCATGACGATATGGAAGCCGGCTATATGGCAGCCAAATATTTGCTGGATCTCAACCATTCTGACATCTGCTTTATCGTCGGAAGCATTAACGGCCAAGTTATCTCCTTCAACAGCGATCGCATTGCAGGCGTGAAGCGAGCTTTCTCAGAATACGGCGTTCCGTTTAACGAGGATATAATCGTACGAGTTCCCGGCCAAATGGAAGAAAGCTACGCCGCGCTCCACCAGCTGCTGCAATCGCGGAAGCCGACGGCGCTTATGATCTCCAATGAAATTACGACGGTCGCAGCGCTCAATTATTTCTACGATTACGGCTACCGTATCCCGCAGGACCTGTCGGTCATCGGCTTCGGCCCTACGGAATTTTTCCACAAGCTGCGTCCGAAATTGACCAGCGTCAGCTTCGATATCGGATGGTCGAGCGGCCGAATGGTCGAAATGCTGCTGCAGCGGATCGACGGTGCAGCGATACTGCCCGAACCGCCGAGGAAGCCGGAGCTTATTATACGGGAGAGTACGGCGCGCAAGGGGATCTAAGGGTAGGGAAATCCTCCACAATCGGGTAGGAGGCTACCCATTAGTTGAGTAGCCGACCTCCCACACCACCGTACGTACCGTTCGGTATACGGCGGTTCCTAAGTTTACGTTGTAACTTGTCGGTAGTAATCTGAAAAGAATAAGAATCCGAGTTCTTTGAGGGTATTGTTGTCGAGGGATTTGGAGAGGATCGGGCTATGGGAGGTTCTCCAGTAGCCCTTTCTTGTGTTGGCGTATTCCCATGCTTGTTTGGCGCGGATCCCAAATGCTTTTAGGTTCGTAAACCTTGTCTTCACTCGTTTCCATTGTTTCCAGTACACCAT
>NZ_QTTN01000045.1 GCF_003386535.1 Paenibacillus taihuensis
CACTGCGAACGATTCGATCAATGGATACGCCGAAGACTTCGAATGTGTCTGTGGAAGCAATGGAAACGGGTACGCACCCGGATCCGCGAGCTTCGAGCACTTGGCGTACCAAAATGGGCGAGTCTGATCATGGCGAATTCAAGGCGTGGTGCATGGGAAATGTCCCGAAACACAAACAACGCCCTTCCGACTTCCTATTGGGAAGTGAAAGGGCTGAAGAGTATGCTTTCTCGTTATTTGGAGCTTTGTTAACCTTTTGGAACCGCCGTATGCGGACCCGCATGTACGGTGGTGTGAGAGGACGGAGGCTAGCCGCCTCCTCCTACTCGATTCGATGATGCCTTGTGTTCGTGGGCTATGTTGGATAAATCCATCATGGAAACGCAATTTGGGCGGAAACGGCATGCTATGTTGCAAAAATCTCAAAAATCCACTCATTTTTGCTCAACACCCCCTAATTAGGCTTTTTTAACTCCAAATGAATGGAAAAATCCATTATAGCAGCATATTTGCCCTAATATCTGGAGATTAGAGTGGATAAATCCATTATAGCAATGGGGTCCTAGGTGATCCGGAGGCCAAGCAAAATCAGCTGGACTCTTTACTAACAGAAAGGAGCTATCCCGCACCGGGACAGCTCCTTTCCCGTTCCCTTTTCCTTTCCTAATCGCCATTCAGTGTACAACAACGCCGTTCGTCGGATCCCACGTCAAGTAGCCGCCTTGGAAATTCTGCCGTGTTCCTGCGCCATAAGCGAACTCATCGCCGGTCGGGAACTGGAGATAAGAGTGGTTCGAGCCTTGCAGATAGGTCTCCCAGAACCCGCTCCGGACCTGGAACGTACCGCTCGCGCTCGTCATGATGCAGCTAGCGCCAATACTGCCGCCGTCGTAATCCTGCACATAACCGTAATCCCAATAGTGAACATAAGCGCTGCCGCCGTTATCATATGGCGAGCCGTTCGTTGCCATGCCGCCGTGAGCATTGAAGTAGTTCAGAATATTGGTGTTCGTCGTGCCATTCGATAACTTGCCTTCATAGGCGCTTGCGTTCCGGTAATTCGTCCAACCGGTCTTTTTGTCCGAGGAGCCGAAGCCTGTCGTCTTGAAGATGCCATATTTCAAATCCGGCTCATCCTGCAAATAGAACCATACCGCAGTTTGCACATACGGTGATGCTTTCATCACGTTGTAGGCCGACGTGATGTTGGATGCTTGAACCGATTCGGACACCTCATCTGTCGTCCAGCCGATCTCGGTCATGAATATTTTCTTCGTCGTACCTGAGCCTTCATATGCCGCATAAGCGTCATGAATGTAGTTGATATAGTTGTTCAGCTGCGTCGTATTCACCGCTCCGCCTTGGTCGATATAGACGTGCTGACCAATGTGATCGAGCGGGTAAGAGCCGGTGTGGTCGTGAATCCAATTCCAGCTGCCGACTGCCGTGCCTTCGTAATAGGTATCGCTGATATAGTCAGCACCTGCGCTGCCCGACGAGTAGCCAGCGATATCATGGCCGAATACGCCGCCGCTGATGACCTGGACATCGTAGTTGTTGTAGTACTTCATCTGCGTATATACGTGACCAAGCATCGCGGCAAAGTTCGACGGATAGATATACGAGCATCCCGTATACACGCCTGGGGAAGGGTTAGAGCCCCAACAGTTCGGCTCATTCCAAACTTCCCAGTACTTAATGACCCCGTCATAATGACCCGCTACACGACCGGCCATATAGCCGAATGCATCGATAAAGTCGTTATAGCCATTGCCGCTGACGTTATTTTCCGCGTTGTTCTCGGTCCAATCGCTCTGCGTGCCTGGCCATGATTCGTTCGAGAGCAGGCCGATAACCTGGAGCCCTTTGCTGCGCAGTCGGTTCACTATCGTATCGTATGTGTTATAGAAGGCTGTCGTATCTGAGGTATACGGACCTAAGCGGAAGTTGAGCCGAACGAAGCCCGCTCCGCTGTCTGCAAGCTCCTGCGCAACTTGATCTGTGATGAGGATGTTGCCTGAATCGTCAATAGGACGGCCAAACTGAAGCCCTTGCGGTCCTGCGGCCGCGGCTTGCTTCACCCCTGAGAAGGCAAATGCGGTAAGCATTACTACGGCAATCAACATCGCGACCGACCATCGTTTGACTTGAACCATTCATCAAACCACCTTTCGAATGATTGTTACACCGAAATGCGCCTTCATTCGTAATTGTAAAAGGGTTTGGCGGATCTGCGTACTGGACATTCAGGACGCGGTCTTGGCACTAGTGAAAGAGCTCGCGAGTGCTTAGATGCTTGGAAGGAGCGGAATCCTCTGATGCTGGCGTATATTTTTCGGACAGGATTCGAATTTCACTTGGCGGATAACCGTAGACGCGTTTGAATAACTGGCTTAAATAGCTGCCGTCCGCGTAGCCGATTTCTTTCGCGATACATTTTAAGGAGTAGTCGGTGTGGCGAAGCAGGTGAATAGCACGGTTCATGCGGATATCGGTGAGATACTGATTGATCGTTCTGCCGGTAATGAGCTTGAACATACGGCCGAGATGACGAGCGCTGAAGTGAGCGTGATCGGCGACATGCTCGAGGGAAATCGGATGCTGGTAGTTATCTTCGAGGAAGAGAATCGAATCTTGTATAATCTCGTAGCCGGGTTCTTTCACAGGAATGATGTATGTCGCTTTCAGCTGCGAACCTCCGAGAGCCCTTGCTGAAGCAACAATATCTCGGCGATGAGGCAGCGAATGAGGGAGTAATGTCCGACATACGAATTATTGGCTTCCTTCGCGCAGGCAAAGAAGAGAGGAATAGCGCCAAATTGATCGTGGACTGCACCATTCACCGGTGTGCTTAGAATCGTGAGCAGCTGCCTTGCTTCTTGCTGGGAAGCGAAATAGGCGATCGCATCGATCTCGAACTGACATTGCAGGCAAAGCTCTGCCATCGGCTCAGTCTTGTCCGTCAATTGGGTATGAACGACCTCGGGTCCAGTTAAGTACAGCATGCCTGCTTCCACGTTGAATGGAGTGTTTCCCATACTACCGAAGCCTTTGTCTTCCGTAATAAAATGAAACTCATACGAGGAATGCTTATGAGGCGGCGCATACCAATTCGGTCCAGGCGGTACATAATTCAGCTTCATCACGTCCACATGTAATGCGCCAATTGAGAGTGCGAGCGATAAGCTCTCCAGTTTATGAAAATGCTGCTTCAGTTCATGTTCATATGACATGGCATCCTCCTTTGGGGTGGGAAGTTTGGGGTGGAAAGCGTTTTCAAGAGTGTACATGGACCACATTCGCTATCGTTGCTCAAAATTCCTCTGGAATGGGCTGGAAGCTGCTTGTGATTCCAATTTTATACAGCTAGGTAAATTAGTTTACATAACATAAAATATGTTAACAAATAGAATCGGAGGCATCTGACCGTTGACTTCTCTTGCAACTTGTTGTAATTTATTTCTCAACAAACTTCAACGACATTGATCAAGGATACGCGCTTTAGACGTTGACTGCGTCCAGAGAGGAAGCTCTTAGGCTGAGAGGCTTCCCGCAGCAGCTAGAGTTGCCCGACCTTGTAGTCGCTGCAAGGAACTTGCATTCGTATTTGCAGCCGGGTCTTCCCGTTATCAAGAGCAAAAGAGTCTTATTCGCACGATCAGAACAAGAACGGTTCGGTGCGAACAGGCTGAATTTTGGGTGGTACCACGAGAGCGCGCACTCGTCCCTTAACCAGGGATGGGTGCGCGCTTATTTATCTGGTGGAGGGGACCCGTATCCGATGAGACAAAAGCAAGCATTCATTCCAACGATGAGAGAAATACCAGCAGACGCCGAAGCGATCAGTCATCAGCTGCTTGTGAAGGGCGGCTATATCCGCCAGCTGTCGGCAGGAGTCTACTCGTTCCTGCCGCTTGGCCGCCGCGTGCTGCGGAAGATCGAAGCGATTGTGCGCGAGGAGATCGACCGCACTGGCGCGCAAGAGGTGCTGCTGCCGGCATTGCAGCCTGCTGAGCTGTGGCAGCAATCCGGCCGCTACGAAGTATACGGACCGGAGCTTGTCCGGCTGCAGGACCGCGGCGGACGCGAGTTTGCGCTTGGCCCAACGCACGAGGAGGTCATTACGCAGCTCGTGGCACAAGAGATATCAACGTACAGGAAGCTTCCGGTGACGCTCTATCAGGTGCAGACGAAGTTCCGCGACGAGCGCCGTCCGCGCTTTGGCCTGCTGCGCTGCAAGGAGTTCGTGATGAAGGATGCCTACTCCTTCGATACGGATCGGGAAGGGCTTGATAAGACGTATCGCTCGATGTATGACGCGTATCATCGGATCTTTGAACGTTGCGGCCTGCAATTCCGCGCAGTAGAAGCGGACGCCGGTTCGATCGGCGGCGAAGGCGGCACGCATGAGTTCATGGCGATTGCCGAATCCGGTGAAGACGATGTCGTTACGTGCAGCTGCTGCAATTATGCGGCGAATATGGAGAAGGCGGTAAGCCGCGAATCGATGGAGCTGGCTTCAGATGAGCGTCGCATTTCCGCTGTCACGCGTGAAACAGCCGCACCTCAGCAATTC
Organism: Paenibacillus taihuensis; assembly: GCF_003386535.1. GTDB lineage: Bacteria > Bacillota > Bacilli > Paenibacillales > Paenibacillaceae > Paenibacillus_Z > Paenibacillus_Z taihuensis. Next base: position 4,577 of record NZ_QTTN01000045.1, read on the forward strand.
CACACGCCAGGCATGCGGTCCATTGAAGAGCTGATCGAAGGGCTTGGCGTCAGCGGTGCCGAGCTGATTAAGACGCTGATTTATGTGGCAGATGGCAAGCCGGTTGCCGTACTTGTACGCGGTGATCACAGCATCAACGAGACGAAAGTGAAAAATGCGCTCGATGCGATTACGCTTGAACTTGCGGATAGCGAGACCGTCAAACGCGTCACAGGAGCCGGAACAGGCTTCGCAGGTCCTGTTGGTCTGACAGTGCCAATTCTTGTCGACTACGCCGTGAGCATCCTGCCTAGCGCGATCTCCGGTGCTAATGTGACGGACTATCACAGCCGCAATGTTGTGCCAGGACGTGATTTTGCACTCACGCAAGTTGGGGACTTCCGGAACGTGCAGGAAGGCGATTCATGCCCGAACTGTGCAGACGGCAAGCTTGCGATTATCCGCGGCATTGAGATTGGGCATGTCTTCAAGCTGGGAACGAAGTACAGCGAGAAGCTTGGCGCACAATTCGTGAACGCGGCAGGCGAGACCCATCCAATCATTATGGGCTGCTACGGAATCGGGGTCAGCCGCCTGCTCTCAGCCATCATAGAGCAAAATAACGATGACAGCGGCATGATGTGGCCAGCAACCGTTGCGCCATATGCGGTGCACCTCATCCCGGTTGCGCATCAGGATGCCGCGCAGATGGAAGCAGCTGAGCGCTTGTATGCTGAGCTGACTGGAGCTGGCATCGAAGTGCTCCTTGATGACCGAGAAGAACGACTCGGCGTGAAGCTGAAGGATAGCGACTTGATCGGGATCCCGCTTCGTGTCGTCATCGGGAAGGGGATCGCGGAAGGCAAGGTCGAATGGAAGGAACGCAGCAGCAACTCGCCTGCTGTCCAAATCGCAATCGATGAAGTGCTAGCTTCCGTTCAAACCCATATTGTACAATCATCGTAGTATTGTATCCGATTGAGAGGGGCGTGCTAGAAGCGAATGCAGGACGTACAATTGATCCGCGAGCCGAGAACGTTCGTGATTTACGGGGTATCGAAGAAGCACCAGCAAGGGACAAGCTACAGCAGCGATGTACGAGAGCTTATGGATCAGCTGTGGGGCGAGATCGGTGCGAAGAAGCTGCCGCATCTCGGCATCAACCATATGATCTATGGGCGTGACGATGAGGTGATTGCCGGTGTGGAATTAAAGCCGGAAGCGGCGGAGATCGCGCACAACCTGAGGGCATTCAATGTTACACTCAGCTCGTACGCTTACTGCAAGCATATCGGTCCCTATGATCGCCTCTGCGACGCCTATGATCGTATTCATGCCGCAGCCGCCGAAGCAGGCTTGAAAGCTGCTCATCCAGGAGTCGAGGTATACGGCCATTGGGATGAAGATACATCCAAGCTCGAGACGGAAATCTATCAATCGGTTGAATAAATCAAAAAGACCGCTTTTCCCTCAATTGGGATTGGCGGTCTTTCACGTCTTTCAATTACTATTGAACTTCTACAACAGTCACTGAAGGGACGTCTTGGATGAGTATGATCAAGTGTTCCATCTCGAAATTCTGGGGGAGCTTGACGGTAATATCTAAACCCACTTCGGATGTCGCTTCTCGTTTCTCGGTATGAAACTGTAAAGATGGTTATCTCTTTCTCTTTAAGAAAATTCAGAACAACGTTTACAGCGTCGTTCTCATTACTCATTCGTATGGATAACTGTTCTGTCTTAGGAGACGTTAACCAATGAATTTTGCTATGCAGCAGCTTTTGGGCGATCATCATAAGAATAGTCGTGCCAATACCCATGATATAAAGATCAGCACCGATCGCCATGCCTATTCCAGCAGACAACCATATTCCAGCTGCCGTTGTGAGCCCTTTTATCGTATGGCGCTGCATGAATATCATTCCGGCTCCAAGAAATCCAACACCGCTTACAACTTGGGCAGCAATACGTGATGGATCGAGAGCGATCCCGCTCTTGTCTGTCATATCTCCAAATCCATACTTCGATATTAACATCATCAGTGCCGCTCCAGCCGCCACAACAAAGTGGGTTCGTATACCTGCTTCTTTCATTCTGTTTTTACGCTCAAATCCAATCACTGCTCCGCAAATGCCCGCCAAAACGACACGTAGTAATAATCCATACTCCATATCAACCACCTCACTTTTCGCATGCCCTTATTAAACTTACGACAAAAGCGAGCAAAGAAAACAACAAATACGAAGAAAATGGAAAGAAGCCTCGAAACGATTGAGAACAAACGTTCGCGGCTCCTGTTTTTTAGCATTTTAACCTAAGCTTCCTTCTGGCGGTCGATCGCTTCAGCCATCGTCTTGTCTGTCAGATGCGCATAGATCTGCGTGGTCTCAGGCGACGCATGACCTAATTGCTCTTGCGTCTTATATAGGTCGTTACGCAAGTAGTAATCCGTCGCAAACGAATGGCGCAGCTTATGTACCGACAGATAAGGCTTGCCGAACCGCTTCGCATACTTGATGACCATCTCTTGAATGGCGCGCTTGGTCATTCGTGCGCCTTCCTTCTTGCCATTGGCAATGGCGAGGAAAAGCGCTTTTTCCCGCTTCGGCGCTTTGTACTGCGAATCCCGCTGCGCCAGATAGAGCTGCAGGTCTCGAATTGCCTCTTGGCGGAAGTAGACGGGCGTCTTGAACGTATCGTCGTTCTTGCCTTTGCGGTACACGTAGAGCAGCCGCTTCTTGATATCGAGATCATCCACGTTCAAATTGAACACTTCCGATACCCGAAGTCCGGAATTGAGAATAAGACTGACAATCGTCGTATCTCTCGTCCGATTGTTCTGGTAGGAGTAGAGCGCCTGCTTGTTCGTCGCCATCTCTGTGCCATAATCCTCGTTTATGTAGCGAATAAACTCGTCGATCTCCTGCTCCTGCAGCAGCTTCCCTTCCAGCTTGGCGGCCGTATCCTTCGGCTTCGCCGTCCGTTTGATCGAAACCTTCGCCATCACATTCCGCTTCAGAAGCGGGTAGAAGTTCTCATCCTCGGCAATTTGGCTCAAGTAATGAAAGAGCGAACGAAGCGAGGACAGCTTGCGGGAGATGGTCGTTCTGCCGTTAGCCCCGTCTGGACGCGTCATAAGGTGCATTTTGAACGTATCGATACTGTCCATATGGAGCTTCTCCAGCTCTTCCAACGTGACGTCGCGGATCGTCGGTCCTGCGGCTAATCCTTCGACAATAAGCCAAGATAAGAACGTATCGTAATCGCGAACATATTCGAGCAGCGAGGATGGGGACAGATCCGGCAGCTTGTAGCCGATAAACTTCTCAATATACCAAGGCATCGTCGGTGTTCTGCGATCGAGCTCCTGACGATCCTTTACTTTAATGATGTTCACGCGCATCCCGCCTTTCTAACGCTAACTTGTATAGCTTTATTGTAATCATGAACCGCAATCGTGCGCAACATTCGTATGGATCTAGGCGTTTAAGAAGTATCGATTATTTCAAAAGATAGAAGGGGAGTACGAATCATGAGACGTTACCGGATAAGCCGCTTGAGCAAGCAAACCATGATTGCTCTGATTATGGCAGTCAGTCTGTTTGCAGGTACAGTTCCGAGTTTCGCTAACTCGCCTGTGCCTTCCGAGAGGCCTGTATTTACTCAAATCATCGCAGGCACGTTCTACTCGGCTGCACTGCGCAGTGATGGAACGGTATGGACATGGGGACGGAACCTATGGTCGGAGCTGGGGATACAAGAGAATATGGTATCTACTTCTGTTGCTGCGCCTGTGCGTTTGACTGGATTGTCGGACATCGTGTCGATCTCGACGAGCGGAAGCGGGTACCAACTGGCCGTTAAGAATGACGGTACTGTATGGGAGTGGGGCAACTCGCTTGATAATTTGAAAAAAGGAATTCTGCCAAGGCAGGTAAAACCGCTGAGCAGGTTGAGCAAAGTGGCTGCAGGCGCTAAGTTCGGGTTCGGACTTCTTTCTGATGGCACGGTTTGGACATGGCCGCGAAGCAAGGAGCCTTCTGCAGGCGGTGCTGCTGCTACTGTACAGCCTATGCAAATAACGAGAAATTCTGACGTGTTGTCGTTATATGCATCAGGCGATACGGTCTATCTGTATAAGTCGGACGGTACCGTCTGGACTATCACCGCTTCCCTCGATACTGCAGGTGAGGTCCGGCTGACAGCACCTGTACGGCTTAAAGATTTTCCTACACTTACGCAGTGTACGGATATTGGTTACGCGCAAGCTTGTATTGACGCTAACGGTAAGGCTTGGCTGAAGAACATGACGGAAGGCGCGAATCCGAAGCCGGTCCCTTTTCATCCGGAGTTGAAAGTAAAATCTATTAGTTCCTACATGTTTGGTAAGGCTCTGCTTCTCACGCAAAGCGGCGATGTGTATAGCTTTGATATGCTGAACAAGGCCGATAAGGGGAAGAAGATCCTCTTCGCGAAACCGATTAAGACGATCGCTGCCGGTTCCTATCATCTCCTGGCGCTCGATGCTCAAGGGCGAATTTACGGCTGGGGCGCGGACAACTGGAATGAGACTGGCGGACCTGCCGTGTCGCCGGATCATATGGTTTATGCGCCAATGGAGATTAGGCGAGATATTACGATACTGTCTAACGGCAAGCCCTTAGCAACCGTGTTCCCGGCTATTCTTGCTGGCGGCTCGATCTCCGTTCCACTTAAGGATACGCTTCGCAGTCTTGGCGGCGATTATACGGTTACGGTGAATGGCAACGCGCAGTGGGTGAGTACCATCAGCTATAAGGGTAAGCAATACGTGGTGCAATATAAAGACGCTGAGGTGCTGCTGAATGGCGCAGCAACCGGTGTGTCGCTTCCCGCAAACTTCGGCTCAACCTCAGGCGTCACGATGCTTCAATGCGCTGTGCTTAAGCAGATCGGCATCAGCTGTACGTGGAATTCACAGACTGGCGTACTCAGTATTTCAGGATAGGATTGCTTCATCAGCTCGAATAGTTCGAATAGAGCAATTAGACCGATAAAGCCGCACTCTCACAAGGGAGTGCGGCTTTTTGCCGTGCCGTTCTGGAGCGGGAAATGAGCGTTTCGGATGGGCATCCGTGGAATTATGATTTCATATGTTGACTTCCATACCACGTTACTTGTATAGTTAGTTACATAAGTAACTAACCAAAGTGGTGGTGCAACAGACGATGGCTAATCAAATCGACGACAGTCGTCCCATCTTCGTGCAAATTGCCGAACGAATCGAGGATGACATCATCGGAGGCGGCTTGCCCGAAGAAACGCAGGTCCCTTCAACGAACCAATTTGCCGCTTTCTACGGTATTAATCCAGCTACGGCGGCCAAAGGCGTCAACATGCTCGTGGATGAGCAAATTCTGTACAAGAAACGAGGAATCGGCATGTTTGTAGCAGCTGGCGCCAAAGAGAAGCTGATGGATAAGCGGAAGGAACAATTTTACGAGCAGTACGTGGTCACGATGATCCGGGAAGCCGAGAAGCTCGGCATCACGGCAGAGCAATTGACGGAAATGATTCATAAGAGAGGGTGAGTGCAATGAGTACGAAAGTGGTAGAAGCAATCCATTTAAGCAAGTCGTACGGCACAGTGAAAGCCGTGGACGATGTCAGTCTCACGATAGAAGCGAACAAGATCTACGGATTGCTTGGTCGTAACGGAGCGGGTAAGACGACAATCATGCATATGATTACGGCGCAGCTGTTCAAGACGAGCGGCGAGCTCCGTGTCTTCAGTGAAGAACCGTATGAGAATAACAATGTGCTTCGCCAAGTTTGCTTTATCAAAGAAAGCCAGAAGTATCCGGATGCATTCCGCGTGAATGACGTGCTCGCAAGCGCAGCGTTATTTTTCCCAAATTGGGATGCTGGTTATGCGCTTGAGCTGCTTGAAGAGTTCCGCGTTCCATTGAAACGTCGGATGAAGAAGCTATCGAGAGGTATGCTCTCGGCTGTCGGCATCGTAATCGGGCTTGCAAGCCGAGCACCGCTGACCATCTTCGACGAACCGTATCTCGGGCTTGATGCGGTGGCAAGAAGCTTGTTCTACGATCGCCTCATGGAGGATTATGCGCTGTATCCACGGACTGTCATTCTATCGACGCACTTGATCGATGAAGTGAGCCGGCTGCTTGAGCATATTATCGTCATTGATGGCGGCAAACTGCTGCTTGATGAGGAAGCGGATCTGCTTCGCGGCAGAGCGTATACAGTGACTGGACCAGCGGCGAAAGTAGATTCATTCGTTAGCGGGAAGAAGGTCATTCACGAAGAGCTCCTTGGCGGCTTCAAGTCGGCCTCGATTTATGAGAGCCTTATTGCGAGCGAACAGCGGAAGGCGGAGTCGTTAGGGCTTGATTTTGCACCCGTAACGATTCAACAGCTCATTGTTTATTTAACGAATAACAGCAAATCACGCAAGGAGGCTGTCGTCTAATGCATCCTGTACAAGGCGTTGTCAAAATGTATATGAGAGAGAAGATGGGATGGGTCCTTCTCCCGTGGATTATTCTCGGATCAAGCTTCTTCATCAACTTGTTTATCGCTGCACTCATGCCAATGGATGAGCATCTCACGACAGGCGGCATTGCCTCAATCTTTGTCTACATGGGGGTTATCGGCATTCTGTCGATGTCGCAGACATTCCCGTTCGCGCTCGGGTTAAGCGTTCGGCGCAAAGATTTCTTCGCAGGCACCATCCTGATGGCTGTCATGGTGAGTCTCTTCACTTCAATCGTGCTCTATCTTCTGTCCTATATTGAAGGCTTCGGCTTGGTAGGGTGGGGCGTGCAGCTGTATTTCTTCCACTTGCCTTATCTAAGCGAAGGCAATGTAGCGGAGCAAATTCTCGTATTCTTCTCGATCTCACTGTGTTTGTTCGTCACCGGGTTTACGATTGGCTGCTTCTTCCGCCGGTTCGGCAAGATTGGAATGACAACTCTTGCGATCGTCAGCATCGGAGGCGGAACATTGCTCTCCTACATGGCGACTTATTTCGACTGGTGGGTTACGATTGGGCATTATTTGGCGGATCTAACGGCTGTGAATATGGCGTACACGCTGCTGCCAATTTCGGTTGTTCTAGGCTTTATCGCCTATCTCTTGCTGCGCAGAGCGACAGCATAGCAAGAGACTGCCCAGCAAGTGACTGCTGGCTCAATCTGTCAAAATGAGAGCAGAATGAGAGATTTTTTAGATGATTAGAATTTCCCCTTAAAACGGATGGCAGGCGTTGAACATGCTACAATCAGCCACATACCAAACGTTATGAGGGGAATGAAGCATCTTGATCAAACAGAAAAAGTTGGCGGCGCTGGCATTCGTCATGCTTATAACGGGAGGCTTGTGTTTATCGGAACAAGCACCTGTATCAGCAGCAGCTGCCCCAATACTCAAACAAGGCAGCCAAAGCAATGATGTGGCGGATTTGCAATTCCGTCTGCAGACGCTCGGCTACTATAAAGACACAATTACGACCAAATATGGGATGACCACTCGCAGTGCGGTCATTAATTTTCAGAAAGCAAATGGCATCAAAGGGGATGGAATCGCCGGTCCAGAAACGTGGAGGAAGCTGAAGAAGCTCTCGGTCAACAAGCCTGAGCTCTCGAAGCTGGCCCGCATCATCTATTCAGAAGCGCGTGGAGAGGTGTATAAAGGCCAGGTGGCGGTTGGCGCAGTCGTTATGAATCGTCTGAAGTCGCCGCTGTTCCCGAAGACGGTCACTGACGTTATCTTCGAGCCTTTCGCATTCACCGCTGTAGCGGATGGTCAGTACTGGCTCATCCCGAATAATTCAGCGTTCCTGGCCGCGAAGGATGCGGTCCGCGGATGGGATCCGACGAAGAATGCGCTCTATTATTACAATCCAACAACTGCGAAGTCGAAGTGGATCTTGACGCGTAAAGTAACGACGAAGATCGGCAGACACGTGTTCGCCATATAGCTGGAAAATGTTGAACCGCCCTCGGGCGGTTTTTTTTATTTTGCGCCGCAACCTTATGTTGGGGATACGCGTTTGAAGTGTAAGGAGAACGCAATAACGGGATTCAGCAGAGGAAGCAATGATTGAACTTAGGTGGATTTACATTTAACACCATTAAACACAAATATTTCTATTTTACCCCGGAAAATCGTCACAAGCCGCCGAAACGTATCTATAGTGGAGCGTTTTCACTAATTTATGGTGTTGGGAGAGAGGCACATGAAGAAGTGGGCAGTGGTCATGCTCGTCCTATCGATGTTTGTATTTGCAAGCAGCACCGCTCTAGCACATGGGAACGATCATAGGGACGACTGGAACAAGAATCAGCTGCAGTCATGTAATGAGGTTGTCGCAAGCTTGAATGCTACGCTTGCCAAGGTAAAGAATGATTGGACGCGCGCTGTACTGAAGCGAATGATCGCGAATTTCAAAGCAGAATGTTCGCAAGGCAGCAGCAATAATGGCAGCAAGAACGATTCAAACATTGTAAACGCCGATAAATCTGCGCTCGGAATTACTTATCTCGGCAATGATAATGCAGGATCGGTTACACTGCCGGTTATTTTACCAAGAACGGGCAAGAACGGCTCCAGCATCAGTTGGGTATCGAGCAATCCAAGCATCATCTCGAACGACGGATTAACGATTCACCGCGCAACGAACGTCGATATTGCCGTAGATTTAACGGCGGTCATCAAGTATAACAGTGCATCGGTTAGCAAGACGTTCCGTGTCATCGTCAGAGCCAATCTGCCGCAAATGACGGACGTGGAGCGCGTGCAGAGGGATTCAGCAGCTCTTACTATCAAGTTCGGCGGATCTGACACCATTAACAGTGTAACGCAGCCTCTCGCAGAGCTGCCGTCCAGAGGCGTGAACGGTTCTACGATCAAATGGACTTCCATGCTGCCAACAGTCATCTCGAATGATGGCAAAACCGTCGTCAGACCGAATTATGGATCGGGTAATGCTGTTGTGGTGCTCACGGCTGATATTAAATCCGGCACTTACGGCGAAACCAAAATATTCGTGCTCACGGTGAAAGAAGGACTTCCGGATGCACAGCGCGTGGCGGCGGATAAAGCTGCGCTGCAAATTACATTCGGCGGTTCCGACAACATTGATCGTGTCACAAGACCGGTAACATTGCCTGCTGTCGGTCCGAATGGCTCGACGATCAAATGGACGACGAGCGCAGCTAACATTTTGTCGGCTGACGGTAAGACGATCCATCGCCCAGCAGCTGGCGGAGCTGACGCTATCGTGTTGTTGCAAGCGATTATCTCCAGTGGTTCCTCCACGGATGTGAAGATATTCTTGCTGAAGGTCAAGCCGGAATTTTCAAGTTCCGATATGGTGGCAGCGGATAAAACGGACCTCGCGATCGGCTATAAGGACGGCGACAGCTCCTCCTACGTTACAGGAGCGCTCACACTGCCAACAAGCGGTTACTACGGCAGCAAAATCGTCTGGTACTCGAGCAATCCATCGTTGATCACAGATAACGGAACATTGCTTTATCGTCCATCGAGCGGCCAAAGCGATGTGACTGTAACGCTAACAGCTTTCATCAGCAATGGCAGCTCGGGCGATATTAAGACGTTCACGGTGAATGTCAAACACCTGTAAGTTCGGTTGATGGAATAGAAGTTGTTGAACTCTGCACTACTCGGCGCTATGATAAACAAAACAGCATTCTCATTCTTCTATTCTAATTCGAACCGGGAGACTTGTAGGCGATGGAGATTAATTATTGTATGACTTGCGGCGCTCCTCTTACGGTGCGTGACGTGGACGGTACACCTCGTAAAGCGTGTACGGCAGAAGGTTGTAGTTTTGTGCATTGGGGCAATTATAGCGTCGGTGTCGGCGCGCTGGTTGTAAGGCAGGAGAAGGTACTTCTCGTTCGCCGGGCTCAGGAGCCTGGCAAAGGCTTCTGGACGAATCCAGGCGGCTATATCGAGCAGCATGAGCTCATTCATGAGACGATTGTCCGCGAGGTGAAGGAAGAAGCCGGCATCGATGCGAAGGTTCGCAGTGTCGTTGCTGTGCGCGACTATCCCCGCAACATCCATAACGTATACATCGCGTTCGCGATGGACTATGTTGGCGGCGAACCGGTTCCGGATGGCGTCGAGGTTGACTCAGCCGGCTTCTACAGCCTTCAAGAGATGGAATCCATGAATGTCGCTGGCTTTACGAAATGGCTGGTGGACGTTGCACTGCACCGGGGAGGTGCTGGTCTTACGGAGGATCGCGAACCGATCGTGAAGTTTGACGGGTACGGACTGTTCCGGGTTTAATTGTACAAGTGGAATGAAAAAAGAGCTGGAATTGAAACAAGTGCCGATTGTAACGATCGCACAAATTTCATACAGCTCTTTTTTCTTTCGTTGTTGTATGCGCTTGCTCTTGATGTAAGGGTTCGTGCTAGTGGTAGGAGTTGCATTAGCTGATAACTCTTCTTGCTGTTACGTAAGCTTTCTTCCAATAGCTTGAATTCAGGTCCGAGATTTCAACGCCGTTGTTCGCGCTGTGAAGGATCTTATTGTTGCCCGCGTAAATTGCAACGTGGCTGATGCTCGATCCATTCGTATTGAAGAATACCAGATCACCCATGCTCAGATAACCTTTTGGCACTTTCGTTCCTTTTGACGCCTGATCAAAAGATGTACGAGGAAGCTTGATATCGAAGTTATCGTATACATATTGCGTAAAGGATGAGCAATCGAAGGCGTTCGTCATAAAAGGGACTGCACCGTATAGATATGGCGTGCCTATGTACTTCTCACCGTAGGAGATTAGCTCCTTGGTTTTCTCTGTTGCGGCGTGCGCATGTGTTGCTGAGCTAACTGCTAGTGCTCCGAATCCGATCGTGGCGCAAAGGCTCACACTCAGGACGCTCTTGAGTAAACGTTTGTTATTCCATTCCATCTGTTTAATCCCTCCAGCTTCTGCAAGGTGCCATTTGTCATTAACCACTATAACATATGAAAAAACGCCCACAATTTACCATTAGGAGTCGAAAGCTGGCAATTTCAACGGTTCTCTTGTTTTATGAGATTTACATGAGAAATTTCTCATGAAAACCGTGAGAAAGATGAGAAGCTGTCGATTTGGAAAGATCGGGCAGCATGAGGTATGATAGCGTTATAGAAACTTCCAGTGGGAAAGGTGATTAGACGTATGCGTGAGGATGAGAATCAAGTTAAAAGTGACGGAGTAGATAGTCGTTTCGAGCAAGCGACCTTCGCCGGCGGATGCTTCTGGTGTATGGTAAAGCCATTCGATGAACAGCCTGGTATCGAGAGCGTAGTATCTGGTTATATGGGCGGACATACGGTGAATCCGACCTATCAGGAAGTATGCTCGGAGACGACGGGACATGCGGAAGTCGTGCAAATTACGTTCGATCCGGCGATTTTCCCATATGAAAAGCTGCTTGAAGTGTACTGGCGGCAAATCGATCCGACCGATGCCGGCGGTCAGTTCCATGATCGCGGAAGCTCGTATCGGAGCGCAATCTTCTTTCATTCCGAGGAGCAGCGTATTGCCGCTGAGCGTTCGAAGGCAGAATTAGCGGCTAGCGGCCGTTTCGATAAGCCAATTGCTACGGAGATTGTGCCGGCAGCGCCATTCTACCCGGCAGAAGATTACCACCAGGATTATCATCATAAGAATCCGCTGCGTTACCGGATGTATCGCCAAGGTTCCGGCCGGGATGCTTTTATCGCGCAGCATTGGAATACGTCGAAGGACCGCGAATCGAGACGAAGCGCGCTCACGCCGATTCAATATGAGGTCACGCAAAATAACGGCACGGAGCCGCCATTTGCCAATGAATATTGGGATTTCAATGGGGAAGGCATTTATGTCGATATCGTCTCCGGCGAACCGCTATTCAGCTCTGCGGACAAATTCGACTCGCATTGCGGTTGGCCAAGCTTCACGAAGCCGATTATCGGCTCTAATGTGAAAGAGAAGCAGGATCTGACCCATGGCATGATTCGAATGGAAGTACGGAGTGTTGCAGCGGATTCTCATCTCGGCCATGTATTCGATGACGGACCGGGACCGACGCGGTTAAGATATTGTATCAACTCCGCTGCTCTTCGGTTTATTCCGAAGGAAGAGATGGAGAAAGAGGGATACGGGTATTACTTGAAGAGTCTTTAAGGTCGGAATGTGAAGGGACCGTGGAGCTGTGCTCCACGGTCCCTTTTTGTTGTCATTCATAAATCTCCATACTCGGAATGACTATTCCTTGTCGATTGTAGTGATTGTGTCTTCTTTGTACTCGAACTTCACTTTCGTGCCGGCTTCCCATTTGGCTACCTTGTCAGCGATCTCAGCGCTTGCTTTATAGGAAAGCGCGCCAACGCCAGTTTCGATATCGATCGTCTTGTCCGCATTGATTCCGTTAAATACGCCGGACATTACAGTTGGCGCGTTGTCTTCGGAAACAGCTTCGTCAGTCGAAGCAGCGTTGTTCGCTGCAGCCGAATCGTTCGTAGAAGCGGAATTGTTAGCCGCATTAGTAGATTCCGTCGCACTCGTCGAAGCATTAGCAGCGTTCTCATTCGCGTTGTTACTCTTGCCGCAGGCCGTGCCAATAATCGCCATGGAGAGAACAACTGCAATGATGGACAGGTTTTTTACAAGATTGTTTTTCATGATTTTCACCTCCAGACGGTTAAACGCCTAAGGAGTTGGGAAAGTTTCGCTTCGCAATGTTAAGAATATGTAAATCCGATAGAGTAGCACAACTCACGCAAGTGTAGTGTTGCCGTGACATGAAGACAGGTGGGGCTCCATATATTTCTGTGAGACGTCATCTAACGGAGATGAAGCTGATCATGAGGAAGAAGAATAATAGCGGAAGAAATAAGACAACAACGAAGATAAGTAAACCTGAAGCATGGAATTTTCAATCGGCGCCTAACTTGCATCCGATGAAGGTGACGATTAATTTGCACAAGCCAGGCACAGCGCCAGGTTATATTTTTGTGTCGCCATATATAACTACGGAAACGCTTTCATGGCAAGTGCGAGCAGGCGATTCGCCAGAAAATATGAATGTCGTCGCTAGTGGCGTTCCACGTAAAGGATTCGAGACGGTTATTGATGTGCCGGCTGAAGGTCCGTATTTTCAGGTGCAAGCGCTGGATGTGTCAAGTCATGTGATTGGAACGTCTCGAATTATTCGTGCTTATGAGGATGATGAGTGATTGAATGATTGAATGAGGAAATGAACATTTGGTTAACATAATATTAATTATGTAACTCAAAAGCAAAAATATGAAAAGATCCTGAGTTGTTAGATATTCAAGATCGTTTGGGCTGAACTGAACTAAGTATCAGGTTATCAGGATCTAAATTCTAAGGATCTGAATTATAAGGATCTAAATTATAGGGATCTAAATTATAGGGATTCTAACGAAGCTGTGAGTTAGGATTTTAAATTGAGCAATAAAAGTAAAAATAAACAAAACAACAGATTTAAAGATTGTTAGAAAGTCTTATACACTACTTTTTCACAAAACCCGTATTTTATACATATGTCTATTTGTAGATTAAACCCCTTTTTATATAAATAAGTTTTTGTCGGTTGACAAGAACTTGATGTCATAAATGACAAGAACTTTACCTCATTATCGGGCTCGGGCTAGCTGCCACGTTTATCATTCATCAGATTCAGATTCACAAGAAAAACCATCGCAGTATAAGCGATGGTTTTTTTACTATCGAATATCGACTATATTCTAAGCCTAGACACATATCGATTCACGTATTCAGATAATTGTTTATTTTCGGTTGATGGATTTTCATAAACCTTCATGGCCATGCCCATTGGCGTAAATGTACGCATTTGACGATATTCTTTTCGGAATCGTTTAGTACTGGATATACATTTCATGTCTTTGTTGAATATTCGTTGATTTGTCTCATGTGACATCGCTACTTCTACTTCTTGTATAAATCTAATCTCATAGCTATGTCTAAAGACAATCATCGGTTGACTAAGCTCCATCATTTTATTTATCTCAGTCCATGATGGGACTCGTATAGCTGCGGCACTTTCCTTTGCTATCGACAGCCACTGGTGGAAGTAATTCAAGCAAAATTCTATAGTGTAACGGTTTAAAACCATACGTGTTAATCCAGGGGTATCACTCACCTCCAAGTTAATTTGAGCCGATAACCTATCTCTTAGGTCCACAAGCGTTTCTTCAATAAGCTGTGTAACGAAGTTTCTACTTCCAGATTTGCTTGCTGGAAATTGATGATCCTTCTTCGATGTGATATAAAAATGCTGAGCATTGAGTATTGACTGCCTCCAAAAAATATACGCATAAGCGTATGGGCAAATAGGTGGAAACTCCCCTTTTTTTAACTTACGCAATTCTTGCAGCACTCTTATGCAATTATGATGCTTACATAACAACTTATTTCTTATATACTTGTCAATTGATTTAAAACATTGCTTATTTTCTTCGTACAGCTCTTTGGTTAGTTGTATGTCCGAATTCTGTCTTGAAGTTTTGTGCTGATGAACTTGAGATGTGAATCTGCACTCTCTGTAGAAAGTACTTATTTCTGCAGAATTAGGATTAAAGAGTAAACGATCGTTGATTCCCCATTTCTTATCTCCCCGTTCAATCCAATCTTTAACACATTCATCCGTAATCTGAAATGTGTATTTCCAGGTAGACCATTGAGATCCAGCAAAGTCCGCCAGTTTATTTCCACATTTGCACGTAAAAGGGTTTCCCAGACTCGTATCACTAATTAAGAAAGGAATACTTTTATTACATGTTGGGCACTGCGTGATCAGTTCAGTCATATGTATGGGGCAGCGTTTAATAAGTGAAAACTGGTGTAGCCAACTATGATACCCAACACTCATGCATTGCCTACACCAGCGTAATGATTTAGGAAACCAAGTTTCTTCATGATCATTATAGTATCCAATGGGCATTAACAATTTTGTTATCGCTATCTCGTTTTGCCTTATGATATCCACATAAAGATTTTGTTCCAGTGAAACTGGATCAAAACCACTTAATCGGAAAAGTTCCCTCCTGCTGTCTCCGATGGTTGTGCCTCTTATCTTTTTCACCTCTACAGAGCCGAATAAGCGCAGCACTTCTTTCCGTGTCACCAGATTAGCAAAACATACTTTTTCAAATATTGACCACGGTGTTTCCAATAGATTAATCCATTCACTGTTCCAAATAATCATCCTATATCACCGGTTTAGCGACAGCCATGTAGATTTCGGATTCAATATACCCGGAGCGTTCAATGGCTTCTCTCCACTGCTCCATAGAAAGCCATTCACAACACCCTCCATTGGCACCATTTATCTTTAATGCATTTTCAACTGTGAAAGCAACATATTCCATGGGTATTTCAATTTTACTACCCGAGAGCCCAAACTCTTCCCTCACATCAAGAAAGAGATTAAACAATTTACTGGAAAAATGGGCAAGTCTCCCTCCAGAATCAAACGTGTTCGGAAAATAGAACCTGGTGTAGTACCATCCACTCTCTAATGGATATTCTGCTTCGTCGTAGCTCTGTAATACGTACTCCATTTCCTCTATATCTGTTACACCACGAAACTTATATTCTGACGGCATAAATCTCCCGACAATATGTGATTTTGAGTTAGCAAGAAAGAAGGATCTACGGTTCACCAACTGTTCCTGGCCAATGGTTATTGTAATCATACGTATTTTTCTTCGGATCAGTTGATTGTATATATCGATTAAACAATCATACTGCCACTCCGTAAGCTTTTGACCTTCGTCCATGATAACCACAACTCTTCGGCCAGGAGCATGTTCCGCGCTTTCATGCAATATGTTTACAATCTGATTCCGAAGAATTAACTCGTCCTTCTTCCCTTCAAAACTAAATTCAAAGTCAGTGAGCATGTCTCGATAAAACTTTTCTGCCGAAGGTACTTTATAGCTTTTACTGTCCGCAACAAAGACAGGAATAGGTGTATTCAGCAATTCCGGTAGGTAGTTTACAGCAAATGTAGTAGCTTTCGTCTTCCCTAGCCTTGGTCGACCATAAACCATTAATCCTGGAGCGCCGTCAGAGATAACTTGGACAAGCTTATCCATTAGTCGATTAATTTGAAGAGTGGGCAAAATATATTGCCCTTGTTCAATTGGATGTGTGCCTACTGGAATCATTGGCCTAATTATCATTCAGCATTTTCACCTACCAGCGAGTTATTGTTTTAAATCGACGATGGGAAGTCGGAGTATTAGCTTTCGCAGTTTGAAGCTTAGCTTGTTGCTCCCTTGCTTTTTCTAATGCGCTAATACTCGCTTGTTCTGCTGCAAGAGATTCGTCGAGATCTGAGTTCTTCTCCTCTTCCCTTTTCTTCATAACCTGTTTTGTTTTCGCAATATGGTTAGCTACCCTTTTCTTCTTGGTCTTTGCTTGTGTCAACAAATACTCGTGGTAAACAAAGATGGGGTCATCCCATTGCGTGAAGTGAATTAATTTTTTTCTTTTCAATATGTTTATTGCTTTCCTCATTTGCAATGAATGAGGAGTTAGGCACCACTTTCCTGCAGCAACAAGTAATCCAAACTCGCTTCCATCTGGAAGATACGCTCTAATCGTACGAAGATCATCCACATTAACATGTAATGACAATTTCGTGTTAAGCAAATGGGCTGAATTCGCCAGTAGATCGTTTCGATATTCAACACCCATGTACTCGATGTACGGTCTCTTGCCTGATTTATGACTTCCACGTACTGTTCTTGGCTGCTCGACTTGTGTGAATACAAACTCTGACCGTTTAGTTTCGCTTAACAATCTAGGAATCATCCCTTTATTAAGTCTTTGTTCTAAGGCTTCAAGTGGCGAGTTATAAAACAATGAACCGTGTGGAGTACCATTATAGTTGGCAACAACAACATCGAGAATTTCTTCAAGATGTTCGAAGGTCATCTCGTAGCGCATAGCCATTTTTTCTGGTTCTTTCCGTCGGGGATCCTCTGGATGGCTGCCGGTTGTATTAACCATCCGTTGCATGCTGCTCGAGGTCAGTGTCTGATGGAATCGCTCAATATGAGGACGTCGCATTGGTTTATCAACGGCACCTAGACAAGTTGCACATCCAATTAAGTTCCGAAGTCTTTCCCGAACCATTTCAGCAAGATGTGATTTTGCATTATCAAAATGTATAACATCCCACACTGCCCACTCAATGTCTTTAAAGCGCTCTGATGGATAACCTCCTGTTGGTTGGTATGAAAGTCCGTGAATAGTCAGATTCATTTTTTGAACGGGCATTACTGCCTTCTTCGCGGCGATCATTACATCAGTTGCGTTATATTCTTTGTTGAGAGAGATGTGTGGTCTCCCGATAATGTTATCAGTCGCACGATCAATAAAGCTTAGGACCCAAAGTCTATCCAATGTAAGTACAGCATCGTCACCCTCCAACGTTTTAATGGTAATAACCCATATTCCATCAAATCTGTGGCCATCAAATTCCACATCTTGATATGGTGTAATGGTTCGAGGATAATTTTGTTGACCTATTCCTGAGTTCTTCGCTTTTTGTTCAGCATCATGGCCATAACGAGAAGACGCTTTACCGAAATGTTTATCTCTTAAATTCTCTAAGTGACGACATAAGGCTCTGTAGCCCAAATGTTCAGTGTTAAACGGGTATTCACTTCGCGGAATTTCCAACTCCTTACACTTGTCTACAAACTTTTTATGAATGTATTTTGGCCGCATTACGGGTTCCGAAAGTTTCTTCCTACCAAAGAATAAGTTTTCGATTTCATCACTTATTTTTGGATGCTTCTCCAGTAGTAAAGCAAACTCACCCGTTTTTCTAGATTCATTAAACTTTCGTGAGCGCGGATTTAGTTCATATGGCTTTAACTTTTTGTTCGGAATCAGTCCTCTGTAACCCCAAGGGACACCATACGGATCATACGATATACACCTTGTATATAGACGAATCAAATTCTTGCGGTCCACGCCGGTTAAATTGTAGATCTCTGCCTGACTTTTTTCATTTTCGACATAATGGTCTATTGCTTCCTTACGTTTCAAATAAACAGCCTTGGCTTCTGCAGTGAGCAGATTTGTATCCACTTGTAGCCATAAATCTCGGTTAAGCTGAGCGAGAGTAAGGTCTCCTTTATCAATAATTTTCGATCTACTCACGTAGCCACACCTCGGTCTCCTTGCAGAGTATTGATTCGTCAATGTTAAGAAGCACTTCACCACGATAAAATAGCCAGAAACATGCCTCCAATATTATTGGATATGGAGTAGAAGTTATCTCTGATAATGCTTGGAGAGACAATTTGTCATGTCTGACGAACTTTATTAGATGGGATGCTACACTGGGTACTGGATTGTTTTTTACAAAGGATAATATTTTCAGACGATTTTCTAAACCTTTGTAGCTACTTCTTAGAGATCTGTCCGTCATGATTTCGTAAATGATTCCATTCTCTAAGCAGTATTGGCGCTGCGCTTCAATTTGACGAACTGTTCTGTAGTTACGCGGATCATCGGAAAGTAATTCAGACTCATACTTGACCTCGCGGTAAACTACCCTTCCATCTCGATATTTAATCAGCATATCGAAAATAGTTGTATGCAATTCACCATCTAATAAATATGGAATCTCGGGATATTGCTCGCAATAGGTTTCAACTTCCCAACTCGTTTCAACTCGAACGAAGTTGTCAAATTCTAAGTCACTATATAGCGTTACATCCCGATCCACTTTTGGACCAAGTGAGTTCCAATAGTTATTTCCGTATTTCGAGCTTCTTGGCATAATAATTGGTTTCATAGTAACCCTCCAAGCATATTTGATGTTCTCTGTATCACATTCATTTTGAACATGATGTTTTACTTC
The DNA here is from genome assembly GCF_003386535.1 of Paenibacillus taihuensis. Classification (GTDB taxonomy): domain Bacteria; phylum Bacillota; class Bacilli; order Paenibacillales; family Paenibacillaceae; genus Paenibacillus_Z; species Paenibacillus_Z taihuensis. Next base: position 23,497 of record NZ_QTTN01000045.1, read on the forward strand.
CCGCTGCTCTGCTTATTTTCTCAGCTGTTTTTGATCAATGGATTTAAAGTACTCATGCACTTGGTCAAGGAGAGGCTTGTGAAAACGGTTGAAAGCTTTCCTGATTTGAAGTGAATGTGGAGTCGCAGCCCATCTTCCATTAGCAGTTAAATGACCAAACCAACTCCCATCTGGTAAGAATGCCGCTATTGTCCTTAGATCCTCAGTATTGATTTGCAGTGTCATTTCAACATTTACCAAACGCCATGATCTAGAGAGCTCGATGCTCCTATACTCAACCCCTCAAACTGTATATAAGGGAGCTTGCCAGATTTCATTGAACCCCGGACGATTCTGGTAACGAATATACTTGGAACAAACATTTCAGAGCGAGCAGTAGCTTTATTGGGACGTTTCATTTGATCCATCTCCTATAATTCACTTCCATGATATGTATAACCAAAATGTTGCTATTCAATACAAAGCTTATAAAAATGCTGATCTAACAGGCTTCTGAGGTAAAAGAATACTCAATCCAAGCCAACAATCCATCAATTTCTATCTAGACATTCTCACTGTGAACGCATGTTCATAACCTACACATTTCCTTCGATCTGCTGCTCGCCTAATTCAACGGACTCATAGTGGTATATTAATCAATTAAGTGATATATATATGAGAATGAGTTGAACGTTCAATTGAATATTCAATTCCTCACCATTCCTATTTATTTAGTACTAGAGTTCTAGAATTTATTTTTTTGGGAAAACTAGTAGAAAGAAATAGATTTGTAGAGGAGAAGTTAGTGATGGCTAAAAGAGCAGTTAAAGCAGAATTTGACCATGTTGATTGGAGAAATGAAACAAGGTTATATACCGAAATCGGGAGACGCATAAAAGAAGCGCGGAGAAGGAAAGGCTTCACCCAGGAAGACCTCAGTGAGCGAGTAAGTCTCTCTAGACCATCAATCTCATTAGTAGAAAACGGACAGCAGAATATTTCAATGTATGCAATTTATGAAATCTGTTTTGTGCTTGATGTTTCAATTCATACAATTCTTCCAAACAATATGAGAGACTCTTAAGCTCATTTATTACGCTTAGCTCTTCGAAGTTGCTCCTTCAAGACCCTAATTGCACTTTGGTATTGATGAGTTTCCTCAGTCTCTTCGGGCAGATGAACTGAACTGGCTAAATCGATGGAGTCAATCTCGAAAATCAGTATATTAGAGAGGTTACGGGGATCGTACAAAATGATGACCTTCCACCCCCCTTCTACCGTTGCATATTCGAACCACTTCTTCTTTACCATGGTGGCACATGTATAGACTAATCCGTTAAAATGCAATCCATTACTTGTAACAGTTGCGAGACCAAGTTCGAAGTTAGTTTGATCGTTCATAGAATCACCTCATCCATCATTATGAACAGAAATCGAAGGAATAATACCTACAGGTCTCAAAATAGGAAATTGAGACCTGAATGTGCATGTTATCGCATTAAGCCTTTGAGTAATCTATATTTGAGGTGTAAGTAATGGATAATAATGTGCTAGAGATCATCGGCCGGAGGATTAGAGATCTTCGAAAACAACGAGGGTTATCTCAAGAGCAATTAGGTGAGATGGCTGGTGTACACTTCTCTTATATTGGTAAAATAGAACGAGCTGAAAAGAATGTTACGGTAGTTAATCTAGAAAAAATTGCGGCAGCACTAGGGGTTTCCTTCTTTGATTTATTTCTATTTGGTAAGTTCATCAGACCTGAGCAAAACGAGAAGGATAAAATTCTTAATTCATTATTTCAGAATCTTGCTATTATGAAAGTGAATGACCTACGGAAACTAAATGGCTTGATTTATAGCTGGAGTCAAGATCAATAAACCACCTTCTCCGATTATGGATGATGGTGGTTTATTTGTTGTGCTATGATTGAATATCTCCTCTGTTTGTTCTCTAACATATTCCGCATGCGTGTTTCTTCATTCATATTCATTAAATAATACCTCGATTGTATTCCAATCATTCTCCGATAATTTCTTACATCCTTTAATGAGTAATATCCTTGCAGCCCTTGCTCGATTGTTAATTCTTCATCTGGCTTACAAACCGATTTAAATCTCTCTCGTCCTAGTTTTATAAACGCTTGCGTAACATCGATTACTGGATCAGATAGCTTAAGACTCACGGTACCGAAATCAATAAATCTGTCTCGAGAAGCGAGTATCTGTGATGAGTTTAGACAGATCCAGCTCCATGTTTTAAGTAGGATTGTATATTCATTTTTTTTCTCTTTCCATTCCCCGACTAAATTAATGACTTTTTGTTCTTTTGTTCTTAGCTTATATTCATCCAATTCATCTTTCGAGGCCCAATTATCACGATTTGGTACAAACTTCAATATGTGTCTGCCGAACGCATTTTTTGGTTCAAGGATATGCTGTTCTTCTTCCGTTAGATCCTTCCATCGTAAAGTACTCGTAACAGGTAATAATCCTCGGTCGTCTAAAAATTCCTTTAAGCCGACTTCATCATGATCGTACTTCCTAAAGTTTACGAACTTTCCAACGACAGAGTGTTCGAGCCACTCGATTCTGCGTTCACCAACTAATTCTTGATATTGACGAATTTTTAATTTGAGAATTTCCATTTGCTTGTCCAGAGTAAGTAATCTCTTGTACTTCCCACTTACAAGGAAATGCATTAAATTGCACATATTCTTCAATTCCTTCATAACGAAGGATTAGCCAATATTTAATAAAACTATTCCATGATACCAATAAGGACAAAATATTGCTCGCATCCGAATAATACTACCTCTCTCGTATTCGCTTCACCGTTTATTCTATTCACGCATGATTTATCATCAAAAGAGCACAAATGTATGGAAGTTATTTCTGATGTACACAATTTAGTTATCCACCTGGATCTTCTATATAAACATTTTTGCTGACTGGAGGTTTGATATGCATAATCACATAAGAAATGACCTCACTACGAGAATTGAATGTAAAATGAGATTACTACCATGGTACGTACAAGAATTTCTTGAAGGAAATAGGTACAAAAAATCTCCCAATACACTTCTGAACTATGTTTATGATTACATCTCATTTTTTGATTGGCTCATTGCCAAATGCTTTTATCACGGTGCAAGAGAAAATATTCCTGTTGAAGTATTGGAAAAGCTAAATACTTTAGACATAGAGAGTTATACAACAACCCTTTCTAATGAAAAAGGAAATACAAAGAATTCTATTGCACGAAAGGTAGCGGCTTTGAAGTCCCTATTCGGTTTTCTTAGTCATTCTCTAGAAGACGAATCAGGCTTTCCTTGCCTTAAACGTAACGTTATGGTTAAAGTCCACAGTGAACCGAACTACGTCTCAGCTGAGAAAAGGGCATCGCTCATTGAGGACTATATACTTTTGAATGAAGATATCGCAGAATTTCGACTGTTTATCACTGAGAAATATGGTGATTTATGCAGTTCTAATAAGCGAATTTTTAATGCTTATCAAAAAAATAAGGAACGAGACTTAGCGATAATTAGCCTTGTTCTTGGATCTGGATTGAGAATCTCTGAAGCCCTTTCACTAGACCTTGTCGATGTTGACTTGAATTCAGCATCAGTTTCTATTGTGAGGAAAGGTAAAAAAGAAGCCGTAATCATTAGCAGAGTTGCTCAACATGATTTAAAATCTTATCTAGATACTCGCCAATCCCGTTATTTTGTTAATGGCGAAATCCAAGCCGTTTTCCTCTCGCAGCCAACTGGTCCACATGGTATGGTTGGCCGATTAACTATCAGAGCTGCGCAAAAAATGTTAGAACGGTATGTAGAATTATTCGGAATGCCTGAGTTAAATCACCAGAAGCTCAGACAATCCTTTGCTACTATGTTCCATCAAGAGAACAATAATCTAGAAAAGTTGCAAGAACAATTAGGCCAATCGGATTTAAATGTGACAAGAGTATACAATCATGTAGCTACGACTAATCGGAAAACGGGTAAAATTTGATAAGGCTTATGTATAAGCAAGCTATTGGGCATTGTTCTGTTTCTCGTTGGTAATCCGATGAATTGCATTATATGAGCTCCAAAGAACCCGATAAACAAATAAAAATTCGAAGCACTAACCCGCTTCGGATTTTTTTGTTGTCATTGCGTTAAATTGCGTCTCTTGAATGATTGGAGCACTTTGGATATTGATTAAGTATACACCTTTATTTCGTTTACTAGTTGATAAAGAACAAATGTTCGCATATACTACCACAGAGGTGATATGTGTGATCTCAACGCCAGAAGAACTTGTGATGATCAAAGAGTGCTGCCTGCTGCCGCTCATGCTGGATATGGTGGAAAAGCAACGAAAGGACTTGGAGACTTCGACAACACCTATGAAGTCTCTATACCTGGCAGCGCTCCTCAAACTCCAAGACATGATCCATGCCGATCTCGTGTACACGCGGAACCAACTACGAACGGCAGATATTAAGCTGTGGAAAGTCGACGCTTCTGAGGTCCGCGAAAAATCAGCGTTTAAATACGAGTACATGAACAAGGGGTACCGCGGAGTATTTGAGATGCTCAGGAGCCTTGTAAAAGCTGAATTATCGAAGAAGTTCGGTCAGTATATCGCTAAGGTATTCGAAAAATAAAAGACAGCTCTGGATGGAATGATGGATCATTCTTACAGGACTGTCTCTCACTATCCTCAAAGTACAAATGATTCAAATATTGGATGACGCAGTTTACTATCCTTCGTGTAGCACTGAAATTTAACATTGCAAGTTAGTACCGGCTCAAACAGTCCTTACTTTCTCCTGTAACGATTTGCTTGGCCACTGCCCGGAACGCATTCAATACGTAGGATGGAGTTTCACCTTCTAGGATTTTCTCGATGTATCTTCCAATACCTCCGTAGCTGACTAGGCCATATCTAGATACATATCGAGGCTCGTGATCCAGTACTTCTCCTTACTCGTTTTTAAACTTTTTTCTTAAATCACCTCAGCACCCATAAACTGTAAAAATATGCTTTTCATCGTGTCTTACGATCAACCCGTCATCCCAAGCTTTTTTCGGTGTAGCTGCTTATTTTGAACAAGAATCTATTTAATCTCTCATCTTTGTATAGCTTTCCTGCACTTCTTTATTCATCTCTTCTAACCATAATGCAAATTCTTCTACTTCAGTTACTGTTGGAAACCACACATGTATACCATTGCAAAATAAGAATTTTTCTACGTTCCATTTTTTCGAGTCACCTATATCATATCCACCTGCCATTAATGAAAATGTTTTAGATGATGGGTAAAACATTAAAGCATCAACATAAATTTCCTTTTTCAGGAAAGGTTTATAACAGTGAATTACAATTTTCATTTTTGCTCCCCCACGAACTCTTTTTTTCAAATGCTAAGACCCATTATACAGTATTTCCCATAGTTCAGTAGCAAGAAATAGACAAAAAAAAGACATCCCTGCTCCAAGAGGTTAACCTCCCATACAGGAATGCCTGTTGAATCACAACAGCTTATATTAAGATTGAACTCAAGAGACTTGCAGCTATTATTTTCGAAATATTTCTAGGTTCATTTAAATTATTACTTATTTCATTTACTTTTTTTAGAAGTAACACAAACTTATTTTGTTCTTCTATATCAGGTATCGGAACGAAAATATTCTCAAGCTTAGTTAAGCCTAATGTTTTATTTCTTCCAGCTCCACCTGGGGAAGCACGATTAATATCCTCAAGTCCCTTTTTATTAATAAAATGATAAAACAGGAAGTAAGGATTTACTTGTTTTAAATCAGGACGACAAGAAATAAACCTGTGTGACCCAACTCTTCCATCATCTTCAATAGAGGCAACAGCAATTGCACCTTCCCATGCGAAAACGTTACTAAAAACAACATCTCCTGCGTGTATTTGATAAAGTTTTTTATTTCCAATTTCCACCCCTGTCAAGGCTGGTTTATGGAAAGTTCCTTTCCCAAAGCTCCTTATACCTAATTCGGGATATAATTCGTCATCTTCAACTTCAACTGGTCTTCTAATGATTGGTGCAATTTCTTTCATTGGTTTATTATCTACATCACTCGTTATTTCTGTATATTTACTATATAGAAATTGCGATAGTAGATCACTCTGATTTCTTATTTCTATCTCGAGAGTTTCATTAAGTTTATTGAATTTATTATATTGCTGTACAACTCTTTCTTGAATGTGTATATCTGGTAAATTTAGATCAAAATTCAGAAACACCTCTTCTTTAAGACGCTTTCTGTTAGTTGTTCCAATACTCCCTCTTAGGCATAGTTGCATGAAATAATCAGTTTGTGAATATAGCTTGAAAAACTCCATGTTCACATATTCTTTATTCACTTCAAAACTTAAGAAATCGTTTGTTATAGCAGCAACATCTATTGTTTCAGGTATGATACCGAAAGCGCCGTTTCTAGCATCAATCCGAGACATGATAAATTGCCCTCTTCTTGCAATAAACTGATTCTTTGTTCCAATATTTATACCCTTTTCAATATCTCTTGTGTAAACTCCATTATGGTACATCCTGATTGTTAATCTTCTATACTCACAATCATCTTTAATTACTAATGGCTCTTTTACCCTACTTAATATTTGTCCAACTTTAACATTTATCATAATTTCAATTCCTCTTCCATCTCATGCAGTATCTTAATAATTTTAGCTTGAGAGGATTTTAAACTTACTATTATTTCGCTTAAAGATTTGGATTCACTTTCGGTCTCTCTAGAAGGATTCTTCAAATCCAAGTTGTAATTCGCTCTTTTAATATCTTCAATATTTACTCGCCAAGCCGATTCGTTTTCAACACGATTATTCCACCAGAGCTTCTCCACTTCAAATTCTTCTAATCGTATCGGTTTTGTTTTAGAATAATTTTTATACCCTTCAGGCAAAGGATGTTCGAAATACCAAATTTCTTTAGTAGGTCTCCCTTTCTCAAAGAACAACAAGTTTGTATTAATTCCTGTATAAGGTGCAAAAACACCACTAGGCAAACGGACAATCGTATGCAAATTGAACTCTTCAAGCAACTTTTCTTTAATCGCAGCCTTTACGCCTTCGCCAAATAAGAAACCATCTGGCAGTACAATTCCTGCACGACCACCATCTTTGAGTAAGTACATCAGTAAAACCATGAACAAGTCAGCAGTCTCTCTAGTTCTGAACTTTTCAGGGAAATTAATTTCAACGCCATCTTCTTCGATTCCACCAAATGGTGGATTCGTTACAATAACATCAACTTGATCTATGGGGCGATATTCACGTACATTTTTCGTCAACGAGTTGTCATGCTTAATTTTAGGTGCATCGATATCATGTAGAATCAAATTGGTCATGGCCAACATATGTGGTAGAGGCTTCTTTTCAATTCCCGTAATCGTGTCTTGCAGTACCTGATTAGCCTCAATATTCTTGATTTGATTTGTATTGATAAGGTGTTCAATTGTGCTGGTCAAATAACCACCTGTTCCACAGGCGAAGTCCAACACTTTCTCACCAAGTTGCGGATTAACCATATCTACAACAAACTGTGTTACTGGTCTAGGCGTGTAATATTCACCGGCGTTACCTGCATTCTGCAAGTCCTTTAATATGTTTTCGTAGATGTCATTAAACATATGGCGATCTTGCTGCGTTGTAAAGTCGATCTCATTGAGCTTATTGATTACCTGACGCATCAGCGTACCAGATTTCATGTAGTTGTAGCTATCTTCAAATACAGCCTTTACGATGAAAGCTTTTGGATCACTGTGTTCGTCCAATTCCATCTCTTTTAAATCTTTGAACAGTTTATTATTAACGAAGTCCAGAAGAGCATCACCTGTCATGCCCTCATCATTAGCTGCCCAATCACGCCAGCGAAGACCTTCTGGAACAATCGCAACATACTCGTCTCGCATTAATTCCCATTCTTCTTCCTTGGCATCAAATACCTTCAAGAACACCATCCATACCAATTGCGATATACGTTGTGCATCTCCATCGACACCTGCATCTTTACGCATTGTATCTTGTACTGATTTAATTATTGCTGAAACTGACATCCTTAGTTATCCTCCCAGAGTGCTTCTTATGCTGAATAGATTACTTTTTCTAACTCTTTAATAGCAGCCATATATCCTGGTTTACCACCGAATCGTTTAACAATTTCCATTGGAGAACCAAAAGTTTGAAACTCAGGAATCTTTAATATTTCAATGCTCTCAATATTCGCAATTCCCTCATCCGCATACTTCTCCAACAAAGCCTCTAAAACGAATCTGGCTTGTTCGCTATACTTTGCAAAATAATTGCGCTTCTTAACGTTCTCAGCGCGTTCTCTGCGTGTCAGAGGCGGCATATCGAATGCTACATGGCATATCAAGTCAAACGGGTCTAAATCCTTACCCACTTCGTCCTGAAGCTCATCGAGTAATATGCCTTGCTCTTCTAGTTCCTTTAAAACGGCATTTTTCTTGTCAGCATCATTCCATCTGGTAAGAAAATCATTCATGGATTGATATTGATTCTTCACATTCTTCTTCGTATAGTCGATCAAAGATTCGGTAATCAGTTTACCATCTTTGTCGTAATAATACACGCGATGGTTTAGCACTTTCACTTCGACATTATGCACGTAATATTTGGTAGGAGGTTCTCCTCCTCCACCACCTCCAGGTGGAATGCCAAAGCCACCTCCTGGAGTCTCACCACCTGGCTCACCTTCGTTATCTCCACCATCACCTGGTTCATCTTCAGGAGGAATTCCACCACCTTCTGGTGGTGTCATTATAATAACTGGATCACCATCGAAATCTGGGTCAGCAAACAGCTTGGTTACATTACGGAAATCTATAATCGTAAAATATAACTTTCCAAAGTCTTCTCGGATTCGTGTACCTCGACCAATAATCTGTTTGAACTCAATCATGCTGCTGATATTTGAATCCAACACGATGTATTGGCATGTTTTCGCATCAACACCAGTTGTCATGAGTTTGCTTGTTGTCACTAGAGTAGGATAAGGTTCTCTAGGATCAATGAAATTATCAAGCTCCGCTTTACCTTCCTCGTTATCACCTGTTATACGCATTACATATTTCGAGTTTTTAGCAACCATATCAGCATTCTCATTGACGAGTGCCTGTCTCATTCGTTCAGCATGGTCAATGTCCACGCAAAAGAAAATCGTTTTAGCCATACGCGATTTATTAGCCTTCAAATAGTCTGAAACCATTTTTGCAACAGCATGAGTACGTTTCTCCAATATTATGTTCTTGTCATAATCCTTGATATTGTACTCTCGATCCGCAATCTCATGGCCATACTTATCACGTTGCCCCTTGGTTGGTCGGAATCCATCAATATCTTTATCAAGATTAACTCGAACGACTTTATAAGGAGCAAGGAATCCATCTTCGATGCCTTGTTTTAGCGAATATGTATAAAGTGGCTCACCAAAATAACTCAAGTTGGAAACTTCCTTCGTTTCCTTAGGCGTTGCAGTTAGACCAACATGAGTGGCTGCAGAAAAGTAATCCAGAATCTCTCTCCAAGCAGAATCCTCTTTTGCACTGCCTCTGTGACACTCATCAATGATGATTAGGTCAAAGAAGTCTCTGGAGAACTCCTTGTAAGCATTTTGGAAATCATCATTTCCAGATATGCCCTGATACAGCGCAAGATAAATTTCATGCGCCTTATCAATCTTACGATTTTTGATCTTTGTCATCTTATCGCCAAATGGAGCGAAATCGTTGGTCATTGTCTGATCGACAAGGATGTTCCGATCAGCGAGGAAAAGTATTCGCTTCTTTGATTTTGCCTTCCAAAGACGATAAATAATCTGAAATGCTGTATATGTCTTACCTGTTCCAGTAGCCATTACAAGAAGGATTCTGTCTTGGCCTTTAGCAATTGCTTCAACTGTTCGGTTAATAGCAATTCGTTGATAATAACGAGGGCTTTTTGATTCCTGGGTAAAATAATAGTCCTCAACAATCGTTTCCTCAGATTTAGTATCAATACCTTTGGCTATCTTATATCGCTGCCACAGTTCTTCTGGTGAAGGAAACTGCGATAAAGTAAGTTCACGCTCAACTGTTCCAGTTGTTGCAGTTCGATCATGCTCCAAGAAACCATCGCCATTGGATGAGTAAACGAATGGAATATCCAAGATGTCACCGTAATTGATAGCTTGCTGCATCCCTGCACCAATACTGTGCTTATTGTCTTTTGCTTCAATAATGGCAATTGGAATGTTGGCTTTATAATAAAGGATATAATCTGCACGTTTCTTCTCACCACGAGTAACCATTTTCTTACGAACGATAATACGCCCATCTGTGAATGAAACTTCTTCACGAATTTGCCTTTGAACATCCCATCCAGACTGGACAAGAGCTGGATTTATGTACTTCGTGCATATGTCACGTTCTGAGAGGTCTTTTTTATTCACAACCAACCCTCCAATTAACCTGCTTTATAGTCCATTAGTCATATACTATGATAAAACGGAAATTGCTTTTAATAAAGGAATTTGTTAGAAAAAGCATATAGCATGCCCTTTATCGTATTAAAATTGCGCTTAGTTTGTTGTTCCCTTGCTTTTTCTAATACGCTAATACTCTCTTGTTCTGCTGTAAGGGATTTGTCGAGATCTGAAGATACGACCACAGTTTAAAGTGACGATATTGAATACGTGTGTAATGCTTTAACGAGATACTTATTTGGGGTTGCTTAGCTTCAGCGTAATATAAAAAAGCCAGCTAACCAAATTTGATCAGCTGGTCTCGTAGGCTTGTGCGGCAAAAATTAGAACAAATCATATACTTAATTATAACCATAATGTTTATCAATATTTTAACTTACCGACTTTCATATTTTATTTTGAAACTTCTAGAAATATTATTCGCGTATAAAATATATTCAATTTGAATAGAATCCAAAAATTTAAAAAAAGAATCTGCCAATTCATTAGGATCAAAACTTATTTGATTTGAAGCAAACAAGGGTTTGATTTCTTTCATTGTTTTATGGGGATTAGTTTTTATCCACTTATTCAAACAGTCAATTATTATCTTTGTTGATTTAGGATTAAAGTGTTGAAATAAAAACCATCTAAGATATTCATCGAACATTAAAGCAACTTCACTTTCATCTTGCTTATTTAAGAAATAAATTCTGTCTTTTGATAGAATTAAGAGATTTACTACCTTTTTTACGTCCCTTGGATTTATGTATTGAATCTGCATGATATCATTTATTATTTCAACAAGGTTTTTCTTCTCATCATCACTAAAGGCTGACTGCTCCTTCAACAAAAAGTTAATATAATTATTATATTCCGTTGGATTGGGCAGATAGAAAGGTACTGTGATGTATTTCTGCAAAAAGTATTCCCCAAATTCAAGTTTATCTTTTGTAGTAATTTCACCTTCAAAAACAAATTTATTTTTTTCTGCAATTGCAAAACAGATCGTTTCAAAGTTGACTGAAAGCACCACAATTATTTTTTCATTTTGTATTATTAATGGCAGTGCATTAAAGAACTCAATAATAGTCTGACTATCACATCTATCTAATTCATCAATAAAAACAACTATTTTTTCATTTTTTTCTTTTGACCAAATACTAATTAGCTTGTTTAAATCCTCCTTTATTATTTCTCTATTCCCAAGTCTGTTTTTATAATCAGGTAGTTTCAAGTGACGGTTAACTCTATCTGTTATTGGTTTCGATATTAACTTAAACTGTTTTATCATTGGGATTATTAAATTATAAATAACTATTATTGTTGAGAATACACCAACGAAATTGGTTGGCAAGTCGTTCTTCTTAATAGCGTCCACTAAGGGTTTGCCATTATTCACAAAGAATAGCCAATAGATAAAGATTGATAATATTATTATATTAATAATAACAACCAGTTTTTGTTCTTTAATACTCGCTTTAAACATAGTCCATTTGTATTTCATAACACCTTTCCAACCCTGATCCTTCTCATACTCAGCATACATTTGATTTAAAAAAGAAAACCATATTTTTTCTTGCGCATTATACTCAGAAGCATCAAATTTGACTATCCGGGTTGTACTCAACTTTGCTTTTAGTCCAGGTGTATCTATCAGTCTTTTATTTATAGCTTTAAGTTTTTCCTCAATTAATTTCAGAAAAGAAGATTTCCCTTCTCCCCAACTTCCATATATGCCAATTGTAACGGGTGGTTGTGAATCATTATTTGAAATTAATTCTGCTATCGATAATGCATATTGTTGACGAGATAAAGTATCTGTAATAGTTCCAATATCAGGTAAAATATAACTATCGTGTTTAGGAAGTTGCTTTGAAACATTTTTTCTCCGTTCCGTTTCTTCTTCAAATTCAATCTTCCTTAAAGCACTTGTTGTTCGCTCTAGCTCAGCGTTCACTCTATCCAATTGCACTTCTGGACGACCACTGTAATCTTCATAGTCTAAATCGTGATCTTCCTCAGTGCTTTCATACATTCTTTCAAGTTCACCATGTATAATCTCTTTTTTATTGTTTAATTCCTCTAGTTTCTCCATTAAAGCTAATTTATTATGATCGTTCTCAAAGCTGCTCAATTTCCATCACCTTTCGTATATGCTCAAATATAATGCTGTTTTTTCGAAAAAATGTATTATCGGAGGACTTCTATTGCCACATCGGGGATAATGTCCGTTGAGTCTGCTGTTTTTGGGCAGAAGCACGAACCTGCTAGATCACTATGTCTTTTAAAAAACCGCACTCTAACCAAGTGCGGTTTTTTGATATTGAAAGTTCACACTGACTCTTGCTCCTGAAACCTTTTATATATCCAACAGAACTGCTGCGCAGTACTAAGTTCTGTTGGCATATCGCGATCATATGGATATTCAGTCACGTCTATGTGATCCCCAAAAGTCTCTTTTAAAGCGTTATAAATTATTTCTGGGTCACAGAATCTTGTAGCGTTTGAATACTCTCTTTCTTCTAGTTCAGCTTTCCTTATTACACCATCTGCACTTTGTGCCAAGCCTAGAAACCCTAGTAAGTACTTTATTACTAAATGAGGATTCTGCTGGATCTTCTCTTGTACATATGTTTTTGCTGAATCGGCATCTCCGTAATTCGCCCATATACTTAATATTATATGAAAGTTATGCTTAAATACATCATTTAAACTTTGATTTGAAAAATATTCAACAATTCTAGCATAAAGTACTCCCCCCAAGTGGACTACGAGTTCTCTAATAAGGCAAATTCCTTTGGTTTTGAATCCACCGAAACTTTGTCAAACCACTTCAAACATTCAACAGCATAATCTATTGGTTCAGCTATTTCTATTATCTTTTTAGCAATCTCAAATTTTCTTTCAATGTCTTTTATATTCCTAAGTAACTCGTTAATCAGAATCGCTGATTGAGACCAAGTATTTAAAAAGCTAAACATTATCTGTTCATTAGGAAACTTACTAGCATTTTGTGCAAACTCCAAAGTCATTTTTTCAGAGCCTAAATCAGATAACCGGGTTACGTTTCTACGCAACTTCATTATAAAACTATCCATATTTTTATCATTTACGCATAAATCAATAAAAGCTCCAGTAGCTACATCCCCAGCTGAATTCGCATGAGTTATTAGCTCTTCAATTATAGAATCAGGTACATCATTATCTGGTATTCCATATGAAAAATAGCGTTGAAAATATATGTCCAAGTAACTTCTTTTCCATCAGAGTGCACATCATTTATAACGTAACCGCTATCTATAATGGGGGGTATTAACATAAGATAATCTCCCTTTCCATTATTATGACGTTCAACCAACTCATTTAATCTATTAACATCCTTAAGATCGAAATGATATAGAATAGTGTCGTTCTTTCGATCAGATGTATCAGTCTTCATTATTGTAAAACATAAGATTGTTCCTAAGACAGCAATAATTAGAATTAAAGAACCAATTATCCATTTTGTTCTCATAATAATTCATCCTCCTATTCAAACCCAAAACTCCGCTAGGCAAATGCTTGTCCTCTTACAATTGTGCCTGAAGATACGCTCGCCTTAGCGCTCCGCCCGATCGGCCACAAAGAAAAGATCAACATTGCTGATTTTCTTCAAAAGTCCATTGACGACGGAGCCTTTCCGCCATTCCTGCCATCGGCTTTGCTTGGAATGCCCGATCACGATTCGAGTGACATTATGCTCCACCGCGTACTTGACCAGCTTTGCGGGCAGCGATCGCCGGGAAGAGATGGGAATTTCGACGAATTTCCCTTCTACTTTCTCGACCATTTGGACAAGCGAACGCTTGAAGGTCGCCGCTTCCTTCGACAACGGCTTCTGCGGATTAAAGAACGTAACAACCAGTAGTTCTCCGCCCAGCCGCTTGGCGATCTGCTGGCCTCTGCGTACGTAAATAGAGCCATTCCAGTGATATTGTGCAGACACCAGGATTCGCTCCGTCGCGCCGGAAGGTCCTAGCAGGCCGGCTTCCTCCCGATACTTTTCGAGCGAATCGTTGACGCCTTCGGCCACCAGACGCAGTGCCAATTCCCGCAGCTTGCCGAGGTTCCCCCGTTGAAACAACTTCGGATTGTCCTGCTGCAGATGACCATTCGACAAACGCTCAAGCAGCGTCTCCGGCGTGACGTCAATCAGGCGCACTTCATCCGCCATTTCCAATGTATCGGACGGAACGGTATCCCGAACCTCGATGCCGGTCAGCTTACGAGCGAGCTCGGTGGCTTCCTCCAATTCGTAGACGTTCACTGTCGTGATCACGCTGATGCCCTGGTCGAGCAAAAAGGACTTTAATAGTCCATAATAACGTTGATTCGACATAAAACAATGTCTCATGCAGCAATCCGATAACTATTTAATATAAATTGTTTCAACCCCTCGACGGAGAGAACTCCGATAGCTTTGTCGATCGGGGCGCCATTTTTAAACAGAATGGTTGTCGGGATGCTCATAATGCCAAACTGAGCAGCAGTTTCTGTACTTTCATCCACATTGACTTTGAGAATCTTCGCCTCATATTTAACTTCCAAATCAAATGCTTCGAGAATCGGGTGCAAACGAGCGGCAAGGCCCACACCAAGATGCCCAAAAATTTACTAATGTAAAGCCTTCGCTTTGCAAATCCGATTTAAATGAGGAATCCTTCGTATGGCATATCGTCATTCGCTTTCTTCCTCCAATTCATCAATTGATACTCACTTTGTGCAACAACCGATCATGACATCGGAGATCCTGTATTTCTTTAGGCATGTAACTGTACACTTATCGATCTCTGTTTTAACATGTTCAAGACTGAACCATCCGTTATCCATCTCGTTTTGACTTTTCTTCTCGTTTCTAACTGCTTCATAGGCATCTGCCAGTGAGATATGTGTTGCCGGAAGTTTAAGTTTATAACCTCCGTCACGGCCCTCCTTAGCTTCAATGAGCCCATTCTTCAGCAATCCGGAAATGATTTTTCTCAAATAAGCGGCATGTACATGTAGATTTTTAGCCATTTCCGAGCTAGACAACGTTCCTCCATGCTTGGCCAACAGCAGCAGAACGCCCAGTGTTACATGAAACCTATGCGTTCCTAATTGGGCATCCAATTCTGCTTACCTCCTCTCACCAAGAGGATTCCTACCCAGGAAAAATCCTCTTACGTCAGATCCATAAGGACAGCCACCGCCACTTTACTGCCAGAGGCTGCGGCATAAATTAATTGGGAAGGACCCAAATATGCCGCATCTCCTGCCACATATAGTCCCGAAACGGTACTTCTACCCATAGCGTTCGCAGTTATCCCCCGTGTTCCATGGTGTTGCATCCCAACTCCTTGACAAACACGGCTTTGGGCACCAATTTAGGCGTAATGAATCCTCCGCTTCGATCCACATGGGTACTATCATTAAATTGTACCCGTTCCAACAAGCCGTCCCGGCCATAGAATGCTGCAACGGGGGTTTCAATCACTCGCATTCCTTTTGACGCCAGCCGATCTTTTTTGTTCAAGGGTCAAAGGGGCATGACCGTTCTGCTTACAACCAGATCCATGCTCCAGTTGTAGAGAAGTCTTGACTTATGAAAAACCTTTGGGCCCACCGAAACAACGATAAGAGGCTGATCCCTCAATTCCCATCCGTCGCAAAAAGGACAATTCAACAGACTTTTCCATAAAAGTTGTGTAGTCCCTCTATGTCCGGGATAATCTCCTCCAATCCGGAGCCAAAATCAATTTCCGAACTTGCATAAGCGTGCGAGCCTTCGTGTATATTCAAATCTGGGTTCCCTTTTGCGAATATCCGTAATTTCGTTCTGCCAATGCTAAACCGACGAGTATTTCAGTGCCTCTTAGGCAATACGCCTAAACTCGGCCGGTTCAATCCCATCTCTGATCAGATATCCGTGGGAAGCATACGTAAACCCATTTCCTGGGCTGTTTATTGTAAAACAGCGCAACGGTACCAATGCCGCATTGCCATGTTGTTATCGAAATAAAACTAGCGTTAATAAGGGGAGCTCGCAGAGAAAGAGGGCACTACCATTTACAATTTTCAACTATCGTTTCCCGTCGAGATGGCCTCGCCGTTCAACAGACTTTGTCTGGTGTACATGTTCTGTTCCTTCAATCGAATAAGCACCTTGCCAAAACGCCCACCCTGCTGGATGACCACCTTGTCCGTCGGATAAGTCCGTTCCAAATAATCGGCTACGGTTTTCCTGTTCTGGTCATCCGCAGGCAAACCGAAAATTCTCAGCCATTCCATAACCTCCTGGAGCGCCGTTTCTCTAGATACCTCCGTGGTTTTCATTTCCCGGGTTACGAGCGACTCATAGGAATACCCTTTGAGATACAGCAAATGGAGCAAATAAGCCATCTCCAAATGGTCCGTTTTCATGGGCTGATCAGTGACCAGAGGCCAAATCTCTTTTACCAGACTGTGCTCCCTGGAGCCGACAGACAGGCTGATATAGCAAAACTGTCGTGCGCAGCTCAGTACCTTCTCCACACTCTCCCAATTGACAATAACCGGGCACATGGAGATAAATACGAAATCAAATGCTTTTTTCCACCCCTTTGCTTGAATATCAATGTCTTCGAAAGGCTCAACCACAATCTCTACATTTCCGTTCTTTAATCCCGTTATATTACTTTTCAGCAGCTCAACTAATGGAAGACTAGGCTCCACAGAAGTAACACTGGCCCCTCTCTCCGCAAACGGCACTGTAAATCCGCCTGAGGCTGCTCCAATGTCTAATATGGAGGTATCTTTAAATGTCACACCCTGTCCTTCCAGCCAATTCATTATCCGTTTTGTTCTTTGCCTGCCTTCTTCGTTAAACGCCTGCTCGTTAAATGATTTTGCCCTATGGTCAAAAGTGTGTGCTGGATCAATTCTGGCTTTTTTCATTTTGCTAACTGCTGTATCTGGATCATTCTTCCAAGCCTTTTCTCAAACGGCATCATTAAAAAATCGTTCGTCATAATCCTCCTCATCCCTTCTGTAATATGTAACCATTACAATTATGACTTTTGAAAAAATGCCCTTCTCTCTAAGAAACTTTTTTCCAAAAGAGAAGGACATGTCCACTTAGAGTTAAACGAAATCTTCTTCTGTCAGTTCCATGTTGATGCCAACTGCTGCTTTGCTTCCGTCTGCTGCAGCATAAATCAACTGGGAGGGCATTACGTAAGCAGCATCCCCGGCAGCATACACACCTGGAACCGTGCTTTTGCCCCACTCATTCGTGGCGATACCGCCAAACTCATTTACCTCATAACCGAGCGATCCCTGAAAAGACGCCTTCGGTTTCCATTCCGGTGTAACGAATCCTCCCGTTCTCTCGATCCGCGTGCCATCCGTAAATTCCACCTGCCGCAATTTTCCCTCATGCCCGATAAACTGCGCTACTGCTTGTTCAACCACTTCGATGTTTCTGGATTTCAGCAACTGTTTCTGCTCGGCATTCAGAACAGCATGCCCATTCGTGCAAATCACGAGATCTTTACTCCAGGTATAGAGCAACTTGGCCATATGAAACACTCCAGATTGCTCGGAAACAACAATTAGAGGCTGATCCCGTGACTCCCAACCATCGCAGTAGGGACAATTAAACAAACTTGTTCCATAACATTCACGCAAACCGGGAATGTCCGGAAAAACCTCCCGAAGTCCCGTGGTGATCAGCAATTTGCGTGCTTCAAGCTTTCTTCCGGTTGATGTTACGACGACGAACCTGTTATCAGATCGGTGAATCTCGGTTACTTCCCAAGGTAAAAGTTCTACGGAAGGATACCCCAGAACCTCCTCATAAGCAATACGCCTGAATTCGGCTGGTGTCACACCGTCTCTTGTAATAAATCCATGGGAGGTGTGTGTAACCGCATTTCGGGGCTTACTGTTATCGAATAACGCAACACTGCGCCTGGCCCGCCCAAGTACCAGTGCCGCATTTAGTCCTGCCGGGCCTCCGCCGATAATGGCACAATCATAACTCAAAAGGATCTCCCCCTTAAAAAGTTACCCAGTAAAAGTGAAGTGTTCATTAAGGAATTTCTCACAATCTAACGCAGCCATACATCCACTGCCCGCCGCTGTAATCGCTTGACGATATTTGTGATCTTGAACATCGCCGCAAGCAAAGACACCCGGAATATTCGTCTCAGAAGATCCCGGCTTCACAATAATGTAGCCATACTCATCGGTATCAATTTGACCCTTAAGAAAACCTGTATTCGGCGTATGGCCAATCGCTACAAAAATAGCGTCAGTTTCGATAATCTCTTCCTGACTGTTCTCATTATTTTTCACCTTTAAGCCCGTAACGCCTCTTTCACCTGCAATAACCTCTAATGGAGTGCGATTAAGGCTCCATAGTATCTTTTCATTGCCGCGTACGCGGTCCTGCATAATTTTCGAAGCGCGTAGCTTGTCCCGACGATGTACTAAGCGAACTTCTGTTGCAAATTTAGTTAAGAAGTGCGCTTCCTCCATAGCAGAATCACCGCCGCCCACAACGATAATCTTCTTGCCGCGGAAAAAAAAGCCATCACAGGTCGCGCATGTACTTACGCCCCGTCCGATGTTTTCCTTCTCGTTCGTAATGCCGAGCAGCCTTGCGGAAGCACCGGTAGAAATGATCACTGTTTCCGTTTCTAAAGTACCTGTACCTTCGACTGACAGCGTGAAAGGTTGTTTCCTCAGGTCAATACTGTCGACCCGTCCTGTACGAAATTCAGCGCCAAAGCGTTTCGCCTGCATCCGCATATTGTCCATCAATTCAGGCCCCATTATTCCCTCTGGAAAGCCTGGAAAATTTTCGACTTCCGTTGTGGTTGTCAATTGACCACCCGGTTCGGGTCCTTCGATCACCAAAGGATTTAAGTTAGCCCGTGCCAAATAAATAGCAGCGGTCAGTCCCGCAGGACCTGTTCCAATGACGATTGTTTTATACATATGTGCCTCCTAGCGTTTTTCAAGACCATTCACTTGCCGCACTACTATTTTTTTGGAGAAAGCAGATGCTATACTTGCTAAAGCGATACCTGTCGGCTTTTGTGTGTTGATTTATTTGGAGGCAGCAAGCTGCTGCAGGGCACCTTTCGGCAATATGCCTAATTCTTTATATAGGGGCTTTCCATCTTTGAATATAATGGTTGCCGGTATGCTCATAATTTGAAATTGTGAAGAGGTTACCGGATTTTCGTCTACATTAACTTTAACTACTTTAATGGAATCATTTGCTTCCCTTTCAAACTCCTCTAAAACAGGTGCAAACATTCTGCATGGACCACACCAAGGAGCCCAAAAATTCACTACTGTTATACCTTCAGTTTGCACCATCTCTTTAAAAGTAGAATCTTTCGCGTGTTGAATAGCCATCTTGATCATCCTTTCGGAATTAAATATATTAAAGATATATTATATCTTTAATTACACATGAGATTTCAACTGTTCATCTGTTGGAGTTTAAGGCTCTGTTTTCACTAATTCCAATGTCTGGAACTATCCGCGGCAGTGCTATATTGTTGTCCTCCCATCCTACTCACCTCCTTTCACAGGCCACTTTCGATTTCCGTGAGGAATTTTGTCTGTACGTGACGGGGAAACTATAAGGAATTGCTCGGGACAGCATTGAGTTCCGCCGGCCTCCACCGATAATGGCAAAATCCCAATCGTCACAATAAAATCCTTCTCACGTATCACGTTTATTAATCGATATTATAGATATATAATATCTACAAATAGTCAAAAAACTGGTTGATTAATCCATTCCCATGAATTGCCCGGCCAGTTCATGAATTTTTTTGTTTTTCAGATACTGCTCCATTTGGTGTTCTGCTTCGGTGACGATTTGTTGAATCAAACATTCGCTGCCGTGATCAAGGCCGCACTCGAACAGCGAAGCGGTTCCTTCGATTGCGTGAATAACGTCCAGGAATGAGATGTCTTCCCAATTGCGTCGAAGCCGGTACCCTCCGTTCGCGCCGGACATAGATTGGATGAGTCCAGCCTTAACTAGCTTGGTCAGCATTTTAGACAGATATGTTTGGGAAACGCCTAGTTTCTCGGCCAGCTGTTGCACGCTTAGCGGATTGTCCGGCGCTGTTGCCACCAAATAGCACATCGCGTGAAGCGCATAATCGGTTGCTTGCGAATATTTCATAGTGCTCCTCCTTAGGTAA
Source organism: Paenibacillus taihuensis (assembly GCF_003386535.1). Taxonomy (GTDB): domain Bacteria; phylum Bacillota; class Bacilli; order Paenibacillales; family Paenibacillaceae; genus Paenibacillus_Z; species Paenibacillus_Z taihuensis. The sequence continues at coordinate 44,208 of NZ_QTTN01000045.1, forward strand.
TTAAAGACTTCATGAATCCATGATAACTTTATTTTGTGTAAGATGCAAGCGTCCGCAATCAATTGAACATAACTATCTCCGTTAGAGTTACTAAGCTTTGTTCTAAATTCTTATTAGCCCATCATTGCCAAATTGGATGTAATCGGTGAACCTGTGTGCTCTACACGCTCTTTTAGAGCAACGTTCATCTCCATGAACCCGCGTTTGGTGTCTCCGTCCAACATTCGGGAAACGAACGGAACCATAATCCCAGTAAAAACTTCTCGATGCACAAACAACGTGTGATTACTGTCTATAGGTTTCAGTTCAAAAATATGCTCACCGTCGAATATTCCCTGTACACCGACTTTTCCAAGCCAACTGAATTCATACGGCGGGACCAATTTCAAAATCTTAGAACGAAATCTCATGCCTTTACCATCCCATGACTCGACGGGTCTCTGCCCTAACATTCCATCGTCATACTTATCCAAGGTGTGGAGACCGATTGCGTTTAGCGGAGCATATCCGTAATTCGTTCGAACTCTGCGATTAAACGTACAAAATCTTGCTTTGCTTCGGTTAGAGCTGTAACGTCTCCTACACTCCGCCTAGCTTGCGCAATGAGCTCAGCAGCCTTTTGTATGCCTGTTACACCGCCTGCTCCTGCTCGCTGCATATGTTTTCTCCACGTTGAAATGATCTCCGGTGTTGACCGTCCTGCTAGATCCTGAGGCGTAGGTAATTCCTTCAGCGTAGCCATGGAACGTTTGCAGGTCCAATCCTTAAAATGTGAGACTATTGGTAGCACTGCTATATACTGCACTCTGGATAATCGCATCATTGAGGCTAGCAGATCGAAACTGGCATAAATATTATCCTACGCTTCTATATGCTGCAATTGGCAATGGGTTATATGAACTTCTTAGTTATAATCATCCACTATGGAAGATGGAGCCAAACGGACTGTTATATTCAATGATTCCCATATTACTGTTTACCTTGATACATAAAGCGGCATCAGAGAAGGCGAATCGTACCTTATCGCGGCCTTTAAACGACAAAATGGTGCCGATAGCCCCATAGCTGCAACGAAATAATGAGCCTAATCCGACAGTGCTCGCATGATGTTGGATTTCGCCTCTGCCGCAATCGCTTCATTCCCGTCATCGACCGCTTGCATCAAGATCAGTACGGGGATGTATACCGCGATCAGCCGCGCCAGCAGCTTCGTTTCCTCGTCCGCTCCTCCGTAAGTTTCGAAAAACACGCCGCGAGCGTAAGGTGGTAAAAAGCTGTAAGCAACGCTCAAATCGCAAGCCGGATGGCCTACGCTCAGATCGCCCCAATCAATGATGCCGGAAACGATCCCGTTCTCATTCACAAGCATATTTTTGAAATGAAGATCGCCATGTAGCAGTACATTCACCGCCTCGACACTGTCCGTTTGCAGCCTGCTAATATACGCTTCGATCACACTGGACTCCTCCGGCGACAAGTGTTCAACCACCTTCGATAGAAAGCCCTCCAATTTCACTTTGCGCGATGCTATGTCCGTCAAGCTTCGATGATCTTGCTGAACTCCGCACTTCAGCGCCGCCTGCACCGGAAACTCATGCAATCTCCGCAAAAATTTCGCCAGCGTTTCTGCCGATAAAACCCGCCGTTCTTCCGTCAAACCGATGGGGAAATCTCCTGGCACGTAGGCATAGCCAAGAAATGGTGCCGGGTATTCGTCACTTGCTTCGCCATAAAACAACGGTTTCGGATAGGGGATGGTCATATATGGCTCCAGCTTCGGCAGCAGCTTCCCTTCCATACGAATTGAGCCAACTGCAATCGTTCTTCTTGGAAACCGGAACACGTACTCGTCACCGATGAGAAAAACCGTATTGTCCCAGCCCCAGCCCAATCGCTTCACTTGCTTCGATGACAGCTGAGGGAATTGTCTGCCGATCAGCGTCCGCGCCTGCTCTTCGTTAACCCCCCACTCCGCATCCCATACATTCGTTCCTCCCATGAAATGTCTGCCTCCTCGTTCCTTACTTTATTTAGACGTTTACATTCCCTGGAAGTTGCGCATAACTGCCCGTCCCTCAATGATGACCGCAATCGAGTTTGCCGGCAGCCTGTTGGTTTTACCCTTTATGATTTTTCATACTTTATTATTAAACAGCTCGTGATAAAACGCTTCTCTGCCTAAAAGATTAAGAAAGTCAATTTTTCTTTTCTCATAAAAATCTTGTGTATCTCCTCTTTCAAAATACCAAACACAATCTATTAGAATACTCAGCTTAAATACATCATATAAATGTCTTTCTTCGATATCGTACAAAGGCCTATGTTGTGAATATTCTGATATGACTTTCTTTGCTTCCAGGATATTAAGATTATCTTCACCGTATTGCCAAGCCCAGTTTGAAATAAGTCCTATTAGATCGAAAAGAAGATATGTGTAGTTAGCATCGTCAAAATCTAATAAGGCGCTAAATTCATCATTGTTATAGAGAACATTTGAAAAGTGAAAGTCTGCATGGCAAATTCCTTTTGGCAATGATTCAGGGAGCTCCAGTTCAAGCAATTCTTTTTCTAGCCATGCCAGCTTATTTTTGGAGTTTATTGTATTGATCCGTTTTGATTCGTGCCTAGCTAGCTCCCGGCAAAACTCGACGCTATAATTCCAGCGGTCATCTTTATGAATAGGTGAATAGTTTTTAGTCAAACTTTGTAGCTCAGCAGCCTTTTGGATCAGTTGCTTCACTTGCTTCTCATTCGGTTCTTCAATGTGTTCACCTTCCATAAACTCAAATAAGACATAGGGCTTCGAATTATGAATACCAGCAAGGTTACCGTCTTTATTCTTGAATGGTGCTGGACAAGGATAATTACAATCTTTCAAAAAGCTGAGCAAGTTCGTTTCAAATAAAACCGAGTTTTCATTGCGGTTTTCATAATATCTAAATACATAATGGCCCGCAGTCGTTTGAATTTTAAGATTCGTTTGTACCGTTCCATTTGTAAAAGGCGTGGAGTCCACGTATGTTCCCAAGTTGTAATTTGAACAGATTTGCGAAAGTTCGTATTCTGAGAAAGTTGTTTTTACAGCCATTTCTTATTCTTCCTTTGTGCTTATTTAGTATTGAGAAAACGGAATACGTTCATCATTTATTTAAAGGGGCTAAACCAAAGTTCAGCACTTAAGTTAGAAATGGGACACTCAAATTTTACCATATTTTTGATTTGACGTGATAATTCAATGATAATTAGCGCTATACTCCCCGTTAACGTAATAATGGCCGCCATAGTGGCAGCCGTTTAAGTATCGTTCCTCGTTTGTTTAATGACAAAAGTAATGTTACCTCTCGATGAATGTGCGTATCCACCAATTTCTTCAAGGTTTTGTCCATTCATACTTTATATCTTCAAGCTGCTCTTCATTGACATTTCCTCTGTCAACAATCATAAATCCGTTTCTCTCATAAAACTTCTGTGCTTTCTTATTGACTTCAAAGGTGTATAAAAATAGTCTACCTTTAGATTGCTGTTTGGCGAGGTTCAGGAGCCTATTCCCTATTCCTCTCCCTTGATATTGCGTATGAACGTATAACTGATTAACCCAATTCTCGTTACAAGCTAGTATGCCTACTACTTGCTTCCCTGAAGCTTCAATTGCAAGGTATACCTTATTATTTTTGACCAAAATGTTATTCAGAAAAAATACATGATCTTCAAAAGAATGTATCGCTACTTGCCCAATCGCTTGTTCCTTGCTCTCTCTCCACATCTTAACCGTTTGTAATGCATAGGAAGGGTCATATTCGATAATTGTAAATTCCATTCGAATTAGCTCCTTTTGTAATATTTATTCATATATACAATTTCGGTTCAAAGGCGGGGTTGCTATGGTGAATATTCACATCAAGCACATGGGCGAAAGTACACTGGAGTAACTTCTGTAATCCGACATTCCAATGAGCCGCAAACGCATGTATCCGTTCAGTATATTCATTCATTCGTCCTTCGTACTTTTTCAATGATTTCATCTGTTGCGCTAAACTGCCCGTTAATCAACCTTTGTTTAATGGCTGACCGAAAACCACGTGAAAATGAAGATGTTTCGAATCTTGGTATTTTCCTAAATTGGTTATTACTCTGCAAGCCCCGTGTTCCGCAACGACTTGCGAAGCTACTTTCTTAACGACATCCATAAGCTCGATTAGAAGAACGTTATCGCCTTTCTCCAAAGTAATCAGTGATGAAATATGCCTTTTCGGAATCGTCACTATGTGCACTGGATAGAATGGACGGGTGTGATGATAAGCAAGTACATTTTCGGTTTCAACTACTTTTTGTACAGGTGTTCGCCCACTTAATACTTCTTCGCAATAAAAATCTTCCGACATATGCGATCACCTCCCGTGCTTGCTTGTATTGTTTTAAACCCACTTCCAATTTTACTCTTTCTAATTCCCTCAGCAGTAATCTGCCTAACTTAATCAATTCGTCAGTCCCGATAAATATATTTATGTTTCCTGTACTTCTGGTTTCATCTATAGTTAAAGTCACTTGTTGTTTTATCTCATTTAGAGTGAAGATATATTGTCTTGGCTCATAATAGCACCTGAAAATTGCTTGTTTTGCCCCTTCTAACATAGATGTTATTGTATAAGCAAGATCACTAATAAAATCAGTTAAATAAGAAATTGATACCTCCAGAATCACCATTAGCAATGATGATTGTACACCATCCTGATTTTATACTTTCAAATCGCAGAGTAATCAAAACCTCAGTCCTCCTGAATTACATTATCCTGCCTGTTCTAGAGCCTACACAGTGAGCAATTGTGCCCGTTCAGCACTCATATTTTCCTAATTATTTCAACGTAAAAGGATCGCTTACCAAAAATATTTGCGGACTTTCAGATTTATCACCAAGACGTATAGGCTTCACAACCCGATACACACCTGCTGGCTGTTATCCTCGCTAAAATGAAATAGGACATATTCCTTCCCTATGTATTCGTATAGTGATTAAGCAATCCTCCCTCTATGGAGAATCACTTTGCTCTTAAATGCTCTCGTTTTCTTAGATTTTGACCAAGTACGCTTCTTTACAGATAACATCTAGATGGAACGAAGTTGTAGATGAAGAAATTTGTGGGGCTGGTAAAGGCGCGAAAAAGTCTCCACCTAGACCACTCTCTGTAAAAAGTGGCTGCTTAGGTAAAGTATGGTTGCACCTTCGGATCTCCACATAAGCTCATGGTGGTCAACCCTCCCACATCTCGCAGAGTCTACGCTCCCACATCTCGCAGAGTCTACGCTCCCACATTCCTTCATTCAACCTGTCCATGAGGTGGAGGTCAGATATGCTGCCCGACAGGATCTTCGTCCGTATGGATAGTGCCTTTCCGACTCATCCGTGCTTCTTGTTATCTGTTTTTCATTACTAGGTCATTATCAAAGGGAACTTTCAATTAGGCTGCTTGCGGTAATTCTGCGAATCGCGGGATATCCTGGATCATTTTATCTTCACTAAACTCATGTCCCTTCTTCAAAATACCGAACAGGATCCGTATGAGTTTGTTACACAACGCGATGAGAGATTGCATCTTTTTGAGCGGATTTATCGTTTGGTGTAGTACTCGTGCAAGGCTCGAAAGGCTGCATTTTTAGCAACCAACGGCATCATCACTCTAAAGAGCAAGGCACGAAGGCGCTTCCGGCCTCTCTTTGTTATCTTGGTTTGTCCTTTATGTGTACCAGATGCATTTGTTTTTAAATTCAATCCAGCGAGCTTCGTTATCTGTTTAGGATGACGGTACTGACTAATGTCACCTACCTCAGCAAGGAATCCTGCGATGGTGTCTCTACCAATCCCTTTCATGGCCAACAATTGCGGCACATGAGGAATTTCTATGAGTAATTCATCCAATCTTCCTTCCAACTCTTCAAGCTTCTTATGAAGCCATTCGTACTGAGTAAGCAAGAGCTTAAGTTCCATTTTTGCCAACTCAGAGCCAGTTCTTATGCCTACTGAACAGCTCGCTGCTTCCTTTAGATTCTTGATCCGACCTAGACCAAGCCCTCGCTTTGCAACCTCTCTCAGGTGCTGTAGCAAGGTTTCGTCCGGTACGTTTACAAGCTCATGTGGTAGTAAATAGAGGCTCAGCATTTGGATGGCAGACTTGCACTCCCAATCCTTAAATACCGTAAGAAACTCTGGAAAGTACCGATCTAGCCAGTTATGGACACGCGCTTGGACTACACAAAGGTCAGTCGTTAGGTGATCGCGAATCTTCATCGCTTCCCTCAATTCCGCATAAATGCCCTGAGGAAGGCTTGGTACAGCGTATCTCCCGTCTTTGACCAGTTGTGCAATGACTTTCGCGTCCTTAACATCATTTTTAGTTGGAGAGTTGTCATCTAACTCTTTGCTTTTCTTCACATGCAGCGGATTTACAACAGCATACTTAACCTGCTTTTCTCTAAGAAAATGAGCAAGGTTCAGCCAGTAGTGGCCGGTTGGTTCCATGCCAACAATAACATCTTGGAAGCCTTGTTCCGTAAGTATCTTCTGATACCAGTTCACAAGTAACTCGAATCCTGCCTGGGTATTTTCAAACGTAATTGGCTTCCCGAACTCGACTCCGCGATTGTCTTGTGCACGAGCAACGTGTTTGTATTTTGCGATGTCTACACCGATAATTAAGGTAGAAGAAGTGATTTGATTAATACGCTCATTTTGATTAAAATTCATGATGTAGTCTCCTTGGTTTGTTTTTGGATCCGGTCGCTGGCGAGCATCTGGGACCCATAAACATCATACCAAGGAGTCTTTTTATTTCTCAAACCTCGTATTTCTTCATAATAGGAATGCTGCCTGTTAGTTGAAAAAACGGCAGCCAATGCTGGCAATGTCATTAAGTTAAGGTGTTGAACCAAATATCTATGCAAAGGAGCAGGTTATCGAAAGATAGCCTGCTCCTTTTTTGCGTGAAAAAGAGTAAAAGAACTTGACAAGCAGTTGAAAATGTGTGGCGAAGCCCCTTGAAAAAACGAGGAGGTTTCGCCCATGAATACGTACGCGAATTCACTAAAACAAAAGCTGACATCCCTTATTCAAGAAATGTCAGCCGCACCAGCACTGTATGTCAAAAACCCCGAAAAAGACTTTACGCGAAAGAAAAAGTTACCCTTTGAAACGGTTATGCAGCTCCTGATCTCAA
>NZ_QTTN01000046.1 GCF_003386535.1 Paenibacillus taihuensis
CAAGAGCTCCTTGTATAGGCTGTTTCCGCCCATTGAGATCAGGAGCTGCATAACCGTTTCAAAGGGTAACTTTTTCTTTCGCGTAAAGTCTTTTTCGGGGTTTTTGACATACAGTGCTGGTGCGGCTGACATTTCTTGAATAAGGGATGTCAGCTTTTGTTTTAGTGAATTCGCGTACGTATTCATGGGCGAAACCTCCTCGTTTTTTCAAGGGGCTTCGCCACACATTTTCAACTGCTTGTCAAGTTCTTTTACTCTTTTTCACGCAAAAAAGGAGCAGGCTATCTTTCGATAACCTGCTCCTTTGCATAGATATTTGGTTCAACACCTTAACTTAATGACATTGCCCACATAGGGCGGCTTTAACTTAAACTTCAACTCAAACTACTTATGCAAACGGTATGGCACCGTCGCGATGACAACGTCCTTCTGCGTGAACAGATACGCTCTTAGCAGCAAGCTCGTTTGGTTATGCAAGATGTTATGCCACCAATGCTTCGCGATAAACTGCGGAATCAAGACGGTAATATGATCGGTCTCTTGCGTCTTCCATTCCACCGTTTCGATGAAGCGAACCAGCGGACGGATAATGCTGCGATAGCTGGAGCGCAGGACGATCAGGCGAACGCCCGGATCCCATTCTTCCCATTTGCGCTCAAGGCGTTCGATCTCTTCCTCGTCAAAGCCGACATAGACGGCCACGACGTTGTCGGTCAGCGATTTCGCATAGCTGATCGACTGGAGAACGACCTTCGTAATGCCGGCAACCGGCACGACGATGGTGCTGCCTTTGATCTCAGGCTTCTGTTTCTCAATGTTCACCCGCAGCTCGTCGGCTGTGTTTTGATAGTGACGGTTGATTTTGAAGAAGCCCATAATAACGAGAGGCAAGAAGATGAAGACCATCCAGATCTGGCTGAATTTCGTGAAAATAAAGATCAGCGTGATGATGAGCGTTGTCAGCATCCCGATCGTGTTGACGCACAGGCCGAGTATCCATTTGGCTGGCTTCAGACGAATCCAGCGGACCATCATGCCTAGCTGGGACAGCGTGAACGGAATGAATACGCCGACCGCGTAGAGCGGGATCAGGTTCTCGGTGTCGCCATGGAACAGAACGACGAGCAGAGCCGAGAAGATGCCGAGAAAAATAATGCCGTTCGAGAAGCCGAGGCGGTCGCCGCGCACTTTGAACGCATTCGGCATGTATTTATCTTTGGCCAGCATGAAGGCTAGCAGCGGGAATGCGGAGTACGCCGTGTTCGCCGCCAGGAACAAGATTAGAGCGGTAATCGCTTGAATCGCGTAATAGATGACGCCGCGTCCGAAGGTCGCATTCGCGATTTGGGAGACGACGGTTTCCTTCTCGTTCGGCTGAATGCCGTACCAGTAGGCAAGCAAGCTGATGCCGATAAACATCGCGCCGAGAATGGCGCCCATCATGATGAGCGTCACTGCCGCGTTGCGTTCTTCCGGCTTCTTGAAGTTCGGGATTGCATTCGACACGGCCTCGACGCCGGTAAGGGCTGAACAGCCGGAGCTGAATGCTTTGAGCAGCATGAACAAGCTTATATTGGACACGGCGGTTCCGATCTCCGGAATGTCCGAGTGTACGCCATGAATCATAACTTTGATGACGCCTGCAACAATAAGAACGAAGACGGCGAATACGAATAGATAGACGGGATAAGCCAGTACGGAAGCCGATTCCCCGATTCCTCGTAAGTTCATGATCGTCAGGAACACAATCATCGTTAGTGCAATAAGCACCCTGTGATCATGCAACGATGGGAACGCCGATGTGATCGCGTCAGTACCCGCCGAGGAGCTAACGGCAACGGTCAGAATGTAGTCGACGAGCAGAGAGCCGCCCGCGAGCAGACCGGTCGATACGCCTAAGTTATCTTTGGCGACAATGTAGGCGCCGCCGCCCTTCGGGTAGGCGTAAATCGTTTGGCGGTACGATATGATAAGTACGAGCAGCAGCCCGAGAACCGCGATCGAGATCGGAATGGAGTACCAAACGGCAGCGAAGCCTGCTGCTATCAAGACGAGCAGGATTTGCTCGGTACCGTACGCAACCGACGACAATGCGTCTGACGACAATACGGCAAGCGCCTTCAGCTTGCTTAGCCTTTCTCCTTCCAATTCTGCGCTTTTCATCGGACGCCCGATTAAAAACCGTTTAAATCGGCTAATCATGGAGTAGATCTCATCCTCTTTTCTTCACCATATAAGGTAAAAGTTAACATTCATCTCAAGGATAATTTTAGAATATCCGAAACGAACAGATTTCATTATATCAAAAATATGGTTGCTTGAAAGATACAGTTTCGTGAAGCTGAAAATTTATGCAGGTAAGGGCCGCTGTGCACAGCACGGTGGTATACTTGGGATAAAGTTTGAACCCTGCAGATATTGGTTTACAGAGAAAAAAGGAGACGAAGAAGATGCTGCCGATGAAATGGGATGGACACACGCATACGAAATTTTGCTATCACGGGAATGATGCCGAAGAGGAGCTGTATGTCGATCGCGCCATCGAGCTCGGCTTTCAGCGCTATTCCATTACGGAGCACCCTCCGCTGCCGGCGAGCTGGGTCCCCGATGAGAAGCTGATGGGAGAGCTAGCGATGCCTAGCGAAGAGCTGCCTCTGTACATGGACTATGCAAAATCTATCAAGCAGAAATACGAGGGCCGTATCGATATCGGGATTGGCCTGGAGCTCGATTATTTGCATGGCAATCTCTCTTTCACAGAGGCGATTGTTGACCGCTATCAGAAGGAGCTCGAGGATGTCGTCTACTCCGTTCACTATTTGCAAGGCAAGGGCGGCATGCGTTGCATCGACTTCACTGCGGATGATTTTGCGGACAATTTGCTCTCGTATTACGGTTCGATGGAGAAGGTCGTCGACGAATATTATAACCACGTGGAGCTGGCAATCGAATTTGCTTCGAAGCTGCCGATGCGCAAGCGGATCGGACATATTAATTTGATCGAGAAGTTCTGGATGAAGCTGCCGCCTATCGATGAGGCGCAGATCAAGAACAGACTGACGGCGATTCTGCCGAAGCTTCAGCAAGGCGGTGTTGGCATTGATGTGAACACGGCCGGGCTGCGCGTGGCGACATGCGGCAAGCCGTATGTGCCGGAGTGGTTCATGGCGGCATGTACGGCACGAGGAATCCAGCTCGTCTACGGATCGGATTCGCATCGTCCTGATCATGTCGGCTTCGGCTATGACTATTTTGAAGCGAATAGCCAGTCCAAGTGAAGTGAGAGTGACGCCAATCTTATAACAGAGGGATTGAAGTGACATGGCACAAACCGCGGCGCAAGTGTTTGATCCGAGTATATGGCATATCAGCAATCTGGAATTGACGCTTCGGCTCGTGCTTGCGCTCGTGCTCGGCGGGCTTATTGGTCTAGAACGCGAGCTCGGCGGCCATTCGGCGGGATTTCGGACACATATTCTCGTTTGTGTAGGTTCAGCGGCCATTGTGCTGCTGTCCATGTATGGCTTCTCGGAGTTCGCTGCCGATCCGAATGTTCGGCTGGATCCTTCGCGCCTTGCGGCGCAAGTCGTTAGCGGGATCGGCTTTCTAGGAGCGGGAACGATTCTGCGAACGGGGATTACGGTGTCGGGCCTGACGACTGCGGCATCGTTGTGGGTTGTGGCGGCGATCGGGCTGACGGTCGGCGCGGGATTCTACTATGGATCAGCCGTGCTTACGATTCTCGTCGTCGTCAGTTTATTCGTGCTCAACAAATTTGAGAAGAAGTTCTCGCAGGCGAAGCGCAAGCGGGATGTTGTCATGAAGATGACGAAGGAATCAGCAAGCTTGAGCAAGGTCGTTACGCAGCTGCACCGTCTTGGCATTCAGATCAGCAAAATCGTGGTAGAGAATGAGGAAGCGGCCGCAAGCGATATCGCAGAGATGCTCATTGTAAGGCTGCAGTTGAAGCTGGGCTATAAGAAGCGGTTCGAGGAAGTCATCGTTTCGCTTGCTTCCATCGAAGGCGTCGTCGGCGTCGAGTCCGGCGGGGAATCGCTCTAGCGGTATAGACGGTCATGGGGGATGAGAGAATTGGGAATCGAAGCGGAAGCGGCAAAATCATTGCCAAAGTCACTGCATTATCGCGAGGATGGCACGTTCACGATCGTACAGTTTACGGATTTGCACTGGCAGAACGGGGAGCCAGACGATATGCTGACGAAGCTGCTGATGGAGCGCGTGCTGGAGCAGACGTCTCCGGATCTTGTTGTTTTTACCGGCGATGTCATCTACAGCGAAGACTGCGTCGATCCGAAGCAGTCGTTTCGTGATGCGGTTCGCTCTGCAGAGGTGCGCGGCATTCCATGGGCGGCTGTATACGGCAACCATGACACGGAGCATCTTGTGACGCGGGATGAACTGATGCAGGTGCAGCTGGAGCATAAACATTGTTTAAGCAGCGCTGGACCTGAGGAGATTCATGGTGTCGGCAATTATGTGCTGTTATTAAAAGCGCATGGCAGCGATAAGCCTCTGAATGCGCTCTATATGCTAGACAGCGGCAGCTATTCCACGCTACCGCAGCTTGAAGGCTACGAATGGATTCACCGCGACCAAATTGATTGGTATGTGTCGCAGTCTGCGCGGCTTCGCGAGGAAAACGGCGGGGAGCCGCTGCCAGCGCTCTCGTTCTTCCATATTCCGCTTCCGGAGTACGATGAAGTGTGGCAGAAAGAGCTGTGCTTCGGCAGCAGGCACGAAGGCGTTGCGAGTCCGCGGATCAACTCCGGTCTATTTACGGCGATGATGGAAATGGGCGATATCGTTGGCACCTTCTGCGGGCATGATCATGTGAATGATTATTGGGGCGAGCTGTTCGGCATTCGGCTCTGTTACGGCAGGGCGACCGGTTACCAGACGTATGGGCGCGAGGGCTTCCCGCGCGGTGCGCGTGTCATTCGGCTGCGTCAAGGCGAGCGGGACTTTGTGACCGAGCTTCGGCTGGACGACGGCAGCGTTGTGCATGAGCAGGAGGAGCATTACCCGAAAGGGATCCAATTGTAGCTTGTGGAGCATACAGGAGGGCATCGTATTCTCTGCTGAATGGGGCAGGGAGCACGGTGCTCTTTTTTAGTTAAACAGTAATGAAGTGAATTTTCGCTTGGCGTATGCTACCCTTAACATATCCGTCTATTGGGAGTTCGAAGTGTGATGAAAACATTATTGGTAACGGGCTATCGGGCGACCGAGCTGGGCATCTTCTCAGCGAAGCACCCTGGTGTCGCGATTATAAAGAAAGCGCTCATGAAGCAGATTTCCGCACTGGTCGAGGACGGGCTCGAATGGGTCATCGTCAGCGGCGGCTGGGGCGTCGAGCTGTGGGCAGCTGAAGTGACGATCGAGCTGAAGAAGAGCTACGAAAGCCTGCGGCTCGCGATTATTACGCCTTTTCTCGATCAGGAAGAGAATTGGAATGAGCAGAAGAAGACGACATACAGCGAGATCCTCTCCGGAGCGGACTACGTGAACGCCGTCTCCAAGCAAAAGTATGCGGGGCCGTGGCAGTTCAAGGCGAGGGACCGGTTTCTGCTGGACAACTCCGATGGGCTGCTGCTCATCTATGACGAGGAACAAGACGGCTCGCCGCGATACTTGCTGGAGCTCGCGCGTGCGCATGCCGAGGTGACGCCGGACTACCACATCATGACGATATCCGGCCATGATTTGCAGAATATCGCTGAAGAAGAGCAGTACCAGGATTACGAATAATGGAGGATGCTGCATGCCGCAATTGACAGTTCGGGGAGTTAACAGTGAAACGCTTGTGCAAGTAAGCCGTGAGCTTATTGAGGAGCTGGCGCAAATTTGCGAGTGCGGAACGGATAATTTTACGCTGGACGATCTGCCAGTCGTATCGGTATTCGGCGGCGAGGTCGTGCAGACGTATCCATTCGTGGAGGTCGCTTGGTTCGACCGCGGGCAGGACGTGCAGGACAAGCTCGCCGCAGCGCTGACGCGCCATCTGCAACAAGCGGGTGTTGCTGAAGTGGAAGTCGCGTTCAAGGTGTACAAGGAGACGGCTTACTATATTAATGGACGGCCTTGTGGGACTGCGGAGTAGAGGCTGCGTTTGCTGAGATCCATATACGGTCTCTCACGCTCGAAAATGGGCAGTTTTAGAGTTGAGAGTGCTAAAATGGGACTCTCAGAGAAGTGAATAGCCGGATTTTTTTGGTTCCAGCTAGAGCGAGGCGGAAGTGGTTGCAAAAACAACGTTCCCTTTTTCAATTGTTCATCCCTCTCCAATTCATGCAAACATATAGCCGAAACGTGCAATTACACGCCGAAACGTTCGTTGTACAATAGGGTTGTTCAAGTTCGCAGCATTCATTTTCGGGGAGGATTGGAACGGTATATGAGCACATTTCCTGTTTTGTCTCAGCAGAAGCTGCTGCAGCGCTTAGCCCATCCGCAGCGCAAAATTCGTATGGTACTCGATACGGATACGTACAACGAAATTGACGACCAATTCGCGGTTATCTATGCGATGAAATCGCCGGAAAATATGACGGTTGAAGCATTTTATGCTGCACCGTTCTTTAACGACCTGTCGACGGGACCGAAGGACGGCATGGAGAAAAGCTACAACGAGCTGAAGCGCATCTCGTCGCTTCTGCCGGAGATGGCGGACGTTCCGATTTACCGCGGCTCGGAGAGCTACCTGCCTGAAGCGGGTGCGCCTGTCGAGAGCGAAGCGGCAAGAGATCTCGTGCAGCGAGCATTGGCCGCGCCGGACGATGATCCGCTGTACGTTGTCGCGATTGGTGCGATTACGAATGTCGCATCCGCAATCCTCATGGAGCCGAGCATCATCGAGAAAATCGTCGTCGTTTGGCTGGGCGGCCATGCGCTGCACTGGCGGGATACAACCGAGTTCAACCTCGCGCAGGACTTGCACGCATCCCGCACCGTGTTGGACAGCGGCGTGCCGCTCGTCCTCATTCCTTGCGGCGGTGTCGCTTCGCACTTAGCGACAACGCTCTCCGAGATCAACGATTACGTACGCGAGAAAGGACCGATCGGCGAGTACTTGTACGAGACGTTCAAGAACTGCAGCCCGGATCACTTCGGCTACTCCCGCGTCATCTGGGATATCTCGACGATTGCATTCCTGAACAACGAAGAGTGGACGCCGAGCACGCTCGTGCACAGCCCGGTGTTGTCGTCCGACTTCCGCTGGAGCGTCGACCGCAACCGCCACTTCATCCGCTGCGTTGAATACATCCACCGCGACAGCGTGTTCAAAGACTTGTTCAGCAAGCTGGGCAACTAATTAGCTGCTCTAGTTAAAATCGCTTGCGTAATCTCAATGTTAATTTTGAATAGCTGGATATTTCCATTTATTCGCCGTAGACACAGCGAAATCGCCTCAAATAAATGGATATCTCCATTTATTCGTAGTTCGCGCCATGGTTGGCGCCCGGTTTTAGTACGATCCAATAGAATTCATCTCATTAGAAAAAGCTAACCGTCCCGCTGCCGGAGCAGAGGGGGGTTAGCTTTTTTCGAATCCCGCTGCCATGACAGTTGGAGGGTTAGCTTTTTCGTTCTTTCGCCTATTACAGTTCCAATATTAATACTTCGCCAGAAACTGCTCCAGCGTCTCATTGTCCTTCTTGATCTGCTGCGCCACGGCTACGCCGACATAACGGATATGCCACGGCTCATACGTGTAGCCGGTCAGGTTCTCTTTGCCCTTCTGGTAGCGGATGATGAAGCCATAATCCGCAGCATGCTCCGCCAGCCACTTGCCTTCCTTGGACTCGCCGAAGCTCTCGTCGAGATCGTAATGCACGCTTGCGCTGGAGACATCCATCGCAAGTCCGGTCTGATGCTCGCTCTGGCCAGGGTGAGCGCTGAACGTGTTCGCTTCTTCCTCGCCGTTCTCGCGGGCGTAGTTGTCGAAGATCGATTTCTGCGACACATACGACCGATACCCGGATACGGCCGCAAGTTCAATGCCGTCCTTCTTCGCGCCAGCGAACAATTTCTCCAGCGCTTCCGCAGCGATCGCGCGCAGCTGCTGCTTTGGGCTCGTACCGGAGAAGGAGAACGTAACCTTCGCAACAACGAGATCCTTCGGAATATACGTCGAATCGAGCTCGCGCTTCTTGTTGACAAGAACCAGATTGCTATTCTCGTTCGTTACGATGTCTTTGCCTTCGGCGTTCTTCATCACCGTCAACGCAGGCGAATTCTCGTGCAAATAGTTCTGGAAAGCAGCCTGACTGCTCGACATCGTTGCGGATGCGGCAGTTACTTCTTTGGTATCTGTCTGCGCGGCTGTATCGTTGCCCTTGCCCGCAGTGGAATTTGCCGTATTGGTGCTGTCCGATTTCTCGGGAGCAGCCGGATTGCTGCTGTTCTCGGAAACTTGCGCTTTATGATCCGATTGGCCGAGCAAATCGTCAAAAACTGAGGTTTGAGAGGATAAAATAACGGCTGCGGCGGCTACGCCAAGTACGACCGTACTGATTGCAATTGTTTTTTTCAAAGCCTTGCCTCCTACGAATTGCGCTTCTACAACAATTATAGACGCTGGACACCCTTTTACAACTGGTGACAGGTGCCAAAGTGCGTCAATCTGTTGTCCTGTTTCTTACCTAACGAATATCTGTCACAAATTGTTGCAAGCTGCTGTCGATTCCGGATTCCGAGATGGGTTTAGAGTGAAATTTTGCTAAAATATGTCTTTCCTTGCTGCTGTAAAATGGTGTAAAATCTCTGCTGTACATAAATAGCTATCATCATGGAGGAACGAGAGAGTGGAGACCAACAGAAGAATACCGACTTTCGCAAGAAAACTTATACTCGCAATGTTTGCCATTATTGTCGCTTTCACAACTTTTCACACGTATGAAGCGAACGCAGCGACCAAATGGGCGAATTACAACGATGCGCTTGCGCTCGAGAAGAAAGGAAAATATGCCGAAGCGATTGCCAAGTATAAGCTGGTGATCCCGGAGTTTGAGAAAGCGAAGGAATACAGCAATGTCGCAACCGTGTACCGCAATATCGGCAGCGACTACTCGAAGCTGAAGCAGTATGATGATGCGGTGGCAGCGTGGGATAAGGAAGCAGAATACGCCGCCAAAGTGAATCAGACGCAAATTAGCCTTGCCGCGAAGCGCAAAGCCGATATGATGCGCAGCTCCGCGAAGCTGTTCGTAGAGACGACTGCTTCGGAAGTGGGCACATCCTATACGCACGGCGCGAAGTTTGAGCCGAAGAATGGCGCTTACATCGGGGCATACGCGGAGCTTGATCCGGCGGTTCATAATCCGGCCAACAGTAAGCCATTCTATACAGAGCAGTTCCCTGTAATGACAGGGAAGAAGCACGCTGCGTACTTGCTTTATTTTAAATACGGTCAGCCGTTGTCTACGCTCAAAACTCATCTGGACCGTGCGCGCACTGCCGGTACGGCGATTGAGCTTGGTCTTCAGCCGATGAAAGGGCTCGGCGAAGTGCAGGATGACGAATATTTGCACCAGCTGGCACGAGATATTGAAGCTTCGGGCGTGAAAGTGTTCCTTCGTTTCGCGAACGAAATGAACGGTGACTGGGTGCCTTGGCACGAAGAGACGCCGAAGAACTATATCGAGAAATTCAAGCTGGTTGCCAAAGTGTTCCACCAAGAAGCGCCGACAAGTGTCGCGATGGTATGGTCGCCAGACCGTCAGCCAGAGTACAGCATTGAGAGCTACTACCCGGGCGATGAAGCGGTCGATTGGGTTGGCGTCAGCTTGTATTCGATCTTTAACCCGGAGCTGGATCCGCTCAAACAAGGCGAGGATCGCTCCAGCCACCTGGAGAAGTTCGATTTTATTTATAAGAAATACGCGGATCGCAAGCCTGTCTTCATCTCCGAGGGCGGCGTTGCATACATGTATCCGGAGAAGCAGCAGGACAAGACGAGCTGGGCTGTGTACAAAATCAATGAGTTCTACTCGACGCTGCCGATGCTCTATCCGAAGGTGAAAGCCGTATTCTGGTTCGACAGCAACCATGACCAAACGGAGCTTTCGACACGGATGAAATATTATATGCTCTCCGCGAATGAGAAGCTATTGGATGTCTACAAGAAGTCGGTGGCGAATCCGTTCTACTTGAGCAGCATCGGCGATGAATCTCCGGTTGCTTACAAGCCGGTGAACACGGCTTCGGCTGTTACCGCGACTACGCAGAAGATTTCCGCTTATATGAAGACCTGGTCGCCGACGCTTAGCAAGGTGACGTATGAGATCGGCGGCAAGCTTATTGCTGCGGTTACAACAGCGCCATGGACAGCGAACATCGACTTCGCGCCGTACAAGGGCAAGAAGATTGACGTTGTGCTGAAAGCTTACAGCGGGACCGCGCTCATTACGACGCAGAAGGTCGCTGTCAGCGTCAAATAAGTTCGTTTCTTTAACGTCGGAGTGCCAGTCGGTGCTCCGGCGTTTTATTTTGCAAGCGATTCGCGCTACAATAGATCCAGTCGACCGGAAGGCATGGGAGGATTAATTCGGGTGGAGAATATAACAGCATTACAGGAGCAGCTCCGGCTGGCGAACGAGGAAATTGAGGCGCTGCGTAAGGATAAGCTGCGCTTGACGCAGGAGCTGGCGAAGGCGCGCGGCATGCTGCGTGCAGGCGGTGCGGACAACATGTCCACGAAGCTGAAGGAAGCGCTGCGGGAGTAGCATTCATGCGGAAGATTATAGCTGAAATTTGCCTCCTCAAGCTACTGGAAAGAAAGCGGAAAAAGCGCTACAATACAAATTAGTACACACGTAACGAGGTGATCTTATGTCAGAGAAAGAGACGTCGCCGGAAGTGCAGGAGCCGAAGAAGGTTTCCCTTGCAGAAGCAGTGAAGCAGAAGCTGGCTCAGAAGAAGCAGGAGCAGGCGAATGGTGCTGGTAAACAGAAGCATGGCCCAGGCGGTAACCAACAAACAATGAAAAGCCAAAATCATAAAAAAGTGAACAACCAGCGCAAGAAGATGGGCGTATAGCACAAACAAGAAACTGAAGGTGATCATGCCTTCAGTTTTTTTGATAGTAAAGGAGTGCGTGAGACTTGGAGAGGCTGGGAAATGGTGCATCGGAGCGCCATGCGAAAATAATTCTCGACAGCTACAATAGATTGCTGGGCAAGCCGCTCGTGGACAGTGAGGGAGCTGGCGGGACTTCAGAGGCAGAGCTGCTGTTCGAAGCGCCGATCGTTGTGCTTTCTCATGGGACGCAGGCTGACCCTGTGCTGAACTTCGGCAATCGTGCGGCGCTTGGGCTGTGGGAGATGGATTGGGATGCTTTTACACAGATCGAGTCTCGTCATACGGCGGAGCCGATGATTCAAGCCGAGCGGCAGCGGTTCCTCGAAGCGGTTGAGAAGCAGGGCTACATAGATGATTATAACGGCATTCGTATCTCAAGCAGCGGACGTCGGTTTCGCATCGAGCAGGCGGTTGTATGGAACTTGCACGATGAGGACGGCAATTATTACGGGCAAGCCGCGACTTTCAAAAACTATACTTTCGTGCAGGAAGGGGAAAGCTAGCAGATGGAAGCATTACTCGGACATTGCTTGTCCATGCCAGGCGCAGTGAAGGAATACCCGTTTGGTCCAGACCCGATCGTCATGAAGACTGGGGGCAAAATGTTTGCGCTTATTCCAGGCGACGGATCGAGCATTTCGCTGAAATGCGATCCGATCATCGCGGAAAATTTGCGCCAGCAATATGAGGCGATAACGCCGGGGTACCACCTGAACAAGAAGCATTGGAACTCGATCGCGCTGGACGGGTCTGTCCCTGTCGCCGAGCTGCTTGATATGATCGACCATTCCTATGAGCTCGTGTTGAAGGGAATGACGAAGGCGGAGCGTGCGCGAATTGCAGAAGCTGCTTCTGCTGCTCAGGCTTGAGATTTGTATTTATAAAAGAAAAAAATTTAAAAGAATAAAATTTAAAAGAATAAATCGATGTATAAAGCCGCCGGGATCGGCGGCTTTGCTTATTTTTGCGGGCACCAGCCTGGAGGACCGGAACACATGGAATAGGTGAAGCCAGGCGCATCCTGCGCCAAATCGTTGAAGTAGCTGCTGATGACGTGGTTGCCTCCGAGCGAGCCGTTGTGAAACCTCCGTTTGACCTCTTCTTTGACATGCATGTAGTAGTAGGTTTTATCGGTTTTCGGCGATTGGTACACGAGCGGCGGCAAATGGGGCACGACGTCGAATTCGTTCTGGATCCGGAACGAGATCGGCACGGCAGCATTGTAGGCGCGAACGAACGCAGGGTCGCCTGATCTTGGCGCACCGTAGGTATACGTAATGATTGTGTCCGGCTTCCGGTTCACGGCAATATCAAGCGATGCCAGCGTCGCCAGCGCTCCGCCCAAGCTGTGGCCGGTGACGAACAGCGGCTTATCACTCGGCACCTGATCCAGCAGTCTGAAGATCTGATCACGTGCGGACATATAGACCTCCGTGAAGCCGCGATGGGTCATGACGCTCTTCTTGCTGAGCGGCTTGAATGCCGTCTGCTGCGCTATCATGTCCGTGACCCAGTCCGTTGTCGAGCTTGTGCCGCGAAACGCAAGGACGACAGCCTGCGGCGATTCGATGACGAAGCCGAACGGTTCTTCATTGCCGGCGAACGAGGCTGCGCTAAAAGAACCGACGACACGATAGGATTCCGGCACGAGGAAGTAGCCGTTATTGCTGTATTGCATATATGCTTGCCCGCAGACTGCAGCCAAAAAGATGGCTGTGCGAATATCGACCGTACTGCCGCTGCTCATGGTTGCACCCACTCTCCTTGCTCCCATTGTATGTGCGGATAGGCCAATGTGCGTTAGGCTGCTATCCCCGTCAACTGCCGATTCAAACCGAGATGGTACGGGTAACGATTAACATGAAGAAGTGAATTTGAACTCGAAAAAAAGCAGGGCTAGGAGATGGAAAATGCGAATTGCCGTCGTTGACGATAATCCGATGAACATAACGGTGGTCAGAGAAATATTGAAACGTGCGGGATACACCGATATTTTGTCGGCTGGATCGGCAGGAGAGATGTTCTTGCTCCTTGGATTGACCGTGAAGGGCGACGAGCCTGCCGGCGGGCCGGGGGATGACCGGCACGGTGTCGATTTGATTTTGCTCGATATGATGATGCCTGGTATCGATGGAATAACGGCGTGCGAGAAGCTGCAGCAGTCCGCGCGTCTGAAGGATATCCCGGTCATTATGGTGACGGCAATCGGCGACTCGAAGAAGCTCGCAGAGGCGCTTGATGCTGGGGCGATTGATTATGTGACGAAGCCGATCAACCGTATCGAGCTGCTTGCCCGCATCCGGGTGGCGCTCCGGCTGAAGGAGCAGAAGGATTGGCACAAGGATCGGGACCGCCGCGTGCGGGAGGAGCTGCAGCTGGCGCGGGAAGTGCAGCTTGCGGCGCTGCCGCAAAAGGTCGATGACGAAGGCGTCGCTATCGATGCGATCTTCCGCCCGTCGGAGGAGCTGTCCGGCGACTTGTATGCGTGGAATCGGATCGACGATCATCGCTACGGCATCGCCGTGATGGATGCGATGGGGCACGGCATATCGTCATCGCTTGCCTGCATGTTCATCGCTTCCGTGCTGAAGGAAGCGATGTCGAAGCAGGTGGATCCGAAGCGGGTCATCCGCGAGCTGAATCGCCGATCGCTGCAGCTGCAGTTTGCGGATCAGCTGATCCAGTACTATTTCACGGGGCTGTACATGGTCGTGGACCTTGTGGAAGGCGTCGTGGAGTACGTCAACGCGGGTCATCCGCCGGGAATGATTATTCGCAAAGGCGGCGCAGTGGAGATGTTCAAACAAGGCGGCGTGGCGATCGGCATGTTCGGCGACATTGTCGTCGAGAAGCACACGCTGCCGATCAGCTCGGGCGATCGGATCGTGCTGTTGACCGACGGCATCTACGACCTCGTCGGCAACGACAGCGAGGAGGATCGGCCGGCGAACCTGACCGCGCTGCTGCAGCCGCACGGCAGCACGACCTCGCTCGCGGAGCTCGAGGCGGCGCTGTTCCAGGCGGGGCAGCGGGAGGGGCTGCAGTCGGACGACCGGTGCTTGGTCGTCGTGGATATCAAGTAATGTGGAGCAAATGAAAGCTCCTGCCTCGGCTTCGGCAGGGGCTTTTTCGTTGTTTGGGCGTTGGTAGCACCCAGCAACCTCAACCTCAACCTCAACCTCAACCTCAACCCCAACCTTCAGAACTCGATCATAGTGGCAGGTAGCCTTTTACTGCACGTCTAGCTTGTCCATATTGGATTTATCCAATATACAGAGCGGATTTTGGGCGATTTGGCGGGCTATGTTGGAAAAATCCACTCATTTTATGCGAAAAGTGGCTATTTCCTCGGATATTGCTCTAAATGAGTGGAAAAATCCAATATAGCCACTCAAAATCGCTCAAACTAGTGAAATTGAGTGGGAAAATCCAATATAGCTCAGATGGCGAGGTAGCGTATGGGGAATTTAGTGGTAGATGGAGTGGGGCGAAGCAGGCAGGGGGGAATTTAGCGGTAAATGGATTTGGGCGAGGCAGGTATGGGGATTTAGCGGTAGATGGAGTGGGGGCGAGGCAGGCAAGCGGAGTTAATCTACTGATGGAACTAACTGGGAGGACATTGCACGACGGGGCTCCGTGCGGCCCTGTGTAAGCACAAAAAAACCGAGAGCCGTCCGGCCGGGCAACAGCCCCGTCCTTCCAACTCTCGGTTCCCAAACCACTACCGGCTCGAGCGCGACGGCAGCGGCGCGTCTTGCTCATCGCGGGCGCCGCCGCTGCTCGCGCTGCCAGCGCCGCGCGGCGCTGATCCGCGGCTGCTGCGGCTTGGCAGCGGCCGCGGCAGATCAAGATCATCGGCGCCC
Source organism: Paenibacillus taihuensis (assembly GCF_003386535.1). Taxonomy (GTDB): domain Bacteria; phylum Bacillota; class Bacilli; order Paenibacillales; family Paenibacillaceae; genus Paenibacillus_Z; species Paenibacillus_Z taihuensis. The sequence goes on from NZ_QTTN01000046.1 coordinate 14,964, forward strand.
GCGGCATCGATGCGCGTGCCAGCGCCGACAATTTCGCCCCGGCGACGGCCGGTCAGCAGGTCGCCGGTCCAGCCCTTGTGCCAGAGCCACCAGTAGATCAGCATGGTGACGACGACGATGATCGAGCAGACCGCGATGAAGCCCCACGGTTCGCCGGCCCAAGGGATGCGCTTGAAATTCATGCCCCATACCGCGCCGATAACCGTTGCCGGCATGAACAGGGCGGTGAAGATCGTCAGCGTCTTCATAATATCGTTACCGCGGAAGTTGGAGATGGCGTCGTCCATCATTAACAACGTATCGATCTCCATCGCATAATGGCTGAGCAGCGCCTCGATACGCTCAAGCTTGAGCTCCATCCGCTTATATTCTTCCTGCTCAAGCAGCGTGTCCATGAAGGCTTCCTTCGCTGCGCCTTGAATTTCCTTAATCGGAATGAACAGATGGCTCCAGTGCAGCAGCTCATACCGCCGCTCGAAGATATTGTTCATAAGGCCCGTACGGTTCTGCAGGCGCATCTTCTGCTCCAGGTCGCCAAGCCGTGTCTCGAAACGGTCGAGTCCGGAATGGAATGTCTCCAGAATGGAGCCGAGAACGACGAAGAAGCCCTCCGGCGCACTCTGGCAGCGGTTCAGCTTGTCCTGCCACGGATCGAGCTGCAGCCGGATCGACAGGCGCATATCGGCAGCGAGCGTCACGAGCATGCTCTGCGTCACGCGAAAATGCAGCGGATGCACGTCGGTCTCATCCTCCGAAACCTGAAACATAAGCGTCCCCTGCAGCACCGACTCGCCGCCGGCCAGCTCGCTGACGATGATTTGGTTGTGGGTGTTGCCTTCAATGTCGCTTAGCCAGCCGCTAAGTTCAGGGTAAGCCTGCTTCATGGCTGCGGCGCTGGCCTGCTTCGCGGAAGCCGGCTCCTCGGCATGATCGGCGAGCCCGGCTTCGGCAATGCCGCCGCCTGCAGCCCGGCTGCTGCTGCGGCTGAGGCCGGAAGTTTCCGGCCGCTGCTCGTTAAGCACGAGCCATTCCCATTTGGAAGGAAACTGCAGCAAACGATGCGTCATGGTTTAGAAGCCTCCTGCGTGTCCGTTCATACGTATTGCTACCATCATAACGCGAACAATGCACCGAGTACAACTGTAGCGCCGACAATTTTATCCAAAAAGCTGCCATGAACAAAAGAAGCGCGCCTCCGCGGTTCACAGTTTTCGTGTCACCCCGGTCGCGCGCTTCTATACATCGTGTTCATCTTGTTCGGTTAACAGCTTCTTCAGCTTGGTCGTCGCTCTCCGCTGAATGCGGGAGATGCTCATCTGCGAGATGCCGAGCATGTCGGCGATTTGCCGCTGCGGAAGCCCATCCTGATACGCAAGCAGCAGCACGCGCTGCTCTGCGGGCTCTAGCTGCGCCATGGCGGCCTGCAGATCGAGCCGCTTATCGACGCTGTCGAAATCATCGAGCGGCGAGCCGAGCAGATCGCCGAGCGTCGAGGTGCTGTCTTCTTCGGATATCGGCGTATCGAGCGAGACGTAGTGGTACAGCTCGCGTCCGGCCAATATTTCGGTCGTTTCTTCGACAGTGAGCCCCATGCGCCCCGCAATCTCGTCGATTCTCGGAGAGCGTTCAAGCGATACGGTCAGATCGTCAATCGCTTGCTGAAGCGCAATGCCTTTCTCCTTAATGCGGCGGGGGACCTGGACATACCACGACTTGTCGCGGAGGAAGTTCTTCATATGGCCGATGATGCTCTTCATGGCATAGGGCTCGAATTGAACCCCAAGCGTGCTGTCGAATTGACTGAACAGACGAAGCAGCGCCATCTGGCCAATTTGAATCAAATCCTCGTACAGGTCAGGACGGTTACGTGATATTTTACCGGCAGCCATTCGAACCATTGGCTCATAATGAATGATCAGTAGCTCAGCGGTCTCATTGGTCGGGTCGTTCTGATAGGCCGTAATGAGTTCGATGCTGGTGGCGTTCCGATGATTAGCCGGCTGCGTGCTCATTAGTGATCACCGCTCCGGATGAGCCGTTTCGTCAGCACAACCTCGGTTCCCATCTCGCTGCTCACGACCACATCGTCCATGAGCGCCTGCATCAAGTAGAGACCGAGCCCGCCGGCTTGCAGCTCATCAATCGTTTTCCCGTCCACTGGCTGAGCCAGCTTCGCTGCCGCCGCCGCATCGAAGCTAGTTCCCTCGTCCTTCACGATGATGGAGAGGGCGTCGTATCTCTTCACAAATCGGACCTCAATATGAGGCGCCTCCGCCAAAGTTCCAGTAAGGGCAGCATGGCTGCGTATATCGCCGTACGCATGAAGCACCGCATTGTTGCATGCCTCGGACACCGCTACCTTCATATCTTCGATTTCCTCGTAGGAGAAACCGATTTTGACCGCAAGGCCATAGAGCGTCAACCGAACCAAGTCGATATATTCCGCTGCTGCCGGCACTTTGAGCGTGATTAAATCTTCATTCTCGTTCATAGTTGTGAGTTCCTTTCTGAAGGTTGGCTGGCTTAGGGAAAGCCTTAGGCCTGTTTCAGTAAAAATGGCGTAATGCCTGTCATATCAAACAGCTTGCGAATATGCGGAGGGACGGCAGTGACAGTGAATGGCGCTTCTTTGGCATGGCGGGCTTTCAGGACAGAGACAAGAATCCCGATGCCCGTGCTGTCTACATAGCGCAGCTCTTGCAGGTTCAGTACCAATTCGCGATCGGTCAGCTCGATGAGCGGAGACATCGCCGCACGCATCTGTACCGCTGATTCCAGGTCAAGCTCGCCGCCAACGTAGACGGTGCACTTGCCCTCCTGATTTTCCGTTCGCAGCACTAATTTATCGTTGTGTTTCATCGCGCAACGCTCCTAAATCGATAATTTCTACAAGCGTATTACCCGTGAAGAGCTCTTATGAATCAAAAATATCTTCCAAGTTATGTAATATCGGCAGGCGCCGCCGTCGTTCCGCCTGCGACAAGCCTTGGCGGCAGCACAATCTTCTTGCGTTCCTGCTCCGGATTCTCGGCGAGCGAGAGAAGCAGCTTCGTGGCCTGGATGCCGATCTCCTCCTCCTGCTGAAGGATGCAGCTCGGACGCTTCGCCCAGCGCGAGGAATGCTCCAGATCATCGAAGAAAATAACGGACAGCTGCTCCGGAATCGCGAACTCTAGCCGTTCCGCAGCCGCCATCACTTTCAGGCCAAGCGACGAATTGAGTGCGAAGACAGCCGTGACGTCGGTGCTTTCTCTCAGAAACCTCTCGATCTGAATCGGGTCCGTGTTCGTGAATACGAGTCTCGGATCACTCGGAATGCCGTGATCAGCCAGCGCTCTGCGATACCCGTCGAGCCTGTCCTCCATGCTCGATGTGCCTTTGGCCGGGGCGGTCAGGAATGCGATACGCGTGTGGCCGGATTGAATGAGATGGTTCGTTGCTTCATAGGCGCCGCCAAAATGATCCGAGCAGACGCAGTTTGTCTCCAGCCCCTTCAAGTAGCGGTCAATGACGACGATCGGATAACCGCGAAGCGACATTCGCAATATATCCTCGTTATAGCTTTCTCCTTCTACCGGGTAAACAATCACGCCATCGACGCCAAATTCGTCAGCTTCAGCCAGAAGCATGCACTCGGTCTCCACAGACTCATGCGTCATCGATACGATGACCCGATAGCCTCCCAGCGCAGCCGCTTCCTCGACGCCTTTTACGAGATTGACCATATAGGCGGTTTTGAGGCTCGGGATGAGAAGGGAGATCAGCTTCATCTTGCGGGGCTTCACAAGAGGGGCGCCAGTAGGATAAAGGGCCGGCTCCTTGCTCTGCGGACCATCGGCGACGAAGGATCCTTTCCCTTGAATGCGATAGACGGCACCTTCTTCAACGAGGGTGGACAGCGCGCCTTTCACCGTGATCCGGCTGACGCCAAAATGCTCCGCCAGCTCGTTCTCCGAGGGCAGACGCTCGCCTGGTTTCAATTTGCCTTGGGCAATTTGATCGGAGATGAAGGTGCGGATCTGCGTATATAAGGGCACTCGCTTCATGGGAACTGACATCGGCCTCACGCTCTTTCTTTTAACTTGTTATATTGAATATACAACTTTTGGCAGCGATTTCAAATGTTTTTCTTTACAGCTTGGAGGGGATGGGAGTATGATGCAGTTATCCAGGAACATGCTGCTGAACATAGTTGTATATTCGATATAAGCAGCTCCTTCACCCCTTCTAAGTTGTCTAAACATGTCTAATTTTCACCTGCCTCAGACGTGCATGTCGACCCCACGAGCACAACATTTTCCGACCCATTTCAGCACTTCACAACCACTCTCCGACAACCAGTTTCTTTCACAATCCATCTCTCGAACATCGTCGTTTTTTATTGCGAAATGTAAGCGCTCTATTTGCGAATCAGTCTCCATGATCATACTGCTTGTTTGCCGATTCAGATGAATCATACGCGAATTAGACAGGGGGAGTAATGATGGAAATGGATGCAAAGCTGCAGGGAAGACCGAAGACGTATTTTCTGCAGGAGGCGATTGAAAGAGGGTTCAGCGCCATCGCGAACCGGCTGGATAGAGAACAGAATTACCGGCCGTATTTTCTGCTTCGCCTTAAGCCGCAGCCGCAGCTGGAGCATCATATCTGGGACCTAGGCGATATGTGCAGCCGGTTCACGGATGCGTACTTGCTGGGCCGTCCGGTGACGGGATCAGCAGCGTTCAAGGAGGAAGAAGAAGCACTTCGCGCCATGCTGGACACATGCGATCCGTTCTTGAATCCGTTCATGGCAGGCAGAATGCTGCTCGCCTATGTCGATCTGTATCTGGATTCGCCAAGCACTGAGCGCAGGGAAGCGGTCGAGAAGCTTGCAGCCTCGATCCGCGACAATGTGCAGCACGAAGAAGACTACAGCTATTGGTTCAAAAATGCCGACGGCTGGAACACGATGGAGCATGCGGTGTTCGGCGATTTCAACGGCTATCCGACATTCCCGCTCGGCGGCATCATGCTGGCTCTTGCGCGTTTCACGGAGAGTGCCGAAGCACCGGATTGCGAGGATTTGCTCGACCGGATGTGCCGATTCGTGCTGAATGTAAGCGGCACGTTCGAAGCTGACGGCCGCTATCAAGGGCATACGCACTCGGGCGGCATTCTGACGGCAGCGGTAGCAATCATGCGCCGTGCGCTGCGGAAGAACGATACCGCAATCATAGATCAGATGAAGAACGTATTCGATTGGACGCTTCGGTTCTCCAGCAAATGGGGCTGGGTGCCGGACGGAGTCGGTCCGGACGATGCTTCCTGCGAATCGTGCACCATTACAGATGCGATTCACCTTGGCTTGCTTATTGCGCGCCATATTGATGAAAGCTACTACGCGATTCTGGAGCGGTTCGCACGCAACCAACTGCTCGAGAACCAATTCGTACATACCGATCCGATGCTGCCTCAAGGCGAATTCCCCGAGAAGCCAATCTTCGAGCGTGCCCTCTATGGCAGCTGGGCGTCCTGGTCGAAGCCGGGGTCGCTCGACAATTGCATCGAGAGCGTCGAAGGCTGCTGCTTGGGCGCAGGTATTCGCGCCTGCTATCTGCTCTGGGACGACATCGTGACGAAGCGTGATGGCGTCGTTAGCGTGAACATGGCGCTGAGCCGCAACAGCCAGTGGGTGGAGGTCGTCAGCTATCAGCCATACGAAGGCAAGCTGGAGCTGCATGTTCACGAGGCCGCCGAAGCGCTCCGCGTTCGGATGCCGGATTGGGTCGTCCGCGAAGACGCGGTGTTGACCGTTGACGGTGAAGCGAGACCGATTGTAACCGATGAGACCGCAAATGGTTACATCCGACTCGAAGGCTTGCAAGCAGGACAGCTCGTGCAGCTGCTGTACCCGCTCACGACCGTGGAAGCGATCGAGCGCGTATCCGGCCGAGATTACAAGGTTCGCTGGCGCGGCGATACCGTGCTGTCGGTGACGCCATCCGGTCAGATTTATCCGCTCTACCAGCGGAAATGGATGGAGCAGGATAGCGCGCCGATGACGCAGGGCATTCCTTATGCGGAGCAGCGCGGGGGGAATGTGCATTGGTAGAGCCGATTCTGGAGCTAGGCAATGATCATGTGCTCATTGAATATGACTGCTCACTTGGCACATTCGATGTGAAGGACGTGGCTGCGGGAGCTTTTGTCATGGGCGGTGTGCATTCGGGATTTACTGAAGCTGGCAGCGACGGTGGCGGAATTGCATGGGCGACAGGCTCGGACACGTACATCTCATCCGAGCTGGACGACGCCACTATGTCGCTCCGAATCAAGCACCTTGTAAAGCCAGGCATTACGCTGACGCAGCATTTCACGCTTGGCGAAGCGAGCGAAGACGGCTATCTGCTGCTTCAGCTAACAGTGGAGAACGAGAGCGTCGAGCCGCTGCGAATCGAGGAGCTGCGCAGCATGCAGCTCGGCGAACAAGGCTACCTGCAGATCGGCAGCGATCCGATGCGCTGTCTTGTCTACACGGATCCGTATTACAAAATTCCGGCTGCCGTCCGGGAAGTATTCGACGGCTTCGACAGCCGGATGTTTCATAAAGCGCATTCCCAAGGGATTCAGTACTTGGAACGCGATTACGAGACGCCGTGGCATTCCACCTTCGACGGCGTGATCAAGGACCCGCTCACCGGTTACGGCGCGGTGTTCGGCTACACGACCTGCCGCAGGTTCCTTCCGCAGATCGCGTTCACCTACAACAAGGAGATCGATCGCGACGTATTCCGCGATTTCACGCTACTAACGCGCTGCGAAGGGCGCGGCTGCGAACCCGGCGAGACGCTAGAAGCCGAGACGTGCTACCTCTATCTCGGCTACGACATTGAACGCGCGCAGGAGCAGTACGCGGATCTCATCGCAAGCAGCATGGGCGCGGTGAAGCTGGATCGCCCCGTCTCCGGCTGGTGCTCCTGGCATTACGCTTTCTTCCAGGTGACGGAGGACGACGTCGAGCGCAACCTGCGCTTCGCAGCGGAGCATCCGGAGGTGTTCACGCCGGAACCCGGCGGCTTCGAGTACATTCTGATCGACTATGGCTGGCAGCAGACAATAGGGTCGCCAGCAGTGAATAAAGAACAGTTCCCGCGAGGCATGAAGCGGATGGCGGATATGATCCGCGAGGCAGGCTTCCGGCCCGGCATATGGATCGCGCCGTTCTGGATCGAGGCGGACGCGGAGATAGTCACGACGCATCCGGAGTACCTGCTGCATCACGCAGATGGCAGCCTCGCGCTCGGCCCGCGAACATTCAAACATCCGTATGCATACCGGCTCGACCTGTCGCATCCGGGTGCACAGCAATACGTGCTAGACCAGCTCACGCAGCTGATTCATGAATGGGGCTATGCGCTCATTAAGATGGATTTTCTCGAAGTGGCCACGGTGAGCCTGACGGAGAACAGGTCGCAGTTCCGCTACCACTCCGATGATCGCACGAGCATCGAGATTCTTCGCGACATGTGCAAGAAGATGCAGGCGCTCGCGGATGCCGCGAATAACGACATTTGGCTGTCGCCATGCGGCAGTCCGGTGATGGCGCTGTGCGGTATTTTCAAGACCAACTTCGTCGCAGAGGATGCGATTATCCGGTTCATCCCGGATCGGATCCACATGCATGGCGGGGTCAAAGCTTTCGCGCAGACGCTCGCGCTGCGCCGTTATTATCAGGACCGAATCTGGACCAATAACTACGAATCGGTCATTCTCCGAGCCCGAGACCATACAAGGAAGCACGCATTAACGTCACCTCTGCAGGGCTGGCCGGCGGCGTCATGTTCAATGGCGACGAGCTTCCGGCGCTGACGCAGGATCGACTCGACCTTCTCGCCAAGATGCTGCCGCTCTACCCGAAGCAAGCGAGACCGCTCGATCTGTACGAGTCGAACTTCTCATCGAAGTGGCTGCTGCGAGTGGACACCAGCTTCGATACATGGTGGGTTGCCGCCCTGTTCAACTGGGAAGAGGAAGCGCGCAGCTTCAGCATTCGCTTCGATAGCGACGGTCTGAAGCCGGATCGCCGCTACCGTATCTATGATTTCTGGAACCAGCGGCCGCTTGGCATCGCCAGAGGCAGCATCACCATTCCGGGCGTTGCGTCGCATGATTGCAAAGTCATTGCCATTCGGGAGAACCGGCCGCATCCGTGGCTGTTATCTACAGATTATCATTTGACGCAAGGGGGAGTAGAACTCGGTCAATTGAGTTGGGACGAGGAGAGCTTGACGCTGTCAGGCGTGTTCATAGGCCGAAGAGCAGGGAATGCCGTATTGACGTTCACTGTGCCGGAGACTTATGCAATACGCGCAATCGATTGCCCCGGAGCAGCGCACCAAGTTACAGAAGAAGGCGTGCGGCTCGAGCTGACGGGGCTTGGCGGGGAAGACAGAAGCTTCAAACTGATGTTTGCATGAACCTATCACTCATATTCAGGGGGAATAACGTGTGAGAATCCGTCAAAATGTAGGCATTTTGCTAACTGCAGCTTTAACGGTAGGTTTGGTCGGATGCGGCGGCAACGGCAACAACGGCGGCAATACGTCTAACAATGCATCGAATTCAGCAAATTCATCTAGCTCTAACTCCAGCTCCAATTCATCAAACAGCTCAAACAGCTCCAATACAAGCTCTAATTCGAACTCGTCCAACACCTCTTCGAACACATCCAGCGGGGAAATCGGCACTGTCGATAACTTGAAAATCACCGCGTTCAACTGGGGCTGGGATAACGCAGACCCGGCGAAGGACGTCGTCCTGCCGGAGCTGACGAAGCGCCTCGGCATGAAGAACCTGACGTATGACGTCATCAAGACTGGCGGCTACGACGACGTTGTCCAGAAGCTGCAGCTGTGGGCTTCCACGGGCGGCTCCGACTGGCCGGATATCGTCACGACCGGCTCCGACTCCAGGACGAAGCTGATTCTGAACAACCTCGGCGAAACGGGCAAGCTTGAAGATTTGACGCCTTGGCTCGAGAAATATCCGAACGTGAAGAAGGCCGTCGAGAAGCTGCTTCCGTTCACGTCCGACCCGCATGACGGCAAGATCTACAGCATCGCGCAAAACTTCTCCAACATGCAGGCGTACGCCATCGACCAACCGACGATCTGGATTCGCAAGGATTGGCTCGACAAGCTGAACCTGCCGCTGCCGAAGACGGTGGACGATCTGTACAACGATCTGAAGGCGTTCAAGGAGCAGATCAAGGATGTTAACGGTCAGCCGGTCATTCCATATGCGGCATTCGGAGAAAACTTCCGCAATATGATCAAGCTGTTCTTCCCGCCGGACCAGAACGACGGCACGGGCGTATGGTACACCGACGCAGACGGCAAGCCGGCTCGCTCCGACGTCAGCCAGCCGGAGAACCTGATCCGCGCGCTTACGTTCTATAACAAGCTGTATAACGAAGGCTTGATCGAGAAAGAAGCGTTCACGCTGAAGCAAGGCCAGATCGACGAGAAAGGCAACCAAGGACGTTACGGTGCCGTGCACGGCGCGTACTGGGAGCAAGCGAATCCGTTCACGGACAGCATCAAGAAGACGGATCCGAAGGCAGAATTCGTAGGCGTTCAGCTGTACGATCCATCGATCGCCTCCGGACCAAGCCTGCCGAAGTTCAGACTGGAGGCATGGAGCCTCTGGGCGGTGAAAGCCGGCTTGCCGAAGGAAGAAGTGAATACGTTCTTCAAGACGCTGGACTACGTTCTCTCCGAGGAAGGCACGATCCTGACGAAGTACGGTCTCGAAGGTCAGCAGTGGGAGCGCAACGCGGGCGGCAAGATTGTCGATACGAAGGCGTTCTTCGATGAAACACAAGGCGACTGGAACAAACGCGCGCACTTCGGTATCGACGTGTACTCCTTCATTCCTAACTATGACGCGCTCATCAAGAACCAAGCTCCATCCGGCTATGAGCTGCGCCAAGATATGATCGAGACGTGGCAGAACCTCGGCTCCAAGTTCCCGACCGAGTACGTGACAGATCCGCAGCGTTACGTTGAGCCGGGCGATGCGGAGAACAAAGCGACAGTCGGTCAAAGCGAGCGCTATAAGCAAATGGTGGCGAAGGCCGTTACTGCGAAGAACCCGGACGACATCAAGAAGCTCGTCCTGGATTGGGGCAAGAACGTCAAAGCGCTAGGCTATGACAAAATCGTTGCAGAGCGCGAGGAATCAGCGAAGTCGATCCATCTGGAGAACTTGAAGTAACAGTAACCGTTATAGTTTCCGCAGCAATAGTGGTTGACGAGGGAGAGTGCCGGCGCAATAAGGCGCTCTCCTCAAATCATTCCTTGGCATGAAGGAGGGGCACCTACCGATGACGACGCTCGCAGAAGCCCAGACAAGCAGCGTAACGAATACGAAGCCGACGCTCGCGAGGCGCATCATGCGCAAAGTTTGGGAGCAGCGCTGGCTGTACATTTTCACCATCCCGGGCATTATCTTCTTCCTCTTGTTCTCGTACTACCCGATGGTCGGTATCGTTATCGCCTTCCAGGACTACAATCCGGTCAAAGGCTATTCCGGCAGCGAATTCGTCGGCCTCGAGAATTTCAAGACGATCTTCAACCTGCCTGACTTCACGAATGCGCTTCGCAATACGGTCATTATCAGCGGACTCAAGCTTCTGATCGGCTTCCCGGCTACCATTCTGTTCGCGCTTCTCATTAACGAGATTCATCAGACGGTATTCAAGCGGGTCGTGCAGACGATCAGCTACTTGCCGTACTTCATCTCTTGGGTTATCGCTGCAGGATTGTGGTACAAGATGCTGTCCCCGGATGGCGGACTGATCAACGAGATGCTGACGCGCATCGGCATCCTGAACGAGCCGTTCTACTTCATGGGCAGCACGCAGGCTTTCCTGCCGATCGTCATCTTCACCGAACTATGGAAAAATATCGGCTTCAACGCCATTATCTATTTGGCCGCGCTGTCGGGCATCGATCCGCATCTGTACGAGGTGTCCAGCATTGACGGGGCTAGCCGGATTCGCCAAATTTGGCATATTGCGCTGCCGGGCATCCGCGGCACGATGGTGCTGCTGTTCATTCTGAGTGCATCGGGCCTGATGAGCGCGGGCTTCGACCAGCTGTGGACGATGGGCAACCTGCAGGTGCAGGAGGTTGGGCAAATTCTCGATACGCTTATTCTCAGCTATCTGCGCAACTCGGGCGGTTTCATGGGTCTCTCGCTCGGCGCGACGATGGGCGTGTTCCAAGCGACGGTCGGACTGATTCTGTTCCTCGTCTGCAACTTTGTAGCCAAGTTAATCAAGCAAGAGTCACTCATATAGGAGAGGAGCATCGGCATGCAGAGATCTCGGGGAGAACGTTGGTTCAACGTCGTCAATATGCTGTTCATGCTCGTCTTTGCCTTCCTATGCATGTATCCGTTTATTTATATCCTGGCGATCTCTTTCAACGACGCGATGGATGCGCAGAAGGGCGGCATTTATATTTGGCCCCGCATGTTCAGCATGAAGAACTACAGTGTCATCTTCAGCGATCAAAATATTTTCCTCGCCTACGGGGTCACCATCGGACGGGTTGTCGTCGGCGTCATTACGCAGGTGCTGCTCGTGGCGATGTTTGCGTACGTGCTTACGAAGAAGAACTTCCCGCTGCGCAGGTTTCTGAACTGGTGGATCGTCATCCCGATGTTCCTGAGCGGCGGCCTCATCCCGTTCTATATCACGCTGCAGCAGCTGCATCTGCTCAACAGCTTCTGGACGTACATCATTCCGGGTTTGTACGGCGCATTCAACATCATGCTCGTGCGCACGTTCATGAGCGAGCTGCCGGAAGCGCTGGAGGAGTCGGCGAAGATGGACGGCGCGTCGGATGCGCGAATCTTCTTCAGCATTATTTTCCCGCTGTCGAAGCCGGTGCTGGCGACCATTGCGCTGTTCGTCGGCGTCAGCCATTGGAATGACTGGTTTACAGGGTTCACATTCATCTCGAACACGAAGCTGTGGACGGCGCAGAACCTGCTGCTCTTCCTCATTCAGTCCAACGAGGCATCCAATCTTGCAGTGCTCAGCAAAATGCATCAAGGCGCGGTGACCGTTACGGCGGAATCGATCAAGATGGCGATGCTGATCGTGACGACAGCGCCGATTCTTTGCATATATCCGTTCTTGCAGAAGTATTTTGTCAAAGGCATCATGCTAGGTTCATTGAAAGGATGATCGTGCGATGGTGGAACACGGCAAGCTTGGGAAGACAGGCAATTTAGGCAAGGCGGTTGATTATCGGGAATTGGCCGCACTTGCGATTAATCATTACGAGCAGATGCTCGATCCGGACTATCACTATTTGCCGTATTTCTTCGCGAAGATCGGCAGCGACGAGTCGTTCGCATGGCATAGCGAATGGGATTTCGGCGATGCTGTTGGACGGTTTCTGGATGCCTCGATCCTGTGCGGCGAGATCATCGGCAAGCGTATTGGCCGTGAGGCAGAGGAGCATATGAAGGAGGCGCTCCGCTGGATGCAGAGCGATTCCGACGGGCTGTTCTACCGGATGAGCAACGAGTGGGGAGTGCCAGCGGGAGCGAATATGTTCGACCAGCGGAGCGTCTTTCTTGGGCTGCTCAGCTGGCATAAGTTCGATCAGGATGTAGAGGCGCTGGTGCGAATGGAGCGCATGCTGAAAGGGATGCGGGCGATTGCGGTGGAGCGGGACGATTACATCTGCTATCCGTTTGAGACGTATGTGCCGGGGATGAAGGTGCCGGAGCAGATCTATACGGAACATGGTTTTATCGTCGAGCCGACCCATTACGGGGGCGGTGTGTTCATCCTGCCGTTGGCGATCTACTACGAACGCACAGGCGATCCTCTAGCCGAGGAAATGCTGGAGAAGCTCACGAATTTCGTCGTGTACCACTCGAAGGTTTTTGCTGAGGACGGCAGCTTCTGGTCGCAGGGGCGCTACCCGGATGACGGTCATTTCCATTCGAAAATGGGCGCAGTTGCGGGCATCCTCCGCTATGCGAATTTGAAGCAGGAGCGCACGCTGATCGACTGGTGCCAGAAGGTGTACAACTGGGCTTGCTCGATGGGCAGTACATACGGCTGGTTTCCGGAAGGTACCGGCTTGAACGGCGAAGAGCCTGTCGATGAGAAGTATCGCTGGCTGCCGGGCGTCATTCAGCACAGCGAGACATGCTGTACGACGGATATGATTCATGCCGCGATCTATCTCGCGAAGAACGGCAATGCGGCATGCTGGGACGATGCCGATCGGTTCGCCAATACGCTCGTCGCTTCGCAGGTGCGGGATATTTCATGGGCGAAGACGGTGACGGACAAGGAAGATACGAAGACGAGAACGTATCGCGATGTGCCTGAGCGGTACCGCGGCGGGTTTACGGGCCGCATGAATCCGAACGACTTCTCGAACGCTGGCAAAGTCGATACGATGGCTTGCTGCTGCGCGGCGGGCGGGCGCGGCTTGCACCTCGTATGGGATAATGCGACGACATGGGAAGGGGACCGTCTGTACGTCAACATTTGGCTGAACAAGACGAGCGAGGACGTGCGGATGGAGTATGGTGTACCGGAGGAAGGCGTGCTCTGCGTGACGCCGCTGCGTGCCGGGGATATTTGGATTAGGCTGCCTGGGTGGTTGACCGCCGATGAAGTGAAATGCCGTGCGCCACGCGGACTTGCGGCATCGGTGAAGGAGAATTATCTCGTCGTGCAGGGGCTTAGCGCTGGCGAAACCGTGGCGCTTACGTTCGCGCCGAAGCTCGTTTGGCGGAACGAGTCTGTTGCTGGCAAGCCATACGAGGGCGCATGGATCGGCAATCGCCTGTTCGATGTGAAGCCGCATGGCGTGATGCCGATGTATAAAGCGCTCGTGATCGAGCCGGAGGAGGAACTGTAAACGATGGGCCTGACGTTGGAGGAACAAGTCGCGCAATTTGAGCGCGATGGTTATTTGGTCGTGAAACAAGCGTTGAGCAAGGAGCAGGTCGCGCATCTGGTCGAGCGCGTCATCGCCATTTCCGAAGGGTTCACGACGCGGGAAATTCCGGACATTATCGACCGGGATGAGGCGTTCGTTCCGCTGCTCGTGCATCCGCCTGTCTGGGGCGTGATGCGCGCGCTGATGGGACCGAAGCTGCAGATGGAGAGCGTCAATGCGACGCGGATCAAGCCAGGCAAAGGGATGCCGGTCGGCTGGCATATGGATTCGCATGTGTATCCGGAGCCGCTGCCGCCATATTGGTACTTCCCGGTTTCGATCAACTGCGCGTATTATCTCGATGACATTACGCAGGAGAAAGGTCCCCTGGTCGTAGTGCCTGGCTCACATCGGAGCGGGAAAAATCCGCCTGAAGGCCTCGATCACATCGAAGGCCAAGTGGAGGTGCTTGTGGACGCGGGCGACGCGGTTATTTTCCATGGCGCGCTGTGGCATGCGGCACTGCCGAATGTGCATCCGACCGAGGAGCGGCGAGCGTTGTACTACAACCACCTGCAGTCGTTCTGCAAGCATCGCGTCGACAATTTCAAGGGCGAGCGGTCCCGCGAGCTTCGCGAGAGCGGTCCGTTCTACATCCAGCAGCTGCTCGGCAAATTCGACGGCTGGCATGACATCCCTGCAGATGCAGAAGAGCAACTAGCGAACCTGTAAGAGGTTCGAAGCGAGGAGCTGTCGCATGCATGGCACAATTGCAAATTAGAGACGTACGCGTCATTCTGACCGCGCCGGACGGCGTCAATCTGGTCATTGTGAAAATCGAAACGAATGAGCCTGGTCTCTACGGCCTTGGCTGTGCAACGTTCACGCAGCGCCACTTGGCTGTGGCGACTGCGGTGGAGCAGTACTTGAAGCCGTTCCTGATTGGCAAAGACCCGCGCCGGATCGAGGATATCTGGCAGACGGCGATGGTAAGCGGCTATTGGCGCAACGGGCCGATATTGAACAACGCCGTCTCCGGCGTCGATATGGCGCTGTGGGACATTAAGGGCAAAATGTCTAACCAGCCTGGGTATGAGCTGCTCGGCGGCAAAGTGCGCGAGGCGGCGGCGATCTACCGCCATGCGGATGGTCGCGATCCGCAAGAGGTCGAAGATAATGTGCGCGCCTTCATGGAGCAAGGCTGCCGCTATGTCCGCTGCCAGCTTGGCGGCTACGGCGGCCAGGGGCATAAGCTGCATCAGCCGGACCATGTGCTGCCCGGCGCTTATTTCGATCCGGACGCTTACGTCCGCAGCGTACCTCGTATGTTCGACCATCTGCGCGACAAGCTCGGCTTCGAGGTCGAATTGCTGCACGATATCCACGAGCGGATCGTGCCGATTGAAGCGGTTCGGCTGGCGAAACAGCTCGAGGAGCACCGGCTGTTCTTCCTCGAGGACGCGCTGCCGCCGGAGCAGCTGGACTGGTTCCGCCACATCCGCGGGCAATGCGCGACGCCGCTTGCGATGGGCGAGCTGTTCGTCCATTCCGCGGAATGGATGCCGCTGGTGACCGAGCGGCTGATCGATTTCATCCGCTGCCATATTAGTGCCATCGGCGGACTGACGCCTGCGGAGAAGCTCGGCACCGTCTGCGAAGCGTTCGGCATACGCACCGCATGGCATGGCCCGCCGGACCTATCGCCGGTCGGTCAGGCTGCGAACATTCACCTTGACCTGACGAGCCCGAACTTCGGCGTGCAGGAGTGGAGCTCGTACTCGGAGCGGATGCACGACGTATTCCCGGGCAGCCCGACGATTCGCTACGGCTATGCGTATGTGAACGACAAGCCGGGGTTAGGTGTGGACATCGATGAGCAGAAGGCAGCGCTGTATCCGTGCCATGATGTGCTGCCGGCGTGGACGCTGTCGCGGATTCCGGACGGCTCGCCGGCACGGCCATAAAAGAGCGGGTGAAAGTCGTCGTCCGAAGTCGTTTGTAGTAGACGCGGGCTGCCAGGTCGATCGAGAGTCGGGTAATCCAACTCTCGAAGCCGAGCGCGCCGGAATCCGCGCTGCCGGAGAGATCGAGAGTAGGGAAATCCGACTCTCAGCGGCAAAAAGCCGCCAATTCAGGCCTGAGAGTCGCGTAATCCGACTCTCGATCCACAAACCGACGAGCAAACCGTCCAAGTCGTCATGTGAGAGAGGGTTCCCCTCTCTCAGCTCGATTTCCGCCGATTCTCCATGCTGAGAGTGGCTTTTCCCGCTCTCAGGCCACAGAGCGACGTCAACCGTCTCTTTTGCCGATAACTATTCCGGTTATTTCCTCCGCAAACAGGGCATACCAAGTGTAAAGTTCTAGCGGTATGTGGAGGCGAGGAAATTGACTTACAGAATTGGCATTTTCAATACGGAGAACGAAGCGATTGAGGCCGTGCAGGCGCTCGAGAATGCTGGCTTTACGCAGCATGAGCTGAAGATAATTACGAAGGATCGGGACCACTCGAGACGCATCGAGAGGGAGACGAATGTGCACGCCGATGAGATGACTGATCTCATGCTGACTCGTGCTGCTGCCGACGACCATGATAATAACGATCTTGGCGTTGCTGCGCCTGTTCCGGTCAGCGGCCTCAATATGGGCGTATTCGGCGGGGTGGCGTTCCCAAGCATCGGCATATGGACGGCGGCAGCTGCCGCTTATGACAGCGACAGCACGATTGAAAGCGCCTTGGTCGACATCGGCCTTGACGCTGGCGATGCCTCGGCATGCCGCGATGCGCTTGCTCGCGGAGCGATTCTCATTGCCGCGGATATGGGCGATAATCAGCTCGCCGACGGACCGGATTTGTCGGTTGGCGGCACGGCGGAAGCGGTATTCCGGGACAACGGCGCTGCGCGGATTTTGTAGGATTTTGCAGCGATATAAGGAAATGGTCATGTCGAATGGCGGCGAACCGTCTGATTCGATGTGACCTTTTTTATGGACCGAGCTGAAAATTAGGTCATTTACAACTTGCAAATCACTCTGCTATGCTAGTGAAAACTGTCGCCTCAGACAGATCAAGCCAGAAGGGTGAGCGATCATGAAACCGGTTACTGTTTATGACATTGCCAGAGAAGCCAACGTCTCCGTTGCCACGGTATCCCGCGTTCTGAACAACACGGCACCTGTGAAAGCTTCGACGCGCGAGAAAATCATGGGACTCATCAATAAACATCAGTTTCAACCGAATGCGCTTGCGAGAAGCCTGATCAAGAAGGAGACCGGGATGATCGGCATTATTTTGCCTGACATTACGAATCCGTTCTTTCCTGAGGTGTTGGCTGGCCTTGAGCAGGAAGCGCGCAACAACGGCTACACGTTCTTCCTCTGCGACACCGGCTCGCACAATCAGGACTCGAAGGCGCAGTATAGCCGGGAATCGCAATATTTGCGCATTTTGGCGGAGAAGCAGGTCGACGGGATCATTATGATCGGCGGCCGCATTGACCTTGCAAAGTGCAGCAGAGAAATGGCCAAGGAAGTGCAGGAAGTGAACAACCGTCTGCCTGTTGTGCTTATTAACGGCAACCTGCCAGGGGGTAAATTTCATCGCGTCATGACGGACCAGACGATCGGCGCCATGCAAGTTACCGATCACCTCATCGAGCTCGGACATACCGATATTGCGTTTATTGGCGGCTACAACCAGATGTCGAACACCGTGCAGCGTTTGTCCGGATTTCGAAGCGCGATGGAGCAGGCAGGCATTGCCATGCGCGAAGATTGGATTATAACGGGCGGTTTCAAGGTGCATACCGGAAAAGCGCTCATGAGCGAGCTGTTCAGCAGGGATGGACGCAAGCCGACTGCGGTTGTTTGCGCCAATGATCTGGTTGCGATCGGCGCTATTAAATATGCGGTTACCGCAGGTCTCAGCATCCCCGGCGACATCTCGATCACGGGCTTTGACGATATTCCGCTTGCTGAAAGCATGATTCCGGAGCTGACAACACTTTCGCTCCGATGCCTTGAGCTTGGTCGAACAGCTGCGAGCATAATGCACCAGCTTATTACGCGCAATAATCAAGTTAGCGAGCTCACGACTTTGCAGCCGAAGCTTATGATTCGCGAGACCACTGCACCGCCTGCCAATCGTTGATTGGAAAATAAAGGGCAAAAAATTTTTAAAAATCATCCTTGACAGCGCTATCATTTTGCGGGTAAACTTCAAATCAAGATGACCCTTGCCCATGAGGGTTTCATTTTAACCCAATGATGAAATGGGTTTCATAACATGCATAACGGCAGCACAATAAGCTAATGCTCCTGTGTTGTTCATACGGAAATACACTTGTAAGAACGGTACCTGTGACGTTTACGAACATCGCTTAAACCCGCAAAAACAAAGTGTATTTTTATTTTCGAGGTGAATGAAACGGGTTTCATAAAAACAAGCTGCACACCTGGGGGAGGTCAACAATCATGAACATGGAAGTGAAAGCAGAACCGGCGTTGCAGCTTTCAGCATCAACGCTCCGCATCGGCGGAAACGCCGAAATCATCCTTTGCGCCTCGCTGTTCTACTTCCGCAATCCTCGCGCTCATTGGCGAGAACGGATGGAACAGCTCAAGGCATACGGCTACAACGCCATCGACGTCTACTTTCCGTGGAACTTTCACGAAAGCGGCGAAGGCATCTGGGATTTCTCGGGTGAGAAGGACGTCGAAGCGTTCCTCCAGCTTGCCGCCGAAGTCGGCTTATGGGTCGTAGCAAGACCTGGACCGTACATCTGCTCCGAATGGGATGGCGGAGCACTTCCGGGGTACTTGTTCGCCAAGCCTGGCATCGTGATTCGCAGTACGGAAGCCGCGTACTTGAAATCGGTGGAGAACTGGTTCGACCGCATCCTCCCGATTCTCGCCAAATACGAGCAGCAGCGCGGAGGCTCCATCATCTGCGTGCAGCTGGAGAACGAGCTTGACTTCTACGACTGCCCGGACCCGAACGCTTACATAACCGCGCTTCGCGATATGGCGGTCAGCCGGGGCATTACCGCCAAGCTCATTGCCTGCGCGGGGCAAGGCGGATTGTACGAAGCATCCGGACTTGTCGACGGTGTCGCACCAACCTGTAACTTCTATCCGAACGATATGGACCCTGAGTTTGAAGCAAAAGTATCCGCATACGAATCACGGCTCGCTGAGCTGGATCTTCCGCTTCTCGTTACAGAAACGAACCGCTCACACTTCCTTCTTCGCCGATTGCTCTCCTGTGGGGCGAAGCTGTTAGGACCTTACCTGCAAGTATCCGGCACGAATTTTGGTTTTACGAATGGCACGAACAACTGGGGCAAGCCGCTTGCATTCATGACAAGCGACTATGACTTCTACGGCATGATTTCTCCCGAAGGGCATGTACGGAGCGAAGCGTACGAAGGACGCTTAATGCGCAGAGTCATTAACGCTTACAGCAGCTCGCTTGCCGAGGCGGTAACAGCACCGGCATCTGAGCTCGCGACAGTAGTAAGAAGCGATCGCGCTGCAACTGGCACAATCGCCGCGCGGCAGCTGCGGTTGAAGCAAGGCGGACAGCTTCTGTTTTCGGTTAATGTGGGTAAACAGGAAGAAGCTGTACAGTTTGAGCTTAGCGGCGAGGGCTTAAGAGTGCCGCAAGCATCACGGCTGACAACCGTGCCTGGACGCTGCGAGATATTGCCGATTGCAGTTCCGCTGAGCGCATGGGGGCTCGAAGGTACGCTCAATTATGCAACAGCTGAACTATCGGATGTGCTCGTGGCTGATGATGGCAAGAAAACGATCATCGTCTTCCATAGCGAGCACGAAGGTGAAATTTCATTAACGCTGAAGCAGCCGATTGCCGCTGCCGAGGTAGAGGGCATGCAGAAGCACGAGCAGCAAGCGGAAGGAACTCATCTCTTCACCTTCGCGGCAGCTGCTGGACAGATCGCCACCTCGCGGCTTGAACTCGCTGATGGTCATGTGATCGAACTCGTCGGGCTGGCAAGAGCCGATGCGCTCCTCATGGATTCGCACATTCATGAAGGCGGTTACATTACGATCGGCAGCCAGATTGCTTACGATGACGCGCCTCGCGATGTCGCGGTCAACTGGTCGCTGAAGCAGGTGGATGCAGCCGCACCGCTGGCTGCCGGATCCGTGTACACGCCGCTAGCGGATGGAGCGGACTACCTGGAGAAGAACGGCATTAATCGCGGCTATGCTTGGTATGAAGCGGTTGACCAGACCCTGGCAGGCGAGCAGGTGCAAGGCGTTCTGGTTCAACAAGGAAGCGACGTTGTATCGATTTACTCGGATCAAGCTTATCTCGGCAGCTGCGTGCCAGGCGGCGGCAGCCGGCTGATTCGCACAAGCGAGGTTCAGACTGGCAGCAAGCTGACGGCGCGGGTTGAAATTTGGGGTCATACCAATTTCGACGATGCAAGGCTTCCGGCGCTAAGACTGGATTCGATGAAAGGAATTAAAGGACTGACATCCGTTACTAAAGTACAGCCGCTCTTGCACTGGCGCGTACTTCGGACGAAGCCGGGAACGCAGCCCGATCTCGAATTTGCTGCACCAGATTTCAACGACAGCGAATGGGCAATCGTCACCTTCGGCAACTGGTTATCGCCGGATCATCCATCTGCGGAATATTTCCGCAAGACATTCACCGCATCAGAGTCTGCGGATTCATGGACGCTCCACTTCGGAGGCATTCAAGCGTTCGCGCAAGTGTTCGTGAACGGCTCGGCAATCGGCTCGGTTCATCCGTTCGATCCGTACATCAATATCTCCGCATACGTGAGACCGGGCGAGGATGTCCAAGTGACGGTATTCCTGGAACGGGTACTCGGCCTCGGCGCAGGCGAAGTCATTCTATATGAAGGCAACGCAGCTCGGGAATGGCGTCTGGCAGCAAGCGAGGAAGCTGAATTGCTGGGGCACGCGGCGCAGGAGCGCACAGCAGCAGAATCGCATGAGCTTCCTGTTCGTCTGGAAGCAGGCGCGGTCGCTTGGCTTTACGGCAAGCTGGATCAGCCGGGCGAAGGCAACGGCTGGCGCGTCAAAGTGAATGGAAGCAACATGAAGCTTACGGTATTCCTGGGCGAGACCATCGTCGGCCGGTTATGGACGGCGAGCGGCGCAACAAGGCCTAGCTTCAGCGGCGGAGATCAAGAATCGTTCTACCTGCCGGGACCTTGGCTGAATAATGGCGACCAGAACGAATTAACCATTTTACTCGAAGCGGTGGAAGCAGGCGAACCTGCCCTGCTGGAGAGCTTCACCTTCTTGCCAGTAGGCATTTTGAAAGGGTAACCACAAAGCTTCGAAGCTTCGATTGAAAGGGGAGAACACGGATGAAAACAATTGCGCAGTCGGCTCCGCCGGCTCCGGCGGCGGTAGAGACGTCGAAACGTGCGCTTCGCGCGCGCACCAAACGATTTTGGAACAACCGTACATTGATTCTCATGTGCGTGCCCGCGATACTCTTTTTCCTCATCTTCGCGTATTTGCCGATGCCGGGCCTGTACCTTGCCTTCATTAAATACAACTATACCGATGGTATCTTCAAGAGTAAGTTCATCGGAATGGAGAATTTCCGGTTCCTCGTGATGACCGGTGACCTATGGAGGCTGACGTTTAATACGATCGCTTACAACATTGGCTTTATCATCTTCGGGAACTTCCTGCAAATCTTCGTTGCGATTCTGCTGAACGAGCTGCGCAAGAAGTGGTTCAAGAAGGTCTCGCAGACGCTCATGTTCCTGCCGTTCTTTATCTCGTTCGTCATTATCGGTCTCATCGCGTACAACATCCTGAGCTACGATTACGGCATCCTGAACAACATCTTGAAGTCGTTCGGGGCAGAACCGGTGAAGACGTACTCGAATTCGCACATTTGGCCGTTCATCATTCTTCTTACTTACTTGTGGCAGTCCACCGGCTATGGGTCGATCGTGTACTTCGCGGCGATCATGGGTCTGGATTCCGAAGTCGTGGAAGCTTCCGAGATTGACGGGGCTAATGCGCTGCAGCGGATCCGCTACATCGTACTCCCTTGGCTGAAGCCGACTTTCATCATACTGCTGCTGTTCTCGCTCGGGGGCGTGCTTCGAGGCAACTTCGGTCTCTTCTATAACCTCGTCGGTGCAAACAATACTTCGCTCTATGCGACGACCGACATTATTGAGACGTATGTCTTCCGCTCGCTCATGAACAACTTCAACTTCTCCATGGGCAGCGCGGTTAGCTTGTATCAATCCGTATTCGGCTTCATCGTTGTTATTACAGCGAACTGGCTGGTCAAGAAGGCATCGCCTGATAATTCATTGTTCTAGGAGGGACTCACATGGAAGTTGTCCAGAAACGCATTCGGACGGATGGGACGTCCTTGTTCGTAAGATGTTTTGGTTATCTATTTATCGGCTTGTTCGCACTTTGCTGCTTGCTTCCATTCCTGGTCGTTGTCGGTACCTCGTTTACGAAGGAAGCGTCTATTGCGAAGCATGGCTTTAATATCTGGCCGCGGGAGTTTTCAACCTTCGCGTACAAGATCGTGTTCGAGAATCCGGATCTTATCATCGGCTCCTATGTCGTATCGATCTGTCTTACCGTTGTCGGCACGCTCGTCGGACTATTCCTCGTTGCGATGACCGGCTACGCGCTGCAGCGGCCGGACTTCGAGCAGAGAAACGGCATATCGTTCTTCATCTACTTCACAACACTATTCTCCGGCGGTATTGTCCCGTTCTACTTGCTCATTAATCAGTATTTGGGTCTTCGGGATAATTACTTAGCCGTTCTTCTACCGGGACTTATGAGTCCGTTTCTCATCATTATGATGAAAAGCTTCACGAGATCGATTCCTCATGCGATTACGGAATCGGCGAAGATTGACGGCGCTGGCGACTTTACCATCTTCATGCGGCTCATTCTGCCGATGACGACGCCGGCACTTGCAACGATCGGTCTATTCATCGCCCTTGGTTATTGGAATGAATGGTATAATGCCATGCTCTTCCTGTCTGCGGACATGAAGTACCGCCCGTTGCAGCTGTTCTTGTACAATGTCATCACGAGCGCGGATTTCATCCGCAACTCGTCGGCCGCTTCGAACGTTCCGCTGCGCGATATGCCGCTGGAATCGATGAAGATGGCGACCGCGGTCGTTGCGACCGGTCCGGTGGTGCTGTTCTACCCGTTTGTACAGCGTTATTTTATCCAAGGCATCACGGTTGGCGCGGTAAAAGGATAATGCAAGTCACGTGCTCTGGGTACACGAGAGACCTGGTCTAGTCTCTCTTACCATAGCCGCTCGAACTGGGCGGAGAACAACAAAGCGGGTTTATCCAAAAATGGGGA
Organism: Paenibacillus taihuensis; assembly: GCF_003386535.1. Taxonomy (GTDB): domain Bacteria; phylum Bacillota; class Bacilli; order Paenibacillales; family Paenibacillaceae; genus Paenibacillus_Z; species Paenibacillus_Z taihuensis. Next base: position 38,297 of record NZ_QTTN01000046.1, read on the forward strand.
GGCTACAAAGAATGGGAAACATGAGAAAGATGGCAATAACGGCATGTTCGCTTTTCCTTGCTTTCGGCTTGGCTGCTTGCGGCAGCGACAACAACAGTTCCTCGGATAATAAGACAAACAATTCATCCGGCGACACAGCTTCAAACAATGCATCCAGCAATACGTCCAGCAATACGTCTAGCAATGCAAATGCGTCGGCTGACAAAATCGACACCAGTGATTTTGAGACCATTACTTATGTCATGCTCGGCGACAAGCCGAAGAATGGCCAGCTGGAGAAAGTTATGGACAAAATCAACGCCATCATGAAACAAAAAATCAATGCCGAGCTGCAAATTAAATGGGTAGAGTGGGCAGACTGGCAAACGAAATATAACCTGCTGCTTGCATCCGGCGAGCCGATTGACCTGATCACAATCGGTACGGACTGGCTCGATACATGGGGCAATGCTCAGCGTGGCGCGTTCCTGCCTCTGAACGATCTGCTCGAGAAGTATGCACCAGAGACATATTCTGAAATTCCGCAAGAAGACTGGGAACAAAGTAAATTCGGCAAAGATATCGTTCTGATCCCGGAAGATCACTATACACAATGGGTTAACCACGGTTTGTACTACCGCGGCGACTGGGCGAAGGAGTTCGGCATTACGGAGCCGATCAAAGACTTCGCTACGTTCGGCAAGTACCTCCAAGGTATCAAAGACAACAAGAAAGACGTTATTCCTTGGGATGCAGCCGGCGCGGCTACTACGCTCTACACAGGCTTCGCTGCATCGGAAACCGATAATATCGAGCTTCCAATTTCCACAGGCTATGTAAACGCATTCTATGGCAAATCCTATGATGATCGCTATACAGTTGACAGCCCGATCTTCAACGATCAATTCATTGATTTCGCGAAGATGACGAAATCATGGGGCGACGCTGGCTACTGGCGTGAAGACGTTCTCAACTACAAGGGCGATACTCGCTCTGAGCTGAGAGCAGGTCAAACAGGTGTAGATGCTCACCATACACAAACATACAAGAACCTTCGCGTTCTGATGGATAAGGATCAACCGGGCTCCGAGTTGCAAATGTTCTCGTACTCCGATACACGCAACAACCTGATTTCGATGCCAATTACGCACGGCGGTACTTCGGTCGGCGCACACAGCAAACACCCAGAGCGCGCTCTGATGGCTTACGAGCTGATCCGCCAAGACAAAGAAATTTATCAACTGATGAACTACGGTATTGAAGGCGTTCAATACGAAATCAAAGACGGCGTTCGCGTTCGTCCGGCTGGCTACGACGAGGCTAAAGACGGCTTCTACACAGACTTCTGGGGCGGCCGTGTTGACAAGTTCGAAATCCCGACTGACCAAGACTGGAGCGGCATTGGCGACATCTACAAGAAATACGATGCGATCAAGAAGCCATTCCCTTACGGCAAGTTCGTATTCGACAAGTCCAATGTAGACCCAGAGATGACTGCAATTTCTCAAGTTCTCGGCGAGCAAATGCCAGCTATCCTTGCCGGTAAAGCAGGCGACCCTGAGAAAGCAGTAGCAGCACTTCGCGACAAGCTGAAAGCAGCTGGCTACGACAAAGTAAAAGACGAAATCCAGAAGCAATTGGATGCTTTCAAAGCATCTGAGCAAGGCTAATTCGAGGGTTTTGGCAAATGATCAACCGGGCAGTGCGCAGGCACTGCTCGGTTGATTTTTTTGTGCGAGTGTAGGTGGGTGAGGCGGAATGCCGGCGTTCGTGGCGGCGTGATTTTGTATCTGAGAGAACGTATGTGATCTCTCAGAGGTGGAAAGCTGCCGCGTCGGCGTGATTTTGTATTTGAGAGAACGTATGTGGTCTCTCGGCGCCAGATCGAGGCTGATTTCAGTCTGGGAGAACATATGCGATCTCTCAGCTCCGCGCTGCCTGCGATTCGCGCTCGTTTCCTCGCTGAGAGATCCGAAATGGATCTCTCAGCTTCAATTTTGCGGGATTTCCTCGCTGAGAGTCCGTATTAGGATCTCTCGGCTCCGCGCTGCCCGCAATTCGCGCTCGTTTCCTCGCTGAGAGATCCGAAATGGGTCTCTCAGCTTCAATTCGCGGGATTTCCTCGCTGAGAGAACCAATTTGGATCTCTCGGAGGCGGTTCTCCCTCTCCAAGCAGGGAAATGGGCATTATAATTGAAGAAGTGAGTGGGGAAACCTGAAAAGTTCGTCATAGCGCGCGGAAATGGCGGTGATTTGCGCTCGGTATCACGGATTTTTCTATGTGGGTGGTTTTGGAAGAAAAAACTTTCGTGCAACTCGCAAATAAATTAGTCCGCTAAGCGTTCAAATTTATTTCGTGCAACGTGCTATATATCACCCACACCCAGCGTCTTACTCTATGAAGGAGGCGAGAGCATGCCAAATGATCAAATGCCGGCCCGATTTCAATTGATATTTCGGGAGCATTATCCATCCGTTCTACGCAAAATAACGAGTCTTATCGGAGACCGTGCCGCGGCGGAGGACTTGGCGCAAGAAGTTTTTATAAGGCTGTACCGCAATCCGCCGGAGGATCTGGCGAGAACGGGACCGTGGCTGCACCGCGTGCTTACGCGTATCGTATATGACCATTACCGCAAGGCAGGAAGAATGAACGACTTAACCGAGAAGCAGCAGCATGAAGCGCTCACCGATGAGCAGGCATATCCGTCCAACGAGGCGGTCGTCATTCAGAGCTGGGAACGCGATGTCGTTCGCGGCGTGCTGAACAAGCTGTCCGATCGGGACAGGCAAGCGCTGCTCTTGAAGGAGCAAGGCTACAGCCATGCTGAAATCGCCGAGGCGCTGCAAGTGAATCCGAAGATCGTCGGGACGCTGCTCATGAGAGCGCAAAGCCGATTTAAGAAAAATATGCTTTCCGAGGAGGCTATGGAGCAATGAAACAACCGAAACGTCCGGAAGAAGAGAACCGTGATTTATTGAACGTGACAGAAGACGATGTGGAGCTCGCCCTGAATCGATTGTTTATGTCCGTGAAAGAGGAAGGAGTACCGGCTGTGTGGCTGGAAGAGGAAAAGCCAGCGCCGCTGAAAGTGATACATGAAGAGCAAGCCGAGGAAGCGCCAACACCATCGCCAACAGAAAGACCTCAAGCTGCTCCAACAACACCTGCACCAATTTCTACTATTAATGAAGAAAAAATTTCTCGCAAGCCGCGCCGCCGGGTTCAGCGGAGATGGGTATCTCTCATATCGGCTGCAGCAGTTGCCGGCGTGCTCATGTTCTCGTCATGGGGGCAGGATGTCATGGCGTCGGTGATGAACACGTTCCGCGTACAGCATTTCCAGACGGTATCGATCAGCCAGGCCGATATGGAAAGCTTCCAAGCTGCATTGCAGTCTGGTACAGTGGGTACACGTCAGCTCGATCTGAAGCGTTACGGGGAAATTGAGCAAACAGGCGGCGGCCAAGAGCGCGTCGTTAATGAGTCGGAAGCAATGACTCTTGCTGGTGACCGTCAGCTGAAGCAGTTCCCAGGCGGAGAAAACGTCATCCAATACATGCCCGAGCAGCAAATTACGTTCAAGCTGCATCCGAAAGCAATTAACCAGATGATCGCGCTGCTTGGCGGCAAAACAGAGTTTCCGAAATCCGTCGAGGATTCGCCGATTAAGCTGACCATTCCAGGCACATTTGTGGTGAAGAGCGCAGGCGATTCGTCGAAGCGTCTCACACAGCTGCCGAATCCGTCGCTTGATGTATCGGATGACGTAGATGTCGAACAGATTCGTCAAGCTGTCCTTGACCTGCCGATGCTTCCGGACGATATGCGGACGAAGCTTGCGGGCATTGGCGACTGGCGTCACACGCTTCCGGTTCCGTCGTTCTCTACGGATAACGTCCATACGACGAAGATCGATGGCAATGAAGCGATTGTAACCGATTCGGGTTCCAGCCGTTCGATCATTTGGCTGCAGGATGAATGGGTTTACCAGCTCAGCGGCTCGGTCGGTGATTATCCGACAGAAGATTCGATTATTAATGAAGCTCGAGGAATGATGAAATGATCATTTTGCAGACTGACCGTCTGTCCAAAACATATGCGTCCGGCACGGGCTGCTCGAATATTTCGCTGACCATCAAGCAAGGGCAAATATTCGGACTGCTCGGACCGAACGGGGCAGGCAAAAGCACGTTTGTAAAAATGGTCGTCGGCCTCCTTCGTCCGGACAGCGGCAGCGGTACGCTATTCGGCAAGCCGATCGGCGACCCAGAATCGCGGGTGAAGCTCGGGTATTTGCCTGAGCTGTTCCGCTTTCAAGATTGGCTGACCGGAGCGGAGGTGCTCCGGTACCATGCCGGTCTGTGCGGCATGACGCGCGCGCAGACGAAGTCGGCTTCTTTCGCCGCGCGGATCAAGGAAGTGTTCCGCACTTGCGGACTGAATGAGCGCGGCTATGACCGGGTCCGGCAATATTCCAAAGGCATGCAGCAGCGGCTTGGTCTCGCGTGCGCCCTGCTTATGGACCCGGATTTTATTATTCTCGACGAACCGTCGTCGGCGCTAGATCCGATCGGCCGTTATGAGGTTCGGCAGCTGCTCGAGCGACTGCGTTCGGAAGGGAAGACGGTGTTCCTGAACACGCATCTGCTCGAGGACGTCGAAGCCGTATGCGATGAAGTTGCTTTCTTGCATAAGGGACAGCTTCGTGCGAGCGGACCGATGCAGGAAATGCTGCGAACCGACTCGAGCTGGGAGCTGACCGTTAGCGGATGGCTGCCTGAGCTGCAAGAGGAGCTGAGCGAGCAGCTGCTGCCAGGGATGGCGGTTGAAGTTACGAAGAAGGCCGCCGATGGCAGTGCCGTCTTGAAAGTATCTGCGCACAATCGCGAACAGATCGGCTATCTGATTCGCTTATTAGTAGAAGAAGGCGTAACCGTCTATGAAGTGGTGCCGGTCCAAGGCAGCTTGGAAGCATGGTTCTTATCGATGTCAGGCGGAGAAGCGGCAGGAGGTGCACGTTCATGAGCTGGATCGCTTTTGCCGGGAAAGAGCTGTTTCGCAAACGGATTTTTCCGGTAACGTTCGTCCTTTCACTGCTGTTCGTCTCGCTGTTTACCTTCGGCGTGTATAAGATATCGACCAATTTTGAGGGACATGTGGAAACTCTGGCCGGTAACGTCTCCGACAGCATCGTGCTGATGACGCTCGGACTGCTGTTTTCCCAAATGATTATTGCGTTCTTTATCCTCTTCACGACGATGGGAGCGATCTCCGGAGAGATTGAGAACGGGCTGATGTTAGCCATCCTGTCGAGGCCGATCCCAAGATGGAAAGTGTATCTCGGCAAGTATGCCGGCTATGCGTTCTGGCTGGTGCTGTACGCGGCGATTATGTATTTTGCGATCATGATGCCGGTCCATTATTTGCTGCATTTTCCGATGCTGCCGCTGACGCTGCTGAAGACCTTCCTGCTGTTTATATGGACTCCGCTGCTGCTGCTTGCGGTTTGTATGCTCGGCTCGACTTTCCTGCCGATGCTTGGCAATGGCGTTGCCTGCGCGATGCTGTATGGACTAAGCATGTTCAGCGGCTTTGCCGAAAATATTTTCAATAAAGTCGGCGAGAACGAGATGGTCAGCCGCTTCGCATTTCTGCTGAAGCTGCTCATGCCGGCCAATTCGATGCTGAATCGGATTACGTTCGAATTGCTGGATGGGTTGGAGCTTCCGCTGCCGACGCAGGCTGTCGAAAGTATGGGGCCGTTCGCCACGTTTAACGTGCCTAGCAACGCATTTGTAGGCTACACGATTGTATATCTGATCATCATTCTTGCGCTTGGCTGCTTCGGCTTCCGCAAGAAAGATATTGCTTAGCTTAAAGGGGAGTATGACGACAATGAACGATGTGATTTTGAAGATCCGCGGACTTCGCAAGCATTATAAAGGGGTCAATGCGGTAGACGGCATTGATATGGCTTTGCAGAGAGGCGATATTTACGGCTTTCTCGGGCAGAACGGCGCGGGCAAGACGACGACAATTCGGATGCTGATGGGGCTTATTCAGCCAACGACCGGTACGGTGGAGCTGTTCGGCGAGAAAATCGGAAAGGGCAAGAATCCGGTGCTGCGCAAAGTCGGTTCCGTCATTGAATATCCGGGCTTCTACCCAAACCTGACGGCCATCGAGAACTTGGAGCTTCATGGCAAAATGATGGGTGTAAAGCAGTCGGATGCATTCGAGGATGCCCTTCAAACGACGGGACTATGGGAGGCGCGCAATCGCAAAGCGTCCAACTTCTCGCTTGGCATGAAGCAGCGCCTCGGTATTGCCCGGGCAATTCTTCATAACCCGGAGCTGCTCATTCTGGACGAGCCGACGAACGGACTTGACCCGATGGGGATTAAAGAGATTCGTCATCTGATCCAAGAGCTGGCGCAGAAGCGGAAGATTACGATTCTCGTCTCCAGCCATATCCTGAGCGAAGTGGAGCAGTTGGCGACGAAAGTCGGCATTATCCACCGCGGCCGGATGCTGGAAGAGACGTCGATGCAGCAGCTCAAGGAGCGGAATCGTCAATATATTAGCTTGCAAGTCGATGACCTGGAGCGCTCGAAGGAGCTGCTCGTGAAAGAAATGGGCATCCGAGATTGCCGTGTCGATGAGGATGGCTGGCTGCGTATCTATGACGACGGCCACGTGCCGGGCGAGATGAACAAGTTGCTCGTTCGTGAAGGCATTCTTGTGAACAGCCTTCATGCGATGAAGGATTCGCTTGAAGATTACTTTGTGCGTTTGGTGGAAGGCGGTGCTGTTGGGCATGCTTGATTTGATTGCTTGCGAATGGCTGAAATGGCGCAGATCGCGCATGCTCTGGCTGATCCTGCTCGGAGCGCTGCTCCCTGCTGTGCTTAACTTCTTCGTTGAGGTGCACAATTCCAGCGATGCGGCGTTTCAATGGAAAGGTTATTTTGGCGATAATTTAATGATGATGATGATGCTCATGTGTCCGGCCTTATACGCGTTACTCGTTGGTTATTTATTCGCAAGAGAGTTTCAAGAGCGTACGGTCAACAACATGCTGACAGGTCCGTATTCGCGCAATATGGTGCTGGCAGCGAAGTTTATCATTGCGATCCCGGTACTTGGTTCCGTACTGCTTCTCGCATTCTTGCTTACATTCGGCTCTGCATTCGTGTTCACGTCGGATCTGCCATCTGCCTCTGTTTTCTGGCATGCGCTTGGCAAATACGGCTTGCTGCTCGCCTTGGAATATGCGCTCGTACCGATCGCGGCTGCGGTTGCGCTGCTCTGGCGCAGCTACATCCCGGCGATGGGACTTGGCGTATTCGCGGTGATCTCGGAGCTGACGATCATGCAGTCCAAGTACATTATGTACTACCCGTGGAGCGCGCCGCTGAACATACTCGATACGATGAACGAACACTACAAGTCGACTTCGACCGGTGTAATCACGATGGTCGTGACATTCATCGTTCCGCTTCTCTTTATCGTGACGTACTTCCGCAGAGCGGACGTGCACAGCGGCTAAAATCGGGATAACGGATATAACAAAAACTCACTGACCTAAGGTTAGTGAGTTTTTTTGTTGTCCGCCATATACATGGTTAGCTCTCGGACCCTCGAAACGACTGCGGCGATTTGCCGGCATATTTGCGGAACATTCGTGAGAAGTAGTGGACGGAGCTGAAATGGTACTTGTCCGCGATTTGCATAATGCTGAGGTTAGAAGAACGGAGGTCCTCCTTCGCTCTGCTGATGCGAAACTGATTGACGTATTGAATCGGAGAGAGTCCGGTTGTCCGCTTGAATAAATCGAAGAAGTAGCCCCTGCTGACACCCAGCGAGTCGGCGTAGTCTTCAATAACAATCTCGGCGCCGCTGAGCAGATCGGCCTCGATTCTCTCCAGCAGCTTGCTGATGCGAGGGTCCGGGATATGCGATTCTTGCAGCGAGAACGTTAAGAAGTGATGGATGAATTCGGCAAAATGGCTCTGGGCGGTCATGCTCCGCAGAAACGTCCGCTCATTCGTATGCTCATTGGATATAAAGCTTCGGGCCAGCAGGTCCGTCCAGTTCAGCAGCGAAGTGCTTACATTCTTAATTTCGGGCAGCGGGAACGGGAATTTCTCGCCGAGCAACTCCGGACGGAGCAAGTCGCGGTCATAGCAGATCGGGGCTGCTGTATCCTTGTACAGCTCGGTTCGATCGATATAGTGCCAATCGAAATAGCAGCACACTTTCGTCATAGGCTCGTTCTCATCTGCGATCAAATCGTGAGGTTGCCCTGGTTCCACATAGACCATCATGCCAGGGTAGACGTCGTAATCGACGCCTCGCAGCCGGATAAGGCCTCTGCCCTCCGTGAAGAAGTAGATCGAGCTTGTATACACATACCGATTCATGCTGGTCTGCCCGCGATAGAACGGATATTTGGTGGCGTAATAGACGTAAGGGTGGAATTTCGAGAAATCCATCGCAGTCATCATAGACCTTCTCCCTCGCTAGCTTGTGTAATTCACCTGACTATTGTGCAACTGTCTGACTGTAAGCTAAATACAACGCAGGTCGCCCTCAGGTACATTAAATATAACACATCACTTATTAATGAAGGGGCTGCATAGGATGGCAAGCGAGTTGAAATTGCTTAATGACGAGCAGATGATTCAGTTTATTACGAAGGGTTATGTCGTTCTTCAAAATGAATTGCCGGAGGATTTGCACCGGAGCGTGATGAATCAAATCGACTTCGCCTTTCAGAACGAAGGGAATCCCGGCAATAATATTTTGCCTCGCGTACCGGACATTCAGAAATTTTTCGATACGCCGGTATCGAGAGGCGCGCTGACGAGCGTTCTGGGACCTGACTATTATATGCATCCGCATCGCCATATGCATTACAATCAGCCGGGAAACGGGAAGCCAGGCGGCGGTGAGTGGCACAAGGACGGATTCTGGTCATCCATGCGCAGCCATCGTCCATGGTGGGTCATGATGTTCTACTACACGCAGGACATTACGGAAGATATGGGCCCGACGGCGATTATGCCGGGCTCCCAATATAATGAGAAGTTTCCGAATCAATCGCAGGTTCTGCCGACAGGCAAAGCGGGGACAATCGCGCTCGTGCACTTCGATCTGTGGCACAAAGCATCGCTGAACACGTCGAATATTGACCGTTACATGCTCAAGTTCCAATTCGTTCGCCTCTCGGAGCCGTCGTCGCCGAGCTGGAATCATACGCATGCCGTTCCGGCATTCCCTTCGAACGCACCGGATGCACATTTGAACCTGTGGCATGATGTGTGGAACTGGCTTAGAGGAGAGAGCCAGCCGGCAGAGTCAGCAGAGTCAGCAGAGTCAGCAGAGTCGACCGAGGTTGCAAATGCAGACGTACCTACATTAATCGGGGCGTTATCGAGTGAAGATGGAATTATTCGAAGTCAAGCTGCCGACAAGCTCGGCTTGATCGGGCAGGCCGCTGAAGCAGCTGTTCCGAAGCTGGCGGAGCTCATCCGTGATTCGTCCGAGGATGCGGCGCTGAATGCTGTCTATGCGATGGGGCATATCGGGGGATCCGGTACGTCAGCATTGCTGAAGGAGCTGGCGGAAGGCTCCAAGCTAACGGCGCAGCGCGCGGCTTACGGGCTCCAAGCTGCTGGCATAGACGCTGTTCCAGGTCTTATTCATGTGCTGGATCAAGGGGAAGAGAACAGCAGAGCGCTCGCTGCATTCGTGCTCGGGATGATTGGCTCGAAGGCATCCTCCGCAGTTCCTTCATTAATCGTCGCATTGAACGATGCAAGCGATTGGGTTCGTCGTAATGTAGTGGAAGCGCTCGGAATGATCATGGAGCCGGCGGATGAGACCGTTCCGGCGATCGTGCAGACGCTCGTAGAAGCGGTGGCGAAAGAGTCAGCGACGGGTACGGAAAGTGTGAGCACGGGCTCTTACGTGTACAACCAGGAATATATAACGAACAAAATCGCCTATACAGCCGCATTATCCCTGCTGCGAATCGGCAGGCACGGTGATCCGGAGCTGGTCATTGATGGGCTTGAAGCGGGTCTGCAAAGTAGAGATCGCTATACGAGAGCTTACGCATTCGAAGCGCTGACAGCCATTCGCACACCGAGAGCGGTAGACGTGCTGATCAAGCATTACCGTGCTGCGCGTTGGTGTCCGGATACGCATAAAGAGAGCACGTTCTAACTCCGCGAAGATGAATAAAGAAGAAAGAAAAGAAAAGACCTTCACCAGGCAATGTCATTAAGTTAACTCAATGACATTGACCGAGAATAGAAATGGAATCCAAAATGGCATGAGGGAAACCCCTGTGCCGTTTGTTTTTTTGGTGCAGTCTGAAAAAAGTGTACAGCAAACAAGCGGATAGACAATCCGCTTAAAAAATGTTCATTCGAACCGATTTATGCTACTCTGTAGACGAAGCTTACAGATGATTTATAGCGTGTTTTGCGCGTATTCTGCTGCCCTGGTCGAATCGGGCGAATCGGCAAAACGTTTCTTCGAATCAGTCTCTTGAGCGCAGGAAATGTCTACAAACATGAACGGCAACCGTGAAGTTGAC
>NZ_QTTN01000047.1 GCF_003386535.1 Paenibacillus taihuensis
AAGACATCCGCAAATACACGGTCCCGGCTCGCGGCAGCAGCAAGTTCGCAACACTGTATTCACGTCGCACAGCTGTCGAGCGTGTATTTGCCTATTTAAAAAGCTACTTTGGACTAACGGCAACACGCAAACGCAAAAAGCGGGCCTTCGTTGAGATGGACCTTACTTGTCTGACCTATACATTATGCAAGTTCGCCCTTGATAAACTGAACCAAGAATTGAGAAGGACACGCTGTGCAGCCTGATTTTTTTTAAAATCCTTGGGTTTTGAGTGAGTGCTACCTAGCGATCATAGACTTATGAAATTGACTCTTTATCCAATATAGCTTGGAGATTCGCCCTATAGTACCGTTCTACGATGGATAAATCCACTATAAAGCATCAGCATCGGAAGTATCTGCACTTACTCAGCAGTACTTCACCACCGGCCACTTCTCCTTCCGAAGCGCGTTCATCAGCTCCGGTCCTACACGCAAATTCTCCTGCACGAGCTGCTTCGGAGTAAGCGCCATCCATTGATTGAGCGACACGTCCTCGAACCGGCAGCTCTTGAACATCTCAAGGAACCAGAGGCTCGTGTTGCCGGTGTTCTGGATATAGTGCCCGAATGCAAAAGGAACATAGCCAACGTCACCGGCGCGGTAATCGAACGTGCGGGCAGTGCCTTCGCCGCCGAAAACGGTCATCCGGCCCGTACCTGAGATGTAGTACTGCCATTCGTCATTGTTCGGATGCCAATGCATCTCCCGCATGCCGCCAGGCTTGATCTCGACGAGCGCCGCTGCAATGCTGGTCGCTGCAGGGAAGTTGGTCGAATCGACGATGCGGACTGTACCGCCGGGCGTGACGATCGGCTTTTGCGCCAGCAGACGGTAGGTGAGCGGATTCGGTACGGTTCCTTGCGGGTCAGTTACTTGCTGACTCTCGATTGAACCCGGCATGCTCCCTTGGAAAATATAAACCTGCTCCTTCGGAATGTGCGAGAAGGCGTTCATCGGGACGCCGAAATTCGCGGACAGTACGTCAACCGGCGTATGCGCGAACCAGTCGGAGATCGAGAGCGTGTTAAGGTCGGAGAAGTTGCCGTCGTCGAACACGAGCAGAAACTCGCAGCCGCCTTCGAGACCTTGGATGGAGTGCGGAACTCCAGGCGGGAAAAACCACAAGTCGCCCACGCTGATATCTGCGATGTAGTTCTTGCCGTTCTGATCCACTGCCGTCACGCGAGCCCTTCCGACCAGCATGATGGCCCATTCCGCTTGCTGATGCCAGTGCATTTCGCGGACGCCGCCTGGCGTAAGTGCCATGTTAACGCCAGCTAAAGTGGTCGCAATCGGCAGTTCGCGTGCCGTCACCTCGCGGGACCAGCCGCCGCGATTGAGCTGCATATGCGCATCCGAGAACGAGAACTTCATATTTGGCATCGTCCCGGCATCGGTAGGAGGCGGAACGAACATGTCGGGATTCTCCAGATCCCGCATGACGTCGCGCGGACCGAGATCCCACCAGCCAGTGCCGTCATTGCGTATGGGCTGCGGAATATGTGTATTTGGAGTCGGTTGATTGCGCAAGTTCTGCAGGTTCTGCAGGTGTTGAAAGTATTGCGGATCGTATACCATCGGATGATCCTCTTCCTCTCTTGAAAGAATCATCTTAAATGTATTCGCGGTGCTGAAATGTATGTCTCATTGCCTGTAATCGCCACAGCTCACAGCAGTAGGTATCCGGAAAGTGCGCATAATCAAATACATTCGGGGCATCATTTTTTAGGGACAGCTTAGGGGTTGTCTTCAAGTAAGAAAGGAGAGGAATATTAATGACTTCAAGCCGCGGACATCAAGGTGCGCACGGTATTGGTCAAGTGGAGAAGCAATTGCATCGTCAGGCAGAGGCTGCAGCAGCAATACAGGGTCAGAACCATACCGATCAAGAGGTGCTGGCAGCAAGTCAAGAGCCTTCATCCGCATTAGCAGATATTATCGATCTTCATAATGAATAGAAACAAAGATCCGCGGTCTCTCCGCGGATTTTTGTTTTGTAGCAACTGCTGCTCCTTTTACCACTTGAACGCTAGGATGAAGCAGCTGCTTATCGGAGAAACCATAGGAGTACTTCCGCAATCATCACATCCAAATGGAGGCTGACGATTTGATGAAGAAAACAATTGCAAGTGCTGTTGTGGGGTTATCCTTATCGACACTGCTCGTAGTTCCAGCAATGGCTGATACCGCAATGAACGGTACCGGCAGCGGTGTTAATGGCCAGCCAACTGTGACGACTAACAATGCCTTTGGCGGCACGACCACGTTCAACAGACCGAACGCGTTCGGCACGCCCGGATCGACCGGCACACCTGACGTCTATGGCATCCCAGGCACCACAAAAACCTATAGCGATATGAACGGCAGAACGAATACGTTTGGAACGAATGCCTATTATCGTTATGGAAACACGAATATGAACAATATGAACAGCTATTCGTACGGTACGCCAGCGCGCGGGAATTTTAACGCCTATGCTTACAATCCCACTGTTAACAAGTTTAACAACACCACAAGCGCAATGCGGGCCAACACCGTTCGCGCAACAGCTGTAGATAATGATAACCACTCCAACTGGGGCTGGCTTGGCTTGCTGGGCCTGATCGGCTTGGCGGGCATGCGAAGCCGGAGTCGTGATCACGATCGCGACCGCGAAAGAATCTAATCGACTAGTTTGAAAATGCTCCTTTGGGTGCAAGACAAGTCATTTCTTCTAGATGACTATACTCTTGCCCCAAAGGGCTTTTTTATACAGATCAGGCTTCATTCTCAGACAGTTCATCCAGCGTCTTCGTGAAGCTGTCTGCCATATGGGTCAGGAACCAGTCAACCTCCTGGATATGGAGGTTTGCCAGCTTCTGCCCGATCTGTCCTTTGGCGACGGCGAATTCGCGGTTGCCCGAGGACAGCTCGGACAGGCATTTCATGTACGCGTCGAGCAGGTCCGCGGCTTTGACCATGGCGAGCAGCTCTGCCCGCTCGCTGCCCGCTGCTGGTGCCGACGTGACCACCAGCGGCTCGTATGCAGCCTGCAGCGGCTCCGGCACCATGCTGAGCAGCCGCTCGGCTGCAAGCGCCTCGATCTCGCGGAAATTCGCGAGCATCTTCGGGTTGTGATGCTTGACCGGCGTCGGAATATCGCCGGTGAAGACCTCGGTGGCGTCATGGAACAACGCCATCGTTACCGCGCGGTCGGCGTTCAGCGACCGGCCGAACACATGGTTCCCGATCTCGCACAGCATATGGGCGAGCAGGCCGACATGGTAAGAGTGCTCAGCTACATTTTCGCGTGTCGTATTGCGCATGAGGCTCCATCGTTCGATATAGCGAAGCCGGTACATATAAGCGATAAAAGGACTGTCTTTCATGATCTCAGTGCTCCTTTATACAACTGGAAATAGGAGGATGCAATGCCGCTGGAAAGCGGGATGCCCGCCGCGTAATGATATGGTATGATAGGGTTATATGTTTATAATAAGTATAATCTGAAAGACGAAAAGCGAATAGAGAGAGGAGCCACAAAGGCGTTATGCAACATTTTGAACAGAGCGTATATGATCTTATTGTTGAAACTTCTACTAATCTTCCAGGTGACGTCCGCAAAGTGATTCAAGCGGCGCAGGAAGCGGAGGACCGCGCAACTCGCGCTGGCCTGTCGCTCTCGACGATCGCTACGAATATTGAGATGGCGGAATGCAATGTATCTCCAATCTGCCAAGATACGGGAATGCCGACATTCGTCGTGCACACGCCGGTTGGCGCGAACCAAATCATTATGAAGCAGCAAATCCGCAGTGCGATTGCCCGTGCGACGAAAGACGGCAAGCTGCGGACGAACTCCGTTGACTCGCTGACTGGCGCGAACACAGGGGATAATCTTGGACCAGGCACGCCGGTCATCCACTTCGAGCAATGGGAGAAAGACGATATCGACGTTCGACTCATTCTGAAAGGCGGCGGCTGCGAGAACAAAAACATTCAGTACAGCCTGCCAATGGAAGTTCCGGGACTCGGCAAAGCAGGTCGTGACCTCGACGGCATCCGCAAATGTATTATGCACGCGATCTACCAAGCGCAGGGCCAAGGCTGCAGCGCTGGCTTCATCGGCGTTGGAATCGGCGGCGACCGTACGACAGGCTACGAGCTTGCGAAGCAGCAGCTGTTCCGTCATACGGACGATACGAACGAAATCCCAGAGCTTGCGAAGCTAGAAGAGTACGTAATGGAGAATGCGAATAAGCTCGGTATCGGTACGATGGGCTTCGGCGGCCAAGTTACGCTGCTCGGCTGCAAAGTCGGCGTCATGAATCGTTTGCCTGCAAGCTTCTTCGTATCCGTAGCATATAACTGCTGGGCATACCGCCGCCAAGGCGTGCTGCTCTCCGCGGACTCCGGCGAGATCAAATCGTGGATCTACCCAAGCGGCTCGGAAACGCCTATGAAGTCGCAAGCAGCTGACGAAGCGGCTGAAGCGGTAACGGCGAACGAAGAGCGCCGTGAAGTCGTGCTGCAAACTCCGCTCACGGAAGAGCAAGTACGCAGCCTTAAAGTTGGCGATATCGTTATCATTAACGGTGAAATCCATACAGGCCGCGACGCGATTCACCATCACTTGATGGATCATGACGCACCGATCGACTTGAACGGTGCCGTTATTTATCACTGCGGTCCGGTTATGCTGAAGGATGAGAACGGCTGGAAGGTAAAAGCAGCAGGACCTACGACAAGTGCGCGTGAGGAGCCATACCAAGGCGACATCATGAAGAAGTTCGGCATCCGCGCTGTTATCGGCAAAGGCGGCATGGGACCGAAGACGCTTGCCGCACTGCAAGAGCACGGCGGCGTTTACTTGAATGCTATCGGCGGCGCAGCGCAGTACTACGCGGAATGCTTCAAGAACGTGAACGGCGTAGACTTCATGGAATTCGGTATTCCAGAAGCAATGTGGCACTTGCAAACAGAAGGCTTCGCAGCTGTCGTAACGATGGATTCCCACGGCAACAGCTTGCATGCGGACGTCGATAAGGATTCCTTTGCTAAGCTTGCCCAATTCAAGGAGCCGGTATTTAAATAAGCGTTACGTGCGGTCATTATAGAGATAAAATGAGGGATGCGTTATACGCAGCTTCGGACTCGCCTTTAATCGAAGGTTTGAACAATGGATGTTTCTAATTATCCCTGGATGCCTCGTCCTGGGATTCTTTTTTTCTGCGCAGCTGCAGCGGCTCGTTCCTGCGGTGCCGTACTGCTTCGCATTCGTGACGCTAACGATGGCGATCGGCTGCGGCTTGCAGCAGCTGAGAACGGTTATCCAGCGGCCGGCCGTCATGCTATGGACGTTCGTGCTCGCGCATGTCATATCGCCGCTGCTCGCATACTGGTTAGGCGGGCTGCTATTCAGCTTCGATTCGCCATACGTAGTCGGACTCGTATTATTCACGATCATACCGCTTGGCGTGTCGACCGTGCTGTGGGTTGGCATGTCCGAAGGCAGCGTGCCGCTTATGCTGGCGATGGTCGTCATTGATTCGGCGCTAAGCCCAATCGTCGTGCCTGCAGGCATTAAGCTCTTATTCCATACTTCTGTAAGCGCCAATACAACAGCCATGGTGGGCGATCTGCTTCTCATCATCGTTGCACCGACGATTGTAGGCGTGCTGCTCCATGAATGGTCGAAGGGCCGCATCCAGAAGGCGGTACAGCCCTATGCCGCGCCGGTGTCCAAGCTCTGCTTCACCGCAGTTGTGATGTTGAATGCGGCAGCAATTGCGCCATCGACTGAAGCGCTCCGCGGCGATTTGTTCCGCGTTGTGCCGTCGGCGCTCGTGCTGGTCGGCATCTGCTACGCGGTCGGTTACTTCGGCACGTCGCATTATCGCAGCCGTGAGGTTCAGGTAACCGTGTCCTACGCGACGGGCATGCGGAATATTTCGCTTGGCGTAGTCCTGGCGATGAGCTACTTCAGCCCGCTCGCTGCCGTTCCGGTTGTACTGTCGATATTAATTCAGCAGCCGCTTGCTACATTGCATCATTATTTTTTACAAAAACTTAACAAAAAGGCGGCTGGCGCAGGCAGCTAAGTACAGGGTAGGATGGAGAATGAACGATTCGGCATGGAGGTAGGAAAATGAACAGCTTTCGAATGCGGCTCACACTCATTCTGATCGCCATGATTGGACTTGCAGTATTAGCAGCCGGATTATTTATGGGCAAGACGTATCGGGACAATCATCTCGACGCACTGCGCGATAATATGAAGCGCGAGATGAATATCATTCTGGATTCGATGGAATGGCGCACAGGAGACCCTGATTCGCTATACATGTACTACACGGGAAAAGCGCAGCGTTTGAAAGCCATCACAGATACGCGTATCACCTTCATACGCAGCGATGGTGTCGTGCTTGGCGATTCCGATCATGATTCGAAGACGATGGACAACCATTCGACGCGCGAAGAGATTATAGAAGCGAAGAAGAATGGCATCGGCTGGACGACCCGTCACAGTGATACGATCAATGAAAATTTGCTTTATGTCGCGATGCTGGTCAATCCGAACAATCCGCAGCATTCGGATGTTATTCGGATGGCGCTCAGCTTGCAGAAGGTTGACGAGAGCATTCAGCGGGTATGGGCCGCACTCATTGTTGGCTTATTGATTCTGTTCATTGCAGCAGCGCTGATCAGCTTCCGCGTTGCGCAAGGCTTGACCCGTCCGCTGGAACAGATTACTCGCGTATCCAAGAGAATCAAGAATCTCGATTACCGTGCACGCGTCGAAGTGTCGCGCCAGGATGAGATTGGGGAGCTGGGGCTTGCCATTAATGCGATGGCGGAAAGCTTGCAGGAGCAGATGTCGCGCATTCATCAGAATGAGAGCCAACTCGCAAGCGTGCTTGATAACATGATCAACGGCGTCGTGAGCATTAACGCGAACGGCAATATTTTGCTGCTGAACCGGAAAGCTGAAGAGTTCCTCGGCTTCTCCGCCAAGGAGCTGGTCGGCCATCACTTCGCTTCCGCAAAGCAGCAGTACGAGCTGTCGCAGATCATTCAAGAAGCGTTGGAGCGCCGAGAACATCTGCGCGATGAGATTACGTTTTATTTTCCAGAAGAGCGCCTGCTGGATCTGAACCTTGTTCCGATCTTCGATGAAGAAGAGGACAACAAGTTCGAGGGCGTACTGCTCGTCTTGCAGGACGTGACCGCGATTCGCAGACTGGAACGGATGCGCAGCGAGTTCGTCGCGAACGTCTCTCACGAGCTAAAGACGCCGGTAACCGCGGTAAAAGGCTTCGCCGAGACATTGATGGGCGGTGCGGTGAACGATCCGGAGACAGCGCGCTCCTTCCTGCAAATCATCTATGACGAGAGTGACCGCCTGAACCGATTGATCGGCGACATTCTCGAGCTGTCGAAGATCGAGTCGCGCCGCGTGCCGCTGCAGTACTCGCCCGTCGAGCTGTCCTCGTTCATGGAGAAAACGATGGAAATGATGAGTCCGGAGGCGGTACGCAAGCATATTCGCCTCTCGACGAAAGTGGACCCTGGCGTCTATGTCGAGGTGGACGAGGATCGTTTGCGACAGATCATGATGAATTTGTTAGCGAATGGCATAAACTACACATCAGAAGGCGGCTCCGTCTCGATTCGGGTTGAACCTGTTCTCGGACCAGGGCAGACGCTGGAAGATAATTATGAACATATTCGCATTCATATTTCGGACACGGGGATGGGGATTCCGAAGAAGGATTTGCCGCGCATCTTCGAACGGTTTTACCGGGTCGATAAAGCCAGGTCCCGAAGCTCAGGCGGTACCGGACTTGGCTTATCGATCGTCAAACATCTCGTGGAGCTTCATAAAGGCACGATTACGGTTGATAGTAAAGTCGGAATCGGTTCCACCTTTACGATCGAACTTCCTGTCATTCAGTAATGGATGACGGGTAGTTCTACCGAAGGGGTTTACCCTTCAATAGAAACAGTGCTATGATAATTAAGGAATTGTAGAACGTGAAAACCATGCAGACATAAGAACATGGTAGTTTGGGGGTCAACATGTCACAGAAAGTGTTGGTCATCGAAGACGAGCCGACATTGGCCAGGTTGTTATCGTACAACCTGTCGCAGGAAGGTTATGATACGACAGTTATTGATCATGGGGCTGAGGGCTTGCAGGTCGCGCTGCAGCGGTCGTTTGATCTTATTATTCTCGATATTATGCTGCCTGGAATGAATGGGTTTGAAATTTTGTCACGGCTGCGCCAAAGCGGCAATCGGACGCCCGTTATTGTGCTGACCGCACGCAATGCGGAAGAGGAAGTTGTGCAAGGTCTGAAGCGCGGCGCAGACGATTACATGACCAAGCCGTTCGGCGTTGCCGAGCTGCTGGCGCGTGTATCGGCTGTTCTTCGCAGAACCGGCCAAGATGACACGCAGCTGACGGAATCGAATGATAAAGTCATCACTGCAGGCGACTTGTCCATCTATCCGGAACGCTACGAGGTCATTCTGAATGGCGAGACGGTACCGCTTCGGCCGAAGGAATTCGAGGTGCTGCTCTATCTGGTGCAGCGTCCAGGCGTAGTTGTCACACGCGATGATTTGATGAATGTCGTCTGGGGGTTTGATTATATCGGCGGACAGCGGACCGTTGACGTGCATGTCAGCTCGCTGCGCAAGAAGCTTGAGCTCGGGCAGCAGTCCGTTGAAATTGAATCCATCCGCGGCGTCGGCTACAAGCTTGTGATGCCAAGAAAGCTCGGTTCACCGAAATAAGGTGACCGGGCTTTTTTTCTTGTTCACGGGCTTTCCACAAAGTGGTAAGATGACCATAACTACGGTATGGAGGTGCAAGTGAAGTGGTCGCTTTCGGTTGGTGTAGAGGAATTGAGGATGCAGAGCTGCTTGGGGAGCATGGGTTCGCGTACATCGAATGCGGATTGCAGCAGCTGCAATTGGAGAATGAAGCGTTGTTTCGCGAGACGCTGCCTGCTTATTTGAACAGCCCGCTGCCTGTACGGGCATTCAATCTGTTCTTCCCGGGAGATATGCGTATCGTTGGGCCGGAGCTGGACCCGGAACGGGTACGCCGGTATATCCACCGCGGAGCGGAGGCGATGAACCGGATCGGTGCGCGCATTGCGGTGCTTGGCAGCGGGAGGTCGCGCCATATTCCGGAAGGCTGCGAGCAGGAGAGAGCGGAGGACCAGATGCTGCATGTGCTGAGCTGGATTGCCGAGGAGTTTGCCGGTACCGGCGTGACACTTGCAATAGAGCCGCTGAACAAGAAGGAAACGAACCTCATGAACAGTGTCGCAGAAGCCGTCAGCTTCGCGAAGCAAATCAACCATCCAACCGTGCGCGTGCTGGCAGATTTCTACCATATGGACGAAGATAGCGAGCCGCTTGATACAATCACGCAGCACAAGGATTGGTTAGCGCATATTCATATCGCCGATACCGGCCGGTTAGCTCCAGGAACGGGACAATATCCGTATGCGGCGTTCGCGCAGCAGCTGAAGGATGCCGGCTATAATGGCATGATCTCCGCAGAATGTACGGTCCATAAGCCGGAGGAAGAGCTGCCGGCGAGCCTTGCGTTCATGAAGCGGGTATTCGGTTAGAGCAAAGGACGCTATGCCCGGTTCCACTCCAGCATGCGCTTCTGGAACTGCTTCGGCGAGCAATCATTATACTTTTTGAACATCTTGTAGAAGTGCGCCATATTCGGCATTCCAATGCGGTCGCCGACCTCCGAGACGCTAAGATCCTTCGTCAGCAGGATGCGTTCCGCCCACTTGATCTTGCGGTAGTTCACATACTCGGTGAATGAGAGCCCGATCGCTTTCTTGAAAAATTTCACGAAGTAGTAATAGCTCATATTCGCAAGCTTGGACACTTCCTCAACTTGAATGCGGCCTTCCAGATGCTCCTCTACATAATCAATAACGCCGCGAAGACGAGCACGGTCGAAGTCTTCATGATCGGCAAGCACTTTGCGCGAGTCGCCCCTGATAAGCAAGAGCAGCAGCTTCTTAATCAGCATGCTGACGGCGAGCTCATAACCGTTCTGCTTCGTCGTCACTTCATGCAGCACGGTACGGATAGAATCAGCAGCTTCCGCTCTGGCCGCCGGATTTTCCTGGAATATGTAGTTCGCGCGGCTGAGCGGATTTTTCGTTTCCGAGAAAAATCGCATATACGGCATCGAGCTTTGGTCGATAAATTGTTCGAGGTCGAATTGCAGCACGATATAGTTGAGCGGACCGCCCAAGCTGCGGTCGCGGTGAAGCTGTCTCGCGCCGATGAGGGCAATGTCGCCACTTTGAAGTTTTATGCACTCATCTTCGATATTGACGTCGAGTTCGCCGTCGAGAATGAGCAGCAATTCGATCTCGCGATGATAGTGCCAATTGATGAACAAATCGTTGTCGCGGCTGGACTGATACACCTTTATAGACAATAGAGGGTTTTCATAAACAACCTTCTCATTATAGAATTCCACGGGTAACACCCTTTCGAGAGCAAAATCACATAAAAGCATACCTATTAGGCAACTATATTTTTGGCAAGCAGTTGAACTATACTAATCTTAATGTGTGCCGCTCTATCTTAGTGGACATGCATAACTCAAATTATATCATTTCACGGCTCATGGAGGTAGAAAATTAATGACTAAGGCACGTATTGGTATTATTGGCTGCGGCGGTATCGCTAACGGCAAACATCTCCCAAGCTTGGCTCAAGTAAAAGAAGCTGAGATCGCAGCATTCTGCGATATCATCGTTGAGAAAGCTGAGCAAGCAAAAGCAAACTACGGAACTGAAGATGCAAAAGTATACACAGATTATAAAGAGCTTCTGAAAGACGGCTCGATCGACGTTATTCACGTTTGCACGCCGAACGATTCCCACGCAGTAATTTCCATCGACGCTCTGGAAGCTGGCAAGCACGTGCTTTGCGAGAAGCCAATGGCTAAGACAGCTGCTGACGCTCGTTTGATGCTGGAAGCAGCACAACGCACTGGCAAGAAGCTTAGCATCGGTTACAACAACCGTTACCGTGCTGACAGCCGTTACCTCAAGCAAATTTGCGAAGAGGGCGAGCTTGGTGAAATCTACTTCGCGAAAGCACACGCGATTCGTCGCCGTGCCGTTCCAACTTGGGGCGTATTCCTCGATGAAGAGAAACAAGGCGGCGGACCGCTTATCGATATCGGTACTCACGCGCTTGACCTCGTATTGTGGATGATGGACAACTACAAGCCGAAGGTAGTTCTTGGCCGTGCTTACCACAAGCTTTCTCAAACTGAGAATGCTGCAAACGCTTGGGGTCCATGGGATCCAGCGCAATTCACGGTTGAAGATTCCGCTTTCGCAATGATTACAATGGAGAACGGTGCAACTGTTATCCTTGAATCCAGCTGGGCGCTGAACTCCCTCGAAGTTGACGAAGCGAAAGTATCCCTCAGCGGTACTAAAGCTGGCGCAGACATGAAAGACGGTCTTCGCATCAACGGCGAGAAGAACAGCCGTCTCTATGTAAACAAAGTAGAGCTGAACAGCGGCGGCGTAGCCTTCTACGAAGGCGCAGTCGAAACAGCAGAGGTGCTTGAAGCATCGATGTGGATTGACGCTGTTCTGAACGACAAAGAAACTTTCGTGAAACCAGAGCAAGCGCTCGTTGTTTCCGAAATTCTTGAAGCAATCTACGAGTCTTCCCGCACTGGCAAGGCTGTTTACTTCGAATAATCGACTAACATATGTGAAGAAGCCGAGGATGGTTTACCATCCTCGGCTTCTTTTTGTTCACTTAAGCCCATTTCATGTATTGTCAAATCTATTATTTGTAGGTAAAAAGTTCTACTTGAGAGAAAATAATGATATAATATGTCGAAATATAGCGACGATCGGACTAGAATAAAAAGACAGCATGGAATGTTGGAGGCACATCAATGAAGAACAGCATGATCGGCAAACGTATGATTTTTCTACTTTTAGGTCTTTGTTTTGTGACGCTGTTTACGGGTTGCAAGCATGATTCGGCTGGTCCGCTGCCCGATCAGCCACCAACTAGTAAACTGCAATGGGTGAATAACTATTACCATGTCGATGATCTGAATGAACGAGGTTTGAAGGGCAAAGGCGTTCGAGTTGCGATTGTGACGTTCGACACCTTCACCGTGTCGGATATCCAGCGTTTCTCGGATAAATTCGGGCTGCCAAAGCCGAAGGTTAATGTCATTCCCCTATTTGGCGGGGCGATTCATCAAGGGGTAGCAAGCAACGGCCATGTTGAATCGACGCTGGATATTGACATTGTCCATGCAGTAGCACCGGATGCTGAACTGGATGTGTACACCGTACCTCCACCTGTACCGTTCTCTGTCGTCTTGGAGCAGATATTGAATGAAGGGCACGCGCAAATCGTTACGATTTCGTGGGGCCGCGCACCTAACTTGGCGGAAGACAAGCGCGCGTATGACGTGATTGAAGCGATGAACAAACAAGGCATGACGGTATTTGCTTCAACCGGCGATACGGGCACTCGGGCTGATAATACCACGCTGATGGCACCATCGTACTTGCCGAATGTCGTTGCGGTAGGCGGCACGGTGGTAACCATCGATCAAGCGCAGACAACCGTGACCGAGCGCAATTGGCCACTCTCCGTAAGCGGTTGGAGCAGCGATTATCAATCGCCGAACTATCAAGCTGAGGCGGCGTCATCCATGAAGCTTCGTGCAGAGAGCCAGCAGCATCGCATGCTGCCGGACATCGTTGGGCCGTCTATCGTGACGGAAGCTGGCTCGATAACTGCTGATCGCGACGGCATTCCGATCTATGTGACGGATCCGAAGACAGGGACAGGGGCGTGGATTCCTGCGATCGGAACAAGCGTCGCTGCGCCTTACATGGCAGGTATCTTTGCCAATATTGCCGGTGGACTGCATAACGGATTAGGCGATATTCATGAGAGGTTGTACAAACAGATGAATAAGCCTGCCTATAACAAAGTAGATGCCAGCGACAAAACTGGCAGCTTTGAGGGAGGTGAGGCATATTCAATGGCTGCGGGCCTTGGGAGTGTGAATGCCTATGAAATGGCGGCAGCATTCGGTTTGTCTATGAAGTGAATGGCAATACAGAGAAATCATACATAAGCTTTGGGAAGGAAGAAGACATCAATGAATAAACAAACGTTGAAAGCAGTTCTAAGATGGGTTGTCATTGCCAGCATGCTGCTTACGAGCATACCGTTCTACAGCGACAGCGCATCTGCAAATATCGTTGAGCCTACCGTTACATCTGCAATATTCGGGACAACCGTGAATGATACATCGGCTTACTTGTTGGGAACAGCCGTCGGGTTTGGCGCTGGAACACAGGTAGGGTACGAATACTCGAAGAATTCGGATATGTCCGATAGCGTATCGACTGCCCCTTACCCGTTGTCGGGAACTTATGTTTATGGGTATTTGTGGAATCTGGATCGCGGCACGACCTATTACTATCGCGCTTTTGCTAGTTCTGGCGGCGATAAAGTATATGGCGAGATTGAATCTTTCAAGACTGCAATCATCACAGGTCTTGACGTTAGAGATAGCGGTGGAACAACACTGGGTAAAACACCGTTTGCGTTCAGCTATACTCAGACTGGATATGAGGTGGATGTTCCGTACGGGACAACGAGCGTGAGCGTCGTTGAATCTGCGGATCTGGGGACAGCGCAGCAGCCGCTCAATCTGGGTTTCTCAATCGTAGGCGATAGCTCGTCTGCTTCTACCGAGCCTTGGCACTCTACACTAGGCAGTAATATTGAAGCTGTGCATACGGTGAATCTTACATCGGATTCCACGGTGGTGTGTGTAGGCACAATGGCATTTGCCGTCGATACTATTACGCCAAGCCCATGTTCAGCAGGTCAGTTTGCTGTCACAATCAATCGTCTCTCCACCTCGGTGACAACGACGAATGCAGTCGTTACTGATACGACAGCGTTTCTAATTGGAGCAGCGGACGGATTTGGGTCGTCCACACCGGTTGGTTTCGAATATTCGGAAGACGAGAATTTCGAGACAAACACAACAACAACAACGGAAACAATGTCGGGCAGCTCGATCTATAGCTCTCTCTCAGACTTGGATCGTGGCGCGACATACTACTATCGCGCTTATGCTGAAGTAGACGGCAGGAAGGTGTATGGTAATATCCTAACCTTCAAGACTGCCATTATTACGGGCATTGATGTGAAGAATAGCGGTATTACGCTTGACAAATCACCCTCTGCATTTAGCTACGATGAGACAGCGTACACTGTACACGTTCCACGCAGCACAACGAGCGTGAGTGTCGTTGAATCTGCGGATCTCGGAACAGCTGCAGAGCTGGCGGATTTGGATTTTGCTGTGGACGGTGGCAACACAGTTTATGAGCCTTGGCAAGCGGGATTAGGCAGCAGCTTATCAGCTTCACATGAGGTGAGCATCTCGGCCAATACGACGACCGTGTGCGTAGGCGGTCTGACATTCGCAGCCCCGGGAATACTGCCAGGCCCTTGTTCTCAAGGACAATATACGATCACAATTATCCGCGATTCCGGTACAGTGACAACGACACGCGCGGACGTTACGGATATGACGGCGTTTCTGTTCGGCACAACGGATGATTTTGATTCGTCCACACCGGTTGGTTTCGAATATTCGAAGTCCGAGAATTTCTCCACAAGCACGACCACAGCAGGAGTATTGGCGGGCAGTTCAATCTATAGCTCGCTCGAAGACTTGGATCGTGGCGCGACATACTACTATCGCGCTTATGCTGAAGAAGACGATGTGAAGGTGTATGGTGCTACTCTATCTTTCAAGACTGCCATTATTACGGGCATTGATGTGAAGAACAGCAGCGGCACTACGCTTGAGAAATTACCAGCTTCGTTCAGTTACAATGATGCAGCGTACACCGTTCATGTTCCACATAACACAACGAGCGTAAGCGTAGTCGAAACGGTGGACCGTGGAACAGCTCCGTCGCCAATGAATTTGGTCTTTACAGTAGGCGGAAGCTCGTCCACGGAACCGTGGCAAACGGTTTCTGGCAGCAATATCTCAAGCACGCATACAGTGGCTATCACAGCTGACACGACGATCGTGTACGTGTGCCGTCCAGTATTCACACGCCCGAATACAACTGCTACGTGTAATTCAGAACAATTTGCAGTTACAATTACTCGCGATCCCGGAACTGTCACAACGACACGCGCAGACGTTACGGATACGACGGCGTTTCTGATCGGCACAGCGGATGAGTTTGATTCGTCCACACAGGTTGGATTCGAATATTCGGAATACGAGGATTTCAGAACAAGCGCTACCACAACGGAAGCATTGTCGGGCAGCTCAATCTATAGCTCGCTCTCAGACTTGAACCGTGGCACGACATACTACTATCGCGCTTACGCTGAAGAAGACGGCGTGAAGGTGTATGGTGCTACACTTTCCTTTAAGACTGCTATTATTACCGGCATTGATGTTAAGAACAGCGGCACAACGTTAACGAAATCGCCTTCTGCGTTCGGTTACTTAACGACAGCGTACACCGTGCATGTTCCACATAGCACAACGAACGTAAGCGTAGTCGAAACGGTGGATCGTGGAACAGCTCCGACGCCTATACATTTGGGCTTCTCAGTAGGCGGCAGCACGTCCTCGGAACCGTGGCAAACAGTTTCTGGCAGCATTATCTCGAGCACGCATACAGTGGCTATTGAAGCTGACTCGACGATAGTGTGCGTGAGCACTCCAGAATTCGCAAGTCCAGCTTCAGCTGCACCTGTGGGCCCATGTGCTTCAGGAAAATTCGCAATCACGATTATTCGCGATGCGGCTCCACAGTCATCTGCACCGACACCGCCTCCGAGCGTAGTGCTCGTTCTGGATTCCAACCCGAATTCGACGAATGAATCTGCGAAAACAGCAATGACGCAAATTGTAGGCACAGATTTGAAAATGTCTGCACAGCTGATGAATGCAAACGGTGAGGCACTGAACATTCCGGAAATTCCGCTCGGCGCGGACGGATCCTTCAGTCTGCAAGGCGTACCTTCCGGCCAGTATACTGTCGCGCTAAGCGTCATTGCGCCAACTGGCGAGAAGCTGGCAGGACGGATTGCGAAGCTGACCGTGAATAGCGATGGTAGTGCTAAGCTTGAAGCCGGCCTGATCGACCCTTATGGTATTGTGACTGATGCAGTTACAGGCAAGACGATCGAGGGCGCTAAAGTTACGCTGCACTGGATGGATACCAAGCTGAACAGTTCCAAAGGCAGAAAGGCCGGCGATCTTGTCGTCTTGCCGGAGCTTCCTGATTTCAAGCCAAATCAGAACCATGATCCGCAGACTACGGTAAACGGCGGACAATACGGCTGGATGGTATTCCCAGACGGAGACTATTATATTACGGCTGAGAAAGATGGCTACGAGACTTTCGACAGCCGTAAAGATACACGTAATGAGCAGCAAGGCGTAGATAGCTACATTAAGGACGGCAACATCCATGTTGGCCAATCCATTGTACAATACAGCTTTGCCATGCATCCTAAAGTGATTGCTTCCGGCGAGCATAAGCCTTACATGCTGGGTTATCCGGATGGATCGTTCCGTCCTGAACGCGGCATCACGCGTGCGGAGATTGCGGCAATTCTTAGTCGCTTGTTCACTGGCGATCAAGCGGCTGCGGTTTCGTTCGCCGATGTCAAGAAAACACACTGGGCAGCGAAGGAAATTGCAGCTGTCACTGCGCAGAAATGGATGGTCGGTTACCCAGACGGCAACTTCCGTCCAGATCAGCAGGTGACTCGTGCAGAGTTTGCACAGATTTTGCTGAATGTGAAGAAGTGGAACCCGGTGTCTGGCAACGTATTTGAAGATGCTAAAGGACATTGGGCAGCAACAGCTATCGCTACTTTGGCGAAGCAAGGGCTGCTTCAAGGATATCCAGACGGAACCTTCCGTCCGAATCAGTCGATCAAACGTGTAGAAGCCGATGTTGTCTTCAATGAACTGCTTGGCCGTCATCCATGGAAAGTGCAGACGAAGCCAATTTGGACAGATGTCGATTCCACGTATTGGGGCTATGATGCTGTGATGGAAGCTTCGATTCCGCACATGTTTGAGCAGTATGAGAGCGGAGAAGAGAATTGGAAATCGTAAGTTTGTAATCTAGCTGGACAACAAAAGATCTTGCCACCTTATTCGGTGCAAGGTCTTTTGTTTTTATATCGACATGTTCGACAAAAACAGTCCACATCCAACCAATTTTGCTATATACAACGAATAAAAAAAGAATATAATTGAAGATATTGGAAGTAATTTGCTTCAATTCAAACTTAATGCTCTTGACAAAGGCAAACTATTGGAAACAATAGGACGCAAAGCCGTGGCCTAAGGCATCATTCGATCGATCGAATCGATGCTATGGTAGACAAGGTTACCAGGGTAATGGAAATCATCCATTATTCGGGATGGTTTTTTTATTGCCTTTTTTCGTAGTTTGTGAAAAAGGATGGAACAACGTTTCAGGTGGAGGACCATGTGACGCCGATGAATGAGAAAGGGCGCAGCTGCTGCCGGTATCGTCCATGAGATTCGAAATCCGCTTACTGCGATTAATGGATTAATGAAGCTGTTTCAGAACGGTGTTGCGGCATACTGAAGGAGCTGCTCAACCAGATCGGCAGACCATTCTTCTCGACGAAATCTAAAGGGACAGGCCATGGGCTTATGATCAGCAATAAAATCATTACGAACCATGGCGGCTCGATTCATATTGACAGCAAAGAGGGCGAAGTTACTACATTCCAGGCTATTCTTCCGGGAGGTAATCCAAGTGGCATATAATCACATTCATGGAAGCTACAACTGGTTTCTGGTTTGTTTGTCATTCATTATCGCATTATTTGCTTCCTATACGGGACTTAATCTGGCAAGACGGGTCGTATTGTCTGACGGTTGGAAAAGGAAGGGCTGGCTCGCAAGCGGTGCATTCATCATGGGGACAGGCATCTGGTCGATGCATTTCATTGCGATGCTGGCATTCAAGCTGCCTAGCGGAGTCACTTATGATCTGATCACAGTGCTCGTCTCGATCGGAGCTTCGTTTATCGGTTCTTTAGTGGGCTTCGGCTTTGCCAGCCTGGGTAAACAGAAGCTGTCGATGCTAATTGCAGGCGGCCTCTTCATGGGGCTTGCCATCAGCGGCATGCATTATATCGGGATGTACGCACTTACAGGAGTGGCCATTACCTACAATCCGTTGCTGCTCTCGTTCTCGATTATCATCGCGGTGCTGACGTCAATTGCAGCGCTGCTGTTCGCCTTCCGCAACAATACCCGCTATTGGATGAGCGGTCTTATTATGGGCATTGCCATTACTGGAATGCACTACACAGGGATGTCAGCGGCAAATATGTCCATACCGACGGACATGCTGGATATGCGCTCGGATATGCAGGCAGATAGTTTTCTTGAAATTGCGATCTATGTGGCGTTCGGGACGATTGTCATCTTCGCGGTCAGCTTGATCGGGTCGATGAATGCGGATAAGAAGCTGTCTGAGCAAATGATGCTGAAGGGCTCAATTCTGGAGTCGGCCATCGACTGCCTAATCATGTTCGACCATAAGGGGCGAATTTTTGAGTTTAACCCAGCCGCAGAGCGGATGTTCGATGTCGTGCGCGGTGAGGTTATCGGGCAGTCCATAAGCCGGTTTCTGCTACCGGCACATATCGAGGTTCATGAGCCGGTCAATCGGATGCTGGCTCAAGGAAGTAAGTCGGTGCTCGGAGCGCGGATCGAAACGGTTCTGTCGCGCTGTGACCAGAGTGGGTTTCCGGTGGAAATCACGGTGACCCGGATTAAGAAGGACAAGCTGCCGGTGTATACGATGTACTTGCGCGATCTGACTGCCCGCAAGCAGGTGGAAGAGGCGCTGCGTGAGAGTGAAGAGCGCTACCGCAAGCTGATCGATTTCTCGCCGGAGCCGATAATCGTCCACAAAGATGGGATTATTACATTCATCAATGATGCGGGACTGCAGACGTTAGGCGGCGTGGAGCAGCAGGCATTAATCGGCACGCGTATTCTGGAGCTGGTTCAAGCCGAATACCGGCAGAAAGCTCGTCTGTGGATCGCAGATGTAGAAGCTGGTGTAGCGCGAACAGATTCGATAGAGATGAAAGTCGTTCGAGCTGACGGGAATGCGATCGATATCGAGGCAAAATCCATCCTGGTGCAGTATGGTGGAGAAACGCTGATTCAGACGATTGCCCGGGATATTACAGATAAGAAGCTCAGCGAGAATACGATCAAGAAGCTCGCCTATTTCGATATGCTGACAGGGCTGCCGAACCGGAACTGGTTCAATATGTTTTTCCCGGAGCTGTTGCATAAAGCGAAGGAAGGAGGCTACTCGGTTGCTGTCATGTTCCTTGATCTGGACCGGTTCAAGCTGATCAACGATACGATGGGACATCTGATGGGCGATCGGCTGCTGCAGCGTTTCGCAAAACTGCTATCCGAATGTGCAGGCGGCGAGAATCGTCTTGTATCACGATTAAGCGGTGATGAGTTCGTCATTATTGTTCCAGGCAGCGGCCGCAGCGATGTGGTGAAGCTTGCAGAGACGATCATTAAACGAGTGGCTGCGCCAATCGACCTGGAAGGTCAAGCGATCTTCATTACGACAAGCATTGGCATCGCGCAGTTTCCGGATGACGGCGAGACGCCTGAAGTGCTGCTGAGGCATGCGGATTCGGCGATGTATGCCGCGAAGGAGAACGGGAAGAATCAGTTCAAGTTCTTCGAGTGGAAAATGAACCACACGAAGAACCGCCGCCTGGCTATCGAGCAGGCACTGCACGCGGCGCTTGAGGAGCGGCAGTTCCATCTGGTATACCAGCCGATCTTCCAGGCTCGGACACGGCAGATAATTAGCATGGAGGCGCTGGTCCGTTGGCAGCATCCGACGATGGGAGCGATTGGGCCGGATGAGTTTATTCCAATCGCCGAATGCACGGGCCATATTATTCCGCTTGGCGAATGGATCTTACATCAGGCGTGCAGCCAGCTTCATCAGTGGCACTGTGACGGTATGGTTATGGTGCCGATCGCAGTCAATCTATCTGTGGTGCAGTTCAATCAGGAGCGGATTGTGGAGATGATCCGAGAGACGCTGGAGCGAACGAACCTTGCGCCGGAATATCTCGTTCTAGAAATTACCGAGAGTATGGCAATGAACAACAATCACTCGATTATCGATCGGCTGCAGCAGCTAAAGTCGCTCGGCATCGGGATCTCGATCGATGATTTCGGCACAGGCTATTCGTCGCTCAGCTATTTGCGGCGCTTCCCGGTTGATACGCTGAAGATCGACAAGTCGTTCGTGCATGACTTGTGCGTATCGAGCAGCGATACGGCGATTGTGGAAGCAATCATCGCGCTGGCGAAGAGCTTGAAGCTGTGCGTGCTTGCCGAAGGCGTGGAGACGGAGCAGCAGCTGCAGATTCTAGCGCAGAAGGGCTGTACGGATATGCAGGGCTACTGGCTGTCGCATCCGCTGACGGCGGAGCAGATTGAGTCCATGTATTTGGGGGAGATGAACCGGATCGGGTGAGCGTTGGTGAGCTATAGGGCGCTCCCGCTGCGAGTTCGGTATCGTTGTTTCGCTCGCTGTTGTCCCCGAATTTCTTTAACTACCACCTTATCGGTGGGAATTCGGGGACAAAGGCGACCGCTACCGCTTCTCCACAATCGATACCGCCCTCTCCGCTCTTTGCCCCAGCAGAGCAAAAACTCACCCGACCGGTTCGGGTAAGTGAGCAGAGAAACGACCTTGTGCCCGTTGGGGTACAAGGTCGTTTCATTCTCACAACACCCAGCGCCTATAATGGATTTAGCCATTATAGAACGGCTCAAACAGGCAAATGCATGAGCTATATTGGAAATATCCACTCATTGCCACCTGAAAAAAGGTCAAAATCGGTCACATGGCTGAAAATGAGTGGAGAAATCCAATATAGCGTGGCGAAACGGCTGAAAACGAGCTAAATGCGTGGAAATATCCAATATAGCTTGGCAAGACGGTCGCCAAAGTCGCCACCACCGCTGACTTCACCACCAACCCAAAAACCCTTGCACCAACGGTGCAAGGGTTTTTGGCCACTTCACGGAGCGCTTTAAGCTACCACTGCTCCGGCTTGCTGTAGCCGGTGGAGCTGTTTCCGCCTTCTTGGTCGAGCTCCGCGAGCGACTTTACTTCGCCGTGCGGCTTTTGGTTCTGTTTGCGGCTTTTCCATGCGTTTTCACGGCGGTTTTTCGAGGATGTCATCGGTAATGGCTCCTTTGCTTAAGCAGATTCAAGTTCTGATTGCCTGGTTAGCGTGTGCGATTTTGCAGATAGTTATGATTTCTTCCTTGGTACTCGCGCGCCCCACCAGAACAGGAAGGCTACGGATAATACGACTACGAGCACCGGTGCGACGAAGATCAGAAAATTTTCCATACAGCATGCCTCCTTGGCGGTTTATTTGCCTCGTTTGCCTTGCACATATTTCGTATCGAACAGGAACAGACGAAGCAGCAGATAAAGCGACGGAATGAGCAGCAGCAAACCAAGGATGAAGACCGACACAAGTGCAATCGCCATCGGTTGGCTGGTGAAGTTGTCATGAATCGTGAGATATGGGTAAAGAATATACGGTAAATGTGCCGAGCCGTAGCCATAGAATGCGAAGCCGAATTGCAGCATGACGAAAATAAACGACAGCCCAAGCCGTTTGCGCGTCCACACATGATAAAGCGCGACGAGGAAGCAGGCGAACGATAGAACAAACAGCGGTGCGTGCGCAGTCATCCGGTCAAAGTGCTCCGCGTTATGGCCGCGGATGGCGAAGAACACGAGCAGACTGCACAGAATAGTCGGACCGCTCCAGGCGAGCGCGTATTTGCGCACGACCTCGAAGGCGCCGCGGTCATTTGCTCGGTCCGCGTAGTAGCTGAGGAACATCGCCGAGATGTACAGCACGCTGACGAGCGCGAGCAGAACGACCGACCATGAGTACGTGCTTGTGAACAATTTTCGCACGAGGAACGTCACTTTGCCCGCGTTGTTCACTTCAATGTAGCCGCCTTCGGAAATGGTCATAACCGTTGACAAAGCAGCTGGAATGAGCAAACCGCTGGCGCCGTAGAGCAGCATGTAGAAGCGATTATTTTTGTTCACGCCATAGGTGTTGAACGCATAGTAAGAGCCCCGAAGTGCCAGCAGGATGACTGCGATGCTTCCCGGTACGAGTAGGGCGGTGCCGTAATAGTAAGCCGTATCCGGGAAGAAGCCGACGATGCCGACGAAGAAGAACACCAGGAAGACGTTCGTCACTTCCCACACCGGAGACAGGTAGCGCTCAATAATATTGTTGATCAGGTGGCGTTTGCCGGTGATCGTGCTGTAATAGCTGAAGAAGCCGGCGCCAAAATCAATCGATGCGATAATCAGGTAGCCGAACAGAAACGTCCAGAGTACGGTAATGCCAAGCACTTCTATGCTCATAGCTCGCTGCCTCCTTCAATGCCTTTTGCGGCAATTTCATCCTCAGCACGGTTGCTGCGGAACATCCGGATTAGCACCGTTACGGAGGAGAAGGCGAGCACGACATAGAGCGCTGCGAATACATAGAGCATCGTATCGACGTGGTCGGAGACGGTTGCGCCTTCCGATGTGCGCATAATGCCGCGAAGCAGCCAAGGCTGGCGGCCGACCTCAGAGAAGATCCAGCCATGCTCGATCGTCATCATTGCCAGAGGAGCAGCGAGAATAATGCCGCGCAGAATCCATTTGTTTTCGAAAACCCGTTCGCGGCGCCGCCAGAGCAGCACCATGAATGAACCTGCGATGAGCACCATGAGCGCAACGAAGCCCATTTTCAGATCGAATAAGTAGTGAATATAGAGCGGCGGCTGCTCGTCAGCCGGAATATCGTTCAGCCCGGTCACTTCTGCATGAGGCAGGCCGTGGGCGAGAATGCTGAGGGCGTAAGGGATTTTGAGCCCATATTTGATCTCGTTGTTGTCGGTTAGAATCCCGCCAAGAACGAGCGGTGCTTCCGTCGTCGTATCGAAATGCCACTCCATCGCAGCGAGCTTCTCCGGCTGATATTTCGCTAGAAACTTGCCTGACAAATCGCCGATGACCGCGCTGGCAAGGAGGAATACACACGAAGCGACCATCGTCAGCTTGAGCGCTTTCTTATAGTAGATATGATTGCGGCCTTTCAGGAGCGACCAAGCTGAAATAGCGGCCAGTACGAACGCGCAAGTGAGGTAAGCGGTAACGAGCACATGCGATACTTTCGTTGGCATCGCAGGGCTGAGCATAGCCCCGAACGGCGAAATATCGATGATTTTGCCATCCTTGACCGTAACGCCAGCCGGCGCATTCATGAACGCATTAACGATCGTAATGAAGGCGGCCGAAGCAGATGAACCGATAACGACGGGAATGAGCAGCCACAGGTGAGTCGTCTTCTTCTTGAATCGATCCCACGTATACAAGTAGATGCCGAGAAATATAGCTTCGAAGAAGAAGGCGAATGTTTCCATAAATAGCGGCAGTGCGATGGACTGCCCGGCAACCCGCATGAAGCTTGGCCAGAGCAGGCTGAGCTGCAGACCGATGGCCGTTCCCGTCACGACGCCGACTGCGACCGTAATGACGAAGCCGCGTGCCCAGCGCCGAGCCATCAGCATGTAATGCTCGTCATTGCGCCGAATGCCCATCCATTCCGCAAGCCCGATCATGAGCGGCACGCCAACGCCGATCGTGGCAAAAATAATGTGGAAAGCGAGCGTAAGCCCCGTCAATATGCGGCTGTACATAACCGGATCGTAGCTGCTTAGCAAAGTGTGCATATGCGATCCCTCCCATGGATAATTGATAGGTTAATGTGATGAAGTGGAGCGAGAAAAATCTATTCGAACACGTAGCGGGACAGCGAGAGCAGCATAATGACCGCTACGCCAATACAAAGCAAAATGAGCCGTTTCTCCTGTTTGACGATGCGATTGCGGCTTCGGCTTCGGTCATTCGGATCAAAGTCATTGCTGGTCATAGGGGCATCCCTTCCTTCGTACAGTAGTTTCTGGTTCTATTATAATCAGAACTTGTGATTTTTTTCACATGATTTGTGACGAGCGTATGAATTGTTTGACAGGGATGAACATTGTTTGAACGACTGATGAGGGAAATTAAAGTTTGTTAGTGGAAAATAAAGTTTGTTAGAGGAAAATAAAGTGTGTTAGTGGGGCAACAAACAATCAAAAGTGTGGTTTTTAGCAACTATTTGTGTGAAGAACTTTGTAAAAAGATAAACAAAAGATGAATTCTGATGAAGTCACCTCTTTGATTTATAAGGATCACTTAAAAATAGGACTGCTGTTCTTATCAAAAATTTCACGCAAAATGAATTCTAGAGATTTATAAGCGTAATGTTTTATTTCCCTCGGTTACTAGCTCCACATCCAAAAAGTTAAATAAGCGATCTTATTTTTAGTCCTCTAATTGTTTGCCTAAGTCATAAAGCATTTTTGTCATATTTCTGCCTTCTTCTTTACCCAAAATTGCAACATATCGGCGAAATAGACTCTTCCATGCTTCTCTGATGACTTCCATACGCTCAATTCCTAAAGTTGTAAGCTCAACTCGCGACATCTTTCCTTCGCTCCGAGTTATAACAAGACCCTTATAAGCCAACTTTTCAATGAAACGGGTAATCGTCGAAGGAGTAACATGTAACGCTTTGCCCAATTCTTTCTGGGTGATGCCAGGCTGCTCCTGCACGGCCATCATCATAAATGCATACGTCGGAGATAAGCCGGTAGGTTTGAACTCCTCTTCAGCCATTTTGGTAATTGCCCGATTCAGCAGATTTGATGCAAAGAACATGCAGTTTTGAAAATAGCTTTCTAACATCTGCGCACCTCCTTTTATTCGACAAAATGGTTGCACAATCAACTCTACACCGTTCACAGAATCAATGTCAACTCTAAGAGCCGCTATCGCAGAGTCGGTGGCATTCCTATCGAGAAGTCGAGAGGATTTGAAATATCTATCAATATCTTTTCCAGCAAAGGTTTTTATGTTGACAATGTGATTTCGATTATTTATTGTTGTTTGTGCATGCAAATGTATTTCGAAAAGAAGGGATAACAATAATGAAAACACTTGTGTTAGTAGCACATCCACATATGGAGCAATCCAGGATCAACAGCATTTGGAAACAAAGGCTTTTACAAGAGAAGGATATAACCGTTAACGATCTATATGCCCGCTATCCTGAATTAAATATTGATGTGGAACGCGAACAGAGACTGCTGCTTGAACATGATCGGATAGTCATGCAATTTCCGTTCTATTGGTACAGCTCACCTGCAATGCTGAAGCTCTGGCAAGATCAAGTGCTTGAGAGGGGGTGGGCGTACGGCGGAGGAGAAAAGCTGAAAGGTAAATCTTTTATGCTGGCGCTCTCGACTGGCGGCCCTGAACATGCCTATGGTAAGGAAGGCTATAATGTCTTTACAATTTCAGAATATACAAGGCCGTTCCAAGGCATGGCAAATTTAACCGACATGACTTATTTGCCGCATTTTGCCCTTCACGGTGTACGTATGTTGTCGGATGAACAAATTAAAGAGAGTGCAGAGCGGCTTGTGCAGGTGATTACAGACAGGAATAATCACGCAAAAAATTTCGAAGTTGTATTCGGTGAATGATCATACGCAGCTCGAAAGGTTGCAAGTCTTCCCGTTCACATAGTATTGGATGTTGGCGGAAAAATTAAAATAGTTTTAAATGCACAAACAAAAAGGAGAGATTGATTTGAAAACCTTAGTTATCGTTACTCACCCTAATATCGAACAGTCCAGAATTAACAAGACATGGATGGAAGCCCTGCAAGGTCATGATAATGTTACGGTTCACCAATTATATGCAACTTATCCAGACAAAACTATCGATGCTGCAAAAGAACAATCGCTCATTTTAGCTCATGACCGCATCATTCTGCAATTTCCGTTCTACTGGTACAGTACACCGTCTTTGCTGAAAGAATGGTTCGATGTCGTACTTTCTTATGGCTGGGCTTACGGAGAAGGCGGTGACAAAATGCACGGAAAACAACTGGGGGTAGCAGTTTCTACGTTCGGTCCTGCGGAATCTTATCAGCATACCGGATATAACCGCTATACGATGGAGGAATTGTTGAAGCCGATTCAAGCTACGAACAATCTAATCGGCACGACCTTTATGACACCGTTTATTTTGAATGGGGTTATGCACATAAGCGAGGAGCAACTAAAACAAAATGCTGCCGACTATGTTAAATACGTAACAATGCAGTCTGTAACGGTATAAGGCTGAATAACCTGCAAATCTAGAGCTCCCTAATTCTGAATAACAGCGGCAGGGAGCTCTTCTTTATAACGATTTGGGTAGAAAATTCTTTAATCATGGGGAGATGTTGCAATGAAGGACAAAGTCTGTCTAATTACAGGCGGGAACGCTGGGATCGGGAAGGCAACAGCGCTTGAATTGGCTAAAAGAGGAGCAACGGTCGTATTACTCTGTCGAAGCAAACAAAGAGGCGAGGAAGCCGCAAAAGAAATTATCGCACACAGCGGAAACCAAAAAGTGGATGTAATCATCGCGGACCTCTCTTCGCAGCAATCGGTTCGACAAGCGGTTGAACAGTTCAATGCCAAGTATGGCAAGCTGCACTTGTTGATCAATAACGCAGCAGTGTTTCTGGCGAAGCGGGAAGTGACTGAAGACGGGATTGAAAAGACGTTTGCCACCAACTATTTGTCGCATTTCCTGCTCACTCACCTGCTTCTTGACCTGATGAAGCAAAGCTGTGGGGCGCGCATTATTAACGTAGCTTCCAAGCATTACGGAATTAAGTTGAATTTGGATGACCTGATGCTTGAGAAAACCAAATATTCCACTTTCAAAGCAGTCGGTCCGACTAAGCTTGGCTTGGTCATTTTCGCGAAGGAGATGGCTAAACGTCTCAAAGGTACGGATGTAACGATCAACAGTCTGCATCCCGGCTTGATCAAGACGACGCTTCTGAAGCAAATGCCCCTCCCTATGCAATTGTTGTTTTCTATCATCTCCTCAAGCCCTGCAGAAGGGGCAGAAACTCCGGTTTATCTCGCGACATCATCTGAAGTGCAAGGCGTAAGCGGACAGTATTTTGAGAAATGCAAGCCACGGAAAACCTCTCCTGGAGCTGACGATGAAGCAACCAACAAAAGGTTCTGGGATATGAGCATGAAACTTGCAGGTCTAAGAGACTAAAATTATAGCAAAGGAGAAGAGGTATGAAAAAAGTCGTAATCGTGACCGGAGCAAATCGAGGCATTGGCTTTGAAATCGTCAAACAGCTTGGAAAGCTTGTTGTGGCCGCACTTACAAGAGAAGAGCAAATCTTCAGGGGCGGAATCATTTTGGTATCGTGTATCGCAATTCGTCATGAAACGGCCTGGCCGTATGACTATCCTGGCTTCCTTCTTCATTATGAGCGCATTCCTGCCTTTGAATAGAATGATAGTTGCCATACCCGATGCAGCTTCCTTACCGGAAAGCTATCAATCCCGTATGGTCTTCGAAACTTTTCAGACCCATTTCGCTTCGCCAACGCACTCCGTCGTATATATCATTGCACAAGGTAAAACATCTGGCTTGATGAAAGAGGATTGGATGAACGCTTATCTGCTTAATCAGAAATTAGCGCAAGACCCGCTCGTACGCAACGTGGATTCGATCTTCTCTAGATTGCGATTGTCGCCTGAACAGTTTGCTCGCTTATCGCAAGACCCAGGATTGAAAGCAAAGTCAGAGCCGATTGTTCAACGTTATGTCAATCAGAATAAAAAGCTTATACAAGTAACGCTAAAAGGCGAACCATCATCAAAGACAGTCAGGAGCTGGCTTAGAATCCAAGAGTAGGAAGGAGAATCAGCGGATCTTCATTATTTGTTAGGGGGAGAAGCGAAATACCAGCAGGAGGTCTTTGATGACATCTTTCAAAACATCAAATATGTGCTTTTGTTTATACTCGGAAGCAATTTTGTCGTCTTGCTTATAGCTTTTCGATCCATTCTTATTCCTATAAAGACGATTTTGATGAATGTTCTAAGCCTCGGGGCGGCCTTCGGGATATTAGTTCTGATTTTTGTTGATGGTCATTTTGGAATGGAACCAGGCAGCATCGTAATCATGATTCCTGTATTTATTTTCGGACTTGTTTTTGGAATCAGCATGGATTACGGCGTGTTCTTGGTATCGCGCATTTATGAGACTTATCGAATGACGAGGGATAATCGTCTCGCGATTCTCGAAGGGCTGGCTTCCATCGGCAGGATCATCAATTCAGCGGCTGCCATAATGATTGCAGTTACGCTTCCGTTTGCGTTCGGTGATGTCGCCGGGGTAAAACAATTGGGGATCGGCATCGCTGCTGCAATTTTTATTGATGCAACGGTTATTAGGATGATTCTGGTTCCTTCATTAATGCGATTGTTTGGCAAATGGAACTGGTGGGGGCCGAGTTGGCTGAAATAGTGCTATATTTAGACCACCTATAGACAAATGTAAGAGGACAGGAAAGAAGAGGACCATAGCCCTTAACGGTTCAAATATAAAAACCACTTGAACAGTTCACAGTGAAGTTAAAGTGGTCTTTATATTTGTATCCATTAACAAACTTTTATTTCCACACTTCCGTACAGAATCTTCCTACTTCGCTTGCCACTAACGAACTTACCCTTTGTTTATCATATATAAGTAAGTTTAATAAGTCGCGTAAATACTGATGTTCCACTAATAAACTTTAATTTCCCTCATCAACGACGACGATACCACCGACGACGACCGACCGGCGACCATGACGATGACGCGACTATTTTGCTCCTTATGAACTTTCCAGTGGTCTCGGCAATTGCCGAGGCTTTTTTCGTTGTCATACTCCAAGTGCGGCCTTACAGCTGCGAGGCGGTTGCTTCGGGGACCTCCGTGAAACGTGCCCGACGACACTCACGGTGTAACAAGACCTGAGATGTTGAGTTTAAGTGATCGTGACTGTTACTGTTCTCAAATCAATAACGAACAATGACAAGGTATGTTAGATAAATTATTCGCCAAAGATCAGCTTCCGGCGGATGGAATCTTCAAATTTTAGTTAACCATTGCCAAAACAGCTATTCTGCGTTACAGTATCAATAATATATGTCAGAAAACATAACACAAAAAAACGAATTGTTTTGGCAAGCAATTGGAATCTCTGCACTAACCTCACGTATTGATGTTAGATAAGGATTGGAGTGTGTTTCATGAAGAAGAAACTTGTACTGGTAGGAAACGGAATGGCCGGCGTGAATTGCATCGAACAACTGCTGAAGCTGGCGCCGAACCTTTATGACATTACGATCATCGGCAGTGAGCCGCATCCCAACTATAACCGGATCCTGCTGTCCTCCGTTCTGGCAGGGGACGCAGATATGAAGGACATCGTCATTAACGAATGGTCCTGGTATGAAGAGAACCGCATTACGCTGCACACGGGGCGGACGGTGACGTCAATCGATTCCGATCGTAAACAGATCGGTATAGATAACGGTCTTAAGCTGCCATACGACGAGCTGATCATTGCGACAGGCTCGAGCGCGTTCATCCTCCCCGTTCCGGGCGCTGACAAACCGGGCGTAATCGCATTCCGGGATATCAAAGACTGCGAGACGATGATGGAGACGGCGAAGATATACCGCAAAGCGGTTGTTATCGGCGGGGGCTTGCTCGGACTGGAAGCAGCGCGCGGGCTGCTTAACCTCAATATGGAAGTAACGGTCGTGCACAAGCATCCTTACATCATGGAGCGCCAGCTGGATCAAACGGCATCGACGATGCTGCGCAGCGAGTTGGAGCAGCAGGGCATGAAGTTCTTGCTTAGCAAAAATACGGAACGCATTTATGGGAAGAAGCGCGTAGCGGGCCTGAGATTCACGGATGGCACGGAAGAAGAGGCGGATCTGATCGTCATGGCCGTCGGTATTCGTCCTAACGTTGCTCTGGCGCGTCAAGCAGGCATTACCATCAACCAAGGGATTGTCGTTAACGACTTCCTGGAGACGAATCTCCCGAACGTATATGCCGTCGGCGAATGTGTCGAACACCGGGGAGTCGCTTACGGCCTTGTCGCACCGCTGTACGAGCAAGGCGCTGTAATCGCGAAGCGGCTGGCAGGACTCGAGACGGATGGCTATCACGGTTCGGTCGTCTCGACGAAGCTGAAAGTATCGGGCGTCGACGTATTCTCGGCCGGCGTGTACAACGATCGTCCGGGAAGTCGTTCGGTACGCGTGCAGGATGATTTTGGCGGGGTTTACAAGAAGGTCGTCATTAGTGACGGCAAAGTAATCGGCGCCGTCTTGTTCGGCGATATCTCGGACAGCTCAAGTCTGTTCAAAATGATCCGCACCGGCGAAGACGTTACGGGACGCGAGAAAGAAGTGCTGCTCGGCGCATCCGGAGGCGGCGCTCAGAAATCCGGCGCGGCTCTGGTGGCAGGGATGCCGGACGACGAGATCGTCTGCGGCTGCAACGGGGTGTCCAAAGGCGCGATCGTGAATGCCGTCAACGAGAAAGGCTGCAGCAGCGTTAACGAAATTAAAGCGTGCACCAAAGCGGGCGGCTCCTGCGGCGGCTGTAAACCTCTTGTGGGAGATGTTTTGACGTACGTGCTTGGCGCGGACGGCGTGAAGACGGTTAAGGAAGGTATTTGCGGTTGTACGACGCTTGGCCGCGACGAAGTGGTCGAAGCGATCAAGAATATGCATCTGACGGCGTCGAAGGAAGTGATGAACGTCCTCGGCTGGTCGAATACGGAAGGCTGCTCGAAATGCCGCCCGGCGCTCAATTATTACTTGGGCTTGCTGTGGCCGGATGAGCATGAGGACGAGCGTGAATCCCGTTTCGTCAACGAACGCAACCACGCCAATATTCAAAAAGACGGCACGTATTCAGTCGTGCCCCGGATGTATGGCGGAGTGACGACGCCGGCGGATCTGCAGAAGATCGCTAACGTCGCGCTTAAATATGAAGTGCCGCTTGTGAAGATGACGGGCGGACAACGGATAGACTTGCTTGGCGTGAAGAAGGAAGACTTGCCGAAGATGTGGGCCGATCTCGATATGCCTTCGGGTTATGCATACGGCAAGACGCTGCGTACGGTGAAGACTTGCGTCGGCGAAACCTTCTGCCGTTTCGGCACGCAGGATGCGATGGGCATGGGCATCAAGATGGAGAAGAAGTTCGAGCGTTTGGCAACGCCGGCTAAGTTCAAAATGGCCGTTTCGGGCTGCCCGCGCAACTGCGCGGAAGCGACGATCAAAGACTTCGGCGTCGTCGCGATCGACGGCGGCTGGGAGCTGCATATTTCCGGTAACGGCGGAACGAAGCTGCGCGGCAGCGATCTGCTGACCAAAGTGAAGACGGAGGACGAGGTCATGGAATGGTGCGGGGCTTTCATCCAATATTACCGCGAGACTGGCAAATACAATGAACGGACCAGCGAGTGGCTGGAACGTATCGGCCTGGATACGGTAAAGGACGCACTCAAGAATCAGGAAGATCGTCTGGCGTTAGTATCGCGCGTCGAACACTCGCTCAGCTTGACCAAGGACCCATGGAAAGAAATTATCGAGCAGGACGAACTGAAGAAGACCTTCTCGCCCATGAGCGAAGAAATATCGATGTCCGCACGATAAGCACAGTGAAGGAGCCTGGAGAGATGAATAGAATCCACATTGGCAAAGAAACCGATATTGCCGAGAAACGTGCGCGGGTCGTACGGGTCGGCGAGCTCGAGATCGCCGTGTTCAAGCTGACCGGCGGCGAGCTGAAAGCAATCGAGAACCGCTGCCCTCACAAAGGCGGCAAGCTCTCGGAAGGCATCGTGTGCGATCACCACGTATTTTGTCCGCTGCACGATTGGAAGATCAGTCTTCAGAACGGGCTCGTTCAGGCGCCGGATGAAGGCTGCGTAACGACCTATCAGCTCGAGATCGACGGGCAGAGCGGAGATGTTTGGCTTCACCTCCCGCAAGGGCAGACGATCGCATCCTAGTATGGATGGGCAGGAAGAAGGGGGAGTCATGAGCATGCCAGCTAAGAACAGGCCGATTCAGGCGTTACTGTTATCGACGATCGCCATGGCGGCGTCCTTCATCATATGGAATCTGTTTTCTCCGCTTGCCGTCAAGTTCAAGGAGCTGTACCACCTGACCGGTTTCCAGACGAGCATGCTGGTCGCAGCTCCGGTGCTCCTCGGTTCCGTCATGCGCATTCCGATGGGCATCTACGCCGACCGCTATGGCGGCAGGCGCGTATTCTCCGCAACGATGCTGTTCTTGATCGTGCCGCTCTTGGCAGCCAGCTTCGCTTCGTCTTATTCGGTCCTGCTGCTCTGCGCGCTGTTCATCGGCATGGGCGGCTCGACCTTCGCGATCTCGCTGACCTATGTCTCCCGGTGGTTTCCGCCCCAGAAACAAGGTCTCGTGCTTGGCCTTGCGGGTCTCGGCAATCTCGGCGTGGCGGCGGCAAGCTACGGAGTTCCGGTCCTGCATGCGCAGATGGGATTGAGCGCAACATTCCGCATGCTGGCGGTCATGATCGGCGCGGTGGCGATCGGCTTCTGGCTGCTGGGGAAAGATCAGCCTAAGCCGGCATCGGTCAAATCATTCA
The DNA here is from genome assembly GCF_003386535.1 of Paenibacillus taihuensis. Lineage (GTDB taxonomy): Bacteria > Bacillota > Bacilli > Paenibacillales > Paenibacillaceae > Paenibacillus_Z > Paenibacillus_Z taihuensis. Next base: position 32,894 of record NZ_QTTN01000047.1, read on the forward strand.
AGCAGTCCATGGCGGTGCTCCGCAAGAAGTCGACTTGGCTGCTCTCCTTATTCTACTTCTTGACGTTCGGCGGGTTCGTTGCGTTCAGTGTGTACCTGCCGACGCTTCTGAAAGAGCAATTCGCGCTTACGGCGACGGAAGCGGGCTTGCGGACGGCGGTGTTCGTCCTGGTCGCGACACTCGTCCGGCCGCTCGGCGGCTTATGGGCGGACCGCATCGGCTCGCGCCGCGTGCTGGCCGTCGTGTTCAGCGGCTTCGCCATAGCCGCATTCCTCATGACCTTGTCGCTGGAACGGCTCCCGCTGTTCACGGCAGGCTGTCTGACTGGCGCAATGTTCCTCGGCATCGGCAATGGCGCCGTGTTCAAACTGGTACCGGAGGTTTCGCCGCAAGATACGGGTGCCGTAACCGGCATCGTTGGCGCCGCAGGCGGCCTTGGCGGCTTCTTCCCGCCGATGCTGCTCGGATTCATTCATGACGCGACCGGGTCGTACGTAAATGGCTTCGTCTTGTTATTGGTTTTTACGGCTGTATGCTTTGGATTCAATGCGTGGACGATACGCCCTGCCATAGAGAAAAGGGCGACTCGCGCGGCATAGCGCTCTCGCGTTTCAGTAAAGCAAGAGAGCAAGAGGGGGATGCCGCGATAGGGTGAAGGTTTTGGTCTGGACTGTGGAGGGGATCGGTAATGAGGAAAACGAAGCTCGTTGTCATAGGTAACGGTATGGCTGGTGTACGTTGTGTCGAGGAAATCCTGAAGCTGGCACCGGACGGATTCTCGGTGACGATCTTCGGCAGCGAGCCGCATCCGAACTACAACCGGATTATGTTGTCGAAGGTACTGCAGGGAGATACGAAGCTGGCTGACATTACGATCAACGATTGGCAGTGGTATAAAGACAATGGCATTACGCTGCATGCTGGCGATCCCGTTGTCCGGGTCGATACCGAGCGCAAGCAGGTGGTCAGCAGCAGCGGGGTAACCGCCCCGTACGATAAACTGCTCTTCGCCACGGGTTCCCTGCCGTTCATGCTTCCGTTGACTGGCGCCAACTTGCCCGGCGTTACCGCATTCCGGGATATTAAAGACTGCAACACTATGCTGGAGGCTTCCAAAACGTACCGCCGCGCTGCCGTAATCGGCGGCGGCTTGCTCGGATTGGAGGCGGCGCGCGGCTTGCTCAATCTTGGCATGCAGGTCGACGTCATCCACATTAACGAGTATTTAATGGAGCGTCAGCTGGACCGCGAAGCGTCGAGCATGCTGCGCAGGGAGCTGGAGAAGCAGGGGATGAATTTCCTGCTGACCAAGCAGACGGAGAAGATTCTCGGGAAGAAGCGGGTCGAAGGATTGCTGTTCAAGGACGGCACGACGATAAGCGTGGATCTGGTGGTGATCGCGGTCGGCGTTCGCCCGAACGTCAGACTGGCGGCCGAAGCGGGGCTTGAGATTGATCGGGCGATCCTCGTCAACGATTATATGCAAACGAGCATCAAGGACGTATATGCGGTTGGGGAGTGCGCAGAGCATCGCGGCATGGTTTACGGCATGGTCTCTCCGCTATATGAGCAGGGGAAGGTGCTTGCCAAGCACATCTGCGGCATGGAGACAGAAGGATACGAGGGCTCGATCCTCGCTTCCCATCTGAAAGTATCGGGCGTCGATGTATTCTCGGCCGGTGAAATCCGCGACGCCGCGACCGATGCGTCTTATAAATTGTCCAATGGAATCAAAGGCACGTACAAGCGGGTATTCGTCAAAGACAGCAAAGTCGTCGGCGCGGTCTTGTTCGGGGACAGCGCAGAAGGCGGTAAGCTGCTTGGATATATTAAGCAGCAATCGGATGCGGCTATATTAGAGCAGGATGCTGCGCAGGGTTCAGGCGGCGATGCGGATATGGCGGCGATCGCCGCCATGTCCGACAAAGATACGGTCTGTTCCTGCAATGGCGTAAGCAAGGGTGCAATCGTATCGGCAATCCGCGAGAACGGTCTGGAGACGTTCGAGCAAGTGCGCAGCTGCGCGAAGGCGTCCAGTTCATGCGGCGGCTGCAAACCGCTCGTATGCTCGATTCTGGATTATACGCTTGCGAACGAGGAACAGCCGGAGCCGCCGAAGGTAACGGTCTGCGCTTGTACCGATCTAAGCCGCAGCGAGCTTCGCGAGGCGATTGCCGGCAGCGGCGAGAAGGATGCGGCTGCGGTAAGACGTTCACTCGGCTGGCAGACGGAGAACGGCTGCGACGTATGTCAATCAGCGGTATCGTATTATATGGGAGTTACTGCTTTCTTGCGGAAGACGAAGGCTGAGAATTCGTCTGCTGCTGATTCGGGGCATAATGGCGCAAGCCTTGCGTTCTCGCAGCTAGCTGACGGCACATGTTCGATCATGCCGCGCATGTATGGCGGGCTTACGAATGCAGATCAGCTGCGACGCATTGCCGAAGTCGTGGATCGTTTCAGCATCCCGCATGTGAAGTTGACGAGCGCGGGCGGCCTGGATCTGCAGGGAATTGCCGCCGAGCAGGTTGCCGCCGTCGGTGCGGCGCTGGCTATGCCGCTGGCGGCATCGCGTTATGGAAATCCGGTTGGAACAGTCATTACCGGTGCAGTTCCGAAGTATGATTCGGGGGCATGGCGCGATTCGGTGGAGATGGGCGCACGGCTGGAATGGATGCTCGAAGGTCTTGCCTTCCCGGCTGAATTTTCAGCGGCGGTGTCCGGCAGTCCGAAGCATCGCGCGGGAACGCTGACCGCCGACCTCGGTCTTGTCGGTACGCCGGCAGGCTGGGAGGTCTACGCCGGCGGCAGCCGGGTCAAGGAGCTGCGGACGCCGCAGCTGATCGGGGTATGCTGCAGCGACGAAGAGGCAATCGACATCGCGGCCGCTTTCGCACTGTGGTACCGCGAAGAGGCGGAGTATGGAGAATATGCATGGCAGTGGATGGATCGCATAGGCCTTATTCCGCTCCGTGAAGGACTTTTCAATGGGGATTTTCGGGACCGGCTGCTGGCGAATATGCCTGCCGCGGAACATGTGAGCCCTGTAGTTGAAGTGTTAAGCGGATCCATCTAACATGAATAACCGGCAGCTGCCTATTGATCGGGAGGAAATGGCAATGAAAATGATGCAGCAGCAGGATCAGATGACTGGCGCTGCTCCTGTATTGAAAGTAATGGATACGCAATGCCCGTTCTGCAGCGTTCAGTGCAAGGCAGTGGTTACGGAGCGTTGGGAGACCGGAGCCGTAAGACCGGTCTATACCGTGGAGCCGAAGCTGAACAAGGCTTCCGAAGGGCGGCTCTGCATTAAAGGGATGAATGCTTATCAGCATTCGCTTCACCGGGAACGGCTGACAGTGCCCATGCGCAGAGAAGGAGAGCGCTTCGTTCCGATCTCCTGGGATCATGCGCTCGAGCTCATCGGAGAGCAGTTCGCCAAGCTGCAGGAGCAATTCGGCCGCGATACGGTCGGGGTGTATGGCGGCGGCTCGCTGACGAATGAATCGGCTTATTTGCTCGGCAAGTTCGCACGCGTTGCGCTGCGGAGCAAATATATCGATTATAATGGACGATTCTGCATGTCGGCCGCTGCTTCGGCCGGCAACAAGACGTTCGGCATCGACCGGGGGCTGACCAATCCGCTGTCCGATATCCCTTTGGCCAAATGCATCATTCTCGCCGGAACGAACATCGCGGAGTGTCAGCCGACGCTCATGCCTTATTTTACAAGGGCGAAAGAGAACGGCGCTTTCATCATCGCGATCGATCCGCGCGAGACGGGAACGACCCGGATCGCCGATCTGCATCTGAAGGTGAAGCCGGGCATGGATGCCGCGCTCGCGAACGGGTTGCAGAAGGTGCTGCTTGAGGAAGGGCTGCTTGATGAAGCGTTCGTGCAGGATCGGACGAGAGGCTTCGCCGAACTGAAGGCACACCTTGACACGCTTGATCTGGAAGAGATTGCGCAGCTGACGGGGGTATCGGCTGCAAACATCCGTAAGGCTGCAATCGCGTACGGAAAGTCGAGCACCGCGATGGTATTCACCGCACGCGGTGTTGAACAGCAGACAGATGGGTACATGGCAGTGCGCAGCTTCCTCAATATGGTGCTCATGACCGGCCAGATCGGCAAACCTGGCTCCGGGTATGGCGCTGTGACCGGTCAGGGCAACGGGCAAGGCGGACGCGAACACGGGCAGAAAGCCGACCAGCTGCCGGGCTATCGGCTGATCGAGAATCCGGTTGACCGGGCGTATATCGCGAAAGTATGGGGGATTGAGCCGGAGGAGCTGCCTGGAAAAGGGGTATCCGCGTACGAGATGATGGAGAAGGTGCATGCGCAGGAGATTCGGGGCATGCTCGTGATGGGTTCCAACCCGGTCGTATCGAATCCGAACGCCAATTTCGTCGAGGAAGGGCTGCGCAAGCTCGATTTCCTCGTTGTTGCAGATATGTTCATGTCGGAGACGGCACGGCTGGCAGACCTCGTCATCCCGGTCACCTCTTATATGGAGAATACCGGGACGCTGACGAATTTAGAGGGACGCGTGCTGCTGCGCGAAGCGAGCCGTCCGGCGCTCGGCGAGTCGCGTGATGACTGGCGAATTCTGTGCGATATTGCGAGCCGGCTCGGCCGCGGGCAGTATTTTGAATTTGACGGAGCCGAAGCGATCTTCGAAGAGCTGCGTGTCGCAAGCCAAGGCGGCATCGCCGATTATTACGGGATTACGTATGAGCGGCTTCGCTCGGAGGAGGGGGTTTACTGGCCTTGTCCGTCCCAGGGCGTTGCGAATACCGGCCGGATGTTCGAGCAGCGATTCGCCCATGCGGATGGCAAAGCGGAGCTTGTTCCGGTCGACAATCATATGCCGGCCGAGCTGACGGATGAGGCGTACCCGCTGTATCTGACGACAGGCCGCGTGCTGTCGCAGTATTTGACCGGCGTACAGACGCGGCGCAGTCACTCTCTGGCAGCACGTGATGTGGAATCGTTCGTGGAGCTGCATCCGAAGACGGCGAAGGCTTACCGGATCTCGGATGGCGAGCTGGTGCGGATCACTTCGCGCCGCGGCAGCATTGTCGTTCGCGGCAAGGTGAAGACAGACATCCGGCAGGACACCGTATTCGTGCCGATGCATTGGGGCGATTCCCAATGCGTGAATAAAATTACCAATCAGGCACTCGATCCGACATGTCGTATGCCCGGCTTCAAAGTATGCGCCGTGGCAATCGAGCCGCTTACGATCAAGGCGTAAGATATTGATAATTTCCCTCATCACGACGACGAGAGCTTGTGAATGGAATTAAAGTTTGTGAGCGGAGAATAGAGTGTTTCAGCAACGGGACACTTTTATCCAAAACCAACTCCTTAAAACCAGCAAAAAGGCAGCCTTGGATTACAAGGCTGCCTTATTTTTGCGAGGAAATCGCAATTCGAAGCGCGATCCCGCGCCGGTCTGGGATTCGGCACGGATGGTACCTCCATGGGCGTCGACGATCCATTTGGCAATGGAAAGCCCAAGGCCCGTACCGCCTTCTTTTCGTGAACGTGACTTGTCTCCTCGATAGAATCGCTCGAACAGATAAGGGAGCTCTTCTTTCGGTATACCTCTGCCGCTGTCCGAAACGATAACGGTTACGTGATGTGCGGAAGACTTGCCGGACACCTCGATTCTTCCGTTAGAAGGGGTATATTTAAGCGCATTGTCCAAGAGGATGACAAGCAGTTGCCGGATACGGCTTTCGTCTCCCCAAAAAGGAAGCGGCTCCTGAAGCGATAAATCGATATCGATCTCTTTGGTGACCGCAAGCAGCTTGAATTGCTTCGTCAAATCCAGCAGCACGCGATCCAACGAGAACACCGAGCATTCAAGTTCTAATTGATTGGAATCAGACCTAGCTAGCGTCAGTAAGTCTTCAAGCAGTTTACTCATGCGGGTGCTTTCTTTCAGAATGACAGCAATATTGTCGCTTTCTCTCTCGATCGAATGGGATGGATAACGGAGCAACAGCTCGGTCTGTGCTCGAATGACTGAAACCGGTGTACGGAGCTCGTGGGATGCATCCGCAACGAATCGTTGCTGCTTGTCCCAGGCATTTCGAATCGGAACCCATGCTCGACCTGCAAGGAAAAAACCAACGAAGATCGAAATTAGGACGCCGGAGCCTATTCCCGTGATGATGTCGAGCAGCAGGGAGTGGAGCGTGCTATCGTCGTCCTCGAGACTCGTGAGAACTGTGAGCGATTCTATTTCACCCCAAGGCGCTTGAGGAAAGGGCATGAGAAAACCGCGATAACGGTCTCCACCGACTTTGAGCGTTTCATATGAGGAACTATCTTTATGGTAGAGAAGAGGGGCGATCTGTGCTTGTGTGAAAGTTTCGGCGGGAGACTGGCCTTGAATTTGACCCTCAGCATCCCGAAAGATGTATATCATTCGGTCATCTTGCTCCAGTACATGATGTTCCTGTCTCAGAATCGCTTCCGCATCCCGAGCAGAGTCGATCTGCTCGGCAGCGTTACGCAGCACCTCATCTGTTTCCTTGTACAATCTGTACCGCATGTGTAAATAGAGGGTGGAACTGAGCACAACGAGGACGAGAAAGAGCACAGCTGCATTCAGAACAACCAATCGAACGCGGACATTATTAAACATCAATTTCTCCTTTCAGCATGAACCCGATTCCCCGTATTGTTCGTATACAGTGCTCAGCTCCAGCGGCAGCCAGCTTTTTGCGGAGATGGTGGACGTAGACATCGACCGCCGTGATGCCCGCTCTCGATTCAAATCCCCATACTCGGTCAAAAATCTGCTCGCGTGTAAGAATTCGGTCTAGATTGCAAACCATAAATTCCAACAACACAAATTCGGTTGATGTGAGCGCGAGTAGAGTTTCACCGATAAAAGCTTCGCGCGTCGCCGGCGAAAGACGGTAGGGACCGTAAATAAGATCCCCCTCCGCTCCAAGAGTGCCACGACGTCGCAGAACGGCTCTTGAACGAGCGAGCAGCTCTTCTACGGCGAAAGGCTTCGTGATATAGTCGTCTGCGCCTGCGTCTAATCCTGCCACGCGATCTTTCACAGCGTCTTTGGCCGTCAGTAAGATGATTGGAACTGAATGACCACTGCTTTGAAGACTTCGAACGATGTCAACGCCACTCATTCCCGGAAGCATGACATCAAGCACAATAAGATCGTAGATGGCTTGCTGCGCCATGAAATATCCGTCGTCGCCCGTTTCCGCTGTATCGGTCTGAAACGATTCGCTTTCGAATACGCCTCGAATTATGCCGAGCAGGGATGGATCATCTTCCACCACGAGAATTCTCATGCAACTATCAGCCTCCTTTTTTATGGTTATGTGCCTAACTGTATATGGCTGGTTTTTAAAATTATTTTAAGCTTGCCATTTTATAATAAGTCTTACATTGAACAATGTGAAGTTATGAAACCTTGTCCGAACGGAGGCCTTGCGATGGCGAAAATGAAAAAAAAGTGGGTGGTGCTATGTTCGACAGCAATTGCTGCCGTCTATACCGCTGGTTATTGGGCGACGGAGAGCGATAAGTCTAACATACCCGTCAATGCGGTCTACAGTAGTCCGTCTGCAACAAGCAGCACCTCGGGATCCGGAACGGCGCAGGTGCTCGATTCCCAAAGCCAGGTATCCTCAAAGTATAACGACGGAACCTATGTCGGAATGGGAAGCAATCGCCGAGGCACGATTCAAGTGAGTGTTGCCATCGAAAATGACCGAATTACAGATGTCGAGATCAGTGACTTCGCCATGCACTATTCCATCGACGACGTTGTCGGTATGCCGGACGAGGTCCTACAAATTCAAAGTGCGAATGTTGAAAACGTCTCAGGTGCGACATACAGCACTCGTGCATTCTCGGACGCCGTTCAGGATGCTCTGGATCAGGCGCTTCGAGCTTGAGGCAGCACCGATGAAAAGAGCTAAATTATTCATGGACACAATGGTCCAAATCGAAGCCCGCAGCGGAAACGAAATGTCGGAGGATGCACTCGATATTTGCATCGTCAAAGCATTCGAAGCCTTCCGGCATGTTGAAAGGGCGTGCAGCCGTTTCAGCCCAGAGAGCGAGTTGATGCAAGCATGCCGCAAGATTGGAGAAGCGACTCCTATCAGCCCTTACTTGTTTGAGCCACTCCGGTTTGCACTGGAAATGGCGGAATGGACGGAAGGGGTATTCGATCCCGCCATCGGTCGGCTATTGGAGTCGAAAGGGTTCAACCGTCATTATTTGACGGGTGAAAGGACGAACAGCAATGTCGATGGCTCGGCCACTTACCTGGACATTGAGCTGAGTGAAGCGAATCGAACCTTATGCTTGCATAAACCGCTCATTCTGGATTTAGGTGCGACTGCCAAAGGCTTCGCCATCGACTTGGCCGCACGAGAGCTTAAGTGCTGCGCAGGATTCGTCGTGAACGCTGGGGGCGATTTGTATGCGGGCGGTACTAACGATCAAGATGACAAGTGGACAATCGGTATCCGCAATCCGGCTAAAGTAAACGGAATCCTGCAATCGCTCCTCATAACTGACGCCGCAGTCTGTACTTCTGGAAGCTATGAGAGAAGAAGCGAAGTAGTCGAAGGTGAACACCATATCGTTCGCCCCGATACAGGGAAATCGCCAAACGAATGGATTAGCTGCAGCGTTATCGCTCCTTACGCCATGATGGCAGACGCGTTTTCTACCGCAGCTTTTGCGATAGGTGGAGAAGAGGGGATCGCCCTGATTGAGGACGCTGGCCTTCAAGGTTTGATCCTGACGGCAGATTCACGAATCAAGAAGATCGGAGGGATTTAATATGAAAATGGCCCAATGGATCAAAACGCCTAAAACTTATATTCTTATTGCCATCGTGGTCTATCTCTCGATCGCTTCTTGGGCGACGCGCAGCATGGCCGGTATTGAAAATGGAGGAATCGCAGCGGGCACGGCAATAGTCGTTGACGTCTTATTCGCGCTCATCAAAAAGCGGAAACGCATAATGCCAGACGGCGCTGCGATTACAGGACTGCTTGTCGCTATGATATTAAGCTTGAATACCGCTTGGTTTATCATTGCATGTACGGCAGCCCTTTCGATTATTTCTAAACATCTGCTTGTTTATAAGAAAAAAGCTATATTCAATCCAGCAGCAATCGGACTGTTCTTGTCTATCCCGATCTTTCACGCTGAACAGAGCTGGTGGGGCGCTTTCGGGGACCTTCCCGGTTGGTATATCCCGCTGTTGCTGATCGGAGGATATGCAGTAACGAATCGCGTGAATAAGTATCCGCAAGTATTCGCTTTCTTCTTGATCACATTCGCAATGACATTAGCGATGGCGTATTTCCATAAAGGTGACGCCTTCGATGCGCTCCGGCCGCCGTTTATTAATGCAACCTTGTTCTTCGGCTGCTTTATGCTGACCGATCCTCCGACATCTCCGGCCAAGATAAGGGATCAAGTCGTGTTCGGCGTAATTGCTGCAATAACGGGATCAGTCATATATGGGCTTTATGGAGGCTTAATGTATCTCTTTATCGGTCTGCTGGCCGGAAATGTTTTTCATCTGCTGATGCAGCGCTTAACTGCGAACCGTCCGAAATCGTCCTCGAAACCGTCATCACAACAGAAATCGAAACCTATATCCACTTTACAGAGGTGACTGCCATGAGCAAAAGCAAAAAAGTTTGGATTCCTGCGGCCATTGCTCTCGTCGCAGCGGTAATTCTTGTCGTCTGCTATTACGTTTACGCTCCTTCCAGGGGTGAATTCCACCCGCGTTTTCCACAAGGCAGTAGCGGTGGAATGCCTCCCGGCGGGGGGGAGCGGCCGAATAGAGGAGAAGGAGGCGCATTAGAAGGTTATTTTTCGACATTCGGGACGATTGCTTTATTTGTGGGAGCAACAAGCTTCTCCTGGTTTTGGTTTAAGAAAAAGCGGAAGTCGCCGTCAATGCTTGTAAGGCAGGCTGGAAAGCTGTTTTATTCGCTCCACAAGCTGCTTGGCTGGGGAACGTTTATCCTGGTTGCGGTTCACGGCATCTACTTCATCTTTACAAAAATAAACGATGAGCATATTTATTCGGGTCTTGCGGGGTTTGCAATTTTGCTCGCTTTGGCTGGTTACGGTTACTTTATTAATAAGATCCGGAACAAATGGATGCGGACTGTGCACCGAATGCTCGGCGTACTTTGGGTGCCGGTGCTCTGGCTGCATGCCGGAGGCTCGGCTTTTCTTGCCACAGCGGCAGCACTCGCAGTCGGCGGTCTCGTTTATTTGCTTGATAAGTCGGCGAATAGTGCAAATCAGACCGTGCAAGAGCGATAAATAGCAAGGACCTAAGCAGCGTAAAATAAAAGAAATTCAAATTGGGCTAAACTTGATAACCAGCGCGCTAATGTAAGGAGGAATCGATTTGAACCATTTGGAAAATTCAACGCATAGTGAACATCACTTCACAGCATCCGATGCGATTCGAGACATCGTGATCGGGATGTCAGATGGGCTGACGGTTCCGTTCGCACTTGCCGCCGGACTCTCTGGCTCCGTTTCCGGCACTAATATCGTCGTCATCGCCGGTCTTGCTGAGATCGCAGCAGGTTCGATCGCCATGGGACTTGGAGGGTATTTGGCTGCGAGAACAGACAGAGAGCATTATTTGAACGAATTGGAGAGAGAAAAACGAGAAATCATTGAAGTTCCGGAACGTGAAAGGGAAGAAGTAGCCGAGATTCTGCGGGGCTGGGGGCTGCAGGAGCAAAATGTTGAACAAGCGGTAAATGAGATAAGCGCTGATCCGAATTTATGGGTTGCCTTCATGATGAGACTCGAGCTTGGACTTGAAAAGCCCGAGCCCAAGAGAGCCCGGAACAGTTCCTTGACGATCGGTTTATCTTACATTGTGGGTGGAGTTATTCCGTTAATTCCATACATGCTCATCCATCGTGCCGTTTCAGCTTTATTAGTCTCCGTTGTCGCGACCTTAATGGCTTTGTTTATATTCGGTTACGTCAAAGGAAAATTCACAGGCTCAAAACCGCTCAAAAGTGCCATTCAAACCTCGCTCGTTGGCGGTGTTGCGGCCGGAATCGCCTTCTTGGTTGCCAAGATCATTTCGTGAACAAACAAACAGACATTGGTAAAGAAACCCGGCGATTTCAGATCGTCCGGGTTTTTCCGAGTTTATAACTTTCTCATCGCGTAGTGTTGACTAAAAAGAAAAAGTTTATTATAGTACTATTATACTCATACGGGTATACGTATTAGATTAAAAAGGGGGAGTATTCAAAGTTTTTGATCGGATAGTGGGAAGAATTTTTTTTTGCTCAAAAATATACCCCGCGGGGTATGTGAATAGTATGTGGGATTTTAAATTAGAAAGGCAGGAGCCCCATGGATTTGGCGTGGATTATGACCATATTCTTTATAGGCTTCTTGGGCTCATTCATTTCCGGTATGGTGGGGATCGGCGGTTCAATAATTAACTACCCGCTGCTGCTCTTTATTCCATCAGCTCTCGGATTTGCGGCTTTTACCGTGCAGGAAGTAACAGCAATCAGTGCAGTTCAAGTTTTCTTCGCGAGCTTCATGGGAATGCTCGTTTTCCGAAAGGGAGGACTTGTAAATAAAACCTTAGTTCTTTACATGGGCATTCCCATAATCACTGGAAGCTTCTTAGGAAGCTTTGTTTCTAATACACTGCCAAGTCCCATAATCAATATCGTATATGCCATTTTAGCTCTGATTGCATCTGTTATGATGTTTCTGCCGAAAAAAGGGAATGACGTCCGAGATTTAAGCCAAGTGAACTTTAAAAAAACTTTAGCCATTACTTTAGCTTTATTGATCGGAACTGTTTCTGGCATTGTAGGGGCAGCTGGCGCATTTATAACGGTCCCTGTCATGCTTGTTGTACTTAAAATCCCGACAAGAGTTGCAATTGCTTCTTCGCTCGCAATTACATTTATTTCTTCAATTGGATCAACAACAGGAAAACTAATGGGTGGACATATGTTATTGTTACCATCTTTAGTTCTGATCATTGCCAGCACTATTGCTTCACCAATTGGAGCGAAAATAAGTAAAAATATCAACACAAAGATTCTTCAATGGATTTTGGCCGGATTAATTACAGCTACCGTCCTCAAAATTTGGATTTCAATATTATTCTAGGAGGTCATTTGAATGGCTACTATGAAGGTCAACCGAACATTGGAATGCGAAGGTCTGGCATGTCCGCTGCCGGTGGTTCGTACGAAGAAAGCGATGGAAGAGATGAAAACAGGTGAAGTGTTAGAAATACGCGCAACCGACAGCGGTTCTGTAGCTGATCTACAAAGCTGGGCAAAGCGCACCGGCCAGCAATATATCGGATTGAAGGAAGAAAACGGTGTATTCAGACATTACATCCGAAAATCGGATCCAACAGAAACCAAAGAAGAACGTAAATTTCCGCATACGATTTACAATGAGGAACTCCGGAAAAAACTTTCGGAAGGTGAAGCGTTACACATTGTAGATGTGCGTGAGCCAGCTGAGTTTGCTTTCTGTCGGATACCTGGAGCTAAGTCTATCCCATTGGGAGACCTTGAAGAGCGGATTTATGAGCTTGATCCTAGTCAGGATTATGTTGTAGTTTGCCGTAGTGGCAACCGAAGTGATATGGCTTGCCAATTGTTAATGGAGAAAGGCTTTATTAACGTGATAAATGCGGTTCAAGGCATGGCTGTATGGACAGGAGAAATTGAAAAGGACGAAGTAAATTAGGAGGATGAAAATGACAGCTATGGGGACTCAGAAAGTAACCGCAAAAGAACTAACAACAATAATTCTTAACAAAGAAGATTTGTTTATCCTGGATGTTCGAAATGAGTCTGATTTTAGTGATTGGAAAATTGAAGGGATCAGCGTAGATATCATCAATATTCCTTACTTTGATTTATTGGATGATATTGCTCCCGCTTTGGATGCAATCCCAGCCGATAAACCGGTTGTAGTGGTATGTGCAAAAGAGGGTTCGTCCATTTTCGTCGCGGAACAACTCGCTGAAGCTGGTTTAAACCACGTTTCCTATCTTGAAGGTGGTATGAAATCGTGGAGCGAATACCTGGAGCCAGTTAAGGTAGCTGATCTGTCCGGCGGAGGTGAGCTTTATCAATTTGTACGTATCGGAAAAGGCTGCTTGTCATATATGGTGCTCTCGAACGGCGAAGCAGCACTTATCGATACAAGCCGCATGATTGATCAATACCAGCGATTTATGCAGAAAAAAGGAGTAGAGCTCATCCACGCGATCGACACGCACCTTCATGCCGATCACATCTCCGGAGGGAGAGCATTGGCACAGAGATACGGTGCTGCTTATCACTTGCCGCCCAAAGATGCAACGGAAGTAACGTTTGAGTATGAAAAACTGGTGGAAGGTAGAGACATTACGGTTGGTCAAGAAACCATTAAGGTACAGCCTATCTATACACCGGGACACACCATCGGATCAACATCCTTCCTTATCGATAATACGTACATCTTGACTGGAGATATTCTCTTCATCGATTCGATTGGCCGTCCCGATTTGGCAGGACTTGCGGAAGATTGGGTAGGAGATCTTCGCGATACCTTGTACAGCCGCTATAAAGTACTATCTGAAGAATTAATTGTACTTCCAGCTCATTTCGGAAAAGTAACCGAACTTGGGATAGGCGGACTTGTAGCTGGTCGCTTAGGTACCCTATATAGCGAAAATCCAGGACTGAATATTGAAGATGAGAGCGAATTCCGCCGAACTGTAACTGAGAACTTGCCGCCTCAACCGAATTCTTACCAAGAAATTCGCCAAGTCAATATGGGGAAAATAGCTCCAAATATAGAAGAACAGCGCGAAATGGAGATCGGCCCAAACCGTTGTGCAGTTCACGATAAATAAGGAGGAAGAACAATGAATAGCGATAAAGTGTTGGATGCTAAAGGCTTGGCTTGTCCAATGCCGATTGTAAGAACAAAAAAGTCGATTGCTGAACTTCAATCAGGTCAAGTATTAGAAGTTCACGCGACAGATAAAGGCGCTAAAAATGATCTTACGGCTTGGGCTAAAAGCACAGGACATGAATTATTAAGCAGCAATGAGGAAAATGGCGTATATAAGTTTTGGATCAGAAAAGCATAATGTCTTTTTTTTATACCGATTGAATACCCATACTCGTATGTGTATAATCAAGAAAGGACGATAAACTCTTGACTGAAAATAATGAAAAAACGACGATTGTACTGTTTAGCGGAGAGTTAGATAAGGCTATTGCTGCATTCATTATCGCTAATGGAGCGGCAGCATATGACCATGAAGTAACCATTTTCTTTACCTTCTGGGGACTGAACGCACTTCGTAAAGATGAACAGGCAGTGGTCAAAAAAGGATTCCTGGAAACCATGTTTGCGAAAATGATGCCTCGCGGGCCCAATAAACTGGGTCTATCGAAAATGAATTTTGGCGGAATGGGATCTAAAATGATCAAGCATGTCATGAAGAAACACAATGCGCTGTCACTCCCGGAACTCATTGAATTGGCTAAAGAGCAGGGGGTTAAATTAGTGGCATGCACGATGACTATGGACTTGCTCGGTTTGCAAAAGGAAGAACTAATGGAAGGCATCGAATTCGCAGGTGTCGCTGCATATTTGGGAGATGCCACAGATGCAAAAGTGAATTTATTTATTTAATGCGATCGATGATATAATAATCGCACCTTATTCGGATTCGGAGGTAATCCAATGCAATACGATGATGATGTAAAACGAAGATTAAAGCGAGTTGAAGGGCAAATTCGCGGAGTTTTGAAGATGATGGACGAAGAACAACATTGTAAAGATGTCGTAGCCCAGTTATCCGCGGTCAGAAGCGCAGCGGATAAAGCGATCGCTTACATCGTTGCAGTAAACCTGGAGCAGTGTATTACCGAGGAAAAAGAAGCTGGTGGAGATACGAGCAAACTGGTCAAACAAGCGGTGGAGTTATTGGTCAAAAGCCGCTAAAACGCATATGGCGTATTAATAAAAAATCATTAGCCCAATGGGCTAATGATTTTTTGCCTTGTAATGCTCGATATATCCCTCTAACGCTGGGATAAATTCTTTTTCGTAGTGTTCATTTGGGCAGGATTTTACGATATGAGAAATAAGCGAGTTGGATTTATCGGTGGAAAGTGTTTCGCTGCAGATCGGGCATTTTTCTTGTGTTAATTTACTTAAGAGTGTCATAAACTAAAACCCCTTAAAACCGACTTGTATACTGTGTATTATATGATGAAATCCATGTATAGTAAATAAGTTAATGAGCAAAATAAGGAACCAGTCAATAAAACGTGGGAGCGGTTCATAAATGTTTCATTACACGGTGGAATCGAGCAAAACACTTGAGCAAGCGATCGAAGCCCTTAAGGAAAACCTGAAGGCGGAGAAGTTCGGCGTTCTATGGGAGCTGGATTTGAAGGAGAAGCTCCGGGAGAAAGGCGTCGATTTTGATATGCCTTATCATATTTTGGAGGTATGCAATCCGGAGGAAGCCAAACGAGTCTTGTCCGAGAACGCACTAGTTGGATACTTTCTCCCCTGTAAGTTGGTCGTTTATATAGAGCGCGGTGTTACTAAGATTGGCATGCCGAAGCCATCAGCGTTAATTGAACTTGTTGAAAACGAAGTCTTGAAGGTTATTGCTGCCGATATCGAGAAGCGACTTACAGCTTGTGTAGATAAAAGTATATGAGCGAAGTTATAACCTTTTTCGTAGGAGCCTGCAAACAGTGGGCTCCTTTTGTTGTGTGCCACGCATGGCGATTAACTAGGCGGTGAAAGTCCGCTGTGGGGGCTTGTAGTTGCCAACCACTAGCCAAGAGCAAGGGTGTC
>NZ_QTTN01000048.1 GCF_003386535.1 Paenibacillus taihuensis
AGGAGCTGTCCTTAGTACGAGAGGACCGGGATGGACGCACCGCTGGTGTACCAGTTGTTCCGCCAGGAGCATAGCTGGGTAGCCAAGTGCGGACGGGATAAGCGCTGAAAGCATCTAAGCGTGAAGCCCCCCTCAAGATGAGATTTCCCAATTAGTAAGACCCCTGAAAGACGATCAGGTTGATAGGTTCGAGGTGGAAGCGCAGCAATGTGTGGAGCTGACGAATACTAATCGGTCGAGGGCTTATCCTAAACAAGTTCATCCAAGCAAAGAACTTCGCAAAGGTTCGTATCCAGTTTTCAGGGTGTTAAGTACCTGAATAGCGTGCCGGTGTAGCTCAGTTGGTAGAGCAACTGACTTGTAATCAGTAGGTCGTGGGTTCGACTCCTATCGCCGGCACCATTTATATGCGGAAGTGGCTCAGCGGTAGAGCATCGCCTTGCCAAGGCGAGGGTCGCGGGTTCGATTCCCGTCTTCCGCTCCATATAAATGCTAATCATGGTAATCCTTGCTGATGCAAGGCTTTTTTTGTTTCTAAATACAAAGAGCGCAGTCCACTTAAGGTCTGCGCTCTTTTTACTTAAATGAGATGACCGATATAGCCTCGTACATGGGCTGACGGTGCATGTGTGTGGCGTACAGCACCATAGAGCTGGATTGCCACTGAAGCGGCTGATGTTCAGTCGGATACGGAGCTTTATGCAGCGATAGCGCTGAAGAGTCGAATGGCTCTTCACGGTTGTATTTACGTGCAAGAGTGAGATGAGGCGAGTAGGGTCGCTCCTCAGGCGGGAAGCCAAGCGGGCTTAGTTGAGAGATGACCTGCTGCTGTAAGCCGCGAAGCTGCTCTATCTCGCCATCTATAGAGCCCCACAGAACCGATGGAAAGCTTGGACGTCCGAAGGTACCGAGTGATTTTATGCAAATTTGAAAGGGTGTTATTGCGGTGACAGATGCCCTTAATTGCTCGATGATATGCGGTATTCGTTCTCTTGGCGTGTCACCGAGAAATTGGAGTGTAATGTGCAAATCCTCGGGATGAACCCATTTGCGAAAAGTGAATTGAGGCAGCTGTTGTAGATTGTTGATCCATTTCTTTAGCTCTTGTTTGATCTCGTCAGGAAGAGGGACAGCGACGAAGAGCCGCATGGAGGATGATTTATCATCTTCTGAAGTACTTATCATGTGGATGACTCCTTTAACTGGAGAAATGAGAGCAGGCCGCCTGAAATGGCGACCTGGCTGTTAATTATGCGCTCCTATCGGTTCGATCAGGACTCGTCTTCGAGCTCTTCTTCAAAACCCGCAAGGCTTTGTCTGCGGCGTTCATTCTTCGCCTGGAGATTTTGCTGTTCGCTAGCGCCTAGCTCGCTTGCATGTTCATCAAGATAAGCTTCGGTTTCCTGTAAATTCGACTCTGTGTTCTCGATATGTTCCTGCAGATGCGCTGCATTATCAGCGCGATTATCTGGTTTAGACATGATTTTCTTGCCTCCACGTTAGTTTAATGCCGAACCTTGCTTATTATGGCAGGTAGGAGAAGCAGGTATGCATGTAACAAGAGAAAACCGCGTAACCAGCCATGTGGTTACGCGGTTTTCTCTTGTTTATTCCGTGTAAGGCAGAACCATCTGCTTCACAAGCGACTTATAGGATGGATCAAAGTAGGCGGTGAATGTAATACTCGCCGAGAGCGGCTTGTCTGCACTGCTTGATTTTGCGATATCGAAGGAATCCACGGTTATCAATCGCGGCATCGTCTGGAGCTTCTCTACATAGTGAAGCACGTTCGTGTAGCTTCCTTTAATGACAACGGAAACACCAAGCTTCTTCACATAAGAGCCAAGCTCAGCAGAACTGCTATTTCCAGCGGTGGCATTATCAGAGCTTGTATCCAGCCCAATGTTCCCCAAGGAGGCGCTATCTGTCTCACCATCAGCTTGCTTCCCATCCGAATCGGGACTAAAGGTCGCAGTTATCGTAGTAGCACTAGTTTGTTGCTCAATGGACTGTAAATCTAACAGAAGCTGCTCCGTGTTATCCCAGAGCGGAAGTGCGTTCTGCACACCAGCTTCGGAATAAGATTTGTTTGATTCCTTCTTCTCCGCCAGCTTTTTGCTAAGCAGTTCCGTCTGGCCTGTCAGCCGATCTATCTCTGCTTGTTGGTCGGAGTTGCTGCCGGAAGAAGGCTTGATTACGAACGAATAAGCTGCAAACAAGATGAGAAAGAGAACGGCGATGAGAAGCACGGCGAGAGAGCGGTTCTTATTTAGCTGTTCCATCTGTCTCCTCCTCCTTCTCTGTCTCCGAGCCCAGCGGCTTCAATTTTACCGTGAATGTAGCCGAGTATGGCTTCGTGACGGAGACCCCGCCGTTGCCAGTAGATGTAGCGATAATCTCGCTGCGGGACATCGTTTGCAGAATGGCATCTTGGGCGAAAGTCATGCGATGCAGGTCAAACAAGTAGCGCGATATATCGCCAAGCTTTATGAAGCCGGCACTGATTGCGACCTGGCCCTGCCCTGTAATGCTAATCGTTCGGATATCCGCTCCAGCCGGAAGCTTCTGGTCCAGCTCACGTGCAATGGCGACTACGTCCCGTTGCTTGTTCTTAATGGCTTCAATCTCAGCCAGCGGGTTCGATTGGCCGCTCTGAGCGCTTGAAGCAAGCTGGTTGGAAAGCAGGGCAATTTGATCATTCAACCTCTGAACGGTGTCGGTATGATTCGCATCCTCGGCGCGATTGCTAAAGTAGGAGTAGCCAGACAGCGCGGCCAGAAGCAGCCAAACCGAAAGTGCAGCGACGATTATTGATGGAAAACGCTTCGACTCGCTCGTCGCACGGCGAGGCATCAGATTAATCTTGAAGCTCGAATCCTGCGGTAAAGCCAGACCGGCAGGGAGCAGGTAAGCCCCTTGTCGACCAGCGAAGAGATTCGGTTCAAATGCACGGAAAGCCGTATCGCTCATATCGATGTCCGGTTGGGCCTCGCTCAGCGCAGCGATGAGGCTCGCTTTGGCTGCGGGAGCGCCGGCGACGATCGCTTTTGTAATCTGCGATGCGCCTTCATGGAGACCGAACTGATAGAAGTTGAGAATCCGGGAAATTTCCGCTGTCAGTTCGCCAACCTGGTGCTCACTGAGCTTGCCAGGCTCATGGCCGCCAAGCTCCTGCAGCGAGATCGTACGCATGAAGATCGGACTGCCTTCATGGAACATAAAGATTTCAAGCGTGCTCTCGCCGAGATGAACGACCATCGTTTCGCTTGTTTTTTCCGCTTGCTGCGTGAATATCGATCTTGCGAGAGCAGCTGCGGGGAAGGAGATCATTTTGACACGAAGACGGGCTTCCTGCAGCAAATCGACTATAGAGCGAATCCATTTGAGAGGTGCGGCGAATATAAGCACATGTGTGCTTTCCTCGTCCTTGCTCATGATCAAATAATCATAGACCGGCTCCTCAAAAGGCAAGTGGAGCGTTGTCTCGACCTCCAGCTCGATGAGATGCCGCAGCTCCTTGGTGTTCGTTGAAGGGATGCGCATTTTGCGTACGATGATTTGTGAAGTTGGGACAGCTAGCGTAACGTTTGCGCCGGCGAGCTTCTCCTTGTTCACCCACTTTTTAAACGCGCCGCGAATACCGTCCGCATTAGTTAGCTGATCATCCACCATAATGCCGCTCGGGAAAGCAAGAAATCCGGAACGGTCAATCGTCCAGGCTTTCTTCTTGCGCAGGCTGGCATAACGAATCCCTGTCTCATCGATAGTCAAGCCAATCATTTTGGAGCCAGTTAGAAACATGATCAAATCACTTCCCATTATTAGGTCAATACGTTTAAATACCAATCAATGATGGCATCACCATAGCAATAAGCGATCAGTGAGCCTAGCGCGAGAAAAGGTCCAAAAGGTATAGCTTGCTTGCGCCTCACGCGCCTAATCAGCATGAGCAGGCCGCCAATAAGAGTACCGGCGAGACATGCGAGCAGCAGCGCGACGATAATGGACTTGAATCCAATGATAAGCCCGAACAGAGCGAAAAGCTTAACATCGCCAAGCCCCATCTGTCCGCGCGAAACGATATGCACGAGCAGCAGAATGCCGCCTCCTAGCAGGGCGCCAAGCCCGTAATGCCAGAGTGGCTCTCCGTGCTGAAACAGCCTAACGATCAGCACGAGCGGGAGGAAAGCAAGGAGGACGTTGTTCGGAATGAGCATATAGACAAGATCGGATACCGTAACGATGATGCACAAGCTGACAAACAACAGGGCCGCAACGAGTTCAAGCGATAAGCCGATTCGGATATACATAAGCATGAATAGCAGACCAGTAGCGGATTCGCCAAGTGGATAAAGCAGCGATACCTGCTTCTTGCAATGTCTGCAGCGTCCTCTGGCAAACAGATAGCTGAAGACGGGAACGAGGTCGCGTTTGCGCAGCCTTGTACCGCAGCTGCCGCAGGTGGAAGGCGGGTAAAGAAGCGACTGCTTCTTCGGCACGCGTAATCCGACCACGTTGAAGAACGAGCCGCAGATGAGGCCAATCAGCAGCAAATAGATCGCGATTGCAGTCGTCATAGTGTATAACTACTTTCGTTAAGAGTAAAAGAGAGGAACCGGAACGAATCCGGTTCCTCGTGAGGTGTTTTTGATATTATGGGTGCAGACCAGCTGCCGCAGTTGCTTTAGAGTTAGTAGCAATTACATCAGTACCTAAATAATATTTTCCTGCGGTGAGTGAAGGAGAGGTACTAACAGAAACGTAATACAGTTTCCCAGTTGCATCGTCGAAAGATACTTGGCCGCCAGTGATTGCCTCTTTATTGCTCGGAAGGTAGATAGGACTTTCCAAGTAACCTTTTGCTTGTAGTTCAGCAATCGTAATTATGAGGTCTGTATCTGTTGTCGGCTGCGTAGAAAGCTTGGTCTTGTAATCGCTGTTGAGTTCAGCTGTAACATACAAGCGTGTAGCTTCGTAAATTTGTCTCGCTGTCGCGAGGTCAGAATCGGTTTTGGACTTATTGATGACTCCACCGATCAGCGGAATAGCAATCGCAGAAATAACCCCTAGAATAACGATAACCGCCAGCAACTCGATGAGTGTGAATCCTTTCTCACTTTTGCCCATACGTTTCATTACATTAACCATCGTGCATTCCTCCTAAAAATTCTTCTAAATTGTAAGCAATCTCTTATTATGCGATAACGTAGAGGTCAGCCTAATTGGCTATATAAACTGAACATCGGCAGCATGATAGCCGCGACAATGGTTCCCACCATCCCTGCCAGAAAGACGAGCAGCAGTGGTTCGATCAATGACTTCAGTCGGTCTACGGTTTGTTCAACATCCATTTCATAGAAGTCAGCGACTTTGGCGAGCATCAGATCAAGTGAGCCCGTTTCCTCGCCGATCGAGATCATCTGCGTTACAAGCGGCGGGATGACCCACGACTTCTTAAGCGGATCAGATAGCGGCATGCCTTGACGA
Organism: Paenibacillus taihuensis; assembly: GCF_003386535.1. Taxonomy (GTDB): domain Bacteria; phylum Bacillota; class Bacilli; order Paenibacillales; family Paenibacillaceae; genus Paenibacillus_Z; species Paenibacillus_Z taihuensis. The sequence goes on from NZ_QTTN01000048.1 coordinate 5,488, forward strand.
AGCGAATCGGAAGCGCTCTTGATGACTTGTCCGACTACGCGATTGCCGACGACTTCCTCGACGATGGCGAGCGCTTGAAGCATAGGTACCGAGCTGGCATAGAGCGAAGATAACGTTCGCGACATCTGCGCGATGACACCCTTCTGCTTGAGCTTGCCGGATATCGGTAACTTGAGCTTCATATAATCGATGTAATAAGCCCCCTTGCTAGTTCGTCCTGCTGCAAAATAACCAATCCCAATAAGTGCAATAACAACAATCCATAGATACCACTGGTTTTCAATGCTTCCGCTAACAGCCATAACCATCTTCGTAATGGCAGGCAGCTGTGCATGCATGGAGTTAAACATATTGACGAACTGCGGGACGACAGCTTTGAGCAAATAAACTACGGCGGCGACTGCAAGTAATCCGACTACAACGGGGTACGTGAGCGCTGACTTGATCTTCTCCCTCGTGACGTGCTGCTTCTCGAAGGTCTGTGCCAGCCGATCGAGCGTGCCTTCCAAGTCGCCGGACTCTTCACCTGCCCGAATCATACTGATGAACATGGCAGGAAAGATTCGTTTATGCTCGCTGGCTGAGAGCGAGAAGGCGTTGCCTCGAAGGAGGCTGGAATGGATGTCCTGCAATGCCTTCTTGAGCGGCTTGCTCTCGGTCTGCTGAGCCAAAATGCCAGTCGCGTCTACGATCGTAACGCCTGCCCGAATGAGAGTTGCGAACTGGCGGCAGTACACGATGAAGTGCTGCATCTTAACGGGATTGCCGATGTAAATCTCCATCGAGAGCATCGTCGTCCGATGCTCGTTCAGAGAGAGCACGACAAGACCGCGCTTACGCAGCTCCTCCATGGCTGCCGATTTGTCCATGGCTGCCATCTGGCCGCGAAGCTGCTTGCCTGTGCTCGTCTTGACGTGATAGGCGAACCGAGCCATTAGCCGGCACCTTCAGTCAAGTAAATCGCAGCGGCAGCCCGATCTACGCGTCCAGTTTGGAGAAGTTCCTTAATCGAAGCGTCCAGCGTGTGCATGCCTTGCGCACGTCCGGTCTGCATGATGCTCTTGATCTGGTGCACCTTCTCGGTGCGAATGAGATTCGCCACAGCAGGCGTGTTAATCATGATCTCCGTTGCACATGCGCGACCTTCGCCTCCAGGACGCGGCAGAAGTCGCTGGGAGATGACGCCGAGCAGTACGGCCGCGAGCTGCGTCCGAATTTGCCCTTGCTGATGCGATGGGAACGCATCGATGATACGGTCAATCGTCTGCGGAGCATCGGTCGTATGCAGCGTCGCGAATACCAAGTGACCGGTCTCTGCGGCAGTGACCGCAGCGGAGATGGTCTCCAGGTCGCGCATCTCGCCGACCAGAATGACATCCGGATCTTGTCGCAGCGCGGCACGCAGTCCGTTGCTGAAGCTCTTCGTATCGTTGCCGACTTCACGCTGGTCGACGACGGAGGCAGCATGCGTGTGGAGGAACTCAATCGGGTCCTCGAGTGTCACAATATGCTTCTTCTGCGTCCGGTTGATGAAGTCGATCATCGCTGCGAGTGTCGAGGACTTGCCGCTTCCCGTCGGCCCTGTCACAAGGACGAGCCCTTGATGCTTATTCGCGAGCGTCTCAATGATATTCGGCAATTGCAGCTGCTCGAGCGTCGGAATGCGAGTTGGAATCGTACGAATCGCGATGCTCACTTTGCCCCGCTGGCGGAAGGCATTAATCCGGTAGCGCGAGTATCCTTCCAGCTCATAGGAGAAGTCGACCTCACCGGCTTGATCGAAATGCGCAAGCTGTGCTTCGCTGAGCAGTGCGACAGCCATCGCTCTGGAGCGCTCAAGCGTCACCTCTTCTTGGCCGAGGCGCTGGAGCGAGCCGTGTACGCGCATAACAGGAGGGGAACCGACCGAGATATGCAGGTCAGATGCTTTGCTTTCATGGGCCTGCCGCAGCAGGTTCGTAATTTGCTCCAATGGTTGAGTCATTAAGTTGCCCCCTGTTTAGTGGAATACGGTCTCGCGAAGCACTTCCTGAAGCGAGGTGATGCCTTGCGCCGCCTTGTCCAGGCTGTCATGCATGAGCTGGATCAATCCGTGCTTCTCAGCCGCCATGCGCAAATCATGAACCGATGTATCCTGACTGATCTGCTGCCGGATCGTATCGTTAACCGCAAGTACCTCATGAATGGCTACCCTGCCCCGGTATCCGGTCTGATTGCAATCTCCGCAGCCGCTTCCCTTGTACAGCTTGTCCGCTTTGATTCCGTGATTGCTAAGGAAGATCGTTTCCTGCTCCGATGGCGTGTACGCCGCTTTGCAATTCGGACAAATCCGTCTGACAAGCCGCTGGGCAACGACTCCAACGAGTGATGATGCGATCAAATAGGACGCGATACCCATGTCCCGCAATCGTGTTATAGAGCTTGCCGCATCATTCGTATGCAGCGTCGACAGTACCAAGTGACCCGTAAGTGAGGCGCGTATTGCAATCTCCGCCGTCTCGGTATCCCGGATTTCGCCGACCATGATGATGTTCGGGTCTTGTCTCAGAATAGAGCGCAAGCCAGCTGCAAAAGTAAGGCCGATCTGCGGATTCACATGCACCTGATTAATGCCTTCAAGCTGATACTCGACCGGATCCTCGATCGTGACGATGTTCGTGTCTTCCTTGTTCAAGTGCTGAAGCGCGGAGTAGAGCGTCGTCGTCTTACCGCTTCCCGTAGGTCCGGTAATAAGAATGATGCCGTAAGGAACGCCTATAATTTCTTTGAAAATATCATAGTTAGCGCGGCTGAAACCGAGTTGGTCAATCGCCTTTACCCCGACGCTGAGATCGAGTATCCGCAGAACGATCTTCTCCCCATGAATGGTCGGCAGCGAGGAGACACGAATATCAACCGTCTTGTAATCGACCTGCATCTTCAAACGGCCGTCCTGAGGCAGCCGCCGTTCGGCAATGTTGAGCTTCGCCATAATCTTGAGGCGGGCAGTAATAAAGCCCTGCATCTGCTTCGGGATGGTACGTTCAGTCCGGAGTACGCCGTCAAGCCGGTAACGAATGGCAACATTCGTCTCGCCAGGATCGACGTGAATGTCGGATACTTGAAGCTGCACCGCCTGCTGAATCATCTGGTTGACAAGACGTACGACAGGGGAGTCTTCGTCGGTGATCTCCGTCTCGCGGATTTCATCCGTCGACGGGAGTTCTCCTAGAATCTGCGACATGGAATCCTGCAGACCGTAGTGTCTAGCAATGGCGCGCTGGAGTTCGTCCTTGCTGGATATGGCAGGCTCAATCCGGAATCCCGTTGACATCCGAAGTTCTTCAATTGCGAAGTAGTCGAGAGGATCAGCCATAGCGACAAGCAGCTTGCCGCCTTCTTTATGTAAAGGAATCGCTTGGTAACGGCGAGCTAGACTCTCTGGAATAATTTGCGTAATAGAAGGGTCGATCTGATACTTAAACAAGCTGACGTGAGGGATGCCCAGTTGGACTTCAAGAACCTCGAACAGCTGTTGCTCTGTGATATATCCGGAGGTGATGAGCAAGTCACCAAGCTTCTGTTTCGTCTTGCTTTGCTCACGCAGCGCTTGCTGCAGCTGCTCTTCCGAGATGACGCTGCTCTCTATGAGCAGATCGCCTAGCCGTTTCTTCTTTACGGTGCTCATGATCGTCACATCCCCTCTTAAACCTCAGACAAAAGTTGGAAAAAGGGAAATCTTGATAATAGGACTATAGACCTATTATTTTCTTATGCAGGAAATGGTAGAAGTAGACGCTAAATTCAAGAAAATTGCCACTTTTTACGGCAGTGATTTCATTATACACGTACCCGACTCTATTAGACAATAAAGGAATGGCTTGATCAAAATTTAACATAAAACGCTATTTTTCTAATGGGTTTAGAAGTATAATAGAAGTAAAATTCCACTAGTACTTTTGAACTGGTTAATTTTGTATAGGTTATACAGTTTTGGAGGGGATAACGTGAGCGCGAAGATGAGAAAGCTCATAGTCAGGCTTGTTCTTGTATGTATGGTCTGTGCATTGATCGCGATACCTGAATTTCGGGGAAAAGCATACGCTGACAGCACGGTTTACTATGCCATAAAAGCAGGTACGAATAAGTTTCTGACCGTTGGATCCGGCAATGTGCTGACTGCGAGCACGACTAGCAGCGGTACGGCAGCAGAACAGTTCGAACTGATTTCCAATAGTGATAATACATATTCAATTAAGTCCAAATTGACGGGGAAGTATGTGACGGCTTCTTCGACTTCGTCACCTCTCCAGGCGACCTCGACTACGATTGGCTCTCTGCAGAAATTCAAGAAGAGCAATGACTATTTGATCGCTACTATAAACAAGAACGATAAATATGTTTTCGTCGATGAGGATAATGGATCCAAACTTTACGCTTCGAAGAATAAATCCAGCGATGCAACGAAGCTCTATTTCTCCAAAGACGTCACGAAGCTGCTTGAAATAACGGATAGCGGCGATTCCGATTTGCAAGATGAGCTTGGCTCGCTTCCGAATGTGTCGATCGACACGGTTAGCATGAAGCGGTTCGTAGCGCTGCGCGGCGATCTGGACGGCAGCTATGACGCAATTTACATCGGGAAAGGCAACTACAATCCGAACAGGGTAGCGCTGACGACAACCAGCAACAGAGATGCTGCTCATGCAACCAAGAATCTGGAGAACGATATCACGATGCTGAAGGCAAAGGAAATCGTTAACCAGTTCATCCTCAAAGGCCAGCTTGTCCTGCTCTATAGCGATTCTTCATCGAAGAGCGGCTTGCTCTATCAGGGCACGATCGTCAACAGTAAATTTGTTGCCTCACACGGCAATCTCTATGACACATTTGCTCCATATTACACAGCTAAACGAGATAACGTCATTTTTCTGGATGCAACTGGTTTAAACAATCTCTACAGTAGGTTCTCAACCTATACCGAGCTGCTCCACCAGCGGCCGAAGCTTGTACTAAGCAATCAGCCAACTTCGTACTTAATTAATCCGTCGACACTGTACCACGCAGGGGACAGGCTTACATTCGGCTTCAATGTGCCGAATTACAGTGATTTTGGACAAGGCACTTTGACAGCAAATTTATATCTGGGCCTCGATAAGGCTGCAGTCTTCGGTAACAATCAGATCGTGGCAAGCGCATCGGTTACGAATCAGGAAGGCGAAATCAGCTATACGCTGCCGAAGGGCTACTCCGGGTTGTTCTATTGGAAGCTTGAAATTATCGACCAGCAGTCGAAGCTGAGCAGTTATGAAACCGGCGTCTTCCGTTATCGCGATCAAGTGACCAATGTACGCGTACTGCAAATTATGGCCAATGACTCGGATGTGAGTAGTCTAAAGAAAAGCACGAACTTGACTCAGAGTTATTTGAGCTCTACCGGCGAGTACAATATCACCATTACAACGATGAAATTTAGCGAATTTAACGCAAGCGACAAGAGCGGGCTGAATGGCTCGTACGACATGTTAATCTTCGGTTTTGCGGATTCGTACAATGCCAACGCAAGTATTACGGATGCAACCGCCGATGTCGTCAATAACTTTATCAAGACGGGGCAGAGCGTTATGTTCACGCATGATACGGTTTTCTCGAGCTCCGGAACAGATCGTAATACATGGATCAACAAGTTCCAGCAAACGACGGGGCAGATCGAGCCATGGACGAATCTTGGATTCGGCGCGCCAAGTACGTCAACCTCGGTCCAGAAAGTGAATGACGGGCTTCTCACTCAGTTCCCATTCAATTTGGATGATGCGACGCCAACGGTTGCAACGACGCACAACCAGTACTTCACGCTAGATCTAGAAGATTCGACTGTTGTGCCGTGGTATAACATTACTGGCGGCAGCCGCAATGACACGAACGATAGCTGGAATGATTACTATACGTACTCGAAGGGCAATGTGACTTACTCCGGTACCGGGCATACGAACACAGGCTTCCCAGATTGGGAACAGAAGCTGTTCGTCAATACGATGTATCGTGCATACATGGGTTCAAACCATGCGCCGCTATTGACGGTGTACAATCCGGTGGACTATTCGGCAGCCCAGGATAATTTTATTCCGAGCTATCAGCCGATCAACTTAAGCTTCATGCCGGAGGATTATGATTTTGCCGATCGCAACCTGACCGTTCAAACGAGTTACACCTACAATAATGGCTCGGGAGCTACAACGAAGAATCTAGACCCTTTAACGGTGGTATCCGGTTCAACAGCCAATCAAGTGATCCCGAACCCGTTTACAGGTGACGGAGATTTGACGATTAGCATCACCGTGACCGATAAGACAGGCGCGAAAGCGACAAAGACAGTTCCGGTGAAAATCAAGAAGATCTCTTCGAACCTGACTGTGCAGCGTACAATTACAGGTGGGGCTGTCGGTTCCGGCGGCGAGATCGTGATGGAGCGGGGAACGACAGCATCGTTGAATTATTCCGCAACGCCAAAACCGATTGCGAATTCCGGCTCTGTGAACGCTTCGAGCTTAAAGATTCAAGGCATCACATTCAATGAGACGCTTCCAGCAGGTCTTGAGGTTGTGGGCACGTTGCCTAACGGGCTAACGAAGAGCGGCGATGTGAACAGCGGCTATACAATTAGCGGCACTTTCAACACGATCTCGTATTCGCTCGCAGCTGACGGGAAGAACTACATCGCATCGCCGATTAATTTCAGCATTACGGTGAAACCGACCGTCACAGGCACATTACCGCTTAACCGAGCAAGCCTTGCGTTCAAGGATGTAGGACAAACGACGTCGATGACATTGCCATATGACTCTTACACGATTAATTCCATCGTTAAAGTGGACAACCTGTCAATCAGCGTGAACGACCTGACGCTGGTGAATAGGAGGGACAGCACAGGAGCGATGGTTTACGATACGGCGACGGTCATCCCTACGTATACCCCTGCAGATGCAACGCCGAGATTCAGCTGGACCTCGTCCAAGCCTAGCGTTGCTTCGATTATTACGACGAATGCAGGCAACGGCTTCGTAACCGCAGCCTCGACCGGCGAAACAACGATTACAGTCATAGATGCGATTACCGGCAAGTCTGCTAGCGCGAAGGTGACTGTTCTGGAGTCGGGCTTGAATATCATTGGCGACGATACTGTAAGCGTAGGATCGACAATCGATTTAAAGCGAGGTATCGTGAAACCGAACCGTGAAACAGAGAAAAGCATCCAATGGAGCGTCTATAACCCGAGCGATGCAACACTAAGTACAAGTACCGGTTTGCAGACGAAGCTGACTGGTCTCAAGGCAGGCACAGTTACCGTTACTGTACATGTCGAAACAACGTATGTCTCTGCGATAGATGGATCAACAGTGACGAATACGTATGATGCGACAAAGCAGATCAAGATTGAGAATCCGGATTTGAAGCTGTCCGGAGCTCAAACGGCCGGGGTTGGTGATAAGATATCGCTGACCGCTGCCTTACTGAAGGCATTTGATCAGACGCCTATTGCGGACAGCAGCATTGTGCAGAATGTAAGCTGGAGCTCCTCTAATACATCAATTGCAAAAGTAACGGCAGATAGTACGGGCAAACAGCTGACGAACGAGCTCCAGGCGAAGTCGCCAGGAAACGTAACCGTATCGGTTACAGTCATATTACCTGGTGGACCTCTGACGAAGGATCTTCCGATCGTCATTCAAGATCGTAAGCCTGCAATTAGTGGAACATCGGTTGTGAAGGCGGGTAATTCGATTACGGATCTAAACGTAACGTGGAGCGGCAGCGCAGGTGCGCCATCGTTCAACTACTTGCCGGAATGGACGATCTCGGGCAGCCATTCGGCGAGTATCACGATTGATCCAGCTACTGGCAAGCTGCAGACAGGACCCAATGATAGCGGTACAGTTACAATTGTGATGACGATACATACGCCAGCAGGCGTCGATCTGATAGCAACGAAACAGATTGATATCGTCAATATTGTGCCGCCACAGAGGGCAGAGCTGTTTCAAGGCGATACGATGAATTTGGCTGATTCAAAGGTGCTGATCATCCTGCCTGAACGACTGCGAGATTCGATCGTCACTGGTCTTCAATGGTCGTCGGATAACAGCAACATCGTGACCGTTACACAAGCTGGCGACATTACCGGCAAGCGTAAAGGTACGGCAACGATAACGATTTATGAACCGAAGCTCGGCATGACGTTTAAAGTGCCGGTAACGGTAACGAATACCGATAAGTACTAGACTGACGAAATGCTGCTAGAACAAAGAAAAATGGTGGTGCGGAATCTGACGATTCTGCACCACCATTTTTTATTAGAAGCTATGATGCAGGGACAAGCTTCTTCTGCCCGATGTGCACTCTGACTTTGTTGACGCGAGGCAACCCGACACCCTGGGTTTTGAACATATCGCGGTCATAGTCAATGACGAAGCGGGCATTCTTCAGGTTGAGGCCGTCCGCTTCATCCTGAGGTTCGAATTGCAATGTGTTCTGATTCGGCACTTGGCTCGTGTTGCCGAGCACAGCGTTGATCGTCATCCCATCCTTAGCGAAGAAGCCGCCATGAAGCCAGAAGAGAGAGCCTACGCCGTAGAGCTCCGCCTCCTTATCCGTATAGAAGAAGGCATCCAGTGTATTGGGGCTGTCCTTGCTATAGCCGCCAGGGTCGAGGTTCTGGAAGGAATCGACCCGGTAAATATCAATCGGCGAGTTCGCAATCATGACAAGCTCGCGCTTTACACCGTTAATAGTCAAGCCGCGAATCTGGGCATCAGCGATTTCATTCTTGCTGGTTTTACTATCTATTAAAGAGTAGATCGTTGAATCCATTTCAAGCTTTCCTGCCAGATGGATGTTTCCTTTGACCAAGATATTTGCCCGGATTGGAATCGTTGTGTTCGGATCATCATTGTCGATCGTTAAATCGCCATTTACGACTAGCCAATCATTTACCGTCTTTTCATGGTCATAGTAAATCTTGCTAAGTCCGTCCTTGCCAATCGTTAGATCGCCATCTATATAAAGCGGGCCGGATAGATGACTAAGGCTATCATTCAATTTGCTCATCGCTTGATGGTACAGGGTAACATCCTCGTCAGATGCACCGGCTGCCGGCTTCGACGGTACCGTCAGCACCCTGTTCTGATTGGAATAGATCGTTCTGAAATAGTCCCTCAGCAGGTTAAGGAGCTCGTCCGCTGGATTAATCGGATGGTCGTCATAGGCATGCATCAGCGCATCCCGGAGCATGTAATCTACAGTCCCATCCGCGCCAAGCGCATCGAAAGCTTTATCGACAAACGTGTCGGGCACTTCAATCGAGATGAACTTCTTCTTCTCGGAAAACTCGATCTGCGGCTCGAGGCCATGAAATTGCGGCGACTGCGAGTTTTGCGGAAGATCCTGAGACGTCGGACTATCACCTATGTAATATTGTACCGTGCTGTCCGTCTGAATTTGGATTTTGCCACTTTCAATCGGATCTCCGTTATCGTCAAACAGTTCATTGATCGGTGTTGTGTTATCTGACGGTACCACATAAAGATACTGCGTATCTGCTAAGTTCTGATTGCTATGGTAAACGTAATTGGCAGCGTTTCGGATACTCAACTGTGTGCCTGCATAGATGCTGCCGATGAAGAGGGGGGCACCGTTAACATTAACGTTGCCTTCGGAGCCCATTGAATATTTCAAGAAATCCGGGAATGTATCGAGCGTCACTTCTTGCGTGAGGTCACGTTTCACGCCGTTCACGACAGCTTCTGCAGTAACGCGCAGTGATGTTAGATACGTTGTCTCATTGCCGCTTGCAGGATTATCCGCTGTTTGATGGTCTGCACAGTAGAGACCTTGCTTCGAGATATCGGACGGCACGTCTAACAAACAAATATTCTTGATCTGGTATTCAGGGCTCTTGGCCTTATCAAGATCGGAGTTATCACGCCAGCTATAGTCATTAAACTTACCCACGAAATCTTCGGCTTGCTGGGTGATCTGAGTGGGGTTGATCGACTGGTCATTGAACTGCGCCATAATATGCGCGACTGCTTCGCTCAGCGCTTTATCTGCCAGATGGACGGTCTGCAGATTGTCCTCGGACTTCTGTGCCCGCGTTGCGCCGCCAATGGTAGCGCCAAGGACAGCGACACCGAGCATCGCGAAGAGGAGAATCATAAATACGACGAGCAGCAAGGCGGAGCCTCGTTCTTCCCGCCACATGGTGCGCAACATTGATCAACAGCCTCCTTCTTTAAAATCCGAATCTGCTCTCCAGATCAAGATCGTAATTCTTATTGCCAAACTCCTGACGCAGCTTCAACTTAATTTCGATGAGTCCGCTGCCACAGCCGTTGGCTGCATCGTTATTCATACAGGACACTGTGATAGAAGAGGCACTAGGATCGGTGCGGTCCACAACAATGTCAGATTGTGCTTCGATTATGCGCTCGTTTACGCCGCTACCAATAACGAGCGTGTTTTTATCCGTACCATCCGCCTGCTTGACAGCCCTGATCTGAATCGGTTCTAGCACGGAGGAGCTATCAGATCCATCCTCAGACTGAATCTCCGGAAGAGTAAGGACCATGGACTGATGGTAGGGATCAGTTTGCGATATCCGGGTAGGGCCGACCTGATACAGCTCGCTAATGATGGTGGACATAATCACATCGCCTTCGTCGCGCAGTTCGTTCTGAATACGTACTTTGTGATACGTGTTCAAGCCGAATGTAATCGAAGAGTAGATGACACCCATAATGACAGATAGCAGCGTGAGGGAGGCAAGAAGCTCGATTAGCGTGAAGCCTCGCTCACCTCCGTTACTGCGGAGGCGCTGAGTTAGGCGCTGATAGAAATTAACGAATCGATTCATCGGTTATATATCCCTCCACTTCCGTGCGCTTTCGCTTGGACGGATCTACAGCCTGCCCGTTATCGTTCTTGAGCACTTCTTCAACCTCTACCTTAATGGGGAGCAAGTAGGTGCCGATTCGTCCCCCGTCTGCAGTAGCGCTGTCGGTATTCGAGTCCAGGTCACTATGCAATTTTTCCTGATAGCTTATCGTGACATCGTATTGGATACCATTAATTTTAGGGTTCAAAATGTAGACGAGTGTTTGCGAGTCCTTTACGAGCGTCTCATACTCGGTACAGGAGCTGCTTACAACAGGGCAGCCGGCCGAATCAATCTTGTTATTCTGGGCGGAGAAGAAATCTTTCACTTTATCGAACTTGGACTCCTTCTGCATATAGAACAACGTATTGCGCGCGAGGTTGATCATAACAGTCTTATTCTGGTTGCCCTTCGCGTACGAGAGCGCATGAACAAAAAAAGCCGTCATCGCGAGTCCCGCAATAGCAATGACGACGAGGGAGGCTAAAATTTCGACTAAGGTGAAACCGCCCTCATTCGAAGGCTTCGGCCTTACGCGTGCTGCAGGCATACCATTCCCAATTCCCTTCGGTACAAACATTTACAAGTATTCTAATCATTCGACACGAAGGGGGCAAAATCCTCTTTTTCTAGTTCTAAGGTTCATAGTCTAAAAGTCCCGTGAGACGAAAGAAGCACCGCAGTTCCAAAAGGCGCTCATGCCTCCGGATGCGGTGCTTCCATACATTTCAACTATGCGTAGGTTCCTTCACTTTCGACGTCTGAATGAGACGCTGCAAAATGCTAAACAGCTGGATCGGATCGAACGGCTTCGTAATATAGGCATCCATGCCGGCATCAAGCACTTGCTCTTTGACGCCCTTCATGGCATCGGCGGTCATCGCAATGATCGGTGTATCTCGGCCCGCTGCTAAACCCCGAATCGCCTGTGTCGCCTCAAACCCATCCATGACAGGCATCTGCAGATCCATGAGAATGGCGTCATAGGGATCACGCTGCGCCAGCTCGACCGCTTCTTGTCCGTTCTCCGCGACATCAACATGAATGCCCATCTCGCGCAAAATCTCTCTGGCTACGAGCTGATTAATCTCGTTATCTTCGACAAGCAGCACGCGAGTACCGCGAAGGGCGGTGTATTTGTCCGACTGCTTCACATGCTGCGGCGACTGATGCTTCGTCTGAAAATGCTGCCTGAACAGGCTGATCATCTCGTTGTACAGCTGAGACTGGCTGATGGGATAGTGCAGCACCTTCTCGACTGCCTGCGACTGTTCGGCCTGCAGCAAGCCCGGCTCGTGGTATGCGCTGATCAGCACGATGACCTGGAGCGGCGCCGCGAATGCGATCTTGATCCGCTCGGCAAGCTGCAAGGCATCGGCAGGCTGCAGCATCCAGTCGACGATGACAAGGTCATAGCGGCCGCTGCGTGCAATATTATCGAATGCATCCTCCTCGGTCACCGCAGTGCCGACGACGCATTGGAACTGCTCAAGCTGCTTCTTCAGCACCTGCTGCATCTCGATATTGTTCGAGATAAGCAGGACGCGCAAGTACTTCAGCTTGACGTCCTCTTGCTCCTGGAGAGCAATCGCATCGCCGGTGCTGCGTCCGAACTGCGCGGTAAACGAGAAGCAGCTGCCTTCGCCAGGCTCGCTCTGCACCTCGATGGAGCCGCCCATCAGCTCGACGAGGTTTTTGCTGATGACAAGGCCAAGCCCGGTTCCGCCGTATTTGCGCGTGGTCGACATGTCGGCCTGCGTGAACTGGCGGAACAGCTTGTCCTGCTGCTCGCGCGAGATGCCGATGCCTGTATCCCGAACCGCGAAGGCGAGCGTAACGCCGCGCTCGTCCTTTTGTTGTACCTTTACTTCAAACGTCACTTCGCCTTCTTCCGTAAATTTAACTGCATTATTAGACAGGTTAAGCAGGATCTGATTGAGTCTGAACGGATCGCCGATGAGCATCTGCGGCACGTCAGGGTGAATCGAGAAGTGCAGCTTCAGCCCCTTGTCGAACGCTTTAATGCTGATCAGATTCGAAATCTGGTTCAGCACCTCGTACAGATCGAACACGATTTGCTCCATGACCACCTTGTTCGCTTCGATCTTGGAGAAATCGAGCACATCGTTAATGAGTGTAATGAGATTTTTTGCGGATAGGATCGTATTGTCCACGTAGCCCTTCTGCTGCTCCGTTAACTCTGTTTGCTGAAGCAGATAGCTAAGCCCGATGACGGCGTTCATCGGCGTGCGAATCTCATGGCTCATGTTGGCGAGGAATTCGCTCTTCGCGCGATTCGCCGTATCCGCCGCTTCCTTCGCTTCCTCAAGCATCGCGTTTTTGTTCTCAAGCTCCGTCGTCCGCTCCTCAACAAGCACTTCCAAATGCCCTTTATAATGATGCAGCGCTTCCTCGGCTTGCTTCCGCTCGGTGATATCCATCCCCGCCCGCAGTGTCCCGATCATCTGCCCGGCTTCGTCGCGAACGATCGTATTGTTCCAGGAAATATATCGTATCTCACCGGCCGACGTCCGGATCGCGCCTTCGTGCTCATCGAACGTAAACAACGCATTGTTGAACCAATTCAGTCCAAGCAGATCTATCTCCGAGCTTCCCAGCAATCGGCAGCCTTCACGATTAATCCGTGTAATCCGGCCGTCCGGATCATAGGCGACGATAATGACCTCGACGATATCGAGATACTGCTGCGCTTTCTCCTTCTCCAGCGACAGATCACGTTTCGCCCGACGGCGAATGGAACGGTTCACCAGCAGGAAGACGGCACCGATCACGATTGCCAGCACGCTGATCATAATGACCGTCGTTTGGCTTAACATCTGTTGGTTTGCCGATTTCTCGACATCGCGCTGCGTGCCGCTCAAATTGTAGTCGACCCATTTCGAAAGCGCAGTGTCCGCTTGCTGCCGCGTCGGCGACAGCTCGGCGAGTAGGGCAAGCCCGTCCTCATGCTTTCCTGCCAGAACTGCATCAATAATAAGCTGTCCGGTTTGGAAGTACGAGTCGGTGAACTTGCCTACAAGCTGATAGATGGCCGTTTCCTTCGTCGAATTGTTCAAATACGAGTAGCCTTCAAAATTCGTCTTGAACTGTTCCTGCTCTTTCCGGATCAGCTCCGCGTACTGCTGCTGCGTTTCTTTACTATCCGTAAGCAAGATTGTGTGCAGATCCACTCGTATTTGCGTGAATTCATCCTTCAAAATGGTGATTTTCGCAATACTCGGCATCCAGTTCGTTTCCACTTTATTTATCGTTCTCCGAAGATCGTTCGTTTGATAAACGGAAATCGCAATGACAGAAGCAAGCAGTACGAAAATGGTTGTCACAATTACGGTTATTTTCGTTCGGTTAGACATTGCGTCGCACTCCTTAAGTAGCAGAAAATTTTCCAGTTTACGGGTACCTCTCTAGCATACGCTCTATTTCCATTTGCTGTCTAGAAGGAAGAAGGCATATGGAGGCAATGGGATCGACAATGGAATCAGCGGCATTTTTATACGCTTTTAACGCGGGCCGCCCTCTTCTTTACCCCGCTTTTACAGCAAAGAGGTTTAAGATGTGTCAGTACCGTTCAACGCCGTTACGAGTATAGGAGAGTGGAGCAGAAATGGAAGGTTGCCAGATAAGAACGATAGAGCTGCACCGGTTCGATAGAGAGCTTAGCGAAGCGCGCTATCACCTTGATAATCGAAGCTGCATGTGCGGCTTGCTCAGCGTCACGGCAAGTAACGGCTCGTGCGGTTGCAGCGAGTTCGCAGTCCCAAGCACGCAGCTCCGAGGAGATTTTATCCAGTGGGCAGTTGTGTTTCAGAGATTGAAGGGAATGACGATTCAAGAAGGACTCGATTTCATTCATCTTCACCAGGATACATGGGGGGCTGCGCGCGTCTGTCTCGCTGAAGCGGTATTGACTCATATGGAGCAGACCGGCGCAGCTTGGAACAGAACCTATTTGTTCGATCATACCGAGGCCTATGTCTCGTTTTGAGGGAGGTGCAGCGCCATTTTTATATTTTTTTTACACGCCGCATCAGGTTTCTTTACCCCGTTTTTACAGCGAATCGGTTTAAAATTTGGCTATGCCAGCGAGGGGGAAAAAGACGTGGGTCCGTCTGGATGGTAAACGAGCATAGTGCGCATCATATAAAAGCTGGAAGTAAACGGTATTCCATAGGCTCGTTCTCATCTGTAAGGGGGTAGGAGAAGCATGGTTAATGATGTCACGATGGTTGTATTGTTCATTGCGGCATTTGCGATTTTCTGGGGATTCAAGAAGTTCTGTGAGAGAGCGTAAGGGGGTAAGAGCGAGATGGTCGTCGTTGGAATCATTGCAGCTTTGCTGCTCGTATATCTCGGATTTGTGTTAGTCAAACCAGAGAAATTTTAAAAACGTTAAGCGGAGGATATGTCATATGGGTATGGGATTTATTCAAGTGGCCCTGACGCTCGTCATCATTATGCTGCTGGTGAAGCCGGTGGGCACTTACATGGTCAAAGTATTCGGGCAAGAGAAAACATGGCTGGATCGTATATTCGGTCCAGGGGAACGGCTGTTATACCGATTGATGGGCGTGCGCGAAAATGAGGCGATGGGCTGGAAGAAGTACGTCGGGGCGATCTTAGCAAGTAACTTTGTAATGATGCTCCTGCTGTATCTTGTGCTCCGACTCCAAGGAAGCCTCCCGCTGAATCCGGATGGCATTGGCAATATGGGAGCGGCGCAAGCTTTCAACACGGCGGCGTCCTTCATTACAAATACAAACTGGCAGTCCTATTCAGGCGAAAATGGTCTGTCGTATCTATCGCAGCTGCTTGCGATTACATTCCCGATGTTTACGTCGGCGGCAACCGGCTTCGCGCTCGCCATTGCGTTTATTCGCGGATTAGTTGGCCGCCAAGACAATCTCGGCAACTTCTACGTCGACCTTGTGCGAAGCATTACGCGGATCTTCCTGCCGCTCAGCTTCTTGGTCGCGTTGTTCCTTGTGTTCCAAGGCATTCCGCAGACGTTCCAAGGTGCGGTTGATGTCACAACACTGGAAGGTGCGAAGCAAACCATTACGCGGGGACTTATCGGCTCACTTGAAGCGATCAAGCACGTCGGTACGAATGGCGGCGGATGGTTCGGCACGAACGCTGCGCATCCGTTCGAGAATCCGACGCCGCTTACGAATATGGTTCACATTGTATGCATGATGCTGTTGCCGACTTCCCTTGTCTATGCGTTCGGACTGATGATCCGGAACAAGAAACAAGGCTGGGCAGTGTTCACGGCGATGGGACTTATCTTCCTCGTCATGCTGTCCGTCATCTTCGTGTCGGAATACCGCGGCGTTGCTGCGCTGGATGCGGCAGGAGTACACGGTAATATGGAAGGTAAAGAGGTCCGCTTCGGCATATCGGAATCCGCTCTATTCACAACGGTAACGACTGCAGCAACAACAGGCTCGGTCAACAATATGCATGAATCGTTAACGCCGCTAGGCAGCATCGTGCCGATGGCCGAAATGATGCTGAACAACGTATTCGGCGGTAAAGGCGTAGGGCTTCTCAATGGGTTATTGTACCTCATTCTGTCCGTCTTTATTTGCGGCTTGATGGTTGGACGGACGCCGGAGTTTCTGGGCAAGAAGATAGAGGGCAAGGAAGTGAAGCTGGCAGCGATTGCGCTGCTAATTCATCCGTTTATTATTCTGGCGCCGACTGCGCTTGCGCTGGCGACGAATGCGGGGACCTCCTCCATTAGCAATGGCGGTACGCACGGTTTGTCTGAAGTGCTCTATGCGTTCACGTCCGGTGCTGCGAATAACGGCTCGGCGTTTGCCGGTCTGAATGCCAACACCGATTTTTATAATATCGGCATTGGACTCGTCATGTTGTTCGGCCGCTATATTTCAATCATTGCCATGCTTGCGATCGCGGGATCTCTGGCTGTGAAGCGGGTCGTTCCAGTAACGACAGGAACGCTGCGTACGAATACGCCGCTCTTTACAGGCATTCTGATTATGATCATTCTCGTCATCGGAGCGCTTACGTTCTTCCCGGCGCTTGCACTCGGACCGATTGCCGAGCATTTGGCTATGCCGCACTAGGAATTGAGGAGGATCACGATGTCTACTCGAAAATCATTAATAACCAAAGAAATTGCCTCCCAGGCAGTCATAGATGCTTTCAAGAAATTAAATCCTGCGGTCATGATCAAAAATCCGGTCATGTTCATCGTAGAGGTTGGTACTGTGATTACATTGCTGCTATCGATCTCGCCGGACTTGTTCGGAGCGGATCATGTCGGCCGCGGCTATGATGTGGCGGTGTTCCTTATCCTGTTGTTCACTGTGCTATTCGGCAACTTTGCCGAGGCGCTTGCGGAAGGCCGTGGTAAGGCACAAGCCGATACACTGAGACGGACGAAGTCGGAAACGATGGCGAAGGTGCTGCTGAAAGATGGCACGATGAAGCAAGTTCCTTCGACGCAGCTGAAGAAGGGCGATATCGTCCGTGTCGACACCGGTGAGATCATTCCGACGGATGGCGAAATCATTGAAGGGCTCGCATCCATCGACGAGTCCGCGATTACGGGTGAATCTGCACCGGTCATCAAGGAAGCAGGGGGCGACTTCTCCTCTGTAACAGGTGGAACAAGAGTTGCGTCAGACTATATAATCATGAAGGTAATGACCGACCCGGGCGAATCTTTCTTGGACCGTATGATCTCGCTCGTTGAAGGGGCGAAGCGGCAGAAGACGCCGAACGAAATTGCGCTGACGACGCTGCTTGCCGTACTGACGATGATCTTCATCATCGTTATTATCACCATGGTACCGATGTCGAAGTACTTGAATGTGGATCTGGATATCGCAACGCTCATTGCGCTGCTTGTCTGTTTGATCCCAACAACAATCGGTGCTTTGTTATCGGCGATCGGTATTGCGGGTATGGACCGGGTAACGCAGTTTAACGTACTCGCGATGTCAGGTAAGGCAGTTGAGGCAGCAGGGGATATCGATACACTCATCCTCGATAAGACGGGTACAATCACATACGGTAACCGTATGGCTGCTGAGTTTACTCCGGTGAAAGGCGTTACTCAGCAGGAGATCACGTTCGTTGCGCTGCAATCGTCTGTGAAAGACGAGACGCCGGAAGGCCGTTCGATTGTCGAGCTTGCGAATAAACAAGGCGGAGTATGGGCGAATAAAGAATATGATTCCGCAGAGATCATAGAGTTTACGGCGGAGACGCGTATGTCCGGCCTTGATCTGCCTGGCGGCGTGAAGATCCGCAAGGGCGCCGTTGATGCGATTAAGAAATATGTATCTGCGCTCGGCGGTGTCATTCCGAATGATCTAGAGGAGATTGCGAACCGAATTGCAAGAGCGGGCGGCACGCCGCTGGCGGTGGCCGCTGGCAACCGAATCGTAGGCGTTATTTACTTGAAGGATACCGTTAAGCCAGGCTTGAAGGAGCGTTTCGCTGAGCTTCGGGCGATGGGGATTAAGACGATCATGTGTACGGGTGATAATCCGCTTACTGCGGCAACCATTGCGCTTGAAGCCGGTGTTGATGATTTCATAGCGGAAGCGAAGCCGGAAGATAAGATCGCTGCGATAAAGAAAGAGCAGCAAGAAGGCAAGCTCGTAGCGATGACAGGAGACGGAACGAACGATGCACCGGCGCTTGCGCAAGCTGACGTAGGTCTGGCGATGAACTCTGGTACAATGGCCGCGAAAGAGGCAGCGAATATGATCGACCTTGATTCCGATCCGACGAAACTGCTCTCCGTCGTATCAATCGGCAAGCAGCTGCTCATTACTCGCGGCGCGCTGACGACGTTCTCGATTGCCAATGACATCGCGAAATATTTTGCCATCATTCCGGCGATGTTCATTCTTGCAATGCCGCAGCTGGATGCGATGAACATTATGCACCTTGCTTCACCGAAGTCGGCGATACTGTCCGCGCTGATCTTTAACGCGATCATTATCCCGCTGCTTATCCCAATTGCGATGAAGGGCGTTAAGTACCGGTCATCCACGGCTGACAGCCTGCTTACTCGCAATGTGCTGCTATACGGTGTTGGCGGTGTAATCGTGCCGTTCGTAGGCATTAAATTGATTGACCTTATACTTCATGGGCTCAGTCTTGTATAGGAAGGGGAACGATTAACTATGAATTCAGCACTAACCGCTATTCGCGCATCGATTGTCCTGATGCTGCTGTGCGGGCTCATATACCCGCTTGTTACGACAGGCGCTGCCGGCGTACTGTTCCCTAAGCAAGCGAAGGGAAGTCTCATTGAAGTGAACGGGCAGCCTGTCGGGTCCGAGCTAATCGCCCAGGATTTTGCGTCACCGAAGCTGTTCCATCCGAGAGCGTCGAATGCCAAGTATGATCCGACTGCTTCGGCAGGCTCCAATATGATGATCGCAAGCGAAGATTACGTGAAGTCGATTCAGGAGAAAATTGATGCATTGCACAAAGAAAATCCGAGTCTGACCGACATTCCAGCCGATCTCGTTACGGTGTCAGGCTCCGGCTTCGACCCGGATCTATCGCCGGAAGGGGCGAAGGCGCAAGTGCCGCGAATCAGCAAGGCGTCCGGCATTAGCGAGCAGGATTTGAATGCTCTGGTGGATCGCCTTACGAAGAGCCGTCAGCTCGGCGTGTTCGGGGAACCGCGCGTGAATGTGCTTGAGATCAATTTAGAAATGCTGAAAATGGTGCAGAAGCCTTAACGCAGTACAGCAGCATAGCCGCCCCCGCTAGATGGGGGTGGCTTTCGTGATGTTTGAGGGAGGGGGACGGATCGGTGGGCATGGACAGCTTTAAACGAAAGACGCCGGAAGAGATTTTGCTATCGATATCGAAGCTTCATCGCGGTACGCTCAAGATATACATCGGTCCGGTTAGCGGATCGGGGAAAACCTATCACATGCTTCGGGAAGGAAATACGCTGAAGAAACAGGGCATCGATGTCGTCATCTGCGCCGTATCTACGCTGCAGCGGCCGGAGACGGTAGAGCAGCTGGGCGATCTGGAGCGGGTGCCGAGCATTCATTGGATGAAGGATGGCGTGGAGCAGAAGGATCTCAACCTCGATGCGCTGCTGGAGCGCAATCCGGAGGTCGTGCTCGTGGACGCGCTGGCGCATTGCAACAGGCCGGACGCCATGTTTGAGACGCGGCTGGAAGATATACAGGTTCTGCTCGCCCATCATATCAGCGTCATTACAACCGTTAACGTCTATGAACTGGAGGGCTATACGGAGCTTGCCCAGAAGCTGACTGGCTTTGCGCCCGAGTGTACGCTCCCAGCAGATACGCTGGAGCTTGCGGATGAAGTCCGTCTCATCGATGTGACGCCGGAGGCGATTCTGAATCGGCTGGCGGAGGGCAATCTTCGCGGCAATAAGGACGCGACTCTGTTCAAACGCGGCAACCTGGGCGTGTTGCGTGAGCTGGCGCTTCGGGTTGTGGCGGAGGATGTGAACGTATCGCTGAATGAGCATCGCGAGGAGCTTGGGCTGGTCGGTCCGTCCGGCGCGGCAGAGCGCATCCTGGTGACGACGCAATACCATTGGAACGGATCAATCTATGTGCGCAGAGGGCAGCAAATTGCGAAACGGCTGAACGGTGAACTCTTGGTCGTGACCTATCGGGATTTCCGGAGGTCGCTGTCGAAAGAAGAGGCTGCTTTTCGCAGAAGCATGGTGAAGCTCGTGGAGAAGGTTGGAGGCGGGTTCGAGGAGCTGCCTCTCCCAGGGCGAAGGCGGATTCCTTATACCTTGATGGCTTATGCATTGCAGCATCATGTCACCCGTATCGTGATGGGCCATTCCAAACAAACGAGATGGCAGGAGCTGTGGCAGGGCTCCGTCGTCAATAAGATGCTGCGCATGGCGCGGAATATGGATTTGTTTCTTGTTGCCGACTCTGCCGCGCATGCCGGCGAAAGAGTACTGCCTGCTCATCTGTCAGCCTCCAAGGAGAAGCAAAAGTACCGCCGTCTGAGCTCGGAGGAAGTGGAAGAGCGGATCGGCCATATGCGGC
Source organism: Paenibacillus taihuensis (assembly GCF_003386535.1). Lineage (GTDB taxonomy): Bacteria > Bacillota > Bacilli > Paenibacillales > Paenibacillaceae > Paenibacillus_Z > Paenibacillus_Z taihuensis. The sequence continues at coordinate 26,464 of NZ_QTTN01000048.1, forward strand.
GCGGCAAGTTCAAGGTGTACATTGGCGCGGCGCCTGGCGTCGGCAAGACGTATATGATGCTGCGCGACGGAAACGATCTGCTGGGGAAGGGCGTCGACGTAAAGATTGGACTGCTGGAGACGCATAATCGGCAGGAAACGCAGCAGCAGATCGGGAGCTTGCCGCTCATCTCGCGACAGAAGATCAGCTATCAAAATGTTCAGCTTGAGGAGATGGATACGGAAGCGATCATCCGGAGCTGTCCGGAGGTCGTGCTCGTCGATGAGCTAGCGCATACGAATGTGCCGGGGAGCAAGAACAAGAAGCGGTACGAGGATGTGCTTGAAATTCTCGAAGCGGGCATATCTGTCATTACGACAGTCAATGTGCAGCATCTGGAGAGCTTGAACGATGCCGTTGAACAAATTACGGGCATCCGGGTCCGCGAGACCGTTCCGGATCATATTCTTCAGCTTGCCGATGAGGTGCAGCTGATTGACGTGGCGCCGGAAGCGCTGCAAAGACGGATGCGCGAAGGCAAAATCTATGCGATGACGAAGGTCGATCAAGCGCTGAGCAACTTCTTCAAGACAGGCAATCTCATTGCGCTGCGTGAGCTGGCCCTGCGTGAAATCGCCGACGATGTTGACGAGCGGCTGGAGTCGATCGAGCGAACGAGCTCGCTGCGCGGTCCATGGCGGCGGCAGGAAGTGATCTTTATCGGCGTGAACAGTACCCCGTATGCCGAGCGGCTGATTCGGCGCGGGTTCCGTACGGCATACCGGTTAAAGGCGGCTTGGTATGTGAACTATGTTCAGGTTGAAGCAGAGCTGTCCGAAGAGCTGAAGCAGCGGCTTACTGCGCTTGAGAAGCTCACGGTGCGCTTGGGCGGCAAATTTATCGTGCATCAGGCACGGTGCGACTACAAGCAAATCGCGCAAGTGCTTGCTGCGAAAGCCGATGAGCTCGGCGCGACTCAGCTCGTCATAGGTCAGTCGAAGCAGACGCTGTGGGAACGATTGGCAAGAGGCTCCGTCGTGAACAAGCTTATTCGGCGGACGCGTCATATGGATGTGCTGATCGTGGCAGATTTTGATCCGAATAGCGAGCTATAATAGAATGAATGGCAGATGCGAGTAGTGGGATGTGATGAGAATGGACGCAGCGCGGGGAAAAGGGCGAGGAGCGCATGCTGCACTGCCTTGGGCTTGGCTGCCGTATGTTTCCGTGACGGTGGTCGTGGTGCTGCTGACTGTGCTTCTGCATGCGGTGGGACTCGGTTATGACCGGGTCAATATTGTGTTGCTGTATTTATTTCCGGTGCTGTTCAGCGCCGTTTATTGGGGAATTGGGCCATCATTCTATACGGCGGCGATTAGTGTATTGGCGTTCGATTTCTTCTTCGTGCCGCCATTCTTCAGCTTCTCTGTGGATGATCTGCGGTACTTGTTCTCCTTCTTCGTTTACTTGGCAGTTGCCGCATTGACCGCGACGCTTGCGGCGAGGCTGAAGCTGCAGCTTCGGTATGCGAGGCAGCGCGAGGCGCATACGGCATCGCTGTATACCCTTAGCAGGCAGATGACAGCGATCTCGGATTTGCAGACGCTGCTGAGCAATGTGTGCCGGCAAGTGTCGGCGACGCTGGATGCGGCGCAAGTGGTGATCTATTTGCCACGCGGCAGCGGCAACGGCAGTGGAAGCGGAGACGGAAGCGGGACCGGTGAGCAGGAGCTTCAGTTGGCCGCAACATCGTCGGTGAGCGGTGATGAGGCGGTTTTTGGCAGCGGAGAATCCGAAATGGTTATCGCGAAGTGGGTGTTCCGGCACGGCGAGATGGCAGGCAGAGGCTCCGGCACGCTGCGGGAATATTCGGGATTGTATGTGCCCTTGCGCACGGAGGAGCGAATCTATGGCGTGCTCGCTGTCCAGACCGCGAATGGGAACGAAGCGGCGGTGTTCACACAAGAGAACAAGAGACTCCTCGAAGCATTCGGCGGCTTGACGGCTACCGCGATTGCCCGCGTGAAGCTCGGGGAGGAGGCGAAGCTCGCGCATTTGACAGCCGAGTCGGAGCGGCTGCGGACAGCGCTGCTCGACTCGGTGTCGCATGAGCTGCGCACGCCGCTGGCGACCATTATCGGCTCCGCAACGGGGCTCATCGAAGGGGAGCCAATCTTCAGCTCCGCCGATCGGCTGGAGCTGCTCGCTACGATCAGGGACGGCGCGCTGCGGATGAACCGGCTCGTGACGAACCTGCTCGGCATGGTGAAGCTGGAGAGCGGCATGCTTCGGCTGCGCATGAGCTTCTGCGACGTCGAAGATATGCTCGGCGTTGTGCTGGCGCAGGTGAAGAATTATCAGCAGCACCGTCGCATTCGGATTCAGCTGCCTTCGCATCCGTCGTATTTTGCAGGAGATGAAGTGCTGCTGGAGCAGGTGCTCGTGAACGTGCTCAGCAATGCAATTAAGTATTCGCCGGATGGCAGCGAGATCGTAATTGCGGTGCAAGAGGATACGGCGTCGCAGCAAGTTATCATCACGGTAGCGGATGAGGGGCTGGGTATTCCAAAGGGCGAGGAAGAGCGGATCTTCGAGAAGTTTTACCGCGCAAGCAGCGCGAGTCATGTGACCGGAACGGGACTGGGGCTCGCGATATGCAAAGGTATTGTGGAGGCACATGGCGGCACGATTACGGCGGAACAGCCGGCGGCCGCGAGCGGGAACGGAAACGGCAATGGAAACGGAAAAGGGGCAGTGATTCGTATCGCGCTTCCGATCGGGAACCGTGAGGCGATTGATCGCATGACGGCGGAAGAGGAAAGGAGAAGTGAGGACGTATGACAGCGACAGGCGGAAACGGTGCGCGCATTCTCGTTATTGATGACGAGCCGCAGATCGTGAAGCTGCTTCGGGTGACGCTGCAGGCGCATCACTTCGAGGTGCATGAAGCAGCTAACGGAGGGACGGGCATCTATCAGGCGAGCATCGTCCATCCGGATCTTATTGTGCTGGACTTGGGGCTGCCGGACATGTCCGGCATGGAGGTGCTGCAGCGGGTGCGCGAGTGGTCGCGCGTGCCGATCATTGTGCTGACGGCGAAGGAGCGCGAGGATGATAAGATCGCCGCGCTCGACAGCGGCGCGGACGATTATGTGACGAAGCCGTTCGGCATGGGCGAGCTGCTCGCCCGCATCCGCGTAGCGCTGCGGCATGTGGCGAGCTCGACGAATGAGCCGATACTGCAGTTCGGCGGCTTGAAGCTCGATCTGGCGCAGCGGCTTGTGGAGCTGGACGGCAATCGGGTGAAGTTGACGCCGACTGAGTACGACCTGCTGAAGGTGCTTGCGTCGAATGCTGGCAAAGTCATCACCCAGCGCCAGCTGCTGCAGCAGGTGTGGGGCGGGCATCATCATGAATCCGACAGCCACTACCTGCGCATCTACATCGGTCATCTCCGCAAGAAGCTGGAAGAGGACCCGACAAGGCCGAAGTTTATCGAGACGGAGCCGGGCATCGGGTATCGATTCTTGTTGCAAGATTAATAGCGAATCTCATCAACTAAAAGAGAAGCTCCCGTACGAAGGAACGTCCCTCGTGCAGGAGCTTTCTTGTTACCTTTAACTTACCTTCAACTTACCTTCAACTCACCTTCAACTTACCTCCAACTCGCCTAATTACCGGCTTTCCAATCGTTAATCTGCTTCTGCATCTCGGCGATGATCTTCTCCGCGCCGGCAGATTTCAGCTTCGACAGGAACTCGTTGTATTTCTCTTCGGAAGTGACGCCGAGGTTGATCGCGCGCGAGTATTCATCCCATACCGCCGTCGCTTTCGCTATCTCGCCTTTGACCGGCTCCGCATCGAAAGTGAAGCCAAGCAGCTTGGAAGGCAGCGCATCGGCGTTGACCTTCTTCGTTTGCTCCCAAACATCGGCAGGCATACCTTTCTCCACGTTCGCGAGGAAGTTCGAAGCGAACATCCAAGGCACCTGCGGGTTATAGCCCTGTTGGTTATCGCCTGGAATCATCAAGCCGTCGGAGTCGATTTTGTAATGATCGTCCTTGATGCCGAAGTTGAGCAGATTGTACAGATCTTTGTCCGTGTTAAGCAGCTCGAGCAGCATCATCGCCCGTTCCGGGTTCTTCGAGTTGCGGTTGATCGCCATCATCGTTGCCGTAATACCGCCTGTCGTTAAGTGAGCAGTGCCTGCAGGCACTTCGACGTACGGCTCGCCGCCGAGGGCAGAGCTGAGGTTCGCGCCGCCTGGCTTGAACGCGCCGCCAATGTTGAAGATGAATTTGCCGGCTTTGCCATCCACCCAATCATCGGACTTCTTCGACAGACGCTCTTTTGCGTTCAGATAACCTTTGGCATTCCAGTCCCGCATTGTTGCAAGGAACTTCTTGAAGCCGTCCGACTCAAACTGGTTGACGACCGTAAGCGAATCATCATTAAAGGCGACGACGCCCGGCACGTTAATGCCGACGATTGCTTCTACGTTGAAGAAGTCCGGGTCAATGCCGATGACCGGATATTTCTGCGGATTGTCTTTCTTGACCGCTTGAATGAACGGCTCGAGCAGGTTCAGCGTGTCCGGACCGATTTTGCCGCCGATCGCATTCATGTCGAGAGCGTACTTGTCGATCAGCGACTTCGGTACTGCAACAGCAGGCGTACGCGCAGAAATTTGCTGATTCACGAAGCCATAGATTTGACCTTTAATCTTCGTAGCATCCCAGAAGGAAGCGGGCATGGAAGCGTAGGATTGCGGTGCATACTTGGCAAGCAGATCGTCAAGCGGGAGGAAAGCGCCTTTCGCTACGTTCTGGGTGTAGTTGTTGATCCAGCCCGCTGTGAACGTGATGTCATACGGTTCGCCGGAAGCGATAACGACTTGCATCTTCTGATCATAGTCGCCGAACGGAATCGCTTTGAAATCAATCGTCGCATTGATCTTGGATTTGACGACTTTATTCACTTCCGCGAACACTTTATCCTGCTCAGGCTGAGGCCAGTTTCCCGGGAAATACCAGGTCAGCTTCACCTCTGGGAGGTCTGCTGTCGTATTCGCCGCCGTCCCGCCGGAATTATCCGTTGCTGCCGCGTTGCCCGATGTATCTGTATTTGAGCTGTCCGCTGCTGCTGAATCATTCTTCGCTGTGTTGTTCGATGCCCCAGAACTATTGTTATTGTTGCTGGAATTGCTGCCGCATGCTGCTGCGAGCATGCTGAAGACGAGCAGAATGATCGTACATACTAGGCCAAGCTTTGACATTCGGACTGCTCTTTGCATCGTGAATCCTCCCTTTTTGTTTAACCCGCTTATCTTAAAATGGATGGCCGGTCCATGTTTAAGCACCTTTGTCCTTGCTTTCCTTACACTTCCGACATTTATCCCTTCACAGCACCGACCGTAAGTCCTCGCACAAAATATTTTTGAAAGAAAGGGAATACCGCCAGCATCGGTCCAGCAGCGAGAATCGCCATAGCCATGCGCGCGGATTCTGAAGGCAATACGACGTTCTTCATGCTAGCCGGCATCATATTCGTGGAACTTGTGAGGAACGAGATGTTGTTCATCATCCGATAGAGCATATATTGAAGCGGGACGAGATGCTCCTCTTCGATATAGAGCAGGCTGAGCCACCAGTCGTTCCAGTACTGCAGCATCGTGAACAGGGCAACGGTAGCGAGCCCCGGCTTGGCAAGCGGAAGCACGATCTGGAAGAAGATCCGGAACTCGCTCGCCCCGTCGATCATGCAGGACTCGATGATGTGGTACGGAATTTTCTGCATAAACGACCGCAGCAGCAAAATAAACCAAGGTACCGCCAAGTACGGCAGGATGAGCACCCAAATCGTGTTCTTCAGATGGAGATAGTTGCTGATCAGAATGTACGTCGGCACTAACCCGCCGTTGAACAGCATCGTGAAGAAGACGTAGAAGCTGAGGCTGTTCTTGAATTTGTAATCATGGCGGGATAGGGCGTAAGCGATGCCGGCCATGAATAGGACAGCGCATACCGTACCGACGACGCTGACGATGATGGAAACTTTGAAGGCGCCGAGCAGCTGGAGCGGTCGGTATAGCACATAGGTATAAGCGTTGAGATCGAACTGGCGGGGCCAGAGACTGTAGCCATTCTTCAGAATATCGACCTCGTTGCTGAACGAGACGGACAGAACGGAGATGAGCGGTACGATACACGCAAGACTAAACAGGACGAATACGAGATGAATGAGGAGCTGGGGGATTCTTTTCTTCAAGGGCACGGCGGTCATGCGCTCACCTCCTGGTTAGAATAGTTTGTTATCGTCATCGATCTTCCGCACCACATAGTTACTGATCAGCACGACGATGAAGCCCATGACCGACTGGAATAAGCCCACTGCCGAAGACATGCCGATATCGCCGGATACCTTCAGCATGCGGTACACATACGTATCGATTACCTGGGTCACCGGGAACAGCTGGCCAACCTCCCTGGGCACGAAGAAGAAGAGGCCGAAGTCGGAGTAGAAGATTTTGCCGATCGACAGCAGAGTCATAATGGTAATGAGCGGCATGATCAGCGGTACGGTAATGTTGCGAATGACTTGAAGCTTGGAGGCACCATCGATTTCAGCAGCTTCGAAGTACTCTTGCGAGATGCCTAGAATACCCGCATAGAAAATAATGCTGACATATCCGAGCCCCTTCCAAATATTAATGAGGGTGAGCAGGATCGGCCAAATCCACGTTTCCGAGTAGAAGTCGAAGGATTCGTACCCGAGCTTGCTGAGCCAGGTGCTGATGACGCCATATGGACCGATGAACGAGTACGCCATGTACGCGACGATGATCCAGGAGAAGAAGTACGGGAAGAAGAAGATGGTCTGATAGGCCTTCAGCCATTTGCGGCTAAGCACCTCATTAAGCAAGATGGCGAAGACGACGGACATGAAGGTTCCTACTCCAATGAACACAATGTTATAGAGCAGTGTGTTGCGGATAACGAGCCAGGCATCGTTCGAGGTGAAGAAGAACTTGATGTTGTCGAAGCCGACCCAGGGGCTGTGGACAATGCCATCGGTGTAATTAATGTTCTTGAATGCGATAAAGATGCCGCCCATCGGCACGTACGAGAAGACGAGGATGATGAGCATCGCGGGAAGCGCCAGCAGCGTTAACTGCAGATTCTTCTTGAAATGTCGCGACGGCGACAGGAAGGGGAGTTTGAACACGAGCAAGCCCACTCCTTTGCGGTATGATGGTTGCGCTGTCATTCATGTCTTGATCATAGGGGAAGGACGGCTATGGGGCAATTTCTCAATCGGGATATGAGTTCGATTTTGGGCGAAATGGGTAGTTCTCAAATCCGATTTTTGTTCGCAAAGTGGTCTTTTAGCCGCTAGTTACGGGAGAATCCGTTGATGAGAATTCCGGTTGTGTGATAGGCTTGATTGGAAGGAGTTGAGTTGCGATGTTTAGAAAATTCGTCCTCAAAAACCCGTATCAGCTTTTTCTAACGATTCTGCTTCCTTTCCTCGTCAGCACCGTGCTGCTGCTCTTTCTGCAATCCTCCCTGCTGAACCGCAACTTCGAGAAATTCGCGCTTAGCCAAGTGTACCATCAACAAGTGACCGATCTTCAAAATACGAGCCAAAATGTAAGCGTTCTCGAGCAGACGGCGAGATCCGTATCGACGACTGCCTTTTTTGACGATGTCATCAAAGATCTGCTCTATACGGACGTCGCTCCCGACGATTACTTCAAATACCAGAACAAGCTGCAATCGTACAAAAATATTTATCCGTTCCTGCAATCCATCTACGTCTATAATGGCGATCACATTCATGCCGTGCCCATGCCGGAGTTCTCCTATGACCGGGGGAGCTTCGCTGACAAAGGCATCTTCGATATTCTGGACGACATTCAGAACCACCGATCCCATAGCATCGTTCTTCGCAAAATTCCAAATGTGCTCGCAGGCATCTCGACTGGCGCGCCGGAAAGCATCTATGTGTATTCCTATCTCTTCTTCGACTCGCAAGTATCGAGCGGCAAAGTGAACGAAGCGATCATTCTGAACATATCGGCAGATTGGCTGAAGCAGAGCATTCAACCGTTGAGTGGTGAGAGCGGTGGGGGTGGTGGGAGCCGTGAAAGTCGTGAGAGCGGCAATCGGATCTTCATCATCGATTCCAAGGGGGAGCTGCTATCGGATGATTCGGTTCATCCGCTGCTGACGGATCTGCACGACCAAGCCTATATTAAGCAGATCAACGGCTCGAAGGAGCATTCCGGCAGCCTGCGCATGGATGTAGACGGCGTCGATTCGTTCATTACATACACGTCGACCGATGCGTTCGATTGGAAATTGGTCAGCATTACGCCATATCGCTTCATCGTCAAAGATGTAGAGAAGATGAAAGAGAAGACGTATCTGTTGGTCGTGCTGTTTATTGTGGGGAGCATTCTGCTGTCGTTCTATTTTGCCCGCAGGCTTTTCGTCCCGATTTCGATGGTGATCCAAAATTACAACCAGCTGGAGCTGGAGAAGCGCAGCGAGTTCTACGACCGGAAGCAGGAGTTTCTGCGCAAAGTCATTCAATCGCGTGTGCTGCTGACGCGGGAGTATCTGCAGAGCCAATTTCATAAGTATGCCATTACGCTCGATCCGGCAGGCAGTTTCTTGCTTGTCCTGCTCAAGATAGACCGCTTCCCGGAGTTATGCAGAAAGTACAGCCGAGGCGACCGCGATCTGCTGAAGTTCGGTGTCGTTAATATTGTGACCGAGCTGCTGGCGCCCGCGTATGCGCATGAGTGCATCGAGACGGATGAGGATCAGGTGATGATTCTGCTGCAGGTGCATGGGCTGCATGAACCTTCCGGGAATCGAGGACTGGTTCAGATTCTCGAGCAAATTCAACAGCAGACGCATCGCTACTTGCGTTTTACGGCATCCATCACATGCAGCGAGCCGTTCGAGTCGATAACGCAGCTGAACTTCCATTACTTGAAGACGGTGGACTTGTCTTATTATCGGTTGATCTATGGGTATGAAAGCATGGTCTTCAGTGAGACGATCAGCGGTCGGACGGACGAGATCAAATACCCGCAGGAGCGGGATGATGAGCTGACAGAGGCGCTTATTGGAGGACGTTTCGAGGATGCGAAGCAGGCGCTGAACGGGATTGTTGCAGGTGCATCAACATACAGTTACACGGCACTGAACTCGTTGTTCATCCGACTCTTGCTGCTTATTCGTTATGCGATCGAGGTGCTGGAATCAAATCATGCCATGAAAGTGGACTTTAACTTCAATGCGTATTTGATGAAGCTGCAGAAGATGGAAACCGTGGGGCAGGTTCTGACGGATTTCTTCGAGCTGTTCGATTCGCTTGCCATGGAGCTGGAGGCGAAGAAGGATAACAAATATGTGAAGCTGCTTGGCACGGTGACCCAGATCATCCAGCGCGACTTGGCGAATCCGGCGTTGTCGCTCGATTCGATTGCTGAGGAAGTTGATCTGTCGCCCGCGTATCTTGGCAAGCTGTTCAAGAAGCATCGGCTCGTATCGGTGGCGGATTATATCAACAATGCGAGGCTTGAGTACGCGACTCAGCTGGTTGTCTCGTCGAAGGATACGATCACCGATATTATGGAGAAGTCGGGTTTCTCCAGCCGCAGCCACTTCTTCACGCAATTCAAGAAGGTGTACGGCATTACGCCGAGCCAGTATCGGACGAATGCGAAGCAGATGGGGTAGTGGTTCCATCCCCCCCCTTCGCCTCGCCCCCCGCCCTTCACATGTTAGGGCACTGGCCAAACAAGACAAGCATTGACTTTCGGCTCACATCGTAGTAGCGTTCTATAGGGCTGTAAGCTGCATAATAGGATATACTGCCTTATATAGAATGCGTAAAAATGCGAGGGAGCTTGATTGGATATGGAACATACGGAAGAAGTTGTAGGAACTGGTGCACCAAGCATCGAGGATTTGAAGAGAGAAGCGAGCCGCATGTCGAACTGGCGGGCTCGTCTTGCAGCAGTAGAGGAGCTCGGTAAACTTGGCGGGCAGAAAGCGGTAGAGCAGCTGACGCGTATGGCGAAGAGTGATACCGTTTATCAAGTGCAGGAAGCGGCGCATCGTGCACTGCGCGAGCTTGGCGAAGAGATGGAGCAGCCGGTACGCAAGAGCGGCGAGTTGATCAAAGACGTGAAGAAGGTTCTTGTGCGCATCAAGAAGAGCCTGCCGGAAGGGCACTCGTACGAAGCGTTCAAAGAGAAGCTGCAGAAGATGAGAACCGATGTTTACGATACATACGAGGGCGATAAGGAAACGGGATTTGATCAGTGGCTTGAGCAAACGTGGGCGTCGCTGAATAGAAGGTAGGGAACACGCATGGCAAAAGGTAAAGGCGGCACTGGCCGCGGCACCGACAAGAAGGGTTGGAACCGCTGGCAACGCAGCGCCAACAAGCTCAAGAGCGCCCCGAAGCCGTACAAAAGCAAAGGGACGAAGAACAAAGCCGAAGCCGACAGCGGCAGCAGCGAAGCAGGCAGCTAATGTTCGCCCGCAAGTCATTTTCGATGACTTGCGGGTTTTTTTGTTGTGCGGCGGGCTGAGTGCTGGGCGCTGGGCGAGAGCGGGCCGCAAGCCGCGCACCGCGAGAGGGCGGGACCTCTCACGCGATCAAAAACGCCTAATTCGCCTCTGAGAGAGGGAAAGGCCTCTCTCACGTGCCCAACACCACCACATTCACCACGAAGAGAAGGTAAACCCTCTCTCAGTTGTAGGCTGCGACACTAAACAATACTGAGAGTCGGGATTTCCGACTCACAGTATCAAAACTAACCCCAATTCACTCTGGGAGTAGGAAAATCCGACTCTCAGAATGTCACAGACCAGGATCAACCCTCAAATGTCACTCGAGAATCGGAAAATACGACTCTCAGCAGCAATACTAACTCGTTTTTGCTCTGGGAGTAGGAAAATCCGACTCTCAGAACAGCGCAACTGTCTGGGGGGGCGGCACCGACCGTCCACATTGTGCTCGCGAGAGATCATAGCCGCTCTCCCGACTTAAGAAATCCAGTTACTTGATGCCACTGCGAGGTTGACCCGCGCCACCTAGAGCACCCGCGACAGCTTGCGGTACATGCTCGGCGACAGCCCCTCCTGCTTCGAGAACTGGCGGCTGAAATAATGGATGTCGGGGCAGCCGACCGCTGCCCCGACCGCCTCCACAGACAGCTCCGTTTCACGGAGAAGCCGCCGCGCTTCGCGATGCCGCAGGGCTCGCAAATACTCGCCCGGAGGCTGCCCCGCGACTTGCTTGAACAGCTTCGCTGCATGATCCTCCGTCATGCACAGCGACTCCGCAAACCGCTTGCTCGGCCAGGTCTCGGCCGGCGCGGCTTCCATCTGCTTCATCAGCGCCAGAATACGCTGACCATGCACCGATTCCGCTGCACGCTCATGCAGCGTCGACCGCGTCCGCTGCAGCTGCATCAGAATGTTCAGCATGAGCGCTTTGCAGACGAGTTCGTACCCCGCCGGCCGGGCGGTGAACTCCTCGACAAGCTGCTCCATCAGCTGAACGCATACATGCGGCGGCGTGTAGATCAGCTGCTCCGACAACGGCGGGAACGTCTCATTCATCGGCTCGATGCAGAACTTCTCCGCCATCGGATACAGCTCGTTCACGACCATATCTTCGTCCGAGCTCACTTCCAGCTCGCCGAAATAATCAAAATGAATCCCAAGCAGCTCCGCATCCGGACTCGACACCACCTCATTCTGGTGATACAGCCCGGCAGGCAAGTAGACGAGCTGCCCCGCCTTCCAGGCATGACGTACTCCATCTATCGTCGTAGCCGCCTCGCCTTGGCGCACATACAACAGCTCATAATCATACAGCCGCCGATGCACGAGCTTCCCTGGCAACAGCCGCTGATACTGAGCATAGTGAATGCTCGGCGACCATTCACGATAAGGCACAACCTGCCGCTTCATCAACTGGAACTCACCATCCTGCGATTCTCTTTTACTTTCATCCCCCGGCCATCACTGCCCGGCCGGAGTCCCTTCCTGCACATCCCACCAACAATCTCGGAATCTTACAAATTATCACTCTATCCGCTAAATATTTTCGCCACCTAATCATCTATACTTGGATTATCACTAGTTACATTATACATGTTCACCAATAGACCTGAAACGGGAAAAACACAAATCGAGAGGATGACAGCCTTATGAAGAAGGGGATAAACATTTGGTCGTTCCCGCAAGGAATGACGATTGCAGAGAGCATTCGCACTGCGAAGGATGCGGGCTTCGAGGGGATCGAGCTGGCGCTGAACGAGTCTGGCGAGCTTAGCTTGGAAACAACGGAGCAGGAAATTCACGAGATCAAGTCGCATCTGGAGCAAGCCGACATCGAAATTTGCGGTCTGGCAACGGGTCTCTACTGGTCCTACTCCATGACAAGCGAATCGGAAGCGACTCGCACGAAGGCGATGGACATTACGCGCAAGCAGCTCGAGCTGGCAGCAGCCTTCAATGTGGATACGATTCTCGTCATCCCAGGCGCAGTCGGCGTGGACTTCATTCCAGACAGCGAAGTGGTCGACTATGAGCGTGCCTATGACCGTGCCCTCGAGTGCATCACGGCTCTCGCTCCGGATGCGAAGGCGGCTGGCGTGAACATCGGCATCGAGAACGTATGGAACAAGCTTTTCCTTTCTCCGCTTGAGCTTAGAACATTCATTGATACAGTTGGTTCCGGCTACGTAGGTTCTTATTTTGACGTAGGTAACGTCCTTCATAGCGGATATCCGGAGCAGTGGATCCGTATCCTGGGTAAGCGCATCAAGAAGGTGCATTTCAAAGACTATCGCAGACAAGCTGGCGGCCTGCACGGCTTCGTGGACCTGCTCGCTGGCGATGTGAACTACCCAGCGGTTGTCGAAGCACTCAATACCGTCGGCTATGACGGCTATGTTATTGGCGAAATGATCCCTTCGTACACGCATCATGGCAAGCAAATCATCTACAACACTTCCCGCGCAATGGATGCCATCCTGGGCCGGATCTAATAAAGGAGCGAAACTTCCAATGATTAAAGTAGGCTTGATCGGTTTCGGATTTATGGGCAGAATGCATTTTGACCAATATACAAGATTGATGAAGGAAGGCGAGCCGGTTCAGCTCGTAGCGATCTGCGACCTGCGCATCGAAGAGCTGAAGAACGGTGCGGCAATCGGCAATATCGCGACAAATCAAGATACGTACGACCTGTCCGGATTTAATCTGTATACGAGCATTGAAGATATGCTGGCGAACGAAGAGCTCGATATGGTCGATATCACATTGCCGACGACGGCTCATGCGGAACTCACTTGCCAATTGCTTGAGCGCGGCCTGCATGTCCTGTGCGAGAAGCCGATGGCACGCTCCGCAGCAGACAGCTGGAAGATGGTCGAGACGGCGAAGAGCGCGGGCAAGCAGCTGATGATTGCGCAATGCCTCCGCTTCTGGCCGGCATATGAATACCTCAAGTCCTGCATCGGAGATGGACGCTACGGCAAACCGCTTGGCGGCTATTTCTTCCGCGGCTCCGGTCTTCCGCAGCCTTGGTACCTCGACGGCAAACTTAGCGGCGGCGTATTGATGGACATGCATATCCACGACACGGATATGGTTAACTGGCTGTTCGGCGTTCCGCAGAAGGTATCGACAATCGGACGCAACGTTATCCCGGGCAGCGCCTACGATATCGTGTCGACCCACTATGTATACGAGGATGGCTTGGTGCTGAACGCACAGGCGGACTGGACGCTTCGCGGCGACTTCGGTTTTGCGATGACCTACCGGGTGAACTTCGAGGGCGGCAATCTGATTTTTGAGAACGGCCAAGTGACCGTTAATCCGAACGAAGGCGCGAGCTTCGTTGCCGAGCTGTCCGAGGATATGGGGTACTATTTCGAGATCCGTGCCTTCTTGAATGCACTCGCGACGAACACGCCTACGACGGTTTGTACGCCAGAGAGCGCAGCGCGCACGATCGATATTATTGAAGCAGAGCAGAAGTCCGCAGAATCGGGCGGCAGCTTTGTAAGTCTTTAATCCTTAATCTTTAATCCTTAATCCTTAATCCTTAATCCTTAATCCTTAATCCTTAATCCTTAATCCTTAATCCTTAATCCTTAATCCTTAATCCTTAATCCTTAATCCTTATCTTTACCCAACTTCTCAACGCAAAAAGAGACTTACAGCCGTGGAGCGAACTATCCCTAAGTTCGTTCCTTCAGCCGCAAGTCTCTTTTTTATTTATACGATGGAGTATGACAGCCAATTCCCCTGCACAGCCCCGACTTGATCGAAAAACTGCTGCGCGCGTTTGTTCTCCGTCGACGTAATCCACGTCATATGCGAGAATCCCATATCCTGCGTATACTTCTGGCATGTCAGGAACAGCAGCGACTCCACCTGCGTGTCGCGGTAGGGTTCGAGGACGAAGAAATCGTTCATCACCGTAATCTTCTGCGCCTTCATCGTACTGTGTGAGAAGTAGATAGTAGCGAAGCCGACAAGCTCGCCGTCCTTCTCGGCAACGAACTGGATACCTTCCTCTTTTTCCAGCAGCGTCTGGATCAACTCATCGATTTTATCATCGCCCGGCCATGGATTTTTATAAAACCCAACGATATATTTATGCATCAGCTCAGCTACTCTTGTTGTATCAGCAGCCTCGACATTCCTTACAGTAAGAGACATTCAGAAATCCCCCTCAAAACGATTATATGCATAAATATACTACACAAAGAATTTATATTCAACACCCTCTATGAAGATGCCTATATTACATTTTGGTAAATAGTCCGTTGCCGGGGGCGAACTGCCCGTGGCTCTTCCCATACGACGCCAATAAAATGTACTATTCGGACTTGCACGGGGAGGGGGACAGACAGCGTGAAAATACTACTAGCCACCTATTGGGCGATCCCGCATGTCGGAGGCGTATGGAAGTATATGCTGCAGCTGAAGGAACGGCTTGAAGCGATGGGGCATCAGGTCGATATGCTGGGCAACAGTCCGGACAACGCCAAAGTTCATATGCCGGGAACGAACAAGGAGCTGTCGAAGGATGTGCTTAGACCGCTCATCATGGCGAAGCTGAGTATGATCTCATCCACACGCATGATATTTTTGCAGCAAGGGCATTTGAACGGGGGCGAGCACGGCGGACTGCGCACGTCGCTCATGTGCACGGATCTGTCGCCATAGAGCTGACGATGAACTATAAGCTGAACCCGCAGCTTGGCGTCAAAGAAGGTGATCCGGCATGGATGTACTTCTATGGGCTGGAGCATTACGTTCACATACGGCACCACGGCTGTGACGATGATCGTTCGCAGCAAAGGCGCGGTGCTCGCTATTTTTACAGACAAGGACTTCGACCGCATGCCTTGATTGAGCAAATCAAACGAAGAGGGATGGTAGCGATGAAATTTTCGGACAAAATGGTTGCGGATTCAGGCAGCTTCGCCCCCTTTCTCGTCGGACCTGACGAATTTGTGCTTGCATCAGTAGGACTAGCTAACATGGCTCCGGGCGATCGGATCGTGCTGAGCTTCGAAATCGGCTGGGAGCGGCTGTTCGAATGGGATTCCGTGGATCTTGAAATTATGCTTCGCGAGAGCTCCGAGACAGGGACAGTCCTTTATTGGAATATGGAATCCTGTTTTCTGCGTGCACGTTCCACGGAACGGCATACCATTGTTGGCGGCGCAGCCCCAGCACAACGTTATTTCTTAACCGTTCGTTCAGCGGAGAAGCGGGCTCGGATTACCGGACCTTATTCGCTGCAAGGTGCTGTCTATGCCCCATAACCAAAGCTGAAAAAGCCTTGAAATGAAAGTCGCTTCATGCGGCAGTGCATTTCAAGGCTTCTTCTATATAAGTGGATGCTGCTCTATTGGTGCTGCGACCACGACCGATACGTTTCTGCTACACCTTGCTCGATGCTGACTGCCGGATCCCACCGAAGGCTCTTGATGGCTTTCTGATTCGCAAGGCAGCTGTGCATGATATCGCCGGATTGTGCAGGTCGGTAATGGATTGGTATTTCTGCAGGATGCATGTCGCGCAGCAGCTGCACGATACGGTTTACTGACGTTCTTTTGCCGGTGCTCACATGGATCGTTTCTTGATCGCCGTAGTTTGCCGCAGCCCAGTTCGCGCGTACGACATCGCCGACATAGATGAAATCGCGGGTCTGCTCGCCATCTCCATTAATGTAGAGAGGCAGGTTTCCTAAGGCTCTTTCCATGAAATTCGCAATGACGCCGCCTTCGCCTTTGGCCGTCTGACCTGGACCGTACACATTGCCATACCTGAGTATCGTATAGGAGAGACAGTAGAGCTGGCTGTACATATGGATGTAGCGTTCAGCCGTCAGTTTGGACAAGCCATAGAATGAGATCGGGATAGCAGGATCACGCTCCGTAATCCGCTCCTTCGCCAGATTGCCATAGACGCCTGATGTGGATGAGAAAATGATTTTGTTAACGCAGGCCTCTTTGCATGCATCAAGGATATTGATCGTGCCTGTTACGTTGACGGATGCATCAAGGGAAGGTGCGAGGATCGACTGCTGCACATCCGCTTGCGCTGCCAGGTGATAGACGAGCTCTGGTTTGACGGCGGCAATGATCCGCTTCGCTTCCGCCGAGCGGACATCTTCGGTATGCAGCACAGCCCCTGGCGCGACTTGCTCGCGTTTGCCTGAGGACAGATTGTCAATGACATGTACGACGGCGCCGCCTTCCAGTAAAGCCTTCACAAGATGAGAACCGATAAAACCTGCGCCTCCGGTGACAACTGCCTTCATAAATAGTGCTCAACCCCCGCGATAAATTCGATGTACTATCGTACGCCAAGGGCATCCTTTGCGATTGAGGCAACAGCCTTCGTGCAGGTATATTTCCTTCATGTGGCGGTAATAGGCTTATGGACAGCTTCAGATGTAAGCGTTTAAAATAAAGAAATGCAAGAGTACCCTTAGAGGAGGAACCTGCCATGTCCATAGAACAATTGAAGCAGGCCAAAGCACACTACGACGTCAATGGTTACGCCGTATATCCGAACGTCCTCGATAAATCACTCATCCAAGAAGCTGCAGAGCACGTAAACTGGCTGATGAAGCAAAATCCGGATCTTCGCCCTGAGAATCTCGGCCACACGCTAATGAAAGATGATCCCTTCTGGGTCCGCCTCATTAGCGACGACCGACTGCTTGATATTGCCGAGCAGTACATCGGTCCGGACATCGCGCTGTTTGCATCCCACTATATAAGTAAGCCGCCGTTTGACGGTCGTCCTGTACTGTGGCATCAAGACGGCAGCTACTGGCCGCTTGAGCCGATGAATGTCGTGACGCTCTGGCTTGCTGTGGACGATTCCCTGCCAGAGAACGGCTGCCTGCGTGTTATTCCGGGCACCCAGTCGATGGAGCTGCAGGAGATGAAATCGAATACGAATACAGCGAACGTGCTGGAGTCTGAAGTAGATCCATCGCTAGTCGAAGAGGATAAGGCAGTCGATCTGATTCTTCGTGCAGGGGGCGTGTCGGTGCATCATCCGAACGTCATCCACGGCTCCGAGCCGAACCATTCGCCGCTGCGTCGCTGCGGATTAACGATTCGTTACATTCCGACGAGCACGCGAATTACGATTCCGCAATGGCCGTCAGCGTTCTTACTACGCGGTAATGCAGTGCCGGGCGTTAATGAATACTTGCCGTTTCCGAAGTATGTAGAAGGCAAACATATGCCGTTTAAGGGCTGCGAGAATTGGGCTTAGATTGGGGAGTTTTCGAGGGAGCCAAAGCAACTTGCTTTGGCTCCTTCTTTTATTGTAAAATAATACCTGTTGCGCATCAGTTGCGGGACATGTTATATTCTAATTCCGCCGCTGAGACGTACACGTTAACACGGTGGACGAAACGAAAAACAAGCCCAAAAATAAAGCTTGCAATTAAGTTTCGATGTATGGTATATTCTAATTCCGGTCGCGAGACTGGAACGAGAAATAAGAAACAATTTGTTCCTTGAAAACTGAACAATGAGCGACCTGTCAAAAGGTCTTAAAACAAGCTAGTTTTTTGAATGAGCTAACAAGCGAATTCATTTGGCGCAAATGGCTCCGCCATTTCGCCTTTATGGAGAGTTTGATCCTGGCTCAGGACGAACGCTGGCGGCGTGCCTAATACATGCAAGTCGAGCGGACCTTACCTTCGGGTAAGGTTAGCGGCGGACGGGTGAGTAACACGTAGGCAACCTGCCTGTAAGACCGGGATAACATTCGGAAACGAATGCTAATACCGGATATGCAACTTGGCTGCATGGTCGAGTTGGGAAAGACGGTGCAAGCTGTCGCTTACAGATG
>NZ_QTTN01000049.1 GCF_003386535.1 Paenibacillus taihuensis
GAGTAGATCATGGCCCGCGTATTGATCGATTCCGGACGCCCTCGCTGAGGAGAACCACTGATCGCGTGTAGGATGGTCCCAATCGGCAAATGGGATAAAATAGCTGTATATTTTGCTTCTGCCTCAAATTCCATTAAATCCTCGAAGGAAAACAGCTCTTCTTGTTGAATAGAGTACATAGGAGTGCTCCTTTCTTTTCTCAGTTATTTGGTGTGGTAACCATAACTTCGAGAAATTGGGGAGGCACTCCTTTTTTGCATGCTAAAAAGCCTTTAATTCCAAGGGGTTATTCATTATGAAATTGACTCTAAATCCACTATAAAACGGTTCAAATGAGGAAAGACGCGACCTATGTTGGAAAAATCCACGATAGCTCTTCAATATCACGATTTTCGCTTAAAATCAATGGATTTTTCCACTATAGCACATCAACATAGCAGCAATGCACAATGCAAAAAACCGGCGATTCTGAGAACCGCCGGTTTTTGCTGTGTTCAGAAGAGCCAAGTTACTCCTCCACCTCGAATATCGAATCTACAATAATCGGCAGATTATCCCGCACCGACACCGCACCAAGGACCGACCTCGCGTGGGCGCCCCTCTCGCCAAACACGCCCAGCAGCAGATCGGAATAACCGTTCAATACTTTGTGGTGCTCCTTAAACTCAGGGCTCGCATTGACGAAGCCTTGTATTTTCACCGCACGTTTCACTTTATCCAGCGAGCCGAGAGCGGACTGTAGCACAGCCAACACTTCGATTCCGGCCGACCGTGCGAATTGATAGCCTTCTTCCGTCGTATATTCAGCGCCTAGCTTGCCTCGCGGACTGCCCGACGGACCTTTGCCAGACACGAACATCAGGCCGTTCACGATGACGAAATTCGCGTATTTGGCCGCAGGATCGCTGGCGCTTGGTAAAATAATGTTCAGTTCTTGCAGTCGTTGTTCGATGGATGTAGACATGGATGCAGCCCCCTAGAATGATTTTATCTTCAGGAATGTCTGATTGACCGATTGACCGATTGCTTGGCTTCCTGCCTCTTCCGCGCGGCAAACGTCAACCAATTGCTCTTAAACTCAATTTTTCTGCCGTTCTTTAATTCACCTACAGACTGAGGAACATGCCTCGTTATGAGAACATCCCATTCCTGATAGAGCTCGCTTAATAGCTGAATCGCTTCCTCCGTCGCCAGGTTCAGCTCTATTCGTCCAGGCCATGTCTCTCCTGTCAGATGGTCTTGTTCCGATACTTCCGTGCTCAGCAGCAGGCAATGAATCCCGTTTTCTTTCGTCCCTGCAATCATTCTTTTCACAACAGTCTCGAAAGCTGCGCGACTCGGCAGATGCTCCAAACAGGAACAGGCGATGACATAGTCATAGGCATTCGGCTCGATCTCGTAAAACTCCACGTCAGAGACTTCAGCGTGTATGGCGACTTGCACGTTATACCGGGCAGCATTTTGCAGCATTTTCTGGGTAGCAATCGGGAGCAAATCGACACCTACTACCGAGCCCCCGTCTGCCTGTATGCGCTGTGCGACAGGAATGCTATTCCTTCCAATGCCGCAGCCAAGATCAAGCACTCTCACTCCGTCCATAATAGTCGGCAGTTCCTCGAGCAATTCCAGCACAACCGCCACCGGCTTCGCTAACCACGTTCCCGGCTCGAACAGTGCTGTCGTTTTGTAGAGCTGCTCATGATAGGCTACCTCTTGCATCCTTGCTTCGCTGAAGCTGCTCATGCTCGCTCCCGCCTCCTTCATGCTCCGGCCGCTCGGCCAGCCAATCCGCAAGCGTCGCGACGCGGTCCGGGAACTTCGCGCTCCTCGCCAGAAACCCGATCCCATGCTGCGGCATCGGATCCTGCTCGGTCGACTGGTAGCGGAGGTCGACGCTCCAGCGGACATGGTCCGAGTTATTCGGCGTCGACATGTGGAGCAATCGGTCGTTGAACAGAATGGCCGTTCCGGCCTTCACCGGCAGCGCAACCGTCTTGCGCGAGCCAAGCTGGTGCTCATGCAGCGCCGTATAACTGGTTCCGGTTAACTTCTCCGCATGCCATTCCAGCAGCTTCGTGTTCTGCGTGCGCGGCTTGATGTGCAAGCAGCCGTTCTCGAACGTCGCATCGACAAAAGAAATCCACACCGTGACCACCGGATTGGCATTCGAATCCGGCCAATACGATTTATCTTGATGCCACGGCACAGCTCCGGCTGCAACGCGCGGCACCTTCGGGCGCGTGTTGTACACGGGGTTAGCGAAGATTTCCTCGCCGACCAGAGACTCCACGGCATCGAGGATTTTCGGATTGCGCAGGAGATGGAAGTAGCCCTCGAGCCGATCACGCCAGCTGCGTCCGAACTGCAAGAAATGCTGATCCGTCAGCCCGTCGAACAGCTTGGCAAGCCGATAGTGGAACGGTTCGTTCGTAAGCTTGTCGGTAATGAGCCCATGCTCGAACAGCTCATCGGCAATCATAGATACTTTCTCCATCATCGCCTGCCGGGGCGGCTCCATATCCGCATCATCGAGCAAATCTTCCAGAACCAAATAGCCGTCACGATTGTATTGCATCAGCTGCTCATCCGATAAACTGCCGCGTGTTGTACGGTGAAACGCCATAAACAATCCCCCCATAGCTAATAATCCTTTTCTCTATACTTCTTCGGCGTCATGCCGCTTACCTTCATGAACACGTTATAAAACGACGGCTCGCTCTGATAGCCCACGATCTCCGCAATCTCCTTCACCTGAAGTCCCGTCGTGCGCAAATATCGCTTCGCCGCCTCGATGCGGCAATAGATGAGGAACTGGATCGGACTTACGCCGACCATCTCCTTGAACAGATGCGCGAGATGGTACTTGTTCAAGTACGTCTCCTCAGCAAGCGTATCCAGCGTCAGCGGAGCGCTATAGTTCTCCTCAATAATCCGCTTCGCCTTCCACACCGCCTCCCTCGCCGGCAGCCGCGACTGCCGCGCCTCATCGTCATAATGCGCAAGCCGGGCCAGCTTGGCAAAAATAATACCGAGATAGTGGCTCGCGATCATTTGCGCTTCCGGCTCGAGCTTGCGCGATTCCGCGATCGCGTCGCGCATCAGCTTGCGGATGACCGGCAGCTGATCATGGAGCTGGATAATGGGCAGCCGCTCCCGGCTGAGGAAGAAATCCCGCTCCAGCTCTCCAACCTGCAGCCCCGTGAACGCAATATAGGTGCAGCGAAAAGGATGCTTCGTCGACAGCTCCTTATGCCATATGCCGCGGTGATAGAAGAGCATCGAGCCCGCCCCGGCTGTATAGCTCCGCCCGTCAATCTCGAACTCCCCTTCGCCTTCCTCGATCAGCAGCATCTCGCTGTTCGCGTCATGCTTATGCAGCTCCAGCACAAACCGGCTGTCGCCCCCTGGCATATCGAACGAGCTGCCCCCCATAAATGTGGGCTGCCCTCGGAATATGGTCGAACTCGAACCCGCCATAAATGTCCTCCTCCCATCACCGCAAGAATGGATAGCTTTTCGCCCAAGTTCACTTATTGTCTCTTGACCCTGCATAACATACTCTTGAATAAGAGAGCGCTTGCATATGGTTATGCTCAGCATAATCCAGCAAGGCTGCCAAATACAACATTAAATAGTTTCGGATCGGAGCGTGTATCCAGTGCTGCAATTCAAGAAGAGACAGCTGTCCGAGGACAAGTACGAAGCCTGCGCAGTATTCGACGTCAACGGTGACGGCATTCCGGATATTGTGAGCGGTGCTTACTGGTATGAGGGACCGGATTATGTGAAGAAACATTTTATAAGCGATGTCATGGAAATTTCGGAGTATCACGACGACTTCTCGGACTACCCGATGGATGTCAACGGCGACGGACGGCTCGATATGATTACAGGCGCATGGTGGGGAGAGACGCTTCGCTGGCGGCGCAACCCGGGCGATACGACGACCGCTTGGGAGACGTTCGATATCGACAAGTGCGGCAGCATTGAGACGATTCGGTATTACGATATCGATGGCTGCGGCGTACCTGAGATTTTCCCGAATACGCCGGGCATGCCGCAGGCGTTCTATAAGCTTGTCCGGGATGCGGACGGCAAAGGCACGGGCGAGTTCAAGAAGTACGTCGTAAGCGAAGGCCCTAGCGGACATGGCATGGGCCTCGTCGATGTGACCGGCAATGGCCGGCTGGACATTATTCTGAGCCATGGATGGCTGGAGCAGCCTGAAGATCCGTTCAGCGGCGAGCTGTGGACGTTCCACCCCGAGTTCTCGCTCGGCAGCGCAAGCGTGCCGGTTCTCGGCCATGACGTGAACGGCGACGGACTGATCGATCTCATCGTCGGGCAAGCGCATGATTACGGGCTGCACTGGTACGAGCAAGGCCGAGCGGCAGACGGCTCGCGGACGTGGACGAAGCATGAAATCGATATGAGCGGCTCGCAGTTCCATGACCTCTGGCTCGTGGACCTCGATCAAGACGGTGAGCTCGAGCTCATTACGGGCAAGCGGTACCGCGCTCACAACGATGGCGACCCGGGGGCACATGACCCGATTGGCATCTACTACTACAAGATAAATGGCGGCCAGTTCAAGAAGCATGTCATCGACTATGGTCCAGCAGGCGAAGCTTCCGGCGCAGGCATCTACTTCTGGGTGCAGGATCTAACAGGCAACGGCTATCCGGACATTATCGCACCAGGCAAAGACGGACTTTTTCTGTTCGAGAATATGGGCAAAAGAGAGGGCGAGTGAGTATGAGCAAGGTACGAATTGGTTTTGTCGGCGGCGGCGGCATGGGGCAGATGGCTCATCTGAGCAACTATGCGGTGCTCACGGATCTATGCGAAGTCGTTGCACTAGCTGAAGTGCGGCCGGAATCCGCGAAGCTAGTGGCATCGCGCTATGGCATTCCTGAAGTTTATAGCTCGCACCATGAGCTGCTGGCAAATGCGAACGTCGATGCCATTGTGGCACCGCAGCAATACCGCCACCACCCTGCTCTCATCCCGGATATTCTGCGTGCAGGCATTCCGGTCTTCACGGAGAAGCCGCTCTGCTTGACGGTTGAAGCTGGACGCGAGCTCGTTCGCATCGGCGAGGAGACAGGTACGCTGCACATGGTCGGCTACCATAAACGCTCCGACCCAGCGATGGAACGCGCCAAGAAAGAGGTCGACGCTTGGCGGGCCAGCGGCAACTATGGCAAGCTGCGCAGCATTCGCGTCACGATGCCTCCGGGCGACTGGGTTGCGGGTGCGGATAAGCCGCTCAGCGCGAATGAACCGTACCCGACTCTGACGCTGGAGAGCGGACCGTCCGACTACACGGAGCATCAGACGCGTGAGCTGGATATCTTCGTGAACTATTACATCCACCAAGTGAACGCGATTCGCTACTTCCTGGGCGGCGAGAATTATAAGCTGACCTTCGCTGACCGCGAAGGCGTGCTGCTTGTCGGCGAAAGCGACAGCGGCGTGACCGTTACACTGGAGATGGCGCCATATAGCACCTCGATTGAATGGCATGAGCAAGTGCTCGTCTCGTTCGAGAAGGGCTTCGTCCGCGTCGACCTCCCTGCCCCGCTCGTTCGTCAGCAAGCAGGCAAAGTATCGATCTATAGAGACAATGCCGCTATCGGAGAACCGGAGCTCGTGCAGCCGATCATGCCGAACGTATCGGCTATGCGCAATCAGGCGATCAACTTCATCGCGGCTGTTCGTGGCGAACGCCCTGCACCGTGCGCAGCTAAGGAAGCGCTGGAGGATTTGATTCTCGCCCGCTCGTACATTGACTTCATGTCACGAACATATTGGCAGCAGCCGGCGAAGGCTTAACGGAAAGTCTGGCGAATTAATAAGAGAGATATTACGCCCAAAGGAGCTGAAACGATGAGAAAAATCGCGATTATCGGAGCAGGCAGCATCGTATTTTGCAAAACGCTCATTCTCGATATTATGGCGACGAAGGACCTCGAGGACACGGAGTTTGTGCTGATGGCGCCGTCGACGTCGAAGACGACGCAGGTGAAAGCTTTTGCCGATAAAGTCATTGCCCATAACGGGCTGAAGTCGAAGGTGTCGATTACGACGGACCGGCGCGAAGCGCTGCGCGACGCCAACTATGTCATCACCTCGTTCCAGATCGGCGGCGTTGACTTGTTCGAGAAGGATTACAAAATCCCGCTCTCCTACGGCGTCGACCAATGCATCGGCGATACGCTCGGACCAGGCGGCGTGTTCCGCGCGCTGCGCAGCATTCCGGTTATTCTCGATGTAGCCCGCGACATGGAAGAGCTGTGCCCTGACGCAACGCTGCTTAACTACGTTAATCCAATGGCGATGGTTTGCTGGGCGCTCGGCGAGACGAAGATCAAGTATGTCGGGCTGTGCCACGGCGTGCAGACGACGCTCGACCTTATCTCCGGCTATGTTGGCGTGCCGAAGCATGAGATCGATTACGTCTCGGCAGGCATCAACCATATGGGCTGGTTTACGAAGCTGACGCATAAGGGTCAGGATCTGTACCCGATCCTGCGCGAGAAGTTCGAGGAGCCGGAGTTCTACGTGAACGAGAAGGTTCGCGGTGAGGTATTCCGTCACTTCGGTTATTTCATGACCGAGTCGACCGGACATCTATCCGAATATGTGCCGTGGTTCCGCAGCAGCCAAGAGGCGCTTGACCTCTACTGCGACGAGCCGTCCTTCGGCGGCGAAAGCGGCGCGTACTACAAGTGGTGCATGCACGTCGCCGATAAGTACAAAGAGCGCGATGTCCTCTCGGATGAAACCGCTGAGCTGCCGCCGCGCAGCGTCGAGTACTGCGCCTACATCATCGAAGCGCTGGAGACCGGCCGCACGTTCAAGTTCAGCGGCAATCTGCGCAACAACGGCATGATCTCCAATCTGCCGGAGGATTGCTGCGCGGAAGGACTCGTATTCGCAGATCGCAATGGCCTGCACCGCACTGTTAATGGTGAGCTGCCTCCGCAATGCGCGGCGCTTAATATGACGAACATCAACGTGCAGCGCCTTACGGTGCTGGCGGCGAAGACGGGCGATCCGGAGACGGTCGTGCAAGCGATCGCGCTCGATCCGCTAACTTCGTGCGTGCTGACGCTGAAGCAAATCCGCGACATGGTCACGGAGATGCTGATCGCCCAGAAGGAATACCTGCCGCAATTCGAAGGCAGACTGCCGCGCCCGACGCCAACGATCCACATCCCGGCGAACGTGCAGCGCGCCGATGTGCCGATCGACCCGGCGCTCGCCGTGTATTCACGATTCGGCGAGCTCGCGAAGTAATCGTTCTGGCCCCGCCGCCCTCTCGCTAGCTTCATGCGGAGGTGCGGCGGGGCTTTTTCTCATACCGTTAACGATGGTAACCATTAATTCCGATAACTGTAGTGGAAGAACATGTCATAGCCATAGAAGGAGGACCGTTCGTGGATATTGCAGCACTATCGATGTCAATGAGCCAAAGTAATCTGATGCAAGACGTGAGCATTGGCGTTCTTAAAATGGCCAAAGATTCGGCTCAGCAGCAAGGCCAAATGCTGACGCAAATGATCGAACGCAGCGTAACGCCGAACTTAGGCGGCAATTTGGACATTCGCGTGTAGAGATGTGGAGAGCTTCATCTCTCAACCCTCACCAGTCCTCCGCCGTGCCACCAACTAACCAACAGAGAAAAGCGCGGGGACCCCAAGGCCCCCGCGCTTTCCAACCATCTATTTCAGCTCGCGCATAACGTCCTGCAGAAACTCCCATGTCCGCTCCACCGACGAGATCGACACATGCTCCTCCGGCGTGTGGAAATTGTACATGTTCGGGCCGTAGGAGACGGCGTCGAGATGCGGCATTTTCTCGATGAGAATGCCGCATTCGAGTCCCGCGTGGATCGCTTTGACCTGCAGCGGTTCTCCGTACTTGCGCGCGTACACCGCTTCGAATACCTCGCGAATCTTCGAGTCCGAACGATACGGCCAGCCCGCAAAATAGTGATCGTTCCTGTACGTGACGCCGACCGTTTCCGCCAACGTTTCCATCACTTGCAGCACCGCATCCAGTTGAGATTTGTGCGAGCTCCGCACAAGGCTCTCGAACACAATCTCGTTCTCTTTCATCGTAATGACGCCAATATTCGTCGATGTCCGCACGAGATTCTCAATCGCCTTTTCCATGCTAAGCACGCCATTCGGCATAAGCGCGAGCAGCCTGATAACAAGCAGCTTCGTCTCCTCCGACAGCCAGCGCGAAGGAGCCTCGTTCACCGAAGTTATCGTCACATTCACGCCTTTGTCTGCGAACTCAAACTCATCCTTATAGATTCGGTTCCACTCCGCAACACGCGCCTCAGCGACTGCCAGTTCCTCCGCTGTGAGACGCACAACCGCCTCCGACTCGCGAGGAATTGCGTTCACCTTCATGCCGCCGGCCACGCTCACCAGATCAAAAGCAGCATGCCGCCGCAGATCATCCAGCACACGACCGACCAGCTTATTCGCATTGCCGCGCTCGCGGATAATATCGTCGCCGGAGTGCCCGCCCGTCAAGCCTTGAACTGCAATGGCATACGCCGATTTGCCTGCCGCAGCAGCCTCGCCATCCGCCCATGCGATCGGCACCGCGTGGAACACCGACGCCCCGCCGGCACTGCTGACGAACACGACGCCTTCGCGGTCGGAGTCGAAGTTGATCATCATCTTCCCGCTCAGCTTGGAAGCATCGAGATTCTCCGCTCCCCCCATGTTCGTCTCTTCTTCCGTCGTAAGCAAAATCTCAAGCGGCGGATGCGCCATCTCCGCCGAATCCATGAGCGCCATCGCGAATGCCACGCCGATGCCATTATCGGCGCCAAGTGTCGTGCCCTGCGCATAGATCATATCTCCGTCAAGCTTGAAGCGGATCGGATCTTTGGTGAAGTCATGCTGCGTCGCTTTATTTTTCTCACAAACCATGTCCAGATGACCTTGAAAAATAACGGTCGTCGCCTCTTCATACCCTTTCGAAGCCGGCTTCTTAATAATTAAGGTATAGCGCTCGTCCTGTATCGCCGTGCAGCCGCGCTCCTGCGCAAACCGAGCTACGTAATCGCTGATCGCTTTCTCGTTGCCCGATCCCCGCGGAATCTTCGACAGCTCCTCGAAGAATTGCAGCACCTTGCAATCGCCCGTGTACACTTTACCTGCTTGTTCCTTGCTCACACTTGTATCCTCCTAAAAGCCGAAGCTTCTCGTTCGATTAACTATACGCAAGTAGTGTACATCATGCGAGCGGCGAAAATCCAGCTAAGATCTTCCAAAGGCAGCGTTATTCGCGCCCTCGAATCCGCTCCAGCGGCACTGGCACATGACCATAAGCCGGAGTCGCGCCGCCTGTTGCGGCCGCCCAGTTCACCGCATTCGCGATGACGCGAAGAACGTCCTTGTTATAGTATGTCGGATAGCTCTCGTGCCCGGGACGGAAATAGAACACTTTGCCCTGACCGCGGTAATACGCGCAGCCGCTTCGGAACACTTCGCCGCCCTCGAACCAGCTGACGAATACAAGCTCGTCTGGAGCCGGGATATCGAAATGCTCGCCATACATCTCTTCCTGCGGCAGCTCGATATATTCGCCGATTCCAGCTGCAATCGGGTGGCTCGGGTTGACGACCCATAGCCGCTCCTTCTCATCCGCTTCACGCCATTTAAGCGCGCAGCTTGTCCCCATGAGCTTCTTGAATATTTTCGCATAATGACCGGAATGAAGAACGATTAGCCCCATCCCTTGCAGCACGCGGTTATGAACCTTCTCTACGATGGTATCGTCCACGTCATCATGGGCCATATGCCCCCACCATACAAGAACGTCGGTGCTCTCCAGCACCTCATCGGTCAAGCCATGCTGCGGCTCGTCGAGCGTCGCGGTCCCGATCTCAAAACCGTACGATGCCAAGCCTTCCTTAAGCGCATTATGAATCCCCTCCGGGTACACCTTCGTTACAATCGGATTGTTCCGCTCGTGCCGGTATTCGTTCCATATCGTTACTCTTGCCCCGCTTGTCGATTCCGTCATGATCTACACCGCGCGCGACTTGTCTTCTGCTTCCATATCCGCAACGACAACCGCTTTCCTCTCTTCATAGGATTGTACAACCGCTTCAAGCGCCCGTTGATTCAAGTAGCCGTCCAGCAGCGTCGCCGTCTCTTCGCGCACCGTTCCGCGAACCAGGTCGACAAAGTCCTGCATCTGCAACAAACGGAATGACTCCGGCACTTCAAGCTCTTCTCTTACTTCCGCGCCTGTTTCATCCGGATGCACCCAGATCAGCTTCGAGCCAAACTCCCAGCCCATATGCAGCGTGCCGTTGTCGCCGAACACCGTAATTTCGAATTGATTCTGGCTGCCGTATGCATTGCGCGACGTTTGAAACACGGCCGGAACCCCCGGCTCGAGCACCGCGACGAATGCAGCAAAATCATCAATATCGACGGGTACCATGCCGCCAGTTGCCGGGTCGGTCCGTTCCTTAATGAGCGAGCTCATGAGCGAGGAAACCTCTACTGGCTCCCCAATGAGAAAACGTGCGGCATCGAGCATATGCGAGCCCAGATCGCCAAGCGTTCCGGTACCCGTCACGTTCTTGTCCATCCGCCAATTCATCGGGGTCTTGAATACGGGGCCGCCCCATTGCTGCATGTACTGCACGAACAGATGACGCACAGTGCCAAGCTCGCCGCGCTTGATCATGTCCCGCGCCATGCGGAACGACGGCGTGTAGCGATAAGAGAAACCGACCATGCACGTCGAAGGATGTTGCTTGGAAAGCTCCAGCAGCGCTTTCGCCTCTTCATAGGTGCGAGTGAACGGCTTCTCGGTCATGATCGGCTTGCCATGAATCATGCATAGCCGAATGATCTCGTAATGGGCATCGTTCGGCGTGATGGACATGACGGCATCCACGTTCGGATCTGCGATCAGAGCTTCGGGCTCCGCGTAACGCGAGCCTTCGCCTATCGCAAGTTTGTCTCCCCATTCCGCAACGCGCGCCTGGTCTCGATCGCACACGGCGGTTATTCCCGCTCCGAGTACCTGTTCAAGCTGTGCCGCGTGCACGTTGGCCATGCCGCCAAGGCCGATTAGCCCGATTCGTACTTCCTTCATCGAAAGTTCCTCCTGTTGCTTAAGCCCTGCGGGCGAATTATTTGATCCCTGTCATCGTCATGCCTTTAATGAAATATCGCTGCGCAAACAGATATACGGTGAAGATCGGCACGAAGCTGATCACATTCCCCGCCATGAGCAAATTCCAATCCGTCGACCACTTGCCCTGAAGCATGCTAAGTCCAAGCGGCAATGTCATCAATTCCTTGCTGTTCGTCGAAATAAGCGGCCATAGAAAGCTATTCCATGAAGACATGAACGCGAAGATCGACAACGCCGCAAGCACCGGCTTGACCAGCGGCAGCATCACGCTCCAGAACACCCGATAATACGTCGCTCCGTCCATGAACGCAGCTTCCAGCAGCTCGTTCGGAATGGTCATCATGTTCTGACGCAGCAAGAACGTACCGTAAGCGCTGAATATACCTGGCAGAATAAGTCCGGCATACGTATTGAGCAGATGCATATGCGAAAACAAAATAAAGAGCGGCACAAGCGTCACCTGCGCCGGAATCATCATCGTCGCAAGGAATAACATGAAGACGCCTTGCCGCCCCCGAAAGGCGATCTTGGCAAACACATAAGCTGCCATCGCACAGACGATCAGCTGAAGTGCAGTCGTCACAACCGCGATTCCTACGCTGTTAAGAAGAAATCGGTACAGCGGGAAGAACTCCCCGATTTGGACGAAGTTCTCGAAGCGGAAGTGCGACGGAAGCAGCTGCGGCGGCATCTTCACGACTTCCAAACTGTCCTTGAATGCCCCCGACACCATCCATACGAATGGGAAGACGAGCATGACGGATACCGCTAGCAGGATGAGATGTGTCAAACCCTTGCGGATTGCAGCCATCGTTCTACCTTTCATAGACGACCCACCTCCGTTGCAGCCGCTGCATGCCAATCGTCACCAGGAAGATGATGCCGAACAGCACCCACGATTGCGCTGCGGCAAAACCCATTTTGTTATATTGAAACGCATTCCTGTACACTTGCTCGACGATTGTGCTCGTCGATCCTGCCGGACCGCCGTTCGTCATGATCAGCACCTGGTCGAATACTTGGAACGAGTTAATGAGCGATATCGTCACAATAAAGAACAGCGTGGGCGACAGCAGCGGAACGGTAATCCGCCACAGCTGACTCCAGGCAGATGCGCCATCGAGGTTAGCCGCCTCGTAGTAATCGTCGGAAATATCCTGAAGCCCTGCCAGCAATATAATCGAGACAAAACCGATGTCCTTCCAGATCGACACGAATATGATTGCAACCATCGCCCAATGCTCGCTTTGCAGCCAGATCGGGCCTTGGATGCCCGCGAGCGACAGCAAGTAATTGACGACCCCGCTCTGTCCGTTCAGCAGCCACCGCCATATGATCGATACCGCGACCCATGACGTTATAACGGGAATGAACACGGCCGCGCGGTACAGCTTCATCCCGCGGATGTTGCGGTTTAACAGAACGGCTAGAAAGATGCCGAGTACGGTAATGACAGGCATGTATCCGATAAGAAAAATAAAAACGTTCTTAATAGACATATAGGATTTCTCGTTGGTGAACACTTCGGCATAGTTGCTCCAGCCGATAAAATGAATATCCGTCCATTTGCTAAGCAGATCCCAGTCCGAGAAGCTTACAACGACGGATGACGCCATCGGCAACAGCTGAAACGCGATTAAACCGAGCACAGCGGGAAGTAAAAAGACAAAGGCAGCCATTCTGCGGTTCCAGTTGCGTTGTCCTACCATTTGCACGTTCCTTTCTCACAAGAGCAATGCTCAAAAAAAGATTCACAATGCCGCGATCGAAGCGATACAATATGGAGGATGAGATCTTGTACGCCAATACAAGACCCCATCTTCCTTGCGCCGCATATGCCTGTAACCGGTTAGACCCTAGGAAAGTTGCCCGGTTAAGGCGGCAGTATGATCAAGCAGCTGGATATTGGGATAACGGTATGATTACTTGCTCAGCAAGTCGGCAACGCTCTTCTGCGCGTTATCGAGCGCTTCTTTGACGCTAATTTTTCCGAACTTCGCTTTATCCAGCTGTTCGGTTACGGCCGCTTGAAGCTCTCCCCACTTCTCCGGTTTCGGACCTACAGGCGGCAGCACAAGCGAATCAAGCGCGTCGATGACAACTTTCTTCGATTCCGGCGGCGCTTGCTTGTAATACGCATCAAGCACGGCATCGTCCGCTACTGCCGGCACGCTCCAGCCTGCCGCAATCCGCTTGTTCACCGAATCCGCGTCGCTAGTGAAATACTTCATGAATTTCCATACAGCTTCAGCCTGCTTCGTATCCTTGGAAGCCACGATTCCATCGGCGAAGAAGTGATGTGCCTTCTGCGTATTGCCAGGCTCAAGCGCGATATCCCATTTGAACTTCGCATCCTTGAAGCGGCTGAAATTCCAGATACCGAAACGAGCCATTGCGATTTTGCCGGACATGAACGCATTCAGATCGGCATCGGGCTGGCTGAACGTATCGTCGTTCATCGCCGGAGAAACCTTGTACTTCTCCGCTTTGTCGATCATCCACTGCACGGCATCGATATTGGCCTGGCTGTTGATTGTCGGGTTGCCGCTCGCATCGAAGACGCCCCCGCCGTTCTGCGCAATGGTTTTGTAGAACTCGTAGAATTGGAACGGCGAGTAAGTTCCCCATACGCCGTTCGCCGGATCGGCCAGCTTCTGAGCTGCATCGAGCTCTTCCTTCCATGTCCAGGAAGCATCCGGATATTTTACGCCTTTGGCATCGAACAGGTCCTTGTTGTAGAACAGCACGACATCGGAGAAGCTTTCCGTCACGCCCATCTGTTTGCCGTTATAATTGAATGCATCATACGCCAGCTTCTTGTAAGTGCTTGGGTCAAACGATGAATCAGCCGAGATGATCGGCGTCAAGTCGAGCAGCAGATCTTTGCCCGCATACTTGCGGAAGTTCTCGTAACCAAGCTCATACACATCGGGAGCTTGCCCGCCGGAGATGAGCGTCGTCAGCTTCGTATCATAGTCCGCGTACGGCACAACCTCATAATCGACTTTTACATCCGGATTCTTCGCTTCGAACGCTTCGACCATCGACTTCAGCGTATTCTCTTGTCCGCCGTTAGCCGTATAGGTCAAATATTTGATCGTTACCGGATCTTTCGCCGGTTCCTGAGACTCGTTCGCGCTCGCATCCGAGCTTCCATTCGTGCTTGCATTCGTGCTGCTGGAGTTTCCGTTTGAGTCGTTCCCGTTATTTGAGCCGCATGCGCTTATAACCGCCATTGCAGCAATCAACAACAGGATCCCGCTTTGTTTAACCATGTCTAACCCCTCTCCCCAAGTAAAATAAGCTTCTGGCATTTCAATCCCGCTTGCTGCGTGACGCCTTCGCAGTCATTCCCGACAGGCCCTCGGTCACCTCCCTCGCAAAATGTACCTTCACTGCAGTTTGCGGACTGTATCGCGAGCGACGAGCGCAAGCGGCATGATAGTCGGCTCTGAAGGAAGCTCCTTGCCTTTATTCTGAATGGCCGACAAGAGGCAATCGGCCGCCTTCATTCCCCGCGATATAATATCCTGGTCAACTGTCGTCAGCGGAGGCGTGCTCATCCGGGCAAACGATATATCATCGAACCCGATGACCGAAATATGCTCCGGCACATCCTTGCCTTCTTCTCGAACGCCTCGCATGACGCCCATCGCCATCTGATCGCTCGTTGCGAAGACCGCCGTGATCTCCGGATGCTCGGCCGCGATGAGCTTGCCGGCTTCATAACCGTATTCGTAAGTGACGGAATGCTCGAAGACATGGTCCGGATTGTAGAACAGCCCCGCTTCCTTCAGCGCTCGCTTATAACCGAGAAATCGTTTCTCCACGACGCCGTCCTTACGGATCGTTCCGGTAACCAGCGCGATATTCGTATGGCCGTTCTCGATTAGATGATTGACTGCCATATATCCGCCCAGCTCGTCGTCGATGCCGACGACATGGAAATGCCTGTCGTAGATGTAGCTGTCGATGAGAACGATCGGCATGTTCACCTTCTTCAAATCGTCGTAGAAGCTCTCCTGATAGACCCCCATAATGATGGCTCCATCAAGGTTGCGCTGCATCGTCGTATCGAGGTAGCCCTCTCCCTTCTCGACCCCGGACAAGATCATATGATAACCGGATTGTCTGAGCTGCGATTCGATGCCGCATATAAGCTCGGAGTAGAACGGATTTTGCAGCAGCAGCTGTTTCCGGTCCTCTGTCTGAGGAATGACGACACCGATCAGTTTAGAGCTGTTATTCGCCAAACTTCTGGCAGAGAAATCAGGGATATAGTTCAGTTCCTGGGCTGCGCGCTGCACTTTCTCGATTGTATCGGCCGAAACTTTGCTATGGCGGCCGTTCAGAACGTAAGATACTGCAGCAGTCGACACGCCTGCCTTCTCTGAAACTTCCCGAATCGTAATGCGCTTCATAATGGATCTTCACCTGCTTAAACGTAATATCGAAATGAGTCGAATCGCTGTCATAGTTACGGTTTACTTAAACGCTTAACCTTATGACGTGATTATATGACGAAAATAAAGCGATTTCAAGAGGTTTTTTTAGGTTAACAAGGTTAAATATGATTAACCGATTAACCTTCGTGAAATGAAAAACGCCTCCCTTCTTACAAACAGAAAAGGGAAGCATCTATATCTTGCCTATAGTTCTCCGTCCCACTCGATTTCATGAGACAAATTTTCAATATCGAGATTTTCTATACCACGAAATCGACGAAGGCTTGCTCGTGTTGCCAATGCAAAACACCTCCAAGTTGTCTTCCATGTCTACCGACATGGTCGCCTATACTTGAAGGTGCTTCAATTGTCTCACGTATTAGTTTGTTTGCTCTTCTTGCGCCAGTGCCAGCATGTTCAACAGCACGGTCACAGCCTCCGCTCTTGTCGCATGATCTCCCGGAGCGAAACGGTTATCGCCTTTACCTTTCACAATGCCTGCATGCTCCACAAATGCCACGCTGGATTTCGCCCATGCCGGAATGTCCTTCTCGTCCGCAAAATCGGCTGCAGCTCCCGCTTGACCGAACTGACCTAGAGCAGCTGCAGTCATCACTGCCATCTCTGCGCGGGTAATGACGGCATTCGGACGGAAGCTGCCGTCCTCGTAGCCATGAATGATTCCCGCTTGCACCGCTTTCTCGACGTCTTCCTGAGCCCAGGCACCGATCGTGCCGGCATCGGCAAAGCTCAAAGCAGCTCCTTTAATTTGAAGCTTCAACGCGTTCATCAACATGACAGCGAATTCTGCGCGCGTTACGGTTTGGTTAGGTTTGAATGTAGCGTTTGGATAACCGGTAACGATACCTTTACTAACCGCTAGTTTGATATTCGCCTCAGCCCAGTGTCCTGCTGTATCGCTAAAGCTGGCCGTCGGCACCTCCCCTCCTGAGCTCGAGCTCGAATCCGAGCCCGAGCTTTCACCGCCGCCTGTGACTGGTGTAGAAGGATTGGTCTGCGGCGGGTCTGTTGGAGGATTCGTCTGCGGCGGATCAGAGACAGGCTTCGCGGTCTTTACCGTTAATATCGGGCTTGGAACGGATGCATTGCCTGCCGCATCCTTGGCGACTACCGTAAAGTCGTACGAAGTATTTGCTTGCAACTGTGTAATCGTATATTGCGTATCTGCCGTGGAGCCTACCTTCACGTTTCCTTGATAGACTTCGTATTCCGTGACGGCCACGTTGTCCGTCGAAGCCGTCCAGGACAGCATGACGGTCGTCGTTGTTTTATGCATGAGGCTAATGACCGGCGCGGTCGGCTTTTCCGTATCCGCAGTGCCGCCGCCTTCGCTGGTTACTTTGATATAGTCGATGATGACGTCCGAATCGCCCGGATCCCTTTGAATTTTGACCGTAGTTCCGGCCGGAATGTCCACGGGAACCGCGACCTCTTGATATTGCCCCGTCCAACCGCCCGTGTTGACGAACGGAATATCCGCAGCCTTCGTGCCGTTGACGTAGAAGCTCAAGCGGCGTCCGTCCTCGCCGCTAGAATAGCCGACGATCAGCCGATTGCCCGCGATGACGCCAGGGAACTCCAAATAACTGCCGTCTCCCCAGATGAAATGTACCGCTTCGCCGTTCGAAGCCGCGGGACTGTCATTGAACGCGGACGTCTGATGCCCATCCGCATCCTGTCCGAATAGACTCGCGTATTCGGCTTCGTACTTGTCGGAGACGGTCATGTCGATGAGATTGACCGCGACATCCGGTGCCCCGTCATCTTGAAGCTTCACTTCCGCACCGGCCGGAATTTGAATTTTGATTTCAATCGCACCGTCTTGATTATTCGTATTAGGGAAAATGACTTTTTGGCTGAAATTGCCGTTTACGTATAAGCTCATTTGCCCATCGACGCCGCTTTCGTATTTAGCCAGCAAGGAAATGCCAGCGGAGGCGCTTGTTACACTCATGCCGTTAGTCGGCGCTTGATCGCCGTTCGTTTCTATCGAGATTCGGTCCAGGCTTACCGGACTTTCCCCGGGGTTCTGTTCGAACGCGAACTTAACGGAATCGCCGGCATGAACGTCCGCCGGAACGGATATCTCGTTATAGGCGCCTGTATAGCTCCCCGTGCTCGGGAAAACGACCTTCTTCTTGGAGCCGCCGTTCACATACATGTAGAGCGTGCCGGTATCTTGGCTTGCGTAGCGAATGCGCACGGTATTGCCTGCAATGACATTGGCGATTTCAATGCCGGAGCCCGCCGTATTGATCCCACCGACCGTAAGCCCTCTCGAGGCGTTCTCGGTATTTCCGCTCACATCCGCCGATACATAAGCGCTGCCGAACAACGCTGCGTCTTCCGCCTCGTAATCGCCGTCCACCTGAATATAGTCGAGGTTGACTTCACTGTCGCCGGCATCCTTCTGAAGCTTGACGGTATCTCCCTCGTGGATGCGAACCGGTACGGAAATGACGTTGTATTTTCCATCCCAACCGCCGCCTTCATAAGCCGGGAATTCGACGTCCTGCACTTTAATATCGTTCACGTACAGCGTCAGTTTCCGCGCGATCGTATCGCCGTTCGCATAAGCGATTGTCAACTGCGAACCTTCTTTGACCGCTGGGAACTCGAAAGATCCCGTTCCGTTTGGCGGAGCCCATAATCTGGCAGCCGCTTTGCCGTTCGAAGCCGAAGGGTCATCAACGGCAATTGGCGAGTATCCGTCATCTGACTGGCCGTTCATCTTCGCATACTCCGCTTCGTAACGGTCGGAAATTTGAATGGCGTCCAATTCGATCGCTCCGCCGCCTCCCGCTTTCGACAGCCTCAAGCTTGCGCCCTTCGGCACATGCAATTTCACCTCTTGGACGGCAAACGTTCCCGATTCCGTTGCTGCGAGCGGAATGGATTTCAGAAGCAGGCCGTTCACCTCAAGATTAAGCGTGCCGTCGCTCACTGCGGCATACCGAAGCAGGGTGGCGTTGCCGCCCGAAACTTCCGGAAGCTGCACGGCGTCGCCGTCGTCCGCCAAACGGACTTTCCATCCGTTCGAAAGCCCTTCACCGGAAACAACTTCCGCATTTCCGGTCAACGCACCGTTCTCCGCCTCGTAATGCCGGTTGACCGCATACGCGCCTTCAGCTTCGATTGAATCGATTGCCGACGAATCAACGAACGTATCGTCGCTGTCGCGCTGAAGCTTCACGGCAGCACCTTGCGGGATTTCCGCGTCGATCGTCACCATTCCGTAGTCACTGCCCGACGTTTCCGGGAAGGCGATCGTCTTTTATCCTCCTGTTATTGACGTACAAGCTCAACGTGCCTTCCATCGCGCTTGCATAACGAATCGCAAGCCGGCTTCCAGCGTTCATGCCGGGGAATTCGACGGAGGCTCCCGCCGTACCCAGCGCGTTCACCGAATAACCGTAAACAGCTTGCGCATCCGCAGTTAGTTGCGCTGCGCCATACCGGTTGGCGTTCTCCGCTTCGCGCTCCTTGTCCCGTACTTCGATCTCGTCAATTGGTGCCGTATGGTCCGCTTGCTTCGTGTTTTGCAGCTTTAAGACGGACCCATCCATTACAGAAACATCTGCTTGCGCGATCCGGTAATTGCCCCATGATCCGGTATAGGGCATCACGACATCTTGAATGAGATTGCCGTTCAGGAATAATCCGAGCTGGCCGTTCGTCCCAGGGTTTTCGCCCTCGGAGTAACGAACCTTCACCACGTTTCCGCCGCGGACTTGAGGGATCTCCACGCCATCCCCGATATCTGCGAACGCCCATGCCCAATAGTTGCCGGAAGGACCGTTCGGGTCCGTCACCGCACTATACCAGGTCCTTGCGTTTCCGTAGAAGTTCCCATTCTCCGCTTCATAGACGCCGGTCAGCTTGATGTAATCGAAGTGAACGGGCGTATCTCCGTTTCCGTCGTTCTGAAGCTTTATGCTCGCCCCGTAAGGAATGTCGACGTCAAGAGCACGCTCGGCGAAAGGCCCGCTCCAGCTCCCCGTCGGATCGAACATTATTTTCTGCGAGAAAACAAAATCTTCGCCGGGTTTCGCCATATATAAGCTGAATTGGCTTGTCGTGCCGGTATTCTCACCGGTGTAACCGATAATCAGCCGGTTGGCGGCTTTAACGTGCTCGAAAGTGACGGATGCACCTTGTGATCCGGTCCCGATGACCTGCATCTGATTGGAGGCGGACGATCCAGGCCCTTCATCGTTCGCTGTTGCTCCTCCGCTCAAAATCGCGGATTCCGCCTCCAGCTTATCGTTAAATCCGATGTCATCCACGATGAGCGAAGCATCGGCCGAATTCTGAGACTCTTTCTTCAAAATGATCTGCATGCCATCCCGAATATACGCGTTCAGAACAGCCGTACGAAAAACATGGCCTGTCGCAGGCAGCTTCAGCACGCCCAGCAAGTCGGTTTTGTAAATCGATGCGTCGTCCACGTTATCCCTGTATCTGGCGTAAACCGTAAACTCGGAGTCCGCAGCAGCTTTATACCGCACAGACAGTGAACTTGCTCCGTTCTTGTTCAGAAAAGCGATATAGCTTCCGTCCGCGCCGAATCCGGTCATGCCGGCCACGCTTGAAGCGTCCGAATCCAGCTGAAGCTGAACGTCCGTCGACTTGTCTATGAAATTCTCCGCTTCGGAAATGCCGGTTACGTTCACATTGTCGATCCGAACCCGTCTTCCGCCGTTCTCGTACACAAGCTTGACGGTTGCGCCGGAAGGAATGTCCGCGTCGATCGTCCGGATGTTGTACCCGCCTCTCCATGTGCCGATGGACGGAAACACGACGTCCTGTTTCTTAACGCCATTGACATACAAGGCAAGCTTGCCGTCTCCGTCGGCCGCGTATCTCACCAGCAGTTTGTTGCCTGCTTTGAGATTCGCAAATGAAATGCCGTCCCCGTCATGCTGCACGTCCGCGCCCATTCCACCGGAAGCGGCAGCATCAGCGTACAGGTTCGTATCTTGAATCAAGTTCGCCGTTTCTGCCTCGTTGTTCAAAATAATCGAGAACGAATCCAGGCTTACCGGATCGCTTCCTTGATGGAATTGAAACTTGACGTTTGCGTTCTTCGGAATATCCGCATTCACCGTTGTCGTCAAGTAGCTGCCCGTTGCCGCGCCAGTGGAAGGCAAATCAACGATCGCGATCAATCGACCGTTTACGGATAAGCTCAGCTGCGCATCGCTCTCCGCGGCATACCTCAGCTGCAGCTGGCTTCCCTCAGCCACGTTATCGAAGGAAACCGAATCGGCTGTACCGCCCAGAACCGCCCGCTCGCTGTTCGATGCATCCGGATCGCTGTTCAAGGCTGCCCCTCCGGCTGCAGCGCCCGATTCCGCTTCGTACCAGTTCAAGCTGGAGATGGCGTCCAACTGCAATCCTGCCGCGCTGTTATCGTCGTTCCGCTGAATGATAACCGTTGCGTCGCTTGGAATCGGACAATTGATAAATACATCCTCAAACTGGCTTGCGCTGCCGGTACTAGGCAAATTCGCACGCAACGCTTCTCCGTTGATGTATACGGTCATGCTGTCGTCCTGCGTGCTCGAATAGCGAATTTTTAGCTGCTTTCCTTCTTGCACGCCATTGAAGACGGCAGACGCCCCGGCAATATCCAGATCCGCAGCCGTACCGTTGCTTGAAGCGGCGGCATTCGTTTGTCCATGGGCGCCGTTATACAAGCCGGATGCAAACTCTGCTTCGTATTGTCCGCTTGTCTGAATATAGTCGATATTCAAAGCGCCTGATCCCGCCGAGTCCCGTTTGAGCTGCAGAACGGCATGATCGGGAATGGAGATCGGCACCCTCGCCGATACGTAAGCATCGCTGCCCGTCATTGCGCCGGTTGCTTCGAGGCTTAACGTCCGGACTCGCCTACCGTTCACATAAAGCCCGAGCTGGGTATCGGCTTCGGACGTGTAACGAACCAGCAATTGCGTGCCCGGCGCAATCTCTCCGGCACCATAAGTCAAGTAACTTCCTTGATCCGGGGACAATGAGATGCCCGCTCCGCCCGAAGCATCCGCGTCGGAATAGGAAACGCCGTCCGTCTGCGTGCCGATTTCCGCTTCGTCATGGGCAAGCACGCTCACCGCATCCAGGCTGATCTCTCCGTCTCCGGAATCCCGCTTCAGCTCAATGGAGCCCAGAAGAGGCACCTCGATATGCACATGCGCATCCGTCCAAGATTCGGCAGCCGGAAAATCGACTTTTTGCCTGAAGGTGCCGTTCACATAAAGACTCAGGGTCGTAGAGCTGCTCGCAGCGTATCTGACTTTCAGAATCGCTCCCGCGCTTGCATTGAAGAATTTTACCGCTTTGCCTTCCGAATCAAGGTCGACGTATCGGCCGCCTGAAGCCGTACTGTCGTCCAAATAGACGGGATCCGCAGCACTGTCGTTCATGAACTGCATCGTCGTTTGCGGATCCTCGGCCTCCATCTCTCCGACATTCGGATAGTCCAGGGACCAATCGCTGACCGTCAGAGGACTGCCCTCTTCTTTGTACAAGTTCTGGGCGAAATAAAGCGTCCCTCTCACATTGAACGGCTTCCCGTTCGACGAACCACTCTGATAGAAAGCGGTCGTATCCTTCAGAGCCCGTTTTTTCGCAGCGAGGGTCTTCACCAGCCCGGCGGTTTGATTGTTCGGTTTTCCTTTGTTGAACTCGTTCGTATGGAAACCGTACTCGATGATTTTGGGATCGTCCGGATACTGCGCCATGAACCGGTCCATCCCCTGCTGCAGCCTCGGCTGATTGATCAGTTCCGAGGGCGAAGCGGATTCATCGGGAGGGTTGTTGCTCGGGTAGCTGTAATTGTTCAAAAAGTATCCGTCGGCTTTATGCGCGATATTGGCGTAAGACGGCGTATTATAAGCAAAGTCCCATCCATAGAAAACACTAAGATATAATTTGGCAGAACCGACAATGTCCCGCAAACGGCTGATCAAATCATCTGCGTATGCCACTTGGCTCGCGGACCAATCCGGGTTCGCTCTGCCGTCAACGTAGGTATCGTTCTTAAAATGGTTTGCGACAGTGCCGTCGTCAACCGGCATATTTACCGCAAAATACGCGACGTCCTTCAGCCGATCATTCGCAACCAAATAATGAAGCAGCGCCGTGTATCCATGCGCCGAATCGTCGGAATTATATTGGTTAATGACATTGATCGCATCGTGATGTGCCTGGTCGTTAAAATCCCAGTCGAACGTGCTTGCATCATAACTCTCAATACGGATGACTGCCTTTTGACGGTTTTTTTCGAGCTCGTCGAACAGGGTATTTCGATCGCCGTCGGTCATGTGGACAATATCATAGAAGCCTACTGCATTCACATGATCGAGCTCTTTCATCCTCTTGAAATCGTAAGCGATTCTTTCATGGAAATTAGCGTTGGGATTAAAGATATAGGTACTTCCAGTGATCGCTTCATCCGGATTGTTGTACAAATCGACGAACGGCGCCTCATACGGCGTCACGGTTCCCGAGACGATAGGATCGGCGTACACGGTATTTGATGTCCCTATTGCGCTTGCTAGAGGAGAAAGCA
The DNA here is from genome assembly GCF_003386535.1 of Paenibacillus taihuensis. Lineage (GTDB taxonomy): Bacteria > Bacillota > Bacilli > Paenibacillales > Paenibacillaceae > Paenibacillus_Z > Paenibacillus_Z taihuensis. The sequence continues at coordinate 23,224 of NZ_QTTN01000049.1, forward strand.
TAATGCATAGCGATAGGGTCAAGATTGATAATTGTTTTTTCATTTCTAAATGCCCCCTTCATTTACGTCTTTGTAAGCGCATTCATTTTTGATCAGTGAATAAAACTATTGCGGACGCTTTCTACATTTCTTTAGACTCCCCTCATTTTTTAGAAGCTCATATTTATCTTAATGAGAAGCAGGCTGCCGCTCTACCAAACTTGTTACGGTCATTATCACTTTTAATCCGACCCGGCAGCGGCGAATTGATCATTGTCGGAAATGTATCCTTCCATTACCAGTTTTGTTACTTGTGCGGTGAAAAAGGGATAAATAAAAGCCAGACAGATCAAGGAATTGATCTACCCGGCTCATTATTTGGTATTTCATTTGTAACTATTGCTCACAACTACTACACCCGCAATCTACCTACTTCTCAGCCCTTGCATTCAACTCTTTCATAATCGCCGGATACTCCCGATCCAGCTTGTAGAACATCAACAGTACGAGCTGGAGAATCACCAGCACGAAAGGGATGTAGATGAACAGCAGTTTGGTCGACGAAATCGCCTCCGCGGATTGCGTCGCTTGGTCGCCGACGTAGCCGCCGAGCGCGAGCACCCAGCCGAGAAACGCCATGCCGACCAGCAAAGGCAGGAACGACACCATCGTCAGCGTGCCGACGAGGTCCTTGTCACCAAGCACATATTCCGCGTAATAGATCGATACGCCGCTGAGGCCTTGGCTTGCGAACATGACGATCATCACAAGCACCATGATCGCCCAATACTTATTGCGGAACAGCCTTCGTCGAACGGAACGTGATGAAGAACAACACCGCCGCAATGGCGCCATAAATCATGAACGTGTACTGCCAGCCTTGGCGGCCGTCACCAAGCGCTTCGACAATCGGTGTCGTCACCGTAGATACGACGATCGCGCCGATCATCGCCATCAGCATCCGGAAAATATTCAATATCGAGCGCTCATATTGATTCTGCGTAATCAGCGAATTGAGCGCGCCACACGGCATGTTAATGGACGTATAGATGATGTTCACGAGATTGTAGGTGATGAAGATATAGATGATTTTGCCCGTCGTCCCGAGGTCCGGCATCGTAAAGAGCAGCACCGCCGATATTGCAAAAGGAATCGCCATCCACAGCAGCCACAGACGCGCCTTGCCGCGCTTCGACTTGGTCTTGTCCATGGCAACGCCCATGCCGATATCGATCACACCGTCCAGGATACGCGAAATGAGCAGGATCGTACCTACCGTAGCCGCCGCAACGCCTGCAACATCGGTATAGAAGTAAGTCAAGAACGTCGTCATCGCCGTGAATACGAGGTTACTCGCCAATTCGCCGAAGCCGTAGCCAATCTTCTCGCGAAGCCGGATCTTCGTGCCGTACGGGAAGACTTGCCGACGCGGATTTCGAACTCGCCGCTCTCCACATGCCAGTCCCAAGCGCTACATGATAGTAGGCAAATGAACGCTTATCCAGCGTCATCGACACGTTCTGGCTCTCGCCAGGCGCAAGCTCTACCTTCGCGAAGCCCTACAGCTCCTGCTGCGGACGAGCCACGTTACTCTCCACGTCGCGTACATACAGCTGAACGATTTCTTTGCCGTGGGCTGCACCGGTATTGCGCACCGTTACACGGACCTCTACTGTCTCCGTATCCTTCAAACTCTTCCGGCTCACTGCCAAGTCCGAATACTCAAACTGCGTATAGCTAAGCCCGTACCTGAACGGGAACAGCGGCTCAATCTCTTTCATGTCGTAGTAGCGGTAGCCGACGAACACGCCTTCCTTATACTCCACGCGATCATCATGACCCGGGATGTTCAGATGCGACGGATTGTGGCTCAGCTTCTGCGGGAACGTCTCCGCCAGCTTGCCGCTCGGGTTGACATCGCCGAACAGCAGGTCCGCGAACGCGCCGCCAAGCGCTTGACCGCCGAGATAGCCTTCGAGAACGGCTTTGGCATGCGGCAGCCAAGGCATTTCGACCGGAGCACCGTTGCTCAGAACGACGACAAGGTTCGGCTGAACCTTCGCAAGCTCCGCCACGATACGCTGCTGGTTCGCTGGAATCGCGAGGTGCGAACGGTCATAGCCTTCGGACTCGTAACGGTCCGGCAAGCCGATGAACAGCACCGCACGAATAAGACTGCTCCCGCACCTTCTGGACACGATCGATAAACTCCATCATAGCCTCGAACATTTTGGCGAGGGTGATTGTCTTATGTCAGAACTATATTTACGAGCATCTCTACGAGGATATTCCGCTCGATACGCTGGCTGAGCTTGTCGATTTGCATCCGAGCTACTTGTCCCGCCTGTTCAAGAAGGAGACAGGCATGACGATCAGCTGCTTCATCCTGAGCGAGAAAGTCGAGGAAGCGAAGAACCTGCTCACCTTCTCCAAGCTGTCCCTGTCGGATATATGCGCGCGGCTGAACTTCTTTGACCAGAGCCATTTTACGAAGAGCTTCAGCAAGCTAACCGGCGAGACGCCGATGAAGTATCGGGCGAAGTATGGGCAATGACGCAAAAAAGCAGGCTAGCCTCCGAACCGAGGTCTTGCCTGCTTTCATCACTAGGCGCCTAAACCGGCTGATCCTAGTCTAGCTTATGTCTGCGCTCACTCCTTGACCGAGCCCAATGTCATGCCCTTTACGAAGTATTTCTGCAGAAACGGGTACACCACGAGTACCGGCAGCATGCCGATAAATATTTGCGTCGCCCGCAGCGTTCGCGCCGAAATTTTTGCAATTTCGCTTACATTCATTTCGATACGCGTGTAGTCCTGCTTCTGTACCAGAATTTGAATCATGGTGGCTAATGGCTGCTTGTCATTACTCATATATATGAGCCCGTCAAACCAGGAGTTCCAGTGTGAGACGACAGTGAACAACGAAAGCGTGGCAATAGATGGAAGAGAAACCGGAAGAAAGACGGTGAACAGCACTCGCCAATGATTCGCTCCGTCAATCTGCGCTGCTTCTTCTAGCTCCTTCGGGATACCGCGGAAAAAGTTCATCATCAGCACAACGTTAAACACGACGACTACGCCTGGCATGACAAGCGCCCAAATCGTATCCCGAATTCCAGTCGCATTTACGACTAAATAGGTAGGAATAAGTCCTCCATTGAACAGAATCGTTATAATAAAATACCAGGAATAGGCCGTTCGTCCGCGAAACTGGCTGTTCACCTTGGACATCGGATAGGCAGCCAGGAAGCATAGAAACATGCTGAGCGCTGTCCCGAGAGCGGTCCTGCTCACGCTAATCCAGAGCGCTTGGGCAAAATCAGGGCTATCGAGCGTCCGCCTGTAGGCATCCAGATTAAAGCCTATCGGCCAAAACTTGACCAGATTACCGGTCGAAGCCGCATTGGAGCTTACGGATACGGCAAAAATATGAATAAGCGGCAGGAGGCACACTATAGCTCCTATACTGAGAATCGTCAAATTTATCGCGTAAAACAATTTATAACCCGAAGTTTTATGATACATCCTTGCGCTCACCTTCCTTAGAATATGCGGTAATTGGCGAATTTTGCAGCCATGCGATAGGTGATCGTAATTAGGATTACGGAAACAACGGATTTGAATAGTCCGACTGCCGTTGAGAAACTGAAGGCGCCTTGCCGCAAGCCCATATCGAATACGTAGGTATCAATTATTTCTCCTTTCGCGGAGACAAGAGGATTAATCAGATTATATACCTGATCGAAGCCCCCATTCAGAATGTTGCCCAGCGACAGCGTCGCGATAATGACGCTTACCGGCAAAATCGACGGTACAGTAACTGCCCAGGTCTGTCTCCACCTGCTCGCACCATCTATCTCGGCAGCTTCATAAAGCGCTGGATTGACGCCAGCAAGCGCGGCAAGATAAATGATCGTGCCAAAGCCGAATTCCTTCCATACATCACTGCCGATCAAGGTTATTCGGAACCAATCGTTATCGCCAAGGAAGAAAACAGGAGCGATATGCAGCGCCTTCAACCCTTGATTAATGATCCCCGAGGGAGACAACATATCCGTCAATATAGCGCCAAGAATGACCCAGGAGATAAAATAAGGCAAATAGACGAAAGATTGTATGATTCGCTTTATAGCCATATGTCTGACCTCATTAAGCAATAGTGCGAATGCGAGCGGAACTATCCAGCCCAGCACCATTTTTCCTAATGAGATGAAAAGTGTGTTTCCGATTATTTCTGTAACTCGGCTGTCATTAAACAGCAGCCTGAACTGATCCAGCCCTACCCACTCCGAATGAACAAAGCCGCTGTAAGACTTGTAGTTTTCAAAAGCAATAATAATGCCGAACATCGGAATATAGCTATAAATAAACAATAGAATGACAGATGGCAACAGCATGAAATGCAGCGGCCAGTTCGTTTTCCAATTCCATTTCGCTCGTATCGGCTCCATGTATTCACCTCATTAATGCCGCACTGCGGCCTCTTCTCCCACAATAAGAGGTGGACAGCCAGCCCACCTCTTATTACAGCTAGCCACGCTTGGTGGATTGATACCAGTCGTTGACTTCCTTCGTAATCTGCTCTCCGCCGTTTTCCTTCCATTTCTCTACAAAAGTGTCGAATTCGCCGGGGCTTGCTTTTCCGTAAATAATTTTAAGGAATGTTTCCGTTTCCGATTTGAAAAGAAGCGACCACTTGTCGGTCATCGTTTTGGTAGAAGCGCCGTTGAACAGATCGGTACGGTCAATGCCAGGCTGCGAGTATGCTGCCATATTCCCCTCGATGACAAGCGGTTCCGTATTCTCAGCCAGCTTCTGCTCATAAATATTGTCCTTCTTGCCGCTTGCGACACGCTCGTAGATTGCCGGTCCTTCAATCATACCCGGTGCTGCACCCGGGTCCAGCAGCGCAAATTGCTGAATAGCTGCGGAAGCGCCGTTCGGAATGTCTTTCCAATCCGGTTTGCCATCTTTCATGACGTAGTCGTAACCTTCAGCCATGCCTGCCGCGAACGGACTATTCGGATCTTCCAGTGCCCGCCCAAGCGTCGTATCCCAATAATAGAAAATAGCGTCGAAATGATCGAAGCCTTTACGGAATACATAGCTTCCATACGAGAGCTTGGAACCATGCCGACCGACCGTACCGTCCGCACCCGAAGGAAGCGGGTATGCCTTAACAACTGCACCAGGGACATTTTTCGCCGTTTCATTGAGCGGCCAGCCGCCCATCCAGCCCGCGCCGAAAATAATTCCCGCATTGCCGGAAGTGAACAATGACGATGCCTGCATCTCATCATTCGTACCGAATTCCTTGCCCATATACCCTTTGTTATAGAAGTCGTTCAGCTTCGTTAGAGCGCCCTTGATGCCTGGCTGGATCGAGCCGTATTGCAGCTTGCCCGAGCTATCCTCGTTCCAAGTCATCGGCTGCGAGGTGCCGAACATGAACTGAGTATCGCCCATCCACCAAGTCAATAGTGACTTGCCGGCCACCGCTAGCGGCGTCTTGTCCGGGAATTTCTTCTTGAAGGCGGCCAGCACCGCATCAAGTTCCGCAACGTTCGTAGGAGCCTTCATGCCTACAGCATCCAGCCAATCTTGGCGAACCCACATGACGACATCGCCAACAACCGGATCAGCAATCGTCGGCAGTCCCCATCGCTTGCCATCGGAAGTAACCTGATTCCATACGACAGCGTTCTTGTCGAAGGTCTGCTTCGTCCTCTCCGAGGCATACTTCTCGTAAGCCTCATCGACCGACTCGATTTTGCCGGATTTGATCAGCTCATCCATCACAACAAGATCGTTGATATACATGACGTCCGGCAGCTCATCGCCGCTTGCCAGCGCGAGACGCACCTTTGTATTGAAGGCATCATTCTGATCCGCCAGCACCCACTTATACGACAGCTTGACGCCCATGTTGTCCAACATCCAGCGAGTAAGCGGATTGTTCTCTAGCGTATCACCGTTGCGGAAATCCTCCTGCTTGATCGCAGTCGAGATTGAAATTTCCACCGGCGGATCATATTTCTTGAACACCCCCGGTACCGTTTGACCTCCCCTGTCATCCTTGGCCGTCTCGCTCTTCTGAACCTCATCGCCCTCATTGATGCTTTTGTTGGCGACTGCTCCATCATTGCTTCCGTTTCCGCCGCAGCCGGACATAAGCCCGAATGTGACACAGGCAACCACTAGCAGCGCCAGCGTTTTAAAGCTCTTTCGCATGCTTCATCCCCCTAATCCCAAGTATCTGGTCTTGCTGTTTCTCATTATAAAAGACGGCATTCCCGCATGATATGTCGGATAATTAATAACGATGATCGGTTATTAAGCTGTTTGGTCGCGCTCTATCCGCTTATCAAAAAAATAGCAGCCTTCCTTTAGGAACGGCTGCGGTACACGTTCGGCGTGACACCAAACTTCTTCTTAAATTCACGAATGAAATGCTGAGTGCTCTGATAGCCGACCATCAGCGTAATGTCGTTTATTCTTAGACGCGAATCGTTCAGCAAGACGCATGCTCTCTCCATTCGCTGCTCGTAGATATAGTCACTAATATTCCTTCCTGTCGCTGCTTTATAGATTTTGGAAAGATAGACAGGATGAAGATACACCTGATCTGCTATCGCCTGCAAGGTGACATTCTCCGCCAAATGCTCGCGTATATAGCGTTCCGCGTTCTCGATAATCCGGTTATGCGTGACGGGCTGCTCCACCGAGTGCATATTTTCCTTAATCAGGGTAATCAATGTTATAGCCCATTCTCGAACCTCGCCCGCCTTGCGAAAGCGAGTAGATATCGCAATCGGATCCGCGTTATCAATTAAATCCTCGAGCAGAATGCCGTTCTTATGGGCAATATGCATAAAGCATCCAAGCAGGCTCACATACACTTCGGCGAAATGCGTCTGCGAATAAGGATATTTCCGCTCCAATTCTTCCATTATGGCTTCAATTCGAATTTGCACGCCTTCCCAGCTTCCCAGATCAAAGAGCTGGGGCAGTGCCGGTGTAGCGTATAGCCATTTGAGCGATTCTCGTTTCACCGCCTCCGGAAGCTCTTCTTCGATGCAGAAATAACGATTGCCTGTTACCGTCATCATTCGAACAGCCTTCAAGCTGAACTGGTGTACGAGCGGCAGCTCCTCAGGAAATCGGCCAAGACCGGCAACATAAATGGAAATATCACCTTTCATATACCTTTTGACATTATCACTATATTTCTGCAGCATTTCTTGAAGCAACCGGGATTGTCGCTCAACCTGTTCCTCGTCCCAAGCCAGAACAGCGACCAACTGACCGGTTTTATTCTTTCCGTACCAAAAATTAAATTCAGGCGACGCCGTCTCCGTCAGAATATTAAACAGCGAGTACTCTAGCAGCTCCTTATCCGTCTTCGAAGACCGGGAGGTTTGATATTCTTCATACTCCAGCAGAATCAGGCGAAACAAGCAGCCGTGCGGAAACGCCAATCCGTACATCGTCAGCCGCTCATCCAACGTCTGCCTACGTGGAAAGTAGCCTTCTAGCAGCTCAGAGAGCAAGGCCGATTTCAATAAATCCACATTTCGCAGCCAATTCGACGAAGATTGCCGGCGCTTGGACTGTATATCCCTTAGATCGGAAGTCAACTGACCGATACAGCGCAGCAGTTCCTCATCACGGACAGGCTTGATTAAATACTCCACCGCCCGAAGCTCGAGCGCTCTTCTCGCATATTCAAATTGTGCGTGACCGGTCAGCAAGATGCTCTGTAATTCTGGACGAATGAGCTTGCTCTCTTCAATCAGCTCAAGACCAGACTTGCCTGGCATTCGAATATCAGTAATCATAATGTCGATGGAATTGCCCTTCAGCACTTCCATGGCTTCAATCCCCGAATATGCTCTGTAGACGCGTTCGATGCCGAGCTGCTCCCAGGAGATGGTCTCAGCCATGCTATCCACAATATGCCGGTGATCGTCAACGATGAGTAGCGAGAACACGGACAACCCTCCTAATGATGTTCATGTATGCTCCAGTATAATTTGACATAAGCGCCGCCTAGCTCCGATTGACCGATGTCCAGCCCTGAGCCTTCACCGAAGAAGTAATTCAGCCGCTGCGCAACATTCTTCATGCCTGTCCCGCCTGAATCGGCGTATTCACGACCAGGCATCTGCTGGATAATGCCAGCTTCATGACCAGCAAATCCGGCGCCGTCGTCTTCTACTGTAATGGAGCAAACCTCCTGCAACACAGTCCCTCTAATGCGAATCATCCCTCGTTCCAGCTTTGGCTCCAACCCATGAACGATGGCATTTTCGACGATTGGCTGAATTAGCAGTTTCGGGATTCTCATCCCCTCCATTTCGGAGTTGATCTCGATTTCATAACTAAACTTATCCAACTGCATATTCATAATATCCAGATAATTGTGGACGAAAGCCAGTTCCTCTTGCAGACTGGATACGAGAATTTCATTATGCGTCGAGTACTTGTAGTAGTCCGCTAAATTATGCCCGATTGCGACGATGGTTTCGTAACGCTTCATCTTTGCCATGCTGATAATAAACGCAAAGCAATTATATAGAAAGTGGGGGTTAATTTGAGACTGAAGCTGCTTCATAACCGCTTCGCGGGAACGGATTTCTTCCGCATGTACTTGCTCAATCAACTGTTGAATTTCAGCGGTCATCTGATTGAAGCGCGAAAACAACAGCTGGAAATCATTATTCGTCTTCTCGCGCAATCGCGCTGAATACTGCCCGTTCTTGAAGTATTGAACACCGCGAATAAGCTGCCTGACCGGCACTTGGATATGGAAGTACAACAAGCCAGCTGCTGACAGCGCAACCAGAATAAGCAGGGATACAATGGAATAAAACAGCTGGGTGCTCTTCGTAACAGGCTTCAAAATATCCTTCATCGGCACATAGTCCACAAGCGTCCAGCCCATCTCATCCGAATGCTTTGTATACACCTGAAACTGACGGCCTTCGTAATCGACGACGAAGGGATCCGAGGCTTCCCCCTGCTGGGATAATCGCGTTGCAATAACATCCGAAAGCGTTGTGTCGGACGAAGAGTTTAAAATCCGATTTATCGGCGATTGGTAAAAGAACGGGTCATTAATTCCTTTATTCTTGAATTGATCCAATAACGAGACGATATTATCGGCGTACAAATCAATTTCAATTACATAAGGGCTTTCCAAAACATTTTCAGCAGAATACGCTGACTTCAAGAATAGGCGGGAGAAAATGCTCTTCGTAACGCTCCCCTCCTGCACGCTGTCGAAATACCAGTTCCTCGCGCCCCGGCGCGCTTTCTCTTGAAGCTCTTCGCTATGATAGAAATAAGGAGAATAGGTCGATACGACGGCCTGTGACCGCGGAAAGAAGACAGTAACTCGGTTATTCCACTTATTTGAGAACGAGCTGCTGAACATCGTCAACTTATCCAGAATGTTCCGCTGCGTCGCATACCGGTCAAAACCGTTCTTCGGATAGCTCTCTGCAAAAGCAAGCACGTCCGAATCGTTCATAACGATTGCGGCGAAATAAGCCAATTGGTCCACCGTGCTTTCGAGCTGATTCAAATAATTGGACAGCCTGCTTTCGTTTGCGAAATCAATCTGCTCGCGAATGACATCTACGCTCTCTTTATTAGAGTACGTATACAGAATCATAATCGGAGACATTAGGAGCACGATGAAGAGAAGCGCTTTCGTAATGAGATGCAGGCCGCTCCCTCCTTTTGTAATTGGCGTCTTTTGTCATTTAATGGCGTATTCTCATGCTTTTCATTATAAAACCATGTCAATGAAAGCGCTAGACAGCTCCTGCCAAACGAGGAGAGGAGCGCGCATGCGGAGATGCGCCCCCCCCTGATCCTACGGCCTCCGGTCTAAGGAGTCGCAGCTAGTTTTTTACAAAGCTGATATCGTCCTGATAGAAATAGTAGGAGCTACCGCCGGCCCATACACCGACTTGGATGGTTGCGGTATTTGCAGGAGCCGTAAACGTAACACTCTTCTGCGTATAGGATGTAGTCGTAAACGCAACATTCCCGCTTGCAAGCTGCATGCCTGAAGCGTTATAGCACGTATAGCTCAGCGAGCCGTAATTCGAGCCGCCCGAAGCGCTAAGCTTGCCCCAGCCGCTTAGCGTATAAGAGGCGCCTGCCGTAACGCCGGTACTGATCGTTTGCCCTTTGCCGCCTGCCGCTGTTCCGGAACGAAGGGAGGATGCGCCACTGTGCGCATTGCTAGCAACGACTGACGAATTTCCCCAATCGGTCCAGCCGGTCGTACCCGACTCAAAGCCCGGATTCGACAACAGGTTGGTACCAATGCCTCCGCTGCCGGCAGTCAGTCCGTCGCGTAAGCCTGTCATGAGCGGGTGCTGATCCGCACTGCTCGGCATGTAATCATGCGCGATCTCCCAAATGATCGCCCCGCCGAAGCCATTATTCTGCGCATAGATTACCTTCTGCCTGATGCTCTCCGCATTCTCATAAGAGATAAACATATCGTTCGCCGAGCCGCTGTTGTCGAAGCCAAGCCACGGCACCATGGACGTACTGTCCCAGTGGTCATTTGCTGCGCTGTAATAAGTTCCCATAATTGTTTTATACGGTATATCGTATTGGTCCGACGGCGCGGTAGTCCAAGACTGTTTCGGCTTGCTTACGCCCCCCGTGTCTGTGCCCGCTCCGCCACTCCAAATGTGGGAGCCGAAAGAAATACCAATGCCGAGCTTCGACTTCGATATGCCTGCATTGACGAGCGCGTTCATACTGTCGCTCAAGCTAGGGACGGCGCCGCCTGTCGAAGGGAATGTGTAGCCTCCGTTGTATAGCGGCGAATTAAACCATGTCACCCACTGCGGCCATGCGCCGCTCATATCATAAGTCATGACATTGATTTGGTCGAACTTGTTCGCGACTGGAGCAAGGATGTTTCCGTCGCCAGACCCGATTGCGGCTGTCAGCAGCTTTGCGGAACCGATCTTGGTCCGCAGTTCAGTGACAAATGCCTGATAAGACGCACTATCCGTAATTGGCTCAGCATCAAGGTCGATGCCATCATAACCGTTTGTGGTCATGAAATTGTACAAATTGTTAACAAAGGCTGTTCGGTTGGCACTCTGAATCGCCCCATTGAACGCAGTGCCCGAGTTCGCGCCTCCGACAACGATTAACACTTTAACGCCTTTGCTATGAGCGGTGCTAACGACATCCGAAATTTGCGCCGGAGTAAACCATGGCTGCGTCACAGTCCCGTCCGATTGCGGTTCCAGAGCGAAGTGAGCCAGATGCGTCAGTCCGTTGAAATCGGTTGCAGACATCGGCATATTCGTGTACTCATACCCGGGATAATACCCCATCCTCCACGTAAGCGCCGCAGCGGACGTAGGCTGCAGCGGGTAAAATAAACTTCCAAGAAGCGATACTACGACGGCTGCCAGCGCCAGCCAGCTCATCCCTTTTCTCTTGCTCTTCAACATCACATGATCACGCACCCTTCGGGAATTTGTGGAGCAACTAAATTATCCGAAGAAAAGTGATGCAGGGATATGACGGTATGTTAATTTCAATGATCGAAAATCAATCATCTATAGCCTGCTGCAGCATGAAATCGGAATAAAAAGCCTCTCTTCCCTTCAAACAGGAAAGAGAGGCTTCTACTTTGTTGAAATGCGTGCTTACGTCGACCTACTCCGTATGCTGTTCACTTTCGTCGAACATCTTATCTTCCTCGTTATCGCGGATCGTTTTCTGCAGCACGAGACAGGACACGATCAGGAATGCGCCGCCAATCGCGTAGTAGCCTTTGACCGACAGCGGCTCTTCCAGATTGAACACGCCGATGTACTCGGCCAGGATCGCGAGCACGAACCCCGCCCATGACAGGAATGTGAAGGCGGACGTGTTTCTGCGGCGGTAGCCCGCGTTGTAAGCTAGCAGGAAGTTATCCTCATCGTTGTCGCGCGCTACCTTCTGCAGCAGGAACGAAGTTACGATGAGCAGGATCGCCGATACCGCATAGTAGCCTTGAACGGACAGCGGTTCCTTGAGTGAGTAGATCCCTACAAATTCGAAGCCGCATGCGAGCACAAAAGCTGCCCAAGCCATGAACGTATACGTCGGTGTGTTGCGTCGGCGGTAAAAATGCATTTTATTCGATTCAGTCATCATCTCTAAAGTCCTCCTTGCAGCCTCTCGCGGCTGCTTCGTTATGACTTTATTGTAAGACTGACCTCGCAAACGCATAAGTACCATCTTCTCCTAGTACCTGGTCACAACGCCTACCCCGAACCAACCTGCCACCCTAACTCTACTGCTCGAACCTCACATTCTTGCTGAGCTCGACGACCATTTTAGCTGCATTAGTACTGGTCAGCGGCTCGCCCAAGTAACTGATCCCGGAGAATGTGACACCGTCAATCATATGCGCACCGTCATAGCCGCGGATGATGGATACGGGAAGCAGCCCGCCGGTAATAGCGATGTCCCGGAAGCGGATGTTGCGAACCTGTCCACGCTCGGTATCGCGGGAATACTGGGAAAATTGGATTTTGATATCGACCAGCTTCTCCTCGGAAGCTTCGACGCGGATGTTGCTGTACAGCACGTTCTGCACGACCGCACGGTCACCATTGTGAATCGTAAATGTCCCGCCGGATTCATAGCCCTCGAACTGGCAGTGGATGATATCGCAGTCGCTGAACTCGATGTCCGAGATCGTCTCGGCGCGAGTCTCATAGCCGATCTCGAGCGCATTGCCCCACTCCGCGTTGAAGAACACCGAACGGCTCACCCGCACACGCTTCACATCGCGGCAGCCCGCTTTATGGAAGTAATCGACCGCCTTGATCGCGATGCAGTCATCCTTGGAGCGGACGAACACGTTCTCCACAGTCACATCCTCACAGCCAACAATATCGATCCCATCGCCCGTCCCTGCAAAAGTAAGCACGTTCACGTTCTCGATCCTTACGTTCGAGCACGCCGTCGGCACAAGATGCCATGTCGGTCCATCGACGACTGTAATTCCTTCGATGGTGACACCATTGCAGCGTGCCGGCAGCATCATGGCATACTTCTTCGCCCCTTCATTCTCTCGCCATAACGAGCCGTCAAGAATCCCTCTGCCGCGAACGGCAATATGGGATGCTCCATCCGCCGTCACTCGGCCATGAACGACTGCGCCTTCCTCGATGTAGAGCGTCTCGCCATCCTGCAAACGAATTTCGCCTGCATGATGCACCTCGCCGCCTTTGTAATAGCGGACGGTAGGATCGGCAGGGTCTGGACGCACCTCCGTCTCCGGCGGATTAATCCAAATGAACAGCGGCGTCCTAATGTCGCCGTCAAATTCAACGGACAGCTTCGCAGGCGCTTCGATCTCGAAGCGAAGCACCTTGCCGGCTTCCGCTCCTTGCGTAGGCGTAATGCCGTGTCGCAATGGGCGTACAACTGCTTCCAGAAAGCAATCTTTCGTTTCGATCTCAATCGTGATTGTGCCTGAACCGGACAACACGGCATAGCCTGCCCCTTGGCACTCATATACAAAAACAGGCTGACCATCGATTCGAACCTGATAACAGTCCGACGCCTCGATAGCTGCAGCCGGGAAGCTGGACTGGATTGTAGCTTGCAACATCGTGCTGAACACTCCTTGTATGGAAGATGGCTTTATTTTATCGGACGAATCCTGCTGCTCGTTAGTGAAAATTGTTCATTGCGACTCCGAAAGTTGTCTCCTTCAAACAAAAACCGAAGAATACTATGGTTAAATATGTTAAAGTTACCTCGTAGAGGAGGCTGAACTTTATGGAATCAATTACACACGCCATTAAAAATCCTTCCAGATTCCGGCTCATCGCCGCGATGACGGTGTCTAGTTCAATTTGGTTGATTCAAGTGGTGCACCTGGTGAATAGGCACAGGCAGCTGCTGTCGATTTCCATTTCAGCCATTCTGTGTCTTCTTTGTATGTCCTTCTTGATAGCGGCTTGTTACAGAGCCAGCAAGAGAGCGGCTGTACTAACACTATCCAACAACCAGCTTCGTATTAACGGAGTGATTATTGAGGCAGAGGAGATTCGTTCTATCCACCAAACAGGCTACTTCAGCCCCCTCATCGGCATTAAGCCTCGCGGCAAACGCATTGTGCCGACTGCGATGTGTTTCAGATTTGCAGGAGACGAGGACCAAGGCAGCGCCGACCTAGCAAAGTGGGCAGCTCAGCATCAGGTGAAGATCGTGAATAAGCCTTTTATGCGGTGGCTATGACCGCCTCGACCATTCTCCGAAAAGCCTCATCCCAATCTCGACCTTCATTCTCGATCGTATAGGCCCGGAAAGGCAGCATTTCTAGCAATCTCAACTCGATGCGCTTGCGGTTCTCCATAAACCGAATGCTCTGTTCCGCGGCAAAATGAGACTTGGAACGAACGGTAGAAATCCAAGTCTGCTGCTCCCGCACACTCGGCTGCGATAGGTAAATGAGGATCGGATTCAAGGCAGCGATGCTGCTCGCGATTCCGTGGATATGCTGCTCAATCTGTGCATCGTCCGCTTGATAATGCTTGATCAGATCATGAATCTGATGCTGAAGGAACACTGCTTCCAGTACATAGACTTCACCCGTCGTATCGGCGCGCTCTGCGAAACGTCCCCATTGCCGCTGGATTAGATGAGAGAACTCCGACAGTGTAGCGACGGGAGAGTTCGTCCAGCATAACTCGCGAGACTTCAGCTCGGCGCTCAGCCCCTCCCGCTCCACGAACGCTTCAACCTCCCGATAAGGAATCAGATAGTCGCTGCCATCCCGAATCACCCGCGAACGAATCTCATCGGCCGCACTCGGATGCCGCTCCAGAAGCTCCACATACTCCCCTTCTCGGAAGTAAGAGTGCCAATTCAAGCTGACCGGATGCCCTGCCGCTCCCTCGTCATAGAATCGGGATGCCTCCCCTTGCTTCTGCAGATACCCGTTCAACCGTTCCGCCAACGTAGATTTTCCCGTACCGCACAAGCCCTCAACCAAGATCAGTTTGCAATTCTTCCGCATGCGCGATTGCCTCCCTGCCATCCGACTACAGACAGCCTCTATTCTCCTATAACAAGGTTCCACCTGCTAGTCTCATGCACCTCCCAATGTGGCACAAACACAAAAATAGACCAAGCCACTCATCCGAGCGGCCCGGTCTATTCGTTTCGCAATTATCAATAAGTCCGAGTATTACCAGCCAATGTCGTCACGTGCAGCAGCTTTCTCGCCTACGTACGCAGCCATGTCTTCTACGCCGGCAGCTTTGAACTTGTCTTGAATGCTGTGCAGAATCTTCAGCGCTTCGTCGTCCGATTTCGCGTAGCAAGCTTTGCGGAACTCTTCGTCGAAGTTCAAGCTAGCTGTTTTGTCGCGGAAATCTTGGTATTTCGGCCAATCTCTCTCGAGATAGGTCGCGCTGACCTTGTCGATAATTTGGATCGGCAGTCTCTTCGAGTAGCTTGCTTCCAGCTTCTCCCACTGTGTCTTCTGGTCATCTGGAATCGGCCATGTGACTTCAGAGGAGAACGCGCCCATGAAGCTGCCGGAGAGGTAATTAAGACCTTCGTCACGCTTCACGTCCGGATTGTCGTCGAACTGCTTCTTCACATCTGCAACCCATGTAGGCTTGCCATCAACGAGGTTGTAATCCTTGCCTGCGATACCCCAGTAAGCGAGCAGACGGCCTTCGTCACTGTTCAAGTAATCGATCAGACGCAGTGCTGCATCCGGGTCTTTAATCTTCGCGCTCAAGAAGATAACAGGGAAACCGGAACGACCTGGCTTCTCGACTTGAGTTACAATGTTACCGCTCTTGTTCTTCATTGGTCCAAGAAGCTCATATTGCATTTCTGGATTTGTTTTGTACAACGTTTTTTGCAATTCACCGATCATGCTTTGCGCGCCGAATACAGCCAGCTTACCTGTAGCGAGCTTCTCGTTCGCAGTTGTATCGGTATTGCTGAATGCCTCTGGGTCAAACAGGCCATTCGTGATCAGCTTTCTCATGTACAGCAAACGAGCTTCCTGATCCTTGGATTGTGTCCAGTGGATAAGCTTGCCGTCTTCTTGGCGGAAGTCCGAGATGTTGTAATCGGACCAGCCGGACAAGAATTGGCTGTAGTCCCAGCCGTTGTGCATCGTACCAGAAGGAATAACTGGCTTGCCGCTAATATCTTTGAAATTGCCGCCCTTAATCTTCGTCAGCAGGTCGAGCAGCTTATCTTCTGTATCGATATCTGCTGCATTCACGCCTAGCGCCTTCAAGATATCGCCGCGAGCATAGAGACCGTAGTTCCAGTTATGAATACTCTCAGGCGTGCCGTCCGGTGTTTGCATCGGAATGACATATTGCTTGCCTTCAAGATCAGGGCTGTTCAGATCGAATTCGGCAAAGTCTTTCGCAACACCTTGCGTCATCAATTTCTTCACGTTCGGATATTTATCAAGATAAGGGGTTAAATCGAGAAGCTGGCCTTCCATAGCCGCTTTCTTGATGACTTGTCCTTCTCCGCCTGTCGTCGACCAGTACGGCGCGTTTACGATATCCGGAACCGTGTCCGAAGCAAAGATCGTGTTCAGTTTCTCCACTTCGCTTGTTGTGATCGATTCCAGCTTCAACGTTACGCCCGTTTTTTCTCTTACTGCTTTAGCCACGGGATTGTTTTCCTGATCCTGCGGGAAGCCTGCTCCGCCGCCGTTCCAAGCGCTCAGGAAGGATAATGTCACTTCTTTAGGTGCAGTCGACTCATTTGTCCCCGAGTTCGCATTCGTGGAGTTTGTGGAGTTTGTGGATCCCGAGTTCGCATTTGTGCCCGAATTGCTCGTCTCGTTGTTTCCTCCATTCCCTCCGCATGCTGACAAGGACATCGCAAGCAATGGGATAGCAAGCGTCAAGCTAAGAGAACTTTTCAATCTGGTCTTACGCATTTGACAAGCCCCTTTCTTTAGCAAATTTTTTATATAAAAGGCTGTGCCTCTTATACTCGACTACTCCTTAAGCGAACCAACCAATACGCCTTTGACAAAATACTTCTGAAGGAACGGATACACCAGAATAATAGGGGTCGTAATGATGATAACGAACGTCATCCGAAGCGCCTCAGGCGTTACGCCGCGCAGCGCCATCTCGTTCTGGTTCATGTTCTTAATGGCCGAACCGCTGCTTGAACCTGTCATGGATTGGAACGACGCTTCACTGATCATTTTGTTCAGGAATGTGGCAGCCGGTTGGAGATTCTCGTTCTGGATAAAGAACTGACCGGTAAACCAGTCGTTCCAGACGCCTACGCCGACGAACAGTGCAATGGTTGCCATAACCGGCATCGAGAGCGGGAGAATAATTCTCCAAAATACCGAAAGCTCGCTCGCTCCGTCGATTCGGGCCGACTCCGACAGGCCGATCGGGATCCCGTCGAAGAACGTCTTCATGATAATGGCATTGAAGAAGCTATAAAGCGACGGCAGGACAAGCACCCAGTACGTGTTCAGGATATGAATCTCCCGGTACAGAATGAAGGTCGGAATAAGTCCCCCGCTGAACAGCGTGGTGAAGAAGAAGAAGAAGACGATATATCTTCTGCCCGGCAAGCCTTTCCGGGAAAGCCCGTAAGCGAGCAAAGCGGTTAGCAGCGTGGAGCCAATCGTAACGACCAACGTTCGGCTAACAGAGATCCAAAATGATTGCAAAATATGAGGATTGTTGAAGGCCTTGCTGTAATTCTCCAGGGTAGCGACCCTCGGGAAGAAGTAAATGCTGCCCTTCATGGCATCGTAGCCGTCATTGAATGATAGCGCTAGAAAATAGATAAAGGGATAGAGTGCCGTCAGGCAGAATATGAGCAGCAGCGCATAGTTCACGGAGGAATATAACTTATCGGCTACCGACAGTTTTCTCACGCCCATACCTGCACCTCCTTAAGTTCAAATAATGAATGTCGCCCGATTACCATAGCGATACGTCGCTTACCTTCTTGGAAACCTTGTTAACAAGCACGATGAGGAGCAGAGAGATGACTGATTTGAACAGGCCGATAGCTGTGGAATAGGCGAATTGCCCCTGCTGGATACCTGTTTTCAGTACGTAAGTGTCCAATATTTCCGATACGTTGAGCGTTGCAGGGGTCTGCATGAGCCAGATTTGGTCAAAGCCTGCATTGAGCACGCCGCTGAGAGAGAAGATGAGAAGGATGCCAATCGTAGGTGTCAGTGATGGGAGCGTAATCTTGAACAGCTTGCTCCATCTGCCCGCTCCATCCATTTCCGCAGCTTCGTACAAGTGTGGATCGATATTCGTCAGTGCGGCCAGATAGATGATCGAGCCCCAACCAACGCCTTTCCAAATATCCGAAATAATGACGAGCGGGTAAAATAACTCCGGCTTACCCATAAAGAAGATCGGGTCCAGCCCCATATGATCCCGGATGTCATTAATAAGTCCCACGTTAGGAGAAAGAATCTTCTGCATCAGAGTCACGACGACGACCCAGGATACAAAGTGAGGCAGATAAGAAATCGTCTGGAAAATTCGCTTGAATTTCCCGTGCATGACGCCATTGAGCATTAACGCCAGAATGAGCGGTGCCGGAAATCCGAATAACAGTTTCAGGAAGCTGATGGACAGGGTATTGTAAAGTACTGAGTAGAAACTGGAGTCGCCTAGAAATTGCTTGAAATACCGAAGGCCCTCCCAAGGACTGTGCAGAATCCCGAGGTTGTATTTGAAATCTTTGAACGCAATCAAAATACCGTACATCGGATAGTAGCTGAACACGAGATACCAGATAAAAGCGGGGAGCATAAATAAGTAGATGGCCCTGAAACTCCAAATTTTAGACCAGGTCTTGTTCTTCTTTAACGGCAATGTTCCGGGTATGACTTCGACTCTTGCTTCTTTCGCAATCATTTCTCCTCCCACCTTCTACAGGGTATCGCCACACGAAGTGTATTCGATCAAAAAACCGACAGACAAGTTTCGCGAAAAGCAAGGGCATCGACAATGCATGCGTGCGAGCAGCTGTTTCGCCAACCTGCAAGCGGTTTCATTAATCTTATAATAATATAATATATTTAATATATATATTCAATACCTTTGGGAAAAATTGTTTTAAAGGATTTTTGACCTAGATAAAGCACGGTTGAGGTAGGAACTTTGTCCTTGTTGATACAAGTGAATTCAGGCAGTGTATATGCAGGGTTTATCAGAGAGAATGAAAGTCGGCCGCCCCGCTGTTGGCTTAGTGAAGAGCAAGAAATTGTAAGTTGACGTCATGTTGTAGATGGTTGCAAGCGGTTTCATTGGCTTCTGATACTAATATAATATATTTAATATATATTATCAATACCTATTAGTTAGAAGTGTGAAAAAGCCGCGTGCTTTGTGCGGAGCAGGCGGCTTTTTGGAGGTGGCGGGTTAGGCTGCAGTGGCGGGTTGTTGGCGGCTTGGGGGCGGCTTGGGGGCGGCTTGCTGGCGGGTCCGCGTGAGCCGGCGGGCGGTTCGGGTTGTTGAGAGCGCGTATGCGTTCCCGCTGCGACAGCGAAATGGTTAGTTTGGTTGAAGGGCGTGCTGAGAGCACCTATTTGTGCTCTCAGCTAACTTTTAGCGAGTTTGGGTAGTTGAGAGCACGTATGCACTCTCTCAGCCATAGGAATTCGGCTAGTTTGGTTGCATGCCGTGCTGAGAGCACCTATTTGTGCTCTTAGCCGACTTTCGGCGTGGTTTGGTCGCTGAGAGCACGTATGCGTTCTCTCAGCCGCAGGGAATCGGTTACACCGCCTAATTCCGCTAAAGAGTGTCCCTGAGGGTCACTCTTTCAGCCAAAACCAGCTAATTCCGCTAAAGAGTAGCCCCCAGGGTCACTCTTTCAGCCAAAACCGCCTAATTCCACCAAAGAGTATCCCTGAGGGATACTCCTTGCCCCCAAACACATTTAATCGAGTAGGAGGAGGCGGCTAGCCTCCGTCCTCTCACACCACCGTACATGCGGGTCCGCATACGGCGGTTCCAAAAGGTTAACAAAGCTCCAAATAACGAGAAAGCATACTCTTCAGCCCTTTCACTTCCCAATAGGAAGTCGGAAGGGCGTTGTTTGTGTTTCGGGACATTTCCCATGCACCACGCCTTGAATTCGCCATGATCAGACTCGCCCATTTTGGTACGCCAAGTGCTCGAAGCTCGCGGATCCGGGTGCGTACCCGTTTCCATTGCTTCCACAGACACATTCGAAGTCTTCGGCGTATCCATTGATCGAATCGTTCGCAGTGACTCTTTGCCGAGGCGAGTCGGAAATAT
>NZ_QTTN01000050.1 GCF_003386535.1 Paenibacillus taihuensis
GCCTTAACCGTCACGGTTTCGAACAAGGGTTACCGCTTCTTAGCGGAGACGATGAGATCTCCTTGGGTCACGTCAACCGACTTTCCCCCGAAACCAGTCCTCCTAACTTCCAGAGCCACTGGTGGTATTGGACCTCCCCTTCTTTTGCAGGGTTATCCGGCTCTGTCAGCCAACTTGGTATGCCGCCTGTTCCGGGTTTTGCCTTCGCATCCTCCGCACCTCTCCTCGCGGACAAAGCACTATGCGTCAGCTATGCACTTCCGCCACCTCGCGGTGTGCTAGAGACTTTCACTCCTTAGTCGATTGCGCTGCCAAGCGCACAAAAGGCCGTCCCGCATGTAACGGAACGGCCGGTGCTGCCATTGCCAGTCGAAGAGAACTTAGAGCTCGAACTTCTCGGACTGACGCGCTTCTTCTTTCAGCAAAGTATACATACCGCTAGCCTCGTCCTTCTTGGTCGTCTCCACAATCCGTTCAACACGAACGGTGACGATTTTCTGGCCGTACCCAATCTTCAGCTCGTCGCCGACTTTGACGGTGCTGCTTGCTTTGGCTTCACGATCGTTGATCCAGACGCGCCCTTGCTCGGAGACGTCCTTCGCGACGGTACGCCGCTTGATCAAACGCGATACTTTGAGAAATTTATCAAGACGCATGATTACTTAATTGCGTCCTTCAGTTTATTGCCGGCTTTGAACGCTGGAACCTTGGATTCTGCAATTGTGATCGGGTTGCCTGTTTGCGGGTTACGGCCAGTACGACCGGAACGCTTACGCGTTTCGAATGTGCCGAAGCCGATCAGTTGTACTTTGTCGCCGCTTGCAAGTGCATCTGTAACTTCACCCAGGAAGCCGTTCAATACGGATTCCACGTCACGCTTAGTGAGTCCGCTCTTAGATGCAATGTTGTTGATCAAGTCAGTCTTGTTCATTCTTCAATTACCTCCTAAATGAATTATACTTTTAGGCAGCTAAACGCCGCCGCATAGCTGATTCCCTCAAGTGGTACTATTCTGCAGTTAGCAAATAAATCCTGCTTTTTGGAAAATATTTTCGGAGTTTGTGAGGAAAAAAGCCGAAATTTGACGAATCTCTTTCTCTATTTACTAGGGAAGCCGTTTTGCTTCTTCCCAGTAACGATCCATCTCTGTTAAATCAGTGTGGTCAAAGGTTCGGCCGCTTATACGAAGCTGTTCCTCAATATATGAAAATCGTTTCTTAAATTTTTGATTCGTACGTGCTAGAGCCTCTTCGGGATCTGCTTTTATGAATCGCGCCGCATTTACAGCTGCAAATAATAGATCTCCAAGCTCACCCGCTTGTTCCTCCGCATCCTTGCTAGCGATCGCTTCACGCAGTTCAGCAAGCTCCTCGGCAATCTTGTCCAGCATCGGACCTGCCGTATCCCAATCGAATCCAACCTTCGCCGCTTTCTTCTGAAGCTTATAAGCTTTCATCAGTTCTGGCAGACCTGGCGGAATGCCGTCCAGCTGCGACGCTTGGGACACATCGATGCCTTTGCGCTGCTTCTCCTCGGCTTTCATCTGATCCCAATTCGCAAGCGCTTCGGCTGCGTTATTGGCGTCGGTATCGCCAAATACATGAGGATGGCGGAACAGCAGCTTCTCATTGAGCGACTGAATGACATCATAGACGGAAAAGGTTCCTACTTCCTCTTCCATCTGGCTGTGCAGCATCACCTGCAAAATGACATCGCCGAACTCTTCGCGCATGCCGTCAGGATCGTCGTTATCGATGGCTTCGATCGCTTCATACGTCTCTTCGATGAAGTTCTTGCGGATCGAGAGATGCGTCTGCTCATGGTCCCACGGGCAGCCTTCCGGACTGCGAAGAATCGCAACGATCTCATGCAGCCGTTCAAACGTGCGGTTGCGAAGGGCGTCGTCGGACGAACGAGGCAAGTAAATCAGAGAAAGATTACCGTAGCCGGGTGTGCGGTCCAGTTCGTACAACGGCACCGTCAGGATCTGCTCCTCGCCGGGAACGCCAAGCGCATGACCAATTACGATCGGATGATCGTCAGGCAGCAGCTCCATTAGCGAAAGCTTGACGTCAGAGGCGGTGTACTCGTCGTACACTTGTCCAATAACGGTGTGCAGATCAGTCCGGATCAGCGAAGACTTCAGCTCAGCCGCGTCCAGCAGCTGAAAACCTTCGATCGGGTCAAATCCGAGCCTTGTAAAAGCTTGATCGAGGAAGCTCTCGCCGCCGAGAATGTGCAGTTCAATGTCGTGCTCCGGGCATCGCTCCCGCAGCAGCTGCACGCTTCGCTCCGCCACCATCGGATGTCCAGGAACGGCGTAAATGACATTACCCTTGGTTGCAGCATTCTCAATCAGCTGTGTGGTAATCGCTTCGTAGACGTCCGGGAACGAATCCATCTGCTCGTAGATGGTGTCGAACGACTCGTAGCTCAGCTTGTTGTCGTGGAACAAGCGCATCATCGGATGCTTGTCCGTACGCACATAGCGGTGCTCCGCTTCCTGCAGCCGGCGCCAAACGCCCAGCGTCAGCTGATCTTCGTCCCCGGAGCCGAGTCCGACGACGGTAATGGTTGTTGGCATATGTATTCCTCCTTGGAAGGTTGGTGATGATCGATTGCGTGTATGATATTAGGATAAAACCTAAGCTAGTCGCGCGGGAGCAGCCGCAAGGCCTGCAGCTTGGCGGCGAGCGCGCCGCCGCCCGGGAGCGCGCGCAGCTCGCGCGCGGTGATGCCGCCGAAGCGAAGCACGGCGGCGAGGAACACCGCTCCGCCGAGGGCGACGCCCCCGAGCGCGAGCGCAGCCGCCGCCGCACGCGGCGGCAATGGGCCGAGCAGCGAGGCTGCGCCGCGCTCGGCCGGAACGAGCACCGCGGCCATGACCGCGAGTGCGAGTGCGATGCCCGCGGTGCGCCGCGCGGGCATGGCCGCGCCGGCGGCGCGGCGGACGGCGCCCGTGCCGAGCAGGGCGGCCGCCATGAGCGCCGCGATTCCGGCGCAGGCGGCGCCGGCGATGCCAAACGCCGGCACGAGGGCGGCGTTGAGCGCCGCCTTCAGCGCTGCCGCGGCGAGCATGAACAGGGCGGGGGCGCGAACCGCCCCGAGCCCTTGCAGCACCGCCGCGGTTAGCGCACTGACGGTGCCGGCCAGCGCCGTGCACCCGACAAGGGCGAACGTACGCGTGCCTTCATCGTCCGCGTACAGCATCACATTGATGGGCTCGGCCAGCGCCGCGAGCCCGATTGCCGCGGCTGCGCCGAGCGCCCACGCGAAGCGCAGCACGAAGGTCGCGTGCTCCCGCATCGCAGCCTTGTCGCCGTGCAAGCGCGCGGCCGCAAGCGCGGGAATGAGCGCGGTGCCCATCGCGCCAGCAACCATGACGACCAGCTGCACAAGCGGCTGGCCCCGGCTATAGAGGCCGAAGAGCGCCATCGCTTCGGCCTGTTCATCGCCCGCGGCGCGCAGAAGCCGCGGCACTGTAAAAGAATCGACGACGCCTAGCATCGGCACGGCAAGCGCCCCGAGCGTCACCGGTATTGCAAGCATAATGAGTCGGCGCATTAAGGCTTGAAGGCTCGTCCATTCGCCAGAGGCTTGACCACCGAGACTTCCAAGCCGTCTCACGACCTGAACGCCACGCCGCTCCCGCAGCCATATCCCAACCATGACCGCAAGCCCGGCCGTCCCTCCGATTGCCGAGCCTGCTGTCGCACCGGCGGCGAGCTTCGCATCGCCCCAGCCGTAATGCCAGCCGATCGCCAGCAGCGTCAGCATGCCCGCAACGCGAACGGTCTGCTCCGACAGCTGCGAAGCAGCGGACGGCAGCATTTCATTCCGTCCCTGATAATAGCCGCGCAGTGCAGCCATAACAGGCACAACCCACAGCGCGAGCGCAGACATTCGGATCGCCTGCGCCGCTTCCGTATCGCCCATCCATGCGGCGACCACGTCAGCCCCGCCCCACATCGGGACAAAGAGCACCGCGCCGTAGCCGAACAACAACATGGCGCTGGCCCTTAATATTCGCCCCGCCCCGCTGTGATCGCCATGCACCTCCCGCTCGGCAACAAGAATCGATATCGCAACCGGGAACCCGGACGACACAATCGCCAGCAGCAGCTGGTAGAGCGGAGCTACCGCGTTATAAATGCCGAACACGCGGTCACCGGCTATATTTTGCAGCGGAATCTTCTGGAGCGTCCCGAGCGCTTTGCTAATGAGCGCCGCGGCCCCCATAAGCGCGGCTCCCTTAAACACGACTGCCCGTCCACCGCCGAAGCCCGCACTCCTGCTCGAGCTTGCTCCAATCTCCTGCCTATATTTCAACAACCTGCACCTGCCTATCTCTTCTCCTGCTCCCATTATACCCCAAAGTGCAATGATACAGAAAAAAGCTCCCAAGAAGACCGCTCTTCAAGGAAGCTTATTATGTGCTACTGCTCCATTTGCTTCGCGAGGAAACCGGCTGCCGTTTCTGCCATCTTCGTTTCCATCTGCGACATCTTCGTATTCTCATCCTTGCTCAGCAGGACGACTGTACCGATTGGATCGCCGCCCGCCACGATAGGCGCAGCCACGAAGGAGCTGAACGTCTCGCCGATATCCTTCACCACTTCAAACGAGCCGCCGCCCGCTTCCATCACGGTCTTGCGGTTTTCCATACAGTTTTCCAGCATCGATCCGATCTGCTTCTCGAGGTAGTCCTTCTTGGACGCTCCCGCTACTGCAATAATGTTATCCCTGTCTGTAATCAAGGTAATATGACTCGTGCTCTCCGAGAGAGACTCCGCATATTCCTTGGCAAAGTCGCCAAGCTCCCCGATCGGGGAGTATTTCTTCAAAATCACTTCTCCATCGCGATCAACGAATATTTCCAGCGGGTCGCCCTCGCGTATACGCAGTGTTCGGCGAATTTCCTTCGGGATAACGACCCGGCCGAGATCATCGATACGACGGACAATTCCAGTTGCTTTCATGTTCTAGTTGCCCCACTTTCCTTGAAGGTTTTGAATTGGACTGGAGTTAACGCGCTTGCTGCAATTTCTATGGTTCAAGAGGAGAGGATCCTTGAATAAGGTGATTATCGATCTGACCATAGTATTCATCCCCTCCCAATTTCTTATGCACGTGGAAAAGGGGCTAAAGCCTTGATTCACCGCGGCTGGAGAGATCTACCACTTCAGTCCTGGATGCAAGTGCGCGGCCTCCATTAACAGCTAGCCTGCACTAATTAGTTGGAAATATCCAAAGAGGTGGCTAAAAACGAAAAAACTGCCGCTCGAATGAGAGCGGCAGCCCGGTGCGCCTAGTTTCTAATGCCGATTATGGGGCGCGAACTCACGAACGCCGGATTCGATCCGTTGGATTCGATCCGGCAGCTTGAGCCACAATGGATATATCCATTATAGAAGGCCGAAATCGGCTTGATTTGTGGTCTATAATGGAAAAATCCACTCATTTCTGCTTAAAAGCGGCTATAATCGCCCTTTCAGCCAAAAATGAGTAGAAAAATCCAATATAGCTTCGGAGAAGCAGCTATTTTGGAGAAAATGAGTGGATTTATCCAATATAGCGGGTGGGGTGGGGCCGTTGTGCTGGATCCGGCAGTCGCCGCAGCGAGGCCACGCGGCCAATCCCCCTTTGCGGAGCGCGCTCCTGCGGCGGTCGCTGTGCTGTGCTCCGGCAGTCGCCGCAGGCGGCGCTGAGCCGTGATCCGGCCAATCGCTCCGGCCTGTCCCCGCAGCGATACCACGCGGCGAATCCGCCTACCAGTTTCACTGCTCTTTCGGCACCTTCTGCGATCGCTACAGGGGCAACACCCTCATCCCCCGACGCTCTAACGAAGCGCGGCAGAATGCCGGAAAAACATAATCCTCACGATATGACCGAACAGCCCCAGCAATCGTTTATTGAAGTTACTTCGCGGATTTGCGTCTTGATGACTTGAAGCATTTTTCGTTCTCGTAGCGGTCCCTGTCTTCGTCTCCTTCGGCATCCTTCGGTCACTCCCCCGTGTTTAATGCTTCAACAACAGCCCAAGCTCCCGCTTCAGCGCCAGAAATTCCGGCAGCTCGCGCACCTCCGGTGTCCGCTGAGCCGGCAGCATAACATCAAATGTCTTCAAGATCCGCCCGGGACCTGCTCCCATGACGACGACTCGCTGCGACAGGAATACCGCCTCGTCGATGTCGTGAGTGATGAAGAGAACGGTCGTCTTCTCTTTCTCCCACACCTCAAGCAGCATCTCCTGCATTTCAAGCTTTGTCTGCGCATCAAGCGCGCCGAATGGCTCATCCATAAGCAGCACCTTCGGCCGATTGGCAAGCGCCCTTGCGATGGCAACCCGCTGCTTCATGCCGCCGGACAGCTGCTTCGGGTACGCATTGGCGAACGACTCCAGCTTGATCACTTTCAGAAAATGATTGCTGATCGCCCGGCGCTCCAGCGTCGATATGCCCTTCAGCTTCGGGCCGTACTCGATGTTCTCGCGCACTGTGAGCCACGGGAACAGCGTGTAGCCCTGGAACACCATGCCCCGCTCCGCTCCCGGACCGATAACCTCTTCACCGTCCAGTGTCACCAAGCCTTCGCTCAGCTCATCGAGCCCTGCCACAATGCGGAGCAGCGTTGATTTGCCGCAGCCGGATGGGCCGACGATCGTCACGAACTCGTTCGTCCGCACGTTCAAATCGATGCCGCGCAGCGCTTCAAACCGGCTTTTCTTCGTTTCGTACACTTTGCTTAGGCCGCTAATCGCAATCTCGCCCCGCTGCGCCGACGCTTTGTCTGTCTCTACCGCGCGGACGCTTCTTCCCGCTTTATCCTGCAGCGGAGCAGCCTCCGCTGTCCGTTTTGCCGCTTCCATGGCACTCACTCCTTAATCAGTCGCTATCGTTTAATGCGGAATGACGGGCTTCTAAGCTTCTAAGCTTCTGCTTCTATGCCCAAGGGAACAGCCGGCGGTTCAAGAACGCGAAAATCCGGTCGCTGATAAGCCCGAGCAGCCCGATGACGATGATGCCGACGAAGATTTGATCGGTGTTGAGGAACCGCTGCGCCTTCATAATGGCGTAGCCGAGACCGCTATTGACCGCGACAAGCTCCGCGACGACGAGGTACGTCCATGCCCAGCCAAGGATGAGCCGGAGTGTGTTCATAAGCTGCGGCTGAATAGCCGGGATAAGCACCGTTTCGATCGCCTTCCACCGCCCGGCACCAAGTGTGAACGAAGCTTGCAGCAGATCATGTGAGACGCGCCTAGTATTGTCGGCCACCATCAGCACGAGCTGGAAGAAGCAGCCGATGAAGATGAGGAGGATTTTCGCCCATTCCCCGATACCTGCCCATACCATGATGAGCGGAATGAACGCGACAGCCGGCATGTAGCGAATGAACTCCATCGGCGGCTCGACGAATGCCTCGCCGTACTTGAACGTCCCGGCGAAGATGCCGATCGGAATGCCGATGACACAAGCGAGCAGGAAGCCCGCCGATACACGGAAAACGCTGATGCCGATGTGATGCCAATACTCGCTGGTGCCGAGCATATGGAACATCTCGACGAACACTTTATCCGGCGTCGGCAGGAAGACCGGATTGACCGATTCTGTATAGCTGAGCAGCGACCAGACCGCGAACAGCAGGAGGAAGGAGAAGCCTGCCGTGAATGCAAAAGGCCGGTTGCCAATATCTTTGAAGATTTGAAGCCGGTCCGGCTTTCTCTTCTTCGCTCTCGTTGCAGTTGCTGGTGCAGCCGCTGATGCGGTAGTTGTCGTCGTTGTCGTTGGCGCGGTCATAGCGCTCACTCCTTCGCTGCTTTTTCAACAAACGATGAATCGAAGAGGGCGTCAAAATCTTTAATTTCATCGACCATATCGAGGTTCTTCAGGAAGTCCGCCGTCTTCTGCGCCGTGTAAGGTAGCGAAGTGTACTCTTCGCGCTTGCCGAACGCCGTAACGTTGTCTTCCTTCGTGAACAGCTTGATGCTCTCAAGTCCAAGCTTGAAGTCTTCCGGCGTTGTCTCCGCCTTCTTCGCCATGAGCTCGATCGCTTCATCTTGGTGTGTCTTGAAGTACTCCAACGCATCGAACCATGCGTCAACGATCTTCTGGATGTCATCCGGGCGATTCTTCACGACATCATCGCGGAACACGAGCAGATCGGGAATAAGTCCCGGCGTATCCTTCGAGGAGAAGAGCACCTTGCCCTTGCCTTCCTTCACCGCTTTGGTCTGGAACGGCTCCCATAGGACGGATGCGTCTGTTTTGCCGGAGATAAACGCTGGACCTGCATCGTTAACCGTCATATTGACGTAATTGACATCCTTCTCGGACAATCCGTTCTGCGCGAGAGCCGTCAAAAGGAGAAGATGATCGACTGTACCAAGCTCGGTCGCTACCGTCTTGCCTTTCAAATCCTTGATCGACGTGATGTCAGGCTTGCTTACAATTGCATCGCCGCCGAAAGAGTTATCGTTGACGAGTACCGCTTTAAGACCAATGCCCTTCGATGCCGGAGCTAACGTATCGCTCAGCGTCTGGCTGTTGGCGTCCACCTTGCCCGTCGAGAGCGCTTGGAGGGAATCGCTGTAGACCGGGAACCACTTGAGATCGACTTTGACGCCATGCTTGTCGAAGAAGCCTTTCTCATCGACGAGGAACCAGAAGAACCAGCCCGGCCATGGGCTGAGCGCAATCGTAATCGGTGAATCATCCACGCCTGTCGAAGCGTCTTTCGAGCCCCCGCAGCCAGCGAGCGTAATAAGCATTGCAGCAAGTACAGCTACCGTAACCGTTCGTTTCATCCTTCTCTTCATTCGTCCCCACTCCCATCGTTTTCTCTATTGCACCTCAAGGCAGCCCCGCAGCAGGCGGGAACCTTTGTACAAGAATAGAAAAAGCCTAAGGAGAGTTCATCTCCCAGGCTTTTATCCTTCCGTGTATATGAAGCGAGGGCTTCATACGCCATCTCTCGGACCAGCTAGCACTTTAGCGCAGTGCTACGGAACCCTAGACAGCTTGTTGTTCCCTATCGGAATGCGGGGAACCGATATTTTGTTTGTTAGATTATCTAACATCTATCTGTATAATAAAAGGATGGTTATGGGTATGTCAACACTTGTGTTAGGTTTTATTACACATTTACATGAGCTACACAGTCAAGTAATGCCGGATGACCTCATCATTCAAGTCGGAGAGACCGCCTTCCCAGGCGATCGAACCTTTCTCGATGATGTAGAAATAGTCGCCGACGCTCTTCACGAACTCCAAGCTTTGCTCCGCAAGCAGAATCGACATCTCCCCGCCCGACTTGATCGAGCGGATCACATCGCGGATATCCTCCACGATGGACGGCTGAATGCCTTCGCATGGCTCGTCGAGCAGCAGCAGCTCCGGTCCCGCTGCGAGCGCTCTGGCAAAAGCAAGCTGCTGCTGCTGGCCGCCGCTCAAATCCCCGCCCCTGCGGTCATACATCGCAGGAAGCACCGGAAACTTGGCGATCGCGGACTCCGGTATCGCGAGGTGCCGCTTCTTCCCCTTGGCTGCTTCCAGTCCGAGCAGCACATTCTCGAACACCGTCAGCTGCGGGAATATCTCACGCCCCTGCGGCACGTAGCCGATCCCTTTCTTCGCCCGCTCACCCGGCGGCCGCTTCGTGAGATCATTGCCTTTGAAAGTCACCGTTCCCCGGCGCGCCTTGAGCACGCCCATGATGCTCTTCATGAGCGTCGTCTTGCCGACTCCGTTGCGCCCGAGCAGGCAGACAACCTGCCCCGGCTTCACCTGGAGCGTCACCTGCCTTAAGATGACGCTCTCTCCGTATCCCGCTTCAAGCTGTTGAACGGCTAGCATCGGCATCCCGCCTTTTCCCTAAATACACTTCTGCCACGCGGTCATCGCGCTGCACCTCTTCCATCGACCCTTCCTTCAGCAGCCGCCCTTCGTGCATGACCGTCACCTTGCTCGCGAAGCTGCGCACGAATTCCATATCGTGCTCGACCACGACAATCGACTGCGTCTTGCGGATATGCTGCAGCAGCTCGCCGGTTTTCTCCGTCTCCCGGTCGGTCATGCCTGCAACAGGCTCATCGAGCAGCAAAATCTCCGGCTCCTGCAGCAGCATCATGCCGATCTCGAGCCACTGCTTCTCGCCATGCGACAGCCCGCCTGCCCGCCAGTCTGCTTTCCCTTGCAGACCGACCATCTCCAGCTGCGCCGCTAACCGATCCGTTTCTCCCGATCGCAGCTTGGCGCGCAGTGCGGCGAAGACGCTTCGATTCTGCTTCATCGCGATTTCGAGATTGTCATAGACGGTCAGCGATGGGAAGATCGACGGTGTCTGAAACTTCCGGCCAATGCCTAGCTCCGCAATCTGATGCTCCCGCTTGCGCGTAATATCCACGCCGCCTCGCAGCATCACTTTGCCCGAAGCCGGCTTCACTTTGCCGCAGATCACGTCCAGCATGGTCGTTTTGCCAGCGCCGTTCGGCCCGATGAGAAACCGCAGCTCGCCGCGCGTCAGCGTCAGGTCCATCCCTTGTACCGCCTTGAAGCCGTCGAAATCAACGGTCACACCGTCACACTGCAGGATTACGGACTCCACTCGTTCGCTCATCCGACTCCCTCCCCTTTCTTCTTCCAATCCCTCTTAACTGGCCGATCAGCCCGGCAGCGCCTTTTGGCAGGAACACGACAACAACGACAAACAATGCACCAAGGAATAACGTCCACATATCCGGATAAGACTCGCTGAACGTACTCTTCGCAGAGTTGAGCAGCACCGCTCCAAGAACAGCACCGCCAAGCGTGCCCCGACCGCCAATAGCTACCCAGAGCACCATCTCGATCGACGGCACGATGCCCATCATCGACGGCGAGATAATGCCGACATGCAGCACGAACAGCATACCCGCAAGACCTGCGAGCCCAGCCGATATTGCAAAAGCGACCATCTGGTAGATCGCCGGATTGTATCCGATGAAGCGCACCCGGTTCTCGCCGTCCCTGATCGCGCGGAGCACTTTGCCGAAGCGGCTCTTAACAAGGAATCGACAGAGCAGGAAAGCGCCAATGAGCACCCCCACGGTTACAAAATACAACCAGCGTTTCGTTTCCGGAGATGCGAGCGAATAGCCGAACAGCTTGCTGTAGCCCGTCACGCCGTTGGTTCCGCCCGTGTACGCTTGCTGCCCGACGAACAGCGTCGTCGTGATGATAACAAGCGCCTGCGTGAGGATTGTAAAGTAGACGCCGCGAATTCGGTTGCGAAACGTCACATAGCCGAGGATAAGCGCAAGCAGTGCCGGCAGCAGAATGCCTGCGGCAATCGCGAAGCCAATGGACTCGAAGGGCTTCCAAAACCATGGCAGCACGGTTAGGCCGCTCCAATCCATGAAGTCCGGCAGCCTGCCTCCGCTCGCCGCAAGCTTCAAGTACATCGCCATCGCATAGCCGCCCAAGCCGAAGAATACGCCGTGGCCGAGGCTGAGTATGCCCGTATAGCCCCAAATCAGGTCGAGCCCCAATGCAACAATGGCATACGCCAGAAATTTAGCCAGCAGGTTAAGCCGGAAGTCGCTTAGCATAAGCGGCGCGCAGAAGAGAACGGCCGCCGATGCAGCATAAACCGCCAAGAGCCATAGCCGCCGGGATGTCCATGTTCGTAGCTGCATGCCCACACCACCTTTCGCCGAGGATCGCATGTCGCAACCTCCGCTTATTAGTTATCAAGCGATCGTGAACGCATCGCCACAAGCCCGCTTGGCTTCCACTGCAGGAATGCAACGATGCACAAGAACACAAGCACCTTCCCGAGCGAAGCCGTCGTCCAATATTCGAACAACGTATTCGACAAGCCGATTCCGACCGCGCCGAACACGGTGCCGACGAGCTTGCCTACGCCTCCAAGCACGACGACCATAAAGGCGTCGACAATATAATAAGTGCCGATAGACGGCCCGATTGGTCCAATGAGCGTTAGCGCGCAGCCCGCAATTCCGGCGATGCCCGAGCCGATCGCGAAGGTTACCGCATCGACGCGGCGCGTCGAGATGCCGAGGCAGGCCGCCATCTCCCGGTTCTGCATGACCGCCCGCATCCTACGTCCGGAGTGACTACGGTAGATGTACACATACATGAGGAACAAGCAGACGAGCACGAGACCGAGAATAAACAACCTTTTGTATGGTAAGACAACATCACCGAGCACTGTCATACCGCCGTTCAGCCACTCCGGACTCGTGACGCCGACATTCGGCGCGCCGAAGATGCTGCGTGCAATCTGCTGGAGCATGAGACCGACGCCCCAAGTGGCAAGCAGGCTGTCGAGCGGGCGCCCATATAAGAAGCGGATGAGACCCATTTCGAGGACAAGACCGAATAAGAAAGCGACGATGAAGCTCGCAGGGATAGCGAGAACGAAGTACCAGCCGAAGAGCGAGGCTGGCATGTAGGAGGTGAACAGATTTTGCACAACGTAGGCGGTGTACGCCCCGATCATAATGAGCTCGCCATGCGCCATATTAATGACCTTCATGAGCCCGAACGTAATGGATAACCCCAGCGCAATCAGCAGCAAAATCGAGCTGACGCTAATTCCGTTAAACAGCTGCAGTACGACAACGTCCATGCACCCACCCCTTATCGTCCAACAAGCGAAAACGGCCGCACCGCCGGGCAGCGGCGGCACGGCACGATTTTCATCATGGAGGGATTCTTACTTGCCTTCGCTGAGGCTAGCCGCCCACGTGTAACCTTTCAGGAACGGATCCGGCTTCACCGGGTCGCCTGAATTCCACACTTCCTTGAACTGGCCGTCCGTCTGCACCTCGCCGATACGGACTGTTTTGTACAAGTGCTGGGTATCGCCGTCAATCTTCACTTTACCTTCCGGCGCGTCCCACTCGAGGCCTTTCGCCGCGTTTTTCACTTTCTCGACGTCCGTGGAGCCCGCCTTCTCAACTGCTGCAGCCCACAGGTAAACGGCATCGTAGCCCGCTTCAATCGGGTCGGCCGTCACGCGGTCCTCGCCGTATTTCTTCTTATAGTTCTCAACGAATGTTTTGTTGGCAGGGGTGTCTGTCGTTTGGTAGTAGTTCCATGCGGCGTATGTACCTGCGAGGACGTCTGTGCCGATACCGCGAATTTCTTCTTCCGCAACGGAAACGGACAAGGTCGTGAGGTCTTTGGAGGTAATGCCGGCATCCTTCAGCTGTTTGAAGAACGCGACGTTGCTGTCGCCGTTCAGCGTGTTGAACACGACATCCGGCTTCGCTTCTTTAATCTTGGCGATGACTGTGGCGTAATCGGTATGGCCGAGCGGCGTATACTCTTCGCCTGCGAGCTCTCCGCCTTCGACCTTAAGCTGTTCTTTGATGATTTTGTTTGCTGTGCGCGGGAATACGTAGTCTGAACCAAGGAGGAAAAATTTCTTGCCTTTGTTCTGGAGGAGCCAGCTGACTGCGGGCACGATCTGTTGGTTCGTTGTAGCGCCTGTGTACATGATGTACGGTGATTGCTCCAGTCCTTCATACTGCACCGGATACCAGAGCAAGCCCTTCAGTTCCTCGAATACGGGCAGCATCGCTTTGCGGCTCGAGGACGTCCATCCGCCGAACACCGTCGCGACTTTATCTTCGGAGATGAGCTTTCGCGCCTTCTCCGCAAAGGTCGGCCAATCCGATGCGCCGTCTTCGACGACCGGCACGATCTTCTTCCCGAGCACGCCGCCTTTGGCATTGATTTCGTCGATCGCCATCATTTCCGAGTCTTTCACAGACACCTCGCTGATCGCCATCGTGCCGCTGAGAGAATGAAGAATGCCGACTTTAATTTCCCCGCCGCTGCTTGAGCTCGCCGAATCTGTCGTCTGTGCGGCCTCATCCGTTGATGCGGCTTTATTATTGTCTGTACCGCACCCCGCAAGCGCCAAGCATAATGCAATAAGCACTGCCGCACCGCTTTTAGCCTTCCTACTCTTCATTCTCCCACTCCCAATCCCTATTTTTTCTCTATTCCGAACGTTTTACTGGATATGGCTTCCAACGTTCGTGGTCTCATTATAGAATCCGGTTTAGATTCATGTCAATAAACTTTACACAAAAGAGCTAAATATTTCTTTTGTTGCGGATGTGCCGAGACGGAATATCATATTTATGTTAGATTTAATTACATATAATTTGATTAGAAAAGCATTGAGTTATCGACTGACATAACTCAAACCTAACATGTGCGTCCTCCTCAGAAATGCGAAAAGCCGGACAAGCAAGTTGTGCAATTTATTCCATTTCCCTGTTGCCATCCATGCTGCCTCGCCAATTGGAAAACCAAAGCGCACAAAAAAACGGACAAGCAGATCCCTCTGCTCATCCGGCTCCACTTTCCACTTCTGCTTCTGCCTTACTTACTTCACGAATGCAATGCAAACTGGCTTGTTCGTCTCGATGCTGTACCCTGTCGGCTGCAGCTCGCCTGTCGCCTGATCGATGCGATACGTGACGATATTGCTCGATTCCTGATTCGCTGCCACCAAATACTCCCCATCCGGCGAAATCGCGAAGTTACGCGGCGTCTGCCCGCCGCTTGGCGCGAACTGCACGAGCTCAAGCGTACCACCCGCATCCACTCGATAAACCGCGATGCTGTCATGCCCACGGTTCGATGCATATAGGAAGCGTCCGTCAGCAGTCACGTGGATATCTGCGCAAGTTGTCGCATCCGTGAACGACTCCGTCAGCGTCGAGATGACCTGCTTCAGCGTCAGCTGCGACTGCTCCGCTTCATAACTATAGACAGCAACGGTGCAGTCGAGCTCATTGATAACATACAGAATCGGCTGCTGCGGATGGAACGCCATATGCCTTGGACCCGCTCCCGGTGCTGCAGCTGTCGCCCCTTGCTTCACCAGTTTCTTCGCTTCCTGGTCGATACGGTACGAGACAACTTCGTCTGTGCCGAGGTCAGCTACAAGCACATAACGTCCTGCCGGATCGACTGTCGCCGAGTGCGGATGCGGCGCTTCTTGGCGATCGTCGCGCGGGCCGCGGCCTGAATGCACAATATGATCGGCAAGCTCTACCGAGCCGTCCTCTCCGATTGCATACAAACAGAAATTGCCGCCTGTATAGTTCGTCGCGACAAGCAGCCGCTCGCTTGGATGCAATTCGACATGACATGGCGAGCCGCCGAGTGTGGATGCGTCATTAATCGACGTAAGTCCGCCGGTATCGCCTGTCAGCGCGTAGCTCAGCACGCTGCCCGGCTCCGCGCCAGTCTCGCTTACTACATAGAGATGAGTGCCTGCTTTATTTACTCGTAAGAAGGATGGATTAAGAACGCCCGCCAAACCGGACAACCGGCTGATCGCGCCAGTCTCCGTATCAAGCAGCATGGCCGAAATGCCTTCCTGCTCCGCTGAGGTATAGGAACCTACAAAGAAAAGCTGCTGCGCCACTGTATGACCTCCCAAGAAATAGTTGTATAAAAGTCAAAACAAGCCCAGCCCTTGAATGCGCAGGCTGAGCTTGTCTTGTTGTTACCGGAAGCTTCTAGGATCGCCCTATATTACTTCGTTTCTGTTTTTGTGCTGTTATTCGTAGTAGCGTCTTTGTTCGTGTTCGTTGTGCCGCCCGAGTTCGTTGTACCCGAATTCGTGCCGCCGGCATTATTACCCGTACCAGCCGCTGGTGTTTCTGCCTTCGGCAGATCGATCTTCGTAATTTGCTTCGGAAGCTCGTCCGTCATGAACTTGTTCAAGTTCGTGGATGCGAGCGAGGACTTGAGTTCTTCCTTATCCGCAGCCGTCAGCTTATCGAACGCAGTCGGTGTACGCTTCTCAACCTTCATGACATGGTAGCCGTACTCCGTCTTCACAGGATCGCCGATTTTGCCGATTGGCTGTTTGTTCGCCGCATCTTTGAATTCCGCTACCCAGCTCTTCGCTTGTTGGTCTTCATACAGACCGCCGTTATCCTTGGAGCCTGGATCTTCGGAGTATTTCTTCGCAAGTGTTGTCCAGTCGCCGCCCGCATCCAGCTGTGCTTTTACTTCTTTTGCAAGCTTAAGCGCATCTGCATCTTTACGCTTCTCTGCGCCTGTTGTTGTATCGACAGTCGTAATCAGAATATGACGAACGCTGATAACGTTATAGTCGTCTTTTACCGTGTCGAATTGCTTCTTCACTTGATCGTCCGTAATCTTGCTCTCTTGGTCCTTCATGATCGTCGAAATCATCGTGAAGAAGTAACGGATGTCTTTCTCCGTAAGTCCTGCATCGTCCACTTTCTTCTTCGTTGCCTCGTCCGCATCTACCGCTTGCTTCAGCTGCGTATAGAAGGTATCGACATTTTTCTTTTCTTCATCTGTCTGTTTCTTATCAGCAAGTGGCTTGTACAAAATTTTGTACCCGATATATTCACGCAAGAACTGCTCCTGCAGCTGCGGAATGCTTAAGTACATTTCCGTCTGCGGTTGAACGACGCCGAAGAACGTGGAGTAGAGCTTGAACTCCTTGTCCGTAACGGTACCGTCCTTATACGTTGCAATCGTCTTGCCTTCGCCGGCTCCTGGAACTCCGCCGCTTGCCTCCTCGTTCTTCTTGCCGCAGCTTGCCATCAGCGTGATGACAAGAACGCCGGCAAGGACAAGCAGGAGCGATTTTCTCCATCCTTTAGTGCGTAGCATTCTGTAGTTCCCCTTTCGATTGAATGGTGTCTTTATAATGCGTCAAAAATCGTTCCAGCAGCTCCAGCTTTTGCTCCACCTGAAGCCCTTTGCCCCTTAATTGCATAAGAGGATAAGGCTCTTGTCCGGTCGAGCGCTTGAATCTGTTCTCCAGCTGCAAGCAAAGCATGTCAACCTTCTTGTTGTCGAACCGCTGCTTCTCCCGTTCAGCGAATTTCAACGAGACATCGTCGCCTTTTCCGCTAATTTGTTCGATTCCGCATGCAGCACCGAACACTTTCAGACGGGCAACGGACAGTAAATTGTCGACCGCCTGCGGCAAATCGCCGAACCGGTCCACAAGCTCCTCGCGCAAATCGTCAATTTCCTCCAATGCACGCACCGCAGCCACTTTCTTATAAATCTCTATCTTCTGTATGCTATCGTAAATATAGGAAGACGGCAAGTAGGCATCGATGCTCATATCGATGACCGTGCTTACTTCCTTCACCGGCGCTTCGACTTCGCCGTCCATGCCGGCCTTGCGCTTGGCAATCTCATCGGCGAGCATTTGCGAGTACAGGTCGAAGCCGACGGACGCAATGAAGCCGTGCTGCTCCGCACCGAGCAGGTTGCCCGCTCCGCGGATGGACAAGTCGCGCATCGCGATCTTGAAGCCGGAGCCCAGCTCCGTGAACTCCTTAATCGACTGCAGCCGCTTCTCGGCCACCTCAGTCAGCACTTTATCCCGCTGATACGTGAAATACGCGTAAGCGATCCGATTCGATCGGCCGACCCGTCCGCGCAGCTGATACAGCTGGGACAAGCCCATCTTGTCCGCATCGTGGACGATGAGCGTATTCACGTTCGGAATATCAACGCCTGTCTCAATGATGCTGGTGCTGACAAGCACATCCGACTCCCCGTCCAGGAAGTCCAGAATCGTCTTCTCGAGCTCCTGCTCGGACATTTGGCCATGGCCGACAGCGACGCGCGCATCCGGCACGAGTCCGTTGATCTGCTCCGCGATTTGATGGATGCCCTGCACGCGGTTATAGAGGTAGTACACCTGGCCGCCTCGCGCCAGCTCGCGCTCGATCGACTCCCGGACGAGCGACGGACTATACTCGACGACATACGTCTGAACCGGGAACCGGTTCTCCGGCGGCGTCTCGATGACCGACAGGTCGCGCACGCCGAGCATTGACATATGGAGCGTCCGCGGAATCGGCGTTGCCGTCAGCGTCAGCACGTCGACGTTCGTCTTCAGCCGCTTCAGCTTCTCTTTGTGCGACACGCCGAAACGCTGCTCCTCATCGACAATAAGCAGCCCCAAATCTTTAAAGATAATATCCTGCGACAGCAGACGGTGCGTGCCAATAACAACGTCGACCGTACCTGCCTTCAGCCCTTTCATCGTCGCGGTCTGATCCTTCTTCGAACGGAATCGGCTCAGCACCTGCACGTTGAACGGGAAGCCCGAGAACCGCTCGCGGAACGTCTCATAGTGCTGCTGCGCGAGAATCGTCGTCGGCACAAGAATCGCGACCTGCTTGCCCTCGATTGCCGCTTTGAACGCCGCACGCACCGCTACCTCCGTTTTGCCGTAGCCCACGTCGCCGCAGAGCAGCCGGTCCATCGGACGCGCCGTCTGCATATCCTTCTTGATCTCGCTGATCGCGCGAAGCTGATCCGTCGTCTCATCGTACGGGAACATGGCTTCAAATTCATTCTGATAGGACGTATCCTGGCCAAAAGCAAAACCCGTCGTCGCTTGCCGCTCCGCATACAGCTTAATGAGCTCATCAGCAATATCCTTGACGGACGACTGCGCTTTGCTCTTCACCCGTGTCCATTCGCTGCCGCCAAGCTTATAGACCTTCGGCTCTTTCTCTTCGTTGCCGACATACTTCTGAATCAGGTCAATCTGTTCGATCGGAACGGACAGCTTGTCGCCGCCCGCGTACATAATATGCATGTAGTCCTTATGAATACCGGCAATTTCAAGCGTGCCGATGCCCATATATTTGCCGATGCCGTGGTTCTGATGAACGACGTAATCGCCAACCTTCAGCTCCGTATAGCTCTTAATGCGCTCCGCATTGTCGATCTTCTTGTCGAGGCGGCGCGCCTTGCGCTGCTTCTGCGAGAACATCTCGCCCTCGGTAATGACGATCAGATGAATGGACGGCAGCTCAAAACCGCTCTGGAGGTTCCCCTCGAGGAGCGTAGGCGGTTCAATGCCATAGTCGTGCAGCACCCGGCGCATCCGGTCCATCCGCTCGGCGTTGCCAGCTAGCATAATGACAGTCGCGCCTGTTTTGCGCCAGCGCTCCATCTCCGCCTTCAGCACGTTCATTTGGCCATGGAAATTCTGCATGGAGCGGCAGACGACGTTCAGGATATTTTGCGGCTGTGTATGCGGTATTTGCCTTAAGAACAAGGATAAGAACAACGTTTGGAACGGACGATGGAACAGGACGTCATCCGCTGGGCGCGCCAAAGCAAGCGCAGGCAGCGCCTTGCCATGCGTCATCAGATGCGTCGCCCACTCCGCTTCATCCCGCTCCAGCTGGCGGCCCGTCTCAATCAGGCGCGTCGGCTCGTCATAGATGAGCAGCGTGTCCTTCGGCATATAATCGAATAAGGTTTGCCGCTCCGGATAGAGCAGCGAAATATATTTATAGATTTCCGGAAAATAATGATGCTCCCGCAGCTTCTCGATCTCCGAGCCGATCTCCGACCGCAGCCGGTCCTTCGCCGTCCGGTCCGTCATCTTCGCCAGCTGCTGCTCAAGCAGCGACGCAGCATGTTCCGCGGCATTCTCGAAACGGCGTCGATCGGCCATTAACTCTTGGCATGGCGGCACGCTATAATGCTGCAGCTTCTCAATCGACCGCTGATCGGTCTGATCGAACGTACGGATCGAATCGATCTCGTCGTCGAACCATTCGATCCGGTACGGATGCGGCGAAGTCAGCGGGAACAGGTCGACGATACCGCCCCGGACACTCATTTCCCCTTTGCCTTCCACCTTATCGACACGCTCGTAGCCGAGCTCTACCAATTGCCGTAAGAACGCTTCCAATGATAGCGTCTCGCCTACGCGCAGCTCCGCCCGCGCGGACGCCATTACGCTGCTAAGCGGCAGGTAGCGACGGACGCCGGAGAACGGCACGACAACAATCCCGCGAAACCCTTGGGACAGCCGGATCAATACATCCATCCGCTGAGCCAACGTTTCCGGGCTCGATATAGCTGCTTCCGCAGCGACTAATTCATTGGCTGGATAGAGCAGCACCTCGTCCTCGGATAAGCACTCCACCAAGTCTTCCGCGATCTTCTGTGCCGCGAACATGTTGTGGGTGACGACCAGCATCGGGCGATCGAACTCATGCTTCAGCGCCGCGATCATCACTTGCCTTGATGAGCCTGCCAGCCCGGAAATGAGCTGCTCCTGCATCCCTTTCTTGATCCCGGATACGATGGATCCAAAGTCCGTATCCGCAGTGTAAGCTTCCAGTAATGCTTTCAACTTCAGCGGCACCTCGTTTCTTTCAAAAAAACCAATCCCATCAGTAGGTTCACGCAGGAACCTTAGGAACCGTATGAATAGTTAAAAAAAGAAGCCTCAGCCATGCGCCAAGGCTCTTAAAGTCCCGCACTAACCGTGCAAACCCGCCTGCTATTGCAGCGGATTCGATACAAGCAGCAGCTCCGGGTTGTTATCAATTGCCTCGCGACAGTAGTCGCAAACCACGTTGACCGTAACGTCCCCGTTTGGATTATAGGCTATTATATCGCTGCGCTCTTCGGGGGTCAAGAAATGGAAACCGAGTTGAATCTCCGACACATGGTCGCTGTTGATCGACCCCATGGCCGATTTACAGTGCCGGCAAACGTAATTTACAGCCATATGTATGCCTCCTGAGTAGTTGTTATACCCTGGCCCTCGAACTTTCTCTAAACAGTGAGCCTCTCTCACTGTTCAGTTGTACTTCCAAGTTCGCTGCCCTTGGTATGCATTCTACCCTCAGTATGCCCGCATACGGCGATATTTAACGGTTATATTTGGCCATCGTCCGCTCGAATGAATTCGTCAGCGCGAACTCTGCGGCATCGCAGGACTCTTCCACCATGCTCTTCAGCAGATCGGCTTCGCTCTTCGGGAAATTCGAGAGGACATAGTCCGATATGCTCATGCCCGGCTGTGGGCGCGAGATACCTACGCGAATCCGATTGAAGTTCTGTGTGCCCGTATGTTGAATAATCGATTTAATGCCGTTATGGCCGCCTGCGCTGCCTTGGTAACGAAGACGGATCTTGCCCGTCGCTGTATCCATATCATCATAAACAATAATGGCATCCTCGAGATCGGCTTTAAAATAATCCATGAAGCCTCGTACCGTCTCACCGGACAGATTCATATAGGTCATCGGTTTAATAAGCGCGACCTTCGTGCCGCCCACGTTGCCTTCACCGATCAAGCCCTTACATTTGCTCTGCGTTACATTGATGCCCCAGCGCTTCGCGAGCA
This sequence comes from Paenibacillus taihuensis, assembly GCF_003386535.1. Classification (GTDB taxonomy): domain Bacteria; phylum Bacillota; class Bacilli; order Paenibacillales; family Paenibacillaceae; genus Paenibacillus_Z; species Paenibacillus_Z taihuensis. The sequence goes on from NZ_QTTN01000050.1 coordinate 21,199, forward strand.
TATCTACAACCATAAACCCGACGTTATGCCGCGTCCCTTGATAGGCGGTGCCGGGGTTGCCGAGTCCGACAATCCATTTCATGCTGAACCTTCACTCCTGCTCTGCTACAAAATATTCATGCTGCTTGCGCAGCGATACTACCTGCTGTCCAATATTTTCTACAGACCGAGGCGAATTACCTGCGACTTTACATAGAAAAAAGTAAAAAAGGGCTGCTTCTTGCCTGCAGCCCTTGATCCTTATTTTTCAAATCTGACTGCGTGCATCTCTGCTTCATGCGAGCGCTGCTCGGCTTCGTGTGCTTCCACGGCCTCGTCGTGCGCTTCCTCTGCTGTAAGCTCGAGCTGAGGCGCCAGAATCGTTACGATCACTTGGTCGCTGTCCATCTTCGTCGTTACGCCCTCCGGCAGCTGGATGTCCGACAGCAGCAAGTTCTCGCCAATGCCGAGGCTTGCTACGTTGATCTCAATCTGCTCCGGAATACGATCCGGCAAGCATTGAATTTCCAGCTCATGCAGCATCGGCTGCAGAATGCCGCCCTCGCGAACGCCGACGGAATCGCCGACAAGTTCAAGGCGTACCGGTGTCTTAATCATTTCATTCATGTTCACTTGATGGAAGTCTACGTGAATGACATGGCGCGAGACCGGCTCCCGCTGTACTTCATTCAGCATCACAGGCTGCTTGCCTGCGCCAGGGATATCGAGCTCCAGCAGCGAGTGCGGGTGGGAGCGTAGCAGCGCAGCCAGCTCCTTCTCATTCACTGTTACCGTAATCGGCTTGCTCAGCTTCGTTCCATATACGACGCCAGGTACATTGCCCTGCTGTCTCATTTGTCTCAATTGGCCTTGGGTCGAAACCGTCCGTTCTTGTGCACGAAATGGTATTGCCATGTGGAACCCTCCTTGCGAAATAGATTCCATATATTCATACCCATTCCTGACCTGAAATAAACGAACGCCGTTATCCCTTGGACTGGCTTTCCTTGCGCGCCTTGGCACGTCCGCGCAGCTTCTCCGCGTAGCCCGGCTTGTTCACCTGACGCTCGCGGGCGATTGCTACGTCGTTCTCCGGCACGTCCTGCGTAATCGTCGAACCTGCTACCACATATGCGCCGTCGCCAATTTTCACAGGTGCAATGAGGTTAACGTTGCTGCCGACGAATGCACGGTCGCCGATCTCTGTGAGCGACTTGTTATATCCATCATAATTGACTGTGATGGCGCCGCAGCCGATATTCACGTCTTTGCCGACCTTCGCGTCACCCACGTAAGCCAGATGAGATACTTTCGTGCCTTCGCCAAGCTCTGCATTCTTGATTTCGACGAAATCGCCGATTTTCACGCCAGTACCAAGCTTCGCACCCGGACGCAAATAAGCAAATGGACCTACGGCACACTCATCGCCGATGAACGCTTCTGTCGTGACCGATTGCTTCACCGTTACGCCGTTGCCAACCTTCGTATCCGTCAGATCCGCGTTTGGTCCGATGATGCAGTCTTCCCCGATTACCGTACTGCCGCGAAGAACCGAGCCCGGATAAATGACCGTATCCGAACCGATCTCGACATCTGCTTCAATATAAGTCGCTGCAGCATCGATAATCGTTACGCCGTTAATTTGGTGCTTACGCACGATACGCGCGCGCATCAGCGCTTCTGCTTCGCCGAGGCCGACGCGGTCGTTCACGCCGATACCTTCGGAGTAGTCCGGCGTGCAGTATGCACCTACCGTTTCGCCTGCTTCACGCAGAATTTCCATGACATCCGTCAGGTAGTACTCGCCCTGCGCGTTCTGGTTCGTCACCTTCGCCAGCGCTTGGAACAACTTCTTATTGTCGAAGCAGTACATGCCCGTGTTAATCTCCGTAATTGCCGCCTGCTCCGGCGTGCAATCCTTCTGCTCCACAATGCGCAGCACATTGCCCGCTTCGTCGCGGATAATGCGGCCAAGGCCTTGCGGATTCGGCACTACAGCCGTCAACACGGTAGCTGCCGCTTCATTCTTCGTATGAATCTCGAGCAGCGACTTGATGGTGTCCGCTGTAACAAGCGGCGTATCCCCATACAAAATAACCGTCGTTCCGGACTCTTCGCCAAGCAGCGGCTCTGCCATACGCACGGCGTGGCCTGTACCGAGCTGCTGCGCCTGAAGCACGAACTCTGCGCCGTCGCCCAGATACGATTGGACCGTTTCCGCACCGTGGCCAACAACAACGACGGTACGCTCACAATTTGCTTCTTTGACCGTTTGCAGCACATGCCCAACCATCGGCTTGCCGCATACCGGGTGAAGTACTTTATATAATTTCGATTTCATTCGTTTGCCTTGGCCTGCTGCGAGAACAATTGCCATTACTTTCAAAGGAACTCCTCCTCCTATAAATAGGGAGTTTAACTGGAGGTTAAACTCTCCCTCTTCCGAAACGCTCACCTTATCTGTTTAACCTTAATTGGCTATTATACGCAAATTCGATAAATGCTCTACTGATGATAGCGTATTACAAGGCAAAAGAAAAGAGAGCCCCGCAAGGCTCTCTTCACTTATTCGAAGTACTCTGTTGCTTACGCGCCTTCTTCGATTACGTCTTCTTCTGTTGCAGCACGCTCGTATTCAGCGAGTACGGCAGCTTGAATCTTCTCCCGTGTCGTCGATGAAATCGGGTGAGCGATATCGCGGAACTCTCCATCAGGAGTACGCTTGCTTGGCATTGCCACAAACATTCCATTGTTACCGTCTATCACGCGAATATCGTGAACGACAAATTCATTGTCAATGGTAATCGAGGCGATTGCCTTCATCCGACCTTCGGAATTAACGCGGCGGAGTCTAACATCGGTTATTTGCATCTGTGTTCACCACCTTTATCCATCTAAGACTTGGTGTAGTACTTCCACATCTCAATGCAAAATCCTTCACAAATACGGAAAATATTTGATAAGATTTGAAGTTTTTTTCTGGAAAAAATATTATCTCACACGATTCGACTTATATCGATACGATGAGCTCGATTTCGACAAGGACATCCTTCGGAAGCCGCGCCACTTCTACGGTCGAGCGTGCTGGCTTATGATCGCCGAAGTACGATGCATAGATGCTGTTCAGCGCAGCGAACTGGTTCATATCTTTAATAAACACCGTTGCCTTCACAACATCTGCGAACGTTGCACCCGCTTCTGCGAGCACCGCCTCCAGGTTGCGGAACACTTGATGCGTTTGTTCCTCGATGCCGCCTTCTACGAGCACGCCTTCTGCGGTAAGCGGGATTTGGCCGGATGTGAACAGCATGTTGCCGAGCTTCACGGCTTGGGAGTAAGGACCGATCGCGGCTGGCGCTTTATCGGTTGCAATCATTTGCGGCTGTGCTTTCATGTGCAAGAAATCCTCCTCTAGTTTACGTGTTCTGCAAAATAGTTCCCCGGTATAACCGTCGTCTGCTTCGACTTCATATCGACAGCGGTCAGCTTCGCCAGCGACACATAGTCTTCGAACAGCCGTTCTTCGCTCTCCAGCTCGCCGGACTCGACGAAGACGCCGACTCCCGCTACTTTCGCGTTAAATTCAAAGAGCAGATCCATCATGCCCTGAATCGTTCCGCCGGCCTTCATGAAATCATCAATAATGAGCACGCGGGCATGCTCCTTCAGCGCGCGCCGCGCAAGCGACATCGTCTGAATCCGTTTATTCGATCCCGAGACGTAGTTAATACTCACCGCGGAGCCCTCGGTCACCTTGTTATCTCGGCGCACGATGACGACCGGCAAGTTCATGCATGCCGCAGTCGCGTGTGCGAGCGGAATACCCTTCGTCTCGACGGTCATAATAACATCAATATCTAAGTGGGCAAAAGCGGTAGCGAACATGCGGCCCACATCCGACAGCAGTCCTGGCTGGCCAAGCATATCGGTCATGTACAAATACCCGCCTGCGAGCACACGCTCCGGCTGTTCCAGCTGCCTGCAAATGTTATTCATAATGGAGAGCGCCTCTGCGCTGCCCATCTTCGGAAAATACTTCACACCGCCAGCCGCACCGGCCAGCGTATGCAGCTCACCCAAACCTTCTTCCTCGAACACTTCTTTAATAATCGCCAAATCCTCGCTGATGGATGACTTGGCAGACTGATAGCGATCAGCAAATGCTGTTAGAGAAATTAACGTATGGGGGCGAGTAAGTAGGTATTGCGTCATTTCTACTAACCTTGCACTTCGTTTCAATTTCTTCAAAGCGTCCTCACCCCTTGCTAAATCCGAATATTATAATGACAATATACCATTTTCATACGGATTTAATCAAGACGCATGTAGGGCTCATGTCAGCATTCTTACCACGTATACTTCTTTGCAGAAACCGCGGAGTCCATTATAGATCCGTGACACCTTCGCTTCCTTGCTCACAAGGCCGAAAACCGTCGGTCCGCTGCCTGACATCAGCACGCCGTCCGCACCAAGACGCTGCATAATCTCCTTCATCTGAAGCACTTCCGGATGGAGCTGCAGCGTTACCGTCTCCAGCACATTGCCGAGATGCGCGCACACGTCTGCGAACGAGCCGTTCGAAATCGCCGACAGCATGTCCTTCGTCGACGGATGATGTTTCAGCTCATTGGCACGCAGCTTGCCATAGACGTCTGCCGTCGAGACGTTAATAGGCGGCTTCGCTAGAATAACCCAGCACTGCGGCGGATTGCTGATCCGCTCAAGCTTCTCCCCGCGGCCGCGGGCGATTGCCGTTCCGCCTGTGACGCAGAACGGAACGTCGGAGCCGAGCTCCGCACCAAGCTCGCACAGCTCCTCTTCCGAAATACCAAGACCCCATAGCCGGTTCAGCCCGCGCAGTGTTGCCGCTGCATCGCTGCTGCCTCCGGCAAGACCCGCTGCAACCGGAATATTTTTATCCAAGTGGATATAGACGCCCTTGCGCACGTTGTAGCGGTCCTTAATCAGCCTTGCAGCCTGGAACGCCAAGTTCTTCTCATCCAGCGGTATGTATCCGGCCTGACTCGATATGATAATCGTATCCCGCGGCAGCTCCTCCATCTCGAGCCGGTCCGCCAGGTCGACCATCGTCATAATCATCTCCACCTCATGGAAGCCATCCTCTCGCTTGCGCATTACGTCCAGCAGGAGATTGATTTTGGCCGGCGCTTTCTCATAAATCTTCATAATATGCTCACCCGTTCATCTTCGTTAGAAAACTGATATATCTCTATATTTTATCAAAAGGTCATAAGAAAAGCTAAGATGCGTTTTTAGGCTCATCTTAGCTTCTTTCGAAATCGCTTATTAATGCGGATAGTGGTTTGGCTGCTGCTGCGCCGGCTGCGCCGCTTGGTGCATGTACGCCGGGACGGTTACGCGGCTGGCCGGAGACTCCGTGCGCGAATTAGCGGCATAGGACTGCTGCTGCGGCATATAAGTCGTTCTGCCTGTCTGCTGATTCTGAGGCTGATAGGCGGCGGTATACGCGGCTGACTGTTGCCCTTGCTGCTGTGCTTGGTACTGCTTCGCTACAGCCTGCTCAGCGAGCTGAATCGCGCGCTTCACCATGTTGCCGGCATCCTTCGCTTTAATCGCTCCCCAGCCTTCCTTCTGGACGGTGTCGTAGAAGCCCAGCTCCTTCGCCAGCTCCTTCTTCATCTCCTCGCTCATCATACGGTTTCTGCGGGACACACAATCGCCTCCTGTAAGATTGCTCGTTCAAATGCGCTGAGCCCATTCTCGGATCGTATCTTTAGTATGTGTACCTGCCGGACCTTCTCATACAGCCGTATGTATATAAAAAAAGTGCAGATGCTGCCAGGTTGGAGCAAGCCCGCTCCTACTGGCGACATCTGCACATGTACTGCAATTGCAATTTTGTATTTCAGCTGCAATTCACTGTATATACGTAATGCGTACCTGACCATCATCGCTGTCGACCGTCACTTCAACGGACTCCGTCAAAATGTCAGCGTAGCTGTAGGAGACACGCTTGAATGCATGCTGATCCTGATCAAGCCTGACAATAAATACAGAAGGGTAGATTTCTTCTAACACACCGGTCCGTTCAATAGTCTTTCGACGACCACCGTTTGCACGAAGACGTATTTTGGATCCGACATGGGTTTCCAAACTGCGTTTGATTTCCAATAGCGCATTTTTTGCCATTGTGCACTACCACCTCTTTCCTTGTCCATTATAACCAATGAGAGGTGGTTTGTCAAAAAATAATAATTATAACAGCGGTCTTAACACCGTGTCAATAATTATTAAGTTTGTTTTAGCAACTCATGTATATTTTATCCTTGCACAGCCATATTATACGGTTGGCTTCACGCCAACAAGCGCTTTCGGCTTCGGCATGCCCACTCTAAACTTGCCGAGTGTCTCAATGCCTCCAACGCCGTCGATGCCGCTAATCGTGCCATGGATGACGTCAGAGAGGTTGATGGTTTCCCGGATGGACGTGTAGCTCGCTTTAATGGCGACATAGACCGGGTCAAGCGCGTGAATGAGCACGCGGCCTGGCGAGCTCGCGAAGTTCGAGCCGGACTGCAGCAGCGCCTCGTAATGGGACTGGCAGGCGCCGGCGATGACGATCAGATTGTCTCTGCTCTTCTCATACTGACGGGCAATACGGACGGCGTCGACAAAGTTCTGCGAATTCTTGTAGCTGGCGAGGTTGTGCAGCTCATCGCGATTGCTTGTTTTGAGCACGCCGTCATGGCCTGTAATGACGATAATATCCGGCTTGATTTGCGGGAGCAGGCGGTATACGACATCGGCCATCTGCGACTCGTGCACATAAACGCCATAAGCAGGCACTCGCATCTGTGTATACAGTTGCATGCTCTTCTTCATATAATTATTGTCCCCATCGAGATGAAGGACTTTTCCGGGCACCTCAAAATAAGGGTGGTTTTCACTCTGCGCGCGTGCAAGCTCGCGCTCAAGCGCCTGCCGCTCTCGCTGCTCCTGCATCCGCAGTGTCGACTCATTTGCTTTGATGCGAGCCTGCCTGGCGGCGCCTGACGATTCCGGATCGTTCACTACCGATAAATCGACAATAGGCGCGTCTGCAAGCAGACGATAGTCGGTTCCCTTCAAAACGGCCGTTTGTTCTAGCATTGTCGCAACACGAAAAAGGACGTCCCCGCCATAGGATTTGCGGACGACCAGGTCCCCTTGCTTCATGGGCAAATCACCTCTTCGTCTATCCTATGGGGAGACGCCCTTGAAGGTGCGCTTCCGATTAACTTTTTAGCCTTTAAATCCGGCCGCCAATAATGCCTTGCTGAGCGCCGCGAATTCCTCCAGCGACAGCGTCTCGCCGCGGCGTATTGGATCGATACCGCAGCTGTTCAGCAGCGGTCCAAGCTGCTCGCGGTTCGCCTTGCCGACGAAGGCGGTCAGATTGTTCGCCAGCGTCTTGCGGCGCTGCGCGAAGCTGGCCTGTACCGTGCGGAAGAAGTGATCCTCATCCTCCACGTCAACAGCCGGCTTCTCGCGCACCGACAGCTTAATAACAGCCGAATCGACATTCGGCTGCGGAATAAACACCGTGTGCGGCACGATGCAGACAAGCTCAGGCACGCAGTAGTATTGCACGGCGACGCTGAGACTTCCGTAATCCTTGCCGCCTGGTTTCGCAGCCATCCGCTGCGCGACTTCCTTCTGGATCATAACGACGATATTCTCGAGCGGCAGCTTCTCTTCAAGCAGCTTCATCAGAATTGGCGTCGTTACATAGTACGGCAGGTTCGCAACGACGCTGACGCCGGACAGGCCGGCGAACTGCTTCTCCATCAGCTCGGACAGATTCAGCTTCAATACATCGCCATGCTCGACATGTACGTTCGGCGAGTCCGCAAACACATCCTGCAGAATCGGAATGAGCCGGTTATCGATCTCGATCGCCGTAACACGCCCCGCTTCCTGCGACAGCTGCTGCGTGAGCGCACCGATGCCCGGTCCGATTTCCAGCGCTCCTTTCGTCTTATCGAGCTCCGCTGCACCGACGATTTTGCGCAAAATATTTTGATCGATCAGGAAGTTCTGACCGAGACTCTTCTTAAATGTAAACCCGTACTTCGCGATAATGTCCTTCGTCCGCTTCGGCGAACCGACATCGACGCTCGTTCTTGTTCCCTCTGTCATGGCTGATCTCCTTCGCCTTCGTTAGACTGCTCCATCGTCGCGAGCGCCTGGTCAAACTCCTGATGCGTAATTCGGAACATCTGGCAGCGCTTGAAGAACTGCTTTCCGTTCGCGTATCCGATGCCGAGCAGATTGCCCATTGCAAGCCGCCGCTCCGATGCCTGCGGGTGTACAAGCAGCCCTGCACGCATCAGATCGTCCATCGTCACTTCCGCCAGCGTGCCCGTTCCAGGGGCAGCTTCCGTGCGCAGATTCGCCAGCGCGCGCCGAATCGCTTCAGGCGACGCATTCTCGACGCCAATGTCGCCCTTGTACAGCGCCTCCTCCTGCGGGAGAAAGGCATGCTTGCAGCCAGGCACGTGCTGCGCGACGATCTTGCGGATTCTCTCACCAGCATGGTCAGGATCCGTGAATATAATAACGCCGCGACGCTCCATCGCCAGCTTCACGCGCTTCAGCACCGCTTCGCCGATCGCGGAGCCGCCGGTCTCGATCGTCTCCGCCTCAACGGCGCGCTTGATCGCGACTGTATCGTCTTTTCCCTCTACGACAATGATTTCTTTAATCATAGGGTCCTCGTTCATTCCTTCCCTTCAAACAACATACAAAAAGAAGAGGCATCGCCTCTTCTTATGATGGCATATTTACGTGCAAAATACGATATGAATGAAGAAGAAATACCCATACACTGCTGGCCGTATCTCTTCTTACAGCGCTTCTGGCTTCTTTGGTCCTAGTATGTAGACCGTGTAACCACGCTTCAAACCGAATCTGTCGGCATACGACTCGCTGTCGAAGTAAACATCGATCTTGTTTCCTTTGACCGCACTGCCCGTATCTTCCGCACGACGGAAGCCGATGCCCTCGATATATACCCACCAGCCGATTGGAATGACCTTCGGATCAACCGCAATTGTCCGGCCTTCCTGTACACGTGCGCCTGATGCGGTAATACCGTATTCCGGATGGTTCTTCCCTTTGCCTGTCGATGCGACGCCGGCCGAATAGGCCGTCAGTGTCACGTTGCGAAGTACCTTCTTCGAACTGAACGTAACTCCACGCTTCGTCATCGTTGTAACGGCTGGCGATTTGGCCGACAGCATCGTTACCTTCGGCTCAGGCTTTTTCGTGCCTATGGCTACGATTTGATTCACGGCAGAAGACTTCGTCATCTTCTCCACGAGTGTCTGTGATACAAGAACGCCGTCCTGGAACACTCTCTCGTACCGTTTCACAATCGCGCCTTGCTTACCCGTCTGGACAAGCTTTTCTTTCCCAAGTGCCAGCTTCGGATCATCCTGTTTCACAACTGTGAAAGGAACAGGGATCGTACTCTCGGAGTACGCCTTCGAGATCCGAGTAACTGTAATTACCATATTTGGCTTTAGCGAAGACGTTAATGGAGGTACGACTTTATCTTGATTGCGTACCGTTATGTTAGCCTGATCCATCACCGCGGCTACCGTTTTTTCTGTCGTGTACAACGTCTTTGCTTTGCCGTCTGCCCTTACAACTAAAGGTACCGCTTGATCGATTACGACGCGGTCGCCATCTTCAATTCCGCCTTCCAGCGGCATCGACACTTTATCATAAGCGCCGACAGTAATGGCTTGTTCATCCAGTAGGCGTTGAAGGGACCATTGTTTTGTCGAAACAATCGTTTCTCGTCCATTCACTACTACGGATACGTGCTTATCAGCCGTCCCGTGCAACAACACCAAAAACATGAAAGTCATAGCGATTGAGATCAGAGCGCTTAGAACAATTAAACGCACGTTCTCATGCTTCCATCGCAATGCGAAAGACATGCTGGATGATCGTTTCCCATGGGTGTCCTTCATCTGGAGTGCTCCCATTTCTTCGGTCCTCCTTACATAGCCCCGCCGCCTTGTTACGCATGATACTTAGACGCGACTATTGAGATTTGGCGTGCGAGCCGCACGCATTTCCAATCTATCTTCACCTCCGTGCCCGTTCCATGATACGCCCTGTGTCGTCACATTATGCTTTCTTTCAAACAAAAAAGAAGCCCGACGACAGAGGATCTGTTTCGTGGCTTCCCATTTCGACACGGGTAGCATGGATTGCATGCACGAGGTTGATCTCTCTTCATTACGCTGGCGAGGTTAGCTGTCGGATTCGGGCGTGAGAGTCGCCCTATTCGCTCGTGACGTGTTAATAATGCTTTCAAACACGTCAGTCGCAAAATTCACCCCTAGAAGAATTCATGTTGACCACTGCCTGCATCTTAGCGCAATTCAATTCACCTAAGGTGGTGAGATGATTTCGCTTTCGCGCAAAATGATTGTCGCCAATTCGGCGTCATTCATTTTCGCTTGCTACAATCAGTTTCAACAATTGGTTCCCCCGCTCTCCACATCGGTGGAGATTAAGCGCTTATTGGAAAAGGAATACAAGTTTTGTTGCTCTGAAATGAATCATACAGTCTATCGCCGCACATTGTAAAGAACTGATTAATGACGATTTTAACGAATTTTTAGGAAAATCCCGTGAATTCTGCTTGATTTCTGGAGCGAAAGTTAGTTTTTTCACCGAAATGGTCCCAAATACTTACTTTCACTCTCATTTTCACTACATTCCAAAACATTTCAGTGCATTTTCGGTCGTGATTTTTTCGATTTCCTCCACTGATTTGCCCGTTAGCTCCGCCATCGTATTTGCTACGAGACGGACGAAAACCGATTCATTTCGCTTCCCTCTATGGGGATGCGGGGCCAGATACGGGGCATCTGTCTCGATTAGCAGCCGGTCGAGCGGAACATGCGCAAGCACCTCTTTCGGCACTCGTGCATTTTGGAATGTAAGCGGTCCCCCGAACGATATATAGAAGTTCATATCGAGGCATTGCTTCGCCGTTTCCCAGCTTCCAGAGAAGCAGTGCATGACGCCGCCGACCTCTTTGGCCCCCTCTTCGCGAAGCAGCCTGACGACATCCTCGTGCGCATCACGGTTATGGATGACAATTGGCATCTTCTTCTCTTTCGCAAGCCCGATCTGCTGCCGGAATACACGCTGCTGCACATCCTTCGGCGACGTATCCCAGTGATAGTCGAGACCGATTTCTCCAATCGCGACAACCTTCGGATGATCGCATAAAGATGCAATCCATTCCAGATCCTCCGGCAGCATGTCGATGCTGTCCACGGGATGCCAGCCGACCGCGGCATAGATGAATGAATATTGCTCCGCCAGCGCAATGGTCGTCGGAATCGTCTCCCGGTTAAAACCGATATTGATCAGCTTATGTACACCTGCAGCTTGTGCTCTTTCGATAACTTCCGCACGGTCCTCGTCGAATTTTGGCGAGTCTAAATGGGTATGTGTGTCGATTAACATGGGTACCAAAGTAACTCCTTTCTACATTAAAGCAAATATTTCGCGCAAATTCGCAGGGAGCTTCGAAACTGATTCACGAAGCGGTTCCTCCGGGTAATAGAGATGGTACTTGCCTTGATGGATACCTGTGATGGACCGAATGATATCGGAACGCTCGGATATTTCCGACAACTGGTCGTCAGGTCCCAACAGCAGAATCGGCGGTTTTTCTTCTTTGCCTGCAGCCTGTGCCGCGTCAGGTCGATAAACATCGTAGGGCATGTCGTAAGGAAAGTCAATTTCCAGATGATAATCCGGATTGAGCCCAATCGCTCGGAAATGCTTGCGGATGTCTTGCCACAATCCCTCATCGCCATAGTCCATCGTTACATATTTATACAGCTTCCGGTTCAGGAATCGGCGGCATAGATCAGCAAGCACCTCATCCTGCTCCTTCACCCACTGGCTAAAGGCGGTCTGAACGAGCGCCTCGTCTAGAGCCAAGTAACCTTCAAGATCAATCGTTCCCTTAATTAGGTGCTTCAGCGGATCGATCATCCAATTAAATGTAAAGCCAGCCGCATACAGCTCCTTCGCCCTGCGAAAGATTTGCCTTAGAATAATCTCCGAACTGCGCGTCACAGGATGAAAGTACACCTGCCAATACATCTGATACCGCGACATGAGATAGTCCTCGACCGCGTGCATGCCGCTCTCTTTCACTACAATTCTTCCCTGATAGGGGCGAAGTACTCGCAATATCCGCTCAAGGTCAAAAGTGCCGTAGTTTACGCCCGTAAAATACGCATCCCGGAGCAGATAATCCATTCGGTCCGCATCCATTTGGCTCGACACGAGACTGATAACAATGGGCTCATGATACGTCTTGCAGATGACCGCCGCAATCCGCTCCGGATAGGAAGGATCATAGGCTCTGAGCACGGCGTTAATTTCTGTTTCTTCTAATAATAGGCGGCAAGTCCACTCCTCATGATTCGTATCGAAAATCTCTTCTATAGAATGCGAGAAGGGACCATGGCCAATGTCGTGCAGCAGTGCCGCACATAGTGCAACAAGCTTCTCCTCCGTCGGCCAATCCGCGTAGCCGCCGCGTTCGAACTGGGATATGATCTTGCGGGTAATTTCATAGACCCCTAGTGAATGGGAGAATCGACTATGCTCTGCGCCATGAAAGGTCAAGTAGGAGGTGCCAAGCTGGCGAATACGCCGCAGCCGCTGAAATTCTCTCGTATTGATCAGATCCCAGATCAGGTGATCCTGCACGTAAATGTACTTATGAACCGGATCCTTAAATACTTTCTCCTCCGCCAATCGCTCCTTGCGCTTACGAGCTGCCATTTCCAAATCACTCCTTTTAGTGTTCATGGTTTCGACACAATAGTCAGAGTTTTGTCGAATGTTGTCGCAATTTCATTTCCAATCTCGTTTCAAATATTGTACGATAGAAATCGTAAGTATAACTAGCATTAAAGCTATACCTGACGTCACTGGTCATATTTACCGTCAAATCGTCGTTGACTATTTTGGGAAACGTTGGTATTATAAAAGCATTAATTGATGGATTTTGTCGAATCGTGACGATATATACTAGTACGAGGGGAAATGATAGATCATGATGAAATCGACAGGCATTGTACGTAAAGTAGATGAGCTCGGACGTGTTGTAATTCCTATCGAGTTGCGCCGTACGCTTGGTATTGGCGAGAAGGACGCACTCGAGATTTATGTAGACGGCGAACGGATTATGCTGAAGAAGTATGAACCTGCTTGTATCTTCTGCGGCAATGCAGAGAACGTAGCTTACTTCAAGGGCAAAATCGTTTGCAACGCTTGTTTGACTGAAATGCCGTCTCCTGTTACAAAATAAGAGACAAACTGAGAATTATAGGTTATAATACAATTATCCGATATGTTAATTCTAACCTTTTTATACTCCTTGATGCCCCCCTTAAGCCTATACGGCCAGGGGGGTCTTTTTTTGTCTCGCCAATCTCGCCAACCTCGCATCAAGGACTCATGCTAACACGGTACCATGCCTTATTTCTTCATTACTTCATTATAAACATCCCGCTTCTGCAGGCCGCGATCCTGTGCCGTTCGTTTGATCGCTTCCTTGCGGTCCTCTCCCTGCTCCTCATAACGGCTTACATGCTCCTCCAGACTTAGCGTCTCCCACCAATTCTGCTCGCTTTGTCTGAGCTCCGCCGCTTCTTCCTTGCTCACGCCTGCAATCACAAGACAATATTCGCCTAGCGGCGGATGCTCCTCCAGCCAGCTGATGCATTCGGAGATTGTGCCGCGAGCGATCTCTTCATGGCGCTTCGTCAGCTCGCGCACCATCGCCATGCGGCGGTCGCCCCACTGCTCGAACATCACTGGCAGTGTCTTCGTAATCCGGTGCGGCGACTCATAGCACAGAATCGTCCCTTCCTGCCGCTGCAGCTGCTGGAGCCAATTCGTTAACGGCTTTCGGTCGCGCGGCGGAAAGCCCGCGAAGAAGAAATTATCGGTCGACAGCCCGGATACGATGAGCGCCGACAGCGCTGCGTTGGCGCCAGGAATCGGCACGACCGCTATCCCCCGCTCCGCTGCCGCGGCAGCAAGATCCGCGCCGGGGTCCGAGATTGCCGGAAGCCCGGCATCGCTGACGAGCGCGATCGATTGGCCGGTTTCCAGCAGCCGGATCAGCTCCGGTCCGCTCGCGTCCTTGTTATGCTCATGATAGCTGACGAGGCGCGTCGCGATTTCAAAATGCGCGAGAAGTTTGCGCGTCTGCCTTGTATCCTCCGCTGCGATCAGGTCTACTTCCTTCAGCGTCCGGATCGCGCGAAACGTCATGTCCTCCAGGTTCCCAATCGGCGTACCGACCAAGTAGAGAGTGCCGATATCACCGCGCTGTCCCTCTGTACTAAAACTACGTTGTACGATCATTTCTCCGTATTCCTCGTTTCCGCTTCCGCCATTGCAGCCTCTGCAGCTTTATCGCCATAGTAAATTCGAATTAATTCTTCATTATATTGCCGCTGATCGTTATATACGATTAGCGGTGGAAGCAGCTTAATGTCCGGCTTTCCATCCCGATGTGCTTCAATGAGCACCATATTTGCTTCCGCATCCTTATGCGGATGCACGAAACGAATGCGTTTCGGCTCCAGCTTCCACTTTCGCATCGTCTCCAATATTTCAATAAGACGTGACGGGCGATGAACCATGGCCACTCGGCCGCCCGTACGGACAAGCCGAGCGCATGCCATCACGATATCATTCAATGTGCCATTGCGCTCATGTCTCGCCATCGCAAAATGCTCATTCTCATTCGTATCGCCCGTTCCCGCTGGCATATAAGGCGGATTCACTGTCACCACATCGTACATGCCATGGCGCTGCTTATGGAACTCGCGCAGATCATCTTCATAGATCTTGATCTGCTCGTTCAGCCCATTGGCTTCCACGCTCCGTCTTGCCATATCCGCCAGACGCGGCTGAATCTCCACCGCATCGATCGTTGCTTTCGTCCGTGTCGTCAGAAGCAGCGGAATGACGCCATTGCCCGTGCACAGATCGATCATTTTCCCGCGCGGCGGAACCGCTGCGAATCGCGCCAGCAGTACCGCGTCCATGGAGAAGCTGAACACCTCGCGGCTTTGAATAATATGTAATTGATGTGTAAGTAAATCATCTAGCCGTTCGTTCGGCTCCAGTTTCACGTGGTTGTTGTTTATCACAGTTAGGCTCCTTCACCGGCTAATGCAAAACAAGACCCTATAGATAAGGGTCTTGTTTTTCAATCTTTATTGAGAAAGGAAAGGCAGAACAAACAGTCGCCTTCCGTACGCAAATGGCCATAATACAGATTGCATATATGAAATCCTTCATGATACAGTCTTGCCAAGTTGTCATAGCCTTGTCCGACACCGGCCGTATCACCAGTGCCGCTGCTCGGCTCTTCCACAGGCAACGTATAAATCTCCTCATCGACGACAACCGGAGCTGCCTCTTGCTTCTTCGGCGTATGAACCGCTGTCTCACGCTTTAATACTTTGCGCAGCTGCCCATTTTCTATACTGAGCCGGTTGTTCTCTTCGAGGAGCGATTTGATTTTCTCTTTCATTGCACCGATTTCTTGATGCAAACTTCCCAGATGGGATTCAAATTCGCTTATTTGACTAAAAATATCTCTTTTCAAGTCTTCACCCCAAGGCTGTGCAGCTTCGGATTTAGGATTATGCGCATTGTTACGTTTGTTCCAAGACTACTTCACTACAAATTACTTCACTACAACATCATCAAGCGGTAATTCCTTCGGCTTGCCGCCATCGAACAGCTGTACATATACCGTTTTGCTGCCCGCATTGATACCTGTTACTTTACCTTCTCCATAAGACGTGACCACGAGTTTGCCAACTGCCGGCAGCTCCTCGCGAATGCTCTCATAATTGTCGTGCTCATACTTCAGGCAGCACATCAACCGCCCGCATAGTCCAGAGATCTTCGTCGGATTGAGCGACAAGTTCTGATCCTTCGCCATCTTGATCGATACCGGCTCGAAATCGCCAAGCCAAGTGGAGCAGCACAGAATGCGTCCGCATGGTCCGATGCCGCCAAGCATCTTCGCTTCGTCACGCACGCCGATTTGTCTCAGCTCGATCCGCGTGCGGAACACGCTCGCGAGATCCTTAACGAGCTCACGGAAGTCAACCCGGCCTTCAGCTGTAAAATAAAAAATGATTTTGTTGCGGTCGAACGTAAATTCGACGTCGACAAGCTTCATTTTCAGCTGATGATCTCTTATTTTATCAAGACAAGTGGCAAAAGCGTTACGCGCCGCCGTCTTGTTCTCTTCGACTATTCTTGCGTCGTTGTCACCGGCAATTCGTATGACTTTCTTCAGCGGAAGGACAACATCCGATTCACCGACTTGCTTCTGTCCAACCACGACTTTCCCGTACTCGATCCCTCTTGCCGTTTCTACGATAACATGCTGCTCTTTATCGATTTGAAATTCGACCGGATCAAAGTAATAGATTTTGCCCGCCTTCTTGAAGCGGACGCCAACGACATTATACAATTCATCACCCCTCCTGTACACGGATTAGGAGCTGCTCAAGCGCGAGCTGCGGCGATACGTTCGAACGTATCCGTTTGCCAGCCTCAAGCGTATACTCCATGCATTTCACCCAGCCTTCCGCAGAGCGCGCATATGCATGTTTGCCAATCCAATCAAGCTGATCTATAAAAACAAGTGCTTCATGTCTTCCTGCCTGATAATGAATCATATCTTTATACCAAAGTACTAATAAAGATAATAGAAGCTGCGGCTGCTCACCGAGTTCTGTCTTGAAAATTTGCTGCTGTGCAGACATCATCGCCGCGGTGAATCGGGTCAGACTGTCCTTTCCTAATTGTATCACTACGTTTCTCATTTCTGCAAACCCATTCTGCTGGATAAGCGCCCGGCAAGCATCGACTCCAGATGCGAGATGGACGGCAGCACGGGCGGACAGCTGAGGAATTCCTTCGTCAGACAACGTCTGCAGCATGTCCTGAGGTGCGAGCGGCATGAATGGCACATGCTGTGTACGCGAACGAATCGTAGGCAGTACGGCTTGTCCATTCTCCGTTAACAAAATAGCAACGACCGGCGATTGCGGCTCCTCCAGAAATTTCAGCAGGCTGTTCGCCGCTTGGAGCGTCATCGTCTCGGCACGCTGCACAATGTAAACTTTGCGTTCGACGCTTATATTACGGTAAGCAAGCTCTCTCTGAAGCTCGCGGATTTGGTCGATTTTGATGGAATTGCCGTCAGGCGCAACCAGATGGAGATCCGGCTGATTGCCATGCTCGAATTTGCGGCATTCCAGGCAGTGACCGCAGGCGTCGTCGCCTTCGCCTTTGCAGAACAGCGCTTTGGCAAAAGCCATCGCCATCTGCATCCGTCCACTGCCTGAAGGACCGCTGAATAAATAGGCATGCGACACTTTGCCGCTAGCCAGCGCATATTGCAATATGCGTTTCGCCTTCGGTTGCCCGGCAAGCTCTGCGATGCTCATACTCGTCTAATCCTCTCTAGAAAAACAGGTTAATCAATATACCGCGAATATCGCCGATCTTCTGAAGCAGCTCAAGTCTGCCTTCTTCGGATTCAAGCAGCTCTTCGCCCATTAGGAGCAGATTCGAATCAAGCTCCTCGAGCAGTTTATATCGTTTCGTACGTCCACGGCGGTCGAAACCGCGCGTTTCCTTCATGCCAACGCCGCGCCGGACCGTGTCTTCGAGGAACTGCTTCACCATTTGACGGTAAAGACGCAGCTCTCTCACCGTCATCGATCGCGACAGTCGCTCGCCCTGATTATGAATATCTTGCAGCTTCAGCTGAAGCTCTTCAATCGTTCTTTGCTCATCTTGAAAATTCATCACATCAGCAAAGTTTTTTGGTGCCATCGGCTTAGCACCAAGATCCGGCCGTGCACGATCCTGTCCCAGTGGCCGCCAGCCCGGATTAATCTTCATTTATGCGTCACGCCCAATCAGAAATGTTCGAATCGTTCTACCGGTACGACGAATACGGCAGCGCCGCCGACTTGCACTTCGACCGGGAAAGGAATATATGCATCAGTCGTGCTGCCCATCGGAGATACTGGAGAAACCAGCTGATCGCGGACTTTACAATTGGATCGAATGACTGTGAGCACCTCATGTACCCGCTCATCCTCGATACCGATCATGAATGTTGTATTCCCTGCTCGCAGGAAACCGCCTGTACTGGCCAATTTAGTGGCACGGAAGCCCTCTCTTACTAGTGCATTCGATAACCGGTTGCTATCCTTATCTTGTACAATCGCAATAACTAATTTCATACCGATCCCTCCCAATAATAGTTCCTTTCTACGAAAGACATTTCATGCAGCACCTTAATTATTTTGACACCAGGAGCAATTAATCCTTTAAATTCGTCGATTTATTATATCAAGCACGTCACGAAGCACGTTTTCCGCCGTTTGTTCGGCATTTACGCGTATAATGCGATCCGGCTCATTCCCCATAAGCAGCCGATAGCCTTCGCGCACTCGTTCGTGAAATGCGAGCTCCTCCAGGTCCAACCGGTTTACCTCGCGATCCTTCGTACTATTAATACGAGCAAGGCCAGCTTCCGGCGAAATATCCATCCATATCGTCAAATTCGGCATGACACCATTAATCGCAAAATCATTAATGGAGCGCACCTCTGCTATGCCGAGTCCGCGTGCATGGCCTTGATACGCAAGGCTGCTGTCGACGAAACGGTCGCAGATGACGACATCGCCTCTGTCCAACGCGGGCAGCACAATTTCAACAAGATGCTGACGTCTTGCTGCCGCATAGAGCAGTGCTTCTGTTCGCGCGTCCATCGCTGTATTTTTCTTATCGAGAATAACCCCGCGGATCAGCTCCGCAATTGGGCTTCCGCCTGGCTCCCTTGTAGACAGCACGTTTCTTCCACGACCCTGAAGCGCTTCAACAATTCCGTTGATGAGTGTCGTTTTTCCTGCTCCTTCGCCGCCTTCTATCGTCAAAAATATTCCTTTTTCCACCAAAAGTTACTCCTCTTATCCGTTAATACCCTTATCATATCAAAGCCAATCAGGTGCGTAAACGATTAGCCCGTCCGCAGTACCGTAATCGTCCGCATCGTCTGGTCGGATGCTCCTTGGCATCTGGCTCCATGCTGGACTAGCCGCTGAATCATCGCGATGGCCCCAGCAGATATGCGCTCTCCCTCATAGAGCAGCGGTATTCCTGGCGGATAAGGAATGACTGCTTCAGCAGCGAGCCTGCCCTCCGCTTCTGACAGCTCAACTGCTTCTATGGCGTTCACGCCAGCAGCTGCCCCTCTTCGGGAGAATAACACAGGCTCCGACACCAGTTGACTGTAAGCTGCAGCGTCGATAATTTGCAAAGGCTCATCTGCTGTTTCTGCAGCCTCCTTCGCAATCGCCATTAACGCATGTTTCAGCCGCTCCATGTCCGAGGATTCGGCTCCCATCCCAAACAGCAGCACCACATAATGAATGTCAGCCATCTCCGCGTAACAGCCAAAGCTCTCCAGTTGCTTAAGCAGTTCGAAGCCTGATTGTCTGCCTGTCTTGCTTCTTAGTACAACTCGCAGCGGATCGACATGCGCATTCAGCTGATTTCCCTCTCGCAGCAAGGAAGAGGCGAGCTCATACTGAGCCGATTCCTCTGTGACCCATCTCCGAAAATCATCCGCTGCCGCAATCCCCCGCTCGAATAACTGTTCTCCTGTACTGTCTATAACAGCTCTCGCAACATCAAGCGATGCCATGATGGGATACGAAGGGCTTGAGCTCTGCACCATATGCAGCGCTTCCGCCAGCGAATTGCGGTCAATTCGCGGTCCTTGGATATGCAGCATCGCTCCCATTGTGAGCGCAGTGAGCGTCTTATGCGTAGATTGTACAACCGCATCTGCCCCCACCTGCAGCGCTGAGCGTGGAAACCTCTCGTGCAATCCGTAATGCGCGCCGTGCGCCTCATCGACGAGCAGCATTTTGCCGTAGCGGTGAACTAGCTCTACATATGGCTCCAGATCCACGCTGAGTCCGTAATAGCTCGGATTCGTCAGAAATACAGCCTTTGATTCCGGATATCGTATTAAAGCTTCCTCAATCTGCTCTAAGCTCGGCACAACATCAAGACCGCTTCCTGCTTCCTTTTGCGGCATAATGAATACGGCTCTAGCTCCGGCTAGCTTCAATCCATTCAGCACCGACTTATGGGCGTTGCGCTGAACAATGATAAGATCGTTCGAATCACACACAGCAAGCACCATAGCGAGATTCCCTGCCGTACTTCCTCCGACTAGGAAAAAGGTCTGTTCTGCTCCGAACGTTGCAGCGGCTAACTGCTGTGCCTCCTCTATAACACCAGAGGGACCATGCAAGTCATCGGTCATCGATAATTCCGTTACATCCAGCTGCATAATCGCCTGATAAGCTTGCAGCGCTTGCTCGTCTATCGTTCCTTTCAGCAAGGATAGGGATTGCCCATATTTATGGCCTGGTACATGGTAGCTGCTTGGTTGAGATGTATATAAAGACGTTAATAATTCGAATAATGGCGCTCGCAATTATAGATCCTCCTTGACTGACTGCTACTGCTTGTTCCTTTCATCATAATCGATGTTGGACAGGACTTGTAACAAAATGTTACACGTGAAACAAAATAACCCCTAACCTTCTCGGTTATTCGTCATGATCCGAGTCGATATAGGGATTACTTCGGCTGCATATGTTGCTGAAGAGGTCTATGCATTATTTTGAATCCAAATCCGCTTCAGTTGATGGATGAAGAATGGGTATTTGGCATCCTGCACGTCGGTACCCACCATCTCAATCTCGCAGCTTTCGCATATGAACCCGTCAATAATGCGAATACCTTCTTGCTTCTCATGACCGCAGATAATGCAAGCCTTGCTTGTATGTTCTTCCATACGTTTCACCTCATCTAAATGAGCTACGCCATCCTTCTAGTATGCCACAAACTCTAGCAATGTATACGACTTTCATAGCCCATTTCAAATAGTAATACAGTTTATGTCGAAACGCCCAGATTGGTGACGCACAGCTTGCACTTCTTTGGAGGGGAAGTCTACAGTATGAACCGAATTTAGCCGATAAAAGGGGGAGAAGAGAGAGAGGTGTTGAGCGCCTATGAGGGGTAAACTCGCCGAACAGGAGAAAGCAACAATCTATCAGTACCAGCTCATTCAAAAAATCACCGTTCGTGAAGAGCTGCTTCGAAGCCATATATGCGTTATTGCCATACTGGCCATCTTCCTTCTGCTTATGTACAGGGTCGATGGCGCCATCGCGTTAGGCTACGGTCTGCTTGGAACGCAGATCATTCATTACTTCATTATTCGTCTCACACTCATTCGTGTCGACGAACCGGATTACCGCCGCTGGGGCTGGCGCGTCATGACGCCGTGGATCGGCTATATCCCGACAGCCAATATTCAGCTTGAGCTATTCCGCCGGCTGCACCGTCATCTGTTCTGGCTCGGGCTATGCGCCATTGGCGTGTTCTACCCATGGGCGAACGAGGGCACCATGATCAGCCTTATTATGTGCCATCTCTGGCTCCTCGTTCCACGTATGCTCCTGATCCGCCGGCTGCGCAAAGCCAAACGCGACGGAGTGCTCCGCATCACAGCGACAGACGTCAGCTTCTATCATCGATAACCTGCTTCCTCGTGAAGCAGAACGATATGGCAGCTGACTTTTTTGTGCTCTAGAAACAACAAAAAACCGACCATATTCGTATGGTCGGTTATCTGTGCTTGGCGACGTTCTACTCTCCCAGGACCCTGCGGTCCAAGTACCATTGACGCTGAAGGGCTTAACGGTCGTGTTCGAGATGGGTACGCGTGGTTCCCCTTCGCCATTATCACCAAACTAGGCATTTTTGCTTTAGCAAAAGATGCGTCAAAGCTTGCGCTTTGAAAACTGGATACGAACCTTTGCGAAGTTCTTTGCTTGGATGAACTTGTTTAGGATAAGCCCTCGACCGATTAGTATTCGTCAGCTCCACACATTGCTGCGCTTCCACCTCGAACCTATCAACCTGATCGTCTTTCAGGGGTCTTACTAATTGGGAAATCTCATCTTG
>NZ_QTTN01000051.1 GCF_003386535.1 Paenibacillus taihuensis
TGTTAGCCCCTAGTCTAGTCACATGGGCGATGCTAGGTAGGAGCACGCTAACAGGTTATTAAGCTGCTAAAGCGTAAGTTTGTTGTTGTTTGCCATTTAATTGGCTTTAGCGTTGATGAAGTGGACGCATCCCCACTACTCGCTACTCATGCTCGAACTATCCCCGTCGAATCCATAAACGGCCCCGTAAGAAAAATTAAAGCAATTGTTTGCCGCGAGAATTTTAAAGCAATTGTTTGCCGCGGCGGCAAACTTATGGTTTAAAGCACAACCACTACCTCATGCGGTAGTGGTTTACATGGTGGAGGCGAGGGGATTTGAACCCCTGTCCGAAGACAACGCCACACAGGCTTCTACGGGTGTAGTCACGGTATTGATGTCACCCGAGCGTCGTCCCGTAACCGACTACGCGTTGGGTCAGCCTGATTATCTTCTTCCGTCGACCCCAGGCGGAGACCGAAGCGGCGTATCCCACTACTTGTTAGCCCCTAGCCTAGTCACATGGGCGATGCTAGGTAGAAGCACGCTCACAGGTTATTAAGCTGCGAAAGCGTAAGTTTGTTGTTGTTTGCCATTTAATTGGCTTTAGCGTTGATGAAGTGGACGCGTCCCCACTACCCGCAACCCATGCTCGTACTATCCCCGTCGAATCCATAAACGCCCCCGATATCGCATAAACGGCTCCATACGTTCCGTTTAGCAGTTGGTAAAGCGCTCATTCGACTGCAGCTACCATTCTATCAATCCTGCAAAAGGCAGCTACATCAGGTGAGCATGTACTTCGTTCGTTGCTTACTTAGTATAACACAGGTGAAGCGATCTTGAAGCTATATGTTGTTGGAAGCATTGGCGGCGATCGCCTTACATCCCAACAGGCCAAACTGCCTTAGCGAGCGACCTTCTGCTTCTCACGAAGTGCACGCTGAATATCACGCTGCGCATCCTTCTTCGCCGCCGATTCACGCTTGTCGTACTGCTTCTTACCTTTACCTAAGCCGAGCAGCAGCTTCGCGTAACCGTTGCGAATATAGATCTTGAGCGGCACAATCGTGTAGCCTTCTTGCTTCGACTGGCCGAGCAGCTTATGAATCTGCGTCTTGTGCATGAGCAGCTTGCGCGTCCGTGTCGGATCGGTCGGGTTGCTCCGGTTTCCTTGTTCAAACGGGCTTATGTGCAGGTTGTGAATGAAAATCTCGCCGTCACGAATGGTTGCGAACGCATCGCTTATGTTCGCCCTGCCTGTCCGCAGCGACTTGATCTCCGTTCCCATCAGCACCATACCCGCTTCGAAGGTCTCCTCGATGAAATAGTCATGGGAAGCCTTCTTATTCTGTGCCAGCTGTTTCCCGTCACTTTTCTTGCTTGCCACGCTAATCACCTCTCCCCAAACGCGTAAATGAACGGACTCCTAACCTTGGCTAGGAGTCCATTGTAGCAACTTTACATCGTGAAATCAAGATTTGGTAAAAGCAAGCTCCAACCGCGGATTACACGCGATTCTTACGAACGAAAGCTGCGGTGGAATTGCCTTTTTTCTTCTTCTTGCGCTGGCTGAAGCCATTGCCGTTGCCGCCGCCTGCTCGGTCCGCAGCTGAGGACTTCGAAGGAGCAGGACCACCGCCCTTATTCTTGCGGCGCGAGCCAGTTCCGGCATTCTCGGCACTGCGGCCAGCACTGCCGCCGCCGCGCTCGCCGCCACCGCCAGAGCGCCCGCCACGTCGACCACCGCCCTCGCCTCGGCCGCGGGAAGACCATGAGGAATCCGGATCTTCGCCGTAGTCCTTCAACGAGCCCGCGTTCGTGATCGGCAGTCCCCACATGTCAGTCTTAACCTTACGGGCACCGCCGCTGGAGGAGGCACCGTTGCTGCTCCCGCCGCTGCGGTCATTGCCCAGAAGCCGGTCGAGATTGTAATCGTCCTCCGGCTTCCACGCACGCGAGTCGCTCCCGCGCTCGCGCTGCGCCGGCGCGTTCCCGCCGCCGGCTGCTGCTCCGCCGCTCTCGCCGCCGCCGCGGCCATTGCGCCTGCGGCCGCCGCGCTGCTCCGCCGGCGCCGCTGCGCCTGCGCCAGCGCGCGCTCCGCTCGCGCCCCACGCGGCTTCGCCTGCCGCGCTCGGCGCTGCTCCGCCGCCGCGTCGCTTGCCGCGGCCGCGCGGGCCCACGGCCGCGCTCGCTTCGCGCGCTGCGGCTGCCGCTGGCGCTGCGCCGCCGGCTCCGCCACGGGCGCCTCGGCGGCCCGCGCCGCGCTCACCGCGCCCGCCGCCTGCGCGGCCACCCCGCTCGCCGTCGCTGCGCGCCGATGCCGCTGCGCCGCCACGCTCGCGACCGCCGCCGCGCGCATTACCGCCACGTTTGCCTCCGCCGCGGCCGACCCAGCCGAACTCGCGGGCACGGTCCGCGTCGTCCGCGCTCATATTCTCGAGCATCGTGAAGTCGATCGTATGCTCATCCATATTCACCCGCTCCACGCGGACGCGTACCTCATCGCCGATCCGGTACGTCTTCGACGTCCGTTCGCCGATGAGCAGCATATGCTGCTCGTGGAAGTGATAATAATCGTCCGACAGCTCGCTCAGACGGATCAATCCCTCAACCGTATTCGGCAGTTCGACGAAGATGCCGAAGCCCGTTACGCTGCTGACGATACCGTCGAATTCCTCGCCGACCTTGTCGAGCATATATTCGCACTTCTTCAGCTTCTCGGTATCCCGTTCCGCATCAACGGCGACCCGCTCACGCTCGGAGGATTGCTGCGCAATGTCCGGCATCCGCGCCGCGAGCGACTCTTGGCGAGCTTCCGGCAGCGTGCCGCCGTTCTCGAGCACCTCGCGCATGACGCGGTGAATGACCAAGTCGGGATAACGCCGAATCGGCGAAGTGAAGTGCGAATAGAACTCTGCTGCAAGCCCGAAATGTCCAAGGCTCTCCGCATCGTACTTTGCTTGCTTCATGGACCGCAGCATTACTGTCGAGATAACAGTCTGCTCCTTCGAACCGCGTACATCCTCAAGCAGCGTCTGCAGCGCACGCGGATGAATCACGCTTCCGCCTTTGCCTTTGATCGTGTACCCGAAGTTCGCCGCGAACTGCACGAAGTGCAGCAGCTTCTCCTGGTCCGGATTATCGTGCGTCCGGTACAGGAACGGCACCTTCAGCCAGTAGAAATGCTCCGCCACCGTCTCGTTGGCCGCAAGCATGAACTCTTCAATAATCGATTCCGCGATCGAACGCTCGCGCTTGATGATATCAACGGCTTTGCCCGTCTCATCCACGATGACCTTCGACTCCACGAAGTCAAAATCAATCGCGCCGCGCTTCATCCGCTTCCCGCGAAGCCTCGTTGCAAGTTCCTCCATGAGTTTGAACGTATCGACGAGGTCGGCATAACGCTCCGTCACTTCCTCGTCCTCACCTTGCAGGATTTTGCGAACATTCGTGTACGTCATCCGTTCTTTCGTCCGAATGACACTCGTAAAGACGTCGTGCCGGACACGCTTCAGCGTCTCCCCGTCGAACTCCATTTCGCACGACATCGTGAGCCGGTCTACCTTCGGATTGAGCGAGCAAATCCCGTTCGACAGCCGGTGCGGCAGCATCGGAATAACCCGATCTACCAAGTATACCGAGCAGCCGCGGCGGTATGCTTCTTGATCCAGCGCCGAGTTCTCCTTGACGTAATAGCTGACATCAGCGATATGTACGCCAAGCACATAGTTGCCGTTCTCCAGCCGCTCAATGTTGACCGCGTCATCAAGGTCTTTTGCATCCTCACCGTCGATGGTGACGATCACTTTATCGCGCAGATCGCGACGACCCTGACGTACAATCTCGTCCTCCGTAATGGAGTCCGGCGCCGCTTCCGCCTCTGCCATCACATCAACCGGGAACCCCTCCGGCAGCTGATGCTTGCGGATAATGGACAGGATATCGATACCCGGGTCATCCTTATGACCGAGCACCTCAACAATCTCTCCCTCTGCGGCCGAGCGTCCTTCCGGATACGTAAGGATTTTCACAACAACCTTCTGTCCTGTCACCGCGCCGTGAAAATGATCCTTCGCAATAAAAATATCCCGATTAATCCGTTTATCATCCGGCAGCACAAAACCATACGACTCGTGGTTCTGGAAGGTACCGACGATCTGCGTCACCGCTCGCTCCACGATGCGGATGACTTCCCCTTCCATGCGTCCGCCATGCTCGCTTCTGGACGTCACGCGCACAAGCACGGTATCCCCGTTCATCGCGCTCGTCAAATCATGCGCGCCAATATATACATCACCATGTGCTTTGTCCTCAGGAATGAGGAATGCAAAGCCTTTCGCATGCGCCTGAATGCGTCCGCGCACTAAATTCATCCGTTCTGGAAGGCCATAGCGGTCACTGGAATTCCGTACGAGCTTTCCTTCGTTCTCCAGTTCATTTAAGACCACCAGGAAATTGCGGAACGACTCCGCATTGCCTCCCCCGCCCAGCTGCTTATCAAGCTCTTGATAGGTCATCGGCTTGTACGCCGGCTCTCGCATGTAATCCAGCAGCTGCTGCTCTGTCACCATAACTTCTTCACCTCAAGTACCGATGGTGCCGTCAATCCCTTGTACAGCCGTCGGTTGATAGATTCTCATATACTATATAGTATACACGAAAGGGGCAGTCAGCATCCGCGGACAGCCCCGCAAAATTAACATTTTTCACCTGCAGGGTTCGCTTGGAATATCATCCCATCCCAAGCAAGCAACAAAAAAAGCGAGCCATAAGCCCGCTTTCTGCGTTCATTATTAAACTTTAACCAAGTATGCAACAATGAGGGCTGTAATAAAGAAGCCCGCAGCAACTGCAATCGTTAGACGCTGCAAGAACAGATCCAAGCCGCGTGCCTTCGTCTTGCCGAACAAATGCTCAGCACCACCGGAAATAGCACCAGACAACCCTGCGCTCTTACCTTTTTGCAATAGAACAACAGAGATCAGAGCAAGCGCAAAAATAATAAGCAAAATTTTAAACGTAATTGCCAAAAGTTCCACCTCCTGCACAAGGAGCAAATTTGTACGCGTCGCTGCCTTGTCGCGAGTAATGGAGACAAGACCTAGAAACAGCATTATTATTGTAGCATAGCAAGGAAGCGAATACAAGCCAGCGGAATCGCCTTACGCCTCAATTTCACTTAGCAAATTTTGTCCTTCTGCCAGCGGATGCTTTCGTCGAACGGCAAGAACGTGAATTGCTCTTTCTTCCAGTAGTACTTCAAGTCCTCCCGTGTCCATCCCTCATAGAGTTCATCCCATTCGAAAGGGCCATGCGGCAGCAGCGATGCATTCTCGATTGGCTGGCTAGCCGGCTGGAACCGAAGATCGAGTGACAGCCGTATACGGCCGGGCTGCTGATTCGGCAGCGCCTTATGCACCATCATACTGTGAAAAATAACGATGTCGCCCGCTTCATAATCCCCCTCCGCCCACTCGTAGCCAAGCCCGCATAGAATGGACTCCAATCCTCCAGCGCCGGGATTGCCTGTCACTTGGAGCAGACCGCCGTCATGGCTGCCCTCAAGCATGGAGAGCGTGCCTAGCGATAACGGTACATCACCGATCGGTGCCCAACAGGTCCATGTATTGCTGCTGCCTTGAATATGAAGAAAATCTTGATGCGGCGGCGTCACGTTCAGCTTGTCGCTCGGCAGCATAATGCGCGCAATATTGCGCGGGTGCGGGAAGGTCCGCTCGCCGAACAATGTATCGAACAGCCCGATCAGCTTCGGATGATGAGCGAAAGCGTGAAATGCCTCCAGCTTCTGCACCTTATGGTACACCTGCTGTGTCGTTCCGATGCCGTTCCAGTTCAGCTCCTCCATCGTCATGCTATCGATCAACGGCAGATTGCCATAACCGTCCATGAACGGTTTCGCGGGATCTAGCAGATTTTCGCCTTGAAGCACATTAAGAATTTGAGTTCGAAGCTCCATAATCTCTTCCCGTGAGAAAAAGTGCTTGAAGAACAGATATCCCTTCCTCACCGCTTCGCGCCGCAGCTCCTCAGGTGCTGCGAGCAGCGGTGTTGCGTCTTCGAATGCTCGTGTAGCCGGTTTGATTGCAGGATCCATACGCCACATCCCCCTCTATTGGAATTTGTCGATTGCCGACCTTGTATTTCTATTGTATGCTCTAGTTGATTAGCTGTATTTATGAGCGCTAGACGCATTTTTAACTCTGGTCGACATATTCGTGTGAGCGGGGAGGCTTTCTTTGATTCATGTCTATACATCAGCCACCATCGATTCCCTGGCACTCTCTACAGCCTTCTGTACATTACGCGAATAGGCTGCAATGTCTGCCCGGGTTTGCTTTCGGTCCGCGTGTTATTGAAGAGTATCAATTCATCTTCGTCGCCGCAGGCAAAGGCACTGCGTGGATTCAGGGCGAGCGCTATGAGGCCATGCCTGGCTGCTTATTTTATTACGGTCCGGATACGGTGCACCACTTTATCGCGGATGAAGCTGATCCTTTTCTGCTGTATGGCCTGCATTTCAGCTGGTCTGGTAAGTACCGAGAGCGCCGAGGCTCGCCACTTCATATCCGCGACGCCAAGTTCGACCCCGCTGTTGATATGAGGAAGGATAATCGGATGCTGGTCGGCAATGAGGAGAGTCCGCATTCGCAGTCCCCGGACAGCCTGCTCATCGACGATGTCAGACAGCTGCCCGCGCAGCGTTTCGAGCCCCGCTTCATTCGGCTGGCGGAGGCCTATGGCATGGAAGAACGCGAGTTCAAACAGCCGCTGTTAAGCGGGATGCTGCTTGAGCTAATCGCCGAGATCAAGCGGCAAGAAGAGCGTGAGAAGTCCCGGAAGCCGGTATCTCCGCTCATCAGCAGCGTGGCGAAGCAGCTCGCTGAGCACGCACGGGAACGTTACAATCACAGTTGGCTCGGTGAGTGGAGCGCGTATCATCCGGACCATATTGCAAGATTGTTCCGTGCCGAGCTCGATGTTACTCCGCATGACTATTTCATGACGAGCAAGCTGCAGCTAGCTAAGGAACTGCTCACGCATTCGGAGCTGACGCTGCTCGCCATTGCCGATGAGCTCGAGGCAGGCACCATCCACAACTTCACCAAATGGTTCAAGCAGCACACCGGCATGCCTCCGGGGCGGTTTCGCAAGCAGTCCCGCTTTATTTGAGGCCAGGGGAGTGCTCTTCCTCTTCCTCTTCCTCTTCCTCTTCCCTCCGCCCTTTGCAATCCGCAATTCAAGCCTATGTTGGATAAATCAGAAAAATCCACTCATTTTTGCCGAAAACGTCCTTTTTCGTCGCCTATAATGGATAAATCCACTCATTTTCAGTGAAATGCCACCAATTCCCGCTTTCTCGGGTCATAGGAGTGGATAAATCCAACATAGCTCACAGAAAACGCCTAAATGCCGGTTATACAGTGGATTTTTCCACTATAGGCAGCCTCCAACAGCACTCCCGACCGTCAACACCGCCAACGCCAAAAAAGCCCCGGGACTCAAGGATCTCTCCTTAAGCCCGGGGCCGCTCTATCCTACAAATAACCGTTTTCGCGGAAGAACTCGAGGCTCAGCTCTGCGCTCTCCAGCGAAGAGTTCGCGAACTGCTCTTGCTCCACGATAATGTACTGAATGCCGACTTGCTCCGCAATATCCAGCACGCTCTTCAGGTCAACCACACCTTTACCTACCTCAGTGTCGCTGCGGCCGTCGCCGAAATCCTTAAAGTGCGCCAGAGGCACGCGGCCTGCGTAACGAGTTGCATAATCAACCGGCGTTTGGCCGCCCATATGCACCCATCCGAAGTCGAATTCCGCTTGCAGATATTCCGGGGAAACCTTCTCGAGCAGCAGGTCGATAACCGGCTTGCCGTCCACGAGCTTGAATTCGAAATCATGGTTATGATAGCCGTAGATAAGGCCTGCTTCCTTCACTTGCTTGCCTGCTGCTTCGAGGATGCCGGCAAGTCTGTTTACATCGTCAATCGTAGGGTTCTCAGGCAGCGGAGCCCAAGGCGTAATAATATATTGGAGGCCAAGCTCCTTCGCGTACTCGATTTGCTTCGCAAGATCCGCCTCGATTTTCTCCGGCTCGCCGAAGTTCAAACCAACATGCGCAGAAGGCGCCTGCAAGCCAAGCTCGTCCAGAAGCGCTTTCAATTCATTCGCCGGCGTGTTGAAGTAACCTGCAAATTCCACCGCTTGATAGCCCATTCCCGCTACTTTACGGATCGTACCGAGAAAGTCCTTCTCCGTTTGATCACGGAGCGTGTACAACTGTAAAGCTACAACTGGTTTTGCCACTGCTTCCACCTCATAATCGATTATTTTGGATGAAAATACAAAAAAGAGGAGAGCGACATGTCCTTGCGCCACGCCTCTCTCCTCTCATTATATCGAACGCCCCGGCGTAAACTACCTCACCTTTTGGGACATTCTTTTGTCATTTTGGTATTGCTTCCTAACCGGAATTACTTTTTGAAGTTCTTCAGGTTATAGAACGCGCTCTTGCCTGCGTATTGAGCAGTCGAGCCCAATTGGTCTTCGATGCGAAGCAATTGGTTGTATTTCGCAACGCGGTCCGTACGGGACGGAGCGCCTGTTTTGATTTGGCCAGCGTTTGTCGCAACAGCGATGTCTGCGATTGTGCTGTCTTCGGATTCACCGGAACGGTGGGAGATAACTGCTGTGTAACCAGCGCGCTTCGCCATTTCGATGGCATCGAATGTTTCAGTCAAGGAACCGATTTGGTTTACTTTAACCAGGATCGAGTTACCTACGCCTCTGTCGATACCGTCGGACAAGCGAGTTGTGTTCGTTACGAACAGGTCGTCGCCAACGAGTTGTACTTTGCCGCCCAGTCTGTCAGTGAGCAACTTCCAACCTTCCCAGTCGTCTTCGGAGCAGCCGTCTTCGATTGTGATGATTGGGTACTTATCCGCCCACGAAGCAAGCAGGTCAACGAATTCCGCGGAAGTGAAGGAACGGCCTTCGCCTTCGAGGTGGTACTTGCCATCTTTGTAGAACTCAGTGGACGCAACGTCCATGCCGAGGAATACGTCAACGCCCGGCTTGTAGCCTGCGCGCTCGATAGCGGAGATGATTGTAGTGATGGCTTCTTCGTTGGAACCAAGGTTCGGTGCGAAGCCGCCTTCGTCGCCAACTGCCGTGTTCAGGCCTTTATCTTTCAGAACCGATTTCAGGTTGTGGAAGATTTCTGCGCCGATGCGAAGCGCTTCTTTGAAGCTTTCTGCGCCAACTGGCAGAACCATGAACTCTTGAACGTCGATGTTGTTGTCAGCGTGCTCGCCGCCGTTCACGATGTTCATCATTGGAACCGGAAGCGTCTTAGCATTGAATCCGCCGAGGTATGTGTACAAAGGCATATCGAGAGCGTCAGCAGCTGCGCGAGCTACAGCCATCGATACAGCAAGGATCGCGTTAGCGCCGAGCTTGCCTTTGTTGTCTGTGCCGTCAAGCTGGATCATTTTGCGGTCGATCAATACTTGATCAAGCGCGTCCAGACCGATGATCTCAGGAGCGATGATTGTATTTACGTTATCAACAGCTGTCAGAACGCCTTTGCCGAGGTAACGGGATTTGTCGCCGTCGCGAAGCTCAACTGCTTCGTATGCGCCAGTGGAAGCACCGGATGGAACGATTGCGCGGCCTTTGCCGCCGGACTCCAGCATAACTTCAACTTCAACGGTAGGGTTACCGCGGGAATCAAGCACTTCGCGTGCATAAACGTCAGTAATGATAGACATGTACGAAACACTCCTTCAATTGTTTGTGTAAAATGACATCCTTAATCTTTTACCGCATCAAGGATACTGTTAAACGAATTTAATGCTTAACCTTGTACAAGCGACGTTCCCGTCATCTCTTCCGGCTTATTCAGCCCTGCAAGCGCAAGAATAGTCGGTGCGATATCGGCGAGGATGCCGCCTTCGCGCAATGGGCCAACCTGCTTCGTTACGATGAACGGAACCGGGTTTGTCGTGTGGGCCGTGAATGGACGGCCGTTCTCGTCAATAACCATATCGGCATTGCCGTGGTCCGCTGTAATCAGGCATACGCCGCCTTTGGCAAGAACTGCTTCAACGACTTGGCCAAGGCACTCGTCCGTTGCTTCTACCGCTTTGATCGTCGGCTCCAGCATGCCGGAGTGACCGACCATATCCGGGTTCGCGAAGTTCAGGATAATAACGTCCTGACGATCCGCTTCGATTTCTTTCACTGCAGCTGCTGCTACGTCATACGCGCTCATCTCTGGCTGAAGGTCGTAAGTCGCAACCTTCGGCGAAGGGATTAGAATGCGCGTCTCGCCTGGCAGCTCCGTGTCGCGGCCGCCGCTGAAGAAGAACGTAACATGCGGGTATTTCTCCGTCTCTGCGATACGCAGCTGGCGCTTATTGTTCTGCACAAGAATTTCGCCAAGCGTGTTATCGAGATTCTTAGGCTTATACGCTACGTATCCGCCCACCGTTTCACTGAACAGTGTCAAGCAGACGAAATACAGGTTCTTCGGTTCTTTCGGTCCACGGTCGAAACCGCGGAAGTCGGTGTTCGTGAACACTTGGGACAGTTGGATCGCACGGTCAGGACGGAAGTTGAAGAAGATAACGGCATCATCCGATTCCACCACGCCTACCGGGCTGCCGTCTTCTTTCACGATAACCGTCGGCATAACGAACTCGTCGAATACCGATTTCTCGTAAGACTCCACAACCGCATGGATCGGGTCTGTATACTGAGGACCTTCACCATAGACCATTGCGCGGTACGACTTCTCTGTACGCTCCCAACGCTTATCGCGGTCCATTGCGTAGTAGCGGCCTTGTACAGTCGCGATCTTGCCTACGCCGATTTCCTCGATCTTCGCTGTGAGCTGCTCCAAGTAGCCTTTCGCGCTGTCTGGCGATACGTCGCGTCCGTCGAGGAACGCATGGATATAGACTTCTCCGATCTCTTCTTTCTTCGCCAACTCAAGCAGCGCGAACAAGTGAGCGATATGGCTGTGCACGCCGCCATCGGACAGCAGTCCGTACAGGTGCAGCTTCGTGCCCTTCTCTTTCACATGTGCAATCGCGCCTTTAAGCGTCTCGTTGTCGAAGAATTCACGATCGCGGATCGACTTGCTGATGCGAGTCAGATCCTGATAGACGATACGGCCCGCGCCGATGTTCAGATGGCCAACTTCGGAGTTGCCCATCTGGCCTTCCGGCAAACCTACCGCTTCGCCGCAAGCTGTCAGCGTCGTGTGCGGGAAAGTTGCCCAGTAACGGTCGTAATTCGGCTTGTTCGCTTGTGCCACGGCATTGCCTGTCACATCGTTACGAAGACCGAAGCCGTCCAGGATAATAAGCGCTACAGGTGCTGTCATCGTGACGATGCCCCCTCGACCAGTGCGATGAAGGATGCAGGCTCAAGGCTTGCACCGCCGACCAGAGCGCCGTCGATATTGGATTGACCAAGATATTCGCTTACGTTGTTCGGCTTCACGCTGCCGCCGTATTGGATGCGGACTGCGTTAGCTGTAGCTGCATCGTACAAGCCTGCAAGAACGCCGCGGATGAACGCGATAACGTCCTCTGCGTCTGCAGATGTCGACGATTTGCCAGTGCCGATTGCCCAGATTGGTTCGTAAGCAACAACCACTTCAGCCGCTTGCTCTGCAGACAAGCCTGCGAAAGCTGCTTCTGTTTGCACTTTACAAACGTTCTTCGTTTGTTCTGCTTCGCGCTCTTCCAGCTTCTCGCCGACACATACGATTGGCGTGAGGCCGTGCTTGAACGCAGCATGTACTTTCTTATTTACGATTTCATCCGTTTCTGCAAAATATGCGCGGCGCTCCGAGTGGCCGATAATCACATATTTCACGCCCAGGTCCTTCAGCATAACGCCGCTGATTTCGCCTGTGAATGCACCGTTGTCCTCAAAGTGGACGTTCTGTGCGCCGATCGCGATGCTTGTGCCTTTTGCTGCTTCTACAAGCGCTGGCAGCGTCGTGAACGGTGCGCAGATAACCGTTTCAACGCCGCTTACTTCTGCTTTGCCTTTCACATCAGCGAAGAATGCCGTTGCTTCCGAAACCGTTTTGAACATTTTCCAGTTGCCTGCAATAATCGGTGTACGCATGTCGATTCGCTCCTTTAACCTTAACGTTCTTAATCCTTTTTACTTATCGTTCAGTGCAACAACGCCCGGGAGCGCTTTGCCTTCCATAAACTCAAGCGAAGCGCCGCCGCCTGTGGAGATGTGATCCATCTTGTCAGCGAGGCCGAACTTCTCAGCTGCAGCAGCCGAGTCGCCGCCGCCGATTACAGTGTAAGCGGAAGTTTCTGCACAAGCTTGTGCGACTGCGAGTGTACCATGCGAGAACGGCTCGATCTCGAATACGCCCATTGGTCCGTTCCATACGACCAGCTTGGAGTTCTTGATCACGTCTGCATAGATTTCGCGAGACTTAGGACCGATGTCGATGCCTTCCCAATCCGCCGGGATGCCGTCAACGTCAACGATCTTCGTGTTTGCTTTCGCGCTGAACTCGTCCGTAATGACGATATCAACCGGCAGCAGGAACTGCTTGCCAAGGGATTTTGCTTTCTCGATGAACTCGAGCGCCAGATCCAGCTTGGAGTTATCGCACAGCGATTGGCCGATTTCGTGGCCTTGCGCTTTGAAGAATGTGTAGGACAGACCGCCGCCGATGATGATGTTATCCGCGATTTCGATCATTTTGTTAATAACGTCAATCTTGTCTTTCACTTTGGAGCCGCCGACAATTGCCGTGAACGGACGCTCTGGGTTCAGCAGCGCACGGCCAAGCACGTCAAGCTCTTTCTCCATCAGCAGACCCGAAACAGCTGGCAGGTGGTGCGCAATGCCTTCAGTCGATGCATGTGCACGGTGAGCTGCGCCGAATGCATCGTTTACGAACAGATCAGCCAACTCGGCAAAAGCTTTTGCCAGTTCCGGATCGTTCTTCTCTTCGCCCTCGTAGAACCGCACGTTCTCCAGAAGAAGCACGTCGCCATCATTCAGAGCGGCAACTTCAGCCTTCACGGAGTCTCCGATTGCTTCGTCGGTTTTTACAACAGGCTTGCCGAGCAATTGGGACAGACGCACGCCGGCTTCTGTCAGACGCATGCTCTCTACAACTTGACCTTTTGGACGTCCCAGGTGGCTCGCCAAAATGACTTTCGCGCCGTTCTCGATCAAATACTTAATGGTTGGAAGTGTTTCGCGGATCCGTGTATCATCGGTAATTGCACCGTTTTCCATTGGCACGTTAAAATCAACGCGGACAAATACGCGTTTGCCGGCTACTTCAACGTCACGTACACTCTTCTTGTTCATAAGTAGAAATCCTCCCGGGGTACCTAACTTCACTAAGATGAATGCTGCCTTCCAATCATCCCAGGATAAAGGTCTAAGTATATTAAAAATTCGCCACTTGCTATCCATCCCGCGGCTTTCCGCAGGTTTATATTTATAGTTTAGATAATGCTATAGTGTCCCGAAAACTATCGAGAAGGAGCTGCATTCAAGCAGCTCCTTCACGTTAGTAACGAATGTCTATGTCTTACAGACCTTTGGATGCGATGTAAGCAGCCAGGTCAACTACACGGTTGGAGTAGCCCCACTCGTTGTCGTACCAGGAGATCACTTTAACCATGTTGCCTTCAACAACCATAGTCGACAGAGCATCGATTGTGGAGGAAGCAGGGTCGCCATTGTAGTCGCTCGATACAAGCGGCTCGTCGGAGTAGTTCAAGATGCCTTTAAGGGAAGTGTTAGCAGCGTCTTTCAAAGCTGCGTTAACTTCTTCAACTGTAACGTTAACTTTCAGTTCAGCAACCAGGTCAGTTACGGAAACGTTAGGTGTAGGTACGCGCATAGCCATACCGTTCAATTTGCCTTTCAGCTCAGGCAGTACAAGGGATACTGCTTTTGCAGCGCCTGTCGAAGAAGGAATGATGTTCTCTGCGGCAGCGCGAGCGCGGCGCAGATCTTTATGAGGAACGTCAAGCACGGATTGATCGTTAGTGTACGAGTGGATTGTAGTCATCATACCTTTAACGATACCGAATTTGTCGTTAAGAACTTTCGCGAATGGAGCTAGACAGTTCGTTGTGCAAGAAGCATTGGAGATAATAGTGTGAGCAGCTGCATCGTACTTGTCTTCGTTAACGCCCATAACGACTGTGATGTCTTCGTTCGTAGCTGGAGCGGAGATGATAACTTTCTTCGCGCCGCCTTTCAAGTGAAGCTCAGCTTTCTCTTTCGCTGTGAAAATACCAGTCGATTCAACAACGATTTCTGCGCCTACAGATGCCCAAGGAAGGTTCTCAGGGTTGCGTTCAGCAAAAACTTTGATTTCGCGGCCGTTTACGATCAAAGCACCTTCTTTAGCTTCAACAGTGCCTTCGAGTGTACCGTGAGTCGTGTCGTACTTCAGCAGGTGAGCAAGTGTGTTCGTGTCTGTCAAATCGTTAACAGCCACCACTTCAACATTAGGGTTGTTCAGCGCTGCGCGGAACACGTTACGACCAATACGACCAAATCCGTTAATACCAACTTTTACCATTGTAAATTCCTCCTAGACATAATTTCATTTATCTCAAGACGAGTACCAGCAGCAGCTGTAAGCCGGCCGCTTTCGTCAAGATCACTTGCTTGTGGCCGAAGCTTCTTGCTCTTCCTTATCGATGATCGCTGCAATCTCAAGTGCCGCAGCTTCATCTGTGACGAGCACATCATCATGCCCAAAATGCATCACCGCTGCGATCGCTTCGCCCTTGCTGCGTCCGCCTGCGATAGCGATGACGACTTCTGTTTCCATAATGTCCTCAAGTCTGAGGCCCGCGGTCAGCATCTTGTGAACGACGGCACCGCTTCGATCGAAGTAGTAGCCGAATGATTCCGCAAGCGCGCCTTCTGCTTCCATCGCTTCCACTACAGTCGCGTCCACGCGTCTGCGCCGCGCCATGACCATAGCGTCCCCGATCCCATGTATGACGATGCGGGCACTGCGGATAACCTCCACAATCTCCCTCACGTTCGGTTCCTGCATCAAGGATGTGTAAGCTTCCTCTCCGAGATGATCCGGTACATGGAGCATCCGGTACTGCGCGCCGGTCCGTTTCGCCATCGTCGAGGCGATGGTATTCGCTTGATAATCGAGGCTTTCGCCAAGCCCGCCCCGTGCCGGTACGAACCAATTCCCTTTGAACGGCGTCTGTGTCGTCAGCTGATTCGCTACTTGGGCCATCGTGGATCCGCCGGTTACTGCAATGACATCGTTCTGCTTCATCGCCTTGCTCAGCACGGCACAGCCGGCCTTGCCAAGCTCCCGCTTCGTGTGCGGAGATGAATCCGAATCACCGGATACGATGACAACCTGCTTCAGTCCAAAATGATGGCGAATTCGTTCCTCCAGCTCCGACAAGCCGAACATCGTCTTGTAGAATGGCTCCATATCCTCCAGCAGTCGCTTCCCGGCTTCACTGATGCGCATGCCTGCCGCATCTATTAGGAGAAGCCCCTGAGCCTTCAGGAAATCCGTCTCCGCTCGGAGCACACGCTCTGTCATATCCAATGATGCTGCTAATGTGCGCCGGCCGACCATATCCGAGAGCATTACCTGGCGGAGTATGAGGTACCGTTTTCTCATCACAACGAGCAAGTCCGGAAGAAGCTGCTGCTGTATTTCGATGAGAGTTTGCATCCTTCAACATCAACTCCTGTTACGAAAAGAGCGCGATTCAAGGGGACAAGGTGCGTGGACGTGTAATGTCCCGCATGCACTTTTTTAGTCCCACACATATTGTACTCCAAACTTCAGGCAGGGGCAAGATCAGTTTGCCCGGTGAAACCGTTTACTGTCACGATTTCCGAAAATTTAATTTATTGCCCACACTTGCTTTTCTCGGTGCAATGGCATATACTAATCTTCGCTGTCACTATACGCGCCCGTGGTCCAATGGATATGACGTAGGCCTCCGGAGCCTGAGATCGAGGTTCAATTCCTCGCGGGCGCGCCATTTACAATTCAATTACATCTGCATTCATAACAAAGGACCTTCCGATAACGGAGGGTCCTTCTTGCATATCCACGCGCGCACGCATGTAATGCCCCTGCACCTCATACAGCATCTCCAATTCCACTGCAAAGTAACCTTGCTAACCCGTCAATTTGACTGACTTTTGCGATGTTTTGACCATCTTTGACTTTTCCTGATCAATCCGTTATGATGATTACACGATTCACTATTTAATACATGTTCCCAAGGAGGTCTTACGATGGAAATGATGAATTTCGTACCAATGGTTATTGAACAGAACAACCGCGGCGAACGCGCTTACGACATCTACTCCCGTTTGCTGAAGGATCGAATTGTTTTCCTCGGCACGCCGGTCAACGATATGGTCGCCAACTCCATTATCGCGCAGCTGTTGTTCCTTGCAGCCGATGATCCGGATAAGGACATCTCCCTTTACATTAACAGCCCTGGCGGTTCGGTATCCGCTGGTCTCGCTATTTTTGATACGATGAATTTCATTAAGCCCCAAGTATCGACGATCTGCGTCGGTATGGCCGCTTCGATGGGTGCATTCTTGCTCGCTGCAGGCGAGAAGGGCAAACGTTATGCGCTGCCTAACAGCGAAGTGATGATCCACCAGCCGCTCGGCGGCGCTCAAGGTCAAGCAAGCGATATCGAGATTCGCGCGAAGCATATCTTGAAAACTCGCGACAGACTGAACACAATCTTGGCAGAGCGCACAGGTCAATCCTTCGAGAAGATCGAGCGCGATACGGACCGCGATAATTTCATGTCGGCTGCGGAAGCTGCTGCTTACGGCCTCGTTGATAAAGTCATTGATAAGCTGTAATCCTTAGCACGTAAGCTTGCAACAGCCTTAAATATGCACGCTATGAAAGAGCGATCTTCCTGCTTAGGAGGATCGCTCTTTTGCCTTCTCTGGTTAAAATTGTTATTAAATACCATAAATTATTTGTTCTGTCAATGGTCATTTAACGCGCTGAATCGGTGCGGACTGGCTATAAAAATCATGTTACTATGTACTAAATGATTCCATATTCACCGTCCCTTAGGCTATGACACAGAAATCTATAATAACGGAGTTGCACACGCATGAAACTTACGAATCCATTCGCAAGCGTGCGAAATTTCATTCGAACGAGCGATGCTGGAAACGCATACGCGCAGTACACCCCTGGCTACGAGCCGGGCTATGCACATACGACAGATGGGGATACCCACAATTTGTTCTTGCCGATGCAGGACAAGTCTCTGCTGCTGCGTCCGCTTAGCGATAATCATCTGATTGAGGTTTATCACGAAGCGATTGCAATGCGTTTGTCCGAAGAATTCATTGCCCTGATTGAACATGCCATCGAGCAGCGAGGACTATCGATCAACGACGACCATAAGACGCTGGCATAAGCGTATTGCATGAATAAAGGCAGGCCGCTCTCCTTCGGGAGAATGGCCTGCCTTCTCTGTTTCTATCTCTATTATTGCATTTCGTAAACGACGGTAATGTCGGTGGAGACGTTGATCGTACCTGTCTCGATGCTCGTTGGCGCTTTCGAACCCGACATTGCGCTGTCCGCTGCCGCCATGTTGCCTTGACCGTAGTAGATCGGACCGGCATTGACGCTATTTTGCGAGATCGAGATGACTTCTTTCACTTGCTTGCCCGCTGCCTTCGCAAGTGTATCGGCTTTCGCTCTTGCATTCGCCATCGCCTTATCGAGCGCCTGCAACTCGTATTGGTCTTGCTTCTCAGTATCGAATTGAACGCCTTCCACACGGTTAACGCCCGATGCCGACAATGCATCCAGCAGCTGTCCGATGCCATCCAGGTTACGCGTCGTAATTTGAACGCTATGTGTCGCTACGTACCCTTTCACTTTGCTCTCGCCCGTCTTCTGATCGTAGCTGTACTCCGGCTGAACGTAGAAGCCCGTTGTCTTTACATCCTTCTCCGCCATCTTGTACGTCGTGAACAGCACCTTCTTCAGACCTGCGAACTGTGTCGCATTCTGCGCTTGTGCATCCTTCGCTGTCGTTGCGTGAGTCTCCACGGAAACGTTCACATAAGCAACGTCAGGCGTGACCTGCAGCTTGCCTGTTCCCGCAACCGTAATCGTGCTCTTCTGAACGATAGCGCTGTTATCGACCGCGTACACCTCATTGCCGTTATGGCTTGCCGCTCCGAACACCGTTCCAACCCCTACCGCCAGTGCCAGTACAGGCACCAGTACCCATTTCCGATTCCACAACATTTGATCGCAGCCCCTTTTCTAATCAAATTGTCACTTCTGTCTACTCAGACGCTGCAAGTCTTTCCTTTGTTGCGGGCGCTGCGGAAAATAGTTCCGAAAATAGAAAAAACCCCCGCAAGGGAGTTTCTTCATGGTGATCGTTTTGCCGATCTTATTGGTTTTCCAACTCTTCCTTGCTTACCAAGTTGACTAAAGCGGTTACAGCCTGATCGGCGTCGGAACCTTCTGCACTAATCGTAACTTCAGTACCGGAGCTGATTGCAAGGCTCATAATACCCATAATCGATTTAGCGTTCACTTTTTTATCGTCTTTCTCTACGAACACCTCAGAAGAAAACTTGTTCGCTTCCTGAACAAAAAGTGCGGCTGGTCTTGCATGAAGACCCGTCTTCAGTCGAACGACAACCGGGTGTCTTGTCATGGAAACCTTACCCCCTATACGAAATTCAATCCAACGATTGAGACATTTACAAACGTCATTTTAACATTATAGAATTTATATGCTTCATCTGTATGAATTTCTATAATGTCTCCGTGAAACGTTAGCTTTTTGTCGCCAAAGGATGGCGACATCCGTTTACACTTGCTCACCATTATAGCACTTTTCTTAAGTCTACACTAGCCTTCCGCTGAACCGTTCCGTATTTTTTCGGCAAGCTCGTCGATTTTGCGCAAACGGTGATTCACACCGGACTTGCTCACTTTACCGCTAAGCATTTCGCCGACTTCCGTCAGATTCAGGTCAGGGTGCGTCAGCCGCACTTGAGCCACTTCCCGAAGCTTATCCGGCAAGGAATCAAGGCCAACCTCCCGCTCCAGCAGCTTAATATTATCGATCTGCCGCACAGCCGCACCAATGGTCTTATTCAGATTGGCTGTCTCGCAGTTAACGATCCGATTCACGGAGTTACGCATATCCCGCATGATGCGGACATCCTCGAACTTGAACAGCGCCTGGTGCGCACCGGCGATGCTGAGGAACTCGATAATTTTCTCGCCCTCTTTCATGTAGAAGATGAAGCCTTTTTTGCGTTCGATGCAGCGGGCGTTCAATTCGAACTTGTTCGCCAGCTCCACAAGCGCCTTGCAGTGCTCTTCGTACATGGTTGCAATTTCAAGATGATAGGAGGACCCCTCCGGATTATTCACCGAGCCGCCTGCCAGAAACGCGCCGCGCAAATACGACCGTTTGCAGCAGGACTTGCGGATGATCTCCTTATCGATGCCCTGATTGAACATAAATCCTTCAGAAACAATCCTTAACTCACTCAATATCTCTTGAACCTTGGCCGGAATCCGTACGATATAGACGTTATTCTTCTTCAGTCTCATCTTCTTGCGCACGAGCAGCTCCGTATGCACGTCAAACTGCTTCTTAATGAGGGAGTAGATTCGTCTTGCAATCGCGGCATTCTCGGTAGAGATATCGAGGATGATTTTACGGCTGGATAGCGATACCGAGCCATTCATTCGGATGAGCGCCGAAAGCTCCGCTCTCTCACAGCACGGATCCGCTTCGATGAGCGTCAACTCTTTTTTGGTTTGTCCCGCAAAAGACAATGTAACTCACCTCTTTCGTTCCATCCAGCTTTCCACAAGCTGATAAATATGATGGCTGAGCCGCACCGCATCATGTCTCAGATACGTACGGAACAGCACCAGTTTATCGGCGATGACCTCATAGCCGCGCCGCTTCACTTCTTCTAAATCCAGATGAACCGCCTTCGCACCGCGCTCGGCATATTTCATCTGCACTTGCTCCGGTATTTCACCATCGTTGACGATGACATAGTCGAACAGATGATGTCCGATATGCGCATGGACCGCCGCCAGATGGTCGCTGACCGAATAGTTGTCGGTTTCGCCTGGCTGTGTCATCACGTTGCAGACGAACATTTTGACCGCATTCGAATCGACGATGCTCTCTGCCAGCTTCGGCACGAGCAAATTCGGAATGATACTCGTGTACAAGCTGCCTGGCCCGATCAAGATGGCATCGGCCTGCCTTATGGCCTCCACCGCTTCCTCCAGCGGCTCCACATCCGGCGGTTCAATGAAGACCCGCTTGATGGCTTTGCCTGCCTTCGGAATGTTCGACTCCCCGGTAATAATCGTTCCGTCTACCGTTTCCGCTTTAAGCACGATCGCTTCGCCAGCAGCTGGGAGGACACGTCCGCGCACCGCCAATACTTTGCTCAGCATCCGCACGCCGGAGACGAAATCGCCCGAGATGTCCGTCATCGCTGCAAGCATCAAATTGCCCAAGCTGTGCCCGGCAAGCCCTGTACCCGAGTTGAACCGGTACTGCAGCATGTCAGACAGAAGCGGTTCCACATCCGCAAGCGCAATCAGCACGTTGCGGATATCGCCTGGAGGCGGCATCTGAAGCTCGTTACGCAATATTCCGGAGCTGCCGCCATCATCTGCCACGGTCACGATGGCCGTAATATCAAGGGGCTTCTCCTTCAATCCGCGCAACATGACGGAAAGACCCGTACCGCCGCCAATGACGACGATACGGGGCAATTGTTCCTTTCGACGCTCAGTCGTCGTCATTCTGCCTCAGCTCCGATCACGCTCTGAATCCCGATGGCTGACACGAACGAGTTCCGTATCACTGCTGCCCAGCATACGGCCCAAATACTCGGCAATGGCAACCGACCGGTGTTTACCGCCGGTACAGCCTATGCCAATGACAATCTGGCTCTTGCCTTCTTTGTGATACAGCGGGATCAGAAACTGAAGCATATCGAGCAGCTTCGTCAGAAAGGTCTGCGTCTCCGGCCATTTCATGACATACTCGTACACTTCAGGATTTTGCCCTGTGTTCGGTCTGAGATGATCAACATAATGCGGATTAGGCAGGAATCTGACATCATAAATCAAATCGGCATCGATTGGAATGCCATATTTAAATCCGAATGAAATGACGTTAACCGATATTTTGCTCACATCGGAATTCGTAAATCGGGAGATAATACGTTCCTTAAGCTGTGCCGGCTTCAGGTTGCTTGTATCGATCACCTGCGTCGCCCAGCCCTTCAAATCTTCGAGCAGGCGCCGCTCCAGCTTGATTCCTTCAAGCGGCAGCCCTTCCGCCGCCAGCGGATGCAGCCGGCGGCTCTCCTTGTAACGCTGAACGAGCACGCTATCTGTCGCATCGAGGAACAAGATCTCGTACCCGATTGTATAATGCTCTTTCACGTAAGCTAGAGACTCCGACAATGCGGTGAAAAACTCGCGCCCACGCAGGTCTATTACGAGCGCTACCTTGCCGATTTTGCCATTCGATTGTTCAATCAACTCGGCAAACTTCGGTATTAGCACCGGCGGCAAATTATCGACACAGAAGAAACCGAGATCCTCTAGGCTCTGTACTGCAATCGTCTTGCCAGCGCCGGACATGCCCGTTATAATAACCAGCTTTGCCTTCGCTGTTCCCACTTCCATCGTCTTTCCCTCCCCCTACCCGAAACAGACGTTCTTCTTAAGAAC
This sequence comes from Paenibacillus taihuensis, assembly GCF_003386535.1. Taxonomy (GTDB): domain Bacteria; phylum Bacillota; class Bacilli; order Paenibacillales; family Paenibacillaceae; genus Paenibacillus_Z; species Paenibacillus_Z taihuensis. Next base: position 21,820 of record NZ_QTTN01000051.1, read on the forward strand.
GAATAATAAGGCCAGCCGCGCCAACCACACCAGCATCGTTGCCGAGAATCGCAGGAACGATCTCGACGCCTTCTTGCGCCATAGCCGGAGCCGACTTCTTGAATGCTTCGCGGATTTGTTCAAACAGGAATTCGCCTGCTTTCGACACGCCGCCGCCGATGATGAAGCGCTGCGGGTTCAGAACAACGGCCATCGTACCGAGCGATTTGCCCAGGTAGTAAGCGGCACGAGTTACGATGCGCGCTGCAACTTCGTCGCCAGCTTTTGCCGCATCGATAACGTCTTTCGCTGCGATGTTCTCAACGAACGAGAGCGAGGTGCGATCGCCGCGTTCAACAGCATCTTTCGCCATGCGAATAATCCCGGTAGCGGAGGATACTGTCTCCAGGCAGCCCATTTGACCGCAGTTACATTGAATAGCTTCCAAATCAGGAACAATAACCATATGTCCAAGCTCGCCAGCCATGCCAGCGAAGCCTTCAACGACTTTACCGTTAATGATGACGCCGCCGCCAACGCCTGTACCGAGCGTGTAGCATACGCAATCACTGATGCCGCGACCCGCGCCAGCCCATGCTTCGCCAAGCGCCGCAACGTTCGCGTCATTGTTTACAAGTACTTTCTTCTCAAGCTTCTCTTCAAGAATAGCCTTCAGAGGCACATTGTCGAAGAACAGGTTGACCGATTTCTTGACAATACCGTTTGGAATATCCAAGAAGCCGGCGATGCCAATGCCTACGCCTTCAACTTGCTCCCAAGTGTATGCGGACTCTTCAACGATTTGCTTCGCGTATTTTGCGATGTTATCGCAAACGACGTCAGAACCTTTCTCAACTTCAGTCGGTCCTTCAAATGTATGCAGCAATTCGCCTTCCATGCTGCAAATCCCAACTTTAATGGAAGTTCCGCCGATATCGACACCTACGACAATTTTCTCTGACATATTAGGCCACCTCTATAATATAGGAAATTAGTGATTCCTTCGTTCTTGGCTTGCAACTAAAACTATAAGCGAACGCTTCCAACTGGTCAAGGACAAACAAACTCCGGCGAATTCCGAGCGAAAACGCCCCATGAACCAAGGCCGGCAAGGGTTGCCGCTCGTACATGAAGTGACGCCGTCCGTTAATTTCGGACAGCGTCATCCATGTGATATAGGCTATAAATGAAACGACCTTGTGTTAAAGCGATTGGCTCCAGTCGTGCGTAGCGTGGCCTTCGAGGAACTTCTCGCAATCAAGCGCAGCCATACAGCCGCTTCCCGCTGCAGTAATCGCTTGGCGGTACTTGTTGTCCTGTACGTCGCCGCAAGCGAAGATGCCCGGAATGTTCGTCTCGGAAGTGCCCGGCTTCACTTTCAGATAGCCTGTCTCGTCTGTTTCCAGCTGACCGCCGAGGAACTTCGTGTTCGGCGTGTGGCCGATTGCAACGAAGATACCGTTCGTCTCGATCACTTCTTCTTCGCCTGTCTCGTTGTTGCGAACCTTAAGGCCAGTTACGCCCATGCCAGTCGCAACGACTTCAAGCGGCGTGCGGTCTAGTGCCCAGCTGATCTTGCTGTTCTCGCGCGCACGGTCCTGCATGATTTTAGAAGCGCGCAGCTCCGGACGGCGGTGTACAAGCACAACCTCGGTAGCGAAGCGAGTCAGGAAGTTCGCTTCTTCCATCGCGGAGTCGCCGCCGCCGACAACGATAATCTTCTTCCCGCGGAAGAAGAAGCCGTCGCAAGTTGCGCAAGTGCTTACGCCTTTGCCCACATTCTCGCGCTCATTCGTGATTCCGAGGTACTTCGCGGAAGCGCCAGTCGAGATAATAAGCGATTCCGCTTGGAGCTCGCCTTGACCTTCGACTTGAAGCGTGAACGGACGTTTCGACGTATCGACCGAGTTTACCCAGCCTGTACGGAATTCCGCGCCGAAGCGCTCTGCTTGCTTACGCATATTCGCCATCAGATCCGGACCCATAATACCTTCAGGGAAGCCTGGGAAGTTCTCCACTTCCGTCGTCGTTGTCAATTGACCGCCCGGTTCCGGACCTTCAATAACAAGCGGATTCATATTCGCACGTGCCAAGTAAATCGCAGCTGTCAGTCCCGCAGGACCTGTTCCGATAATAATTGCTTTGTACACGATTGGTGCCTCCTACAACAATAATGTCTATTGCTTGTTGTTCTTCTCTTTATCTGTTAGCGAAGGTTTTGCCCAGGCAAAACCATGCGCATCTTCTCTTTAATGCCGCATATCTCATCGATGCGCTTCGCGCATTTGCTTACGGTCGCGATCGACGTGCCGTAACGCTGAGACACTTCGTGATACGAGATTTCTCTGCGATGCATCTTCGCAGTCAAATATTCAAGCGCAGCCGCCCAGCCTTCTACTTTGCCGAGCTTCGGCACGTTCGGATAGATGCGCGACAGAAACTCGATCCAGAGCGTCAGCAGGTCATGCTGCTGCACAAGATCATAATGTTTGTTCATGCGTGCGAGTGCCGCTTCGAGCACCGACTGCCACTTGTCTTCCCAAATCGGCAGACGCGACGGCATCCGGCTATGCTCGATGACCGTCTCTTTGCCCTCAAGCACCGCACGCAGCGACTCATGCACACCGATCGAGCGGAGCACGAAGATCGCAATCCGCTTCAAGTAGTCATCCTCTTGCGGCTCCAGAATGAAGTCGCGCAGGGCGTCCTTCACTTCATTGTCGGCAATCATGCCGAGCGCTTGAATGACCTGCAGCTTCGTATGCCGATCACCGTGACGCAGCGCCCAGAAGAAGGACGACCGCACGAGCGGATCCCGCTTCATATGATCGGGCAGCGCTTCGGACCGCTTCTCCCATAGCTTGAACTGCTCTTCGAACGGGAGATGGTAGTGATAACTCGTCGGCGCTGCATTCAGGCCGTTCTCCATCAGCTCGAGCTGCTCCAAGTAGTAGCCCGGCACATGCGATTCGCTGTCCAGCTTGCTCACTTGATGCCACAGTCGTCTCGCTTCTTCATAGCGTCCGATGTTGCATGCCGCAACAGCGGCGTAGTGATACAGGCAAGGATCAGACTTCAGCGCGTTATCCTTCAGCAAACGAGTGAAGTGACGGTACGCTTCGCCATGTTCACCTAGAATGCCCATTGTCGTCGCCAGCTTAAACACATGCTCCTGATGGAAAGGCACCGTCTTGCACAGCAGCTCCACAAGCGGCTTCAAGTGCTCCTTGTCTCCGGCCTGCTGATAGAAAATCGCAAGGTTGCAAAGCGCATGCAAATTGCCCGGTTCGAGCTCCAGCACCTGCTGAATCGTCACCATCGCTTTTTCGAACATGCCCATATAGTAATAGGCCAGCGCCAAATTGTTGCGGGCCGCCATAAACTCGCCGTTCTTCTCCACAATGCTCTCAAGCAATCTTACCGCTTCGACGAATTTGCCTTCTTCAAGCATCGACCTCGCCCGGTCATGCTCGAAGAAACCTTCGCGCGCTTTAATAAAAGCGAGCTTCGTCGGTCGTTCCAGTTCGAAATGCAGCAGCTCCATCATCTCTTCCGCTTCCTCAAGGAACTGACCGTCGGGGTCTTCCTCCAAGTAACGAATAAGCGATTCTTCGGCCGCTTCATAGTTCTCCATATTGGCGTAATTGTTCGCCATATAGAAATGGCATTCCGTCATCTCGGGATCGAGCTCGCTCACGATCGAATTCAGAATCCGATTGGACTCCTCGTAGTTCCCCATCTCCGACAGAATCCCGGCCATATTGCAATGGTTCACAGGATTCTCTGGCTCATATTCGGCCGCGCGGCGGAAATACTTCAGTGCCTTGTCGTAGTGATAACGATCCATCGACCGGACCGCTCGCTCGAAGAAGAACGTTGCGTCCCATTGAATCGGTATGATCTTTGTGTTCTGGCTGGCTATCGCAATTTTCTTTTCCTTCATAGCACAAGGCACCTCCCCGGTACATCAAAGTATCTACGATTATACCATAGCGCGGCCTATCCTTACACGAAAGAATATGTGGGAAATCGCGGGCATAGGCCCGCGATTTCGGTAATTGGTCGCTGTGACGCGGCCCATATGTGTACTAGATGCCAGCATTCTTGAAGAGTGTGCTGATCGATCCGCCCTCAAGAATGATGCGTGTTGTCTCTGCCAAGATTGGCGCAACAGACAGCACAGTAAAGCGATCGGAATGATCCTCTGGCAGTGCAATGGAGTCAGTAACAACGACTTCTTTAATATTCGGGTGATCCAATCGCTGCAGCGCAGGGCCGGAGAAGAGCGGGTGCGTCGCGCATACATACACGTCTTCAGCGCCGCGTTCTTTAAGACCTTCAACGACGTTGACGATCGTTGTGCCCGTATCAATCAGGTCCTCGATAATAATCGGTGTCTGACCTTCTACATCACCAATAACGTGTGTGATGACAGACTCGTTATGCGCCGGACGCTTCTTAATCATAATCGCGAACGGTGCATCCAGATAGTTGGCCAGCTTCTCGGCAGTCGAGGCGCGTCCAGCATCCGGGGAAACGACGATTGGATTCTTGATGTTCTTCGATTTCAAATAATCACTGATCAGATCAAGACCTGTCAGGTGATCCACTGGGATGTTGAAGAAGCCCTGGATCGCAGGTGCATGCAAATCGATTGTGATAACGCGGTTCGCACCAACAGTCGTCAGCACGTCCGCAAGCATTTTAGCCGAGATCGGTTCACGCGGAGCAGCCTTGCGCTCTTGACGTGCATAACCGTAGTACGGAACGATGATGTTGACGGTACGTGCGGAAGCACGCTTCGCCGCATCGATCATGACGAGCAGCTCGACAAAATGATCATTGATGGGATGCGAGAACGACTGTACGATGAATACGTCACAGTTACGGATGGTCTCCTCATAGTGAACGTAAATTTCACCGCTTTTGAAACGAGACAGTTTGCTTTTACCGAGCTCCACACCGAGATTCTCACAGATCTGTGCAGCTAGTTTGGGATTCGAGGAACCCGAGAAAATACGCAGCTTGTCGCTAAACAACATTTTACCCTCCTGAGCGATTAGACCACTTTAATTTATATGCTTACAAAAACCGCTTCTTTCGACATCATCCATTATACATGGAATTCACCATATTTCAAAAATCGATCAAAAGCACTATGGAAGTGCTTAACTCCACGAAATGCCTAATCTCGTCCACTTGCATCCTCTCACGCATTTTGCCGCATTGTTTGACAATTGTATGGCAAAAAGGTTGGCTAACGCCACAGAAACCGAGCGCTCGCGGACGAGGACTCGGTTTCGTATCGTGCTAGACACGCCTAGGAAGGCTGCTTGGACTTATTATGACGTCGATTCAACTCAGCCATGATCTCATCAAGTGACAGTCCGCGTTCACGGAGCAGCACCATCAGATGGAAGATAAGGTCGCTAGCTTCGCAGCGGAGCTCGTCATTGTCTTTGTTCTTCGCTGCGATAATAACCTCTGCCGACTCTTCGCCGACTTTCTTCAGGATCTTATCGACGCCCTTCTCGAACAGATACGTCGTATAAGCGCCTTCCGGACGCTCGATATAGCGCTGAGCGATCGTCGCTTCGAGTTGGTTCAGCATCGCGAACCGGTCGCTTGATTGCAACAGCTCACCAGCCGAAACTGAAGTTGAAGCCGAAGCGCCAACACCTTCAACTGCATTCGTGAAGCAGCTGTACGTGCCGTTATGACAAGCCGGCCCGTTCTGTACAACGCGCACAAGCAGCGTATCGCCATCACAATCATAGTGCATCGAGACGATCTGCTGTGTGTGGCCGCTCGTTGCGCCTTTGTGCCACAGCTCGCCGCGCGAACGGCTCCAGAACCACGTCTCGCCTGTCTCGATGGAGCGCGCATAGGATTCCTCGTTCATGTACGCCATCATAAGCACTTCTTTGCTAACGGCGTCCTGCACGATGGCAGGGACCAGTCCCGCTTCATTCCATTTGATCGAACTCGTATTCAAACTCACCGGATTTCGACTCCTTTCAGCCGCAAATCATCCTTCACTTCGCGGATCGTCATCTCTTTGTAGTGGAATATCGTTGCTGCGAGGCCCGCATCCGCGTGCCCCTGCTGGAATACATCATAGAAATGCTCTACCTTGCCCGCACCGCCGGAAGCGATAACCGGAATGCTGAGTGAATCGGATACGGCCTGCGTCAGCTTCAAGTCGAAGCCGTCCTTCGTGCCGTCCGCGTCCATGCTTGTCAGCAGGATCTCACCCGCCCCGAGCGATTCGACCTCTTTGGCCCAAGCAAGCGCCTTGATGCCCGTTGCCGTCCGTCCGCCATGCGTGTACACTTCCCATTCGCCCCATGCGGGATTGAACTTCGCGTCGATTGCAACGACGATGCACTGCGAGCCGAACTTGCGCGCGCCGTCCTTCACAAGGTCGCGATTCTTCACGGCCGCCGTGTTAATGCCGATCTTATCAGCACCAGCACGAAGCAGACGCTTCATGTCATCAACGTGCGAGATGCCGCCGCCTACCGTGAACGGAATCGTAATTTCGCCGGCTGTCCGTTTGACCACTTCGATCATCGTCGCCCGGCCTTCAACCGATGCAGAAATATCAAGGAAGACAAGCTCGTCCGCGCCTTCCTTGTCGTAAATCGCCGCAAGCTCCACCGGATCGCCGGCATCGCGCAAGTTGACGAAATTAACCCCTTTTACGACACGTCCGTCTTTGACATCCAGACATGGAATAATACGTTTGGCTAGCATGGATATGCTTACCTCCCTTCTCTTACCCTTAACGAACTGTTTCTCGCGCTCCCTTTAATGCAAGGAAATTGCGCAGCAGGCTCATGCCGAGCTCGCCGCTCTTCTCCGGATGAAACTGCATGCCGTACACGTTGCCGCGTCCGACGATCGCCGTTACTTGTCCATAATAATCCGTCGTCGCGAGCAGATCCGAGGACCGCTCCGGCTTCACATGGAAGGAGTGGACGAAGTAGACATGGCCTGGCGTCAGTCCTTCGAATAACGGACTTTGCTGCTGCTTGAATTCAAGCTTGTTCCAGCCCATGTGCGGCACCTTGAAATCGCCTTGGAAACGGTTCACGGTACCTGGCAGCAAGCCGAGTCCCTCGTGACGGCCATATTCCTCGCTCTCGCTGAACAACAGCTGCATGCCAAGGCAAATACCGAGCAGCGGCTTGCCCGAAGCAGCGTAGAACTTCGTCACTTCGTCTAGACCGGTGTTCTGCAGGTTCTGCATCGCATCGCCGAAGGCGCCGACCCCTGGCAGAATCGCACCGTCCGCCTCCATAATTTCTTTCGCGTCCGCCGTAATGAACGCCTCGAATCCGAGCCGCTCAACCGCTTTGCTTACGCTGTGGAGGTTCCCCATGCCGTAATCGATGATCGCGATCATCCTACAGCACTCCTTTCGTCGAAGGCACTCCTTGCACGCGCGGATCAATGCTTGTCGCCTCGTCGAGCGCGCGGCCAAGCGCCTTGAATACCGCTTCGATCATATGATGCGTGTTCACCCCGTAATGGACGATAACATGAAGATTGATGCGCGCTTCAAGAGCAAGCTTCCACAGAAACTCGTGAACCAGCTCCACCTGGAAGCTGCCCACTTGCTGGGACGGATATTGAGCGCGGTATTCGAAAGCCGGGCGGTTGCTGATATCGATGATAACCTGAGCCAGCGCGTCGTCCATCGGAACGAACACGGAGGCATAACGCTTAATGCCGCGTTTATCGCCAAGTGCCTCACGGAGCGTCTGGCCGAGGCAGATGCCGATATCCTCAACCGTGTGGTGATCGTCGATATCCACATCGCCTTGCGCTTCAACTGCGAGATCGAATTGACCATGCTTCGTGAACAGATCGAGCATATGGTTCAGGAAAGGCACGTCCGTCTCGATCTTCGCTGTGCCGCTGCCGTCCACTGCTAACGCCAGCTTAATGTCCGTTTCATTCGTTTTGCGCGCCACTTCGGAGGCACGAATCACGTTCTCTGCCATGAATGCATCCTTCTTTCCAGGGTAGCCTGTATTTATTTTTACGGTGCTTAACGCTCCCGCTCTAGCCGAATCTCAATCGCTCTTGCATGCGCTTCAAGCCCCTCATGACGGGCAAGCGTCATAATTTGGTCGCCATTCGCAAGCAGTGCGTCCTTGCTGTAGTAGATGAGGCTCGATTTCTTCACAAAATCGTCCACGTTCACCGGCGAGGAGAAGCGTGCTGTCCCGTTCGTCGGCAGAATATGATTCGGTCCGGCGAAGTAGTCGCCAACCGGCTCCGAGCTGTACGGCCCGACGAAGATCGCGCCTGCATTCTCAATACGGCCAAGCAGCGCCATCGGCTCTGCAGTCATCACTTCCAGATGCTCCGGCGCCATCCGGTTGACGGCGGCAATCGCTTCATCCATCGATTCGGCGAGCAGAATCGCGCCGTAATCGGCAATCGACTGTCTCGCCGTTCCTTCGCGCGGAAGCGTAGCAAGCTGACGCTCCACTTCTGCAGCAACGGCATCGCCGAGCTGCTCCGATGTCGTCACGAGAATCGCCGACGCCATCTCATCATGCTCCGCCTGCGACAGCAGGTCAGCTGCCACGTACGCAGGATCAGCCGTTTCATCCGCCAGCACGACGATTTCGCTCGGGCCGGCGATGCTGTCGATGGCGACGACGCCGAATACCGAGCGCTTCGCGAGCGCAACGTAGATATTGCCGGGACCGCAAATCTTGTCCACCGGCGGGATCGATTCCGTGCCGTAAGCGAGCGCGGCAACCGCTTGCGCGCCGCCGACGCGGTACATCTCTTTCACGCCCGCTTCCGCAGCCGCGACGAGAATGTACGGGTCAATGCCGGCTTTGCCGCCTGTTGCGGGAGGCGTCACCATGACGATCTCAGGCACGCCAGCGACCTGTGCCGGGATGACATTCATCAGCACCGAGGACGGGTACGCTGCCTTGCCGCCAGGCACATAGACGCCGACGCGCTTCAGCGGCCGCAGCAGCTGGCCGAGCATCGTGCCGTCCGGCTGGACGTCGACCCAGGACTGGCGCAGCTGCTTCTCGTGAAACTTGCGAATGTTCGCCGCCGCTTCGCGAATCGCCGTCAGGAACGCCGCATCTACACGGTCGTAGGCGGCCTGAATCTCGCTCTCCGTGACGCGAAGTTCCGCCGCGTTCAGACGAACACGGTCATGCTGCTCCGCATAGCGCAGCAATGCCGCATCTCCTTCGGTTCGCACCGCCTCGACGATCTGGCGAACCGATTCATTTTGCTCAGGTGAACCGTAGTCCACCTTGCGCGTTAAGCCGAACTGCTCCGCACGCAGCTTACGCATACGCCATTCTCTCCCTCCGCAAGAGCCGCTGCCATCCAGCAGCGACCTGCCATCAAATCAATCTATCTCACTGCATTCGCCGCAATGGCATGCTGCAGCTTATCGCATAAGCTTTGAATCGCATCGTTCTTCATCCGGTAGCTGACCCGGTTCGCAATCAATCGGCTCGTAATGCCGAAGATTTGCTCCATCTCGACAAGGCCGTTCTCGCGCAGCGTCTGGCCGGTTTCGACCATATCGACAATCCGATCGGCCAGCCCGATCAGCGGCGCCAGCTCGATCGAGCCGTTCAGCTTGATCACTTCAACCTGCTGTCCCAGCTCGCGGAAGTATTGCGAAGCGACATTCGGGTACTTCGTCGCTACGCGAGGATGAATGACCGGCTTCCAGTCCGGCAGTCCGATAACGGACATGCGGCACTTGGCAATGCCGAGATCTAGCAGCTCGTAGACATCCTTACTCTCTTCCATCAAGACGTCCTTGCCCACGATACCGATGTCAGCAACGCCGTACTCGACGTAAGTCGGTACATCGACCGGCTTCGCCATGATGAACGACATGCCCGCTTCCGGCAAGTCGATGATGAGCTTGCGCGTATCTTCGAAATCGCTTGGAATCGGCACGCCGGCTTCGCGGAACAGCTTCGATGCTACTTTATAGATGCGGCCCTTCGGCATCGCAACCTTCAACAGCTCCCGGTTCGCTCCATCCGCAGCTTGATTCAATCCGTTTGTGCTCACTTCGCAGCACCTCCTCGTACCCCGCTGCCGAAGTAGGTCAGCAGCTTCGTAAACGTAGCGCCCTTATACTGCAGCGGACCTCCGTCCGCCGCATTAACGACGTCCTGCATCTTCTGCTCAGCCGAGCTATCCATACGCTCCGTCACAACGATAACCGCCTCATCGGCAGTCGCCGCCCCCCGCAGTTCACTAGCCTTCGCAAGTGCAGCTTGTCGGCCCTCGGCGTCATAGCCGATCAAAATCCGCTCAGCCGCTTGTTCGCCCGCAGCAGCACCGATTAGCTCCAGGATACGCGTCGTCTTGATCGCGAACCCTGTGGCTGGTGCCGGGCGTCCGAACTGCTGCAGCAGATTATCGTAGCGACCGCCGCTCGCAACCGGGAAGCCCAAGTCTGCCGCATAGCCTTCGAACGTCATGCCTGTATAATATTTAAAATCGCCAATCATCGTTAGATCAATCAGCACATGCTCTTGTACGCCGTACGCAGCCAGCACATCCCACATCTCGCATAGATGTTTGATAGACGCCTGTGCCGTCGCATCCAGGCTGAGTGCCATCGCTTGATCGCAGATTTCCTGTCCGCCGCGAAGACGGATAATGCCCTCAAGCTCAAGGCGCATCTGCTCTGACAACGTCAAGCCGCGCAGGCATTCTCTATAGCCGACATAGTCCCGGCCGAGCAAATAAGCTTTCAGCTCTTCTTGCGCTTCAAGCTGCCCTGGCAGCGCCTCTTCGAACAGCCCGTTCAAGAAGCCGACATGGCCAATCGCGATCTTGAAGCGGCTGACACCAGCAGCTTGGAGCGAAGCAATCGCTAGCGCGACAACCTCGGCATCCGCCTCAGCAGAAGCATCCCCAACCAGCTCTACGCCAGTTTGGAAGAACTCCGCCTCGCGTCCCGCTTCCTCTTCGATCGCACGGAACACGTTCGAATGATAGGAGAGACGGATCGGGAATTGCACGTCCTTCAATACAGAAGCAACGACCCGCGCAATCGGAGCCGTCATATCGGAGCGGAGTACAAGCGTCGTACCCCGGTTATTAAGCAGCTTGAACAGCTTCTGGTCAGACGTCGAGCTTGCAACGCCCACCGTATCGTAATATTCCATCGTTGGCGTCATGATTTGCTCGTAGCCCCATGAGCTCATGCAGGCCAACACTTGGTTCTCAATTTGTCTAAGTTTCGATACCGCATGCGGCAAATAATCTTTGACCCCAATCGGTTTCTCAAACACCTTAGGTTTGGACACCAGATTCACCACCGACACTTTAGTTTGTTAACGTGTTACCATGTTACCATACTGCCAAAATAAAGGATTAGTCGTAATAATAACATGCGCCTATCTATTCGTCAATACAGCATTTTCCTGTATAACTTGCCCAATAACTGGCCATTAGTGCCGCCGGTTTCTGAAAATCCAATGCCCATGCTTGTCCTCCCATGCGAAGACAAGCATCCGTATGAGTATAAGTCCAATAATTGCCGTTCCGAAGACGCCTAATTGAATAAAGAAAAGGGGCGTCGCCTTCTCCGTCTCCGAAGAGTGACCCCCCTGCTTCATGATCTGGATCAATGATTCCGGATTATCGTCGATGCCTCCAGCGTTAACGCGGTATCCATTCCTCTGACCAACCGCATTAATGCCGCTCTTAACCGTAAATGTAACTTGAATGCCCAGCTTGCGGCAAATATCGAGTACCTGCTTATTGTAGGCACCGTATGGGAATGCGAGAACTTTGTCTTCGCCGACCCCAAGCTTTTGCGCCAATATCGTATTTGCTTCGGACAAATCCGACGTAACCCGCGTCCGATATTCCTTCGTCGTTTCCCTGCGATGCTTATCCTTCAGATAGATCGGTGACGCAAGTGCCGGCTTCTGCCGTTTACCCGCGCGATCAGTTGCTTCGTACAAATGGGAATCGTACGTATGATTATAGAAGTCATAGCCGTTCTTGTGCATTTCGGCTACCTGCTGCCAGTCGAGCTTCGGAATACCGATATGATGTGGATTGCCTACTGTATTGACGATTAAAAAGTTGGTTGCCGGAACATGAAACTTCTTCAATACGGGGTAAGTGTCTGTGAAATACGACTCGTAACCATCGTCAAACGTCATCAGAACGGCATTAACCGGAACATGCGCCCCGTGCAAAATAAACTGTTCATACTGCTTCATCGTAATCCAGTGGAAGTTGTCCGCCTTCATCATCGCCAACTGCTGTTCGAACTTGTTCAGCGGCAGCGCCTTATCATCCTTCGGCACCGCAGCGACCTCGTGATACATCAGCACAATGACCTTGTTACTATAGTACGTCTCCGGCTGAATAGACGTACTGCCTCTGCGCCTTGTTACTGTTTGGCTCGCTGAAGTCGTCCGTCTTGCTGAGCTGGCACGATGCTCTGCTTGCTCTATAGAGCGCAATGCTTGCACGCGTTTCATATGCACGTAATAACCGCCTGTACATAATGCCGCAACGATGAACAACACGGAGATCGCAATCATTTTCCGATTCATATGAATCCTGCTCCTTACTTCTGACGAATATCTCTGATGGGATTGCCTCCGACAAAAGCGCCTGCCGGTACGTCTTTATGCACGACAGAACCTGCCGCAACAACCGCTCCATCTCCAATTGTTATGCCGGGAAGAATCGTCGTATTCGCGCCGATCATCACGTTCGATCCAATCCGTACAGGACCAAGCCGGTATTCTTTGATCAAATACTCGTGCGTGAGAATCGTTGTATTATAGCCGATGATTGAATTCTCGCCGACGGATATCTTCTCTGGAAAAAATACGTCCACCATCACCATTAGCGCAAACGAGCAGTGGCGCCCTACCTGCATCCCGAGCACATGCCGGTAAATCCAATTTTTCACCGGCAAGGACGGACAGTAGCGCGCCACTTGTATAAACACGAAATTGCGAATTGCCTTAAACCGGCTGACTGTGCGATATACTTGCCACAAAGCATTCGGCCCTTCGACCGGGAAACGTTCAACATTTCTCAAGGAGTTTTACTCCAATCCCACGAATGCGTACAAATCGCGCATGTCATGAATGATATGACGCGCACCGCTCTCCTTCAGCTTCGCTTCACCTTTAAGTGACCACGCCACGCCGACGGATACAACACCGGCCGCCTCAGCGGATTCGATGTCCACGCCGCTGTCTCCGACCATCATCGTCGTCTTCGGATCTGCGCCTAACAGCTCAAGCGCCTTCTGAACCGGCTCCGGATGCGGCTTCGGATGCTCGACATCTTCAATCGTCACAATCGCGCCAGATGTCACATATTCATACAAGCCGACAAAACGCAAGCCGCGCTCTGTCGTCAGCCGCATCTTCGTCGTTACAATTCCGATTTGGAAGCCCGCTTCATGCAGCTTCGCAAACACCTCACGAACATACGGGAATGCCGTTACATAATCATCGTGCATCTTAAGATTGATTTCGCGGTAAGCGGCAACCAGGTCTGTCACATCTTCGCGGCCTGAGAACAGCTGCATCTGTGTCGTCAGCGGCTGTCCCATGCTCGGAATAATATGCTCACGGCTAAACTCCGGCGGCACGATGCCCTTCAGCGAGTGAAGGAAGGATTGAATGATGAGCTCATTCGTATCCATAATCGTGCCGTCCAGATCAAACAACATCGTTTTAATCGTAGTCATGCGAATGGTGTTACTCCTTTATTGTCTTGTCACTGCCTGTATCGTCAGAGTGGTTCTGAATATCTGTACGGCTTTCTGCAGAAGCGGCTGTCTTCTTCTCAGCTGTCTCCGTACCGGCAGGCAGTCCCGTTTTGAAGTTAATGATCGGATCCAGGTAACGGACCTTTGCTTCTCCAGTTGTACGACGGCCAATGATGAGGATGATTGCAGCAATGACAAGCAGAACGGAAATGAGCTGCGAAATACGGATATTACCGATTGCAGGGTCCAAGTAGCCCGCCTCGAATCCGAAGAGCTTCATTGGCGACCACAGTCCATTCATCATCGAAGCTGCCCATGAAGCGCCATGGAACGCCAAGCTGTCCGTACGAAGGCCTTCAATAAAGAAACGGCCAATGGAGTACCAGATGAAGTACGAGAACAGCAGCTCGCCAGCGCGCAGGAACGAACGGCGTCGAAGAACGAGCAGAATGATAAGTCCAACCAGGTTCCAAAGCGATTCGTAAAGGAACGTCGGATGGTGGTACAAGCCGTCTGATTGGACGAGCATCTGATTCACAATCCAATCCGGCAAGTGAAGCGTATTACGCAGGAAGCTCTCTTCGACAGGACCGCCGAACGCTTCTTGGTTGACGAAGTTGCCCCAACGTCCGATCATTTGACCGGCAATAAGCGATGGCGCACAGATATCGGCAATACGCCAGAAGCTGTAGCCTTTCACGCGGAAATAAACGATCCCGCAGATAAATGCTCCGATAAGCGCACCATAGATCGCAATACCGCCATGCCAGATCTTGAACACATCCAGCGGGCTGTTCTTATACTCATCCCACGTAAACATCACGTAGTAAAGACGTGCGCCGACAATCGCCGAAGGCACGCCGAGCAGCAGCAAATCCATGAAGAAGTCAGGCGACAGGCCGAAGCGCTTGCCTTCGCGAACAGCGAGGAGCAAGCCTACAAGCGCTGCGGTTCCTAAGATAATACCGTACCAGTGGACACTGATGGAACCAATGGAAAAAGCAATAGGATCTAAACGTAATCCAAACATGTATCACAGACTCCTTCTCTTAACTATCGTTTTGCATGTCAATCAAAATCGTCCGCGTCTTCTGCAATTGTCTCTGTTAGCTTGTTCGTAAACTGTAGTGCGGCATTGTAGCCCATCCGCTTCAAACGGAAGTTCATCGCTGCCACTTCAATAATGACTGCCAAGTTTCGGCCTGGACGAACGGGTACCGTTACGATCGGAATTTCCGTATCGATGATGCGAGTGGTCTCTTCATCAAGTCCAAGGCGGTCATACTGCTTGTCTGCCTGCCAGTTTTCCAGCTTAATAACGACGCTGATCCGCTTCATGTTACGAACCGCACCGGCACCGAATAGAGTCATAACGTTAATAATGCCTAGACCGCGAATTTCAAGCAGATGGCGAATGAGTTCAGGTGCGGTACCGTGCAGCTGACCGTCTGATGTTTGACGAATCTCAACCGCATCATCCGCTACGAGGCGATGGCTCCGTTTCACAAGCTCAAGCGCGGTTTCGCTTTTACCGATACCGCTGCCGCCTGTGATGAGCATGCCTACGCCATACACATCGACAAGAACGCCGTGAATCGTGGCAGTTGGAGCAAGCTTGCGCTCCAGGAAGTTCGTAATCCGGCTTAGGAAGATTGTCGTCGCCGAATTGCTGCGAAGAACAGGAATCTGCTTCTGGTTCGACAGCTCGATCAGCTCAGCTGGCGCTTCCATGCCGCGCGTAATAATGAAGCATGGCGTTTCCTCATCGCATAGCCGCTCCAAACGGTCGATACGCTCTTGCTTGCTTAGCGTATCCATGAAGGTCAGTTCGGTTCTTCCTAGAATTTGCACACGTTCCTTCGGATAGTAATCGAAGTAGCCTGCCATCTCCAAGCCTGGGCGCGACAAATCATCGACAGAAATGCTGCGGCGCAGCCCATCTTCACCGCTTAATATTTCGAGCTGGAATTGACTGATTAGCTCAGATACTTTCACCTTTTTAGCCATCGGTTGGCCTCCTCAACAGTCGCAGCCAGCTACGAGTTTGTTATGTAAAGTTCTAGATGATTTCAGCTATTGTTATCGTAACGAAAATGCGCAATAAAAACAACCGCCCGATTCGTGATCGGGCGGTTGTCAGTAAAGGCTCAGCGCCTTATCAATTATTGTTCGAATACGTTCAGTTCTGTCTCTTTGTCGAAGACATGAACTTTGTTCATATCGAGAGCAAGCTTCACGTTAGTACCTTCTTTAACACCGGAGCGGCCGTCAACACGTGCGATAACAGTGTCTTTACCAAGACCGTTCAAGTACAGGAACATTTCGTGACCAAGGTTCTCAGCAACTTCAACGTGAGCATTCACGATAGTTTGCGGGGAAGCCTCGTGGAATACTGGCTCTTCGTGCAGATCTTCCGGACGGATACCAAGGATGATTTCCTTGCCGATCAGACCTTTTTCACGCAATTGTGCAGCTTTGCCGTCTGGTACAAGAACGTCGATACCGTTCGATTTGAAGCGAACAGCGCCGCCGCCTTCGGACAATGTGCCAGTGATGAAGTTCATCGAAGGCGCACCGATAAAGCCTGCTACGAAGATGTTTACTGGGTGGTTGTACAGCTCTTCCGGGGAAGCAGCTTGTTGGATAACGCCGTCTTTCATAACGACGATACGGTCACCCATTGTCATAGCTTCGATTTGGTCATGCGTTACGTAGATAACAGTAGTTTCAAGACGCTTAGCAAGCTTGGAGATCTCTGCGCGCATTTGGCCACGGAGTTTAGCGTCCAAGTTGGAGAGCGGCTCATCCATCAAGAATACTTGTGGTTCACGAACGATCGCACGGCCTAGGGCAACACGCTGACGTTGACCACCGGAGAGTGCTTTCGGCTTACGGTCGAGCAAGTGCTCGATATCAAGAATTTTAGCAGCTTCACGAACGCGCTTGTCGATCTCTGCTTTTTTGAATTTACGAAGTTTAAGACCAAAAGCCATGTTTTGGTATACGTTCATATGTGGGTATAACGCGTAGGATTGGAATACCATCGCGATATCGCGATCTTTAGGTGCTACGTCATTCACAAGACGCTCGCCGATGAACAGTTTACCTTCAGAGATTTCTTCCAGACCAGCGATCATACGAAGTGTTGTGGATTTACCGCAACCTGATGGACCGACAAGAACCAAGAATTCCTTGTCTTTAATGTCGAGGTTGAAATCTTTTACTGAAGCGAGATCAGTACCCGCGTATTTTTTGTAAACGTGCTCTAAGCGTACACCAGCCATTTGTATTTCCCCCTAAACGGTAATAGTCTTTCAATACACTTAGTGTATATCAGCGACCTCATAATGACTATGCACATACTTTACAAAAAAACTACGTCCTTTTCGTTACTTTGTACAATAGCAAAATAATTTTGACGAGAACGGCATCTCGGAACTGACGAACATCCAGCTCTGTCTCCTGTTTCAGCTTGTCCAGCCTGTATATTAGCGTATTGCGGTGGATATAGAGTTTCTTTGCTGTTTCACTGACGTTGCAATCCAGTGAGAAGAACGTCTCGAGCGTTGTAAGAATCTCCGGCTCGAGAAAAGAATCCTTCCGTTTCAGCGCCTGCTCCACGAATTTGATACGTTGAGCTTCAGGGATCGTATCGAGCAGCCGCTCTAGATGAAGCAGCCATGGCAGATGAATGTTCGTCCCGACATGGAAAGATCGTCCGAGATGAACGGTTTCCCGCAGCACAGAAGTTGTGCTGACAATCGAGCTCGTCGGTGAGATCGGTTGCGCAACTGCCAGATGGCACTCGCCAATCCACTCACTCGAAAGCATATCGTGCAGACCGGATACGATGGAGGTCAGATTCTCTTCGACCGATTCCTCCGCATCTTCATCCCGTTCCTCGAGCTGGGCATCATGAATTAATGAAACAGGGCCTAGAATGAGCCACTCCTGCTCCTTCAAAGGAATAATCATCACTTCTTCAGCGAGGAAAGTACGCAGCAGTTTCTCCAGCTCGCTATAACTTGCTCGTCCCGACTCAGCCTGCTCGCATACAAGTAAGAACGGAATCATCGAGGAGAACAGTCGGCCTCTCGATATGAGCCGGTCAGGCAGCTGCTGCTTCGGCTCACTTGCTTCCAGCTGTTCTTCAATCCAAGCCCCAAGCTCGCGGGCATAGCGCTCAGACTCGGGAATGCCTTCGTAGCTCTTCGTCTTCTCAGCGAGCATCTGAGCTAATGTCCAACCAATAAGCCGTATTTCCTTCTCCCTTAAGAGCTCACGACTTACTTCAAGCAGATCGACATACTGTGCTTCTACGTGCAGCAGAAACCATACAACGCCTTCTGGACCGATCACATGATCGCCAATTGTAACCGCCTTCGGCTTTGGCTGATGTTGATGCGTCGTTTGGTCCTCCAGTATCATGTTCCAATCTTGGATCGGCAGCTGAAGCTGCCTTACTGGGCAATCCAGGACAGCTTGCAATTGCTTGATCCACTTTGCTTCACTCATCGGCTTGCCCCTATCCTACACGCGTCTATGCGCTTTTTGGCTCATTGTACCACACCTACTGCGCATGAATGTGCTTTTTTAGCACATTGTACCATAGATTAGGCGATTCAATCAGCTTAGAGCGAGCAGGAGAACGATGGAAAGCAAGGAGAACAACGCCGCCACCAAGTAGATAAAAGATACCGTTTGGATCTGCGTTAGTCCCCACCGCATCAACACGTGATGCGTGTGCAGCTTATCAGCGCGATGCAGCCCCTTGCCCGAGAGTAATCTGCGAAGCATGACAACTGCTGTATCGAGTATCGGTACGCCAAGCGCGAGCAGCGGTACTGCAACCGTCACAAGCGTGGCGCTCTTAAATGCCCCATCGACAGCAGTAACCGCCAGCGCATAGCCAAGAAAAGCCGCACCGGCGTCCCCCATGAAGATCCGGGCCGGATAGAAATTGTAGATGAGAAAAGCTAAGCATGCTCCCACCAGAATAACTGCGAGCAGTGCGGTAGGAAACTGATGCTTCATTATTGCTGTAATAAAAAGCGTTAATGACGATAAAGTGGATACGCCGGAAGCAAGTCCATCCACACCATCTATGAAATTTATCATATTGATGAGCGCAAACACCCATACGATTGAGCTGATGATCTGGAGCCAGAACGGGAAATCAATCGTTCCGTGCAGCCCAGATAAGCCCTGAATGCGAATATCAAATAACAGCGGAATAATGGAAGCCGCTATATAGACAATAACACGCGGCCATACCGGGAACTCATTGCCGTTCGCCTTCGCCGCATCATCCGCAAGTCCAATGACAACAAGAATGAAGCCGCCAATACCGATCGTCATGCTAAGAGGTGTGGCCCCTTGGAAAATAAACAACGTTACAACGACACCGATATAAAGTGCTGCACCGCCCATTAACGGTATCGGCGTCCGGTGGATTTTACGCGCGGATGGGCGATCAACGAACCCCATTCGAAGCGCGTACTTACGAAGGATCGGTACTAACACCGCAACAAGCCCAAAACACAATAGTGCAGATAACAGGAAATCCATTGTCTCTACTAACCCCCTGAAGCAGCCGTTGTGTTCAGTTTGCCCGTTGGGGATTGAAATAATCTGTATGTGGGGAACAACAAAAAAACCTGCAGGCGCGTCGCCTACAGGTTGAATGGATATCGAAATGGTGAGCCATGTAGGACTCGAACCTACGACACCCTGATTAAAAGTCAGGTGCTCTACCAACTGAGCTAATGGCTCTCGTGAAGAGAATGGTGGAGGGCGATGGATTCGAACCACCGAACCCGAAGGAAGAGATTTACAGTCTCCCGCGTTTGGCCACTTCGCTAGCCCTCCATGATGAATGGTGGCTCGGGACGGAATCGAACCGCCGACACGAGGATTTTCAGTCCTCTGCTCTACCAACTGAGCTACCGAGCCTTAGTTATTGAGTTAAATGGCGGAGCCGACGGGATTCGAACCCGCGGTCTCCTGCGTGACAGGCAGGCATGTTGGGCCACTACACCACGGCTCCGCATTTAAAAAATGGATGGTGGAGGCTGACGGGATCGAACCGCCGACCCTCTGCTTGTAAGGCAGATGCTCTCCCAGCTGAGCTAAGCCTCCATATAGGTGTGGTAGCGGCGAAGGGACTCGAACCCCCGACCCTCCGGGTATGAACCGAATGCTCTAGCCAGCTGAGCTACACCGCCACACAATTGCCTCAATTACTGCTTGTCCATCATGACCGAGGCAGCCATAAAGGTCAGGTAAAAACGTCGCCAAACGTTCCTGCAAAATACTTCTGAATACCCGCGCTTGTCGATTATTCATCAGTGAGTTGCGCCCTGAAAACTGGATACGAACCTTTGCGAAGTTCTTGCTTGATTAACTTGTTTAGGATAAGCCCTCGACCGATTAGTATTCGTCAGCTCCACACATTGCTGCGCTTCCACCTCGAACCTATCAACCTGATCGTCTTTCAGGGGTCTTACTAATTGGGAAATCTCATCTTGAGGGGGGCTTCACGCTTAGATGCTTTCAGCGCTTATCCCGTCCGCACTTGGCTACCCAGCTATGCTCCTGGCGGAACAACTGGTACACCAGCGGTGCGTCCATCCCGGTCCTCTCGTACTAAGGACAGCTCCTCTCAAATTTCCTGCGCCCACGACAG
>NZ_QTTN01000052.1 GCF_003386535.1 Paenibacillus taihuensis
TCACAAGATAAAGCGAGAGAAAGACATCCGCAAATACACGGTCCCGGCTCGCGGCAGCAGCAAGTTTGCAACACTGTATTCACGTCGCACAGCTGTCGAGCGTGTATTTGCCTATTTAAAAAGCTACTTTGGACTAACGGGAACGCGCAAACGCAAAAAGCGGGCCTTCGTTGAGATGGACCTTACTTGTCTGACCTACACATTATGCAAGTTCGCCCTTGATAAACTGAACCAAGAATTGAGAAGGACACGCTGTGCAGCCTGATTTTTTTTAAAATCCTTGGGTTTTGAGTGAGTGCTACCTAGCGATCATAGACTTATGAAATTGACTCTTTATCCAATATATCTTTCGACTAGTAGCCGTAGCTTGCTTCATTCGAAATAAAAAAAGCCAAGAGTGCAACTCGCCACACCCTCGGCATTTTCCTATGATATTTACTTCTCCTCGCCCTGCTGCTTCGCCTTCAGCCACTTCGGCGCGCCTTTGTTCTTGCGCTCGCGTTCCTGCTCGCGCTTCGACTTCGTCGGCTTCGCCGCTGCTCTCGCGCCTGCGGCTGCACCAGCGCCGGCTATCGCGCGGCCAGCACCGGCCGCGCCAGCACCGCTCGGCCGGCCGGCGCCTTCGCTCGCGCGCGGCGCGCTTCCCGCCGCCGCGCTGCGCGGGCTCGCCGGCGCAGCCGCGCGTGCCGGCGCCGCCGGACGCGCACTGCCGCTGCCGCCGCGGCCAAAGTCGCGGCGCTGCTCTTCGCCGGGATTCCACAGCTTCCCGGCGAACAAGGTCTTCTCCTGCAAGTCGATGCCAAGCTGCTTGCGGAATTTATCCATAATGAACAGCTGGTTCCGCGTCACGATGGAGAAGACTGTGCCTGATTTGCCCATCCGCCCCGTTCGGCCGGAACGGTGAACATAATGATCCGCATCCAGCGCCGGATCGAGATGAACGACCAGCGGCAGGTCGGCGATATCGAGTCCCCGCGCCGCAACATCCGTTGCGAGCAGCAGCTGGCAGCGTCCATCGCGGAAGCGTGCAAGTGTCGCCGCGCGCCGCTGCTTGTCCGAATCGCCGTACAGCGTCTCAACGGTAAAACCTTCAAATCTCAGCTTCGCTTCATAATTCGCAATTTCATCGGTGTCATTGATGAACAGCAGCGCCGACTTCGGCTTCAGCATCCGAATGAGCCTTCTCGCCGTATCCACCTTGTCGCGGCGCTCGCTCACGACAAAATAATGCTCCACTTGCTTGCCCGCATTCTGCTCCGGCGACACATCGATCCGCTGCGGATCGCGCATCCACCGCTCCTCCACCTCCGCCATTGCCTGCGGACGCGTCGCGGAGAAGAAGGCGATCTGCCGATCGCGCATCATGCCGCGCAGCAGCGTCTCCACCTCAATCGTGGAGCCGAGGTTAAACACTTGATCCGCCTCGTCGATAATGACGAGCCGGATTTGGTGCAGCTTCAGCTTCCCGGAATTTACGAGCTCGTGAATACGCCCCGGCGTACCGACGACGATATGCGGATGAAGCCGCAGCTTCTCCACCTGCCGCTGCATCGACGCGCCGCCGATCAGCTGCTGCGTCTTCACGCCGATCGGTTCGCCGTAAGTTTCGGCGACCCGGAAGATTTGCATCGCCAGCTCCTGCGTCGGCGCCAGCACCATCACCTGCACGGCCTGGTTCATTACATCCACGCGCTCAATCGCCGGCAGCATATACGCGAGCGTCTTGCCCGTACCCGTCTGTGACTTCGCGGACACATCATGTCCTTCCATCAGCACTGGAATTGTAGCCGTCTGAACCGGAGTAGGCGTCTCGATCTTGTTTCCTTTCAATGCTTCAATTAGCTGCGGCTGCAGCTTCAATGTTTCCCATGTCACTCTTATCAATTCTCCTCATGTAGCAGCGTCCTATTTGCGGTTCAACCATCGGCCTGCGATACGATCTGCCAGCCTCGGGAACAAACCATAAAGCTTAATGCCAACAGAAGCCGACAGCGGCAAATCCACCTCCGGCGTTCTGCGTTTAATCATTTGTACAATCGCTTTCGCAACCCGCTCAGGCGTCAGCATGTAGCCGCGAACATTGTTCGCGTACGTACCTTCAGGGTCGGCTGTATGTAAGAAAGGCGTATCAATCGGTCCCGGATTAATCGCCGAAACAACGATATTCATCGGTGCAAGCTCTGTCCGCATTGCATTCGTCAAGCCAAGAACGGCATGCTTCGTGGCCGCGTAACCCGATGATTTCGCAGTGCTCAGCTTGCCTGCCATCGAGGCGACATTAATAATATGGCCGCCGCCTTGCCTCTGCATAATCGGCAGTACCGCTTTGCTGCAGCGAACGATGCCCATATAATTCGTGTCCATCATCTCCGCGAAACGCTCCACCGGCGCATCCGCAAAATGCTCAAACACTCCATAGCCGGCATTGTTCAGCAGTACATCAATGCGACCATAATCCTGCGTCACCTGATTCATAACCGCAACAATTTCGTCAAAATTCGTTACATCCAGCTTATAGCATCCATACGTACTAGTAAGGGAGGATGCCATTTGCTCGAGCTTATCGAGCCTGCGACCGGTTATGATCGGGATCGCGCCTGAAGCCGCTAGCAGCCGCGCCGTTTCAGCGCCAATGCCGCTTGCCGCGCCGGTAATCAGTACAATTTTCCCATGCAACAATCGAATCACCTTAACTTTCAGTTTACTGCAACAGGTGCAAATAGGCAAAATAAGCCCAAATACGAAAAAAAGCTCCCCCGGGAGCTTGACTCGTGTTACGATGCAATTAGTACTTGAATATCAAGTTCGCCAATGCCTTCCATAATGAGCGGTATCGTTAACGCCTTCGAAGCGTTGAAGCCTGCGGTTTGTGCGGAATGCAGAACCTTCGGTGGTGTAATGTCGACCCGTACGCCTTGGTTGAATAACATCGTGCTGGCATTGCCGCTGATCATATTGCCAAGCTCAGAGATCGCGCTTTTACCCATTTCATCCATCTCTGAAATCACGAATCCGCCCATCATCGCCGATACCATCTTGAGCGCTACTTCCTCGCTTAAGCCAAATACGATATCGCCGTTCATTTGGCCATTTATACCGATTTGAATCCATATGTAGTTTTCTACAAACTTAATCTCTTTGACGCCGAGTTGGCCCGTTGAAGGCTTGACCTGAATTAATTGTTCTATGACGACTTTGGCGGACTCTAGGAAGGGATTAATGTATTCGGCCTTCATTTGGGTGTAGCGCCCCTTTTCGACTTAATTCGATTGCATTCATCTTTAATCGATTATACAAGATTAGCTAGGTCAAGTATACTACTCAATTCGTGCAATATTTTAAAGATTTCAAGTGATTCCTCAACAATAGAGTCCTTAGGAGGATTGACGTGCCGAATATTTGGACGCATTTCTTATTCGGGCAGAAGTGCCTGCAGGAGCTCGGAGAAGCAGAACTGATCGCTTCACCGCACCTGGAACGAATGTTTAATATGGGCTGTCAAGGCCCTGATTTTCTGTTCTACCATAACTTCCTGCCTTGGAAGAAAGATACCCGCATGAGCTTGCTAGGTTCGGAAATGCATCAGCATCACTGCGGCGAAGTTATTATGGATATGCTTGATACACTGGAAGGACAAGCAGCGCCCCAATCGAAACAGCAATTTGCGCTCGTCTATGCGCTTGGCTTCTTGCTGCATCACCTGCTGGACCGTGTGATGCATCCATACGTATTTAGCAGATCCGGCTCACGCAAATGGGATCACCAGCGGTTCGAAATTATGATGGATACGCTGATCGTACGAAAGCTCCGTGGTGTCGAAACGTGGAAAACCGAGGTTTGGAAGGATATCGATATTCGCGGCGAGCTGCCGCCGCTTATCGTCAATGCATTTGAACAAATCGCAGCTGTCCATTATCCTGCGCTTGCCGCGAGAATTCGCCGTGAGGATTGGCGAGATGCGATGCTTGACATGATCGGTGCGCAGCGGCTATTTTATGATCCGACTGGCATAAAACGACTGCTTACATTGGGCCAAATTGAACCGTTCGTCTTTAGACGCGAGCTGCCTGCGCTGGATATACTGAACGAAACTCATCGTCCGTGGCTTGATCCAACCGACGGACAAACCTTACATACCGAGAGCGTATGGGACTTGTGGGACATCGCTCTGGAGGAAGCAATTCCGGTCGTCCGCGCTGTCCTTGTGTGGCTCCGCGCTGAAGATTCCTCGCAGCAGGAGTTGAATCGCGAAGCGCCTTCCCGCAACCAGCTTCGCGAAGCGGCAGCCCTGCTAATCGGGAACCGCTCCTACGAAACCGGGCTTCCTTGCGAAAGCAATGCCACCATTCAATATGAGGACCCGATCTGGCCGTCGTTGTCGCTATGACACTTGATCGCTCTTCGTCCGGCGGTAACGAAGCCGCAATAGCCGCAGCCGGTCGTAGAGCTGGTCAATCGACTTGCCTCTTCCTTGCATCATTTCCTCGCCGTAAACCTGATTCAGTACCGGCTTCAAGTATCGATCCCCGACTGTGAGCAGCGCATCCCATAATTGCTGCTGCTCCGATGGCGGGACGTCGCGCAGCTCTTTCTCAATCAGAGGCTCAATATCGTAGCCCTCTGTCTCCAGCTTCTCAATCCGGTCCATCAGATCTCTTCTCGGAAGTTCCACCTCAATCAGCAGCTCGTCAATCGTTTTGCCTTCTGCAATTGCCTGCAGCAGCGCACGTTTCTGATTCTGCCGGTCCATCTGCGCCTTATACTTATTCTCCTTCTGCTTGTAGATCCAGCCCGTAAACTGCTTTGGGTCGAGCGATTCCGCCACCCAATCAAGCGGAAAAGACGTCTGGCGCTCGAACTTGCGGGTAATCGCCAGCACCTCTTCACCATATGTCGCCTGCTTGGACTCGCCCCAGCCGGGAATTTGCAGCAGCTCTTCCGCCTGCTGCGGAACGTAGCTGCTAATCATCCAGAGCATCCGATTCGTCGCGACGAGGTAGGCGGATTTCTTGGCTGCCACCGCTGTCCGCCTGCGCCAATCGCGCAGCTCTTCGAAGATGGCTTCATTCGGGTTCGTCTCTCCGTAGCATTGAATCATCGAGAACAGACTGCCGTTCTCGTCCAAGCTGCGGCGCTCGTCCAGCATCCCATCTATCAGCGGCGCATAGCCTTCTCCCATGCGAACCGCAACGCCGTGGCGAAATGACGTCATCATTTCTTCCCATGACCCGCCTTCGAACCAGACAAATTGCTCATCCGTCCGCGAATCATTGGACGAGCCTGTCCAAATGACGGACCATACCCCATTTTGCTCACAGATGGATAACTGAGCTTGCTCCACACCGCGATCTGTTCCCGCTTTCTCAAACGTGTTCAAAAATACGACCTGCATGCAGGCACACCTCCGTATAGTTGTATCATCTCGGGTAGCGTAAGGTGCCATTACACGGCTGGAACCGTACAACAAAAAAAAAGCACCCCTAACGCCAGTAAACTGGCGAAAGAGGTGCTTCCTCACGTACAACGATTTGATTGCTCACATCATAGCATAGCGGGACAACCATGGCAATATCCAATTTTTCCAAATGATGCCGAGCGGTATCGTTGCCCCTTTCCGAAGAGTGATGCTATGATAGAGCGAGAAATAAAGGAGGAACGACAGTCGATGCAAATGACGAATTATGATTTTATGTCCGATTCTACGGAAGATACCTCGACCCGCTTCGTAACGTTCATCACGCCGAACTTGAAACGGTTCGATCTTGCGATTACGACGACGAACCGGTTTTATGGCAAGAAGCTCATAACGGACCTGCAAATGGGGCGTACCGCAATTATCGGACAAGATGATCTAGACGAGGAAGGCTATCTGGAATTTACATTTAAGCTGACCGAGGAAGAAGCGGCGGATCTTCGCCAATTTTTAGAATTAGTGGTTGGAACGGTGAATTTTACCGACTAATCCCGGGTACACTGTGACGGTAAAACAATAGCCGCCATCAGGAGGTACCTATGTTTAATGATAATCGCCCGCCCTATTCTGACTTGAAAACGGTCGAATCCCAGCGCAATGACCTTGCCGCAGAAGAGTTTCCCGATGGTTCTTACGGCTCTAACCGGGTCCAAGCCGAGTCGCTGAGCACGAACAGGCCTTGGCGGATCGAACAACGTTCCCCGAACCGGTTCGACTACGAGAATCATGAGCTTCATGCAGGCATAGAGCGTGATTATCCAGGTGATGACACCTACCCGGATGCTATGGATGAACCGTGACCACCGCATATAGACAAAGCTGAGCTTTGCGATAATAAAACCGTTTGGCACCTGCCAAACGGTTTTTTCTATGCTATGACACTTCGCGATATAAGTTGAGGCATGTACCTAAACATGGTAACATCGTGTTGAAAAATGGACGGAGGATGCCGACATGCCGAAAACGATCTTAGTGGTGGAGGATCAACAAGTACTTCGGGAAATTATGAAGGAGTATTTGGTCGATGAAGGAAAGTCCGCCGTCCCGATTCTAATGCTGACATCCGCTCCGACGAAGACGATACGCTGCTCGGATTTGAGCTTGGCGCGGACGATTATGTGATCAAGCCGTGCAGCCCTCCTATCCTGCAGGCTCGGGCCAAACGGCTGCTTGGCAATCGGCAAATCCTCGATGCGGGAGATACGTTATCTGGAGGAGGCATTACGCTCCATCTTCCTTCCAGAACGGTCACGCTCGATGGCAAGCCTTGCAGCTTAACGCATACAGAGTTCGAACTATTAGCTTGTTTGCTTCGGAACAAAGGCATCATCCTAACGAGAGATCAGTTGATTACGAAAATATGGGGCTATGATTTTGACGGGGACGATCGTACGCTCAGCAGTCATATCCGAAATTTGCGGTCCAAGCTGGAAGAGCATGCGGCACACATCGTTACCGTCATTCGGTCAGGCTATAAATTCGAGGAACTCCCATGAGGAAGAGCATCGTCATTAAGCTGTTTCTGATGACGGCAAGCCTGTGCACCGTTGTAATCGCGGGCCTCTTCATTGTGCAATCTGTGTTCTTCAAACAAATCTATGTGCAGCAGAAAGTAGGCAGCGTTCAGAAGACTCTAAGTGCCGCTTCTCATGAAGATGGGAATGCCAAGGATGCGATGACCGCTTTCCGGAACGAACAGCTATTTTATCAAAAATATAATACTTGGACCGCTCGCCTGGACTCGCTTGGCAACCTGAAGTATACGGACGATTTCGAGGTCGTAGCTCGATTGGACAACACTGCGGATACCCTCGCCCTCTCCGGCAAGCCGATCCATATTCCTCTGTATACGGTGATGGAAGTGGAGCAATTAAGTGAGGCCAATCCGCTTCAGCCTGATTTCTTCATCAAGCATTGCCATTGAAGGCGTCCTGATTAACAATCAGCTATTCCCGCAGAGAAT
Organism: Paenibacillus taihuensis; assembly: GCF_003386535.1. GTDB lineage: Bacteria > Bacillota > Bacilli > Paenibacillales > Paenibacillaceae > Paenibacillus_Z > Paenibacillus_Z taihuensis. The sequence continues at coordinate 7,437 of NZ_QTTN01000052.1, forward strand.
CGGCAGCAGCGCTGCTAATTTGCGGGAGGAGAACCGGCTTGAGAACGAACCGCTCGTTCGCAAGGAATACGAAGTGGTTCCGAGATTCAATAGTCCGACTGAATATCATGAGCGTTACCCTAGTATTCTCGTGCAAGGCACCGTTACACAAGCACGCGTGCCGAATGGAACGAATGAGTCTCGCTACACGAACCATCTGTTCCTGGAACGGATTAAAGCTTTTCAAGCTGACTTGCTTTACGGAGATTTCAGCGCATCAGCGGATACCGTAATGAATTACGAAGCAAACAATGTCCCTTACAAAATTGTCGTGAAACGTCTGTCGAATCAGACCGGCAACGATGGATTCCTCATAGCCATGACATCGCTCCAGCCCGTTAACGAAGCAGCGATCGTCATGCGCCATTATTACGGTTATATCGCAGCTGCGGCATTGTTGCTCGTCCTGCTCGTCTCCTTCTACTATGCCCGCCGCATCGCACGTCCGTTTCTGCGGATGAATGACGCGACGCAGCAAATAGCGGGACTCGACTTCACCGCTCGGATTCCGGTAAACTCCGATGACGAAATCGGCAGTTTGTCATGTTCATATCGTCCGGCTGGAGCAGGATATTGCGCAATAGAAAAGGCTGGAGCAGACGCGTAAAGAGTTTATAGCCGGGGTATCCCATGAATTGAAAACCCCGCTCAGCGTAATCGAGAGCTGCCTGTATGTGCTGAGAGATAAACCGGACAGTCCGAAACGAGGCTATTATTTCAGTGCGATGGAAGATGAAGTGAAGAAGATGGATCTGCTCGTTGCAGACATGCTGGAGCTCGCCAAATATGAATCCGGCACGTACCAAATGGAGCTCTCCCTCTTCCGCATCGACGTTGTTCTAGCCAAAGTATGTGAGAAGCTGGCCCCAGATATGACAGACAGGCGGCTGCAGCTGCATGCCAGCTTCACCCCTGCCGAGGTTGTCGCGAACCCGCTTCGTATCGAGCAGGTTATCGTTAACTTCCTGACGAACGCGATTCGTTATACGCCAGAAGGCGAGAGCATTATTGTCTCTATGATCGAGGAGCAGCCAATACGGAGGAAGGCGTCTTGTTCTATATGGAATTGAATAAAATCGGCAAAACGTAGAACTTCGGTTCTGCGTTTTTTTGTGATCTGCATTTCAACTGCACATCGTCTTGAACTCCATCCTGTAAAGTTCCTTTTATCACACGGAAGGGGAAATGAAAATTGATGAAAAACAAATCTAGCTTACTGGGGCTTGTGGCAGTTCAGACCATACTGCTCAGGCTCAGTCACAATCGATGAATTCTGTTGGAAACGAAGCGGCAAAGAGCAGCAACAGCGTCAAGGTCAAGTACGAAGATGACGGGACGATGTCGGACTCCCTGTACGTTCTGGACAATCTCCAGAAGAAGGACAAGTACAGCGTCTTCCTGAACGGCAATCATGCGTTGATTCGGATTCTGACAGACGGTCCGGCGAATAAGAAGCTGCTCGTGGTCAAAGATTCGTATGCCAACAGCATGATCCCTTTCGTGACGAGGCACTTCGGGGAGATTGACGTCGTCGACCTGCGCTATTACGAGGATTCGCTGCTCCCGCTCATCCAGGAACGGAAGATCAGCGACCTGCTCATCCTGTACAATATCAAAACTTTTTTCGAAGATTCGTCTATCTTGAACATTATGGAGGGAATTCAATGAAACCGCGAAGAGGCTTATTGCTTGCGACTATGACCGTGGGGATTTTGAGCGGATGCTCGGATGATCGCGGGAATTACGATAATATAACGGTTACCGATATTAATACACGCATCGGGCAATCGGCTTATTTCAGCCAAATGAAAGCGGGGGATACGAAGAAGCTGCAAAAGCTGTATCACATAGATCCGAGCGTAGTGTCGGACTTCGTACTTTACACAGCTGTATCCAACGTAAAGGCGGACGAATTTGCCGTCATTAAATTGAAGCATACAGCCGATGTCGAAAGCGTAATGGATCAGATTCGGCAAAGGATCGAAGCACAGACGGTCAAGTTCCAAGATTATCGTCCTGAGGAGTACGACTTGATCGAGAATCATGTGCTGAAGTCGGAAGGACCGTTTATCTTCTTCGCGGTGTCAAAGGGCGTTGATGGGATGGAAAGCGCGTTTGATGACGCTGGAGTCCGTTAAAGTTTGCGAAGAGGTTATTTCGTGCAAATAAGCGCTCTACGGTCCGTTAGCCACACTTAGCGCTGTCGATAGAAAAGAAAGAAGGCGATTCTACCGCTCATCTGAGCCTGGCAGAACCGCCTTCGCCTTTGCTTTTGCTTTTGCTTTACTCTTGCCTTTTGCTTTTTCCCTCTTCTTCCCTAATCGATCAGAACCGATACAGCCTCGCATAATCCACTTGCTCCGGCAGCCACACCTTCATTTTGCCAGGCGTCCGGTTGTCCCAGGCGTAGTACGGCACTGCCTTGAACTGCCCGTCGCCGTTAGGATTCGCGCCATAAACAGCCACAACGCCTTCGAGCAGATCCGCCTCGTAACGCGTACGGAATCTCGTCGATGAATCGACTTTTAGCGCATCATAATGCAGGTTATCGATCTCCTCGACACAGTACACGAGCGGACCGCGCTGCAGCGCAACCTTGCCCGCATTCGCCTGAACAAGCGGATGAGCGTATACGCGTTCCACCTGCATCGTCAGCTCCAGCGTAATTTCGTCGCCAGGCTGCCATTCTTGATGCAAACGAACATAACCCCGCACGGTCACAGCGTCGTTCACTTCTTGCCCGCCGACAGCAAGTCGGTACGATTTGCACCAATCCGGAATCCGGAGCGAAATCCCGAACGCTGCCTTGGGTTCACACTTCTCAACGCGCAGCGCAATGCGGCCATTCCACGGATACTCCGTTACTTGACGCAGCACGACTTCGCCGCCTTCAAGGTTCAAGCTCCCTGTTCCCGCGACATACTGATTCACGACTACATGGTTGCCGCTCACAGCATAAACATAGCTGCCGATCGACGGAATAAACCGCGCGATCTGCGTCGGACAGCATGAGCAGTCATACCACGGAACCCGGTGATGGGTACCGTCTGCCTCTAGCGGATTAACGTAGAAGAACTTGTCGCCGGACAACGAAACGCCCGAAATCGAACCGTTATACATCGCTCGCTCCACGATATCCGCATACTTCGAATCGCCATGCAGCAGATTCATCCGGTGATTCCACAGCACCATCCCGATGGAGGCACAGGTCTCGCAATATGCGCTGTCATTTGGCAGATCATAGTCTTCCGTGAAGCCTTCATTATGGCGCGAAGGGCCGATGCCCCCTGTGATGTACATATTCCGGTCCACCACATTGTGCCAAATCCGATCCAACGCATCAATATAACCTTGATCGCCGTTCAGCATGGCAACGTCCGTCATCCCTGCGTACATATACATGGCACGAACGGCATGCCCGGTTACCCGCTCAATATCCCGCACCGGTACATCATCCTGCGAATATGCGGCACCCCAGTCCGAGCGAGCCCAGCTGTAGCCGACGCCATGTCCATGACCGCGCTCCTCGAGCAGCCAGTACGCCAGCTTCCAATAGCGCTCCTCGCCTGTTTCCACGTAGAGCTTCACCAGAGCAAGCTCGATCTCCTGATGCCCCGGCACCCAGTGACGCTTGCCCGGTCCGAACAACGAATCGATATGGTCTGCGAGCTTGATCGCGACATCGAGGAACAATCTTTTGCCCGTCGCCTGCTTGTAAGCAATCGCCGCCTCAATCATATGACCAGCGCAGTACTCCTCGTGCTTGTTCATATCCTTCCATTTGTTTTCCGGCTCGGCAAGCGTGAAGAACGTCTGCAGATAACCATCCTCCTGCTGAGCAGCAGCAATGAGATCAATAATCCGGTCCGCCTGCGCTTCCATCTCTTCATCGCGCTCGATCATGAGCGAGTACGCAATGCCTTCCAGCACCTTATACACATCGGAATCGTTATAGAAAATCCCCTCGAAGCCGCCTTCCATCAAGCCGCCGGCTTTGGCAAAGTTCGAGATCCGGCCTGTTGCTTCGCATTGCGTCAAGCAAGCGGCAAGGGTCGACTTCTGTGTCGCCCGAATCCGATTGTTCCAGAAACGGTCCTCGATCGATACGCTCGTGAACGGCACCCCCGTCAAGGTCTGGTGCGAGAGAGCTGCATTATTCATTAGTGTCATGCCGTCTACGTCTCCCTCGGTTTAGTTTGTAAATGCAATCTCGGTCAGCCACGCGCTGAAATAACCGCCATGAGAAGCATAGGAAATCGACATTTGCTGCAAATGCGCAAGCATTGGAGCGCCCACTTCGCTTACTTGCCATGCATCGGAATTCGGGTCGGATTCGCGGATTGCGAGAGGAAGCTCGAAGCAGCTCCATCCGTATCTCGCTTCCGATGCGATTTTGCTCCAGTTATAGAAGGGAGAGTTGATTACATATTGAATATAATTGCGATCATCCTGGATGAGCCTGACGATTATCGATCCATGTCCGAAGCCGTCTCTAACCTCATGCTGGTATTTCATCCAAAATCCGAGCTGACTCGCATCCGCAAGCTTGGTCTCTGCCTGAATCGGAATGTTAATTTGCGTCAGTGTTGCAGTCGATTTCACATGAAGGGACGATTCGTTGCACAGACGCTGTTTGCCGTCTACCTGCAGCGCCGCAAATTGATCTTGCGGGATGCCCGAAAGTGCTGCCGACTCCGGCTGCATCTTCAATACGACCGATTCCGAGCTTGGAACGACATGGATGTCGATCCAGTCCAGTGACGACAGCACGCCGTCAGACACTGTTAAGGCTACCCTGTAGAAGCCAGGCTTCGCATAGGAGTGAGTTACTTCACGGGACTCGAGTACGGTGCCATCCCCCATTTCCCAGCGGAAGGAAAGCGCCTCGCCACGAATATTTTCGCTGCCGGTTGCCTCAAATCGAATGGATTGTCCCGCTTCCGGACGCGATGTCAGCATGTGCGCGTTTGCTTTGGGCGGCTCCGCATCCGGTACGGAAGTACTTTTATTGTAAATGACATTCGAAACATTCATGTCCTCATGAATGTCGCCGAGTCCGTTGTTCTCAATAAGATTGCCTGCAATCGCGATCCAGTTCGCATGCTTCAAATAGATGCCGTACGTATCGTTATCCGTTATGACATTCTGTTCGATAATCCAGTGGTAGGATTCGTAGCCTTCCTTGAATCCAATGGCTAGACCCGCGCTTTTGTTATGATGAATATGATTGTTCCGCATCACGAAATGGCTGCTTGATCCGTTCACGACCGCAATGCCTGCGTTGCCGAACGGCTCCGGCGCGTTAGCGATTCTTGTCCCGTTATAAGCCGCTTCGTTCCCGATCAGCACGGCATGGCAGGAGCCGCCGAGCCAAAAACCGTAGCTGGAGTAGTTCCCTTTATTGTTGACGAACGTATTGTCAGGATCCCACACTTCCCAAGCGTTGTTATGCGCGTAGGAAGCATCATTGCCTTCAAAATAATTCCTGCGGCTAACCCAACCGTTCAACGAACGAATAAATACGCCATCCCCGCCGTAAGTGAAATCATTGAACATAAATCGATTGTTATCAGAGCCGTTCTCGATAAGAACGGAAGAGGAATCACGCGCATGCACTTCTCCGGGCGCAATCCGAATGCCGTAATTCATGACATTGTCGTTAATTTCATTGTTGGATGAGCCCCACAGCTTCAAGCAAACATTGGTGCAATGCGACATCTCGTTGCCGGTCACCACGTTATTATTGCTGTATTTGAGGTTGAGACCGTTCCATACGTTATTGCCCTTGTTATTGCAAACCCGGCTATGAGAGACGTTCTCCAGATAAAGAGCGCCGAACGGCTCGCCGTCTCCCCAGCCAAAATCCGGATCGGTATAATTGTCGGACAGATCGTTATCCTCGATGGTCCAGTTCTTGCCGTTCATAATTTTCATCCCGATTTGAAAGCCACTGAGGATTAGTGACTTCACCGTTACATCACTGTGACCGCTCGCGAACAAACCGTTACCTGCATAGCTGTAAATGCTGCCGACTTTTCCACGGCCGCGAATAACCGCTCCGTTGCCGTCGATCGTAATCCCGCTGCCTGCCACAACAATGCCGCGTCCGTCTTTGAATATGTATTCACCTGGCTCAAAAGTGACATCTTCCGTAATAATCATTCCTGAAAAAGGCTTCACCGTTAGGCTCATCATGACAACTCCTTGATTATGAATTAGCTTCCTGTAGGAATTAGCAGGTAAGAAAGAGGCGTCCCATTGTCCGTGGAGACAGACGTTTGAGACGCCCCGTTTGCCTTATTTCGTCGCCGCGAATCTGTCGTACGCGGATTGCTGCACCTTCTGTACGTTCTCAATGCCCATTCCGTTCAGCGTCTTCACATAACCGTCCCACTCGGAATCGATGTTTTTCGCACCAGTAATGAAGCCGTCTCTCATCGAATCCTTGAACGTTGCAATGTCCGTCGATGCGCTTGACATCACTTCGCTTTCATCAGGTGTCATGAAGAGCGTCGGCTCGAACGCCATTGAAGTGTCGACATCAGCCCATGTTTCGCGTGTTTTCAAGCCATCGGCATCCAGAAGCGCTTTGGCGGAATCGGCATCGGTTACCGTAATCCACCATGGATTCACGTATTTGGTCATCTCTACGCCAGGAACATTGTCCGCCGCTTTCATAATCTTGTCTGTGTATACTTTCTTGCCGTCTTTCACTTCGAATGTGTCGCCTTCGATACCCCAGTTAAAGAGCGTTTTCCCTTCATCGGAGAAACCGTAATCCAGATAAGCGACGATGCCAGCAGGATCTTTCGCCGTGCTTGTAATTGCCAAGCCGTAAGGCTGGGCAACGCGTTTCGCCGTCGAGTTCAGGGATACAGACTTACCGTTGTACTGCATGTAAGGAATACCGACGAATTTGAACGGATTGCCTGCATCCGCAGCCATTTTTGCCGCTGTGCCTTCCGCGTCCGTATTGTCGATCAGACCTGCCGCTTGCCCATCCGCTATATGCTTGTTATAGATATCTGTTTCGCCTGTCAGATAATCCTTGTCAAGCAAGCCTTCTTTGTACAATTTGTTAAACCATTTCAATGCTTCCTTATAACGGTCGGACGTAGGTCCATAAACGACTTTGCCATTATCGACGAACCAGTCATCAGCAACACCGAATCCGTAGAAGAGCTTATAGATTTGCGATGCATAACCGGTCAAGCCGACGAACGGCTTGGTGCCGCTGACTTTCTTGTCTTTCATCGCTTTCAAAGTGTTATACAGCTCATCATTCGTTTTCGGTACGCCCATGCCAGCTTTATTCAACCAATCCTCACGAAGAACGAGGCCTTCACCGAATCCAAGGAACTTATCCTGCGTAATCCAAGGCATGTAGTACATATGTCCTTCCGGGTCTACCAGCTGCTTCTTCAGGGAAGCATCGGATTCCATGAGCGCCATCAGGTTCGGCGCATGCTCTTTAACAAGCGGATAAATGTCAATGATGCGGCCTGCATCGGAATATTGCTTCATTCTCTCCGGGTTCCAACGGTACCAGATGGCATCCGTCATTTCCCCGGACGTCATCATCAGATTGAACGATTCTACTGCATCTCCTGTCGGATGCACGTATTTCACTTTCACGCCCGAACGTTTCTCGAGCTCCTGGTAAGCCAGCACTTCATCGTAGCTTTTCCCGCCCCAGGATTCGACCGAGCCGAGCCACGTCCAGAGGCTGAATTCTTTCAACTTATTCGCCGATGCATCTTCGCCCGATTGGTTATCGGTCGATGCCGTATTTGCCGGTTCACTAGCACTTGTATCTGTATTCGCGGGCGTTGTATTCGCATTCGTTGTGTTGGAGTTGCCATTGCCGCCGCATGCGGAGAGAACCACGATCATGGATAATGCCAAACTAATTCCTTTGAAAGCTTTCTTCATAATAAAAAACTCCCCCTAGTAAGAATTTGCCTGGAACAGGCCAGCACTCAATCGATTCTGAATCCGGACACTTGCGTTTTGACGGAAGGCTATTCCTTCAAGGAGCCGAGCAAAACCCCCTTGACGAAGTACTTCTGTATAAACGGATACACGAGCAAAATCGGCACCGTGCTTACGATGATCGTCGCATACTTCAAGTTTTTCGCCACTTGGTGCGCGACGTTTGAAGTATCTCCGCCCATGTCGGAGATTCGGCCTTGGATCAAAATCTCTCTTAATATTAATTGGAGCGGGAACAGCTCCCGATTCTGCAAATAAATCGATGCCGAGAACCAGGAATTCCAGTGCCCAACCGCATAAAACAAGATCATTACCGCAATGATGGGCATCGAGACCGGAAGGATAATCCGGAATAAGATTTGAAAATCATGCGCACCGTCGATGCGTGCAGACTCTTCCAAGCTCTCTGGAATGCCTTGAAAATAAGTGCGCATCATGATCATGTTGAATGCGCTCATTGCGCCAGGCAGCATAAGCGCCCAGATGGTGTTGTACAGATGCAGCTTCTGGATGACGATAAAAGTTGGAATAAGTCCGCCGCTGAAAAACATCGTGATTACGATGATAATCATGAAGACCTTGCGCCCCATCAGCCATTTCCGGGACAAGGCATAAGCTGCAAGAATAGTCATGATCATGTTGATAGACGTTCCCAGCACAACGTAGAAGACGGTATTTCTGAAGCCTTTCAATATGTAGTTATTTGCGATTACGGATTGATACGCTTCTAGCGTAAAGCCGCGAGGGAAAAACATAAGCGAGCCGTGCTTGGCAATCTCTCCAATCGAGCTGAGCGATACGACAAAAACGTAATAGAGCGGATAAAAGGTGGAAAGCATGAGGAGCGTCAATAAAATATAGTTGATATAATCAAACAGCCGATCGCCAAACGATGGTTTGTACACCATGACTTGCTGCCCCTCCTACCATAAGCTGCTCTCGGAAATTTTTCGGCTTATTCGGTTTGCTATTATGAGCAGCAAGAAGTTGACAACCGTGTTAAACAAACCGACTGCTGAAGCGAAGCTGAACGATGAATCTTGAATCCCTTTGCGGTATACATAAGTGGAGATGACATCCGAAGTTTCATAGGTAAGCGGCTGATAGAGCAGCAATATCTTCTCGAAGCCTGAGCTGAGCAAGTTGCCGATTGTCAGGATCAACAGAATCACGATCGTCGGTTGAATCGCCGGCAATGTAATATGCCAGATCTTCCTGTACCTGCCTGCCCCGTCCATTTCGGAAGCCTCGTAAAGATCGGGGTTGACGGCGGACAATGCTGCGAAATAAATGATTGAACTCCATCCGATGCTTTGCCATATATCGCTCGTCACATAGATCGTTCGGAAAAATTCCGGAAGCTGCAGAAAGGCAATCGATTCCTTCCCAAGCAGATCGCGAACTTGATTGATCAAGCCGTCGGAGGATACAAAGTCTTTGATCATGCCGACAATAACGACCATTGAAATAAAGTGCGGAATATAGGTAACGGTTTGTACGGTACGTTTAAACAGCGCGCTTCTCACTTCATTCAAGAGCAGCGCAAGCAGGATCGGCGCCGGAAACCCGAACACGAGAAGCCAGAAGTTCAGCAGAAGCGTGTTCTTAATCAATCTCCAGAAGTAATAGCCGTTAAAAAAATCGATGAAATGTTTAAAGCCCACCCATTTGCTCTCAAAGAATCCAAGTCCCGGGGCGTAGTTCTGGAATGAAATGACGATACCAACCATCGGGAGATATTGAAAAATCAAATAGTAGAGCATCACGGGAAGCAGCATGAGATATACATATTTCCCGCGGTTTAGTTCCCGCTTCACTCTTTGCAGCTTGCTTCGGCCTGCACTCGGAACTACGCTCGGAACTGGATCCAGCTCGCTTACTGCCCCTTGCATGTTCACACCTCGCTCTATTTGTTAAAATCCTGCGCGGTCTCTGATGCGATTGTCGGCTCTGCCTTGTATGGCGCCGTCGTGTCCCGCTCGATTACCTTCCCGCGTACGAGCAGCCGATCAGATTTACCATCTGGCATCTGCCCTTTCGCGATCATCTCGCATAACGCATGCCCTGCCATCATCCCGACTTCAAACATCGGCAGCGAAATGGTCGTCAATCGCGGTCTCGCGTACTTCGCAATGGTCCGATCATCGTAGCCCATCACCGATACGTCCTCCGGCACGCGAAGTCCGCATTCGCGAGCGGCGTCGATGACCCCGATCGCCATCATGTCGTTGGCAGCGAATACGGCTGTCGGCGGGTCGTCCGAGCGGAACAATTCGAGCGCCAGACGGTAGCCGCTGTCTTCGAACCAGTTGCCGTGCTTGATATAGTCCGCGCGGTACCCGATCTCGTGCTTGCCAAGCGCTTCTGTATATCCGGTCAGACGCCGGATACTGGAGTACCAGTCCTCTGGCCCGTTGATGTAGGCGATTTTGCGATGCTTCAGCTGAATGAGATACTCCGTCGCATCGTACCCGCCTGCGAAGTCATCCGTGCAGACGATGCTGATCGGATCTTCCGCACTGCAATAGCGGTTAATGAGTACGAATGGCAGCTTCGTCTTCGGCACGTCTGCCAGCGCATCGAGCGTCGAGTCTGCCAAGATAACGCCGTCCATCTGCATGTCCCCAAAATAATCGATTGCTTCCTGCTCGATCTCCGAGTCGTGATGCACATTGCGTACGAGCATCGTGAATCCATGCTCGCGAAGCGCTTGCTCGACCCCTTTGGCAATCATTCCGCTCAGCTCGTCGGATACATCGTCCGTGATGAGACCGATCATGGACGAAGACTTCTGCCGGAAATTGCGTGCGAGCAAATTCGGGCGATAACCCATTTCTTCAGCAATGCGATGAATGCGCTCGCGGGATGCGCGGCTAATCTTCGGATTATCTGCAAGTGCCCGCGAGACGGTCGCCGCCGACATTCCGGCTGCTTTGGCGATATCATAGATGCTAACCAACGATTCTCTCCTCCAATTGTGCTAGACCTGTGACTAAAAGCGTGCAATCGATTGCAAAATCGCATGAAACGTGCTGCAACCGTTTTCAATTTATGTATTACAGTCATTGTAATCGATTGCACAAACTGTTGCAACGATTATTTGCAATCGATTGCAAATAATCGTCTACAACTGGTTTTTGAACAACCCTTTAGCTCCTGCTCTCCTGCTGACTACAGCTCTTGCACCCGAACTGGAGAGCCCTCGCGGATCGACTGGCGGATCGCCTCGAGTGTTGCGATGGTTTTGAAGCCGTCTTCCGCATCCGGCTGCGCAGGCACACCTTGATGCAAGCATCTCGCAAAGTGCTCCGCATAGTTCACGAACTCACCTGCATGATGATTGACGCCTTCGAATTGGAAGTAGTGATAGATATCTTCGAAGTAGTGCTCGGTCCGTTCTTTCTCGCCCTCGTATTTGATCTGCGCCTCGAGCTGCGGATATTTGCCGATGAACGTCCCTTTCGAGCCGTACAGCGCCACTTCAATCCATGGGCGTGTCTGGTGAAGATGCTCCAAGCCGTACAAGCCGAGCACGCGTCCAACTTTGCCGCTCTTGAATTTCAAGTTAATGACGAACGTATCATTGCCGTGGAATCCATTCTCCTGCGCGATCTCGGATTGGCTCGCGTACGCCGTAACCTCCTCTACATCGCCCATATACCAGCGAATGAGATCGACCGGATGCGAGCAGCAGGCGAACAGCAGATCGAAGCCGCCTTCGCGCGCCCAAGCGCGTTCATTGTAGAACCAGCGCATATCGTGCACATATTGCGTCTCCGCGAAGCTGAGCGCACCAAGCTTGCCCGCTTCATACGCCTGCCGCTGATGCTGCATCGGACCGAAGAAACGCGAGCTCTGTCCGACCATCAGCTGGCGCTCCGGGTTCGCACGCACATACTCGACGACCTCTCTGGCTTCATCGAGCGTATTCACGAGCGGCTTCGTGCACAGCACGTGCTTGCCCGCCTCGAATGCTTGCCGAATATGCGTAAAATGAAGCTGATCCGGCGTATAGATCGCCACGATATCGATATCTTCGCGCGCGAGCATCGCTTCTAGCGAGCTGTAGTGGTGCGGAACGCCGAACTGCTGCGCAATGGATTGCGCCAGCTGCTCATTCGCATCGCATACGGCTGCGACAGTAAGCTCGGGATGGCCCGCAAGTCCTTTTACAAGCCCTTTGCCCTCGCCAAGTCCAACAATGCCAATGCCGAAGCTGCGTCCAATCTTCGTAAAACGTCCATGTCCTTCCATCGCGTGACCTCCTCCGGTTTGAATTATGGTCTAGGCAGCCGCTGCTCTACTGGCAGCATCTTCGGGAACGGCTCATGCGGCTCCGTTTGGTACCAATACGCCGTGCTGGAATAGTCGTTGCCAAGCTTGTTCGCATGTCCATGCTCAATCGTGACGCGGATCGACTCTCTGAAGTGAATCGGGTCCTCGATGTGGAACCGGTACATTGAATTTTTGCCGCGCCAAGGGTTCTCTTCATCGCCCGAGTTCATATGGATGCCGAAGTAAGGCGTGCTGAATTCCGTACGCGGACAGAATGCGGTGTTAAAATAATCCTCCGTCCCTGTGCCGTACAACGTCGGCAGCGGATCGCCATCGATGAAGATCATGTCATCGCCTTCGCCGTACCAATTGTTCTTCTCCTGTGCGAAGCAGTCGATGTTGAGGTTGCAGCCGACATAGTGGCCGCGGCCTTTCGCCTCCAGGATGACATAGTTTCCCTTGCCGTCCAGGTTCGGCACCTTCCACAGCTCCTGCGTCAGCTTGATATGCCCCTCGTGCGTCGAACCAAGCGGTGCGTCGAGCGGCAGTTCTGCTCCCCACGAATCGGTTGCATTTTCGCGTCTCCACTGCGCGTGGAATCGACCAAGACCTTGCTCCAGCTGGTCGTACTCTTCATAGTCGATATAGTAATAGAAATTCACTTGGCTATCGCAATCATTCACGATTTCCACCCTCGCCGAATCCCCGTAAGGCATCGCGAAGAAACAGTTGAAGCCACGGCCCTCATCTGGCGCCATGACAAAAGGCAGCGACCAGAAATTACGCGTCACGCCATGGCCAATACCGAAGAAGTCGCCGATTGGCGCTTCGACGCTCGGCTCGGTCTCGCCGTCCCAGTACATGCGTATGATTAGCTTGCGCAGCACATGCTGCTCGTCGGATGGCGTGATGCCTTCCTCAGCCGCGAACAGCGTGCACCAGATGTGCCGGATGGAACCTGCACCTTTCACATCCATAATGACGGAGGTTTCCCCCCCAGGAATGATCGTCCAGTCGTAGTTACCTCCGGTTCGGTCATAGCTCGATACGCGGCGCCGTCTCGCATCGCGAAGGCGTGCCAGGTCTGCCATGGAAGAGTAGCCCATAGTCATTGCAATCGTTCCTCCTTATAGCAGTTCGTTTAAGATACAGTCCAGCAAATAGAGCGCAGCCGGATTACTCATGAGCCCGTTCGGCTGGCTGCCGAGTCCGCCTTCAAGCCGAAGCGTTGTCGATATGCGCTTGCCTGCGCCGACTCGTTCCTCAATCATGTAGCGGTCCAGCTCAAAAATCCGCGCATCGAGACGGTCCATGATCGGCGTATGCTCGCCGAGCTGCAGACGGTCCAATACAAGATCTGTCGCGAGCCCGTACAGCAGCATCGAAGTGTGGTCGCGGTGCGGGAATGCGTCCATAATCGGGTGTTTATGGAATAATTGCAGCGATTCGCGCCAGAACGGCATCGGCTTCACCGCTAGCGGACCGTAGCCGCGCTCCACATAGAGCGCATGACCGCCATCGGCAACGAACTTCTCCATTGCCGGTGTCCATCTTGCCGTCAGCAATACGCGAGCGCCATCGTTGTCGCCGGTCTCCTTCCACTTGCGAACACCTGGATTCGCTTCTGCCCAGCCGCGGAACTGTCCGTTTCCGCCGTCGTCAATCGCAATCGCAGCAAGCTGCTCAGCTGGTCGAGCCGCCTTCGGCAGCACCCAAATCGGCCACTCGTTCGTCGCGATTACCTGACCGTTCGCTTCCACCTCTGCGTGAAGGACCAATTGGAGCGGTACTTCCGTCTGCGGCAGCGTCCACTCGGCGACAGCAATTTCTTTAAAGTCGCCAGAAGCGAGGTGCTCTACTGTACGTTCGCCGCTGCTTGCGAGCTGTCCGTCAATCGTCCAAGTCCAGCGCAGCGTACCCGCTTCAATAGCGGTATCTCCGTAATGGGAGATGGCTAGATGAGGACGGATCGTTTCTCCCGGGTTGTAGTTGAACGAATCCCAAGGCGTAAGTCGGTCGCCCCCGTTAATCCAATTTCTTCGCGCGTCCCAAGTAACGGTAATCATCGTCGCACCGTTAATTTGCTTGAAGCGTGCAGGCGGCTGTTTCCACTCGCCGAAGTCGTCGAACACGGCGCTGGACGCAAGGCCGGAATCTTGAATCGACGTCAGCGTGTAGCCGTTAATATGCGGATAAGCACGTACCTGTTCAAGCACCGCCTTGCGGTACACATATGCGCTCTCGCGCGAATTCGCCGTCAGCTCCGCTTCGGTGAACGGCAGCGGAAGCATGTTCAGCTTCGCATCCTGCCTATGGTACTGAACTCTGACGTCGCGGGCGATTGGATTGGCCTCGATGTCGGATTGCAGCCACCATGGACGTTCGCCTTTGCGTTCGATCACTCGGCTGATCGGCCTGAACTCGTCATAATCGCAGAACTCGCCGAACACCCAAGGCTTCTTCTCGCGCCATGGTCCTGCGAACCGGCTCAACAGGTCCGGATAGAAGTGAACGTCGGTATAGAAATGATAGTCGTAGAAATCCGCATACTCCTTGAGCAAGCCGCCATAGCATTCGCCTGAACCGCTGTTGTCACGGATAATCGCGCCGCCGGTCAGCCTCTTCGCCTGCTCGTAGAGATCCTTCAGAAACTCGGAGTCCGCCTCATGATTCAGCTCGCAGCCAAGCGTCCAGATCCCGATCGACGTATAGCTGCGGATCTCCTTGATAATCGCTTCGTACTGCTCGAACGCACGTGCCTTGAACTCCTCGTTGACTTCCGGCAGCCACATCGGAAGCTCCTGCCACAGAATGAAACCAAGCTCGTCCGCCAGCTCATAATACTCCCGGACAGGCACGTACAGGCAGTGCTTCACCATGTTGAAGCCGCCTTCCTTCAACCGGCTCAGCTCCGCGCGAATGGTCTCGCGGTCCGGGATCGGCGCGATAAGGTCTCCGTACCAGCCCCAATGCAAAATGCCGCGCATATGCACCGGATTGCCGTTCAGCAGCAGCCGCTCGCCTTCGATCGACCACGTTTTGAAGCCGAAGCGATGCTCGTAGCGGTCTATCGCCTCCCCGCTATGGGAAAGCGTCAATTCCACCGTGTACAGCACGGGCTTCTCCGGCGACCAAAGCGCGATGCTCTCATTCCCGGACAGTTCGATTATGCCATTCCCGTCTGATGCCGAAATGCCGAGCCGCTCCGTCACGACGCTTCCGTCCACTCCGCGCAGCCGCGCGTCGACAGTCCATGCTCCCGCGCTTGCCGCCGTTTCCAAGCGGTAGGAGATCGCTGCGCGAGGCGTGCCTTCGAGCGTGTGCGTCTCCACGAATACGTCCGCCAGCTCTCCCTGCGGGATTACGCCCAGATGAACCGGCTTCCAGATGCCGCCGAAAATAATGCCGACGTCCGGCAGGAATCCCGCTAAGCATTGGCGCAACGGATACTTCTCCCCCTGCTTGTAAATGCGCAGCACGAGGTCGTTCGTTTCCCCTACCCGAAGCGCTTCGCCGGTTACGATACGGAAGCCGCTCCAGCCGCCTTCGTGCTCGCCGATCTTTTGCCCATTGAGCCATATTTCGGAGAAGTAGTTCACGCCTTCAAAATCAATCGCGGCCTGCTCGCCGCCGTACTCGCTTGGCGCGGTGAAAGTCAGCTTATACCATACCGCTCCATCTGCGAGCTTGTTGTCCGTCAGCACATCCCAGCAACCCGGAACCTTCGCTGCCCGCCACGCTGACGACGCGAGCGCATCGGCCGGATTCTCGTATTGATGATCAAAATCGAATAAAAGCTCCCAATTGTCCGTCAATGTTACCGTTTGCTTCAGCATGCTTTCTCCGCCACTCCCTATCGCGATTAATGCTAGGTCGAGCTTCGTTCAATAAGATGAACGTCAAGCTCATAAAACCGGTTTTCCCCGCCGTTCGATTCAATCTTGCCGATCAATATTTCTGCCGCCATCTTGCCCATCTCCGCAATCGGCTGAGCAATCGTCGTCAATTCAGGCTCGGTCATGCGCGTCATGCCGATGCCGTCAAAGCCGCACAGTGCGATCTGCTCCGGCACCCGGATTCCCCGCCGGATCAAGCCTTTCAGCGCGCCGATTGCCATCATATCGTTGCCCGCGAAGATGCCGTCCACATCGGGATGGCGTTCCAGCAGCAGCTCGACCGCCTCAATTCCGCTTTCAAGCCGAAAATTTCCCGGGATCAGCAGCGAAGGCGAATACCAATCGTATTGCTGCGCAATTTGCTCATACCCCTCGAGACGCTCGCGCGCGGTGACAATCGACTGCGGACCGTAAATGTGGGCGATTTTGCGGCGGCCTTTATCGAGCAAATGCTGCACCGCCATCATCGCGCCCTTGCGGCTGTCCGCGCGGATAATGCTGCAGTTGTCCGCATTGCCGCTGCGGTCGAGCACGACAATCGGCGTGCCGGATTGGCGCAGCTCCTGCAGATCCTCCTGCGACAACGAATCCGTCGCAAATATAAAACCGGAGACGCTGTTGCGGCTCAGCGACTTGATATAGTTAAGCTCCTTCTCCCGGTCATTATCCGAGTTGCACAGAATGAGCGTATAGCCTCGGCTGAGGCATATATCCTCGACTGCGCGGGCGAGCTCCGGGAAGAAGGGGTTGTTGATATCCGGCAGCACGAGCGCGACAACGTCCATCCGCTTCCCCGCCAGTCCGCGGGCGATCGAGCTCGGCTGATAATTCAGCTCCTCGATGGCTTTGTTGATTTTGAACTCGGTCTCCTTGTTCACGTAACCGTTGCGATTGATTAACCGGGAAACCGTCGCAACGGAAACGCCGGCGAGTGCAGCCACTTCGCGAATCGTAGCCATTATGCATTCACCTTTCTCATTAAGTAAGTACGTGCGATTCGATTTAAGACAATGCGATGGTCACAATCTGCCACGGGTTGAACGACTGGTTCCACATGACGCTTTCCGCATCGCTTCGCAGCGCAACGGATTGGACCAAGCAACCCTCCATGTTCGTAACGGCCGCCTTCGTGAACGGATGACGCAGCGATAAGGCTGCTTCTTGAACCGCATCCGGCGAATAGTTGACGATGCGCAGGAAGAGCTGTCCGTCCTTCATATAGAGCGCGGAAGGAATGAGCCTGGCATCGCTCGATGTAAAGCCAGCGATGCCAGGCTGATTACCGCTCGCATGCGGCGCCTGTAACTGCTCCTGCGCTGCTGCGGCGTTCAGAGCGGCAAATACCGGCTCCGTCGTCAGCACCTGCGCCAGCTGAGCGCTTTCCCACGGTTCGTGGCAGCCTGGGACGAGCGTGAATATCCATTCGTAGTCGCCGTGAACCCGGTCGCGCGCTTGCAGATGGCGGATCGTTCCGCCCTCCGCCGTACGTTCCAGCTTCATGCGCTGCGTGCCGGTATGGACCAGCGTAAAGCCTTGGCTGCCATTGCTTACTCGCGTGTACGTGTTCGGATACAAATCGCGGATGTCCGTCTTCTCTTCGCCGAACGGGAAGTCGCGATAAACCTCCGCGCCTGCAATGTCGTAGGCCAGCTCCATCCAGTTCTGCACGTTCAAGTAAACGCCTGCATTTAGATGGTTGCGGATTTCGATGCGGCCTGTGACATGATCGACGCTGATGCGAGCTTCCGCAAAAGCGACTGGCGTATTCGTCGTATGCAGCGTAACAAGATCGCTGCGCAAACAGAGAGTCGTGCGTACCGGCCCCGACTCTTCAACGCTTGCCGTCACCCAAGCGAGCTGATCCGGCGCATGCGTCGTGCCGTCGAACGCGAACGCAAACTGCTCATGGCCCGGGCTCAGCGCGTGGAACATCGCTCCGTCATGCTCATTCACTTTACCGATCGAGCCTGTAAAGCCTTTGACCGTCCAAGACACCTGCTGCTGCTTGTCCGTAATCCAGACATCCCAGCGCGGCTTGACCCATTCGACGCGGTATCGCTCATCCTCGAAACCGGTTTCCCAGCGCTGAACTTCATCCGATGCCGCAGCATCTCCAGCTTGCGGCACCGTATCGAACCCTGCTTCACCGTAAGCTGGAAGCTCGATGACAGTTATCCATTTGTCCCGCCCTCCGCGCTTTACCTTTTGGGTCGGTACCGAAGCTCCGTTAATGCGAAGCATTTCGCCCTCACGAGCAGCCATGACCCCATCCGGCAACTCGACAGTTCTCCGGTAAGCGACGCCAATCGGATTAACGATCATCGGCTTGTTCTTGCCTGCTGCAAGCTCGCCTGCGCGCTGCATGTTGCGGCTTGTCATCGCATCATAGGCGATAACGCCATATGAGCCTGCGTTCGTGACGATACCCTGCTCGGTCACGGCGCGGTAGCTTCGGGCGACGGAATAGTCGTGATTTTGCAGCACCATGATCTCTTTCCATTCCCGCTCCCAGAGCGCTTCATCGACGTTGCCGCCGCTGCGGACCGCATTCCAGGCTGCGAGCGTTTCCCAAGCAAGCAATGCCCGTTCAGCGCGTTTGTCCGCTTGAAGGATGCGGTCGCCGTCATAGCCCCAGCCGCCGCCTTGATACCAATTGTTCGCGTAGTTCGATGCGTCGAGCGGAATGTAGATGTCCTTCAAATCCGTCCTGTCGGCTTCCGCTTCGAAATAATCGCCAAGCGTTACCGGACGTCCGCCCCATTCCAGCACCTGTTGAATGGCTTCCTTGAAAGGCAGCGCGCTCGCGCCCCAATCCATGCCCGGCGGCCAAATTTCGACCCATTGGAAGAGAAGCGGCCGCTCGTAGCCGCCCAGCCGTTCCGCGTACGCGGAATAATCGGTGTACTGTCTGACGCAGGACACCTGCAGGTCGTTTGCCGGCACAGCCGGAATGACCGAGCCGTCTATGCCGCGCCAATTGATCATCGATTCGTTCATCGGCATCACTTGACCGGAGTTTTGATTTTGCAGCGAGGCATATTTGAATCCGGATTGGAGCAGCAGCTGCGGGAGCTGCGGATGGAACCACTGCTCTTCGACCAGGAATGCCTTGATATCCGCGCCGAGCGTGTCAAGGAGAGATTGGCGGCCGAAGGTTAACTGGCGGATGTTCGGCTCCCAGCCATAATCCTGTCCGAACGGCTGGCCGTAGGTGCCTCCGTCGACACCGGCTTTCCCTTCCGCGATGTAGCGCTTCAGCCGTTCGATGCATGCCGGATCTTCCTTGGCTACTTCCTCGTACAAATACGCATCCAGCTCCATTGACACCTTTAGCCCTGGAAAATCATCCGCGGCATCGAGCATCTTCTGAATCGTGTACACTGATGAATAGGTTCTGACGTACTTCTTCCCGTCCAGCCATCCGGATGGAAATGCGAAGCCGATGCCCCCTTGGGTCCAATGATTGCAAAATAAATAATAAAACGGCTTAGTCGTCACGCTGCTTCCCCTTCCCTTAGCTAAAATACAACTCCGCATACAAGAGATACATTCGCGTATGGAGTAAATTCACCTGTCCGGATGATCGCCCTCGCACCTTGCTGCACATGCGTTTTGAATGCTTGATGTGACATTTGATGAATGGGCAGCGCTCCTGTCAACGCCCTCAGTTGAGCGTACGTCTCCGAGCTCTTCGCAATCATTTCTTCCGCAATGTAAAGCTCCTGCACGCACAATTCGTCCAGTACGACCTGCAGCGTCTCGATAAAACCGGGTATGCCTTTCGTGAGCGCAAGGTCAATTCGCTTCACGCCCGCAGGAATCGGATACCCGCTATCACAGATAACTAGCTCATCCAAATGGCCGAGCTCTGCGATTACTCTTGATATTTCCGGATGCAAAAGAGGTGACTTTTTCATAAGGACTCCTTTCGGCATGCAGGTGTGGTAAATCATATGGTACCGGTTACATATCCCTATAAAAAAAATGGTTCATTTTGGAACCGCATTCACAGCGATAGACTAGCATGTAAGCGTTTCAGCTGTCAACAAAGAAATTTTTGAAGCGGAATGTCAAAAAACCGAGAACGGATGAAAAGCGCCTCGGTTATTGCTTGGGAAAAATGATGCTTATTATACGGCAGCGAATGGGTCCAGCTCACGTACCGGATGGCCATCAAGGATTTTCACCAGTGCGCCAAACTCGAGCTCTTCAAACTTCTGCGCAGCAATCTCCTTCGTTATATGCCACGTGCAAGTGTGCAGCTCGCAGCTTACCGGCGCATTAATGCGAATCGTCGCGAGGTCACGGGAGAGGTGCAGCATATCGAGATCGGCTTCGATTTTGGAACGAACGCCCTTCGGCAGCTTTTCCAGGTTCAGCAACACGCCTTCGATAGACTGGTATTCTTGAATGAGCTTAAGCGCTGTTTTCTCGCCAATCCCTTTCACGCCAGGATAGTTATCGCTCGTGTCCCCCATGAAGCCTTTCAGATCGATGACTTGCGGCGGGGTCAGCTGCTTCTCTTCAAGCAGAACCGCCGGATCGTAGACCGCGTAGTTCAGCTTGCCTTTCTTCATGATGACCACTTTCACAGTCTCGCTGACGAGCTGGAGCATATCATGGTCACCTGTCAGAATAAACACTTCCGAGTCCGTGCTCAGTTGTGACGCAAGCGTGCCGAGGCAATCATCCGCTTCAAAGCCGACGACGCCGATATTTTGAATGCCCATCGCTTCAGTGACTTCTTTTACAAGGTCGAATTGCGGAATGAGCTCGAGCGGCGCTTCGCCCCGATTGCCTTTGTAATCGGCGAATTGCTCGGTGCGGAACGTCTTGCTCCCCATATCCCAGCAGCAGACCACATGCGTTGGTTTGAACGTATTAATCGCGTCAAAGAAATATTGGATAAAGCCGTAGACCGCGTTCGTCGGCAGTCCTGCCTTCGTCTTGCGGATGTAGCCGGTATAGGATGTGGCGTAGAACGCGCGGAACAGTATAGCCATCCCGTCAACAAGCAGCACTTTACGGTTCGTGCTCTCAGACATTTTATCTCCCCCATGATGTGTGGTGTGTTTATATGAATCTATGATTGCTGCTCGCCTCTTATGAATTTGCCGATTCGTGCTGCAGCTTCTACTAATCTCTCTTCGCTCTCTACGAGTGCGATTCGGACATAGCCCTCTCCTTCAGCGCCAAAAGCATCGCCTGGAATCACAGCTACTCCTGCCCGTTCGAGCATTTCCCGGGAAATGCGACGGGAGTCCCATGGTTCCGACAGCTCCCATTGCATAACCGGGAGTTTCGCCCAGATGAACATGGTCGCTTTCGGGTACGGCACTTCCCAGCCATGGCTTCGGAGTGCCTGAACGAACTGATCTCTACGCTTCTCGTAGAGCGTCCCGACCGGTTTGTTGATACCTTTCATATCCTCTTGAAGGGCTATGATTCCAGCCTCTTGGACGGGGAGGAACACGCCGTAATCGATGTTCGCCTTCAGCTCACGCAGCGCTCCGACTGCTTCTCGATTCCCCGCGAGAAAGCCGATGCGGCAGCCGGCCATGTTGAAGCTTTTGGATAAGGAATGGAACTCTACTGCTACATCTAATGCACCTTCCACTTGCAAAATACTAGGAGGCCTGTAGCCGTCAAATGCCATTTCCGAGTAAGCAAGATCGTGAACGATCAGCACATTATGCTGCTTCGCGACCGCGACTGCTTTCTTGAAGAAGTCCAGGTCCGCTGTGGCAGACACCGGATTGCTCGGGTAGTTCAGCAGCATAAATTTCGTCCGCTGCCACACCTGCTCCGGAATCGCGTCAAACTCGGGAAGGAACTGATTCTCTTCCCGCAGCGGCATGAGATACGGTTCTACGCCTGCCAGTGCAAGACCAGCGGCATAGACCGGGTACCCAGGATCTGGTAAAAGAGCGATATCCCCTGGGTTGCATAACGACAGCGCCAAGTGACCGAGACCGTCTTGGGAGCCCATTAGCGAGACGAGCTCATGCTCCGGATCGATCTGCACGCCGAAGCGGTATGCCAGCCAGTCCGAGGCATGCTTCAGGAAGCGAACGGACCCTTTGGAGCCGGGGTAGCCGTATGCGTTGTCACGCAGCACCGCTTCGCTTAGTGCGCTGCGAATCTCTTGCGATGGCGGCAGGTCCGGGCTGCCGATGCTTAAATCGATGACGTCGACACCACGGTCGATCGCCGCTTTCTTCCACTCTGCTACTTCCGCAAAAATTGACGAGCCCAGATGCGACAATCGCTCTGCTCGCCATCCTTTCGTAGTCACCGTCAGTGTGCCTCCCCCATGGTTGTCGATCCGGTTGCGATCCGGTTTCTACCCGCGCCAAACTTGTTCGAACTCTTCTTCTTTGAAGCCGACTGTCACCGTTTTGCCGTCTGTGACGACAGGGCGCTTGATCAGGCGTCCATTCGATGCGAGCAGCTCAATCTTCTCTTGATCGGACATGCTAGGCAGCTTGTCTTTCAAGCCAAGCTCCTTGTACACTTCACCGGAAGTGTTGAAGAACTTCTTCACTTCGAGCCCGCTCAGCTTGATGATGCGCTCGAGGTCTTTCACCGGCGGCGCTGACTCGAACACGTTGTGCGAGTCGAGCTCGTAGCCTTTATTCTTCAGTACTTTTATTGCGCTGCGGCATGTACCGCATTTTGGATATTCGTAGATGGTTAGTTTTTTCAATGAAATCTACTCCTAAAATATAGACTACCCCTAAGTCAGAGGGACGCCCCCCCTAAATCGGAGGGACACCCCCTACGTCCCCCTAGTGGGGGATTCCGAGGGCTCCGCCCTCTGGACACCCGAAAGGATTTGGCCCCCCCCTAAATCCCCCTAGAAGGGGGACCCCAAGGTCTCCCGCCCTCTGGACACCCGAAAGGATTTGGGACACCCCCTAAATCCCTCTAGAAGGGGGACCCCGAGGGCTCCCCCTCTGGACACCCGAAAGGTGTAACGTCTGAGTTAGATATGTGCTCGATTGTGGTTTTAGTGGATGGATCGCTTTCGTCCCTTACGGGACACGCTTCACGATCGGCGCTGATTGTTAGTTGAAAGACGTGGTGCGTAGAAATGGTGTTAAGGTTACTGAGATGCGTCAATCCAGAGTTGGGCGTCGGAAAATCCCACTCTCAGTAAATAAAAGCCGCCATTCCAGAGCCGAGAGTAGGAAAATCCGACTCTCACCATCTCGAGCGAATGGCTCATGCTAAAGAAGATACTTAGATTATCCTCTTTGAACATTTTCGGCGGATTTCCGCCCATGTGTATCCCTGGAGGATACTCTTTGACCACTTTCGGCGAATTTCCGCCCATGTGTATCCCTGAGGGATACTCTTTAGCCGATTTCGGCGAATATCAGCCAATGTGTATCCCTGAGGGATACTCTTTTCCAATGTTGCTGGTCTAGCCAGCTATATTGGCGCCACCAGCCGCGCGAACGCGACTAGCGCTTCGAAGCGCCGCTACTCCAGCGCGCGGAGCGCTGCTTCCAGCTGCTGCAAATCATCGGGCAGCGCGGCTTCGAAGGTCATTTGCTCCCCCGTCATCGGGTGCTTGAATGAGAGGATCGCCGCATGGAGCGCTTGGCGCTGCACGGCTGCTTCCAGCGCTGCGGAGCCGCCTTCGGCTCCTTCGCCGGCGAAGCCGTACAGCTTATCGCCGATGAGCGGGCAGCCGATATGCTTCATATGCACCCGGATTTGGTGCGTTCGGCCTGTCTCCAGCTTGATGCGCACCTTCGCAGCGGCACCGCCGCCGTAGACGGCTTCAACCTCATAGTGCGTAACGGACGGATAACCGTCCTCACGCACTACGCGCAGATGCGGATTGTCCGTATCGCGGTCAATCGGCTCATCCACCGTGCCAGCTGCAGCAGCAGGTGCGCCGTATACATAGGTGCGATACCGCTTATTCACCTCACCAGCTTGCAGCTGCTCGGACATCTGCTGGTGAATGTATGGATTTTTTGCGATCGCGACAAGCCCGCTCGTCTCCTCATCCAATCTGTGAATCGGGCGGAATCGCACTCGCTCCCCGCGCGACTTCCAATGGTACACAGCACCATTTGCCAGCGTGCCCGTATAATGCCCCTGCGTTGGATGAACAATAAGCCCTGGCGGCTTGTTCACGATGAGTAAGTACTTATCCTCGTACACGATATCGAGCGCGATCGGCTCTGGCAGGATATCATCGGATTCTTCCTGCTCCATCCGGATCTCGACCAGATCTCCCCCGGCGACGCGGTCATTCGTATAGACTCGCTCGCCATTGACCGTAATACCCAGCTCCGTCAGCTTCAGCCTTGACAGCAGCTTGCGGGAGACGCCGAGGCGGCGCTCCAGCACATTACGCACCATTTTTCCGTCATCTTCGCTGCTAACAACCACTGCAAGCGGCTCATAATATTCCGCTGCTACTGGCACGATTCTACTATGATGTTCCATTGCTTCCTTCCTGTCTCTCTTTTCCGTCTTCACTCTTCTTGCTGAACACATCCGCACTCCGAATATATTCCGTATCCGGCACGCCAAGCTTCGCATTCGCCGCGCGCGCAGCCGCGAAGAAATAATCGGACAACCGGTTCATGTACGTCTGCACCGGCTCATGTACCGGCAGCTCTCCAGCCAGCGTCACAATGCGGCGCTCCGCTCTGCGGCACACCGTCCGGCATAGATGCAGCAGCGCAGATACTTCACTTCCCCCAGGCAAAATAAACTTCGCAATCGCCGGAGCCGCATCCGTATGCGCATCGATCCAGCCTTCAAGCCGCTGTGCCGAAGCCGCCGTCATCTTCAGCTCGCGTCCGTTTGGATCGGCGAACGCGAGATCCGAGCCGCAATCGAACAGCTCCTGCTGAATTTCAAACAGCTCTTCTACGAGTTCCTTCAGTCCCGCCGACGCAGCGACTGCTGCTGCCTGACCAACGAAGCTGTTCAGTTCATCCACCGTGCCGTATGCTTCAACGCGGCTGTCGTCTTTGCGGACACGGCCGCCTTTGACCGAAGTATTGCCTTTATCACCTGTACGTGTATACAGTTTCACCGCTCGCCACCATCCCGTCCTATCGATCGCAAAAACCTACTATCCATCATAGCACAAAAGCCCGCCTCAATCGCCCTAGGTGGTGCCAATTTCCTGTGCAGCCACACTGCCCCGCTTCCCATACTTGGCAAGCAGAACGAGGCTGAACAACAGCGCGCATAGCGACACGCACGAGATGATGATATAGAAGTAATGAACGCCTGCAGCCTCATAAATAACCCCGCCCGCATAGGATGCGACGATACCAGACACGCCGAAGAACAGCAGCGCCAGCACTGTCTGGCCGGTCGCCTTCCACTCCTCCGGTACGATCCGATACAAATATTGAATCGCTGCCGAGTAGAAGATCGGGAAAGTGAACATTTGAAGCCCTTGAATGAAAACGAGCGCGTGCGGGTCCGTCACCCATGCCGATATAAAGAACCGCAGGAAGTAGAAGAAGCTTGCAAAAGCGATCATCGCCAGCTCATGCCCTTTGCGCATCCACCAGAAGCTCAGCGCGAAGACGAGAATTTCCGTACCCGCCGCCAAGAACCACGCCTGACCGACAAGCTCTGGACTGCCTCCCAAATCATGCAGCGAAACCCCCATGTACGTATCGTTCATCCGGGATGGCACTGCAGCGATAAAGATCAATACAAGAAACATCAATGTTTCGCGATGGCTCAGAAACTTACCCAAGCTCTTCATCGAGACGGGCTTGCTCGCCGCAGGCGCATCCGTCAACGTCATGCAGACGATGAAACTCACCGCGCATAATGCAGCGAATAGCGGCGCCATGCCGTTCACGCCAAAATAAAGCATGACGTAACCGACCGCCAGCGACATAACCGCATAGCCCAGCGCACCGAAGGTACGGATCGAGCCATAGCTGACACCGTGCAGCTCCGACGTCTGGAAGTTGAGGCTCTCTGTCAACGGATCCATCGGCAGCAGGAAGCAGTAGAGCAGCATCGTAAACAGTACGAGCAGCAAGAAGCTCCCTGAAGCATAGAGCAAGTAGCCAAGTACGGCCGAGCACGCGATTAGGACAAGCAGCACCTTGCGGATTGTTTTCGCGCGGTCGCTGATCATGCCCCAGAACGGCTGCGCGAAGATGGATACGAAGCCGCCTGTTCCAATAATGATGCCGATTCGTGTTGCGGATTGCCCTTGCGCATCCAGATAGACGGGCAAGAACGAAATAAACATCGCCAGCAGGGCGAAAAATAAAAAATTAAATAAGCGCAAATTAGCGGGGGATTTCATGCGTTGTCGTATACTCCTTCTACTCGTTGCAAAAAAGAAAAGAAGTCCTTGTCAGGACCTCTTCCTCTTCCGGAGCCTAGCCTCGTGGCCAAGCGAAGTCTTAATTAAGACTGCTGACCCGCGAAGCTTCTTCGAAATTGCATATATTCGTTTATTTTCATATCGAGAAGCCGGCTTAAATCGATAACCTTCTCCGAACTAAATGTCGCTTCTTCAATATAGGATTGCTCCATTTTGATTCGCAGCGCATAGATCTCGTCTTCAAGAAGACGTATGGATGAGGACATAAGCTTACGACCCGTTTTTGCACAAGCCATTGCCATCCCTCCTGTCATCAGCTCAACGAACGTAACTTGCGCGCACCTGTTATAAAGTTTTATTAAATTATAACAAAGATTGGGAAATCTGAGTAGTATCCAATTTTAGTAAAAACGACCTATTACACACAATTGAAGTACTAGTTTCCTTTCAGCTCCCTCACGTAATTGCCGATCCGCTCGATCGCTTCGGTAATCAAGTTCACTTGAGTCGCGTACGAGCAGCGGAGATGGCCTTCGCCGCCGAGACCGAATACATCGCCAGGTACCGCCGCAACGCTATGCTTATTCAAGAGTCCTGTCGCAAATTCCTCCGAAGTGAGCCCTAGGCCAGCAATAGACGGGAATGCGTAAAATGCACCTTGCGGCTCGTGGCATTCCAGACCGATCTCGCGGAAACCGCGCACGACGATTCTACGGCGCTGATTGTACGATTCAATCATCCGGTCCTTCTCTTCCATTCCGTTGCGAAGCGCTTCAAGCGCTGCTACCTGTGCCATGTTGGACGCACACATTACCGTGTACTGGTGAATCTTAAGCATGGCAGCGATCAGCTCGGGATGACCGCAAGCGTAGCCGATCCGCCATCCAGTCATTGCAAACGCCTTGGAAAAGCCGCTGACCAGAATGGTGCGATCCTTCATGCCAGGGATCGATGGGAAGCTGACATGCTTCGTGCCATAAGTCAGCTCCGCATAGATTTCGTCTGAGATGACGATAAGATCATGCTCCTCAACGATCTTCGCAATTGGGAGCCAATCCTCATACGTCATAATCCCGCCGGTCGGGTTGCTCGGGTAGCATAGGATAAGCACCTTCGAGCGCGGTGTAATCGCTGTTTTGAGCGACTCTGCCGTCAGCTTGAAGTTATCCTTCGCGAACGTCTCAACGCCTACGGCAACACCGCCGCTAAGCGCAGTAATCGGTGAATACGAGATATAACATGGCTCAGGCACAAGAATTTCATCGCCTGGTTCAATCAAGGCACGAAGTGCAAGGTCAATCGCTTCACTGCCGCCGACCGTGACAAGGATTTCTTTCGCCGGATCGTAAGTGACGTCAAATTCGCGGTTCAAATAAATGCCGATTTCCTCACGCAGCTCAGGCGTTCCGGCATTCGACGTATACTGCGTCTTGCCTGTTTCAAGCGCATACACGCTTGCTTCGCGCACATGCCATGGCGTTACAAAATCAGGCTCACCGACGCCAAGCGTAATAATATCTTTGCGGCCGCTTGCCAAATCGAAGAAGCGGCGAATGCCTGAAGGTTTAATGGACCGTACCTGCTCCGACAGATAGTCCGCCATCGATGCGCGGCGTATTAACGTTCCGGTTTGCTTTTCCTCGTCCTTAATCATACGGAATTACTCCCCTTTACGGTGAGACAAGAAGACGGTGATCGTCCTCATGCTCTTCGAATATAATGCCGTCCTGCTTATATTTCTTAAGAATAAAGAACGTTTTCGTAGAGAGTACTGCGTCGATTGGCGACAGCTTATTCGAGACGAAGGAAGCAACGTCCTTGAGCGTCTTGCCTTGCACTTCAACGAGCAAATCGTAAGCGCCGGACATCAGATAAACCGATTTCACTTCAGGATATAAATAAATCCGTTCTGCGATGCCTTCGAAACCGCGGCCCCGCTCCGGTGTAATTTGAACTTCGATCAGTGCAGTGACTTTCTCGTCTTCAACCTTGCTCCAATTCACAACGGTCGCATATTTGACGATGACATGATCCTGCTCCAATTCCGCAATCGCCTGCTTTACCTCCGCGGCGGGCGCGTCAAGCATTGTCGCGATTAGATCCGCGCTGCGTCTTGCATCCTCTTTAAGCAGTTCAAGTATTTTCCGTTTCTGTTCATTCATCGTCAAACCCTCCTGTTTCCTTCACGATGCGAAGCTTCCAAGCTCCCAAAGTGAAATAGCTATAAAGATTATATTACAACGAATTAGTGCGTCCTGCAAAGCATTAAAGCGCACCTTGCTCCATGTCTCCCATCAAAAAAGACCCCGAGGGGTCTTGAGGTGCAGCGCTCCTTACATATAGTAAGGATTCGGTCCGTGATGATGCTGCCCAGACTGGCCGGACTGCTGCTGATACTGACTATTTGGCGAATATGGATTGTTCTGCTGTTGGTTCATATATGGCGCTTGAGCCTGCTGATATGGCTGCTGCATACGGCCGCCAAGCGAGAGCTGCTGCAGGAACTGGTCTGTCTTCTGCGCAGTCTGCTGATTCTGTTTCAACTGTTTATCGATCTCCTGACGAAGCGCAGGCGATGATGTGCTGTACATGTTGTTCTGTTCCATCGTCTTAAACAGCTGCCCTTGCATTTGCAGCGTGCTGTTCAGAAGGTTCGTAAAGAGCGAGCGCACTTGCTGGCAGCTGGATTCTGTTGCCGCGGTCGCATATTCGTTCACGACACGCTTCAGGTCGGCTAGTACGGTATAGGCTAAATCTTCATCGGTCAAAATCGGTTGATGCTGGGCTTGTCCTTGCTGATGCGGTTGATACGATTGCTGATACATGGTCGCTATTCCTCCCCTTTACTACGCATTATTGCTGCGGCTGCAGCGGTGCAAGCTGCTGATGTTGGCTAATGGATTGAAGCAGCATTTGGACATGCTGCCGGTGAGTTTGGATCATTTGCTGGCCAAGCTGCCGTAATTGCATATTCGTTGCAGACTCCGCCATCACCGCATTTTGCTTAATGAGCAAATCCTCGTTGGAGATCGAATCCACCAAATACTCAAGTTCCTTGCCTGTTAAAGCTTGAAGCAATGTCTGTACCTCCCGAATGTAGAGATGTAAGTTTTACTTGGCTATTGTGTCCTTGCTTCCCAATTCTTATGTAGCCGTTTCTCCCCTCGCGGGGAAGAAAGCGGAGACGTTCGCTTATGGCAGATGAACGGTTTTGACATGATCAAAATGAAGATATACCGGGTTGCCGCCTGCTGTAGACAGTTCAATCATATTTTGGTCGATGCCCTTGAGTACGCCGATCTTGTTCGGATTCTCCCCTAAGTCGAGTATGACAAATTCTCCAATCAGCTTGCGAAGCTGTTGATCAAAGGTTCTGGCGAGTGTAATCGGAGAGGGCTTGAGTGGAAATTGCTCTGGTGTAAGCGTATATGGCGTCACATTAGGATTGTACGGAATTAGATATTTCAGATGCTGCAAAGAGACGATAACCGAATGGTATACAGGTGAGTAGAATACGAAGAAATCGTTCATCACGCTGGTTAAATAACCATGGATCGACTGGTTGCCTGTTATATAGAGCTCGGAGAACATCCCTTTTGCATTCATGAGCACTTTGCGGTAAGAGATCGGATCGTTCTGCGGTTCAAAAGGGAGCTCGGGTACATCGATTTCTTGCTGGGAATCGCTCTTGGCCAGCCTGAGCTGCTGCAGATGGATTAAAGGAACGTACAGAAATTGCGTACCGTTATGAAGCACGAGAATATCTTGACCTAGATCGATTAGCTTGCCGCGAATAGGGACGGACTTTCCTGAGATGTCAAGCTCGACATAACGATCTAATAAAGGGTGACGATGTTTCATGAAATCGGCCTCCTTTCATCCTATTAAATGCGTCCATGCAATAGAGACTGAGTAGACTTGCAAGCAGCGTTGCCCGCCGCCGGCGAGAATAGCGGACACTGATTTACGAAAGCAAGTTCCGAAGCGAGAAAGCGGATCAGACCAGTTTGCTGCAAGCCGTCCACAATCACATCAATACCGAACGCAAAGAAGAGGAGTTGCCAAGGAGTCTTTGCTGCCACATCTCGTACGCTTGCGACGACGATGGTTATGCAAATCTGAAACAGCCGCCAATCGACAGGAAGACGTTCTGGAAATGGTGTATGTGTGCTGGAAGTAATCATGAATCTCTCCCCTTGTCAGCGTTTAAGGCTTAGCCGGGGCTGACTGAACGTGCAGCCCCGACATGACCTAGGCCTTATTAACTGTGGGAGAATTATTTCCCGGATCTGCTTTTGCTGCTGCGGCCGCCTTTCGCCGAAGCGTTGCGGTTGCCTTTTGCGCCACCGCTGTTATTGTTGTTGGCGTTTCCGCCGCTTTTGTTACCGCCGCTGCCGCCTGTTCCACGGCTGCCTTGGCTGCCTTTGCTGCCGCCGGATGCATAGATGCCTGCAGTTTTAACGGTTTTGATGTGATAGAGCGGGATTTGTACCAATTCTTGACCAACAACAAGCATCAGTGCTTGGTTGCCTACTTGTGCGATGAAGCCTTCGATGCGTTCTGGACCGCCCCAGTTGATTTGAACGAATTTGCGAGTGAGTGCGTGGAGTACGCCGTTGAAGCTGTCAGCTTTAATGAATTGTGCTTGGCTCATGCCGCGGCTGGAGTTAGTAGGAAGATCCGTTACGCTTCTCACATGCGAGGAGTTTACATACACGGTGCCTGTGCTGTTGCGAAGCACGAGATAACCTTTTTGAACACCAATCATGCGGCCATCAAGCGATTCAGGACCGCCGCGGTTAATACGAACATTCATACCCATTTGAGCTTCCAAGAAGTTTTGACCTCCCGATTCATGTTTTGGTGGTTGATTTCCATGATTTCCTTGATTACCTTGTGTTCTGTTGCCGGATCCGCTGCGGTTGCAGCAGCCGCCATTTCCCATTTGCCAGTTGTTGCTCTTTGCTTCCATACCAAAATCCCTCCGTAAAGTAATAGATTTTGACCTGTACCATGACGTTAACACCGGTGCAAATACTTGACGATTCGACTACCAAACTTACGGTTCATCCATCTCGCTTCGGCATTCATCCCTCCATTACTTGCCCCGGTGAAATCTATCATGGGAGACAATTTATAATGTATTTATATGTATCCCGTATCATAGAGGTACTAGATTTATATCTATTTTCTAGAAGATTAAGCACGAACCCAGTGCGATTGATAGATTTGCAACATAGCTTGTATTAGAAACTATCAAAGGAGGAATAACACATCTTGCAAAGAAAAATGACAATGTCGCAAGGATCTCAAGGATCTCAAGGCAACCAACCTTCTCAAGGTTCCCAAGGATCTCAAGGCAGCCAACCAACTCAAGGTTCGCGCGGTTCCCAGGGTTCGCAAGGCTCCCAAGGTTCCCGTGGTTCCCAAGGTTCGCAAGGATCTCAAGGTTCCCGTGGTTCCCAAGGATCGCGTGGATCTCAAGGTTCACGTGGATCGCAAGGTTCACGTGGATCGCAAGGTTCACGTGGATCGCAAGGTTCTCGCGGTTCCCAAGGGTCTCGCGGTTGGGAAGGCTACGAAGGATCTGGAGGCAATGAATACGACTGGGGAAACAGCAAATCTGACGGGTCCTTTGGTATGAATGCTTATACGCGGGGACGCAATAACCAAAGCGGCGGAAATAACCAAAGCGGAGGAAATAACAAAAGCGGCGGAAACAACAAGAGCGGCGGCAGCCAAGGTTCGCGCGGCTCCCAAGGTTCGCGTGGTTCCCAAGGCTCTCAAGGTTCGCGCGGTTCCCAAGGTTCGCAAGGCTCTCGCGGTTCCCAAGGCTCACGTGGCAGCCAAGGTTCGCAAGGCTCTCGCGGTTCCCAAGGTTCGCAAGGCTCACGTGGCAGCCAAGGTTCGCAAGGCTCCCGCGGTTCCCAAGGTTCGCAAGGCTCTCGCGGCGACCGCTGCTAAGTCGGCGCCTCCAGTGCCGCACCATTAGACGAATACCCGCATAGTGTAAATAAGCTGAAGCCTATCGAATGCGATAGGCTTTATCTTTTGCCTAAGGAGATGGTCTAATGTCCGGGGAAGGACTGCCTACTCGTAAAATAACTATTGACCTCGATGATTTGCGGAGGCTGGAATCGGACGTTTGGAGCAACGAGTTCGCTCCCGTTAAATTGGAGATGAACGGCGTCGTCATGAACGCAAAACTCCGGTTCCGCGGCGGTCACACACGCAACTATCCGAAGAAATCATATGAGATCCATTATGGATACAATCGAATCCTGCATTGGAACGCCGAATTTGACGATCCATCCATGATTCGTAACGCGCTCTCGTTTCAATTTTTCAATATAATCGGTGTCCCTTCGCCGAAGACGAAGCATATGTGGCTCGAATGGAACGGCAACCCGCATGGCTGTTATTTGGAGCTTGAATCGGTCGATACGAGGTTTTTCCGCAAGCGGGGCATCGGCGCAAGATCGCTGATCTATGCCGTGAATGACAAGGCCAACTTCAGCATCATCGATCCGTACACGGACGAAGAGAAAGAGACGAAGTTCGAAGGTTATCGGGTCATGAAAGGAACAGATTATACGAGAACGAAGCTTATTCGCTTCGTCAAACGGATTAATCGGCCGGCAAACTCATCGCTGCGAACATACCTGGCAAACCGGCTTGATATTTATTTATATCTGAAATGGCTCGCAGGCGCGGTGTTAACCGGCAACTACGACGGGTTCGACCAGAACTACGCGCTGTATGAGCATACGAATACGAGCAAATACCGGATCATTCCGTGGGATTATGAAGGTACGTGGGGAAGAAACTGTTACGGGAAGCTCTGTGGCAGCGATCTTGTCGATGTGAAGGGGTACAATACGCTTACGCGGAAGGTGCTTTCCTACAAGTCCTGCAGAGTGATGTATCGCAAAATATTAAAGAGCCTGCTCGCGACCAAGTTTACAGTGGAAACGATAGAGCCAATGATTGCGGACCTGTACGAGAAGCTTGGTCCTGCGATTCGGGACGATTTTACGCGAAAATGGCCCTATTACGCCTTCGAACAGGAGCCGCAGCTGTTTCGCGACTACATTGAAGAACGCAGGGCCATTGTGCAAGAAGTGCTTGATTCATGGAAGGATTAACGATTAGCGATCACAGATTCAAAAATGCGGTTACGGTTACGATTCTTGCAGCTATTCGAACAGTCCCATACTTAAGTACCGCTCGCCGCTGTCCGGCGCGATACAAAGTACACGCCCGCCCTCTCCAATTCGGCGGGCTTGCTCAATTGCCGCCCATACCGAAGCACCCGAAGATGGACCGAGCAGCCAATGTCATTAAGTTAAGGTGTTGAACCAAATATCTATGCAAAGGAGCAGGTTATCGAAAGATAGCCTGCTCCTTTTTTGCGTGAAAAAGAGTAAAAGAACTTGACAAGCAGTTGAAAATGTGTGGCGAAGCCCCTTGAAAAAACGAGGAGGTTTCGCCCATGAATACGTACGCGAATTCACTAAAACAAAAGCTGACATCCCTTATTCAAGAAATGTCAGCCGCACCAGCACTGTATGTCAAAAACCCCGAAAAAGACTTTACGCGAAAGAAAAAGTTACCCTTTGAAACGGTTATGCAGCTCCTGATCTCAATGGGCGGAAACAGCCTATACAAGGAGCTCTTGGAGG
>NZ_QTTN01000053.1 GCF_003386535.1 Paenibacillus taihuensis
GAGAAGGCGAATCCGCATGGTGTACTGGAAACAATGGAAACGAGTGAAGACAAGGTTTACGAACCTAAAAGCATTTGGGATCCGCGCCAAACAAGCATGGGAATACGCCAACACAAGAAAGGGCTACTGGAGAACCTCCCATAGCCCGATCCTCTCCAAATCCCTCGACAACAATACCCTCAAAGAACTCGGATTCTTATTCTTTTCAGATTACTACCGACAAGTTACAACGTAAACTTAGGAACCGCCGTATACCGAACGGTACGTACGGTGGTGTGGGAGGTCGGCTACTCAACTAATGGGTAGCCTCCTACCCGATTGGCTCATGATCTGAACGAACTTGTCATTCTCCCTCTCACAGGGTAGGATGATAGCATCTTCTATTTTTCAGCAGAAAGGAATCGAACCCCATATGAAATACAATCCCGAAGAAGACGAAATCATTGATTCTCTTGATCAGCTGCGGGAGCTGGTAGGCGTTCCGCATGAGGCGGTTGTGAAGAAGACGATTGACCATATCGACGATCATGTTCGGAGCTATCTGGCGAAGTGCCCGCTCTTCTTCATGGCGACGGCGAATGGCGACGGGCAGTGCGATGTATCGCCGCGCGGTGACCAGCCGGGGTTCGTGCAGGTGTTGGACGAGCATACCCTGGCATTCCCTGAGCGAATGGGCAACAGACGGGTGGATTCGATGATCAACCTGCTGTCCAATCCGGGGCTCGGCATGATTTGTATTTTGCCGGGAATGAATGAAGTGCTTCGGATTAATGGCAAGGCTCAGATGATCCGCAACGAAGCGCTGTTAAAGAGCATGGCGCTGAATGGGAGAAAGCCGAATTTTGCCGTGAAGGTGACGGTTGAGGAATGCTTCATCCATTGCCCGCGGGCGCTGAAGTCTTCCGACGTATGGGACGCGGAAACATGGCTGAGCCGCGAGGAGTTCCCTAATATACAGCGAATCTTCGAGGACCACATTACGAGCAACGGCTATGTAATCGGCAGCGATTCGAACTAGTAGTCTGGCAGGTTTGTTTGCTATGGATGGAATGCGGCGACAATGGTGATAGGGAGGGATGCGCGACATGCTCTTTACACCTTTGAAGCCCATGCTCGCCATTACGGGCAAAGAGGCGTTCGACGATGTTCAGTTTATATTCGAGCCTCAATATGATGGCGGGCGGATTCTGATTCACAAGCGGCAAGATCGAATAGAAGCGTATACGCGGTATGGTCAAGTCGTGACGGTTAAGTTCCCGGAGCTGCTGGAGGCGGCAAAAGCAATCCAGGCAGACACAGCGATCCTGGACTGTGAAGGCATCTGTTTGCGTGACGGACGGCCGATCTTTGATGACTTCAACCATCGCGGGCGGCTTGGCAAATCAGCCGCAATTGCGCAGGGGGCATTGCTGCACCCGGCGACCTTTGTGGCTTTTGACGTGCTTTATTCGGAAGGGCGGGAGCATCTGAATGAGCCGTTAACGCGGCGAAAGGAACGACTCGCTGATATTGTTATGGATTCGACGGTACTTACGAAGACGATGTACATAGAGGGGCAAGGGCGGGCGCTGTTCGACCTGACGAAGGAGCGGGGGCTGGAAGGGATCGTTGCGAAGCGGCGGGATTCCGCCTACCGGCTGGATTTTAGGTCGTCAGAATGGCTGTCGGTGAAGCATGTTCGAACGGTGGAGGCTGTTATTCTAGGCTATCGGACAAAGCCGTTTGCGCTGGTCATTGGACTTCATTTTCGCTCGCTGCGTAATAAACCTGTCGGCACGGTGGCAGATGGCCTCAGCCTTGCGGACAAGCAGGCTTTCTTGGCCATCGCGGAGCAGCTCCATACGGAGAAGGATCGGCAGACGGATACACAGTGGATTGAACCGCGGCTTTGCTGCCAGGTCGATTACCTCGATCGGACGGATATGCATCAGCTGCGGACGACATATTTTCGGGGCTTCCTGCCTCATAAACGGCCGGAGGATTGTGTCTGGCCATACAACTAACAGGGGTGGAGGAGTTGCCGAATGGCGGGTAACAAGGAATGGGACGGGGTGGCTTTCACGTTTACAGGAACGCCGCAGATTCAGTTCGGAAGCGGGATGCTTCATAAGCTGGCGGAGGTGCTGCCTGCAGGGACGCGGCGCATTTTGATTGTGATGGGCGGATTCCAGCAGTCTAATGCGGATGCGTGGAAAATGGTTGCAGACTCGCTCGCTGCCGCTGGCATCGTAACCGATACCGCGCACATTCACCATGAGCCAACGGTGGAATGGGTGGACGATGTGGTTGGCCGTTTCCGTGGCATCTCGGTTGATGCGGTCGTCGCCATTGGCGGAGGGAGCGCGATGGATGCAGGCAAAGCGGTATCCGCGATGCTGACGACGGAGCCTGGCGATACGGTGCTGCATTATTTGGAAGGACAGCCGGCATACCGGCCTCATAATGGGAGCAAAATCTTCTTCATCGCTGTCCCGACAACGTCCGGAACCGGCAGCGAAATGACGAAGAATGCCGTCATCTCGATAAAAGGCGGCTTCAAGCGATCGTTGCGTCATGATCGCTTCATTCCGGACGTCGCCATTGTCGATGGCCGCATTACGATGAGCTGCCCGGCATCAGTGAAAGCCGCGAGCGGGCTGGACGCGTTAACGCAGCTCATCGAATCGTATGTATCGACCAAAGCATCGCCGATGACCGATGCGCTGGCGCTGTCCGGCATCGAAGCTGCGATCAGGAGTTTGCTGCCGATCTGCACGACGGCGGGGCAGGACGAGAGGCTGCATGAGCAGATGGCGTACGCCTCGATGATGTCCGGGATTACGCTCGCGCATGCCGGACTTGGGCTCGTCCACGGCTTCGCTGCGCCGCTCGGCGGCAGCTTCCCGATTCCGCATGGCGTCATCTGCGGGACGCTGCTGGCGGAAGTGACGAAGCGCAACATCGAGCAGTTGCGCGCAGATGAAGGAGCGGCAGCCGGCGTGGCTGCTAGAGGCTTGGCGAAGTATGCAGCGGTCGGTGCGCTTGTGACCGGCCATCCGAAGGAGGATGCGGCTGGCTGCCTGGAGCGGTTAGTCGAGACGTTAGAGGCATGGACCGAAACGCTGCAAATCCCGAGGCTTGGCGCGTATGGAGTGACTGCGGACAACCTGGACGCGGTCATCGCGGCGTCGAATAATAAGCAGAGTCCGGTTCAGCTGGACAAAGCGGTGATGAGGGAGATTTTGCTGGCACGGATTTAGCGGGGCGGAGAGCGAGGTGATGCAAACCAAGCTTGGCGCCGCGGCTTGTCTGCACCCTTCTACATCGGTTTTATCCACTATAGAAGGGCTGAAACGCTCGAACCGGCCACCTATAATGGAAAAGTCCAATCATTTTCTCGTGAAACTCGTGATATAGGCCTATTCCGCCGAAAATGAGTGGATAAGTCCACTATAGCTCCCGCAAAGCCGTTATTTTGAACCAAATGAGGATTTATCCAATGTAGCTTCTCCCCATGTAGCTTCTCCCAATGCAGCCTCTCATCATGAGTCGCAGTTCGTTTGCCGACTGGGGGTGAACGCGGACCACATGCCATTGCTTATAAAACAAACCCCTTGACCAAGATGGCCAAGGGGTTATTTGTTGTCTTTTTTCACGGTCACCCTGTACTAGATAGTCGCCAAATCCTTCAGCAGCCAGCTCTTGCTCTCGGCATCTGCGACCTGCTCCGTATAGCGAGCCGCTGTCTCCGCAGCCTCGCGCTGCTGATCTGCTTGGTTCATCACGGCATAAGCTCTGGCGGCGGCTTCGTAGCCGTATGCGATATAGAACGGCTCGAGCTCGGCAGCTTCGCTAACCTCGATGCATCGGTTCGCATAAGCCAGCGCTTGCTCGCCGCTGCCAATCACGGCATACACGCGTGCGAGCTGCCAATAGCCGATCGATAAATTCGTCTGTGTATGCTCGGGCACCTGCGTCCAGTGCCAGAACGAGCTGTGGCACAGATGTACCATCGTCTCAGTGTCGCTGGCGGAACGGTCTGCCTTATCTAGCAAATCCCAAACTTGATTGAAGCAGGAGGAAGCAAGTGATTTATGGGTAAAAGTCGTCGACGCTGCAGGTGAGGTCAATTTGATCAGCTCCTAGTTTGTCAAGCATTTTCCACCACTTTAAAACGATATTTCAAATCTCGCGCTTCATTCTTATACTAGTAATAGAAGTTCATAGCAGATAGGGGACGGGCGAGATGGAAGAGCTTCGTAGAGCGGTTGAAGAACTGATGAAAGAAATTCCTGAATTGCGCGATGTGTCTAGCGAAGAGCTCATTCAGCTCATTCAGGCACTCCTCACTGCAAGTCGTCAAAAACAAGCTGAATAATTTTCTCCAGCTTCTCTCTCGTGCGGGGATTCGATAGGTTGATGTTGTAGCGTGCAACGAGATCCTTAATCACAATCTCTTCTTGCGTGGCTGACATCGGTTTATGCTTGAACTCCTTGCCTGTCGTTAACCAATCCACGCTCACCTCGAAGAAAGCGGCGATTTGGGCGGTCATTTCATGGCCGGGTTCACGCTTGTTCGTCTCATACATGCCCAAGGTGCTTTTTCCAATATTAAGATGCTTCGCAAACTCCTCCTGGGACAAGTCTTTCCTGTACCTCAAATATGCGAGTCGTTCTCCGAATGTACGCAGCAGTAGCACCTCCATCAGCTATGGGCTAATCACCTGATATTATATCTTACAACAGAAGGACGAGTTTTGGTCGGTCTCGTAATGTGATTTACATTATTTACAATCACCAAATGTGAATATATACTAAAAAATGATCCTTACTGCAGCTAGAGCATAGGAGGTGAAACTGTGAATTGACTAACGACACAGACACGATTGAATGGCACAGGGGAACCCATTCATGTCTACTGCGTAAAGACGGAACCGGAGAACAATCAGGTCGTCTGCAGAAACCTGAACATCACAGCCGACGTTCTGTATATGGGCGTAACGCCTCGCCTATATGGGAGATCGAGCTATAAGGCAGGAATTCCGATGTTCGTGACGCGGGATGGAACGTACTTGCAATTGGGCAACTTGTCCGCCTACAAGGATATGCTGTCGACGCTTGGCTTCGTCCTGTTCAATCCGTCCTACTTGGTGAACGTGCCGCTTATCGACCGGATCGTAGTTGGTCCGTACGGGAATGACGCGTATTTCAAGGGAGCGGGAGATATCTCGGTCCCGATCTCCAAGGCTAGGACTGCGAAGTATCGGCACTTAGTAGTGAAGGCTGAAGCAGACAAATTTCCTCCGGTCTGGTGACAATGATCCTAGTACCCACCATACTCTGAATCGATTATGATAGCGGTAAGCGCTTTTTATGAGGAGGATGTCGGTATGATGTATCAGTTGAGGAAGACGAGCAGCAGGGCATTTACAGCCGAGAACAGGTCGGGAGCTGTCGGCAGCGGCGGGCAAGCGAATAACGGGCGCAAGGGAGCGCCATGTATCGTGGGTTTTAGGCAGGGGCAGACAATTGAGCTGCTGAATTGCGACGGGCCAGGCGTCGTGCGGCATATTTGGATGACGCTGCCGCCTGGCAATGCGGATCATATGCGCAACGTCATCCTGCGTATGTACTGGGATGGGCAGGAGCATCCAAGCGTAGAGGCGCCGATCGGCGACTTCTTCGGCGTCGCGCATGGACGGCAGGTCAAGATGCAATCCGACTGCGTCTCGATGCAAGCGGGCAAAGGCCTCAACTGCTGGATTCCGATGCCTTTCCGGAAGAAGGCGGTCATTACGATCGAGAACGATTCTAGCAGCGACGTTGCGATGCTGTTCTACCAGATCGACGCGACGGTTGGCGACGAGCTGGACGAGCAGGCCGGCTGCTTCCATGCCCGGTTCCGGCGTAACAATCCGTGTCCGATGCACGAGGACTTCGTCATTGCTGACCATATTAAGGGCCAAGGCGTATATCTTGGCACGACGCTCGGCGTGCGCAGCATCTACCGCGATTGCTGGTGGGGCGAAGGCGAAGTGAAGTTCTACATCGACGGGGATTCCGATTACCCGACGATATGCGGTACCGGCGCGGAGGATTATATGGGCTCCGCCTGGGGGCTTGAAGAGGTGCTCACGCCGTATCAAGGCGCACCGCTCGTCGATGGCGAGAACGGACTGTATTCGATCTACCGGTTCCATGTGCGGGACCCGATTTATTTCCAAGACAGCTTGAAGGTGACGGTGCAGCAGATCGGCTACGGCCCGATTGACAAGGCGGAGAGGTACTTCGGCGACCGCCTGGTCCACTACCGTGCTGCCGGCGCCTCCGAGGAAGACGATCACCGGTACTTCGAGCTGAGCGATGATTACAGCGCGGTCGCTTACTGGTACCAGACACTGCCGTCGCAGCCGTTCGATCATTTCCCGAACAGGGAAGAGCGGAGCAGGGACCTGTTGGATGGTAAGGGAGAGAGTGGACCGGGGCGGAGCGATGTGTAGGGCAGCGCGTGCCGAAATCTATTCTTAATATAAAAGAAGACCTTACCTGATTCGGTAAGGTCTTCTTTATTTGGTCTTATTTGGTCTTTTTACGTTGTAAGTGTACCTGTTCCGGAATCTGACAGATCGCCAGTTCCGCCACCGTTACGAAGATCGTTGTTCTTCAACATTGTTGCGGTCGTATTGGAGCTTATCAAGACGCCATATTGCGGTTTGTTCGCGAGCGATCCTGCGCGGCACATGTTGTTCTGAACATTGTTGGTCGCATTTGCGCCGGCTGCTCCGCTGCTCAGGAAGATATTTTGATAACCAAGGTTAGCCGACTGGCTGTTCTCTTTGCATTGGTTGTTTATGATGGAATTGTTGTTCGTATCATTAGCCGAATCGCCACGAACGAAGATGCCATGTTGACCGTTCTTCGCACAGCGGTTGCCATCGACTACCGTATACTTACACTTCCATAGATAGATGCCTGACGATGTGTTGCTCGAGCACGTATTGCCGGATACGGAGTTGTCAGTGCTGTTCTCGATGTTAATGCCGCGGCCTGTGTTATTCGTGCAGTTATTGTCATTGATTGTATTGTCAATGGAGTTGTATACCGAGATGCCCTCGCCGGTGTTGCCGTAGCATCTATTGCTTGTCACAACGTTACGGTTAGCACTGTTCAGCAGATAGATACCATGAGAGCCATTGTTGTATACCACGTTGCCGCTGATAGTATTGTCTGTCGACGTATTGACATAGATGCCATAGTTACCGCTTGCGAAGATGATATTCCCTGTTACGGAATAGTACCGCGACGAGGATGCAAGGTAAATTCCCCACATGGTGTTGCCGTCAAAGACGTTGCCGTTGATTGTCGCGCTGGAATCGCCAAGCGCTTGAACTCCGATCTTGTTGCCTTTGAAGACATTCCCCACAATGATAACGTCTTTTACTGTTCCGCCGAGCTCTGGCTCAATATCTATACCTGCAGCTGGATCTGTTCCTTGCGTTGTTTCGAAGGAGCAGTTGATGACTCGGAAGTTCTCGTTGGCGCAGATCGAGATGCCCTGTCTGCGGTTATCGATGAACGAGACATTCTCTACGCTCACCTTCTTGGTATTTCCAAGCGTGGTATGGAAACGCGTATAGATCCCATCGCCCCAGAACTCTTTGCAAGTCGTATCGCGAATAGTTACATTGGTTGCTCCCTCAAGCCAAACGCCAACCCCAACTTGGCCTTCAACAGGTCCGGTATGCGTATACCGTTCGCCTTGCAGGACGCCGCCTTCAATTGTTACATTTGAAACAGCTCTTACAAGAAATATGGCATAGTTATTGAACGCATTCGTGATCGCTTTCAGTGTAGCGCCTTCTGCCAGTATGACAGTGACGTTGCTTCGAAGCGAAATACAGGTCGCGTTTGTTACCGGGTTGTACGGGTTCCCTGCGTTGATCATATAAGTGCCCTCAGGAATATAGACCG
The DNA here is from genome assembly GCF_003386535.1 of Paenibacillus taihuensis. GTDB lineage: Bacteria > Bacillota > Bacilli > Paenibacillales > Paenibacillaceae > Paenibacillus_Z > Paenibacillus_Z taihuensis. The sequence continues at coordinate 7,951 of NZ_QTTN01000053.1, forward strand.
TACCACCGGATGCTGGTAACGAGCTCATAGCAGCATTGATGGCCACTGTATCGTCAGCCACGCCGTTGCCTAATGCTCCAAAGTTCTTCACGTTCACCCAGTTAACCAGAAGATTGGCGCCGCTGCCGGAGCTTCCTGTTGTATTGATTGTAATATTAGACGAACCGTCAAAGGATGCAGAACCTGTAACGCTACCTGCCAGTGTAATGCTTCGTGCAGTCTGAAGCTTTGCAGCCTGATCTACAACGCCGTTATTGTTCGTATCGTACACCGATTTGAGCATATCTCCACTGCCGCTGCCGGTCGCCGCATTCCACGCTGCTTTCTCTACATCGGTTACAAAACGGTGCGTAGCATCTTCGACAATCATGGTAGCAGGGTGAGTAGCAGGGTGGACGTAGTTATTCGCACCTGCTGCGATCCCGTCCAACTTGGATTTGTCTGCAGCACTCATGAGACCTTCTGCACTTGGGGTAGCAGCAGGAACAGATGCCACGATATTAATATTGGCTGTACCGTCGAACACAGCAGAACCGGTAACATCGCCGCTTAATGCAATGGTACGAGCTGTTTGCAGCTTTGCAGCTTGATCGACAACGCCATTGTTATTCGTATCGTATACCGATTTAAGCATATCTCCACTGCCGCTGCCGCCTGTCGATGAATTCCAGTTTGCTTTCTCTGCGTCTGTAACAAACCGGTGCGTCGAATCCTCGACGATCATGGTAGCTGGGTGAGTAGCAGGGTGGACGTAGTTATTCGCCCCTGGTGCAACTCCATCCAATTTCGATTTATCCGCCGCACTCATTAAGCCTTCAGCACTCGATGAAGCAGACGGGATCGATGCTGTAATGGTAATATTGGCAGAACCATCAAATGCAGCAAAGCCTGTAACATCTCCATCCAGTGATATGACGCGAGCTATTTGCAGCTTGGCAGCCTGATCAACAACGCCATTATTATTTGTGTCGTAAACACTCTTCAACATGTCACCGTTTCCGTTACCGGTTCCCGCATTGACAACGGTTGTCTTTATCGTGACGTTATCAGAACCATCAAAAGTAGCGCTCCCGGTCACATCACCATCTAGCTTGATTTTCCTTGGTGTTGCAAGCTTCTCAGCCTTATCTACAACTCCATTTCGATTCGTATCATAGGTAGATTTCTGCATGTCGCCATTCGTACTCAACACTTTGCCTCCATTCTCGCGTAACCAATTGAAATCGGCACATGATGTCCTCAAGCATCGGTTAAGCCGCCCATTGAATTGAATGAGGTGCGAGTTGTTATAGGAGTTAGTGGAATCAGCAAAGCTGATGGAATGGAAATAGTTAGAATGCAGTCACCTCACTTTAGTACAGCGTATGCCAAAATAGTAGAGTTCGTGCGGGACGAGACGCTTCTTCTATGAAATAGGCGTGAAAAAGAGAGGGGTTAGCAAATGGAGCGATGGCGGTTAAGCGATGGCGATTCGGCAATCCGTCTAAATCAGCAGTATTGCCGAACCAAGAAGCACGCAGCGATAATGAGGGATAGTAGGCTATATTTCGCGTTTATGAAAATTAATAATTTGTTCAACTGTAATATTAAATGTATTGGCTAACAAAACAATAATATCGAGAGGTGGCTTTCTTCTGTTCTTCTCATAATGGGACAGAGTGGATCTGGCAATCCCCAGTGTTTTAGCTAAGTCTTCTTGCGTAATTTCTCTGGATTCTCGTAGTTCAGCAATGGCATTACCAATATGTAACACCCTATTCAACCCCTTCTCCAATGTAAAGTTCAATCGGCGTCCCAATAAGTGTTACTGTAATTATTATTCGAACATATAGCAGCGAGAAGAATAAAACCAATCAATAAAACATTATATTGATACATTATGTATCCACATTCATACTACGATACCATTTGTATCATGTCAATTGTATTTTCGCATAAAAGAACAGAAGAAAAAATAATAGAGGGAAAATGATACATTGTGTCACAATAGGTTGGTTTCCGCATAAATTTAACTTGACTTGTTACAATTTGTATCGTAATTTAGGTTTATATTTCAGATGGACGCTGTCAGTCATACCTAAGTCGGCGGCGACAGTGTATGTAACTCTCTTATTTAAGAAATGGAGCGTGAATGAGTATGCGTATCCTGGTAACGGGCTCCGCCGGTTTTATCGGCTTCCACGTCACCAATAAGCTATTGGACATGGGGTATTCAGTCGTTGGTTTCGATAATATGAACAGATATTACGATGTAGAGCTGAAAGAAGCGCGCCTTTCTAACTTGCTGGGGCGCGACCGATTTCACTTTGTGAAAGAATCGCTAGAGAACCGGCCGGAACTAGAACAGCTATTCGAAGCTCATCGCTTTGATGCCGTCATTCACTTGGCCGCACAAGCAGGAGTCCGGTACAGTTTGGAGCATCCACAAACGTACATTGATTCTAACGCGACGGGGTTTCTCAACATACTTGAAATGTGTCGAATCCACCAAATTGGTCATCTGCTCTATGCGTCGTCAAGCTCCGTCTACGGAGCTAATCGGAAAGTCCCTTTCTCTGAAGAGGATACGACCGACCACCCAGTCAGCTTGTATGCGGCTACTAAAAAGGCGAATGAGATGATGGCTCATTCGTACAGTCATATCTATCGTTTACCTGTAACAGGGCTGCGGTTCTTTACCGTATATGGTCCTTGGGGTCGGCCGGATATGGCATACTTCTCGTTCACGCGTTCCATTCTGGACGACAAGCCGATTACGGTCTTCAACAATGGAGAGATGTGGCGTGACTTTACTTATGTCGATGACGTCGTCCAGGCAATCGTCCGGTTAATACCGTGCTCGCCTTCGCCAAACTCCGATTGGGATGGCAACCCGCCCCAGCTTGGAAGCAGCAGCGCCCCTTACCGAATCTACAATATTGGCAATCATAGCCCAGAGAAGTTGGCTGATATGATTACTCTTCTTGAGCGGCACTTAGGCAGATCAGCTCGTATTGATTATCGCCCGATGCACCCAGGAGATGTTGAGGTGACCTTTGCTGACACCAAAGCTTTAGAGGAGCGAATCGGGTTTAAGCCAGAAACCTCTCTTGACGACGGGTTGGGCGCATTCGTGTCCTGGTATAAATCTTTCTATGATATTAAAGAGACTACATTGACGGGGTACAGAAAGACAGAACAATAGAGGGGATTAGATGATGAGAACAATTGCCATGATTGGTACAGGGTATGTGGGGCTTGTGAACGGCACATGCTTGGCTCATATCGGTCATCAAGTACAATGCTGCGATGCGAATCTTGACAAGATCGAATTGCTCCAGCAGGGAAGCATTCCGATCTATGAGCCTGGACTGGAGGCATTGGTAGCAGAGAATGTTACCGCTGGACGGTTATCGTTCACCTCCGACATTGCGTCTGCCATTGAGCAATCGGAATTGTTGTTTATTGCTGTAGGAACGCCTATGTCGGAAACAGGAGCGGCTGATATAAGCTACGTTCGGGCTGCAGCAGAACTGATTGGTCGTCATCTGACCGTCTCCAAGACGATTGTTATCAAGAGCACAGTTCCACTTGGAACAGGACGTAACGTAGAAAACTGGATACGCATGGCGATGCCAGATCCACATATTCCGTTTGATGTCGTTTCTAACCCTGAGTTTTTACGTGAAGGCTCAGCAGTCGCTGACTTTATGAAGATGGAGCGCTGCATTGTAGGCGCTATCCGGCCGGAAGCTGCTAAGCTAGTCGCGGATTGCTTTGAACCGCTCGGTACGAGAACGCACTTTACTAGTCCTGAGAGTGCGGAGATGATAAAATACGCAGCTAACGCATTTCTCGCGACGAAGATTTCTTTTATTAATGCCGTTGCGAATTTATGTGAGCGCTATGGCGCTGACGTGGAGGACGTGGCAAGGGGCATCGGTTCGGATAGCCGTATCGGCTCTGCGTTCTTACGCGCTGGCATCGGTTATGGCGGGTCATGCTTCCCGAAGGATACGCATGCGCTGAGTTGGATGGCTGATCAGGCCGGGTATGAATTCGGGTTGTTGAAAGAGGTCATTCATACGAACGAAGAGCAGAAGTATATGCTGCTTCGCAAGTTAGTTCAAGCCTTAGGGGATTTGCACGGAACGAAGATCGCTGTCCTCGGTTTAGCTTTCAAGCCCAACACCGATGATATGCGTGATGCACCATCGTTAGCGCTCATTCCAGCTTTAGTCGCCGCTGGAGCTCATGTGCGCGTGTATGATCCTGTTGCTATGACCGAGGCCAGGAAGTGGTTCGGGAATAGTGTGGAATATGGTACAGGTGTGTACCAAACGATTTCCGGCTGCGATGCCTGTATGATTGTTACAGAGTGGAACGAATTCACGTCTATGGACTTGAATCAGGTTCGCCAGCTTCTGGCGAAACCGATCATCGTGGACGGACGAAACTGCTACTCGCCAGCCATCATGCAAGAGCATCAGATTGAATACCATTCAATCGGTCGAACTGCGACAGTTAACACAGAGGCGAACTATAACTATATCGTTAGTTAATAGTGGATGGTGCACGGGAAAGTGTAGTTTTGTGTGCGTATAGATACAAATTGTATCAATAAAAATTAAGAAGTAAGTAAGGAGTCTGATGAGAATGAAAGTGAAAAAAGCGATTATTCCCGCAGCAGGGCTTGGTACTCGCTTCCTTCCCGCGACGAAGGCTCAGCCGAAGGAAATGCTCCCTATTGTTGATAAACCGACGATCCAGTACATCATCGAAGAGGCGGTGCGCTCAGGTATTGAAGATATCATGATCGTCACCGGTCGCAGTAAACGGGCTATTGAGGATCATTTTGACCGTTCGCTTGAATTGGAGGAAGCGCTGCTCGCTAAGGGCAAGCGGAGCGAATACAACGAAATTCGCCGCATCTCTGATTTGGCTAACTTGCACTATATCAGGCAAGGTGAGCCGCTCGGTCTCGGGCATGCCGTCTGGAGCGCACGGAAGTTTATCGGGAATGAACCGTTTGCGGTGCTGCTGGGCGACGATATTGTCAAATCGGAGGTTCCGTGTCTGCGGCAATTGACCGATGCGTATGACAAATACGGGACGTCCATTGTAGGGGTTCAGAAGGTTCCGGAGAAGGAGCTGCACAAGTATGGCGTAATTGCACCTGCAAGTGTACGCCAGCTGCATGAGGCGATCAAGATTCGAGACTTGGTTGAGAAGCCGCCGCTCGGAACAGAGCCGTCCGCTTATGCCATTATGGGCCGCTACATCCTGGAACCGGAAATTTTTGATCATATTGAGCAGCTAAGACCGAATCCGGGCGAAGAGGTACAGCTCACGGAAGCACTGCGTTTATTGAATCGGGAGAAGCCGATTATGGCCTATCCGTTCAAAGGGATTCGTTACGATGTTGGCGACAAAATAGGTTTTCTGCGAGCGACCGTCGATTTCGCGTTGGAAAGGCCAGATCTGCGCGAGGAAGCGATGGGCCTGCTGCATGAGGTGTATAGACGCGAGAAGCGCTCGGAGAAGACAACCGTATAGCTTGCTTGACAAGAGGCATCGCCGCTAGACCCAAACCATTAGGAGAGGTTGATCGAAACGATGAATCCTACAAAAGTGCTTATCACAGGTGGCGCCGGTTTTATTGGCTCTCATATTGTTGAACGCTGTCTTCAACAGGGCTGGGAAACGGTCGTCGTTGATAATCTATCGAAAGGAGACTTCGATAATATACCGATTGGAGCCCGTTTCTATCATGCGGATGTCAGATCCTATGAAATGGAAGCGATTCTGGCAAAGGAGCGGCCAGATGTCATTGTGCATCAAGCAGCACAAACAGACGTTCAATATTCCATTAATGAGCCGATGGAGGATGCCTCCGTTAACATTTTATCTACCGTTAATTTGCTGAAGCTGGCTGTGAAGTACGAGGTGCGCAAGTTTGTCTATGCTTCCTCTGCTGCCATCTATGGTATGCCTGAGGCTGTCCCGATCAATGAGGAGCATCCGAAGCACCCAATGTCCGGCTACGGGGTATCCAAATACGTGCCTGAGCTGTACATTCGTACGTACTCCAAGCTCTATGGAATGGAATATGCGATACTGCGCTATGCCAATGTGTATGGTCCGCGCCAAGCAAGTGACGGCGAAGGCGGCGTAGTTGCGATTTTCGTTGATCGCCTGCTGCGCGGGGAACGACTTGTCATTTATGGAGATGGCGAGCAAACGAGAGACTTCATCTTCGTCGAGGACATTGCCGATGCGAATATCGCAGCCATTTACGCGGAAGAGAACGTCATTGCCAATGTAGGTACGGCGTATCCGCTAAGTGTCAATGAACTCGTGACGAGCCTGCAGGATTGCTGCGGCATGAAGTCAAGAGTGGAGTACCGTACAGCTCGTGCAGGCGATATCAAGCATAGCGTCCTTGACAATCAGGAAGCCATACGGATGTTAGACTGGGCGCCTAAAGTATGCTTGGAAGAAGGTCTGTGGAAGACGTACCGTTACCGGTTGTCCAAGATCACACAAGAGCATGAACTTAAGTCGGCTCTTAGTTGATCCCTTCGAGAATGGGTGAGAACAATGAAGGATGAATCCAAGGTCATTAAAGAGATGTTCGTCCTAAGAAGCATTGCGTGCTTGGGCATCGTGACGTTTAACGCGCTTGATGCGGCATTTACACACTTCAAGCTGTCTGATGCAGCGCGCTTCACGTGGACACCAGCAATCATCGAAACCATTCAGATGCTGCTGTTATTCTCCACGCCGATGTTTATCTTTATATCGGAGTTTATACTGGCGCGCGCCTACCGGAGCGGGACTCCGTCCGGATTTCTTAGGAAGAGAGCCAAGTATATCCTCGTTCCTTACGTTACAATGGCCATCTTGTTCTCCTTCGTGGACTTGATGGTTGAGCATGATAATCCGTCGCTAAAGCTCTATCTCTACGAATTAGCCAAGAACTTCTTTCTCGCGGACTTTTTCGGCTACTTCCTGCTCGTTGTCTTTCAATTTTACTTGCTGCATTTAGCGTTTGATAAATGGATGGTTCGCCGGTTTTCCATGAAATCGGTGCTCATTTGCACAATTGGGCTCAATGTTCTCTATCTTGCGGTATTTAATCTGTTTGACCTGGAATCACTGCCGATAGGGAACTATTACATTGTAAGCTTTATGAATAAAGTACCAGCCTTCGCATGGGTTGCCTATTTCTCGCTCGCTTTCTATTGCGGAAGATACTATGAAACTTTTGCCGCGCAGCTAGGAAAACGAATCAAATGGGTGTTCGCGCTTCTCGTTCTAGCGGCAGCAGCCATGGAGGTACTGTACCATACTGGAGTTATTGAAAGGCTTTATTCCAAACGATTCGATGTTCTGCTATACACGACGGGGATGATCTTTATTCTCCTGCACTTCTCTAGTAAATGGAGCCGGATCCCGACTGTACTAGTGAAAGTAAGCCAATATTCGTTCGGTATATTCTTGCTGACAAGGTTCTTCTTGTTCGGGGTTAGCCAGTTGTTCCCTGATCAGTATTCATTGCCGCGCCTGCTCCTGTTTATCGTATTGGCCTGCGCAGTCTCGATTCTCGGCTCCATGGGCATTACGCATGTGCTGAACAAATTCCGCTTCGGACCGTTCATCGCTGGCCGAATTGGCATTGGAATTCCGCAGCAGCAGACGAAGCAGAAGGTCGGTAACGAAACCGGGGTTAAACTAAAAGAATACAGTTGACAAGTTACAATTTGTAACATAAAATTTAAATTGTTCGATACTGTTTGTAACATATTACGAGTGAGAAGAGGTTCGGAATGGAACTAAAACAAGTTCTAAAAGTGCTTAAATTAAAGCTGTGGTTCATTGTCGTCTTTGTCCTGATCGGTACATCAGCAGTCGGAGCATTCAGTGTCTATTATATTAAGCCGGTGTATGAAGCGTCAGCCAAGCTCGTGCTGAAGTCGAATGGTGAAACAGACGGAAGGCTCGTTAACTATGATGCGCTGCTTGCGAACGTCATGCTCATCGAGACGTATCGCGACATTGTAAAGACGCCAGGGCTGATGGAGAAAGTCGTCCAGGCTCATCCGGAACTAAACCTGACACCAGAGCAGCTGATTCTTAAAGTGAAAGTGAACTCCTCCAACAATCAAATTATGTCCGTTAATGTCAGAGATGACTCCTACAACAAAGCTGTACAAATCGCCAACGCTGTTTCCGTCGTCCTGGTTCAAGAAATTCCAAAAATTATGAATATCAACAACGTCTCGATTCTGGACGAAGCTGCCTACTTGCCTCAACCGGCTCCAGTCAAACCGAATAACGTTGTTAACATGGCCATTGGATTTGTCCTTTCATCGCTAATCGGCTTGTCGTTCGTGCTTCTGAGAGATTTCCTGAACGATAAAGTGAGATCGGAAGAAGCAATTGAGAAGGTGCTTGGCCTGACCGTTCTGGCCGTCATTCCGAAGATGAAGAAGGAAGAAGTAGCCCAGGTGGTTCGTACTACAGAAGAAAAGGTGGGTGAGCGTTCTTATGTGGCCATTAACCAGTAAAAAGTCGAATAATAACAATTCTTCGCCGATCCTTGAAGCTTGCTGGAAGATCAGAACGAGAGTGGATCACATCATGGCAGACGAATCGTGCAGGATGCTTACCGTCACTTCGACTGGGAAAGCGGAAGGAAAGACGACAGTCGCCGTAAACCTGGCTCGTTCCTACGCGCAGAAGAACAAGAAAGTGCTGTTAATTGATGCGAATCTTAGAAAGCCGGCTCTACATAAAGTGTTCGGCCTCTCGAATAGCAACGGGTTAACGAATATTTTGCGGGATCGGTTTGAGAAGAGCGAGATTATTCGCTATACCATGATTCCAAATTTGTTTCTAATTTCTTCAGGCCCGAATGTCGTCGATCCGATTGAGCTGCTGACTTCTAACCAGATCGCAAACCTTCTTGAGAAGCTTAAAGAAGAGTACGATGTCATTATCGTGGATACACCGCCAGCAATGGAATGGTCCGATGCCCAAATCGTTGCTTCTATGAGCGATGGCGCACTGCTAGTCATTAAAGATGACAAGGTGAGGATGGACCAGGCATTGAAGCTCAAGGTAATGATGGAGCAGGTCAATGCCCGAATTGTTGGAGCCGTACTCAACAATGTCAGCCGTCGCAGGCTAGCGAATTAAGGGAAATCTGTTTGGATACAATGATACAAAATGTAACTTAATAAAATGAAATGTCTCAGGGTAATGCCTACTGCACCCTTATCACTGTAGGCACTCGACCACGCTGTGGGAACAAAAGCCTTAGACGTTGATCGTCAAGGGTGTGGTAAGAGGACATATAGTCAATGCTATCCACAATTAAACATTGAGGAAAACCATATGAAAATCATCAGCAGTCGAACAGCTCCCCTATTACAGGGGTGGATGAGCAATAAGTTTATCCGCAACGTATCTGTGGTCATGTCTGGTACGGCAATTGCTCAGGTCATAGCGATGATCATCGTACCTATATTAAGCCGAATCTATCAGCCTGAACAGCTTGGTGTGTTCTCGCTCTATTTATCAATTGTCACGATCTTCTCTGTGGTCTCGGCATTTCGGTATGAGATCGCAATTGTGCTGCCTAAAGAAGAGGATGAAGCGACACGGATTTCCATACTGTCCTGCATCATTATTGGTCTGCTTAGCCTTACTCTAGCATTCGTAAGTCTCTTTTTTGGTGATTCCATTACGGCTATGCTCGGTTCTCCAGAACTGAAGCCGTGGTTGATTTGGGTACCGGTCAGTGTCTGTGCGACAGGCTTGTATCAGGTTCTCAACAATTGGAGTACGAGACAGAAGCAGTATAAGCGGATGTCGATGTCGCTTGTTGGACGCTCAAGCAGCATCGCTACAACACAAATCGCGGCCGGAGCAGCAGGGCTTGCATCCTCGGGGCTCATTGGTGGTCAGATTGCCGGCCAATTAATTGCGACCGTGCTCTGGATAGTCCGGACATGGAGAGAAAGCTCGAACCTCTTCATTAAGAGTTTCAGCATAGAGAAGCTGAAGCAAACAGCTAGAAAGTATTCCGAGTTTCCATTTTACAGCACGCCTCAAACACTCGTTAACTCCCTGTCACAGAATTTACCGATCTTCATGCTTAGTTATTTCTACGGATCGGCGGTTATTGGCCTGTACTCGCTTGGACTTCGGCTCATTCAGTTCCCGGTAACACTTGTCGCACAATCGGTGAGACAGGTGCTGCTGCAGCGGATTAGCGAGGCGAAGCAAGGCGAAATCGACATGCGTCAAATGTTCATCAAGTTTACGATTACGCTTGCCTTAATTGCCTTATTACCTTCTCTGTTCATCATCTTCTTCGGTCCCCAATTATTCAAAATTGTGCTTGGCGCTCAGTGGATGGAGGCCGGTGTCTATGCGAGCTGGATGGTAATCTGGATGTTTCTATCCTTTATTAGCGCGCCAGCATTAGTACTCATGACCGTATTCGGCTTGCAAAGAAGGCTGCTAATCTATGAAACTCTTCTCCTGGCAGCTCGGTTTGGGGCTCTGTTCGTAGGCGGCACCTATTTCTCAGTTGTAAAATGTATTGCCATGTTTACTTTAGTAGGTGTCGTATTCAATGTGTATCTGATCGCATCGATGCTTAAGGGCAGTAAAGAAAGAGTGAAAAAATACGGAGGCTAATCATGACCAATACCATGGCGGCTGGCAAACGTTTAGTATTAACCGATATTTGTTTAGCAGTATTCGTATTTACGATTATTTTGTTCTCGTTCAACCCTTCGTTGTCCTGGATTCCGCAGGGCTGTGCCTGCATGGTTGTCGGCTCCTTCATTTTCGAAGTTACACGTGTTGAGGGATTTAAATTTGTTATGCCTCTTCCATTAATATGTTACTTCTGTTTCATCATTTATGTCTCCTTAAGCCTGATATGGACCGACCAGAGCGTCGATATGATGTTCACGCTCATCCAACTATTCTTTATTTCCTTCATTATGGTGAATATCGTCAATTACCAAGGCCACTTCCGTTCGATCACAATTGGGTTCTTGGCTGCTTTAATTGTGGCAACAATCGATTTGTGGGGTCAAATGGGCAGCCTTGTGAATACAAACGAAGCGCTTCGCGTGACGTCGTTTCTAGGGAATCCCAACACCTTTGCAATTGCTTTAACCATCGGTATGCTCCTCGCCATGGAGACCCTCATCAAGAAACCAACAACCAGCGGTCGCTCGCTTGGCCGGTTCATTTTGAAGGCTGCCTGCGTACTTCTACTGCTTCTCTTCTCCTATGAAATTGTCTTCTTAACAGGCTCTCGCAAAGCAATGCTGACCGTATTCATGCTAGGTTTCATGATTCTCTTTAGATATTTCTTGAAGGTTAAGTTTCTGCAGAAAATTATCATTATCCTCATTGGAACCGGCATACTGACGGAGCTGTTCTTCCTGTTGAAGGAGTCTGTGTTCTTTAAGCGCCTTAGCAATATCTTCGAACTGCTTCAAGGGAAGAGCGTCAATGACGGCAGCCTATCGGAGCGTTCGAACATGATGGGGGATGCTTTGAAGCTATGGGAGGCGAAGCCGATTACCGGCTGGGGTACGGATCAATTCAGATATCTCACAGACTATCAAACCTACTCGCATAACAACTTCCTTGAGCTGCTTAGCAACAATGGACTGATCGGTTTAATCCTCTATTACTCGATCTTTATCTTCATGCTGATCGTTGCCTTTAAGCAGCTAGTGAGCCGTAAAGAAGCCGAGAGCCATATTGGGTTCTTCAGTGTAGCGACGCTGCTCATCTTCATCTTCTGGGATATCGCGCACGTCTCGTATTACAGCAAATTCCACTGGGTGATGCTCTCCATCATCATGGGCATTACCTATTATCTGAAGACCAAGGCACAAGCCGGACCGCCTGAAGCGGTCGTTCATACCTAAGCAGGAGGGAGTTCGAAGATGAGAACGAAGCTTATGCTGCTTACTCCGAGTCTGCAAGGAGGTGGGGCGGAGCGGGTCATGGTCAACCTTCTCAAGCACTTTGACAGGGAACGAATAGAGCCTGTCTTTATGACGCCTAATTTCTCAGGTCCGTATACGAAGCTTCTTCCGAAGGATGTCGAGGTCATCGATCTTGGCATAACAAGGGTGCGTTACATGCTGCCTAAGCTGTTGAAGGAAGTGAACAAAGCGAAGCCGGATGTCATTCTGTCTACGCTTGAGCAATTGAATTTGGCTTTGCTGCTGGCGAAGCCTTTCATTCGCAGGCAGACCAAGCTGGTCATTAGAGAAGCGAATTTGCCCTCCAAGACGCTCCACGCCTACAGCTCTTATCGCAAATGGATCTACCATACGATGTACAGAAGGCTGTACTCGCAGGCGGATCGTATTATCGCGCAATCGGATATGATGCGCAGCGAGTTGTTGGCATTTACCGGCGTGCAGGAAAGCCGAGTCAAGACCATCAACAATCCGATCGATATCGATGCCATCTCACAGCTCACTCGCGGACCCAATCCTTTCCTAGGGACGAGCGGAAAGAACATTGTCTCTGTTGGCAGACTGGAGTATCAAAAAGGATACGACTTGCTGATTCAAGCCTTTAAGCTCGTCACGCTCCAACATCCGAACTCCAACTTGTATCTACTGGGGGAAGGGAGTCTGCGATCCGAGCTTGCACAGCTGGCGGAGTCCCTGGGTATTGCGCGGAACGTGCATTTTGCGGGATTTACGGAAAATCCTTACCTGTATATGAAACATGCGGATCTCTTCGTCTTGTCATCCCGATACGAGGGCTTCCCGAATGTTGTGCTTGAAGCACTGGCCTGCAGCGCCAAGATCGTTTCGGTAGATTGCGAGAGCGGGCCGCGAGATATATTGAGCCGACTGGAGTACGGGCTGCTTGTACCACGGGAGAATATATCAGCTCTAGCAGAAGGTATGCTGAGGGGATTACAGGACGAGCAAATTGGAAGTAATGGTTTTGTTCGTGCGATGGACTATGATTGCCGCAAAATCACAGAGCTATATGAAAAAGTTTTGATTAGCTGATGAGGTGAGTGAGTGATGATGACGGAAGAAGCCATTCGAAATTCTTATCAACAAGATGCTGCCGAGCCCCTTTACTCCATCTTGCGCGCAGAAAACAAGCGAGGTGTATATGTCCAGTACGTCAAACGAAGCATGGACCTGCTTCTCTCGGTTATTGGGCTTATCGCAGCGGCACCGATTATAGCCGTCTTTGCGGCTGCCATTATTTTGGAGTCTCCGGGCTCTGCTTTCTACATACAGGAACGTGTCGGCTTAATGGGGAGAAGCTTCAAGGTAATTAAGCTCCGCTCCATGGTCAAGAACGCGGAAGCAAACGGCTTTCAATGGGCAACTAAGAACGATTCCAGAGTGACGCGAGTAGGGGCTTTCATACGCAAAACGCGAATAGACGAGCTTCCTCAATTACTGAACGTCATCAAAGGTGAAATGAGCATCGTCGGACCTAGGCCGGAGAGATCGTATTTCACATATCAATTTAACAGTGAAATCCCCGGTTTTGTGAACAGACTTGTCGTCAAACCAGGATTAACAGGCTGGGCGCAGGTAAATGGAGGCTACGATATTACACCTAAGCAGAAGCTGGAGCTGGATATGCACTACATTCAGAAGTTATCTATTTGGTTCGATCTCCTAATCCTGACAAAGACTGTGCGTGTTATCTTCACTGGTGAAGGGGCTAGATAAGCCAAACTGAGGACAGCGGGGAGAGGGAATGAAGAGGAGAACGGTCTATATCAGCGGTTTAATCATCGCCAGTGCGTGTGCGGTCGCATATTACAGGTTTCCTGTCCATTCCCCTGATCATACGCCTGTCACGTCCGTTGCGAAGGTGGCTATCGCACAGGAAACAGCGAATTCAGCACAATTAAGTGACACCGATATACAGCAAGCGATTGATCAGACGGCAGCAAAAGGGGGAGGTGATTTATCAATCCCAGCGGGCAAGTATTACTTGCGGAAGACAATCATCGTGAAGCCTTCCGTTACGCTTCGGCTCAACTCAGGCACGATGCTTATTCCGGTGAAGAATGTGAATGTCATTGAGCTGCTCCGGAATTCAGCGGTAAACGGCGGCATTATCTATACCTATGATTTCAAAGGGTATAGCAAGTCTGCCATCTATCTTGACGGTGCAGAGCAATTCTCAGGCACTTTGAAGACGGCTCGTATATCGGATATGAAGATCGTTGGCCGTCCGGGTTACGGAAACGGCATATTCTTTCATGCCGAGAAGGGCTCGGATCATGTGAGCTGGGTGGATGCGAACAGCCTGAATATTACCGGCTTTGAGAAGGCGATTTATTTCCGAACAGAGCCAGTGCAAGAGCCGGATAAGATCTGGATCAACGGTAACAACTTCTCGCAAATTTTCATTAAAGATGCCAATTACGGTATTTATCTCGACGGACATCAGGATTTACCCTATGAAATCTCGGGAAACAACTTCACGGGGGTACAAATCCAGACGAGTGAAATAACGAAGCAGGCAGTTTATGTAAAAGGGACTAAAAACTACATCCAGGTGATGATCTGGGATTACCACTTAGGAGCGGAGGCGGTACACTTTGATGAAGATTCCCTTCGCAATCAGATTCAATCTAATGTCTCGGTTAACGATGAGGCGTACATCGATAAAGGAAAAGATAACTTGTCCGTATCAGCTGAGGAATGATGGTTAAGAAGATAATTGTCATTGTACTGGTAACGATTTTGATGGCAGCAGCCATCTTTTTCTATTTATTCGGCAGATTCCTCGTCGTGAATGAAGCTCCGAGGAAAGCGGACGTCATCATTCTTCTCAGCGGAGACGTAGGAAGAATGGAGAAAGCCGTCCAGCTCATGCAGGAAGGGTATGCGGATCGGATTATTGTGACTCGAACAGACGGGCATGGCTACGGTGAGATACGGTTAAATTCAGTAATACAAGCAGGTGTACCGTCTTCAGCGATCATCCCCGAGTATCAAGCGACAAGTACCTATACGAATGCGGTTTACTCCGAGCAGCTTATGAAGGAGCGCGGGTTTCATTCCGCCTTGGTCGTTTCGAGTACCTATCACATGCGCCGCGTCAGCTACACCTTTAACAAGGTTTATCGCCACTCCGGCATAACCTTGACCTATGTTGCAGCCCCAAGCTTAAACTTCGACCCCGTGTATTGGTGGCGTGAAAAGACGTACGTGCATTATGCGTTATCCGAATATATCAAACTGTTCGGTTACATGATCAAATACTGATCACAATCGCGGAAAGATATCTCACGGTAAGGAGACATAAGATGATAAACATTAAGCGGGTCGCCTGGGAGCTTGAGCTCAAAGTGAAAGGAAATACGCTGAAGTACAAGCAAAAGCTAGACGATT
Organism: Paenibacillus taihuensis; assembly: GCF_003386535.1. Taxonomy (GTDB): domain Bacteria; phylum Bacillota; class Bacilli; order Paenibacillales; family Paenibacillaceae; genus Paenibacillus_Z; species Paenibacillus_Z taihuensis. The sequence goes on from NZ_QTTN01000053.1 coordinate 23,367, forward strand.
GGCAGTGGCTGAATCGGGAGGAAACATTGGAGCTGCAGCAAGCAAGGCTGAAAGCGCTGCTGAAGCATGCCTACTACCATGTTCCATACTATCGCAAACTGCTGCAAGAGAATGGTGTTGTAGATGCGAAGGGCAATGTGCACATGAGTCAGTTCCACCGCTTGCCGCTGCTCTGTAAAGATACGATTAAGCACCATTTCGAAGCGTTGAAGTCAGACGATCTAGATTCGCGTACGCCATTCGAAGAGTCATCCGGAGGCTCGACGGGCGTACCAATTACGCTCATTCAGGACAAGGAGTTTCTCGACTGGAGTCTCGCCGTTAAGATGCTTGACGACGAATGGACCGGCCTAGCCATGGGTGGCCGAAGAGCATTTGTCTGGGGCTCCGTGCGGGACACGCTAGTTGGCAAGGAAACGGTAAAAACGTATTTAGGCCGTTGGATGCGGAATGAACGCTGGTTGAACTCATTTCGTATGACGCAGGACAGAATGAACGAGTTCATCGCTGAGCTGAACGAATTTAAGCCTGTACAGATCACCGCATTTGCTGAAAATCTGTATGATCTGGCCAAGTTTATTGAGGAGCGAGGGCTTTACATCTATACGCCTAAAGCTGTTCTGACCTCGGCCGGCGTTCTTTATCCGCATATGCGCGAGACGATTCAGCGTGTGTTCAAAGCGCCTGTATTCAATCGCTATGGATCCAGGGAAGTGGGCGATATCGCATGCGAATGTGATCACCATAACGGCTTGCACACATCGACAGTGACCCATTATGTCGAGATTCTTGATGAGAATGGGCGGCCGGTCAAGCCAGGCGAATACGGGGAAATCGTCATTACGCTGCTAACCAACTATGCCATGCCGCTTATTCGGTATCGAATCGGCGACATGGGCGTCATGTCTGACGAGAGCTGCTCGTGCGGTCGCGGGATGCCGCTGTTAAAGGATGTCATTGGGAGAACGACAGATATATTCATTAACAAGAATGGTGACCGCATTGATGGCAGGATGTTTATCCGCTTGCTCATGTCGAGTGCGTTCATCCAGAAGTTCCAAGTCATTCAAGAGAGATATGACAGGATTAAAATTGTTGTCGATCCTGCGGTGAAGAAGCTGGATCACTATAAGGTTTATGCGAAAGAAATTGAGAGGCTGGTAGAGGATGCAAGAATCATAATGGGGGGAGATTGTGAAGTCGGATTTGAATTTGTCGATTATATCGAGACAACGGCTTCAGGGAAATACCGCTTTACCATATCTATGGTGCACTGACGAAGGTTAACGCACTTACTCTGGCGATAAGGAATGGGTCCAATCTATGACAATAAAGGGTCGGTTTGTCATCTCTCTTGATTTCGAGCTCTATTGGGGAGTAAGAGATATCCTTTCATCGGATCAATACAAACAACAAATGTCCGGTGAACTAGAGATTATACCTAAACTATTGGAGATGTTTGAAGAGCAGCGGATCCATGCCACATGGGCAATAGTAGGACTCATGTTTTGCGAGAATGCGGAAGAAATGATGACCTACTTGCCTAATCAGAAGCCGAACTATAATAACTCGAATTTATCTCCATACCCCTATATTGCGGATGGCAAATACGGCGCGGGTGAATTGGAATCATTCCATTTTGCACCTGGATTAATCAAAGCGATTCATCGAACGAAGTATCAGCGTGTATCAACGCATACATTTTCTCATTATTACTGCATGGAGGAAGGTCAGACCGTCGACCAGTTCAGAGACGATCTAGCAGCAGCTATCCACATTGCAGAGAAGAAAGGCTACAACATCGAAAGCATTGTCTTCCCTAGGAATCAATTCAATGAGGCCTATCTCGGTGTCCTAAAGGAACTGGGCATCCGCTCCTATCGCGGAAACCCAACGCACTGGATCTATCGTAAAGGCTACAGCAAGGGCGATTCAATACTCTTAAGAGCGCTAAGACTGCTTGATACCTACTTGAACATCTCCGGACATAACGGCTATTCGGCCGAGGGGATTGAGGAGCACCTACCTGTAAACTTGCCTGCGAGTCATTTTCTTCGGCCCTATTCCAGAAAGCTGCGAATATTGGAGCGTCTGCGGCTGAGACGAATCCTATCTGGTATGACACATGCTGCGAAGCGTGGATTAGTTTACCATCTGTGGTGGCATCCATACAATTTGGCTAGTGATCCAGAAGAGAACTGGAACTTCCTGAAGAAGATCATCGACCACTATCAAGAGCTGAATAAACAGTATGGGATGAAAAGCGTGAACATGGAGGAACTGACCACCCAAGTGACTCCGGCTAGGTTTGAAGAAAATCTATTATTCGGGTGATATGGAGGTTTACAACAAATGAACAAAATTTTATTTATCATTACCGGTTTGGATCATGCAGGGGCCGAAATGCAAGTCATCGAGCTTGCGAGAGGGCTGGTCTTGAACGGTTGGTCGGTGAAAATTATTTCCTTAATTAAGCCCACAATTAGTGTAGAGAAGTTAAACGCTGAAGGCATTCTTATCGACACTCTGGACATGGAGAAGGGCGTACCGGATCCGCGGGCAATCTGGCAATTGAGAAAGCTCATCAAGGCATACAAACCGGATATCGTCCACAGCCATATGATTCATGCGAATTTATTAACCAGAATTACGCGTTTATTCACGAGGATGCCTGTGCTGATCTCGACCGCGCACAACACGAACGAAGGCGGAAAAGTGAGGATGATGATGTACCGCCTTACGGACTCCCTGTGCAATTTAATGACGAATGTGAGTCAGGATGCCGTGGACAGCTTCATCCAGAAAGGAGCCAGCACGAGGAATAAGCTCATTTTTGTTCCGAATGGTATTAACCTGAAGCGATTTAAGAAAAATGCCGAAGCGTCTGAATCACTCCGTCAAGAGCTCGGACTGAAAGACGAATTCATATGGCTGGCCGTGGGACGGCTGTGCGAAGCGAAGGATTATCCGACATTGCTGCGGTCCTTCAATCAAGTCGTGAAGCAGAATAGCCACTGTCAGCTGCTTATTGTAGGTGATGGTGTGGATCGGCATATGCTCGAAGAAATGTCCAGCTCACTCGGGCTCGACGACAAGATTAGATTCCTCGGCATTCGCGAAGATATTCCACGCATCATGAACGCTTCGGATGCTTATGTCATGTCCTCTCTGTGGGAGGGGATGCCGATGGTATTGCTTGAGGCATCGGCTTGTGAGCTGCCAATGGTGGCGACGGATGTTGGCGGAAACCGAGAGGTTGTGAAGGAAGGCATATCGGGCTACTTGGCCAGAGCTTCAGACAGTGATCATCTGGCAGAGAGAATGATGAAGCTCATGTCTCTATCTACCAAGGATAGAGATCATATGGGGGAGAAGGCCCGCGAGTACGTCATGAAGCACTATGAGATGGACGCAATTATTGCAAAGTGGGAGGCCCTGTATCATCAACTGAAGGGACAGCGCAACATCAATATGAGCACCATTCAAGGGGGATTATGATGAATACCAAGAAGGCTGCTTATATAGCGACCGTTTATTCGCACTTGTCCGTATTTCACGTACCGTTCATGAACATGTTAAAGAGTCAGGGTTATGAAGTTCATGCCTACGCGAGTCCGGATCATTGTAAGAAAGACGTGAAGCAAGCCTTTATCGCCTGTCACGATATACCGTTTAGTCGCAACCCGCTCTCTTGGAACAACGTGAAGGCACTGGGGCAACTGGTAAAGCGCTTTAAAGAAGAACAATACGACTTGATCCACGTGCATACACCGAATGCCAGTGTCGTATGCCGAATCGCTGCCAAGCTTGCCGGTTGTCAAACTTCCGTCGTATATACCGCGCATGGCTTCCATTTCTTCAAGGGAGCGCCGCTCCTGAATTGGTTGCTCTATTATCCGGTTGAGCGGCTGCTGTCGAGATGGACGGATGTGCTAATCACGATCAACCAAGAGGATTACGAGCGGGCACGGAAGTTCCCAGTTCGCGGTAAGGCAGTTTATATTCCGGGAGTTGGCGTCGATGTTAGCTCCTATCGGAACACAGACATCCGCAAACTCCAAACGCTTCGTGAAGAGCTCGGATTGACCGGCGAGGAGTTTGTCGTGCTTAGTGTTGCTGAGCTGAACCGGAACAAAAACCTGGAGCAACTCATCCATGCCATCCACGAAATGACACAACTCGGTGCCCCGATTGTCGGTCTATTGGCAGGAGTAGGGAATCGTGAACCGCAGCTAAGAGCGCTGGTCAAACAATTGAATTTGGAGCAGAACATCATGTTCTTAGGCTTCCGAAGAGATATTCCAGACTTGATCCATGTTGCCGATACATGCGTATTAATGTCCGAGCGTGAAGGACTTCCTAAGGTATTGCTTGAAGCGATGTCAGCTGGCAAGCCGATGGTCGTAACCGATATACGTGGAAATCGTGAGCTGGTTGACCAAGATTCGAATGGCTATAAGGTGCCTGTGGGAGATACAGTTGCTACTGCAGGTGCGCTGTTTAAGCTGTTTCTGAATCCGAAGCTGCGTGCGGAGATGGGCAGAAGGAGCTGGGAGAAAGCGGCGACCTTTGATATGCGTAACATTATGAATGAGCTGAAATATGTGTACGCGGAGCGTATCCCGTTTCCTGAACAACCGGAAGCAGAGCCTATCCAATCCACAGTATAAGGGAAGTGCCGGTCCATGAAACGAATCATGCTTTGGGCAGCATCTGTTCTCCTAGTCATTCTATTCGTTGCGGGAATGGCTGTTTGGTATCTCTATCATTCAGCTGAGCAAACAGCCTCAACCATGTATCAAGAGATTTCCCCGACAAAAGTGGAATATGTCAGTAAAGATACTGAAGTGAAGAAGACGCCAGCGCAGGCAACCAAATCAGCACAAACAGCAAAGGCAGCAAAGGCAGCATCTGTTCCGATAAAAAGGCTTGAACCGTTTACCGTTCTAGTACTAGGTGTCGATCAACGGGAGAATGATCGTGGGCGATCTGATACGATGATTATGCTCTCCGTTAATCCGATCAAGCATTCGATATTGATGTTTAATATCCCCCGCGACACTCGCACCGAAATAGTAGGTCACGGAACGACAGACAAAATCAATCATGCCTATGCTTTTGGCGGAGTGGAAATGTCGATCCAAACGGTAGAGAGCTTTCTCGACTATTCCATTGATTATTATGTCAAAGTGAATATGGAGGGCTTTGCACGATTGATCGATTTAATTGGCGGGGTTCAGGTCGATAATCCGTTCTCTTTCAAATATGATGACCATACCTTCAAGGAAGGTCACCTATCCCTAAGCGGTACAGAGGCGTTAATGTACGCTCGAATGCGATATGATGATCCAAGAGGCGACCTAGGCCGCAATACGAGGCAGCGTGAAATCGTGCAGGAGATTATGGACCACGCATCGAGCCTTAGCAATGTGACTCGACTTCATTCTCTTCTCGGTGAAATCGGAGATAGTGTGAAGACGAATATTACGTTCAATGAGATGAAGAAATTTGTTACCGATTATCGGCCGAAAATCCAAGATATCGAGACCGTCGAGATTGGCGGCAAGGGTCAGATGATCAATGGAATTTGGTACTATATCGTAGATCAAAGTGAGCGCACCCGTATTCATAATCGGATCAAAGAACATCTTCAAGACGGGGTTTGACGTACTCGAACAAATTGCTATAATTAGGATGATACAATTTGGATCTATCTTGGAATGGAATAAAGAGCCCTCACCGCGAGGTGAGGGCTCTTTATTCTTTATTCATTGTTCTATAAACATCATGCGAATTGAGGTGGATGGGATCAAAATCTCACGAATATGGCTGTATATCCTTCCAGTCGTCCTATGGGTTGCGCTTATTTTTCATTTCTCTTCCCAATCCTTCCAGGAGCAAACGATCCAACCGTTTCTGCAGCGGCATTTCAACGAGAATAAGCTGAGAGAGATTTTGCCGGATATAACGATTCATTTCAATCACAGGGCGATATCGGCGAAGCTTGCACCATTTGATTTCATTGAATTTATTTTCCGGAAGAGCGCGCATTTGTTCATATATGGCATGCTTGCACTCGTCTTCTATATAACCTCCAAACCACTCCGTCTGCGAATGGCGTACCGTGTCGTGTGGGCATTAACCGCCGTGACAGTCGTCGCTTCGATAGATGAGTGGAACCAGCTGTCCTCCTTCCAGCGGACCGGAACACCACGAGATGTTATTGTGGATTTGGCTGGTGGAGCCATCTGTCTGGTCATCGGTCTATCCATTGGAAGAGGACTTAGCCGGATCAGGGCTAAGCTTAAACGCAGCTAGCAAACCCAACTTGAATCAATACTTCCCATACTCCTTCTGCATCACATAATACGACTGCTTCAGTCGTTCATGGTAATACGGCTGGTTCCACTCGCCCCATTGGAAGAGCTTGAGCTTTTCCGGTGTAACCGTCTCGCCGCTCTTCAGCTCCGGCAGCGTACTCAGCAGCTTACTGCCCTGCTGCTCGGTAACGAGCATATGGAACCCTTTCGTGATCACGCTGGACTGATAGCCTTCGCCCGATGCCCACAGATCGCCCGTCATTTCGTGCAGGCTCGGGTCCTTCGCATTCAACATCAGCCAAGGGATTCGCAGCTCAACTACACCATTCTGCTCATCCAAGTAATAATCGGCGAGCGAATTATAATCCGCCGAGCGCGAATTGCTGTTGCCAAGCTGCAGCCGTCCAGTATGATACGACTCGAATGGATAGTTAAGCACCTTGCCGCTCGGCAGCGTCATCTTCGAGCCTTTGTTCAGCACGAGCCGAATCGGATTGTACATGCCGTTGTTCTTCGTGCTTACGCCGGCAACAGCCTTGATGAGCTGCTTCTTATAAGCGTAATCGTAGTAGAACGTATCGTAGTAGCTGTCCACGAACGTCTCTGCATAGCTCGCGCTAGCCAAGTCGATGTAGAAGTCGAACCCGACGCTGCTCTTAAGGGGAATGCTGCCCGGCAGCTTCGTATTCCCTTGTCCCGGCACCGTATCCAGCATAATGGACGTATGAATATCGTCTGCAGATAGCTTGCCATAATCCAGCCGCAAGTACACATAGGCGGAATCGTTCGTCATATAGAGTGCCTTCAAGTTCTGCTTGCTGTCTGCCGCCGCCTTGTAGATCGGGGCTAGATGCAGCGCGTCCCAATCGAGCGTATCGCCATCGACGTCGATCGGTACTGTATTCTCGCCGGAATCGAAAGAGAGCAGGCCGAAGTACTGCTCGTTCGTCTGGACGTTCGACCAGAATGGACGACGGTGCGCGTTATCGTAATCCATCGTGTTCCACGTCCGCTTGAACCATTCATCCTGCCAGGAGAAAATCATGCCTCCCATGTAGCCCTCATTCAGCATATCCTCGTACAATCCCGCGACGAGCTGCCCTTGATCCTGCTCTGAGTGATGCCCTTGATCCTTGCCTTCCACATTGCGATGCGTCATGCCCCGCGAGCTTGGAATGCCGAACTCCGCGACCAGAATAGGCAATCGATGCACCGACTTCAGCGCATGCAGATAGCCGGCATAATTGTCTTTCACTCCTGATTGGTCGACGTAGTTCTTATATTCATTGTTCATGAAATCCGGATAGTACGGATAGACGTGATAGGATGCGAAGGAGCCCGGGTAGAAGCTGTCCTTCGTATAGATATGGTTCGGATTCACCACCGACATATCTTCCTCGACGAACGATTCCAGCGGATGCTTCAGCATGTCCGTCGTCGGCCAGTTGGTGAAGCTGAGCGCATGCTGCGTATGGTAATGATCCTGCTCATACGTCGCCATATACTCCATGCCTTGAGCCAGCCAACTTTCGAACGGGGATGCGCCTTTCGTATAGAAAAACCGTCCATCCCAAGGCTTCATCTTCGCCATCTGCTTATTCGTGTCCGCGACCGCATTCGGATCCCATTCGATACCGAGAATCCAGCCGAGCAGGTAAGGTGAGACGTCGTACGTGTAGCTGCCAGAGGAGTGACCGGCCCGCTTCGGCAAGTTTGCCTTGCCATGTACGGCATTCACGACATTCTCAATTTCTTCGTGGAACGGCTTCATCACCGCATCCGAGAATGCATTGCCGGACGAGACGAGCGCATCCTCCAGCACCCAAGCGCCGTGGAACAGATAGAGCGGCTTGTCCGTCGTCTGATTGAATTCATACAGCGCCTCATAGAATGCAGGCGGCTGCAGCGTATAGACCCGAATTGCATTCGCGTTCATCGCAGCGATCTGCTGGAACCAACGGTAATACTCGTCGCGGCCGATAGCGGCATTCCCTGGGAATGCGCCGGGTTTACCCATCCCGATGTTCACGCCTTTAACGATAAAATCGGTCCACTTGCCATTTTTGAGCGTTTGAAAATGATTGCCGAACACCCGCACCGAATACGACGTATCCGCGGTGCTCACTTTCTCGGCCGGAAGCGGATGGGCCGGCTTCGTCATGCCGTGGTCGATAATCGCCTTCATGAGGGGAATGTACATATCCCAATAGAAAGCATCCTCGGTGTCATGCCAAGTCGGCAGCTTGCGAAGCGCCGTCTGAATCGAGCTCTGATAGATCGACGGCAGGTCCGTATTGACGGAGAACTGCCCGTTGAAGTAATAAGTGCCGTAGCGCTCGTTCTGATGATGAATGATGGCAGGCATCGTCAGCGGGATATATCGGCGGTTAAGCTTCTCCTGACCGGAAGGCGATAGCGCAAGCGTATAGTTCGCCAGCACTTCGCGCTCATCCGCTGGCTTCACGACATCGACCCAGCCTGTGTACTCCCCATGCCCCGTGAGCCCAAGCTGCTTCTCGCCCTCGGCGGTGTATGCGAAGGTAGGAGCGGGAGCCCCGCCTGCGAGATCCGCTTCCGTCAGGACGAGATTCTCCTCGGTGAACTCATTCATGAACAGATAGCCGCTGCCTGTGAAGGACCATTTGCCGATATCGCTGCTGCTGCCACTTCCGCTGCCACTTCCACTGTCGTTTCCGCCGCCGCCGCCGTTCGCCTTTGCCGCGACGCTGGCCTTCAGCTTATCCGGCACCTCTGAACCGGCGAGATCCGCCACGTACTTATAGGTCCAGCCGTCCCAAGTCAGATTCAGCAGGCTGTACATATCCTCGCGCAGCTCAGGCGTCGTCGGCTTGCCCAGCAAATTGTACTCGGCAATGAGCGTGCCGCCCTTCGTCAGCAGCTTGTCTCGAATCGGCTCGAACTCCGCTTTGGTCATGCCGCCGTATAAGCTTTTGCTCTCCGCTGCGCTGGGCTCTTTGGCCGTGTATTGTTCTTTATCAACGCCATACATGTTCGCCAGATAGATAAGATCGTAGTTGTCGATAGGGTCTGGAACGGCGTCGATGCGGTACTTCCCATCGTTCAGCGGCTTGAAGCCGTAATAATCGCTCGCCGGATCATAGGCTTTGCCCGATGTCTGCACGATCTTCGAGTTGTTCAGCATCCAAGTCAGCCCTGCGTGGCTGCGATAAGAGGTATCCGGCACTGTTTTGTCCACGATCAGCACGTTGAGCTTCTGTTCGGACTTCAAATACCAGCTCCAGATTGGCGAAGCGATAACAAGAAGGCCGATGGTAATGGCAGCAGCCATGAACCATCGGCGGTTAATGAGGTCGAGCTTTCTCATGATGAAATTCCTTTGCGTTTCATATCTCCCCAAGCGGAGTAGCCGAGGAAGAATTGGAATATGCCCTCAACGCGCCATAGCACCGTTAATGGACGGTACCAGATCATCTCGGTCAAGGAATAGAGATACAGCTTCAGGACATCCTTCTTATTGGAGTATTTCTGCAATCCCCATTCTTCCAGGATGAGCGCGAGCAGCGAGATCAGGGAGCCGTAGAGCAGGAATGTCATGAACATCATGACCGCAAATTCGATCGAGATCCCGCCCATGAAGAGCGACAGCACGATGAACAGATATCCGCCCAGCTCGACGACCGGCCCAAGCAGCTCAATGATCCAGAAGTATGGGAACACAACAAGTCCGATAAAACCATATCTCGGATTCAAAGTCATGCCTCGATGCGTCCATAAGCTCTCGAGTAATCCGCGATGCCAGCGATTGCGCTGTTTGCGCAAATAAGCGGCCGTCTCCGGCGCTTCCGTCCAGCATACCGGGTCCGCTGCGAATTCAATCCGTTTGTTCGAGCGCCGCTTCTTGATCAGACGCTGAAGCCGGACGACAAGCTCCATATCTTCCCCGGCCGTCTTCGTCGAATAGCCGCCCGCAGCAATAACCCACTCCTTCGAAAATACGCCGAATGCCCCGGAAATCACGAGCAGCAAATTATAGCGGCTAAGGCCGACTCTTCCGACCAGGAAAGCGCGCAAATACTCGACGACTTGATAGATGACAAGCGGCTTCGTCGACAGCTTGATCTGTTTGACGCTGCCCATCTGGATCGTATTTCCGTTCGCAATGCGCACCGATCCGCCGGAGGCGATGACGTCCTCGTTCGACGTCATGATCGGCTTCATGATTTTCACAAGCGCATCCCGTTCAAGAATAGAATCCCCATCAATGGAGCAGAAATACGAATATTTGGCATAGTTAATGCCGGCATTCAAGGCATCGGCTTTGCCGCCGTTCCGCTTGTCCAGCATGAACAGATGCGGCAGCTGCTGCGATTGATACACCTCGGTCACTTCTTCCGTGTGAAGCATCTGGCGAACAGTTCGGTCAACCGGCACCATTCGAAAATGTTCCATGACCTGCTCGCGCGTGCCGTCCGTCGATCCGTCGTTCACCACGATAATTTCGAACTCCGGATAGTGCAATCCGAGCAGGGAGCGAATGCTCTCGATGATCCCCTCTTTCTCGTTATGAGCAGGCACGATGACAGATACCGGCTTCGTGAAGGCAATGTTGAGCAGCGCTTCATGCGAGCGGAACCGGTTCAGCTTGTATTCGCGGCGCATCGACAGAAACGAGAACAGAAACATGATCAGGTAAAAGGCCGTCGCAAGGAGCATGAAGGAGAGAATGAAGCGGCCATAGATACCTACGACGTCGATCCAAAGCTTCCCCATACTCATCCAGGCTGAAGTCCTAACGTTTCTTTGGCGATATCCCGGGCGAACCGGTCCTGATCATGCTCGGCAATATGCATCAGCAATTGCTTCCCCTCCTTCATGTTCAGCAGCGCGCCGGCTGCTTGTGATCTTACCCACCAGGAGCGATCCTTGATCAGCTCTGTCAGCGGGTCTACCAGCTCCGGCTTGCGCAGCGCCCCGAACAGCTTCGCGGCCATGCCCCGCTCCTCCCAGCTGCCCGAGGTGGCGAACATGCTGTATTGCTCCGTGCGCTCGGTGAAGCCGAGCTGGGCGATCGATTTCAAGAGCTTGATGCGCAGCTCCTGCGATTGGCCCTTGCCTGAGGCGGCGGTGGTCTGAAATAGCTGCTGTTCCAGGAACTCGTGCTGCTCATACTTGTTCAGAATGCCGATCATTTCGACCAAGCTGTGCTGGATTGGCTCCGGCAATTCGTGGAACTGCGCCAATGCGGCATTGAACTGCTCATCCGTCATCATGGACAGCAGCTGGCGGTAGTTGAAGGCGGTCAAATCACCTGGCAGCCGGATTAGACTTGCCATGAAGCTGCTGTGCTGGGAATGAATGAGCAGCTTGCAGATTTGATAGTGCTCCTGTGCGGTACAGCGCGGACTATTCATCAGTGCCATCATGTCATCCAGCAAAATATCCATGCCGAACACCGATGCATGGTAGAGCGCATTCATCCGTATGCTCCACTTCCGGCTGCGCAGCATCTTCCGGTAGGTCTTCGTGAAATGAGCTTCTGCGAACTGCCTCGCCCGCAAGGCAATATCATCGCTCCGTGCGATTTGCATGAAATCGCCGAGCAGCTTCTCCGACGCTGCGAACGTGCGCCTGTTATGAGGCACGAGCGCTCGGCTCGTTTCACCTTGCATCAAATAAACATACATGAGCGTGCTGTTCTTCTTCGTGAAGCTGCTCATATAGCGTCCTAGCCGTATATCTCGTGCTTTGACGATGGTGATATAGGCGAGGATGAGGCTGCTCATGAATAGCAGCGTAACTGTGAACACGATAAGTGCTATAACTGCGTGACTGTGCATTTATTTCAGCCTTTCCAGGAGCCGCTTCACCCTTGCCTCGAGCAGCTTAATGCTGAACGGCTTTGCAATATAATAGTCCGCGCCGTGCTCCATGCTGTAGATCGTCATATGCTCGGTCTTTCGGCTGCCCAGCATAATGATGACGTATTTGCTTGCATTCGGCATGCTGCGCAGGTCGCGAAGCACCTCGATGCCGTCGCGCTGCGGGAGCGTATCGCTTAAGAAGATCAGATGCATATGTCCGGAATGATGCCAGTCCGATTCCGCGAAGCTGGCGCCGTCGTCGAAAATGCGGATATCGAACTCCGTATGATCCACCTGAAGATTTTGCAACATATTTGTCAGGATGCTCTGCGCAATCAGCGAGTCCTCGATAATCGATACTTTTATGGTGCTCACATCAGGCAAGGTGGCGACTGGTACTGCTTTGAGCTGGTATGGACCTTTGTCCTGTGCCAGCGTGAGTGCCACCGAAGTTGCATCAAGAATGTCTTCATAGGTTGTCGTCGAGTAGACGACCTCCGTCATCCCAGCCGTAAGCTGCACGGCGGATGAGGATTGGAAGTCCGAATAGATACGCTGGAACAGATACTCGGCTTCGAGCACGCCTGTGTGCATCAAGAGCGCCATGAACCGATGCGGTTTTTCCGTGGCAAACAGGTAGTCCGTATTGCGAAAATGGCTCGCGATCTGCTTGCTGACCCGCGGCTGAGCCGGGAGCTCGCTGATATTGCATATCTCAATCTCTGCAATCGTAAATTTCGTTCGAATGCGCGGCATGTCGGCAAGCTTCCACTGCACAAACGACGGGAATAAGTCGCTATGGTACAGCCCGGTCTCCTCGTTAAATAGAAGCGATAGAAGAGAAGAAGGGGCGGAGGTACTTGGAGTGGCCATGCTCATAGCACACCTCAATTCTAGTAAAATCATGTTGCACATCCAGTATAGACTGATCATGCAAATTAATGTTTAGTGAATTGCTGGGGAATAAGGCAGAAGGATGGGAAGGGGCTGGCCGCGAATAGTAGTGGGAAGCTTGATGAGATTAGGAACTAAAAGGTGTATACATAGGAGAGGAAAGTGGAACATAATGAGCAATACCCGCGCATCGGAGCAGCTTGCACCGCAGTTGAACGCCATTCAAATCCCGGCAGAGGCCGGATTTATTGTCGCAAGGATCTTTAGCCCGGGAGGTCAAGGGCCTTTCCCTACCGTCGTACTTTCGCATGGGTTCCCAGGCGTGCAGCAAAATTATGATTTGGCGGCGCAATTGCAGCATGCCGGCTACCAAGCAGTCGTGTTTCATTACCGTGGGTTGTGGGGAAGCAAAGGGGAATTCTCGGTTTCTCGCGCCCTGGAGGACATGAAGACGGTGTTAGCTTACTTGCGTCATGAGGAAACGTCGGCAAAGTATCAGATCGATGTGCAGCGGGTTGCGGTTGTCGGGCATAGCTTTGGCGGCTTTGTCGCCTTGCAGACGGCTGCGGCGGATAGCGGCATCGCGGCGGTTGCTTCACTCTCTGGCGCGAATCTTGGCTTGATGGCACAGCTGCTCATGCATCCTGAGAGCAGAGCCCAGCTTGAGGCGGCGTTCGATGAACCGGCTTCATATGTAACAGGGCATTTCTCAAGCAAAATGATGGGCGATGAAATTCTAGCCCATGCGCCGGAATGGAATCTGCTTGACCGCGCGCAGATTCTCGCTGATCGTCCCGTCCTTCTGGTTGGCGCAGCGCTGGATGCTGTGACGCCGGTTAAGTTCAACCATGATCCGCTCGTTTCGGCATTCCAAGGTGCAGGTGCCGAGAAGATGCAAAGTCTCATTATTGAAGCTACCGAGCATGGGTACGAAGGCAAACGGCAGGAGTTGTTCGAGGTTGTTTTGAGGTGGCTAAACGAAACGGTTTAACCTGCCAAGTTTCCGCTTTTTTTGCTATCTATATTTACTTACTAAAAGTGTGATAAGATGGAAAAGCATTCTATCTATCCATCTAACAGGACTCGACAACACATCTCAGCCAAGGCAGCCGTCCAGCACGAACGGTTGCTTTTTTTTGTCTATTTTCGCCAAAGAGGAAAATTTGAAGGACATAGGTGACACGATATGGCTAACACCATTCTTTACCGAATATTGCTTCCCGTCTTGCTCGTTATTATTTCGTTCTCCTCCATCTATCTCGAGCGAACTTACTATCCCTATTTCATGGTCGCGGCTGGCATTGCCGTTTACATATCGATAAACGCCAAGCAATCGAACAACAGGCAGATCTATATCCAAATCGCCTTGCTCGTTCTCTTTCATTGGTTAAGCCAGTTGAACTGGTGCTTGTCCATCTATTTGATTTTGCTCATTAGGCAGATCGCACGCAGCGAGGATTTGATTCGCTCGATTCTGCATGCGCTTCTCATCATGGCCTTGTACAGCCTCATCCGCTTGTCGTACTCGGTAACGAATGGTTACGCGGTGCTTGTTACGCTGTCCGACCTTGCCAGTACGCTCGTCATCGTGGCATTGGTATGGATGATTAAGAGCAGGGAGATCGAGAAGAGGAACCTCGAGCAGCTGAACGACGAACTGTTGAAGAAGGATGCGCTGACTGGACTCCTCAACTACCACGAATTCCGCAGAGAGCTTAGCAAGATGAAAGACAGCAGCGAGTATTGCCTGATTATAATGAACTGTCAGGATTTGCGGGTCATTAATTTCAAGCATGGGTATGAGCAAGCGAACAACAACTTGAAGGATATAGCCGGACAGCTGGAGCGCTACTTCAATCCAGCTCTAATATCCCGCTATGGCGGGAGCGAATTTGCAATTGCTGTGGCTTATACAGATGGAGCGGCGACGGAGGGACATATTCAGCAAGCCATCGCTCAGATCATTGAGCACTCGGTGGATCTAGATATCATCTACGCCTATGCATTCTCGAATCGTTTCACGACGGAAGAGACGATTGAGAATGTGGAGAAGCAGCTTTTTCTGCAAAAGAAAGATATTTGGATGAAGAGAGACGAGCACTTCTTTCGTGCGGACAAGCTCAAAGTGATCGGGGAGCTTGCGGCGGGGATGGCTCACGAGATACGCAATCCGCTTACGACAATCAAAGGGTTTCTGCAGCTGGCTTATCAGAACGATTATAAAGAGTTCGACAGGTATCATCCGATGATCATGGACGAGATTACGAGAGTAAGCGAACTGACGAGCGAGTTCCTGCAATTCTCGAAACCGAATCTGTTCCAAATGAAGGCGGAATCCGTGCAGTCCTGCATCGAGCGTGCGATCTCCATCATGGGGACGGAAATTGAGCGGAGGGGGCATCATCTCAGCGTGGAGTACCCCGAAGCGCCGTTATATGTCAAAGTCGATAAGGACAAAATCGTGCAGGTGCTCGTGAATTTGTTCAAAAACTCCATCGACGCGATGGCGGATCTCGGACATATCGGCGTCAAGGTGTACGGAGTCGATTCGGAAGTATTCATCGAAATGATGGATACGGGAACCGGGATGTCAGAAGCGACGAAGGAGAAATTATTCGAGCCGTTCTATACGACCAAAGGGCACGGCACGGGGCTCGGCTTGTCGATCTCCCATAAAATCGTCCAGGATCACGGCGGGCGGATGGATGTGAAGGAGACGAGCGCGAAGGGGACGGTGTTCCTGATTGTGCTTCCGCTGGTGTTCAGGGCGGCTGCGGAGTAGGGGCAGGGGAAGCTTGGTGGCGAGAATCGAGCGGAACCGGAGCTGAGAGAGCGCGTGAGGTTGAAAGTGAGCGCGAATTTGGAGCTGAGAGATCCAAAT
>NZ_QTTN01000054.1 GCF_003386535.1 Paenibacillus taihuensis
ACATCCCCGTTTCAGATCTCAGCTTCTTATTAAAACACAAAACCCGCAAGATGGACACTTTTTTCAAAGTGTCCATCTTGCGGGTCACAGTTCACCGTCTTGCAGCGGGTCTTTTTTATTTGTAAAGGACACAAGAAACAGCAAAAATAACACACCAAAAGCAAAATTAGACGCATGTCGCGAAAAAATGAAAACGCATACAATTGAGCTAAAGCTCGGGAACGAGTGAAAAATGATAGGAGGGTTGTTAGATGGATAATGTGAAAGTTTCGGCAAGGAAGAGAGCAAAGAAGGCTGCGGCATTGTCATTGACCGCAGTAGCAGCATTGTCTCTGACATTAGCAGGTTGCGGCGGCAGCTCAGGCAATAATTCCTCAAGCACAGATAATGGCGCTAAAGCATCGAACTCAGACGCAAGCACGAACTCAGCTTCCTCGAACACCGGAAGCGGTGATAGCAATTCAGGTGGAAAGGTAACGATCGATTTCTGGTTCCCGTGGGGCGGAGACTTCCAGAAAGATTTTAAAAAGTCCGTCGTTGATCCGTTTGAACAATCGCATCCGAATATTAAAGTAAACATGACCTTCGTGGAAACGACAGGTCAAACGCAAGCATCCGATAAATTGCTAACAGCGATCGCAGGGGGAAATCCGCCGGACGTTGCTTTGTTCGACCGCTTCCTGATCGGTTCATGGGCCGCGAAAGGCTCCTTGACGGACTTGAAACCGTATCTGGATTCTTCCGATGATCTTAAACCAGACGATTACTACCCGGGTCTATGGGCAGAAGTCGTATATAAAGATGGCGTATATGGTCTGCCGTGGGGTACGGATAACCGCGCCATGTACTATAACAAAACATTGATGAAACAAGCCGGGCTTGATCCGGAGAAGCCGCCTACAACGCTCCAGGAATTGGATGCAATGGCCGAGAAGATCTTCAAAAAAGGCAAAAACGGCAAATACGATACAATCGGCTTCATTCCTTGGATGAACCAAGGCTTCTTCTATACGCAAGCTTGGAACTGGGGCGGCCATTGGGAAGACGGCGAGCATAACCTGACGCCGAACGACCCGCAGAACGTGAAGGCGCTTCAATGGATGGCGGATTATGCCAAGAAGTATGACATTGCCAACCTGACAAGCTTCTCCGACGCGATGGGGCAAACGGGCATGAACCCGATCTGGTCCGGTAAAGTCGGCTTCGCGTTCGACGGCAACTGGGTGCTCAACGACTTGGCGAAATACAAGCCAACCTTCGAGTGGGGCGTGGCTCCAATGCCTTCTGCAGAAGGCTTCCCACAGGTGACATGGGCCGGCGGCTGGTCTTACGTTGTTCCGAAAGGCTCCAAGCACGAGAAAGAAGCTTGGGAGTTCCTGAAATATGTTGCAGGTCATGACGGCACGCTCGGCTATGCCAAACGTCCTAATGCAGGTAACGACATTACGGCAATGCCTGCGGTCAACGAAGAGCTGAAACTCGCCGATAATCCAAACCTGAAAGTGTTCCTGGATTTG
The DNA here is from genome assembly GCF_003386535.1 of Paenibacillus taihuensis. Lineage (GTDB taxonomy): Bacteria > Bacillota > Bacilli > Paenibacillales > Paenibacillaceae > Paenibacillus_Z > Paenibacillus_Z taihuensis. The sequence continues at coordinate 1,518 of NZ_QTTN01000054.1, forward strand.
ATGCCTACCGCCTTTACAAGACCGGTGACACCGGTTGGTTCCTTCCTCTGGAACGAAACGATGCGCGTGCAGGATTTGGCGATCCATGGCAAAGGTGATCCGCAAGCGCTGCTGGATGAAGTGAAGAAGAACGTCGATGCTGAGCTGGCGAAGCTGGGCGGTTAATCCCGAAGCTGCATCAATAAGCAATCGAGGATTGGGCGGGATGCGTTCCGCCCCTTCTCTCTTTATACAGTCCGAATCGATAAGGAGGTAATGGCATTGGCGGATATCGGCACGACTGCAGCAACCAGTTCAGCAACGATTGTGAATAAGCGGAATAAGAAAGCGACCAAATTCGAGAGAAAGCTCGCCTTATACGGCTTGCTCTTTGCATCGCCTTGGATCTTAGGATTACTGGCGTTTAATGTTTATCCTTTGCTTGCTTCAGCGTACTACAGCTTTACGACATACAGCATCTTGGAGCCTGGGAAATTCGTTGGATTCGACAACTATGCGACGTTATTCAAAGACGACATCTTTTGGAAAAGCATTTCGAACACGCTTTACTACACGTTTATCTTTGTCCCCTTGAGTATTGTGCAAGGCGTTGCGCTTGCCATGCTTCTGAATTTGAGAATAAAAGGCCAAGGCATTTATAGAACGCTGTTGTTCATCCCAAGCTTGGTTCCGGAGATCGCAACCGTAATCATTTGGCTATGGCTGCTCAACCCGCAGTTCGGCCTTGTTAACTTTTGGCTTGATAAAATTGGCATTTCCGGACCGCCGTGGATTGGCAGTGAAACCTGGTCCAAGCCGTCGTTGATTCTTATGAGCTTGTGGGGTACGGGGCAAGCAGTGGTCATTTATTTGGCTGGTCTTCAGGATGTGCCGCAGGATTATTACGATGCTGCGCATGTGGATGGAGCGAACGGCTGGCAGCGGATGAGAACGATCACGCTGCCGCTGCTCACGCCGGTTATTTTCTTCAACATGATTATGGGTATGATTGGCGCGCTGCAAAATTTTGTTCTGCCGTATACGCTTACGAACGGACAAGGAACTCCGGCCAATTCCATGATGTTCTACGTCATGTACTTGTACACCAACGGCTTTGCTTACCTGAAGATGGGCTATGCATCAGCGATGGCCTGGATTCTGTTCATCATCGTGGTCGTGCTGACGACGGTCATCTTCGCTACGCAGAAACGTTGGGTCCACTATCAAGGACGGGAATAGGAGGGGAGTGTCGTTATGGAATCAAGCAGCAGACTCAGCGTCATTCAGAAAACATTGGCTCATATCATTCTCTTGGTAATCGGATTGTTCTTCCTATCCCCTTTTCTATGGATGGTATCCACATCGCTCAAAGCGAACAGCGAGTTATTCAATTGGCCGCCGAAGTGGATTCCGAGTACGCTCGTTTGGAGCAACTATCCGGATGCAATCAACTATATTCCTTTTTTCAAATACTTATCGAATTCGCTCCTCATTGCCGGATTGGCGACTGCGGCCGTCTTACTCTCCTGTCCACTTGTCGCATACAGCTTAGCCCGTATTCCGTGGAAAGGGTCGAAACCGCTCTTTGGCGCGACGTTGATTGTCATGATGATGCCGTATCAAGTTACGATGATCCCGATTTTTATCACGTTCAAAAACATCGGCTGGGTCGGATCAAACATCCCGCTATGGCTTCCGGCATTATTCGGCGTTCCGTTCTATATCTTCCTGCTCCGCCAGTTCTTCATGGGCTTGCCTAAGGAGCTTGAAGATGCCGCGCGGATTGACGGCGCGTCCGAGCTGCGCATCTACTCCCGCATCATGCTTCCGCTCTGTAAGCCTGCATTGCTTACCATTGCGCTGTTCCAATTCATGGGCAGCTGGAAGGACTATCAAGGTCCGCTCATCTACTTGTCGGATGAGAGCCAGTACACCCTGATGCTTGGTATGCAGGCGTTTAAGTCTCAGCACAGCGCGGAGTGGCAGCTCATGATGGCTACACTCGTTATGATTACATTCCCGATCATGGTGCTCTACTTCCTGGTTCAGAAAGCGTTTATCCGCGGGATCACGTTTACAGGCATAAAATAAGCTGCTGGGATTGGAGTGAATCGAGAATGGAAGAGAACGCCGTACCGATTACGGCTGAAATCGCCTCCGGTCATCCGACCGGAGGCGATTCGATTCCCTTGGATGATACATTGACGAAGGATTCAGTTCGATCTGCACTCATGAACTTGTGGGGAATCAATGAAGAGCTGACCTCGCTTGCCGCCGGCACGACCTCGCAGGTGTGGCAAACGAAGGAGGCCATCGTCAAATTGGCTCGCGACGACAGCGATCATTTTAACGCTGGTTTGCGCGCCGGTTTGGCTGTCGAGGCTAGAGGCATACCATCAGGTTCCGCGGTTATCAATCGAACCGGCGAGCTTAGCGTGAAACTGACGATTGGAACAGAAGTTTGGATGCTCGCGGTTCTGCGCCAAGTGGGTGGAAGCAGGGCATCTATGCACGACTTCGAGGCGTTCGAATTAGGTGAAATGCTGGCGAATATTCATATAGGCCTGGGAGAGGCAGATACTGCCGGGGCATGGACGGCAGAGGACGTATTGGGACATATGGAACGAGGTATTATGCCAGAACAGCCGGAAACGACTAGAAGGATGATCATTTCGGCTATTGGCGACGTACGGGAGTGGTATAGCGGCCCGGACCGCCCCATGCAGATGATTCGAGGCGATGGACCCGAGATTCTTGTGAAAGACGGGGCAATCGCGGGCATTATCGATTGGGGAGGTGTCCGCTGCGGAACGGTAGCGGATGATATCGGCTGCTGGACGCTGCATGGCTCGACGAAGGATATCAAGGAATATACGCGGGATTTCATACGAGGCTATACCAAAGCCAGCACGCTATCGCTTCAGGAGGAGCAGGCTATACCGCTATTCCAACGGCTCCGTCTTGCGTCGCGCGCTTGTTACGTTACCGTGCCTGCCTCCTTGCGGTCGATCGAACGATGGATGACGAACATTCAATCATAAGTTTCATGCATGAGCAAAGGACCTCCAGAAATGGAGGTCCTTTGCTTGCGTTTAATCCTTATTTGGGTTGATAGATCTTGTCGAATACGCCGCCGTCATTGAAGAATTTCGTTTGGGCTTTTTGCCAGCCGCCGAAGTTCTTAATGTTCGTCAGCTCAAGCGTTTTGAAGTTCTTCGAGAATTCCGCTGCAATCTTCGGATTCGTCGGACGGTAGAAGTTCTGGCCGATAATGCGCTGGCCTTCCGTTGTGTAGAGGTAGTCGAGGTATGCTTTCGCAACGTCGCGTGTATCATGCTTGTCGACGTTCTTGTTCACGACGGCGACAGGCGGTTCTGCCAAGATGCTGTAAGAAGGCGTTACGATTTCAAAATCCTTCGGATGCTCTTTCAGCGCCAGGTAAGCTTCGTTCTCCCAAGCGAGCAGGACGTCGCCGATGCCGCGCTCTACGAACGTCGTCGTGGAACCGCGTGCGCCGGAGTCAAGAACAGGCACGTTCTGATACAGCTTCTTAACAAAGTCGGTCGCTTTCGCTTCGCTGTGGCCGTTATATTTCAACGCATAAGCCCATGCTGCGAGGAAGTTCCAACGTGCGCCGCCGCTTGTTTTCGGATTCGGCGTGATGACGGAGATGTTGTTCTTGACCAGGTCGCTCCAGTCCTTGATCTTCTTCGGATTGCCCTTGCGAACAAGGAAGACGATCGTTGAAGTATATGGCGAACTGTTATTAGCGAAACGAGCTTGCCAGCCATTCTTGATTAAGCCGGCTTTCTGAATCGCATCGATATCGTAACCGAGCGCCAATGTAACGACGTCTGCTTCCAAGCCTTCGATAACCGAACGCGATTGCGCTCCGGAGCCGCCATGGGATTGCTTAATGGTTACGGTCTGGCCGGTTTTCTTCTTCCAATATGCAGCGAATGCTTTGTCGTACTGGACATACAGCTCACGGGTCGGATCGTAGGACACGTTGAGCAGTGTGACGTTCGGCTTAGCCGGCTTCGTTGCGGCGAAGCCCGGTTGAGCAAGGGTAAGGATAAGTGCCAAAATCGTGATCGTAAGCAGCAGTTTCTTCTTCATGTGATAACGCTCCCCTGATTAAAGTTTCTCGTTGTTCCACCTGGATGCCCTATGTAGAAAATAAAAAAAGAGGCCTCGGCAAAAGCACGCATGTAGTCGTAAAAAACGAGTACATGATGCGTCTTGCTAAGGCCTCCGGCGGTCCGGTGGGCTCGATGGATTTATCATAATCTGACAATTCCAACCTGTCAACTATGAATTAAAAATAATTTTAGGGCGGCTCGATCGGTGGGATGGTCCCTTTATATAAGAAAGACTAATGAGTTGTATAAAAAATGTTAAAAAACCAATTGACAACAAAGCTTATCCGTTGCTATGATTCACTCATAAACCAACTAAACAGGTAGGATTTAAATGTTTTACTACCGGACAACACGGCGTAAAGCAAGATTAGTTATCTGTACAAAGATGATGAGAGGTGCTTTTACATGACAAACATGAAAAAGAGAAATCCCAATCTGCTTCACGCCCTGTTGATCTTTATCGTATTCTCTCTCGCGCTAACCGCTTGCGGCTGGGATCAAGACCCGCCGAACAAGGGGAACGGGAGCAGCAATGCAAGCAGTAATGGAGGATCCGGTAATACGGCAGCGACGAATGAAGGTAATTCCGGCACGAATACAGATCATTCAGCGAATGCAGCACCAGAAGCGTCTGGTCCCGTGGAGCTGCTGAACGTCTCCTATGACCCGACACGCGAGCTGTATGAAGCTTACAATAAACTGTTCGCAGCGTATTGGAAGACAGAACATAACCAAGAAGTAACGATCAAGCAATCGCATGCCGGTTCAGGCGCTCAATCCCGGGCGGTTATCGACGGACTGGATGCAGATGTAGTAACGCTTGCACTCGGCTACGATATTGATGCAATTGCCGACAAAGGCCTTATTGATAAAGACTGGCAGCAGAAGTTCGACAACAACAGCTCGCCTTATACCTCTACGATCGTATTCCTCGTCCGCAAAGGCAATCCGAAAGGCATCAAGGACTGGAACGACCTTGTGAAGCCAGGCGTTCAAGTCATTACGCCGAATCCGAAGACGAGCGGCGGCGCACGTTGGAATTATCTAGCGGCTTGGGGCTATGCTCTAAAGCAGAACAATGATGATGAAGAGAAGGCAAAAGAGTTCGTTAAAGCACTGTTCAAGAATGTGCCCGTTCTTGATTCCGGCGCACGCGGTTCGACGACGACATTCGTAGAGAAGGGCATCGGCGACGTGCTGCTGGCTTGGGAGAATGAAGCGCTCTTGTCCGTGAAGGAACTCGGTCCTGACAAATTCGATATCGTATATCCGTCGATCAGTATTCTCGCAGAACCGCCGGTTGCGGTTGTAGATAAGAACGTGGATAAGAAAGGGACTCGCGAAGTAGCGGAAGCCTACCTTGATTATCTCTATACAGAAGAAGCTCAGAAGCTCGTCGCTCAGAACTTTTACCGTCCGCAGCTTGCTTCCGTAGCCGAGCAATTTGCCGATCAATTCCCGGATATCCCGATGCTGAATATCGATGACGACTTCGGCGGCTGGGCGCAAGCACAGAAGAAACATTTTGCAGATGGCGGCGTATTTGATCAAATCTATGCGCCAGGCTCATAAGCGATCGACAGGAGCTGATTCTACGTATGAAAGGTTCCACTTCTAAGCGTACGAAGCCGCGCAGCGTGCTGCCTGGCTTCGGCCTCTCGCTAGGCTTCACGATTTTCTACTTGAGCGTGCTTGTTATCATCCCATTAGCCGGTATCTTCGTGAAGACATCCGGCCTCACCCCAGAGCAGTTCTGGCATACCGTCTCTAACGCGCGCGTTATTGCGTCTTACAAAGTCAGCTTCCTGACTTCCTTCTACGCAGCGCTGGTGAATCTCGTGTTCGGCCTCATTATCGCTTGGGTGCTCGTGCGTTACCGGTTCCCAGGCAAGAAGCTCATTGACAGCTTAATCGACATGCCGTTCGCATTGCCGACTGCTGTTGCAGGTATCTCGCTGACCGCGATTTACGCGCCTAACGGCTGGGTTGGCAAGCTTGCTGAACCGCTTGGATTGAAGATTGCATTCACACCGCTCGGCATCACGCTGGCGCTTATCTTCATCGGCTTGCCGTTCGTCGTCAGAACCGTGCAGCCGGTGCTGCAGGATCTCGACAATGAAGTCGAGGAAGCGGCGGTCATGCTAGGCGCCTTCCGCTGGCGGACATTCCGCCGAGTCATTCTGCCGGAGCTCATACCTGCGCTGCTGACAGGGTTTGCGCTTGCATTTGCCCGCGGGATCGGGGAGTTCGGCTCGGTCGTCTTTATCTCCGGCAATATGCCGATGAAGACGGAAATCGCGCCGCTGCTCATCATGACGAAGCTGGAGCAGTACGATTACAAAGGTGCGACGGCGATTGCCATGGTGATGCTCATCGTATCGTTCATCCTGCTGCTTCTCATTAACTACTTGCAATGGCGGAGCAATCGCCGCGTTGTAACGGCATAGGGGGGGGGGGGAGGCGCATATGGCAGGAGGAGCTGTAACGGTTCAATTGTCGGAGAAGGCCGCGCATCGGCCTAAACATATTACCGAATCTGTTGGTGTACGAATCGTACTTATCTCGATCGCGTTGTTGTTTCTCGTGCTCGTCGTGCTGCTTCCATTGTTATCGGTATTCATCGAAGCGTTCAAGAAAGGCGCGGATGTCTACTTCGCAGCACTTCGGGACCCGGATGCCCTATCGGCACTGCGACTGACGCTGACTACCGCAATCATCGCTGTTCCGCTGAATACGGTATTCGGTATCGCAGCAGCATGGGCGATCAGCAAGTTTCGGTTCCGTGGCAAAAACATTCTCATTACGCTTATCGATCTGCCTTTTGCAGTATCGCCGGTTATCTCGGGTCTTGTCTTCGTTCTTCTGTTCGGCGCACAAGGATTCTTCGGCCAATGGCTGCAGGCTCACGATATTAAACTGATCTTTGCACTGCCGGGGATCGTGCTCGCAACGACGTTCGTGACATTCCCATTTGTCGCAAGGGAGCTGATTCCGCTCATGCAGGCGCAGGGCGTGCAAGAGGAAGAAGCGGCTGCAAGCCTTGGGGCACGCGGTTTCCAGATCTTCTGGCGCGTGACGCTGCCGAACATCAAGTGGGGCTTGCTCTACGGCGTTATTCTCTGTAACGCTCGGGCGATGGGCGAGTTCGGCGCAGTGTCCGTCGTATCAGGTCACATTCGCGGCGAGACGAATACGCTGCCGCTTCATATTGAAATTCTGTACAACGAGTATCAGTTCGCGGCTTCGTTCGCGGTCGCATCGCTGCTCGTTATGTTGGCAGTATTGACGTTGATCGTGAAGAGCTTCATCGAGTGGAGAACGAATGCGAAGAGTCCGGAAAGGAGTGCTGACGATGCACATTGAAGTACGGCATTTGAATAAATCATTCGGCAGCCATGCTGCGGTGCAGGATGTGAGCTTCCAGATCGAGCGCGGCAAGCTGATCGGCTTGCTCGGACCAAGCGGCGGCGGCAAATCCACGCTGCTGCGGATGCTGGCAGGTCTGGAGACGCCGGATTCGGGCGATATCTACATTAATGGGAAGCGGGTTAACGATGTTCAGCCGCAGCTGCGCGGCATCGGATTCGTCTTTCAAAACTATGCTCTGTTCAAGCATATGTCCGTGTTCGATAACATCGCGTTCGGTCTGACGATTCGCAAGACGAGCAAAGCCGAGATCAAGGCGCGCGTCGGCGAGCTGCTTGATCTGACCGGGCTGCGCGGCTTCGAGCATCGTTATCCGCATCAGCTGTCGGGCGGACAGCGGCAGCGGGTTGCTTTTGCCAGAGCGCTGGCGCCAAGACCGGAGCTGCTGCTGCTCGACGAGCCGTTCGCGGCGATCGATGCCAAGGTGCGCAAGGAGCTGCGCACATGGCTGAAGCAGCTGATCAGCACACTCGGCATTACGTCGATCTTCGTGACGCATGACCAAGATGAAGCGGTCGAAGTTGCCGATGAAATGCTCATCGTCCAACAGGGCAGACTGGAGCAGCAAGGCTCGCCGGTTCATATTTACACGGACCCGCAGACGGCTTTCGTCGCCGGTTTCATCGGTCATTCGAGCGTGGTAGAGCAGCCCGCCAGCCTGCGTGGCTTCGAGAACACTTCGATCACGGCAGGCGCACGAGCGTTGGTTCGTCCGGAATTCGTCGAGGTTGGACGCGAGCAGGAAATTCAGTTTCCGTCGGCAGCGGAGAAAGGGCAAGTACGGCATATTTTCTTCCGCGGCGCGCACCTCGAGCTGGATATCCAGGTTGGCGACAACCGGTTGTCCGCGCATCGCTCGTTAGATCAGGAGCCGCTGCAGCCAGGCGACGAGGTGTCGGTGCTGATTCACCGGCTGTACGTCATCTCGGATGAGTCGGCGACGATGGTGGAAAATCCGCTGAAGGTGGATCCGCTGCCGGTGCACATTTGAGAGCTGCAAAAAAATAGGAAAGCAAACATAGGAGGGATTCGAGATGGCGAAACCAATAGTGCTCGATCAAGAATGGATAGAACGGATTACGACGCAGGTAAACGGGCTTGAATACGGATCGGTGCTCATCACCGTTCATGACGGGCGCGTCGTCCAGATCGACCGGACCGAACGCAAACGGTTCGAAACTTCCGCGAAACAGAACCAAAATGCGAAGGAGCAAGCTGGAACGCAAGCCTCCGCAGCTGGAGATAAATTGAAGGCGATCAATTGAAAAACATGAAAAGAGGCATTCTTCCGCGGTCATCCTATCGATGACGGGAAGAATGCCTCTCTTTTCATTAGGAGGAATGCTGCGCTTGCTGCTCGCTTGTTTGCGGGAGCTTCGCGCTTGCCGGCCAGAAGGAATGGCGGCCGAGCAATACGGTAATTGCGGGAACGAGGAAAGGTCTCACAATAAACGTATCCAGCAGAACGCCGATTGCCGTTACGGTACCGAATTGAACGAGCACCTGAATCGGTAAAGTCGCGAGTACGGCGAAGGTTCCGGCCAGTATAAGTCCTGCAGAAGAGATAACGGAGCTCGTCTCCGCTACGCCTTCTTTCACAGCCTGCTTAAGCGGCATATGGCGGGCCTTTTTCCAAATGCTCGAAATCATGAAGATGTTATAATCCTCGCCAAGCGCAACGATGAACACGAACGCGTAGAGCGGTATCAAGCCTTGCAGCGCATCTGCTCCAAGCAAGTAATGCAGAACGAGCCAACCAAGACCGAGCGCGCTGAAATACGAGAGCAGCACCGTTGCAATCAGGTAGAGCATGGCGGTTATGGAGCGCAAATAGGCCAGAAGCAGCAGGGCGATCAGCGCAATGATGACCGGAATAATAACGGCGGCGTCCTTGTTCGTCGTTTCTTTGGTATCGAATTGCTCCGCAGTTTGTCCGCCAATCCAAACTTTATCCTGGACGTCGGGCAGACCGGCTCCAGTAAGTGCTTGCTCTGCCGCCTGACGGATGTTTGGGATGTGCGAAATTGCTTCCATCGAGTACGGATTGGTGGCGAGCTCGACATTATAGCTTTGCAGAGACGGATCCTTCGCTCCGGCTGCAGGTTCCGATACTTTCTTCACGAACGGCAGTCCTGCCAATGTCTCTCTCACATTCTCGACCGCTGCTTTCCCATCGGTCTGAACGATGACCTGCACGGGGGCGAGTTCTCCTGCATTAAAGTGGTCGGCAATGAGCGTAAAGCCTTCGCGCGACGCGGAGTCGGACGGGAAAGAGGACAACGTATCGAACGTATATTTGATTTGCGTCGCGAAGAATACGCAGATGAGAAGAATGATCGTAGAGATGACCGTAATTTGCTTCGGCCTTCTCGTGACACTTTCCCCGAGACGGGCGCCGAGCGATACCTTAGGCTCAAGGACTGGGAGCAGCTTGCCTTTCTTCTTGGCACGGTCGATTTCCATCTCCGGCGTTCGCGGAATGAACGGGAAGAACGAAGCCCTGCCAAGCAGCGCCAGAAACGCAGGAACAAGCGTGAGGCTGGCAATCATCATAATAAAGATAGCCAAGCTGAAAGGAATCGCAAAACGGCGAATGCTGCCGAACTCGGCCATCAGCAGGACGAGCAGGGAGAAGACGACCGTTAAGCCGCTCATCGCGATAGCGCCGGCGGAGCTGCCGAAGGCGTGCTTCAGCGCGGCGAACTTGTCAGCTGTCAATTTGAGCGCGCTGCGGTATTTTGTAATGAGAAACAGGCAGTAGTCGGTACCTGCGCCGAAGAGCAGCACGGTCATAATGGACAGGCTCTGGGAATCGAATTCGATCCAGCCTTGCTCTGCCATCCAGCCGAGCAGGGGCGTAATGGCTTCATAGACGAAGCCGACCGCGATAAGCGGAATTAACGCGAGCACCGGGGAGCGGTAGATGAGAAGCAGGAAGACAAGCACGAGCAGGACGGTAGCAAGCAGAAGCGATACATCAGCAGAGCTGAATAGCTCTGTCGCATCGACGGCGATGCCCACCGGACCTGTAGCTCTGACCGAGAGCGCGCTCGGGTCGTTCACTTCGGCCTGAAAAGGATGACTGTCGGCTGTGAATATAGCGTCCGTCTGCTTCTCAAGCGCAGTCAGTCCATCCTTTAGTCCCTTGCTGTCCACGTTCTTATCGAACAGAATGGTCTGGACGAAGGTCGTCTGATCTTCGGAAAGCTGCTGCTTCAGCGCGGGCAGCGGCAGTTGATCGAGCGGCACGACGCCTACTTGATGGGGAAGCGGATTCGCTGCCAGCTCCTTGGCTAGCGCTTGCATGTTCGATAGATCGTTCTCCGACAATCCGCTCTGACGATGCCACGTCAGCAAGGCGGGAATGCCTGCGCCTGCAGGGAACTGCTCCTTAATGAGCTGCTCGGCCTGCACGGATGGCTTATTGCTGCTGAAGTTGCCAAGTGCATCGTTCTTCAGCTCATCCGCCTTGGGCAGTCCAATCTGTAGGAGTACGACGGCAAGCGTCCAGGCGACGACGATTATCCAGCGCCCCCATTTGCCGCTGACTGCTCTCATTACATTCTTCAACTTTAACCAACTCCTTCAATTTACTTATCGAGTGATAAGTTATGATTAAAAAAAAGGGCGATCGACTGCTATACCGAAGGCGGTTCAGCAGTCGAAAGTCCGAATAACAGTACGTTAACGAGCATTCGAGCTAGTTGTTTTGTATTTTTCTTGATCGGGCTGCCTTCTTGGGGAGAGGCAGCAGGAGCAGCAGCTGCAGCAGCTGCAGCAGCTGCAGCAGGAGACGCTCCTATTATAGGAGATGCCATCGACTGGCTGATTAATCCCATGAGCAGTCCGGCAGACATATTCGCATCAATGCCGAACTGTGTGCTTTCGCGCAGCTGGCCACTCTGCCGGCCTTGCTCGAAGATGCCGACGATCGGAAGGAGGTACGCGCCTCGCCAGAGCCGGAAGACAAGCGCTTGCGATTCCGCCGAGAGCTCGTGGCGAATGTCGTGAAACATGCGGCTAAGGTCCTCCGGATGATTCGCAATCAGATATTCGGCTACTTCGTACAGCTGCTCCACGACGGAAGTATTGCGCTCGATAATCCGTTCAAGCGAGCCACGTGTTTCTTCACATACCGATCGGAGTACCTCGATATAGATCGTTTGCTTATCCGAGAAGTGATGGTAGAGCGCGGGCTGGGTCAGCCCGCATGCGTCCGCGATCTGCCTTGTCGATACGGCGCGAAATCCAAGCTGCATGAACAGTTCCTTGGCTGTTCTGATAATGATGGCCCGAGTTTCGAGGGACTGACTTCGTTTTGGGCGTGACATGCTGTTCGTCGACCTTTCCGTCTAATACTTATCACTTGATAAGTTTATAGTAATCTTGCTTTTCTTGTTCGTCAATAGGACTGCTCGTCTGAATGGCTCGTTGATTCGCGGCACCTATATCGGCAACAGTGGAAGACTATCTATAACCACTCATCGTAATGTTTGTCTACAAACTTAATTTCATTCTCGTAGTGCGCTAAGTGACCCTCGTCGACCATTTTCCGAAAGGCTTCATTTCCTTCGGCAGCGCCGTTTCTCAACGTGTTGCACAATGCAGTCAATCGCTTGATAATCCAATCTCGCAGATCGCTTGGGCAAGGGATCCCGTACGAATCGAAAAACAATGGAATGCGCCGACGACGCTCTTCGGCATGAAGCTCTGATTGGTACTCAACCGTCGCGGTCGATTCGGAACGGGAGTCAGGTGCAAAGCTCGCAAGTGGAACCGAAGTGTAGAGGGTATAAGCGATGTCCCACAGCCTCGGTCCGGGACCAGCCATATCGAAGTCGATAAGCGCCACAGGCTTGCCATCTTGAAAGACCACATTATATAACGCAGCATCGTTATGGCATATCACTTCATGTTCACTTTGTGCGCCATAACTCAGCTGCCATCTGTCCTCAGCCTTAATAGGGAAGCTTTCGGTCGCATCATGGAATCGGCGCAGCAATTGCGCCAACTCCACAAGCGATTCATCCGACCACATATGCGGTTGAAGCTGAGGGTAACGGTTACCCGGAACGTCTCCGGGAATGAACGACAGCATCTCACGGCCAGCGTCATCGATTCCGAGAAATCTCGGAGCCCCGTCAAATCCAAGCTGCTCTATATGCTGGAGCAAGCGTTGAACGGATGGACTCCAATAGCCTGTTGGACGGCGAACCGTATTCGCCATGCGGACGATATGATTCACGTTCCCGCCAGTCAATATTTCTTCCTGAGACAATCGAATCCCCTCCATGAAAAATGCTGCTAACCGCGCATCAGGCCTTAATCTGCGTCGATCATGCGCTTCGAAAATGTAGTGCGCGCTTCGCGCCGCTTGTCAGCGCTCTTCTGCTGGCGTTTGCTGACGGACTGCTCCTTTCGCAATTGGTGCGCGAGCTCGCGGCCGGTTTTCTTGTAGCTTGCGTAGCGCCGCTCGTCGAGCGCGCCGCTGCGCAGCGCTTCCCGTACCGCGCAACCGAGCTCCCGCTCGTGGCGGCAATCGCGGAAACGGCAGCTCGCGGCCAGCTCTTCGATGTCCGCGAAAGCTTCCTGCCAGCCGTCAGCGGAATCCCACAGCTGCAGCTCGCGCATGCCCGGCGTATCCATCATGATGAAGCCGCCGGGGAGAGGGAAGAGCTCGCGATGCGTCGTCGTATGGCGACCGCGGGCGTCATCCTCGCGGATGCCCTGCGTCTGCATGAGCTCATCGCCGGCAAGCCAGTTGAGCAGCGTCGATTTGCCGACGCCGGAGGAGCCGGTCACGGCAATGGTGCGGCCCGGCTGCAGATAAGGCGAGAGCGCATCGCGGCCGATGTCGGCAACCGCGCTGACCGCATGCACCGGCACGCCGGGAGCGGCGGCTTCGACTTCGGCGATGCTCAGCTCGACGGTGTCGCATAGATCCGCTTTCGTCAGCAGGACGACCGGCGTCGCGCCGCTTTCCCAGGCCAAGACGAGATAGCGCTCGATCCGGCTAACGTTATAGTCGCCATTAAGCGCGCCGACGATGAAGAGCGTATCGATGTTGGAGCCGATGACCTGCTCCTCGGGCACGCTGCCTGCTGCCCGGCGGATCATCGCGGATCGGCGCGGCAGCACGCCGTGAATGATGGCGCGCTTCTCGCCAGCCATCGGCGCAGCCGCAACCCAATCGCCGACTGCCGGGAATTCGCTCCGAGCGCTCGCCTGGAACTGGAACTTGCCGCTCACTTCCGCGGACAGCTCGCCGCCGGCCGTCATTATGCGGTACTGATTCGTGAATTGCGCGATGACCCGCGCAGGCACGCAGCCTGCCGGAAGCGAAGCGGTCGCAGCAGCGAAGCTGGCTTCCCACTGCGAATTCCAGCCGAAGTGTTGGAGCGACTCGAGAGAGTCAGTCTCGTTTGTTAATGGTTGATTTTGATTCAAATGGTAATCCCCTTTTTCAATAAGTTTGGTGGTATTGCTCATTTTCTTACTGGAACGACAAAAAGACCGCAGGAAACATCTCCTGCGGTCTGCCTCGGGTGCCGATGCCCATCTCGAGAGAGGGCGCAGCACTAAACGGAAGCACAAAAAAACCGCAAGAAACCAAGATGGTCTCCTGCGGTTCTAATGACGAGATACAGCTAACAAGCCTGGCGAAGCGCAAATTGCGCCCTAATCCAGCTTATAACCATCACTCATGTACTTAGTTCCGTTCGAAGACCGATGTGTATGCGACAACAGCAGCTTTTACATTTGAGCTTCTCATATCACATCAGCCTCCCTTAGGTATCGTTAGTTGTCATTCTATGCTGAACTGGCAGCCCTTGTCAACCGCTATAATTAAAATGACCCTGCTCCGCGTTCCGAAGCAAGGCCACAATATTACGAAATGACAAATTTAATGATCACCGCAGCGGCGAAAATAACGAACAGAATTCCGAAGAATCCGCCAAAGCCCATTGCGACGTCGAATAGATCATCACGCGGTTCTTCATTCACATGCTCGCGCGGGTCTCTAATATTTTCCATTTGACTAGTTCCTCCTTAGGCACGACGATTGCTTCTCCTAGTATACCCAACTTCCAGAATAATTGTAAAGCCGCCGCTGGTGACAATTGTGAGGCGAAATTGCTGTTCCATGAGAGACCAGCCGCAAACCGAAAGCCGTTGTGGTACAATGATAGGAAGGATTGGCTTATGGGAGGAGAATTATGACGGAGCAAAAAGGTCACGAATCAGCAGCGGACAGACGTCTTGCGCAGGAGCGAATTCGTAATAAATTAGCGCTGCTGCCAGACCAGCCGGGCTGTTATTTGATGAAGGACCACAGCGGCAAAATCATCTATGTCGGCAAAGCGAAGGTACTCAAGAACCGCGTGCGTTCGTATTTCAACGGCAGCCATAACGGCAAAACATTGCGGCTTGTCTCGCACATCCGCGATTTCGAATACATCGTTACATCGAGCAACATGGAAGCACTTATTCTTGAATGTAATCTCATCAAGCAGTACATGCCGCAATATAACGTCCTTCTGAAGGACGATAAGACGTTCCCTTATATAAAGATCACAAGCGAAGCGCACCCGAAGCTTGAGGTGACGAGGCGGATCGTGAAGGATAAGGGGAAATATTTTGGTCCCTATCCGAATGCGTTTGCGGCTCAGCAGACCAAGAAACTGCTGGACCGATTGTATCCGCTGCGCAAGTGCGGCGTGCTGCCGGACAAAGTTTGTCTTTATTATCACTTGGGGCAATGCGTAGCGCCATGTGAGTATGATATTGCGCCTGGTACCTACGAGAACATGGTGCAGGAGATTACCCGGTTTCTAAACGGCGGCCACGAGGAAGTGAAGAAGACGCTGCAGGGCAAGATGGAAGCGGCGGCGGAATCGCTCGAGTTCGAACGCGCCAAGGAATACCGCGATCAGATGATCGCGATCGATGCGGTCATGGAGAAGCAGAAGATAACGCTGAGCGACGCGATGGACCGCGACGTGTTCGGTTACGCGACGGACAAGGGCTGGATGTGCGTGCAAATTATGTACATGCGGCAGGGCAAGCTCATTGAGCGCAGGGCGACGACGTTCCCGTATTACGGCGAAGCGTACGATGATTTCATGACGTTCGTGACGCAGTATTATTCGGAGAACCCGGCGCTGCCGAAGGAGATTTTTCTGCCGAATCCGCCTCAGGAGACGGCGGGTCAAGAAGCAGCGACGGAAGCCGCAGGGGCAGCCGCTGAGGTTATGAGTATGCCAGTTCTGAGTGCGGAAGATACAGAGCAGGGCGATAACGAGCCGGAAGCAGGTACAGCGGAAGCGGAGCTTCGCAGCTCGCTGCAAAAGTGGCTGAAGGTGAAGGTGTTCATGCCGCTTCGGGGCAAGAAACGCGACGTTGTAGCGATGGCTGTGAAGAACGCGAATATGACGCTCGAAGAGAAATTCAAGCTCATTGAGCGTGATGAAGAGCGGACCTTCAAGGCGGCGGAGGGACTGGCGGAAGCGCTCGGTCTGCCGCAGGTGCGCCGAATCGAAGCTTTTGACAACTCGAACATTCAAGGTACCGACCCGGTTTCGGCGATGGTTGTGTTTACCGACGGCAAGCCGGATAAGAAGGAATACCGCAAATATAAAGTAAAGACGGTCAAAGGACCGGACGATTACGAGACGATGCGCGAAGTAATCCGTCGCCGTTACGAGCGGGTGCTGAAGGAAGAACTGGAGCTCCCGGATCTCATCATTGTGGACGGCGGCAGAGGGCAAATTTCGGCAGCGCTTGATATATTGGAGAACGAGCTTGGGTTGGGCATTCCGGTGTGCGGTCTTGTGAAGGACGCGAAGCATAAGACGGCGCAGCTGATGACAGGCGAACCGCCGGAGATTGTGCCGCTGGCACGCGATAGTCAGGAGTTCTACCTGCTGCAGCGGATTCAGGACGAGGTGCACAGATTCGCCATTACGTTCCATCGGGAGCAGCGCGGCAAGTCGATGATCGCGTCCAAGCTGGACTCGATTCCCGGTATCGGGGAGAAGCGTCGGAAGGCGCTGCTGAAGCATTTTGGCTCGATCAAAAAAATAAAAGAAGCCGGAATTGAAGATTTCCGGCCTCTGTCGATCGGCGAAAAGCTCGCCGCGCAAATTATTGAAGCATTGAGGGAGGAACCGTAGGGTTCCTCTTTTTTTTGTCGAACGATCGGATGAGCCATGCAATTGGAATCGGCAGAATGATGTAGACAATGCCGATAAGCACGTTGCCGACTGTGCCCATGAACATGAGCGAGATCGCCATCATGAGGCTGTCGAACACCGCATGCGCGAACAAGACGGTGATGAAGCCGAAACGCAGGAATAGGAAGCTGAAAATCAGTCCAAGAACCGTCAGCTCGAGCAGCCTCGTCGTCGATGGGAAGATCGGATAGGTGACGTGGCCGAGCGCCCAGATGATCGTTGGGATAAGCGATGCGACAAACGAATTTTTGAACCAGCGTTTCATTAGTCCGATCCCGAAGAGGCGGAATACCGCCTCCTCCGAAATCGCGGCGCACCAAGCGAGCAGCGGGAACAGCCAAGGTGCAGCAAGGTTGTACGGCGATTGCGTGACGTCGGTTGTGGACCAGGCACCATTTACTCGCATCAAGATAATAAAAATAATCGTTTGCAGTCCGAGCAGCAAGAAAGCTGCCAAGTAACCGAGCCACATGCTGCGCCATACATGCTCGCCATAGCCGGGCTGACCGAATCTTGGCCATAGGTTGCGGCCGAATGAGCGCCACAAGCCGTCGCCTCCAACAAGAGAGAAGTAAACCGACAACGCCATGATTACGGTAACGAGGCAGGTGACAATGACGGCTACATAAGCCATAGCATCGACGTGCAATGCTTCACCATAAGCGGCCGCAAGGCCGTCCTTCATGTTGAAATCGTTGACCAGATACATGCCAAGGAACAACAGAGTTAGTGCAATGCCTCGAAGGAAAGAGGTGTGTTTCCGGTAAATCGATGCGTAGATGATGGCGAGAATGAACAGCACGAACGACAGGAACAGGCTGCCAAGCGTGGACAGGTAGTTCGCCAGCTTCTTCTGTTCATTGACGTACACCGTGTAATCATTCGGAACTTTGAAGGTCGGCTTGTAGGCTGCGATGAGAATAGCCCCGTTAGGCTGCTTCTCCGCGCGGATGCTCAAGGTGAGCTTCGCATTGCCGATCGCTTTGTTGACCGTGTATGAGATTTGTCCGGTGTCGTCATTCATCTGAGTCGCTTTCAAGCTGGATTTCGGGAAGCCCTTGGATGCGGCGAACTTCAGCGCAGCGTCGGTTAGCTCATTGCCTTTGGCTGGGGTGACTTGGTCGCCGTTCAGCCGATTCCAGGCGACGACGGAAGCTTTTTGCATATGCACATAGATGAAGATTTCGCTGTCATCCGGCATTTCTGCGGTCACTTGGAAGGTGTCGGTCGGGAACTGCGCGTCGAATTGCTTCTCGTAGCTCTTCGTCAGCTTGTTTTTCTCCAAGTAGCCATAGAGCAAGCTGTCGGACTGATGCACGGCGTGCACGCTGTCTGGGGTTACATGGAACTGCTTTTTCACGAAAGAAGCTGCAGTTTCTTCGGCCTTCGTCTTGGAGATGACCGGCTCGCTGTTCGAATCAAAGAACGATTCGGCTGTTGACGGGAGAATCTGGATAAGCAAATAGATGATAATGCCAATACCGCCGAGCCAAGAAAATAGCTTCCAATTCGGCTCTTGATGGGGAAAATTCGAACTCACCCTAACACCTCAATTTCGCGTGAACTAGCCTTATGTACTAACTACCATATCATAATTGATACAAAATTATCCATGACGCCGGCACGGGTGCTTGTTCCATGTATATTCGGGCTCGGTCAAAAATAATCCGCTCCTATGCGAGTCATGGTATTGGATGCGAAAAATGGCAAACAATAAAGGACAGGGCCTGCCGGTGCTGTCCTTTGATGTTTGGCTCTTTGGCTCTTTCGCGTCTTGCGGCTCGCAAGCTGCAAGCAAGATCGGTGCCGCAGGCAGCATGATCTTGTTTGCAGGCGAAGCGGAATGGGGTTGGATGGGGTTGGTTTTCTAATCTCTATAGTGGATTAATCCACTCATTTGAGAAGGTTTTGGCGTTTTTGAGCTCCTATATTGGATTTTTCCACTTTGAAAAGCCATTTTCGACGTTAAATGCATCTTTTGAGCGAAAATGAGTGGATTTATCCAGCATAGCCTCCGGAAAGTGCGAAATTGGCGTTTCTGTAGTGGATTTTTCCATTATAGAGGCGGCAAGGGGAGGGATGCGGCTGCAACGGGGCCATATTCGAGCTCTCTGCTCGCGAAGCGGGAAGGAGAAGCGGTTGCACGAAGTGCAAAGGGGGCGAGCCGCAGAGCTGGAATCAGCGAATGCGACTCACCCCCCCTCTGCCCCAGCGGAGCCTACAAGCGGAGCTGTAACGATGTTCGGCGAAGCAGAGGGATGAAGATGGAGAAGCGTGGGGAAAGTGAACGAGCTGCAGAGCGTTAGCGATCGCCTTTGAACTCGGGAATACTCCGCAGGAGTTTATTCAATATTCCCGAGTTCAACAGCGACGGAAGCCGTTCACTTGGACCTAAGCTTCGACACTTCTCCATCCCGACTGCTGAGCCAACACGCTTTACCGATCTCGCTTATAATGCGTAGCGATCTCGTCGATCCACAGCCGCACCGCAGGACTCAAGCTCTCCGACTCCGCGTGTATGAGCGAGGTCGTCCGCTTCGTAGCTTCCAGCTCGCGGATCGGGATGACGATCAAGTCGTTGTCCCTCAGCATCTCGGGCCGCAGATATGATTTCGGCAGAAGAGTCCCTGCCCGGCAAGTGTGCAGCAACCGCAGAATCGCTTCGAAGGAGTCGATCTCCATGCGGACATCGGGAAGCAAGCGGTATTTTTCGAACAGTTCGTCCGTTAAGATCCGATACCATGTGCCCTTGGAGAACAGAATCATCGGCAAGCCGTTCAGATCGGTGATGACAGGCAGTCCCTTGTCCATCACAAAATGATTCCGAGGCAGCACGAGCACAAGATGGTCATCGAACAGCGGAATGCATTTCAGCTGCGGATCATCGATGCCCGAAGCGACGATGCCGAGATCGGCTTTGCGTTCACGGACGAGCGTGACGATCTCATGCGTCTTCCCCGTGATGGCTTTGATGTCGATCTCGGGACTTTTGGCTGTGAGCGTCTGAATGAGATCCGGCAAGGACGTTTGCAGCGTCGTCAGACTCGCGCCGATCGTCAGCGCCTTGCGTCCTGCTGACTTGTACTCCTCGACGAGCTTCAAATAACGAAGATGCTGCTGCCGAGTCTCAACCGCATACTCGTAAGTCAGCTGGCCGATCCGAGTGAGCTCGAGCCTTTTGCCGATCCGATTGAACAGCAGTGCGCCGAGATCTTGCTCGAGTTTGGCGACTTTGCGAGAGAGTGCAGGCTGCGAGATGTTCAGCTCAGCGGACGCCTTATTCAGGCTCGCCTGCTCCACAACGACAGTGAACATATACAACTCATCTAACATGGGGATGCTCCTATATGCAAAATAGTTATAACTTTTAATGAATAATCGGCAATTCCATTATAAGCAGAAAAGGAGTATCATGTGTATGGATAGAAGCAATTATAATTTTCCAATTATAAACAAGGCTTCAGAATCACCAGCAAAACGTCAGCTTTTGGCAGTCTATTATTTATTGACGGCTCTTTAGGCCCAGAGTTACAATGGAGAATGGTTTTGGCGAATTATGGCGAAATGTAACCCACAGTTTGGAAAGGAGAACGTACAAAGTTATGAAAGGAAATTCGTATTTATCGCGCAAGATCCACTCCTTGCTTGGAGTAATACCGCTCGCTTTGTTCCTAATCGAGCATATGGTGACGAACTTCTCCGCATACGAGAAAGGACCGCAGGGATTCCAGGATAGTGTCAAGTTTCTGAATGATCTTCCGCTCGTTTTCTTCCTGGAGCTGTTCGGCATTTGGCTGCCGCTGTTGTTCCACGGCGTGTATGGCCTGTATGTTGCTTATCAGTCCAACCTGAACACAGGGCGGTTCCAATATGGCCGCAACTGGGCTTTCGTGCTTCAGCGGATTTCAGGTGTCATCACATTCATCTTCATTTTCTGGCATCTATACCAGACGCGCTACCAGGTAATGATCGGCGCGGTTACACATGAAGAGCTGGGTAACTTGATGCATGATATCACAACGAATGGCTTCTACTTCGTGCTCTACGTAATCGGTATTCTTGCTGCAACATTCCATTTCAGCAATGGTATGTGGGCATTCCTCGTGAGCTGGGGTATTACGGTTGGACCGCGTGCACAACGCATCTCCTCGTTCATTTGGATCGGTGTATTCGTTATTGTGGCAGTGATTTTCCTGCTGTCGCTCGGATCGTTCAAGGGCGATGAGTTCAAAGAAGCGGCATCTGCTGCTCTGCAAATGACGAATCTCGTTTAAGTTTGAGACAAGGAGCGAATGGATATGGCTAAGAATAAGATTATTGTCGTAGGCGGCGGTTTGGCCGGCCTCATGGCTACTATAAAAGCGGCTGAAGCAGGCGTGCATGTCGACCTGTTCTCCGTCGTGCCAGTTAAACGCTCGCACTCCGTTTGTGCGCAGGGCGGTATTAACGGCGCGGTTAATACGAAGGGTGAAGGCGACTCCACTTGGGAGCATTTTGACGATACGGTATATGGCGGCGACTTCCTTGCGAACCAACCTCCTGTAAAAGCAATGTGCGATGCAGCACCAGGCATTATCCACTTGATGGACCGTATGGGCGTTATGTTCAACCGTACACCGGAAGGTTTGCTTGACTTCCGTCGTTTCGGCGGTACGCAATACCACCGTACAGCGTTCGCTGGCGCAACAACAGGCCAACAGCTGCTGTACGCGCTGGACGAGCAAGTTCGCCGCTGGGAAACAGCGGGTCTCGTAACGAAGTACGAGCACTGGGAATTCCTCGGCTCGATCCTTGACGATGACGGCGTCTGCCGCGGTGTATCTGCTCAAGATCTGCGTTCGATGGAAGTCCACACGTTTGCTGCGGATGCGGTTATCCTGGCAACAGGCGGCCCTGGTATTATTTTCGGCAAAACAACGAACTCGGTTATTAACACAGGTACAGCAGCAAGCGCGGTGTACCAGCAAGGCGTTCACTATGCGAACGGCGAGTTCATCCAAATTCACCCTACAGCGATTCCGGGCGACGACAAGCTGCGTCTCATGAGCGAATCTGCGCGTGGTGAAGGCGGACGGATCTGGACGTATAAAGACGGTAAGCCTTGGTACTTCCTGGAAGAGAAGTATCCAGCGTATGGAAATCTTGTACCGCGTGATATCGCGACTCGCGAGATCTTCTCCGTGTGCGTGGACGAGAAGCTTGGCATCAACGGCGAGAACATGGTTTACCTTGACCTGTCGCACAAAGATCCGAAGGTGCTTGACGTTAAGCTCGGCGGTATCATCGAAATCTATGAGAAATTCATGGGCGATGACCCTCGTAAAATCCCGATGAAAATCTTCCCTGCGGTTCACTATTCGATGGGCGGCATGTGGGTCGACTACAATCAAATGACGAACATTCCCGGCTTGTTCGCTTGCGGCGAATGTGAATATCAATACCACGGTGCGAACCGTCTCGGCGCGAACTCGCTGCTATCCGCTATCTACGGCGGTATGATCACGGGTCCTAAAGCGGTTGAGTACATCAAAGGCCTTAAGAAATCGGCTGAAGATATCTCGTCTTCGGTTTACGATCGTGCGAAGAAAGAGCAAACGGGCAAATACGAGAACATTCTCGGCATGAGCGGTACAGAGAATGCGTACGTGCTGCACAAAGAGCTTGGCGAGTGGATGACCAACAACATGACGGTCGTTCGTTTCAACAACAAGCTTGAAGAAACGATCGGCAAGATCAAAGAGCTGAAGCAGCGCTACAAGAACATCAACATCAATGATACTGCGCGCTGGAACAACGCCGGCGTAGCGTTCACGCGTCAGCTGTGGAACATGATTGAGCTGTCCGAAGCGATGACGCTTGGCGCGCTTATGCGTAACGAGAGCCGCGGTGCTCACTATAAGCCGGAATTCCCGGATCGTAACGATGAAGACTTCCTGAAAACAACGAAAGCAGCGTGGACGCCGGACGGCCCGCAAATTTCGTACGAAGACGTCGACGTATCGCTCATTAAACCGCGTAAACGCGACTACTCCAAGGATAAAAGCTAAGAGAGGAGAATAACGATGGCGGAAACAGCAGTAGCATCCAAAAAAGTGAAGCTGATCATTACGCGTCAAGACGCTCCGAACAGCGGATCGTACACGGAAGAATTTGAAGTTCCTTATCGCCCGAACATGAACGTTATCAGCGCGCTCATGGAAATTCAGCGTAACCCGAAGAAAGCTGACGGCAAAGACACGGCTCCGGTGTGTTGGGAATCCAACTGCTTGGAGGAAGTGTGCGGCGCATGCTCGATGGTTATCAACGGCAAGCCGCGCCAAGCGTGCAGCGCGCTCGTTGACAAGCTGGCGCAGCCAATTCGCCTTCAGCCAATGAGCACATTCCCGGTTGTCCGTGACCTTGTCATCAACCGCGAGCGTATGTTCAACGCACTGAAACGCGTAAAAGCATGGATTCCGATCGACGGTACGTACGATCTCGGTCCTGGACCGCGTATGGCGGAGACGAAGCGTCAATGGGCATACGAATTGTCCAAATGCATGACTTGCGGCGTCTGCCTCGAGTCCTGCCCGAACGTCAACGACCGCAACAGCTTCATCGGTCCTGCGGCGATCTCGCAAGTTCGTTTGTTCAACGCGCATCCAACTGGCGAAATGAACAAAGAAGAACGCCTCGAGACGCTGATGGAAGACGGCGGCATCGAGGGCTGCGGCAACTCGCAGAACTGCGTACGCTCGTGTCCGAAGGGTATCCCGCTCACGACTTCAATCGCAGCGATTAACAAGGATACGACGAAGCATTTGTTTAAAAAGTGGCTCGGCATGTAGCGAGCTGAAGAGCTTGATGGCTCCCGTGGTGGGGCACTCCGTACAGGTATTCCGATTTGCGCTCCCGTGGTACTTCGTACCAAAGTCGCTCAAATTCGGAATACCTGTTTCTCCGTTTACCACCAAATTCGCCGACGCACTGCTTCGCAGTGCAAGGGCAATGCACGCGAAGCGTGGCTCTGCTGCGCCAGGGGGCGCTGCCACAGCCGATCTGGGAGTGTCGTTCCCGTGGTGTTCCACCAAAGTCACTCACCCCCATATCGGCTGAGCTGCCGCTCACCCCGTGTGCGCTTGCAGCGCTTAAAACCAACCCACAACAAATTCAACAAACAAACCAGAAACAAAGAAAGCAGTGACCTCGGTCACTGCTTTCTTTGTATATCGAGCATGCCTCGACGCGAGCTGGCTAAGGAACCGTAGCAACACCATTTGGCCTAAGCTCACCTGTGTTCCTTAGTGCACGCACAGCCCCACTAAACAGCAAAAAGCTGCCGTCACATCGGCAGCTTTAACACCAATTCTCTCCCCAATCCTGGATCGACTGGATAACGGGTTCTAGTCCCCGCCCTTTCTCCGTTAACTCATATTCAATCCGAACTGGCATCTCCGGATAGACATTTCGTTTAATGATATCGCAATGTTCAAGCTCTTTCATCCGGTCGGTCAGCATCTTGTCGCTCATCTCCGGAATTTGCTCTTTCATCTCTTTAAACCGCTTCGGCCCACCTAGTAGAACGCGTACAATCATGCCGGTCCATTTCTTGCCTAGTAACTCAGTTGCACATTCGTACTTTGGGCACATTTTGGAATAATCCACGTTATCACCCCTCTTTCACTTGTTCTTATTGTAGCACATGACCCTCTAAAAGGGCAGTGGTTATTCGACATGACAGCCAAAATACTTGCTATTAAATATTAACTTTATTTTAGTGAGTTATACACTTCAGTCAAATTTTGACACGACTCTCGAATTCGAGTCGTCTTGAACCGAAATATAACCTAGTATGTTAGGAGCATACCCGTTATAATACAGGTTGGACGAGCAGTCTTCTTTATTTTTAACACATGCCTGGGGTGCACGATGACAGACAACTGGGGTTTTTATGAACGCCGATCAGCATCAGAGCATATGCGCGTTCTGATCAACATTGGCTACAAGGGCGCATATCCGCTTAAGGATTATGCCGAATTATTATCCATTACGATTAATTTGTATCCGGTCCGTGCGAATAACCGCACGACTCGGAATTTTGTTAAGGAACTGGAGCAGCTGGAGTCGAAGCTGGAACACTGGCTGAGCCAGACTTCGGATGCGATTTACATCGGGCGAATTAACGCTGCGAGACGGCTTGAGTTTTATTATTTTCTGGACAGCAGCCGCTTCAATGATCAAGAGCTGAATGACTGGCTGGAACACAATTGGCCATATCGTGCACAAGTGTACCGCAAGCCAGATCCGGAATGGTCCTTCTATACGTTTATGCTGCCAGACGCGCTAGAGGAATTATTTATTCATAATGCGCAGATGATTTATGCACTTATTCATAAAGGTGACGATATCGGGCAGCCGCGCAATGTGTACCATTGGCTGCTGTTTCGGGAGGACGTGGACCGGCGGGAAATTGTACCGATGCTGGAGAAGCGAGGCTACGTCATTGAGAAGGAGAGGGAGGGGCGGACGGATCAAGGCTATCCTTATCCGCTCGTCGTTAGCCGCTTCGAGGATGTGCGGCTTGATACGGTCAATGAGCGGGTGCGCGAAATTCACGGTTTGATTGAAGGGAGCGGAGGCCGCTATGACGGCTGGGGCTCTGTGATGAAGCTGTCGACGTTTAACCGGATGCGCCGCTCCGTCAAGCGTTCTCTTGAGTCCGTGGAAGCGGCAGTACGACGTATGCTTCCACGGCGCGACGCATAGCGTTAAGCGTAACCGCACACAGCTATAACCGAATAAGGATGAGGCCGGCAATCGTCATGACAAAAGCAAGCCACTGCTTCGCGCTCAGCCGTTCCCGATAGAGCACAATTGCACCTGCGGCGACGACGAGACTGTTGGCGGAGAAGATGGGGCCAGCAATGCTAGCCTGTCCCGTCTCCAGTGAAATCGCATAGAGCTGCAGCCCGCCATACGAGAAAAGTCCGGCGAGGATGCCCCAGCGCATCCCGATTGCACTCGGACTCGTGCGGCGGTTCGCAGGCAGCTTCTCTTTCCAAGCGGCCCAAGCGAACCACAGAATGGACAAGCTGTACGCCACGAATAGAATCGGTGCGCTCTCAAGTCCGAGCTCATCGGTTACTTTCAAGCCGCCATTGCGGATCGCGAACAGCACGATGCTGACGCCGACGTAGAAATACCACTGCGATTGAATCCGGGCATCCGCAGCCCTGCCTCTGACCGACACGAGTACGACTGCGATTAGCAGCAGAAGAACGCCGCCAAGCTCGGTACCGCTAAGCGGTTCATCATACACGAGCATGCCGAGTCCGATGACGAGTATAATGTTCATATTTGTCAGCGGAGAGGTGAGACTGGCTGGACCGCATTCCAGCGCCTTCATGAATAAGGCATTGCCAAGCGCTGAACCTGCGCCAATTAGCAGGCCTGCGAGCCATACGCGGGGGTCGCCAAGCGATGCCGCCAAAGTATGTTCCACGGCGGCATGAATACCGAAGCCGCAAGTGCCTGATATGTATAGTCCCAGCAGCAGATAAGCGGAAGAGCCGTTCTGCATTTGGGACACTTTCATCCACCAGCCCGCCAGTCCGAACAGAATAGCGCTGCCGATGGCTGCTGCAAACCACATCGCTAGCCACCAACTTCTCGAGTACATGATCGAAATTTGTTACACAATTGAAATGTTCCTGTTACGTGCCCATTACAATCGGGGGGTACTATAATAAACAAGACCCCCTTTTTTATAATATAAATTCGGACCTGCGCTTCGCAGGTCCACTTTTTTTACCCTTATAGTGGGACAACGACCGGTTGCTTCTGCTTGTAATACACCCACTGCTTAAAGCCGATTTCCTTTAAGCGCTTCGCAACAAGCTCCCATTCGTCGCCGACCCGGCTAGGGCGGTGCGCATCAGATCCGAACGTCACGGACACACCGTAATGCAGAGCACGCTCCAGAATTGCATCAGAAGGGTACCAGCCGCCTACATCTTTCGTTGAACCGGAGGTGTTGATCTCAATGGATACGCCGCTCTCGCCAATCGCTTGCAGCGTCTCATCGATGGCATCATCCGTGCGAATCGCCGAGAATGCCGGATAGTAGCCTTTCATCGCATCGATATGGCCGAGAATTTGGAACATGCCGCTTCGTGCAGATTGCTTAATGAGATCGTAATATTCGAGCTTCTGCTTCACTTGCTGCTCTTCGGACTGGCCTTTCCAACGGTTTCGGTTGAAGATGCTGACCCCGCCTGAACGATGCACCGAACCGATGATGTAATCGAACGGATACCCCTCATAAATATCGCCATACAGCTTCGCATGCTCGGGGAAGAAGTCTGACTCGACACCAAGCAGCACGTCGATTTTACCCTCGTACTTTGCTTTTAGCCGCAGCACCTCGTCGATATAATTCGCGAACTCGCTCTTCGCCATCGCGATGCCAGGGTTCTCTTGATCCTGCTTGCTGCCAAAATAAGGGGAATGATCGGATATCCCAATAACGCCGAGGCCTTCACGAATGCCGGCCTGAATGTAATCCTCGATGTTGCCGTCCGCATGTCCGCATCTGAAATGATGCGTATGTAGATCGAACTTCAAACGAAATCCCTCCTTGGATATCAGCTACTCGCTGCTTATGAATTGATCTTCGGGCATCCCTTTCAAATCGCTTAGAAACTGCTGCATCGCTGAGTTAATGTAACGGCCCGACTTATAGACGAGGCCGACGGGATGGCTCATGTCAAATTCATTCACTTTAATGCGGTTCAAGGTGCCTAACCGGACTTCGTTGTCTATCGACAGCTTGGAGACAACGGCAGCGCCGAGGTTGATCTCGACCATCCGCTTCACTTCCTCGCTGCTCGACAGCTCCATGACGATGTTCGGCTGCAGGTTGAATTTGCGGAAGATTTGATCCAGAAATCTCCGTCCTAATGTATCCGGAGAGAGCATAATCATGGGAATGTCCTTCAATGATTCTACAGTAGTATGCTTCAAATGAGCGAGCGGATGCTCGGGCGCAACGACCAGCTCGTACGTGTCATAGTAGAGAATGGACGACTCCAGATTCGGATTGCGTTCGCGCTCGGATAGATACGTAATGCCGATGTCCACGGAACCGTTCTCGACACTCGACATGACCCCGGAAGAAGGCATGGAGTGGATCGTCGTTTTGATAAGCGGAAATTGGTTTTGAAAATAAGACAGCACGCGCGGCAAAATTTGAATCGCAATCGACGATGTCGTTCCAAGCACAATATGTCCTTGGGGCGTTTGGCTCAAATCGGACAGCTTCTGCTTCAAGTCCTCGACGATCGATAATATTTTTTCGGCATGCTCGAGAAACACTTGACCGCGGTCGGTTAGCGTAACAGGCTGATTCCGATCGATTAGAACCGTTTTAAACTCATCCTCGAGGCTCTTTATTTGTGCGGAAACAGCAGGCTGCGTGAGATTGAGCAGTTCACCTGCTTTACGAAAGCTCATCGTTCGTGAGATCGTTAGCAGCGTCTCAAGCTGGTTAATGTTCACGGAATCCCTCCCTAGCGATCAAAGATTTTTATCACGGTCATGATTGATTATAAAGGAAAAACTTGCGAACAGCAAAAGGTACCCATGATGAGGTTGATCGCAGCTTTAATGGAATAAAGCGAGAAAGCAGGAACTTCCTATTACATTGTCGAATGGTGTAGTTGCCCGGAAGAAGCCCTAAAGGAGCGATTAAACAATGAATACGAAAGCCGTACGCAGTTGGATTATGTATGATTGGGCGAATTCCGCTTTTGCCACGACCGTAATGGCCGCGGTGATGCCCGTCTTTTACAAGACTGTGGCTGGTGCTAATTTGGCTGGAAATACTGCTGAGAACTACTGGGGATACACACAGACGATCGCGATGATATTCGTAGCGCTGCTATGTCCGGTCATGGGCGCGATTGCTGACTTTGCTGGTTCCAAGGTGAAATTTCTGTCGATCTTCATGCTCATTGGTTCAGTTGCGACCATTGCGATGGGGCTGATTGGTGAGGATGATTGGTTGTTTGCATCCATTCTTGTTGTGATCGGGACGATTGGGTTCGCCGCATCAAACACGTTCTATGATGGACTCCTTACCGAGGTGTCTACGCCGGCTACGCTCAATTCGATCAGTAATAAAGGGTATGCGATGGGGTACTTAGGCGGCGGACTGCTGCTGCTTGTAAACTTAATCATGATTGAAGGCTGGGAGAAGCTTGGTTTTCCGAGCAAAACGCTGGCTACGCAAATCGTGTTCGTCACAGTCGGTATCTGGTGGATCGTCTTCTCATTGCCTATTATCCGGAACGTCAAGGAGACGGCTCAAGGAAAGGCTGCAGGGATCGGAGATGCGATCAGCCGCGGCATGAAGCGGATCGGTTCAACGATTCGTACGCTGAAGCAATACCCGGAGCTGCTTAAGTATATGGCTTCATTCTGGTTTTTCAACGACGGAATCAATACCGTTATCGTCATGGCGACGATCTATGGAGCCGGTATTGGCATTGAGACAAGTGATCTCATTGCTGCGCTGCTCATTACGCAGTTTGTCGGTTATCCATGTACGCTCCTATTTATTAAAGTGGCAGCCCGAGTAGGCGAGAAAAAATCGCTCTATGGCTCCTTGCTAGTTTATGTGTTAATCGTTATACTTGGATTTTTCATGACGAGTGCGCTTCATTTCTACTTGCTTGCAGTGCTTGTCGGCGTCGTGCAAGGCGGCAGCCAGGCGACAGCGAGATCGCTCTACGCGACGCTTGTTCCGCCCTCGAAGTCAGCGGAATTTTTCGGTTTCTTAAGCTTGTCGAGCAAGTTCGCCGCGGTGGCTGGTCCGGCCGTATTCTCCGTCGTCGGCAGTATTACCGGATCTAGCAGACTCGGTATTCTGGCGCTGCTGGCGTTCTTCATCATCGGCATCATCATCCTTGTTTATGTGAATTTGGATAAAGGACGACAAGAAGCAATCGCGTTGGAGCACAACTAACAATCAGGCGAGTTAGGCGAGTAGAAAACCGTAAGGAGCAGCAGCTTTGTCAGTCACGATGTAGGAGGCAAGTATGAAAGGAACAACACATTTGGCGATCGGAGCAGCAATTGGGGTAGCAGCGGCAGCGACGCATCCCATCACGCCGAAGAACGTGGCTGTATTTATGATCGTCGCAGCATTCTCTGCGCTCAGCGCGGATCTCGACGGCACGAACATGCTTAGCGGTAAGCTGAGCAAGGCAGCAAGGCTCATTCGGGAGCTCATGCTGTGGGGCGGAATTGTTATGACCGGCGCCGCGGTGTATCTGTATGCAGTACGCGGCAGTTTCTATCCGCTATACGCAGCGGGATCGGCTGCAGTTCTGCTGTTAGGCATGTTATCCCGGAATGGCGCGATACGCAATGCGCTGGTCAGCGCCATCGGCGGTGTTCTGCTGTACACCGGGTTCATGGTGCAAATGAACTGGCTCATGGGACTAGGCGTGTACATCGCGTGGGTACCATGGCTAAACCATCGCGGACTTACTCATACGGTGTGGGCGGTCATTGCATGGGGAGCGATCGGCTGGGGACTTGAGCAGCAGATCGGCATTCCAGGCGTTGCCTATACGGCCGTATGCGGCTACGTCTCTCATCTTGTAGCGGATACATTAACGCCAAGCGGCGTCAAATGGCTGTATCCGCTGACGAAGAAAACGTTCAAGCTGCCGTTTTTCTAAAAACAGGGCGCAATAAGAAGAGGCTCCCCAGGTCCGTACATCGAAACCCGGGAGAGCCTCTTTGTTATTATCATCGCGTTATCGTCGCGTATCGTCAAGTTATCGTTATAGCCAATCCTTCTTGCGGAATACGTAGAACATTCCGAACCCGAGCAGCAGCATGAACGTCAGCAGCATGTAGGAGCCGCCGTGCAAATGCAGGCCGGGAATGTAGTCAAAGTTCATCCCATAAATGCCTGTAATGAAGGTCAGAGGCATGAATATCGTCGTCAGCGCCGTAAACACGCGCATGATTTCGTTCGCGCGGTTCGCAACCGAGGACTGATAAGCCTCTCGTAAGTTGCCCATGAGATCGCGGTACGTATCGAAGGTCTCGGCGATCTTCACGGCATTCTCATAGATGTCGCTGAAGTACTTCTGCAGCTCGCCATCAATGAGCTTCAGATCCTTTTTGTTCAGCTTCGCGATTAGTTCCTTCTGTGGACCCAGTACCTTCTTCAGCCACAGAATCTCCGAGCGAAGACCGATGATTTCATTCAGATGCGACTTCTTCGTGTGCACCAGAATGTCTTCCTCCAAGCTCTCGATGCGCACTTCAATTCGGTCGCCTACGAGGAAGTAGTTGTCGACCACAAGATCGACGAGGTGATACAGGAAACGGTCAGGACGGCTGACCTGTTCCTCCAGCAGAATCGGCTTCAGCGCACGCAGCTCGTTGATCTTCTGCTTCGTAACGGTAATGATATAATGCTGCCCTAAGAAAATGTTCAAGGCACGCAGAAAAATTTCTTCATCATCAAATCGGATGCTGTTTATAACGATAAAATAATGGCCTTCATGCTCATGAATTTCAATCTTCGGCCGCTGCTCTTCTTCGCTCAAACAGTCCTCGACGGCCAGTTCATGCAAAGCGAACAGCGGTTGAAGCACAGCAAGATCATCCACATCCGCGTCAATCCAATAGAAGCCCTCGGTTGGCGGGTAGACTGCTTGCTCGATGTCGTCAATCGGTGTAAAAACACCTTGGTTTACAAGACGAATTTTCATCCGCGTTCCTCCTCTCATCACGTTGTTACACATTCCCGGATGCCGGCAAGAGGAAATAGAACGGGCCTAACGTCAAGCAACCCATGTTCGCGTAACCTGCTTACAATGAATGTATCAAATAACGGCAGGGGTGCAGGTGCGAATATGGTCGGCCTGTGTACGGTCCGATGCGCTATGTCCTCTAAACTGGTTATCAATGCGGTTGTCCGCAGGCCTCGGGTCGCCTTCCATAATCGTAAACACCCCTTTAAGCACGTTTTGGTTGATTAGTTTGGAATCGAGTGATTTTTAGTGTACATTAACCCATAAAATGTGCATTATAATCACGCAATTCTTGTCTAGTATACTCCGACAGTGTCATTCCATACAAGCAGAAAGTAACGATGCTTTCTACGTTATACCATATGCCGCGAAAAGCCCGTGGTTACGCGGGTTTCGCCCATGATTGAGAGGTGCTTCTTGACGCGGAAACGCGAATCATTTAAAGTATGAAATAAGATTAATTTCAACTGAATAAGTTAGCTTTCTTATCAAGAGCAGGCGGAGGGACTAGCCCGATGAAGCCCGGCAACCGGCGTGAATACGCACGGTGCTAATTCTTGCGGAAACGTACAGTTTCTGAGAGATGAGAGGCGCATGAACGATGACAAGTTATGCCCCTCTCTGCCAGAGAGGGGCTTTTTTTCATGCCTCCTTCTCCAAGAAATGACCAACAGACAGGAGAGAGAATTATGCCAATTAAAGTACCGGATCAGCTGCCAGCCAAAGATATTTTGACGAATGAGAACATCTTCCTGATGGATGAGACGGTTGCGTATCATCAGGATATTCGTCCTCTGCGCATCGCCATTCTGAACTTGATGCCGACGAAGGAAACGACTGAGACGCAGCTGCTTCGCTTGATCGGGAACACGCCCCTGCAAGTGGAAGTCGTGCTGCTGCATCCGAAGACACATACGTCGAAGAATACATCTTCCGAGCATCTGGAGTCGTTCTATAAGACGTTTGAAGATATCAAGCATGAATATTATGACGGGATGATCATCACTGGCGCGCCAGTCGAGACGCTTGCTTTCGAAGAAGTGAACTATTGGGAAGAACTGAAGGACATTATGGACTGGTCCGCTCGCAAAGTAACGTCGACGTTCCATATATGTTGGGGCGCACAAGCAGGGCTGTATCATCACTATGGCATTCAGAAATACGATCTCGATGAGAAGATGTTCGGCGTATTCCCGCACACGGTCGAGAAGCGCAACGTGCCGCTCGTTCGCGGGTTTGACGAGATGTTCCTCGTTCCGCAGTCCCGTCATACAGGAGTTCGTTATGAGGATGTAGCTGCTGTAGGCGATCTGGACATTCTGTCGGTATCCGAGGAAGCGGGCATCTACCTTGCAGCGTCTAAGAACGGTAGACAGGTCTTTGTTACGGGACACTCGGAATACGATCCGTCCTCGCTGAAATACGAATACGACCGCGATGTAGCAAAAGGGATGGACATTGCCCTGCCGAAAAATTATTATCCTAATAATGACCCTTCGCGCCAGCCGCTATCCACTTGGAGAGCGCACGCGAACCTATTGTTCTCGAACTGGCTTAACTATTATGTTTATCAGCAAACTCCGTATGATCTCGGGGCGGGCATTTAATAAAATATATCGGTGAGAGGAAGTCGCGTTCAGATGAAAATTGAAAGCCGTTTAGCGCAAATTGGATCCATTAAAGAGCCTGTTACCGGAGCGGTCAGCTTCCCGGTCTATCAAGCGACAGCCTTCCGTCACCCGAAGCTTGGCGAGAGCACGGGCTTCGACTATGCACGTACGAAGAGCCCAACCCGTACCGTTCTGGAAGAGGCAGCAGCTGAGCTGGAATCCGGCGACGCGGGCTTTGCCTGCAGCAGCGGCATGGCTGCACTGACAACTGTATTCTCCTTGTTCAGCCAAGGCGACCACCTGCTCGTATCCTTGGATCTGTACGGCGGTACATATCGTCTGCTTGAGAAAATTATGACTCGTTTCGGCGTGACTGCTTCTTATGTAGACACGAACGATATCGACGGACTTAGCGAGCTGTATACGCCTGCGACCAAAGCCATTCTAATCGAGACGCCGACGAACCCGCTTATGATGATTACGGACATTGAGCGCGTATGCGCTTGGGCGAAGTCCAAAGGGCTGCTGACGATCGTCGACAACACGCTTCTGACGCCGTTCTTCCAGCGTCCAATTGAGCTTGGCGCAGACATTATCGTCCATAGCGCGACCAAATATCTCGGCGGCCATAACGATGTGCTTGCTGGCCTGATCGTTACGAAAGGCCAGGAGCTGTCTGCACAAATGGCGTTCCTGCACAACTCGCTCGGCGCGGTGCTTGGTCCGCAGGACTCCTGGCTGCTCATGCGCGGCATGAAGACGCTCGCGCTGCGGATGGAGCGCCATCAAGCGAACGCAACCGCAATCGCCAACTGGCTGCTGACGCACGAAGCCATTGAGGATGTTTATTATCCAGCACTGCCGCATCATCCAGGACATGACGTACAGAACCGTCAATCCTCCGGCAATACGGGTATTTTCTCGTTCCGCCTGAAGAATGCCGCTTATGTGGAGCCGATTCTGCGCCACATTAAGCTGGTCGCTTTCGCGGAGAGCCTCGGTGGTGTTGAATCGCTCATGACGTATCCGGCAGTACAGACGCATGCGGATATTCCTCTGGAAATTCGCCAGAAGATCGGCGTAGATGACCGTCTGCTCCGCTTCTCCGTCGGCATCGAGCATGCCGATGATCTCATCGCAGACTTGGCGCAAGCATTCGATGCGGCTAAGCGCGAGCTTGGGGAGGCGTAAGAGGCAATGGCAGAGAACAACAACCAAGAGAAGCAATTCGCGACGAAGCTGATTCATTTCGGCTCTGAAATTGACGAAACAACCGGAGCGTCGAGCGTTCCGATTTATCAGGCGTCGACCTTCCATCATCATGATATTTTTAACCCGCCGACGCATGACTATAGCCGTTCCGGCAACCCGACCCGCCAAGCGCTCGAGGACTACATTGCGCTGCTTGAGGGCGGCGTGCGCGGCTTCGCATTCGCTTCCGGCATGGCGGCGATCTCTACCGCATTCCTGCTCTTCTCGACGGGCGATCACGTTATCGTAACGGAAGATGTATACGGCGGCACATATCGCTTGCTGACAACGGTTCTGAACCGTCTTGGCATTGAATCGACGTTCGTCGATATGACGAATTTCGAAGCGGTGAAGGCGGCGCTGCAGCCGAATACGAAGGCGGTCTTCATGGAGACGCCATCCAACCCGACGCTGAAGATTACGAACATCGCTGAGGTTACGGCATGGGCGCAAGAGCACGAGCTCATCACGCTGCTCGATAATACGTTCATGACACCGTACCACCAACGTCCGATTGAGCTTGGCGTAGACATCGTGCTGCACAGCGCAACGAAGTTCCTTGGCGGCCACAGCGACGTGCTTGCTGGACTAGCTGTCGTGCGCACGGAGGTTCTCGGTAAGCGTCTGAAGCAGCTCCAGAACGGGCTCGGCACCGTGCTTGGCGCACAAGAGTCGTGGCTCTTGATGCGCGGCATGAAGACGCTGCAAGCGCGCATGGAGCACAGCGAGAAGAGTGCTCGCAAGCTTGCGGAATGGCTAGATGGCCGCTCGGATATCGTGCGCGTTTACTATCCGGGGCTGAAGGATCATCCGGGACGCGAAATTCACGAGAAACAGTCCAAGGGCTATGGCGCCGTCGTTTCCTTCGATGTGGGTGACGGCGATCGCGCGAAAGCGGTGCTCAACGCGGTGAAGCTGCCGCTCGTAGCGGTAAGTCTTGGCGCTGTAGAGAGTATTTTGTCTTACCCGGCGATGATGTCCCATGCGGCAATGCCGCGTGAAGTGCGTCATGAACGCGGTATTTCGGACGGTTTACTCCGGTATTCCGTCGGTCTAGAGGACATTGACGATCTGATCGCAGATCTTGACCAGGCGCTGAAAGGCTAATTAGGCGCAAATAAAGCGATACGCGGCAGTCCTAGCGGACTAGCCGCGTTTTTCGCCGTTAAGGCTTGGCTTTACGCTGGCAGTCACGAAATGACGTATGTCAATCGTTTGTGGTAGTATAAATTGAAACCAACCTGGGTACGGAAAAGTGGATAGAGAAGGAGGTCTCCCTGTGCAACAAGTAGATCGTATTTTGGACAAAGCACTGCAAGGAGAACGACTCGGACTCGAAGATGTTGTCGCGTTATTTGAATCCGATGAAATTGAGAAAATGGGCCATGTGGCCAACCAGCTAACAGAAAGACGTCATCCTGAGCCGATTACAACGTTCGTTGTAGGACGCAACATTAACTATACAAACGTATGTGATGTCTATTGCCGTTTCTGCGCATTTTACCGTGCGCCGGGATCGGCGGAAGGCTATGTGCTTCCGGACGAAGTGATTCTGCAGAAGATTAAAGAAACGATGGATGTCGGCGGCACCGAAATCCTCATGCAAGGCGGTGTGAATCCGAACCTGCCTTTCACGTATTACACGGATCTGCTCCGCAAGATCAAACAGAACTTCCCGAGCATTACGATGCATTCGTTCTCCCCGGCGGAGATTCATAAGATGGTAACCGTATCTGATGGCTTGACGCTTGAGCAAGTGATGCGCGAGCTGAACAGAGCAGGTCTTGACTCGCTGCCAGGCGGCGGCGGTGAGATTCTTGACGACCGGACAAGACGGAAGATCAGCCGTCTGAAAGGCTCATGGACCGACTGGATGGACGTTATGAAGACGGCTCATCGCGTAGGCATGAACACAACGGCGACGATGGTTATCGGCTTCGGCGAAGAGATGGAGGAGCGTGCGCTTCACCTGCTCCGCGTGCGTGATGCGCAGGATGAGTGCATCGCGAACGGCTACGACTCCAAAGGCTTCCTGGCGTTCATTCCGTGGACGTTCCAGCCGGAGAACACGAATATGAAACGGGAGAAAGCGACGCCTGAAGAATATCTGAAGACGGTCGCGATCAGCCGGATTACGCTCGACAATATCGATAATTTGCAATCGTCATGGGTAACGATGGGCCCGGACATCGGCAAGCTGTCGCTGTCCTACGGCTGCAATGACTTTGGCAGCACGATGATTGAAGAGAACGTCGTTTCCGCGGCGGGTACGACGCACAAAGTTAACATCGAATCGATCCTTCGCCTGATTCGCGAGACAGGCAGAATCCCTGCCCAGCGCGATACGAAGTATAACATTCTTAAAGTGTACGACGAGTCCGAGCATGCGCTGAACGACTTTGTTATGCAGAACTAAAAATTAGATGAAAAAAGCTTCCCCAATGAGGCAATGTCATTAAGTTAAGGTGTTGAACCAAATATCTATGCAAAGGAGCAGGTTATCGAAAGATAGCCTGCTCCTTTTTTGCGTGAAAAAGAGTAAAAGAACTTGACAAGCAGTTGAAAATGTGTGGCGAAGCCCCTTGAAAAAACGAGGAGGTTTCGCCCATGAATACGTACGCGAATTCACTAAAACAAAAGCTGACATCCCTTATTCAAGAAATGTCAGCCGCACCAGCACTGTATGTCAAAAACCCCGAAAAAGACTTTACGCGAAAGAAAAAGTTACCCTTTGAAACGGTTATGCAGCTCCTGATCTCAATGGGCGGAAACAGCCTATACAAGGAGCT
The DNA here is from genome assembly GCF_003386535.1 of Paenibacillus taihuensis. Classification (GTDB taxonomy): domain Bacteria; phylum Bacillota; class Bacilli; order Paenibacillales; family Paenibacillaceae; genus Paenibacillus_Z; species Paenibacillus_Z taihuensis. The sequence goes on from NZ_QTTN01000054.1 coordinate 38,761, forward strand.
CTTG
>NZ_QTTN01000055.1 GCF_003386535.1 Paenibacillus taihuensis
TTATGCAAGTTCGCCCTTGATAAACTGAACCAAGAATTGAGAAGGACACGCTGTGCAGCCTGATTTTTTTTAAAATCCTTGGGTTTTGAGTGAGTGCTACCTAGCGATCATAGACTTATGAAATTGACTCTAAATCCAATTTAGCCCCGCAAAGTGACCGATTTGAGACAAAATGAGTGGATAAATCCAACATAGCCTAAAATCGAGGCTGGGGGGCCGGGAGTCGGTGGACGGATGTCTGCGAGACGGATGTCTGCGAGACGGATGGCTGCGAGACGGATGGCTGCGAGATTGGTGGCTGCGAGACGGGTGGCTGCGAGCCGGATGTCTGCGAGCCAGGTGTCCGCGAGCCAGGTGTCCGCGAGCCGGGCGTCTGCGCGCCGAGGGTCGGGAGCTTGAGCTGTTAAGCTATACATAGCTAAAAAGCTTCCCTTTCCAACGGGAAGCTTCTTCTTTTATCCGATTTACTAAGCCAGCTTCGGAATCAGTCCGCCCTCAAGCTTATCGCCAGGCGCGAATCCGAGGCCATCCGTTACAATATGCCCCGCACCGCTGTACCGCGTGCCATCCTCCATGAAGATAATCGCAAGCGCCCGGCGCGGCTTGTCACTCATATTCGCATGCGCGAAATGGAACGTCATCCCGTCATGGAACGTGCAGCTGCCTGCCTTCATCCGGCAGATGACCGCCGTGTTGCGGTCAAGCTCCTTCGCACCCTCCTGCAGAAAAATATCCTCAGGCGTCACAAGGTCAACGCCCTTCAAATTCTTGATCTTCTGCGACTTCGGCACGAACATCATGCAGCCGTTATGCTCATCGACATCATCGAGCGCAACCCAGATCGAGAACGCAACCATCGGCTTATCGCCTTCAACCGGCCAATACGGACGGTCCTGATGCCAAGGCGTCACCTTGGAATCGCCCGGCATCTTCAGCAGCGCATGATCGTGGAACAGCCGAATCCCGTCAAAGCCGGTCAGCTGCTTGCCAAGATCGGCGAAGCGCTCGCCAAGCACGAACCTCGCCATTCCGCCGTGATCGCGCCAAGTGTTGACACGCTGGTTCAGCACCTTGTAGTACGCGCCTCCCGCCTCGGAGGTCTGTACGCCTCGTCCGCCCTGCGCATTCATCGTCTCGTCCATATGCTGGCGAAGCTCTTCCAATTCCTCCGCCGATAACACGTTATCGATTTGCACAAAGCCATTTTCACGGTAAAAATTCACTTTATCTTCGCTAAGCTGCAGCTTCGAACTGATCATCTGCCTTACTCCCCTTCACGCTATAGGATATACCTTTACTGTACATCTGTAAGCGGTATCCTTCTTGGAGGATATGGGGAAAAACTAAGACGATCTGCCAAAAAGCACGCCTAATTCATTTTTCCAGCTGTCATAGCAGCCATCAGTTCTTGCAAATAAGGCAGCAGCATTGGACGCAAGTCCTCACGCGAGAGGCCCATCTCGATGATCGCCTTCATGTAGCCGACTTTATCGCCGATATCATAACGCAGCCCAGGAAGCTCAAGCGCTGCGAGCCCTTCCTTCAAGCACATCGCATGCAGCGCATCCGTCAGCTGATATTCGCCGTTCGCTCCGCGATCGATATTTTCAAGCACGTCGAAAATTTCCGGTTTCAGCACATATCGGCCCATAATCGCAATGTTCGAAGGGGCATCGGCAACGGCCGGCTTCTCGACAAGTCCGTTTACCTGATGCAATCCGCCCAGCGGTTCGCCGCTAGTTGCGATAATGCCGTACTTGCTGACATCCGACTCCGGCACCGGCTTCACGCCGATGACTTGCTGGCCTGTACGATAATGAACATCAATAAGCTGCGACAGCGCCGGAGGCTCGGACACCATAATGTCATCCCCTAGCAGAACGGCGAACGGCTCGTCGCCGATGAACTGTTTGGCACATAGAATCGCATGCCCTAGACCAAGCGGCTCCTTCTGCCGGATGAAATGTATGCTCGCCATCCCGCTGATCGCCTGCACTTCTTCAAGCAGCTTCTGATTGCCTTTGGATTCAAGCAGCTGCTCAAGCTCAATCGATTTGTCAAAATGATCCTCGATCGATTTCTTATTCCGGCCCGTCACGATAATGATGCTCTCGATACCGGACTGCACCGCTTCCTCCACAATATATTGAATGGCTGGTTTATCGACGATTGGCAGCATTTCCTTCGGCTGCGCCTTCGTTGCCGGCAAGAACCTTGTACCTAGCCCGGCTGCCGGAATAACAGCTTTACGAATTTTCGTTGTCATTGATTGGCTACACTCCCTGCTCCGCCGAATACGAAATACTACGAAACAATAATAGAATAACACACTTTATTAACCATATGAATCACATCCTCGGTGTATCTGCATCGCCTCTTCGTGCGCTTCTACCGCAACGCCCTCCCGCGCCGTCCACTACTCTTGCCGATGTATCGGCAGTTGGCTATTATAAAGTTAAAGAGACGAAGAACGTCCATCTTGGTTGACGCTAGTTAGCAGCGGCTGCCGGATGGACGTTTTTGTTTTAACGTAGGAGGTCGACGAGATGGATTTCTCACAAACATACGAAGCGTTCATGCATTTTCACATTGCTCAAAGGAACGGCGAGAGGAAGGGGCGTCTGCAGACCCGAAACTTTCACGCAGAAAAGCTGTTTTTGGAAAATGTCTGGTGGCTTCTGAAAGGTAACTTAGATGATTTGCACCCCGAGTATGAAATCATGGACTGGCGCAGCCGCTCCTACTTCGCCGATTTTGCCTGGCTTCCCGAAGGTGGTACGACGAAGTGGCTCATCGAGATTAAAGGCTACAATTCCCATGTCCGCGACATGGATCGCCAAGGTTACTGCAATGAACTCAATCGCGAGTTGTTTCTGCAGAGCCTCGGCTATCGGATTATTTCCTTCGCTTATGATGATGTAGCGAACCGGGGCGACGTGTGCGTGCTGCTTCTGCGCATGCTGTTTAGTCGGTATGAGCCCTCGAGCTCGCATCAGCCGCTTGTCCGGTTGGCCGAAACTGAAATTGTACGCCTTGCTTCCTCGCAAGTGAAGCCTGTTCGTCCGCTTGATGTAAAACGTCATCTTAACATCAATTACCGATCGGCCAATCGATATTTAACTAATTTAGTTAGCAACGGCTGGCTGAAACCAATTCCTGGCGCATCTGGCAAAAGAACGATCGGCTATCGGCTAACACAGCAAGCCATGAATTACTTCGATTAAGTGCAAATATGCACCTATTTCGCTGACTATACGCTACCTCGCCGAAATAGTGCTAATATACACTTATTTTGGACTCAAGCCCGCGAAATTGCCCATTCAGCCGAATATAGTTGCATTTTCACACTTATGTCCGAGCACTACCGCGATTTCACTTCTGTTAAGTGCTTATTTACCACTTTTCAGAGATTCTCGCTTTCGGTAGGCAGGCCACCCGGGGGCAGCAGGTGAGATAGGATATAGGTTGATTAGCGCTGTAAGCCTCTTCGCATTCGAATAAGTGCAAATATGCACCTATTTCGCTGACTATACGCCATCTCGCCGAAATAGGTGCTAATATACACTTATTTCGAACTCAAACCCGCGGAATTGCCCATTCAGCCGAAAATAGTTGCATTTTCGCACTTATGTCCGAGCACTACCGCGATTCCACTTCTGATAAGTGCTTATTTGCACTTATCAGAGATTCTCACTTTCGGTAGGTAGGCCAACCGGGGCAGCAGTTGAGATAGGATAGGTTGATTAGCACCAAAAAAAACTCAACCCGCGCCCCAGGCGCAAGTTGAGTTTCTCTCCAATCCCCTACTCCTTCACCGACCCCAGCATAATCCCCGAGATGAAGAACCGCTGCAGGAACGGATACACGAGCATGATCGGCAGCATCGAGGCGAAGATCTTCGCCGCGCCGAGCGTTTTGTCGGAGACGGACGCCAGCCGCTTCACGTCTTCGAGCGATTGCATCAGCGTCGGGTCGATTCGCACGACGAGCTGCTGCATGTACGTCTGGAGCGGAATGCCGCTCTCGTGGTTGATGAAGATGAGGCCGAGCATGAACTCGTTCCATACCGTTACGATCAGGAACAGCGTCGTCGTCGCAAGCACCGGCATCGACAGCGGCATGTAGATCCGGAACGCCTTATACCACGGGCCCGCGCCGTCCATCGCCGCCGATTCGTCGAGCTCCTTCGGAATGCTGCGGAAGTAGTTGACGATCAGAATGACGTTGAACACGTTCACAAGCATCGGCAGCACGAGCACCCAGAAGTTGTTCATCAGGTGCATCTGGCGAACGACGAGGTAGAACGGGATGAGGCCGCCGTTGAACATCATCGAGAAGACGAGCAGCCACATGTACACATTGCGCAGCTTGAACTCGCGAACCGAACGCGACAGCGGATAAGACATCAACAGCGAGATGAAGAAGCTGATCGCACAGGTGACCACAACCCGCTTCACCGAGACCCAGAACGAACTGAAGAACACGCTGTCCTCATACAGCTTCTTGTACGACTCAATCGTGAACCCTTTCGGGAAGACGGTGACGAAGCCAGCCATCGCTTTTGCAGGCATACTAAAGGAAATCGCTAAGTTATGAATGATCGGGAACAGGGACGAGAACGAGATCAGCGCGAGCAAGATAACGAGCACAGCCTCTGCTGCCTTCGCCCCTGGCGTAGTGTTGCGTACCATATATACTTCCTCCCCTCTTTGCTAGAAAATACGATAGTTTGCGAACCGGCTGGCCAATGAGTACGAGAAAATAATGAGGACGAAGCTGACAGCGGACTTCATCAGGCCGATCGCCGTTCCTATCTCGTAATGGCCTTCCTCAATCCCGGACCGGAACACATACGTATCGATAATGTCGGAGGAGTCGTACACGAGCGTGTTGTACAAATTGAATATTTGGTCAAAGCCGGCATTCAGCACGTTCTGCAGGCTGAGAGTGCCAACTAGTACGATCGTTGTCGCGATACCGGGCAGCGTGACATACTTCAGCTTCTGCATCCGCGTCGCGCCGTCAATATCGGCCGCTTCATACAGGGAAGGATTAATGCCGGTCAATGCCGCCAAATAGATGATAGTGCCAAATCCGAATTCCTTCCAAATATCCGAGCCGACGATGATCGTCCGGAACCAGAAGTTATCCCCCATGAACATGATTTGTTCTGTGCCAAACAAGCTGTGCAGCATTTGATTAATAATGCCGTCTACGGCAAACAGATCCCTTAGAATACCTGCAAGGAGAACCCAAGACAGGAAGTGCGGCAAGTACACGATCGTCTGTACGACGCGTTTGAACCATTGAAACCGCAGCTCATGCAGCATGAGCGCAAACACAATTGGAATGAGGAAGCCGAAGGCAATCTTCATCAGCGCGATAATGACGGTATTCTTAAACACGCGCAGGGCAACCGGTGTATCGAAGACGAACGAGTAATTCTCCCAGCCTGTCCAAGGCGAATGCCAAATGCCTTTCGTCGGGATAAAATGCTTGAACGCCAGCACGATTCCGCCCATCGGCCAAATGGTGAAGATGAGAATCAGCAGCATGCCTGGAAGCAGCATTAGGTTAAAATGGATTTGCTCGGACCATTTGCGGCGCATTGCATTCCCTCCGCTTTCAGTTTACTTGTGAGAAGTGAAGAAGGACGCGAGACACTATAGCCCCGCGTCCTCCCCATCACCTTATTTGCTGAGCGCTTCGTTAATTTCTTTCAAAATATCGTCGCCGCCCTGTGCTTTCCAGTCGCTGACGAATTGGTCAAACTCTTGATCCGCATCGGCCTTGCCCATGATGATCTTGTGGTACGCCTTCATTTGCAGCTCGTTCAGCGCCGTCAGTTTCTTCTCCATTGTCGGTGTCGTACCGTCAAATGCAGAGTAAACGACGTTGGACTCAAGCTTCGCTGCCGAACCCATTGCATCATACCAGCTGCGTGTATTTTGCCATTGCAGCAAGTTTTTGCTCGCGGCTTGCGGCTGGGATTGCAGCTCATCGATGAACTTCTTAATGTTCGTGAATGCATCATTGTTTTTGAATGGAAGTGTTGCAGGGTCTTTCTCGCCGTTAACGGCTGCTACGATATCTTTCGCTTGGTTTACGATGTCATCTGTACGCATGATGCTGATGCCGGACCAGATTGTAGCCTTCTCATTCGCATCCTTGTACTTGTCTTGCGAAGTCTTAACCCACCATTCGGTGTCGCGGTTCGCGTTATATACGTTGAGCCATTTTATCGGCAGCTCTGGGTATTTGAAGCCCTTCTTCACAACAAGCACCGTGTTCGAAGTGTTTGTAGCGCCCATGTTCAGCTTGCCGTTCTTCGCAGGGATTGCATATGGCTTCCAGTCCGCATCAGGTACGTTCTGCAGGGTCATGAACAGCGGGTACCATACGCCCCACCAAGCTTGACCTACGATACCAGCGCGGCCGCTAGCAAGCAGCTCTTGCAGTTGACCTGTATCCTTCAGGGCAAAATCCTTCTCGATCTCGCCGTTCTTGTACAGATCCGCAATCACTTTAAGCGAATCCTTGATTTGCGGCTGGATACCGCCGTATACGACGCTGCCGGAAGCGTCTTTATAGAACAGGCGAGGGTAAGCATCGAACTGATCGAAAATGAAACCTGGTCCGAACAAACCGTCCGTCTCTGTTTGCATTTGCATTGCTAATGGAACCGTAGTTCCTTTGCCAGCTGGATCGCTATCCTTGAACGCTTTAGCGATGGCTTCAACGTCCTCGAGCGTTTTCGGCTCAGGAAGGTTCAGCTTCTTGCGCCAGTCGTCGCGGACCCAGACAAAATTCATGCCCTCAAGCGCGCTTTGACCTGGCATGCCGTAGAGCTTGCCGTCAATCTTGTACAGATCCAAGCCGCGGTTGTCAGCGGAAGCGAACGCTTCTTTGATCGCTGGGGAAGCGTATTTGTCGTATGCGGATGTCAGATCCTCGATCATGTCCGCTTCTACGAGACGTTTTACAGTCGCTTGCACTTCGGTAATGTTCTTGCCGACGATTTGGAACACATCCGGGATGTCGTTACCGCCGATCGACAGGTCCAGCTTCTTCTTGTAAGCGTCGCCGTCCTGCGGAGCCATCCATACGAACTTCGGCTTCACGTTCAGCTTCTCTTCCATGAACTTGTTGAAGACGTTGTCTTCGTACGACTCGCCTTCAGGGAATTTCGGGTTATTCATCGTTGGGCGGATCGTTGTGAACTCCACCAGCTCGGGGTATTTGCCGAACGGGTCTGCCGGTGCTACAGTTTCTGTTTCAGCTGCTGCATCGTTCGTAGCTGCGGCATTATCCGTTGTTGCTGCAGCGTTGTTGCCGCTTGCTGCCGTGTTGTTGCCAGTAGTCTCATTGCTTGTATTGTTGCCGCCATTGTTGCCGCATGCACTAACGAAGACCATGAGTAAAACGAAAATCAAACCTGCCATGCGTTTCATCATTTTGTCTAAAGCCCCTCTCTCTGACAAAGATTCAGTATGTTTGATTCGATTCCAATCATATCGCGCCAATCGATGAGGGCTGTATGGAAAAAATGCACCTTATGACTGAACATTGTCAGAACATCAGGGTGCATCTTACAAATGTCTCTCCTCGGATTACACTTTTCCCTCTGGATATTCACGCGGCTACCTCGCAGCCGCAGGCGGCCATCGTTTCAGGTCGCTCGGTCCCGCCGCTTCGTCACGGTACACCTTCGGCGCCTTGCCCGTCTCCTGCCGGAACAGCTTGCGGAAGTACGACTCATCCGCGAAGCCGCATCTCGCGGCAATATCCTGCACGGCAAGCTCCGAATGCGCAAGGAGCCGCTTCGCCTGATCCATCCGGAGCAGCCGCATGTAGTCGTTGTAGGTCGCCCCGGTCGTCCGTTTGAAGCAGTCGCTGAAGTAGCCCCGGCTTAAGTGCACCTCCGCAGCCGCTTCCTCCTGCGTAATGCCATCGTCCATGTGCAAGAGCGACCACTCAATGGACTGGATAATACGGGTCATAATGTCCTTATCGATGCCGATGTTCTGGTCGAGCATTCCCCGCACCGAACGACGTACGCGCTGCAGCCAGCTCTTCCAATCCGTCCACGTCTGCAGGCTGCCTGCCTCTTCCAGCAGCGCGAACCGCTCTTCCCAGCGCAGCATGCTGCGCCATGCCCATACCGACTGATGCACCGTCTCGGCGAGGCGGTTCGGCTCCGGACGCTGCTCCGCGATTTCATCAAGCAGCCGCTCCCACAGCTCGTCTTGATAGAGCCAGTCGAAGGCGCGCCACATGCGCACCCAATCCTCGCGCGGCTGCGACGGCTTGGATTCCCAGAGCAGCACCTCTTGCATCGAATCGTGAATCGCGGCAGCAGACTCCGTATGCTCGAGCACATAGAAAGAGTGGCGGCGGACATACGTCTCCAGAAGCGGCTTCAACCGGCTGCGATCGCGGGTCTGCACATGATGCAGGCAGAAGACGGCCCATCTGCCCTTCAGCTTCTCCGCAGGCTCGCCCCCCGGCTCGAACGCCAACTCCTCCGTAAACCAGACGCCGCCCGGCAGCGGGTCGAGCGGACGATCCTTCAATGCGGGCTGCGCATACAGCTCCTGCACTTTGCAATCCGGCGCGAGCGGCATGAGCAGCGATGTCGTCTTGCCAAGCGGAACCGCCGCAGGCTGCGTGCTGGCCGGCCGCTCTTCCTTCGCCGCGAGCCGCTCCGCGATGCGCCCGAACAGCCGATCGAGCTTCTCGTCATCCAGCTCGGTCTTCACGATATAGTCGATCGCGCCCAGACGCAGCGCGTCCTGCACATATTGAAAGTCCTGATGGCAGGTCAGAATCGCCGTCTCCGTATGCGGATGCTTCTCCTTCACGACCCGCATCAGGTCGAACCCGGACAGCCCGGGCATCGACAGGTCGGTCACGAGCAGATCGACCGGCTCCTTCTCCATCCACGCGAGCGCCTGCTCCCCGCCCTCGAAATCCGCCATAACCTCCATGCCATGCTTGTCCCAAGGCAAGATATGCAGAAGTCCTTTGCGCACGATATGCTCGTCATCTACCAGAATCGCCCGAATCATAGCTGTCGCCTCCCATGCCTTTCAGGATAAGTATCGTAATCGACGTTCCACGGCCAAGCTCGCTCTCTATTCGCAAGCCGGAGCTTTCGCCGTAATAAGCTTGAATGAGCCGGTGGACGAAGCTGAGCCCGATGCCCATGCCGACGCTGCGACCGCCCGCGGACTTGTCCTCCAGCAACGACTGCAGCCGATCCGGCGGCATGCCCTCCCCGTTGTCCGCGACGCACATGACGATACCGCCGTCCGGATGCGGATCAATGCTGACCTTAATCATCCCGTCACGGTTGCGGAACCCATGATAGATTGCATTCTCTACGAGCGGCTGCAGCACGAACCGCGGAATCATCTCGTTAAGCGTCGACGGATTGATGTCCATCCGTACATCGAACTGGTGGCTGTACCGAATATTTTGCAGGGCGAGATAATCGTTAAGATTGTCCACTTCCTCCTGCACCCGGACATGCGTCCCTTCCTTGCCGAGGTTGTAATGCAGAATGCGCGTGAAGTGCGTAATCAGCCGGACGATCTCGTTCTGCTTGTTCATCTTCGCAATGACCTGGACGGTGTTGAGCGTGTTATGGATAAAATGAGGATTGATCTGATGCTTCAGCTTCTCCACCTCGACATTGCTCTTCGCCTTCTCCCGCCGTTCGATCTCCTTGAGCAGATCGAAGACGCGGTCCTTCATGGCATAGAACCGGCCGAGCACCTCGTCGAACTCGCGAAGCCGCAGCCATTTCTTCGGCCGATGCGCCAGATCGTCGCCGACGCCTTCAATCTCCCGGCGGAACACGTGCAGCGGTCTATAAATCGTGCGCCAGCAAATATACGCAAGCAGCAGACTGAGCAGCAGCGAGAACATCCCCACCGTCACATACTTGCCGAACCACGAGTTCACTTCGTTCTGGAAAGCATCGCCCTTCATGACGACGGCGAGCTTCCAGCCTTGCTCGCTTGCAGTGATGAAGCGCAAATCGCGGATCGAGCTCTTGGAATCATGGAGTTTAAATTTGGCTTGCATCGGAAAATGCGCCGGATCCTCGCTGTAGACGATCCGGTCGTTCTTATCCAGCAGCAGATGCTTCACGGTCTCCCCGTATTGCACATTGTTGAACAGCCGCTGAAGCGTATTGAAATTGCTCTCTACGTATACATAAAACGACGTGTTCGTCTCATAATCGCTCACTTTGCGAGCGAGAGAGAACACCTGCGTATGATCTTCATTGTACTTGTCTGTCGACTGGTGAGGGGCGAAATACATGACGCCGTTCGCTTCAAGCAGCAGAGGATGCTGCGTGATGTGAATAACGCTCTGGGTTGGGTAGCTTTGCATGAAAGGCTGGTTCGTCTTCGCATCGAGCAGCGCAATAATGCCCGCAAAGGGGCTGGAGTAGTTAATAAGCGACATCCGGTCGAGCACGCCGAGCAAAATATCTTTGCGCTCGATCTGGTCGTCGGACACCATATAGTGCTGCACGCGGGTCGTGATCGATTTATCGAGCGCCAGCTGCTGGGCAGCGAAATTCAAGTTTTTGAGGATGTTGTCGAGACCGATAAGCTCCTTCTCCAAGTTTTCCTGGACCCCGCTCTTCAGCTTATTTTCCATAAAAGAGTGGAAGGAGTAGTACGAAACGCCGCCGAGCAGCGAGACTGGCACGATGGAGCTGAGCAGCAAGATGACGATCATTCTGCCTTTGATGGAATCCCGAAGCAGCGACAGCATAGGATGACCTCTTTCTTACGAAGTTTCGTGGGTTTCGTGAAAATCCGGTAGGTTGCCCTATTCGACCTTAAATGACAATTTCCTTCTGCTGGAAATAAAAGGACGCCCAAACCGATGAATCGGTTTGGGTGTCCGCCTGCATTTGTGTTCGCTTAATGCTTAACGATTAACGCAGATACTCCGCAAGCCGCGCGATCGCGACTGCCGCCTCGGCGCGCGTAACTTTCGCCTTCGGCTGGAACTTGCCGTCCTTCGACACCGTCATAAGCCCCGTCGCGACTGCGGATTGAACCGCGCTGAGCGATTGCGCCGACACCTGCTTCTGATCCTTCAGGAGGACCGCGTCCGGATCACTCACCTTGCGGCCGGTTCCGGCTTCGTACGCATGGGCGAGCAGAACCGCCAATTGCTCGCGGCTGACTTCCGCCTTCGCGTCGTTGCTGCTCGCCTGCGGCGCGATGCCGGTCAGCTTCGCCGCCGTGCGCGACTGCGCGTAGGCTGCAAGACGAGTGAGCAGCGTATCGAGCTCTCCGGTGGTCAGTGACTGCTTCGGACGGAAGCCGCTCGCATTAGCTGCCACGATATGGTCGGCAACGAGCGTCTTCACCGCATCGTAAGCGAAATGACCTTGCGGCACATCGCTGAACGGCTGCTCGTCCGTACCGAGCAAGGAAGTGAGCGCCTCATACTTCGGCGTGTTCAGCCCATCGAAAATATCCTCCGTCGCGCCCCACATGCCGTAACGGTTGTAACCGCTTGACAACGTGAAGTACATGAACATATCGCCGTCCTGCGCTAGGAAGTTGTTGCCGACATCGTATTTCACCAAGTCGCCCATCCGCTCGGAGCGATGCGCCGCGATGCGATTGTCGACATTCACGGTGCTTCCTCCGCCTGAATCTGGACCGCCTTCGTAGGTGAACGATTTGAGACCATATTGATCAGCCAGCGAAATCAGCTTCACTTTATTGCCATCCGGCTTGCTGGCATTCGCGCTGTCCGCCTGCATGGCCGTCAGCACCTCGGTTGCAGAGGCTGCTTCTCCTGCCGCATTCGAATTAAAGTACGGCGCGCTTGCAATGGCATAGAAATACTGCTTCGGATCGCCGTACACCTTGGATACCCAGTTCAGCATATCCTCGTATTGATCGGGAATGATGGCAAACCAGCTAAGCACCGGCCTAACGCGGGTATTGAGCGCATCTTCGCCAAACTCGGACTGGAACTGCCGGCCAATCTCGATCAGCCGCTGCGCGATGCGATGGCGCGTCCACGAGCGCTTCTCCGGCGTATAGTCCGCATCGTTCGGATCGTCGAAATACGACTTCATCGTGTATTTGTTCAGATCCGAGCCAGGCTGCGAGCCTTCCGCGATGGCAGCCGCTTTATTGTAGGCTTGCTGCGTGAAGAGATCGTTCCATACTTCATTCGAATATTCCACGTAGATATGAACGCTCGGATCAAGCTTCTCCTTGAGCAGCTTCGCAAGCTGCTTGATATAATCGTCGCTTGCCGCGACAGGAATGTTGATCCAGATATCCTTCTTCGTCTCGTTCGCGAGCTCGATGACATACTCCCATGCCACGCCCTGGGTGCCGTCTTGCTCGAGCTGCGTCGCATCCGTCGTTAACTTCCGGTCCTTCCATTCCGTCAAGGCCGGGTACGCCCCGTTGTTGTTGTTCGTGCTCAGCCAATCCATGAACCGAAGCGTACCGAACGGCTGCAGCGCCCGCAGAAACTCGCGCGTGAACGTCTCCTTGCCGCCCGCCTCGTAACCAGGCCGCATCAGCTTCAGATTTTGAACGCCGCCGCTCGTTTGTTTAAAGCTCATGAAGAGCAGACCGCTGCCTTTCGGCAAGTTCACATCTGCCGTCGTCGTATTGGTCTTCTTATCGTAGCGTTGATTCGTCACCGTGAACGGACTGGATGGGTCCATATTGCCGATGACCGCTTGTCCTGCGAACGACAGCTTGTACGTTCCGCTAATGTCCGGGAACCGCTTGAACGGATCGTCAATATCATTCAGCCACGCCGCGACCGGACGCTGGTCGAATATAACCGATGCCGCGTCTTCAAGCGGCCAGCCGTTCTCGTCCACCTTCACGCCTGCGGAGCCATCCGCCTTCACCCACTGCCTCAGCGTCTTCGCCGCGTCTGCAAACTCGAATCCGCGCCCGCCGATTCCTTCGAGACCGATACCGATCTGACCTGGGTAAGTGTCCTTGGTCAGCTCCGGCAGCGGAGTAATCGTGTTCACGGTGAGCGTATTGGTTGGGAACGAATCCTGCGTTCCTTCCGAAGCTGCGACCTTGAACGCATTCGTGCTTCCAGCCTGCAAGCCCTCCACCGTGAATGACGGCTTGTCGGTCTCGCCCACTTTTGCATCGTTGTTATACACCTTATAGGTGACGTCCGAATGACCTTGCGGCGCATCCCATACGAGATCGACCGCAGTCTCCGTATTGTCCGTCGAGTGCAGGAATGATGGAGATATGGCTTCCTTCTTCACGTCCTCCGGCGACGACACCTTCTGGAGCACGACATCGTCGAGATAGAAATCCGAATTCGCCCATTTCACCAGCGTCAAATTCGAGTTCGACCGCTTCATCAGCTCCGGCGGAGCTGTGAATATCGTCTCGATGTAATGGTATGCGCCATCGGCAACACTAAAGTCGAGCTGCTTCGAGAAGCTCTTGCCGAGCGTCAGCTTCAAATTGCCGCCGGCATCGCCGTTCTTGTACTTATACCATGCGCCGAAACGGTACGTCCGGTTCGGCTCTAGCGCGCCGAAATCAAGTCCGGTGATTCCGAAGCCGCCCGGGATCTTAAGCGCCTGCTCCGCGCCGTGCGGCTCGTTCTTGCCGATATCGATGTTCACCCAGTTGGGCCAGCTTGTGGCACCGCTTTCAAAATCGCCGTTCGGAACGAGATTACTGCCATTCACAGCATCGTCTCCGGCTGATTCAGCCGAAACGATGGCAGATGCATTCATTGGTGCAAGCAGCAGTACCGCCATCGCGAACATGCCAATACGCTTCTTCAAATGAATCCTTCCTCTCTTCTTGATCGTGGATAAAGAAATATGGGAAAGAACCTCCGGCGCCGACATTCAAGAAAAAGAACAGTGCACATGCCCTTGCCTGATTGCGCCTGAGACCGAAGGTTCTGATCACCCTAACTGGGTTAGGTTATAGCTCATTTGCTTCGTCGTAACGGATCGGAACGATGCCCCGCTCCTTCACGATGGCCAGCACGTCCTCGCGCATGAACAGAAGACGCTCGTTGATTCGGTCGGCGACGACCTGCTCGCTCTTGTAATCGGCATTTCCGAATGCGCGCATATCGGCTTCATCGTAGCCCGGATGGCCCACGATGAGATATTGGCCTGGCTCCGCATGCTTAAGGCGCGTAATGAGCGCGTCCACAGGATTGCTCACCTTGTCCGAGCCGCTTGCTGTCTCTGGAAGCAACTTGCTGTAGCGCTTATAATTGCGAATGCCTTCGCGCTCGCACCAGCGGTCGAACGGCTCGGCGATTTGCGGGATCGCCCATTCGAACACCATATGCGAATCGGCGTAGCTGATATGGAAGCCGAGGCTGCGCAGCCGGTCCAGCTGGGCTTGCAGCTCCGCCATCACTTCTTCGACCGCCGGTGCCCGATTCAGAAAATGTGCCGGCGTGGGCGTGAACATCCCTGTGTCCGGCTCCACAAGCGAAGGCACCTTCGCCGCGCCGAGAATCGGACCCCAGCGCACGTCCGTCCACTCCGCGTTCAGCGTTCCGTGGATGCCGAAGCAGACGTCGCGGCGTCCGGCGAGCAGCTCTGCGGCGTGCTCGATCGTCGGACCGACCGCCATGAGCGAGACGTTGCGGACGATGCCGCCTTCAATCGCATCGAGTATGGCGCGATCCGCCGTACGAGCGCTGCCCGCATCATCGGCTCTTGTGATGAGCCGGATCGATTGTTCCGTTGGTTGAGTTGGTTGAGTATACATCGCTAGAAGTCAGCTCCTTTAACCGCTTTATCATTAACTTAGCGAATGATTCGCGCCGTTAATCCTTCCGGCACGCGCACATAGTCGAACACTCGCACGCCGTCCTTGCCAAGATGCCATTTCACTTCAATAAGTCCGAGCGCATGAGGTACAGCGCCTTCGGCAGAGGTTACTCCGACTGCTTGCACGTCAATGACGACCTCGTTCGGATCGCGGTCAAGCTCCGGAAGCTGCACGCCAAGCACATGCCTCGACATGAAGTACGTCGGGCAGGACGACCAAGCGTGGCACAGGCTTTGGCCAAGATCGTAATACTCCGGCGTCTGCTTCAGCCCCTTCTGCAGGAACCAGCCCCAGCCTTGGCGCATCATCGTCTCTGCCGTTTCCGCCAAGCCAATCGCATAGAGACCCTCAAAAATATAGAACGAGAAGCTTGGGCTAACCTTCACGCCGTCTTCCGGACCATAACCGTTCACGAACAGCGATTCCAGCTCGCGCGCAACGTGGCGTCGAACCGGCTCCAGCTGTTCTGCGGTGAGTACGCCGGCACGCGCTGCGAACAAGCTCGCATGCGCCGAGTGCGTCGCCTTCTGTTCATTGTCGCTGTAGCAGCCGAGCTCCTCGTTCCAGAATGTCTCGCGAATGGAACGCTCGACGATCGCAACACGGCGGTTCAACTCGGAGAGGTCGGCCTCCCGGCCGATTACGGCCGCGAGCTTCGCCGCGCAGCGCAGCGCGATCAAGTACGTGCAGCTGAACACGCAGTGGATGCCTGTAATGTCCATGTAGCCTTTGACGATGGCGAGGTCGCCGTGGAAGCCGCCATAGTGCGCCTTAATGCCGCGCTTCACGTCCCATTCCGCGTCCAGCAGCATATCTTCGCGCTCATCCGCCAGCTCGTGGAACCAAGCGAGATTGTGCTGCATCGCATCCCAGTATGTCTCGATTAGCGCCGCATCTCCGGTCTGCGCGTAGTACGCCCAGAACCCTTCCAGCGCATTAAGCGCAAAGTCCGAAATCGTATAATCTCCCGTATTCGGATAGACAGCTCGGAACTTGCCAGTCTCATCCGGAGACTGCCCCATCAGCTGCAGGCTGCGGCGCATAAGCGCATGGTCGCCGAACACGGCCAGATTGTTGTGATATTGAATAATCGTGTCGCGGATGTACTGCCCGCGTTCGCGCGTGACGCAGTCTGTGTACGCATCTTCCATGTTGACCGCTTCGGTGCGTACGCCCATTTCCCAAATCTGCTCAAGCAGCGGATCGGAGCAGCGGAACGCGCCTTTCGTCTCTACCGGATAGCTCGCCGAGCGAAGCTCCAGCGCTTTCAGCTTCACGTCCTGCTTCGGTCCGCGAACGGTTAGCTGCACATAGCGGAAGCCTCGCGGCTGCGTCAGCCGCCAATCGAGCAGCGACTGCCGCTCGTCGGCATAAGCGCGATCGCCAAGGCCGTACCAGTGATAGTGGCGCAGATGTTTGCCGTCGGCGTTAAGATGCTCGCCATAGGTAAGATCCACGGTTGCGCCGCCAGCTCCCTCAAGCACGATGCGCGGCTGAACGAGCCGCGTTAAGCCCAGATCGAGCAGCAGCGAGAAGCCTTCCGGGTAGTCTGCCAGCTTGAACTCGCGATCGCTTAATTCCTCGATCGTGATCGATTCGAACGGATGGCCGAACGACTCCCAGCCGGTCGACATCGTCGGGCTTTCGCCTTGCTCCTCCGCTGTGACATCAATCCAGCCGCCGACTTCGGCAAGCATATCATCCGCAGCGTAAGGAAGCGCCTTGCCGCTGAGCGCGGATCGGAACAGATCCTCCGAGACGACTGGTGAACGACGGAACGCCACATTGGACTCCGGATTGCGGTCGGCCGAGACGAGTAATCCGCGGTTGTTAGGCAATGCTAAATAGTGGTGGAACATATCTTGAAGCGAATCATTTTTGACAAAATACGCATTCCATCCCTCATGCAAGCTGACGCGATGGTTCAGACGCATGCTCATGTCATCGGCATAGAGCCCTTTGGCAATCGGTTCGCCATTGATCCACGTGTTCTGATAGAACAGCCCGATCGTAATCTCCATCGCAGCCGGCGCATAGATCCACGTCTTCACGGTCATGAACCGGCTCGTCTGATCCGGCATATGAATCTCGTTCACATGCGGCATCGGCACGCTGAACGCATGAATCTGCTCGCGCTGCTGAAGCGGCAGCACATGCAGCATTTTCTCGACCGGCACCGGCTCGCCGGACATGAACGGAATCTGACGAGCTTCCGGCTCGCCCCATGCCGCTTGGTTCGCAAGCGCCACGCCGCGCTGCCAGCCGCTGTCGTCGAACTCGCGCCCGCTCCAGCCTGTCTCATCGAGGCGCTGATCGTAATGATCCGCCGCCTTCAGGAACAAGCTCGACTTCGCCGCGTAACGGTACGCCGGCACAGCAGCCGCCTTCCAATCCGCGCTTCCCGTTGTCAGCTCAATTCGCTCGCCGCTTGCCGTTGAAACTTCGCCCCACGCGGTGAAGCCTGCTTGCGAGAGCATTGTAATAAACGTCTTATGTCCGACATAGTTGACCTGAACGCCAATCACATTGCGTCCCACGGTCAACAGCTCGCTGAGGTCATGCGTATCGTACACCGGATGGCGCGGGTCGAAACGGACCGAGCCTGCGCGTACATATTCACCGTTCACGTACAGCTGATACGTCGTATCCGCGAACAGATGCAGCAGCGCTTGCGAAGGCTTCTCTTGCAGATCCAGCGTCAGGCGGAACCGCGCATACAGGTTGCGCCCTTGTCCGCTCTCGTCATACCAAATCGCCTGTGCATCGGCTGGTTTGGCCGTATTTTGCATGATTAGCTCACTCCTAGTATCGAATAGCATTGAATAGCACACCTGACCATTAGCCCTTTGCGGCTCCAAGCAAGGCGCTGCGATATTTTAACGGCGAAATTCCGGTCTTGCTCTTGAAGAATCGGGAGAAATCATCAATGTCCTCGTAGCCCGTCAACCGTGCAATCTCTGTAATCGGCTTGCTCTCGGTCTCGAGCAGCTGCTTCGCCTTGCGCAGGCGCAGCGACAGCTGCAGCTTGGTCGGCGTAATGCCGAACAGCTTCTTGAAGCGCTCCGCGATGTACGTTGGATGCATATAATAGCGCTTGCCAAGATCAGCTAGGTCAATCCGGCGATCCGGGTTATCGAGCAGCTCGGACAGCATCGCCATGAACGGCTCCGAATGGTCCGACTTCAACTGCACTTCCGGGTGGTGGATGGCTGCATCGACGAGAATGGCGACGAGCTCGAGCGCTTTGGCCTTCTTCATCAGACTGTCGGATATCGATAATGCACCTTCGGCAAATCGCCGATAGTCATGGAACACCGCCTCGAACGTATCCGGATTCGGCAGCTGGAAGCAGACCGGGAAGCGGAACGCCTGCAAAGCATCGATAGATTCCGCGATTTCCAGCGTAAAATGCCACCATAGAAACTCCGTCAGCTCGCTCGAATCTTTGACATGGTCGTGAATCTCATACGGCGGTATGAACACGACATCGCCTTGTCTGGCGTAGTAGTCTTTGCCTGCAATTCGAAGTCTGCAGGAACCCGACTTGATATAGGACACAATATAATGCGGAAGCTTCCGATTGATATGCCGCAGCTCGCTACGCCTGTGAAGATCGTGCGACAGCATGTGCAGCGACGCCTTCTCAATCATCGGCAGCCACGGGTGGCTGGGATTCATCTCAATACTCACTCCTTGGGCATTGCACATAGTTATGGGAATATACACCCTATTATACAAGCCGCATTTTTACACTCGTGAGGGAAAACTGTCTGCTGGGGGGGGATTCCCGTCCACAAAAAAACTCCGACGATCGCTCGCCGGAGCTTATTCATTAGAATTTGATAACAACCTGCAGCACTGGCTCCGCATTCGTGTCCAGCATCCGGTACGCCGCATCCGCTTGCTCGAAAGCAACCTGATGAGTCACAAGATCGGTCAGCTTCAATCGACCGGCGCGGGCCAGCTCCATGATGGTGCGTTCCATGCGCAGCCGATCCCAGCGATGAGTCAACTGAGGATTAATGCCGCTAATTTGCGAGCCGATCAGCGAAATGCGGTTGTGGTGGAACTCCTCGCCAAGATAGAGATCCTTCGCCCCGCCTTGATAAAAGCCCGCTGTAACGACGCGTCCATTGTACGCCAGACAGCGAATCGCCTCATGCAGTGCGCCTGCTGCGCCGGAAATTTCAATTGCCACATCGGCGCCTTTGCCGCCGGTAAGCTCCTTGATTCGCTTCGACACATCATCCGTTTGACGCGAGTTGATCGTGTGCGCTGCGCCAAGCTTTTGAGAGAATCCTAGACGGTAATCATCGAGGTCAATTGCGATGACGTCTGCTCCATTGAGCCTCGCAAGCTGGGCGACAAGCTGGCCAGGCACGCCTTGCCCGAAGACCGCAACCGTCTCGCCGATGTGAATATCGGCATCGAGAATCGCATTGAGCGCAATCGCTCCCATCTGTGAATAGATGCCTGCAAGGGGATCAACTCCCTCCGGGAGCTTATGATCATGTGCGAAGTCCGCGCTTACGGTGTGTGCCGACTTATGTCCCCACGTGCCGTAGACGACATCGCCTTCCTTAACGCCTTTAACGCCGCTTCCAAGCTCCGTTACGACGCCCACTTCCTCGTAGCCCCAGCAGCCACGCACGGGATAAAGCGAGGATTCGCTGTGTTCGCGCGGCTCGAATAGCCGCGACTCTCCGTTGAATTGCTTTTGCACGAACGGATTCACGCCTCGGTATGCCGTCAGCTGCGTGCCCGCGCTAATGCCGGAATAGAGCGTCGACAGCCTCACTTCGTCCGCCTGCAATGCAGGCTCTTCAATCTCGACCCATGCCACTTCTCTTGGTGCTATAAAATCCAATCTTTGTGCCGCCACGGTACCTCCGCCTCTCCAAGTATGCTTTTATAGCGTTAATCGTAGCATCTCCGGACTTGCGGGCTCCATCTCTGAACCGAAGCGGATTTTGGCATTTGTACAGGTGCAGCTTATGAACGAAGCGCTGCGATTGCCAGATCGATTGGTTCTACTTCGGATGGCTCGTTAATGATATAAAACAAAATCACATTAGCGAACAAATACTCTTTATGTGAGATAAAGTCTGCGGCAGCCGTCTGGTCTTCGAACGCCTTGAACCCTGCTGCTGCAGCTGACGCTGAAGGATAGATATAGATGAAGACCGACGGATCCTTCTCGCTGTGAATCGTATAAAGGCTCGGCTTCGCCCCATTGTAAGGACGCGCGAACACGGAGTTCGAGCTGGTAGCTTTTGCTGGGGTGAGTTGGATATGACGCTCTTCGAATTTGCTCCGAATGTCGGCTAACGTGAGCTGCTTCTCGGTCCCCTTGCATCCCGTAATAATGACGCTAATCAAGGCCAGCGCTGTCGTCATGAATGTAAATAGCCTGCTGCTCATGATGTTTTCACTTCCACGGTCCGAGGTCCGCCATTCCATACGACCTTCACGCCAAGCAAACTGCCCGCGTCGCTGATCGGAAGGTACAAGCTGCCGTTCAGCACGACCGGCGAGGAGAAGAGCGCTACTTGCTCCTTGCCTGTACCTGTCTCCGCATAGGGTGTGTCTTCTTGGATGGTAAAGGTATGGCTGCCCAGCGTAATTGCGGCTTGCTTGGTCGCTGTGTTATAGGTCACCTGAGCCCCGAGCTCCTCGGATAGAAATCGAAGCGGCACCAGCATTCGGTTATTGATCGTCATCATGCTTGGATTGATTGGCTTGCTCTGCCCGTTGAGTACAAGGGTAGCTTGAGCTTTCTTGTAAGCGCTGGTTGATGTGCTTGCGGTCAGCGGCTTTGTCAGTTCCGCAGGAATCGTGAAGGCATATAGCTTGCCTTCTGCTTGCACGAGCAGCTGGCTGCCCGACACCTGGAACTGCCCGAAGCTTCGAGCTGCAGTCTGGTAGCGGAACAGCGCTTTACCTGTTGTGACGTTCAGCGCATAGACCTCGCCGTCGGTCTGACCGACGAACATGCCGCTTTGATTGAAGTCGACGCGGCTCGCCGGATTGTCCAGTCCCTCGTAGTACACTGGGGTCTGGTCAAAGCGCTTGCGCGCGTGGATGCCGATGTTGTCGCTGTTGCGATAGAATTGCTTGCCGTCGTAGGGTCCGAGAATCCACTGGCCGCTGTCTCCCATGACGGACGGCTTGATGGTCGTTTGGTCCGCATTGAAGTTGTACGTATAGAGCTCATGGTACTGATTGGCAACGTAGATGTTATTCGCATCCATGACGACCCGGCTCGCGTATTGACCCAGTGGATCGACGTCTTGCTTGATCGGGACGAACGACTTGCTGCTTATGATTGTTCCAGTACTCAGGTCGACGATATCAATATCTGCAACGTATTTGCTGCTGTCGGTTTTCGGCCAATCGTCCAGCATATATAGTTTCGTTCCTTCCACCTTCAACAGCTGCGAGTGGCTGCCGCTCAGCTGCCATAGCGACTTGCCTGTCTGTGCATCAACGGCATACCACGTATTGACTGTAATTGCACCGGATTCAAAAGTGGGATTGAGGAGCACATTGCCGACCTTCGTCATGTTCGCTGAGCCCCGCACTCCGTTATGCCAGTTCTCTTGGCCGGTTGCAAGGTTGAAAGAGACGAGCCCTTTCGATGTCGTTAGGTACAGCGTGCTGCCATCAATGGAGAAAGCGGTCAGCGTGTCGGTCTTGGCCAGCTGGCAGATACGCTTGCCCTTGCCCGCCGTGTCGACGCGGTAGATGCTGTTATCCGTCTCGCCGCTCACATAGATCGCACCATTCGCAGCGACTGCGGAGCCGGACTTCAGCTTGGAGCCGTAGGTCCAGAGCTGTTTGCCGGTCTTGGCGTTTCTCGCGTGGAGCACGCCGCCTGCGACGTAGTAGAGATTGCCGTTCGAGATCGCGAGCACCGGCTGCTCGCGCTTCTCCGTCGTCGGCTTGTCCAGGTCAGCTGACCAGAGGGGTTTCGCGGTTGGTACTTTATTTTCGGAGTTAAACATCGCGGCGTCGATGCCGTAGCTCGTTGTATTGCTCACCGACTGCGCCGCAGCTTCGTGCGATGCGTAAGTCGTAAGTAATGCCGCCGCCAGCAGGGCGAGCAGCTTATGCTTAGGTTTGAGTTTGAGTTTGAGTTTGTGTTTGTGTTTGTTCAAGGTGATGGCTCCCTTCCGAATGTGGTCGTTTGAGAATTAATCTCTAGACGGGGGGAGGTGGAGAAAGGTTTCAGTGCATGGGGCGGTCAAAAAGAGTCAAATACAAGGTGAAAGTTTGTGCAGGTCCAGCAGACCAGCTTCATCCAGCGAAAGTTATTACTCGAAATAGCCAAAAAGGTCCAGCAGACCAGCTACATTCACCGGATGTAGCTACTCTAGGTACCCTCTTTGCGACCAATCCAGTGATTCTTGCCAATGTAGGTACTCGAGGTACCTTCTTTGCTCCAAATCCAAGGATTCCCGCCAATGTAGATACTCTAGGTACCCTCTTTGCATCTAATTCGGTGATTCTAGCGGAAGGTGTATCCTCCAGGGTCACACTTCGCTCCAAATCCGCCTTTTCGAGCTAATGTGTATCCCCTAGGGATACTCTTTGCTCCAATTCCACCTTTTCAAGCCAATGTGTATCCCTCAGGGATACACATTCACATCAAAAAAAAAGGGATACCAAGGGCATAGCCGCCCCGACCAACAGGGGGCTCCGCCAGATATCCCTTCCCTATACTTACCTTTTGCTTCCCTTGCTTCCCACGCTTCCCTTACTTCCCTTACTTCCCTTGCTCCCCTTACCTTCCCCCGCTACTTCCCCTCGGGGAAGTAGCGCAATATCGCGTCGCGAACCCCGATTACATCGCCGAGCACGTCCATCCCGCCATCCTCGAGGTACTCGATCGAGAAGTGACCGCTATAGCCGCGGCGCGCCAACGTGCCGAGCATCCAGTCGAGGTCGACGTCGCCCTCGCCTAGATGCGCCTGCATCCGATCCCGCGCGGCATCGCGGACGTGGACGTGAACGGCGTGGTCCATCAGCCACTCCGTCTCCCGAATATCGATGCCCTGCATCACAAAATGGCTCGGATCATACACGAGCTTCACCTCCGGCATCGCCGCAATCAATGCCCGCGCCTGCTCGAGCGTCTCGAACGGGCTGTGAATATGCAGCTCCAGCGCGAACGCGACACCCGCTTCGCGGGCTGCCGTGTCGTATTCGCGGAGCGTGGCGACGCAGTCCGCCAGCACATCCGCCCACGGACGCGAAGCGTCATTGCCCAGCGGCTGGATCGCGGCCAGCTGCACGCCATAGCGCTGCATCAGCCGGATCAGCGCCGCAATCTCAGCTCGCCGGAGCTCACACGCCGCCTCCGAGCGATCGTGCAGCTGCGGTCCCGTTCCGGTGTTGAGCGCCAGCGGAACGAGTCCGTAAGCAGACAGCCGATCATCCAGCCGGCTCACCGTTCCTTCCCAATCGGAAACCAGATCGCTCGGGTTCACGTGAACCCACCCGTCTATCGCGAGCAGGTCAACAGAGCGGAAGCCAAGCTCTGCCACGGTGCGGAGCGCCGCATCCAGCGAGCTTCCGCATCGAACAGAAGTCGAGCAAGCAATCGTCATTTTGCGCCAGCCTCCCTCTCCGCCCCCGCAGCAGCAGCCTGTTCCTCCGCAAGAATCAAATCCAGCGGAAACCCCTCCTGCTCAACCGGGAATTCAATCTTCGCACGCAGACGCGAAGATTCGAACACCGCGATCAGCATCTCGAGGCCGCGCAGCGCAATCGTTCCATCCAGCGGATTCGGCGTACCATGCCAGATCGACGCCGCGAGCGCACCGAACACGCCTGCAAACACGGCCTCGCTCGACTCCTCCTCAACCTCCACCGAACGCCAACCGCCTTCAGCGGAAGTATCCGAAACTAGAAGAGGCGGCTGGCTGCCATCGCCGCGGCGCCAAATGCTCCCCGCTGTGCCGACGATCTCAAAATCCTGATAGCCGCCGCCGCGAACCTGCATATCCCCGCAATGCAGCTCGCCGCGCACGCCGCCATCGAATTCATACATCGCGAGCGCGCCGCTCTCCACCGCGTGACCATACCGTCTGCCCGTATACGCGTATGGATTACGCGCTGCCTCTTCCCTCGATGCCGGCTCCTTGCGGCAAATCTGCCCAATCGCCCAGCGCACTTCCCGCTCATGCAGCAGATACAGCATCGAATCGGCCAGATGCGAGCCGTCCGACAGCAGATCGCCTGCGCATGAAGCGCGAATAAACCGCACATCGCCGATCGTGCCCGCATCGATCAGCTCGCGCATCTTCCGATACACCGCGCTCGTCCTGCGCTGGTGCCCGACTACGAACACAACTCCGCGTTCCCGGCACACCTCGACCATCTTACGCGCATCGCCAAGATTCGTCGCCATCGGCTTCTCGCAGTAGATACCGCGAACGCCGGCCTCCACGGCGAGCAGCGTGAACGGCGCATGCGTCGTATTCGGCGTCGCGATCACGACAACATCAGGCTGAACTGCTGCCAGCATCGCCGCATAATCCGTATATACTCCCACGCTACCGCCACCTAAGTCGCCGCAAGCTTCAGCTACCTTTTTCGCCGTCTCCTCGTTCAAATCACAGACAGCCACAAGCTCATAATCATCCGAAGCAGCAAGCGCCACCGCTTGATTTTTCCCCATATTACAGCCAACTACAACCGCGCGAAGCGGACTGACACGACTCATTCTCCATCACCATCCAATGATTGAATATAGGTAATCGACTTCTCGAGCGCCTCAATAGGCGATACTCCAGCAGGACAAACCATTTCAATCTCCATAATCAGTTCCTCCGGAAACGGCGCGTGCGCGAGCAGCAACTCATAGCAGTCCTGCAGCGGCACATCTCCCTCTCCAAGAACCGACCCGTCCACCTCAAAATAAAGCGGATTCGCATCAAGCACCGGTCTCACCTGATGATCCTTGAAATGCGTCCCGATCACATAAGGCGCCGCCGCCTGAAATGCCTCAAGCGGCCGTTCACCGATAAGGAACGTATTGCCTGTATCCAGGAAAATCCACAGGTCCGGCGTATTCAGGCACACCGTCACAAGATCCGAGCAGTAGAAATCCGCGTGATTCTCGAGCGCTAATTTCGTGCCGAGCTCCTTGCAGCCTGCAGCAAGCGGAGCAAGCGCAGCAGACAGCCGCTTCAAAGCAACATCAAGCGGGAACCTCTTATCGAATCGGCTCGTGTAATGCGCATGCGTCATTACGATTGCAGGCTTCTTGAGCTCGCACAACGCTGCCAACGACGACAAAATCTGCTCATTACGCGCTGCCACCTCATCCGCGTCAGCCGTAATATACGGATAGCCCGCATAAACGGCCAGCTCCATCCCGCACGCATCGAGCTGCGCCAACAACTCTCGCCGCTCCGCCTCAGGCAGCTGCATCAGGTCGCTTAGCCCCGCCGAGAACACCTCAAAACCCTTCTCTCGAAGCATATGCAGCCGGTCCATCTGCACATGCCCCGTATGCGCGGTCAGCTCGCCGTACCACGGACCCGCAAAGCCCCATTTTCCAACCTTTGTCCATCTATTCATGTGCAATGCCTCCGAACTCTTTCATGAAATCAACTAACGACCGCTCCCCATCAATCCGCGGAAAATATTCCAGCCCCACGAACCCGTCAACCCCGGTTTCCTTAATGGCCTTAAGCACATTAGCAAAATGAATCTCGCCCGTGCCAAGCTCGCCTCTGCCCGGATGATCGGCCACGTGGAAGTACCCAATCTCTCCGCTATTCCGGCGAATCGTTCGAATGAGATCGCCCTCCGTCACCTGCTGATGGTAAACATCGTACAGCAGCTTCACGTTCGGACTGCCCACCTCCCGAATTAGCGCAGCAGCTTCATCGGCATCCAGGAAATATCCCGGATGATCCACCAGCGTATTCAGCGGTTCAACGACCAACGTCACGCCTGCTTCTTCCAGCAAAGGAGCCGCAGCCTTCAAGCCTTCGATAAGCGTTGCCGCCTGCTCCTCCCTGCTAACGCCGGGAAGTGCATTCCCTGTCTGGCTTATCAAGTAACGGCAATCAAGCCGGCCAGCCGCCGCAACCTCGTCCTCCATCCCCCACGTTCTTTCTTACTGACAGTGTACACCTTGCAAAATCATCCCTCTATCGCATAACCACAACACTATTCGTCATTTCTACAGCCCTTGGACACAACGAAAAACCGCAGCCCCCATCCCGAAGAATAAGAAGCCGCGGCCTCGTCTAAATCATCATTATTGCCCTGACTCCAGATAGCGCAATTGCTCCGGCGTCAGCACGAGCTCACCTGCCTGGCAGCTATCCTCCAAGTAATTCAGCTTATTAGCGCCAATCAACGCAACGACTGGGAAAGGCTGCGAGGTCAAATACGCGAGCGCGATTTGCGAGCCTGTTACGCCAAGATTCGCAGCAAGCGACTGCACCCGGTCGAGCCTCCGGTAGCTCTCGTCGTTCGCATACATACCGATGACTGAATCCGCCCGCCCGCCCTCCGGCTTGAACACTCTGCCGTAGCGGCCGCTGAAGAAGCCTGATGCCTGCGCGGAATAAGCGAATATGGCGACATCTGCGGTATCCGCATACCACTGGCGTTCTCGTTCATCGATCGCGACAAGATCGCCCGGCAGCACCGGATTCAGCGAGGCCAAGTTCCAATGCGGCTGGCTGCCGATGAACGGCGCGAGGCCGGTCTCCCGCGCATAGCGATTGGCTGCATCAATACGTTCACTGGTCCAGTTGGAGGCACCGATGTTCCGTACACGCCCCGACGACACTTGCTCATGCAGCGCATCCATAATGGATTCCACCGAACGTTCAGGGTCATCGCGATGCACCCAATAGAGGTCGATAACGTCCGTTTGCAGCCGCTCGAGGCTCTCGCTGAGGTCGCTCCGAATCGACTCGACATCCAGCCGCTTCTGCGATAAGTCCGACATCGGCGGATGCGCGCCTTTCGTCGATAACAATACTTGATCACGCGTGCCGCGTTCCTGCAGCCATTGGCCAATCATCGTCTCGCTCGCCCCGTCGCCGCCAGGCACCCATGCGCCGTACACATGAGCCGTATCGATCAGATTGCCGCCAAGCTCCACGTAACGATCGAGCAGCGCGAAGCACGATTCCTTATCCAGTGCCGTGCCGAAATCCCCCGTTCCAAGCCCGATTACCGATGGTGTCAATGATGTGCCGGCAATGTTGGAGTACCGCATAGCCCTCATCTCCTTTTCTTGAACCGAATTATAGAACAGCTCTGCTGCTAATCTGCCACCATGCGATTTGTCAATTTCCAAGAGACGGCACGAACGCGGTCCCTGTCACATCGCCGTCTGCATCGATGTTGTCTACTGCGGACAACCCTTCGTAGATGCTCGCGACAATGCTGCAGGATACCGTTTCCCTCGGCTCCAGAATTCGATGCGTCCCTCGATCGATCCCATCCTGCAAGCCGACCGGATAACCGGTGCACGGCTCCAGCACGACGGTTTGCAGTTCCCGCCAACCGCCGTAAGAGGCGAACAGCCAGCAGCTTGGCAGCACTTCGTTATCATAGCTGAGGCCGAACCCGATGCCTTCGAGCGTATGCGTCAAGGCGCACCAGCCCGCCTTCATATCCGTTGCATATTGAAACTCGCTGACGCCGGACTCGGACGATAATGCTTGGCGCATATCATGTTTACCGCCTTGATCGTCTTCGGCGAACGGCCATTCATACGTAAAATTCGTCCTGCCCGTTCGCGGCGAGCCGAACCCTTCCACCATCATATTGCGCGCAGGCAGGTCGATGCGGGAATGCTCATCCGCTGCCATTGCAGCATGCAGCTTCCACAGATACGGCTGCGGCCGCCGGCCAAGATTCGTGATCGTATGCTGGAATCGCAGCTTCGATTCGCCCGCGCGCAGCGTGATGCGCTTGCTCAGGCGGCTCGCCGTAATCGGCGTTTCCACCCACATATGCAGCGTCACCGCTTCGTCGTCGGCACGCTCAATCGCATACTGCCACTGCAGCGTCCAGATTTCGCCGTGATCCGGCAGCATTTCCTCGTTGATGGATTCTGCCATATCGTTCGGATACAGCTCATCCCAGCCGCCGAAGAAATGGTCGTCATAGTTCGTGTGAAGCCCGACCTTGCGCGGCTTGATGCGCGGATGCTGCCAGAGGAAGTCTTTGCCTCGCGGCTTAAACGTAATTTGCCATATTTTCGCGCCGAGATCCGGCATGACGATAACGCGCAACTTCTCGTTCTCGATAACGACGGTGCGGACATCGTTGTACATCCAATTCGTATCTACGGTAACCGGTGGTACAGGTGGCACAGGTGGCACAGGCGGCACCTCCTCTTATTCCGTTATCGTTGCCAGCAGGTCAGCCCGAAGCGGCGTGAACGTCTCGATGACGACCGAGTCCTCGAGCGCTTTCACTTCATGCACCGCATCGCCTGGCACGACGATCTGCTCGCCTGCACCAGTCACGATGACCTCGCCGTTCATCGTCATTTCAAGCTTGCCGCTGATGACAAAAGTCAGCTGCTCATGCGGATGCGAATGCGCCGGACCGATCGCCCCGGTCTTGAACGTAATCATCATGCTCATCATGTCTTTGCCTGGCGGGAAAATCTTCCGCGTGATTCCTTCAATCGGCGAATGCCATTCTTCATAACGCGGCATGTTACGATACACCTCCTGGAATGAGCAGTACCTTCGACACATTGCCCGGCGAGCCAAGCAGCGTCTCAAACCAGCGCGCGCCTTCGCTGAGCGGCGCTTCGACGACACCTTCCGAGAGGGCGATGCGCCCTTCTTCCAGCCATTGCAAGGCTGTGCGGAAGTTCATTGCAGAGTAGGCAAAAGAGCCCGCCATCGTAATTTCGCTCCGGATCGCGAGGTTGATCGGCAGCGCCGATTCCTCTTCGTGCAAACCCGTGAAGACGGTGCGTCCGCCGGTCGTACAAGCCATGACGGCTTGTTTGCGCGTCAGTCCTGCGCCAACAGCATCGATGGCGACGTTCACGCCTGTGCCGCCGGTCAGGCGCTTCACTTCCTCCAGCGTATCGACGCCGGCTGGGCAGATCGTATGCTTCGCGCCAAGTCTGCGCGCGATTGCCAAGCGATCCTCGTTCATGTCGACCGCGATGATGTCTTTCACCCCGTATTGCAGCACGGCTTGCAGCGTGAGCAGACCGATCGGACCCATGCCGAGAATGAGCACTTTGTCCGTGGGTTTGGCCGCCGCCAGCTCCGCTACGCGCACCGCGCATGCTGTCGGTTCTGTCATTGCCGCGGTTTGCAGCGTCATGCTATCCGGAACCGCGTACACGAATGCAGCCGGGATCTTCACATATTCCGCGTTGCTGCCAGGCAGTGCCGCAGAGAGCAGCTTGCGGGAACCGCACAGCTGCTGCCTGCCTGTTAAACATTTCTCGCACTGTCCGCAAGTGACGAGCGGATTCGCGGTTACGCGCTGGCCGAGCTGCCACGCGCCGGATGCTTCCACGCGGCTGCCCATCGCCGCAATCGTGCCCGAGAACTCGTGGCCGAAGATCATCGGCGGCTTGCGCAGCGAGTTTTTGCCGAGATAGCCGCTCAGCTCCGAGCCGCAAATGCCGGTGAACGCAACTTGGATGACGATTTCATCCTCGCCCGCGATCGGCAAGTCGACCTCTCGAATATTCATCTCTTTCGGACCTTCATAGATAAGCGCCTGCATCTGCTTCTGCAATTGCATGAGTTGCTGCTCCTCTCTGGATTAAAGAGGCGCTAGGCTCGTCGCCCGCACCTCTTCTGAAGTTGATTAGAATGTAATCGACAGTCCGCCGTCGACCGGAATAACCGCACCGCACATATAGGACGCATCCTCCGATGCCAGGAAAGCGATAACGCCGGCTACTTCCTCCGGCTGCCCCTGACGCCTTTGGGCGATTTTGCCCCGTGCGACATAAATATCTTTGAACCAGTCCGTCTCGTGCTCCTTCACGCCGTCGACCACAGACATTGGCGTCTCGATGAAACCGAGCGCGACCGAATTTACACGAATGCCAACGTTGATTAACTCCAGCGCCGTATTGCGGGTAAGCTGGTCCATGGCGCCTTTGGCCGCATTGTAGCTCGACGACTCCTCCAGCGCACGGCTGCTGTTAATGGAAGAAACGTTGATAATTGCGCCTTGCGTGCCTTTGGCCGTCATGAGTCTGGCAGCTGCTTGCGTGCAATAGAACGTGCCGTTCACGATAATATCGAACACCTTGCGCCAGTCCTTCATCTCCGCGCCGAGAAAACGCATCGGCTCAAACGTAGCCGCATTATTCACAAGAATGTCGAGCTGACCGTAGGTTTCTTCGATCTGCGCGAACATCGACGCGACAGATTCCTCGTCAGAGACGTCCCCGACGATGAACTGTGCCTTATAGCCTTGCGCTTGCAGCTGGGTCTCCGCCTGCTTGCCGACATCGGCGCGACGTCCGGTAATAATGACGGTCGCACCTTCGGATGCTAGCCTAGTTGCAGCCGCGAAGCCTACTCCAGTCGCGCCTCCTGTAATGAAGGCAACTTTCCCTTCGAATCTACTCATATACGGATAGCGCCTCCTTCATTAGTTGACGCGGTATTGTTCCACAACTGCTTCATCGACTGTGATCCCCAGACCCGGACGATCCGGTACATGCACGTAGCCGTCCTTGAACGTAATCTTCTCGGATACGAGGTCGCGCGCCAGCGGCGAAGACGAAGTCGTATGCTCGATCATGAATCCGTTCGGAATCGATGCTGCAAAATGCGTGCTCGCCGCAACGAGTATGCCTGTCTTAAACGCATGCGGCACCACAAGCTTATGACGCTCATGCGCCATATATGCGATCCGTTTGCCTTCCGTCAGACCGCCGCAGCGGCCGAGGTCAGGCTGCACGATGTCGTGTCCGCCTTCTTCGATCAGACGGCGGAATGCGGTCACGCCGCTCTCTTGTTCGCCGCCTGCGACGCGAAGCGATGTCCGTCTCGACAGCTCCTGGTAGTCGGCCAGATTCTCGGGATGAAGCGGCTCTTCCAGCCAAAATACCCCGTACTTCTCGTACACTTCCGCCATGCGAAGCGCGCCCTTCAAATCCCACACCAGACCGCCGTCGATCATAAGATCGATGTCGTCGCCAACCGTTTCACGAATCGCGTGAACCTGCTGCTCGTCGAATTTCGCATCCCGGCCGATTGGACCCCAGCCGAACTTCATCGCTTTGTAGCCTTCCGAGGCGAACTGGCCCGCCATTCGAACCGCTTCTTCAATCGTGTCCGGCATGAGCGAGCTTGCGTATGCCTTCAGCTTGGAGCGGTACGTGCCGCCGAGCATTTCGGATACGGGACGGCCCGCTTTCTTGCCGGCAATATCCCACAGTGCCATGTCGATGCCGCTCATTGCGTGCATGGCAGGACCACCGCGGCCGAAATAGATGGTGCCACGGTACATTTTGTCCCAGAGGCGGTCGATCTCAAGCGGGTTCTCGCCGATGAGCAGCGAACGAAGGCCTGTCGCAATAGAGTGCGACGGCGGAGCGTCGATGCATGCTTTTGCCACGAGCGGAACAGAATCTACCTCGCCATAACCGGTAATACCTTCGTCGGTATGAATGCGGATCATAAGCGTGTCCTGAGTGCCGTCGCAGCGCTCCGCATCAAGGTCGGGAATACGCAGGTAGATGGATTCAACTTCGGTAATCTTCATTAAAATCCTCCATTCGTAGATAGATGTAGTTGGCCGATTTGCGGGAATGAGTACATGAGCACAGTAAAACGCTTTCACTAGTTGCATTAATTGTAATTGCCATTTTCGCATATTGTCAACAATATTTATCCTCGTTGTCAGTTGCTGATTGTTGACAAAATACAATATGATGCTTTTTGATGCGTTTCGGGGTATACTAGTGATACTTAGTAGAAAGCGTTTACTGCTGCAGAAGGAGATACCACCTATGTCCGATTTCACATTTAAACAGCAGGCGAATACGTCGCTGCGCGAGAAAGTGACGAACGATCTGCGGGAAGCGATTCTGAACGGCCATCTCCCGCCGGGTTCACGCATTAAAGAGATGGATATCGCCGAGCAAATGGGCGTCAGCCGCGGACCAATCCGAGAAGCGATTCGCCAGCTCGAGCGTGAGGGTCTGCTGCTGTCGTATCCTTATAAAGAGACTGTCGTGGCTGATCTCGATGCCGATGAGGTTCAAAACATTCTCATGCCGATCCGCTTCCACATTGAGTGGTTCGTCGTGAAGCGGTACTTGGACAAGCTCGATGACAGCTTCTACGCGAAGCAGCAGGAGATCGTCGACGACATGCGCGCAGCCGTTGAGCAGGGCGAGAAAAGTCGTCTCGTCGACCTCGACATCCTGTTCCACCAGTCGATTCTGGAGCTGGCAACCGAGCGGACCGTCATGCTGACGTGGCAAAGCATCGTCAACCAAATCCGCCTCCACTTCACGAAGAACATCTCGTTTTACAACCTCGACAATATGGAGAAGGACCACCAGGATCTGCTCGATGCGTTCCGCACCAAGGATCTCGGCCTGATCCAGCAGGCGATACTCAAGCATCTGGACAGCGATGATAATTTGCTGTGCTTTACGAAGTAGCGCGTACGGTTGCGGCGCGATGCGGAGGGATGCAGTGGGATGCGCTGGGCGCGGGCTTCGCCGCCGGTTTTTTAGCTGAGAGAGCGTATTTGCTCTCTCGGCTCTTTTTTTCACCATCTCAGCTCTCTTTTTCGCCGATTCGGCGGACGAGAGAGCGTATTTGCTCTCTCGATTGCTTTTCGGCGGGTTCCGACGCTGGTTCTATACTGAGAGAGCCAGTTAGGAGCACTCGTCTCACGGGAACTGCAATGTTACTTGAGCTCCTGCGCTGAGAGATCCTATTCGGCTCTCTCAGCGGACTTTTGGCGCGTTTTCATAGCTGAGAGAGCCATTTCGGAACTCTCGTCTCAAGGGAACTGCAATGTTACTTGAGCTCCTGCGCTGAGAGATCCTATTCGGCTCTCTCAGCAGACTTTTGGAGCGCTTTTGAAGCTGAGAGAGCCATTTCGGAGCTCTCGTCTCGCTGGAACTACAAGGTTACTTGAACTTCTGAGCTGAGAGAGCATATTTGCTCTCTCAGCAACTCTCGCACCACCCTAGCTCCCCCGCCACCGCCTCTTCCCTACGTGTAAACAAGCCCCCCACTCGGACATACTGCTCCTATAACTTTCACCCAGGAGGCGAGCACGCTAGTGCGTTTACTGCTCTTTGCTGCAGCTATCGTCATCATTTGTGTTGGCGTTGATCGCTATATCGCTCACCATTGGATTCAACGGACTTATCCGGCTAATGGCGCTGTTAACGTGCCGCGGGATGCATTAATTATGGTGAACTGGAAAGGCACACGCGGCAGCCACATGAGCATGTCGGTACGCTACGCAGATGCGCCGGATGTCCCCCTCTACGGTACTGGTTCTGCCACGATGTATGGGTTATCTTTTCTCCCCGCCCCTCCGTTATCGCCAGGCAAAAAGGTCATTGTCCTCGTCGACGCCGGCAGACGGCATCACGAGTTTACATTTACAACTACAAGGAGCTAGCGAGGACATCCGGCTGGCTCTTCCCCCCCACCTTATTCCAACCTGCAAGTAAAACTAACAAGAAACTAATATTTTCCACTAAAGTTTCTAAACGGTTTTCGACGATAGTTATCCATGGAGCATCAGTACCTGCCCGCTCCCTTATCCCCTACAATCTATCGATGAAGGAAGTTGAACCTGATGAAACGCAGTCTATTTGCACTTACACTCCGTAGCAAGCTCATTATTGCTTTTACGGTTATTTTGCTCGTGCCAAGCCTTACGATCGGGTGGTTTTCCTATCAGACCGCCAGAGATCAGATCGAGAGCCGCATGAACATGACGGTTACCGAAAATGTTCGCGTCAGCGACGAAATGCTGAATGGCTACATCGAGTCCATCACCACAGACATCGACTTCTTGTCGCAGACGTTGAAGCTGACTGCCAGCGCGCCTACTCCAGCGGCCGGTCTGCTACTGCAGATGGATGCATTTCAAAAAGTACACGCGCAGGTGGAAACCGCCTATGTCGGAACGAGCAAAGGCGAAATGCTGCTCAGCCCGCAGCAGGAGTTACCGAAGGATTTTGACCCGCGTACTCGTCCTTGGTATGTAAGCGCGATGAAGTCAGACGGCAAAGTCGTCATTACCGATCCTTACATCAATGCAACCGACGGCAAAGTCGTCGTGTCCATTGCCAAATCCATTCCGAATGGAGCAGGCGTAGTCGGCGTGGACCTCAACCTTGACGCGCTGAGCAAGCAGATCGAAAGCATCAAAATCGGCAAGGACGGTTACGTCTCCATCGCAGACACGACCAAGAAGTTCTTGATCCACCCGCATTCGCAGCCAGGTGCAGCAGTACCTGACGATATTGCAGCACAACTGTACGGCGGCACGCAGGACTCATTTACTTTCAATGAAAAAGGCATCACGATGCGTGAAGTTGTGATGACGAATAAGCTGACAGGCTGGAAGCTTGCAGGCACTTTCAGCGTAGATGAGATTAACAAGGATGCTTCCACGATATTGAATCAAACGATACTTGTTGTGGCAATCTGCCTTATTGCTGGCGCAGCGCTGATCTATGTCATCATTCGCGCGATTGTTCGCCCGATTCGGGCTCTCATTAAAGTGTCGGAGCAAGTGAGCGAAGGCGATTTGACCGTATCGCTCGACGTTTCCGGCGCGAAGAAAGACGAAATTACGAAGCTGTGCAAGAGCTTCAATGCGATGATCGTTTCACTGAAATCGCTTCTGACCGAAGTAAACGAAACGTCCCATCAGCTTGCCGCATCTTCGGAGCAGCTCTCCGCCAGCTCGGATCAAACTTCAACCGCTACACAGTTTATTGCCGAAAATATTCAGCAGATGGCGATGGGCTCCGAGAAGCAGGTGGAAAGTGTGAGAGTAGGCTCTGCATCGGTTGGCGAAATGTCCCGCGGCGTTGAGGAAATCGCCTCGAACGCGCGGTCCGTCACAGACGTTGCAGTGCAAACCTCCCATATCTCTGCTGAAGGCAATACGGCCATTGAGACCGCGATTACGCAGATGCAGTCCATTGAGCGGACATTCGAGGAATTGTCGCAGGTAATTACGGATTTGACTCAGCAATCGGCTGAAATCAGCCAAATGGTCAATCTGATTCAAGATATTTCATCGCAGACGAACCTGCTTTCGTTGAACGCATCCATTGAAGCGGCAAGAGCAGGCGAGCACGGCAGAGGCTTTGCGGTTGTTGCGCAGGAAGTGAAGAAGCTGGCGGAGCAGACGGCTGCGTCGTCGAAGAGCGTCATCGACCTTGTAGGGTCGATGCAGGGCGGCACTGAGCGCGCAGTAGAATCGATGAATGCAACGTCGGTGGAAGTTACGGCCGGTATCGCGGTAATCAGCCGCGCAGGCGCACTGTTCAAGCAAATTCAAGGCTCCGTCCTTGAGGTTGAGGCGCAAATTAAGGAAGTATCGCAAGTGTCGCAGCAAATTTCCAATGACGGACACGAGACGGTTAACGCAATTAACACGATCTCCGGCGTCGTCCAAGAAACCGCGCTCGCTACGCAAAATGTTTCGGCCGCCGCGCAGCAGCAGCTCGCATCGATGGAGGAAATCGCCGCATCCGCCGCGTTCCTCACGAAGATGGCCGAGGATCTGCAGCAGCGCGTTGAACGATTTAAACTATAGTTTTGTTGTCCTTAATCGAGCAGGCTCCGCACCGTTAGGTGCGGAGCCTGTTTTATTATGCGATGTTGATCGCCCGTGCCGCGAGTACAGCAACAATAACAAGCGATATGGATGCCTGCATCATCGTTAGAACTTTGGCCGTTTTGGATAGCACGAGCGTATCCGTTGGACTAAACGCGGTGTTTGTATTAAAGGCCAAGAACAAATAATCAAGAAAAGCCGGGTTCCAAGATTTCAAATCTTCACGACCGGACGTCATTTGCGGGAAAAGGAAATCCGGAACCCGATCTTCTTGTTCGTTTCTCGCTCTCGGTCCGCCGCGATCGATCTCCCAGTACCAGACAGAGAATACGAGAATATTGGTCACCCAGAGCACCAACGCGCTTCCGAACAACTCGCTTGCGCTTGCGGCATGTGTAAAAAGTTGATGCAAGAGGATGCCAACGCTGCTGATAAGTCCGATCATCACGATGCTGTTCGTAATGACCGCGAATGTCCGTGCCCGCTCGTGGTGCCGCTTTAAAATGGAAATGATGAGCGGAACGAACATGCAGCCCGCCAGGACCGGCAATGCCCAATTCTGCCAAACCGTCAATTGTTCCGGCAAGTAGCTAAGTAAAATTAAGATGACAATAATGACCGTAAAATAAGCATATCTCGGATGCTGTTTCACGCTTTTATCCCCTTTTTGCTAAAATCGCTCCATGATTGTACAAGGGCATCATGATTTCAACGGTAGTCCCTTTATTTTCCTCGCTGGTCACTCGCATTTTGGAGAGAACATGCTCCGGCATGCCGACCCCTTGGTCATGAAAGCGAATATAAGCCATACTTTCATCGCAAGTCAGATGAATCGCAAGTTCCCCGCCACTGGGCATCGCTTCTATCGCGTTTTTCACAAAATTAATGAATACCTGCTTCATAGGATTGGCTTCGCAGGTGATTTGTACTTGGTCGTTATCGAAGTGAGTTAGGATTTGAACATTGCACATGTTAGCTTGCGCTTCTAATAGAGCGACAACCTCTTGAATCAGCGAAGCGATCGTCTCCGGTTGAAAATTAGCCACGATGGGTTTGGCAAGCATGAGAAGCTCGCCAAGAATCGTATCAATACGCATTATTTCCGAGGACATAATTTCGTAATACGTGCTTTTGTTGGCACCAGACTGCAGCATTTGCAGGAACCCTTTCACGGCGGTTAACGGGTTGCGAATTTCATGCGCGATTCCTGCCGCCAACTCGCCGGCAATCGATAACTTCTCTGCTCGGATGAGCAGCTCTTGCGACCTTTTCTGCTCTGTAACGTCTCTCAGAATGACAGCCAATCCGCTCAAATGATCTTCTTCATTTCGAAGCGCGAAATAGGATATGGCTACGTGCAGCTCAGATCCGTTCTTGGTTTTTCGTATCGCCTCATACCCGACGACACTTTGACCTAATGCTGCTTCCTTTAGATTTCGGGTGACTTCGGACCTGTTATCAGCCGGAATAATCGGCAATTCCAGTGCTTTAAGCCCAAGCAGCTCATCGCACGACCATCCAAATACCTTCTCGAAAGCATCGTTCACTCTGATTATTTCATGATGCAGGTTCAGAATCATGATCGAATCGGTATGATTGGTGATGAATGATTCCAGCTGCTGCCTTGTTGCATGCAGTTCGCCTTTTAATTTCGTGCTTGCCGTCCTCTCTCTTTCCATACTCATCTTATGATCGCTTAGAACCGACATCGAAGGAAATACCGCATCGCTCTTCGCATAAAGACTGGAGCTTACCAACTCCTGATCTGTCATCAGATATTCATGGTTTCTCAACATCATGTTTAGAAAAGAAGCGGATACCTCATTCCCATTGTACGCACACACAGAGACTAATTTCATGGCATGAACCTTATGATCCGATTGGTTTTCAAAATGCTTGAGCTTGCCTAATATCTCCGCCTGGTCCTTCCATGCCACATGAGCCCATGTTCGTATAGAAATGGGTTGATCCTTGAACGGAGCAAAGATTTCGTCCGAATGGTTTAATATCGTATCGTAGTGAAAGTCCCCGTACGCACCGTAAAAAACATGGTTATCGAAGAAATGGATATCCCCGAATTGTTCTAGTGGTAGAGAACGCATCAGGTTACTGCGAATTTGATCGATCATGGACTGGTTATCAATGACAAAGAGATGATGTCCCTGCTCTAAGCCAGTTAAAATAAAGGAAACCGCATTTTCCACATAACGTTGCGGGTCCTCGTAGATATATAAGATATGCCCGCCATCCGAGAGCTGCATGAGCTCGTTTAATTGAATCGTTGGTTTACTCACTGTGAACCTCATTAAACATTTATTACGAATGGTCTTCTAGTTGCCGAAAAAGAGCATCTAATTCCGTTCATATCTTTAATGAGTTCGACAAAAGTTACCTCTGCCCTCCATAAATGGATAAAAAATAGAAATTAAATCCATTTTCTAACAAATCGAGTAGGCCCATGCGCAATTGCATGGGCCTCTCACAGATCCGGACGTGCGGGTCATCGCATCCGGCTCCTCCATGATTATCCCCGTTGGGGATGAAGGTCTTTTTGGATCGAGGACAAACTACTTAGACCGATTTCTTCAAACCACTTGTTTGGCATCGCATACTGCGCATACGTCGAGTAGGAGCTGCGCCAAGCGGTCATTCGTAACCCCGGCAGTTCTCTATCCCATCCTCGTTTGCGCATCTCTCGATGAAGTTTCCTTATCTTCCTCCAGCTTCGCAGCTGTACCGACCGGAGTCTTCTTCTTATCCAACCATCGAGATCTCGGAATCGTT
>NZ_QTTN01000056.1 GCF_003386535.1 Paenibacillus taihuensis
CAAGTTGCATATCCGGTATTAGCATTCGTTTCCGAATGTTATCCCGGTCTTACAGGCAGGTTGCCTACGTGTTACTCACCCGTCCGCCGCTAACCTTACCCGAAGGTAAGATCCGCTCGACTTGCATGTATTAGGCACGCCGCCAGCGTTCGTCCTGAGCCAGGATCAAACTCTCCATAAAAGTGGTCCGAAGACCATTTATGAATTCGCTTGTTAGCTCATTCAAAAAACTAGCTTAATTGTATGACCTTTTGACAGGTCGCTCATTGTTCAGTTTTCAAAGAACAAATACTTCTTGTTTCGTCCGCCGTATGTCTCAGCGGCGACTTGATTAATATATCACATTCGTTCACTTCATTGCAAGCACTTTTTTTAATTTGTTTTTGCAACTCGTGTGCGCCTCAGTGGCGCGAGAGATAATGTATCATATTTGCGCTTATAAGGTCAAGGCTAATTTTTAAAATCGTTTATTTGTAAAGTGTTCCAGTTAGAACAACGTCATCTGAAGCCCAAGGATTAGCATAATGCCGGGCAACCCGAGGAGCACGACTGTACCGATCGTAGCCGGATTAAGCGGTACTTCCATTCCCGATATTAGGCCCGAGAAGTTTAGTACATATAGAACTAACGCTGCCGCAATAAGATGGAGCGAAAACCGACGCACCCATTGCAGCGGAAGCTTGCCTCTAAACATGACCCCGATTAATAGCAGCGAGGATACAATTAGACTAACCATCCAAACCGTTTTCATCCGGATAACCCACCTTTCAGATTTGACCACTTCACAGGCATGCGTTTAGCCTTTCGAATCAACATCTCATACCTCTTCTCTGCAGCCGCCATTGCAAACACCGCATAATCAATCTGGTCCTTGCCGAGCGCATACTCGAAATATCGCTGTGCATTGTCCCACTCTTGCTTCGCCGTCTCAATCTCCGCGTACAGCTCCAGCTGCTCCTGCAGCTCCGTCTTCTTCTGCTTCAGCGCCGCCTGCTTCTTCGAACGCACCCAAAATTTCCACTTCATCCTAAACGCCCCTCTCTTCGAGTGATCGAACGACAACCGACAAAAGGCATATAGTGAAATTTATGAGCAGACGCCAAAAATAGAACAAGCCCCTCCCTAATTAAGCCGCTGTAAAAAGCAAATAACCCCGCAGGAGCGCAGCTCCTACAGGGTTAAATAATTGTGTCGTTAACTTAGTTCTCTACGGCCTTCGAGCGCCTTGGACAGCGTCACTTCATCCGCATACTCCAAGTCTCCGCCGACAGGCAGACCATGCGCAATCCGAGTCACCCGAATGCCAAACGGCTTCACAAGACGGGACAGATACATCGCCGTCGCTTCGCCTTCAATATTCGGATTCGTCGCGAGGATCATCTCTTGAACGGTCTCGTCACTGAGCCTGCGGAGCAGTTCAGCGATACGAATCTCATCCGGACCAATCCCCTCCATCGGTGAAATCGCCCCTTGGAGTACATGGTATTGGCCTTGAAATTCCTTCGTCCGTTCCATCGCCACAAGGTCACGGGATTCCTGCACGACGCAGATGACCGAATTGTCCCTGCTCTTGTCCTGGCAAATCCGGCACGGGTCTGTGTCGGTAATATTGCAGCAGACGGAGCAGTAGTGCAGATTCCGCTTTACACTAACGAGCGCCTTCGCAAAATCGATGACGTCGTCTTCTTTCATTTTCAAAGCATGAAATGCCAGCCTGGCCGCCGTCTTCGGACCGATGCCCGGCAAGCGGCTAAAGGCATCTATTAGTTTGGCTATCGGTTCGGGATAATACAAGGGCGATGCTCCTCTACTAAAGCACAATTAGAACAGGCCTGGAATTTTCATGCCGCCTGTGAATTTGCCCATATCTTTGTTTGCCAGTTCATCCGCTTTGTTCAATGCATCGTTGATTGCTGTCAATACAAGGTCTTGCAGCATTTCGATATCGTCCGGATCTACCGCTTCCGGCTTGATAACGATTTTTTGTACGTTCTTATGGCCGTTAACTTCTACCGTAACTACGCCGCCGCCTGCAGAGCCCTCAATAATCTTGGTGCCAAGCTCCTCTTGCGCTTTCAGCATTTGCTCTTGCATCTTCTTCACTTGCTTCATCATTTGGTTCATGTTGTTCATTGTTAAGGTCACTCCTTATGTGTAGTTAAAAAGATTGACGCGCTAATTATTTATCCTCAATAACAACGAGCTCTTCACCGAACATCTTCACGGCCTCTTCGACCCATTCCGGCTCCTTCGGCGCGCTTAAGCCGTCTTCTTGTTCAAGCAGCAGCTCGCCTGCAGGAGCAGGGCCTTTATCGAGAGCAGTTTGCCACTCCTTCAGCATTACGGTTGCGAGCCGAACTGGCCGGCCGAATACTTCGTTGAGCACCTGTTCGATGACATCACGGTTAACAGGCTTCTCCGTCGTCTCGCGATGAATGGAGTTCTTGAATGCGACTAAGATCGTATTGTCCGCCGCAGCGACCGGATCGCCGTTGACGAACCAGGCGTGGGTGGAAATATTGTGCCCTTTCACACGTTGCAAAATGTCACTCCACTTCATGCGCACTTGCCCTGTAGCCTGGCTTTCTGCTGCCGCCAAGAATGGATCCAGCTTCACGCGGGCAATAACAACGCCTCCGCTGCCTCCCGCCGCGCCCCCGAAGCCGGCGTTGCGAGCGCCGCGCGAGCCGCCGGCTTTCTCGGCTGGCGCGCCTTGCCCATCCGGACGTACGCCGGATTGGAGCAGCTGTTCGATCTTGCGCTCGAGCGAGTCGATGCGCTGCTGCAGACGCTGCACTTCGCCTGAGGACGCTCCTCCTCCGTCAGAAGCAGATGCCCCTGCTGCAGCTCCAGCTCCGGCGGAAACACCGCCGCCTGGATCCTGCATCGTACATATCTTCATGAGCGCAATCTCGAAGATCGTCTGCGGCAGTGCTGCGTGCCGGATCTCAAGCTGATACTGATTCAGGACATCTATCATCCGGAACAGCAGCTCGCTGCTGAAGGAATCCGCCATCTCCCGATACTTCGCCTGGTCGACAATGCGCTCCGTCGACACCTTGCCGCCTGGTGCAAGCTTCAGCACGAGTAAATCCCGGAAGTAGAAGACCAAGTTCTCCAAGCACTTGTCCGCGCTCTTACCGGACTGCATGAGACCCTCGACAATCGGCATCACCGCCGCCGCATCCCGGTCACGGATGGCATCGGCAAGCTGCTTGAACTGCTCAGTCGCAAGCCCCCCCGTAACATCGATGGCATCGCTCAGCGTGATCCTTTCACCGCCGTAAGCGGATACTTGCTCGAGCAAGCTGATTGCATCTCGCATCCCGCCGTCGGATAGTCTCGCTATATAAGCAAGCGCATCCTCATCGGCTTGAATGCCTTCTTCATTACAAATCTGGCGAAGCCGGTCCGTCTGCTCCGGCAAGGATACTTGTCTGAAATCGAAGCGCTGGCAGCGTGAAATTACCGTTGCCGGCAGCTTGTGCGGTTCGGTCGTCGCCAGAATAAAGATGACGTGAGCCGGCGGCTCTTCGAGCGTCTTCAGAAGCGCATTGAACGCCTCGGACGTGAGCATGTGCACCTCGTCGATGATGTACACTTTGTAGCGCACTTCGGACGGCGCGTAACGCACCTTGTCGCGTATATCCCGAATTTCATCAATGCCGCGGTTCGATGCAGCATCGATCTCCACAACATCCATGATCGTACCGGCTGTTATGCCCCGGCAGGCATCACAAACATTGCAGGGCTCCGTTGTCGGACCGCGTTCGCAGTTGATCGCTTTTGCCATAACTTTGGCCGCAGTCGTCTTCCCCGTCCCTCTCGGGCCATTAAATAAATAGGCATGCGAAACCCGCTGTTCGCGAATCGCATTCTGTAACGTTTGAATAATATGCTGCTGGCCGACCATATCCTGGAACGTCTGCGGACGCCAAGCACGGTATAAAGCGATATGTGACATACGATCCGTTCCTTTCGGCTTAGTGACTCTATTATACACGATGCAGACAGCCTAGCAAAACGGCTTGATCGCCCAAACGCAAACGGCTGATCGCCTTATTCACGGCAAAAGATTACGTTTCGTGGAGACATTATAGAAATTCATACAAGCGAAGTTTATGAATTCTATAATGTTAAAAAAGATGAAATCTAACAAGGAAGCATTACTTTAAACAGTGCACCACGGTCCCTTGTCGCCGCTGTGATCGTACCGCTGAAGTCATGCAAAATCCGCTGGCAAACAGACAGGCCGAGCCCCGTACCATTTTGCTTCGTCGTCACGAAAGGATCGAAGATCTTATGTATCAGCTGCGGCGGTATCCCTGGCCCGGTATCCTCGATCTCAATAATAATCCGCGACGACTTGCCTGTCTGGAGCACATAGCCGCGAACGGTCAGTGTCCCGCCCTCTGTCATCGCTTCAATCCCGTTCTTGCAGAGGTTCAAAAAGACCTGCTTCAGCATCTCTGCGTCTGCAAGCACGCGCGGCAGCTCCATCTGATCATCCCAGTTCACCGTCACGTTGTGCAGCAGCGCCTCGCTCGCAATGACCGGCATAATGTCCCGAAGCACACTATCAATGCCGATCCAACTGGCGGTCATCTGCTTCGGTTTGCTGAGCAGCAGAAACTCGCCGACAAGATGATTGATCCGGTCAAGCTCGCCGAGCATGATCTCGGTATATTCTTTCTCTTTATTCATATTGTGCTCGATCATCGTTTTGCGGAACATCTGAAGAAACCCGCGAATCGCCGTAAGCGGATTGCGAATCTCATGCGCGGCGCCGGCGGCAATCTGACCGATCATCGCCAAACGGTCGCTTCGCTGCACCTGCGTTTCGAGCGAGCGTAAATTCGTTACATCTTTGAAAATAATATAGGCGCCTTCTTTAGCAAAGAAGGTACTG
This sequence comes from Paenibacillus taihuensis, assembly GCF_003386535.1. GTDB lineage: Bacteria > Bacillota > Bacilli > Paenibacillales > Paenibacillaceae > Paenibacillus_Z > Paenibacillus_Z taihuensis. Next base: position 4,910 of record NZ_QTTN01000056.1, read on the forward strand.
TGCAGCAGTCCGACATCCATGAGCAGCTCACTCTGTTTGTCTTCATAGCGCCACGTCAGCGGATAATTCCGAACCGTCTCGCCGCTTGCGAGCGCCTCGCTAATGATCGCATACTCCTTCTCCGACTCCTCGAAGAACGAAGAGAGCTCCACGTTCACGACCGCTGATTGTTCAACGCCGAGCAATTGGCAGGCAAGCGGGCTAATATCGAATATTCGCAACGTTTCCGGGTGTAAAAGGATAACCCCGATATGCTCATCGCGCAGCATCGTTTCGCCGAAGCGCTCAATGAGATTGCCGCTGCGCATACTGCTCTGACTGGACACAAAGAGAAGACAACGGATGTCTCGCTCTGTCTCCACGATAATCGGTGCGGCAGTAGCAGACATACGGTATCCTTCGGCAGCCGTCAGCTGCAGCGGAATCCCTTCGTTGAGCGGATTCTGCAATCGTTCTGCAATGGTCTTGTATAACACAGCCGGGTCCATCCATTGCGCTGCCCCGTCTGTGATCGTGCCGATTGGCTGGTGAAGCAAATCCGACTCCGCGTAGCCCGTTTCTTTCAGAAACCGTGCATTCACGTAGACGATTTGATTAGCTTCGTCCAGCATAACAATCATCGTATCTGCGAATTGTCCGCAATAGCTTTCAAGTGCTTGAAGGCCGAGACGTACAATGGAAGCTGAAGGGATGTCGTGCATGCTCTGTTCTCCTTTACGTAGACCGATTCTATAACTTTTCGGCTAGGCAAGTAGATAATCCTGCCAGAACAGAAAAAAACATCCTGTTCATGGTTCGAATTCAACCATAAAAGGATGTTAGCTTCATCATATAGGTGACCGTGCACCTACCTTCGATTATGCGACATGAGCGGCACTTCCACTCCCAGCTCAGGCCAAGCACTCCTCCGGCACATGGGCGGACCTGCTTATGGCTGCTTCCTTCCGGACCTGACCCGTTCACAGGCGTCCATTGCGGAGGACCCAGCCGTCAACACTGTTCATGAACACCAGCCCCACATCAGCATAACCTCGGGTAGGGATTCAACCTCGCTACAGCGGATTGCGAGCTACAGGGCACCGCTACCTCCCCGTCTAGCACGGCAAAAGTAAGTATAGCTTGTTCTACTGCAAAGTGCAAGTGACTATTCGCTGGAAGACCAAGAAGCTCATGGATGGTGCTTGATTTCGCCCCCATTCGCCACTATCAGCCTGCATCAACTTACTGCAGATTTATTCTTTAGGTTACTCTCACCCGAACGTTATAACGGGGCATGTTTTTCTTCAGCACAGCCGTCGCTTCCTTCTTCAGCCGTGCCTTATTCACACCCGCTTTCGGAGTAATCGTGACATCCATATCCGGCGTCCGAAACATGATATTGACCCGCTTGATCCCGCTGACCTGCTGAAGCAGCTGACGCTGAGCGAAATTGCCGTCATCGTTCTGGTTGAGGAAGTTGCCGTTGCGATTCGGCAGATGAGGATTGCTGTTGGACAACCCTAGATAGCCGTCATGACCGTATGAATTCGCATTATAATGGTTCGTGGCGTCCTTATTACCGCCGCACGCGGTCAGTGAAATGGTTGCCATGACCGTAATCACGCCTAACAAAAGCCGTTTGCTTCGCATAAAAAAACCTCCCTTTAACCAATAGGATGGCTGAGGGAGGTTCTTGTATTCTGCTAATTTTCGGCAGATTAGATACCGTATTTCTTCTTGAATTTGTCGACGCGACCGCCAGCATCCAGGAACTTCTGCTTACCCGTAAAGTGCGGGTGGCAAGCGGAGCAAATCTCAACGCGCAGGTTCTGTTTAATCGAACCAGACTCGAAGCTATTGCCGCAAGCGCAAGTTACTGTTGTGACGTGGTATGTCGGATGAATACCTTGTTTCATCTCGTTCACCTCTTTCCGCCCTGGATCAACATGCGGACCCAGAGTAATTAACACTAGGAGAGTATAGCATGGACGCCGCCGCTAAAGCAATGCTTTTGTAAGTGGTGGAACTGGAAAGTTCAGTATCCTTCCATCCCGCCTACAGAGGCTGCTTCAGAGGTGCAGGCGGCACATGCGTGTAAGAGCCGATAACGACATCCGGCACTTCATCCGCAAAAATCTCCAGCATCTGCTTCATGCCGTAAATCTCGCCTTGCGGCTTCGGAATGAGCTCCAAATAGCTCTCTGGATCGATGTTCAGATTGCGCATTTGGATCAGCTTGAGGCCCGTCCGCTTGACGAATCCAAGCATCGCTTCGATCTCCTCTTCACGGTCCGTTACGCCTGGGAAGATCAAGTAGTTGATCGATGTGTAGACGCCTTTGTCCGACGCGTAGCGAAGGGACTTCTCCACATTCGCGAGCGTGTAGCCGCGAGGCTTGTAGTATGCATTATAATGATCATCCAGCGCGCTGATCGTACTTACGCGCATAAGGTCAAGACCCGCATCCACGATGCCCCGGATATGATCCGTTAAGCCCGCATTCGTGTTGATATTGATGTAACCCAAGTTCGTCCGCTTGCGGACTTCACGCATCGCTTCGATAATGATCTTCGCTTGCGTCGAAGGCTCGCCTTCGCAGCCCTGGCCGAAGCTGATGATCGATTCCGGCGTCACGAGATGTTCCATCATGACGTCGACGATCTCTTCGACGGTCGGCTTGAAGTTCATCCGAGTCTGCGGTGCCGGGAAGCCGCTGTCGTCAGGCTGCTCCGAGATGCAGCCGTAGCAGCCGGCGTTGCAGGAGAACGATACCGGAACTGCGCCTTCCCAGCGCTGCAGGAACGTGTTGGACGCGGTCAAGCATTCGTAACCGAGCGCACAGTTGGACAAATGCTTGTACAACCGATTCTCCGGGTATTTCGCAAGCAGCCGCTCAACGCCAACGGTGAGCTCCTTCGGATCGCAATTCATCGGATTCCAGCGTTCCGGATCATCGCATTTCTGCGCGGCAACGTAGAAGCCGTCTTCCTTCCAAACGACAGCAGAGTAGCCGAATAGCGGCAGCTTCTGCTGCTTGTCCGTCTTCATATAACCCGGAATGGCAAGACGGGTATAGCCTTGCGGCAGCAGCGCGCCGACCGCTTGCACATTGCCTGGCAGCGGGCGCATCTCGCCGCTTTCAATATGAATACCGATTGGCCGGGTATGCGGCAGGCCAACCATCGTTGCCCCTTCGGGCAGCGGAATGAGCTCTTCTTCCATCAGCTCGACAACCATGTCGCCGCTGCGGCCGAGCCCCGTCCAATCGGGATGATCGAACAAATTGCCATGTTCATCTGCGTAAACGAGATTCATGCTGTAACCTCCTACTTCAAAAGCCTTATCTATGTCACCGTCGTCGAACGTGTCGTCGGTCTTCTCGGCACCGAAGATCCCGAGCCGCCGCTGCCGTTACCGTTGCCGCTCGACCGAGTGCTGCCGCCGCCGCTTGAGCTCGGTCTGCTTCTTGGCGCAGATGACGTTACGGCAGAAGTATCAAGCGACATCAAGAATTCCTCGTTCGTCTTGGACTCGCCAAGCTTCTTCAGGAAGCCGTCCACGAACTCCATCGAATCGTTCATGCTCTTGCGAATCGCCCAAACCTTATCCAGCTGTTCCTTCGACATGAGCATTTCTTCGCGACGCGTACCCGAACGACGAATATCGATTGCCGGGAAAATACGGCGATCTGCAAGCTTCCGGTCCAGATGAAGCTCCATATTGCCCGTACCTTTAAATTCTTCATAAATAATATCATCCATACGCGAGCCTGTCTCGACGAGCGCTGTTGCCAGAATCGTCAAGCTGCCGCCTTCCTCCACATTACGGGCAGAACCGAAGAACCGCTTCGGACGATGGAATGAAGCCGGATCGATACCACCGCTAAGCGTACGACCGGATGGCGGAACAACGAGGTTGTAAGCACGGGCAAGACGCGTAATGCTGTCAAGCAGAATAACAACGTCCTTCTTCGCCTCTACAAGACGCAGCGCGCGCTCAAGGACAAGCTCTGCAACCTTGATATGATTCTCAGGTACTTCGTCAAATGTCGAAGCAATGACCTCGCCTTTCACAGAACGGGACATATCCGTAACTTCCTCAGGCCGCTCGTCAATTAGCAGCACAAAGAGCTCGATCTCTGGATGGTTGGTGGAAATACTATTCGCAATTTCTTTAAGAAGCAGTGTTTTGCCCGCTTTCGGAGGCGCTACAACGAGTCCGCGCTGACCAAGACCGACCGGTGCAAGGATATCCATAATACGTGTAGACAGCTTGGGAGCGTTTGTTTCGAGCACCAATTTCTTTTCGGGATAGAGTGGAGTAAGAGCTGGAAAATGAAGACGTTCTGCAGCGTGTTCGGGGCTTTCTCCATTAACGGCATTTACTTGAAGCAATCCAAAAAATCGTTCGTTTTCCTTAGGGGCGCGGCATTTACCAGAAACTAAATCACCTGTACGGAGGTCGAATTTGCGGATCTGCGAGGCGGAAATATAAATGTCTTCCGGACTCGGCAAATAGTTGATCGGTCGCAGGAATCCGAAGCCTTCGGGCAAAATTTCGAGTACGCCTTGCATAAACATAAGTCCGCTTTGCTCAGCTTGCGCGCGCAAAATTGCAAATATCAGTTCTCTCTTCTTCAATTGGCCATAGCCCTGTATCTGGTGCTGTTTGGCCAGCTTATACAGCTCTGTGAGCTTCATCGCTTCAAGATCGGCGATCTGAAGTTCAGACATATAATCACCACTTCTTTGTCAATGTTCCAAACTTTAAAAAAAGTCCAAGCCTCAACCATCATTGCCGGAATCGGCCTTCTCTATTCCAAAGGCCGTCCCGAATTGCTCCTTCTATTCACGCCAAACGTCGGCACCAAGCATGCGTAAATTTTCAACGAGATTGTCATAACCGCGGTCAATATATTCAACGCCAGTAATCTCCGTCACGCCGCCGTCTACAGTCAGCGCGGCAACGACAAGCGCTGCGCCTGCCCGCAAATCTGCTGCACGCACTTTCGCCGCATTGAGCGTTCCGCCCTCGACAATCGCCGAACGGCCTTCCACTCGAATGTTCGCGCCCATACGCGTCAGCTCTGGCACATGTTTGAATCGGTTGCTGTATACATAGTCGCTCAAAATGCTGACGCCTGTCGCTTGAGTCAGCAAGCTGGTCATCGGGGATTGCAAATCCGTGGCAAAACCGGGGTATACGAGCGCCTTCACATCGATGGCTTCATAACGCGGTTGACCTACGATACGAATGGACTCATCCATCTCGTATACATGAACACCCATCTCTTGAAGCTTCGCCGTGACAGCTTCCATATGCTTCGGTATAACATTATCGATTAATACGTCGCCGCGGGTTGCCGCTGCAGCAATCATGTACGTTCCCGCTTGAATGCGATCTGGAATAATGGAATGGCGGCAGCCGTGCATACGCTCGACGCCTTCGATCCGGATAGTCTCTGTACCGGCACCTTTAATCTTGGCACCCATGGAGTTAAGAAGTGTAGCAACATCTATGATTTCAGGCTCTTTTGCCGCGTTTTCAATAATGGTGGAGCCTTTGGCCCGGGAGGCCGCAAGCATAATGTTAATGGTCGCCCCAACACTGACGATGTCTAAGTAAATCTTCGCGCCGCGAAGCTCCTTCGCCACAATCCGTACGGATCCGTGGTCGTTAGTGACTTGCGCACCCAGCGCTTCAAAGCCTTTGATATGTTGATCGATCGGGCGCGGCTCGAAATTACAGCCGCCTGGGAGACCGATTGTCGCTTCGCCGAACCGGCCAAGCATTGCACCCATTAAATAATATGAGGCACGCAGCAGCTTCACTTTGCCGTTAGGCATCGGGATCGACTGCATGGCAGCAGGATTGATGACGATCGAATCGCCGCTCCATTCTACCGTACCGCCCAAATCTTCTAAAATCTCGCTATATACCGCAACATCGCTCAAATGCGGCAAGTTGTCCAGCGTCACCGTCGATTCGGCCAAAATAGCTGCCGGAAGCAGCGCCACTGCACTGTTCTTGGCGCCGCTAATTTGAACGGTGCCGCGCAGCGGTTGTCCGCCGCGGATCATCAGTTTTTCCATCAGTAATTCATATCCTCCTATCCGAGAAGAGAACAGAAGAATCAAACGGCCGCGAGAACACGCGAGTGCCACAAAGCAAGCGCTCTGCATCTTTCAATAACTTCTTGAAGGACGAGAGCGCCTGCTGTAACCGGCCCGCGTGTTCACGCGGCTGTTTGTTTGATTCTTAGTTTGCTCCGGAAGTTACGCTTGGTTGCTGCTGCCGAACAAACGAATTTTTTCTTGAACAACTGCTTTCATAGCAGAACGAGCTGGTACCAAGTATTTACGAGGATCGTAAACAGAAGCGTTACCGCTCAAAACTTCGCGGATTGCGTTCGTGCAAGCCACTTGGTTCTCTGTATTAACGTTGATTTTGCCTACGCCAGCTGCGATGGACAGGCGAATTGCTTCGTCAGGCACACCGGAACCGCCGTGCAATACAACTGGAACTGGAATCGCATCGGATACTTTTTGGATGATATCGTAGTGGATCTTAGGCTCGCCTTTGTACATACCGTGAGCTGTGCCTACTGCGATCGCCAAGCAATCAACGCCTGTTTCTTCGTAGAAACGGATTGCTTCTTCTGGCTTCGCAAGGGAAGCGTGCTCTTCGTCAACGCTGATGTCGTCTTCAACGCCGCCGATTGTACCAAGCTCGCCCTCAACGGAAACGCCCATAGCGCGTGCGGCTTTAACAACTTGCTTCGTCAGCTCGATATTCTCTTCAAGGCCGTAGTGGGAACCGTCGAACATAACGGACGAGAAACCTGCACGGATACATTTCATCGCAACTTCGAAGCTGCTGCCGTGGTCAAGGTGAAGCGCGATTGGCAAACCGGATTTCTTCGCAGCTGCTTCAGCGATCGCAACTGTGTACTCAATACCCATATATTTCAGGGCGCCTTCGGATACACCGAAAATAAACGGAGATTTCTCTTCCATTGCGGCTTCAGTGATCGCTTGCGCGAACTCCAGGTTGTTCATGTTGAACTGGCCTACCGCGAATTTGTTTGCTTTTGCCTTTGGCAGAAATTCAGTCATTGAAACGAGTGGCATGGTTCTCTACTCCTCCTAAGGTGTTATGAAGCGTTGCAGCTCCATAAGGTTGTCTTTTATAAAAATCACGCATCTGATACGCACCAAATTAGTATACCACAATCGAGATTCGTTTGGTACAAGCGCCTGAAAATCGAACCACCCCTTACATCTCCAGCCCGTTCTAACAAAAAAAGTGGGATCCGCTAATTAGGATCCCACTGCATACCAGCCGCTAGCGTCTCCGCCGCGCAGCTGAAGGTTAACCGCCATTCGCATCTCATCAATGTCAAACGGCTTCGTAAAGTGCATCAGCGCACCGTGATCGGTCGCTTCCTTAATCATGTCGAGCTCACCATAGGCCGTCATCATAATGACTTTGATGTCCTTGTTAATCGCTTTGACATGCTTCAAAATCTCCAGTCCGTCCATCCCTGGAATCTTCATATCCAATAAAACCAGATCCGGGTTCTCGCTCTTTACGATTTCGAGCGCCAGCTTGCCGTTCGGGGCTTGAAAGGTTGTATAGCCTTCGCTGCTGAACACTTCCATCAATAAAATTCGAATGCCATTCTGATCATCGACAATCAAGACTTTCTTGTTTTCCAACTTGAAACCCTCCCAGGAATGTACGACAATCAATCGCCGAGATTGGATTAGAATTCCATAACCCTCTCGCTACTGATTCGCTCAGCACCATCCATTTTCCTGCTTCGGTTGGAAAATTTCTTAAAAAAATATTGGCGGAGGCGCTTATTAGGACTCCAGCGATGCGCGAACGAATCCACGGAACAGCGCTTGCGGTCTGTTCGGACGCGATGTGAATTCCGGATGGAATTGTACCGCAAGGAACCAAGGATGCTCTGGCAGCTCGACCATCTCAACGAGGTGACCGTCTGGCGAAGTACCGGAAATTTTCAAGCCTGCAGCTTCAATCATTTCACGATATTCATTGTTGAACTCATACCGGTGACGGTGACGCTCGTACACCAGCTCATCGTTGTACATACGCTCAGCTAGCGAGCCCGGCTTCAGCTTGCAAGGGTACAGCCCAAGACGCATTGTGCCGCCCATGTCTTCGATATCCTTCTGATCCGGCAGCAGGTCGATAACCGGGTACGGCGTAAGCGGGTTGATCTCCGAGCTGTTCGCATCTTTGAGACCAGCAACATGACGTGCGTATTCAATAACCGCTACTTGCATACCAAGGCAAATACCGAAGAACGGCACCTTGTTCTCGCGCGCATAGCGAATTGCTTGTACTTTACCTTCGATACCGCGGTCGCCGAAGCCGCCCGGTACGAGAATACCGTTAACGCCTTGCAGCATATCAGCAACGTTGTCTTGTGTCAGCTCTTCTGCATTGACCCAACGCAGCTTCACATCTGCATCCGCCTCGAAGCCAGCATGGCTAAGCGATTCTACGATACTGAGGTAAGCATCGTGCAGCGCTACGTATTTGCCGACGATCGCAATCTCGGTTGTACGGCTAAGCTGTTTCACGCGGCGAACGAGATCTTCCCACTCCGTCATATCTGGCTGCGTAGTCGTCAGCTTCAGGTGGTTCACCACGATTTCGTCCAAGCCTTGCTCGCGCAGGTTCAGAGGAACTTCGTACAGCGTCGATGCATCGCGGCATTCTACGACTGCTTTCGGATCGATGTCGCAGAACAGCGCCATCTTGCGCTTCAGATCATCCGCAAGCTCGTACTCGGTACGGCATACGATGACGTTCGGCTGAATGCCGATGCTTCTCAGTTCTTTCACGCTATGCTGAGTCGGCTTCGTCTTCACTTCGCCAGCCGCTTTAATGTATGGAATCAACGTAACATGGATGTACATCACATTGTCACGGCCAATATCGCTCTTGATTTGGCGGATTGCCTCAAGAAACGGAAGGCTCTCGATATCGCCGACTGTGCCGCCGATTTCGGTAATAACGACATCTGCACCTGTTTCTTTGCCAGCGCGGAATACGCGTTCTTTGATTTCATTCGTAATGTGGGGGATAACTTGAACCGTGCCGCCCAAATACTCGCCGCGGCGCTCTTTGGAAATAACGGTCGAATAAATCTTGCCTGTCGTTACGTTGCTGTTCTTCGACAGGTTAATGTCGATGAAACGCTCGTAGTGGCCAAGGTCGAGGTCCGTCTCGGCGCCGTCATCCGTAACGAATACTTCACCGTGCTGGTACGGGCTCATTGTTCCCGGGTCCACGTTAATGTAAGGATCAAACTTCTGGATGGTCACTTTCAGACCGCGATTCTTGAGCAAACGCCCGAGCGATGCTGCCGTAATCCCTTTACCGAGCGACGATACGACACCGCCTGTTACAAAAATGTACTTAGTCACTGATGATACCCTCCACAGAATGTATGGTTAACGATTAGTTTCCCCCATTTTCCGAAGAAAAATGGTTGAAAAAAAGAAAAAAGTGACACCCGTGTTCACGGGGCACTTTGTAAATTGGTTTATTGCTTGATCAAGCAATAACATATTTGCTCGTCCAAGGACGGCAAATCTATTCCTGCTCGCATGTCCGTTCTTGAAGCCCAAACAGTAGTTTACCTCGTACAGAATCCCCATGTCAAGTGAACATGGGGATTCTGTAAAGGCAATATTATTTGTCGTCTTCTTCGTCTTCGTCGTCGAAGTCTTCCTCAGCATCTTCTTCATCTTCGCCGTCTTCTTCCGAGACGTCGTCAACTTCAATGCCGTCCTCTTCGATGTCCTCGTCGTCGATAACAACCTCTTCATCCACTTCCGCTTCTTCTTCCGCTTCGTCGAAGATCTCTTGATCCTCGTCGTACGAATCGAAATCGTCGTCCTCGGATGCGTAAGTATCTTCTTCCTCGTCGGTGTAGAGATCCTCGTCGTCTTCTTCGTCGTTGATAATGCGCGAACGCTTCGCATTGCCAACCGGATCTTCATTGCGCTCAACCGGGTACCAGCGCTTCAGTCCCCACATGTTGCTGCCGACGCACGCGAAACGTCCGTCGATATTAATTTCTGTATATACTTGCGCAATTACATCGTTGATTTGTTCTTGGGACAGGCCCCGAATTTTTGCAATTTCCATCATTAGATCGCGGTAATAGAACGGCGTGTTCGCCGCCTTCAGCAATTCAAATGCCAAGTCGACCATCGGCATTTCTTTCACGCGCTCCGGATCGATCTTCAAGACAATCTCGCTGCTCATTTCGGACACTTCCTCTCATGTACAACTGCCTGCACCATGCAGACAATCCATTATCAACCTATAGTAAAACCTATTTCTTTCGAAAAAGCAAGCTTCCCTATGGGTGGAGAGGACAAAAGAAAAAGCGAAGGAGCGCCCTTCGCTTTGACTGTATCCTTCCGGATAAAGCGCTGCCGCCTATTCCGGTAATAAGAGCCCGTGAATGACTCTTGGTTTATGATATGTGCCCGTACGGCGAATGACACGGTTTGCAGCCTAATTATGTGAAAAAAGGCAAGTTGCTCATACAGCTTGTTACGCTCGTTCATACAATACTGCAGCTACGTTGTAACTGTTAGTTGGAAGCAGGCCAACTCAGTTAGCAACAACTTGTAACTGTTCGTTCGGAAAATAAGCGCGAGCTTAGGTTAGCACATGCCGCCGTGGAGGGGAAGCCAAATTTGGACAAATCGACAATTCTCCGCCTGTTACACAGCGCGTTATCTCTCGGGGCCGCTAATGTAAAGCGGCGGATCGTTCGTTTCCGGCAGAAAGCCGATTACGAACGGTTCCTAAGCGAGTGGTCTAGATTCGGCAACAGCGCGAAGCTCGTTCGTCATCTCCCTTCCATTCATGGCTTCTCCCTGCCAATCGCCCAAGATCTGCTGGCATCCTCCGCCTGCGCCGACATCTGGGTCGAGAACGACCCGCTTCTGACGGTGCATAACACGGCATTCAAATCCGTATCCCGTGAAAAAGGAATCCCTTGGGGCGTGCAGGAGATTAAAGCTCCGCTCGCTTGGAGCATGACGACTGGCCATCGCGTCAAAGTCGGCATCATCGACACTGGCGTAGACTTCAGCCATCCCGACCTGAAGCATTCCCTCGGCCGTGGCATTAATCTGCTCAGCCGCGGCTCGCTGCCGCATGACGACAATGGACACGGCACGCACATCGCCGGCACGATCGCCGCTGCCAACCAGGTGCATGGGATGATCGGCGTCGCGCCCCGCGCTACCGTATATCCGGTAAAAGCGTTCGATCATAACGGCAGCGCCTTCGTCTCCGATATCGTACTCGGCATCGATTGGTGCGTGCGCAACAAGATGGACATCGTCAACATGAGCTTCGGCATGAAAACGAGAAGCAAGTCGCTGCTGACCGCTGTGACGAACGCGTACAACGCCGGCGTTATTATTGTTGCTTCGTCAGGTAACGACGGCAAACGCAAATCCATCGACTATCCCGCTCGATATCCGCAGACCATTGCTGTCGGAGCGACGAACCGGCTGCGCCGCATTGCGCCGTTCAGCAACCGCGGCACCTTTATTGATGTATACGCGCCGGGCGACAAGATTCTGTCCTCCTGGCTGCGCGGCAAGTATCACGAAATGAGCGGCACCTCGATGGCTACGTCGCATGTCAGCGGCGCGATCGCCCTGCTGCTCGCTCACCGGCCGGGACTGTCGCCGGCGGAAATTAAAGCGGTCGTGAAACGATCGATGCTGCCTCTAAGAGGCACAAAAGCCCCCCGGGTTGCCGGGGAGCTTGATGTGATGCAAATGCTGCAAACCGGGGACCGAAGATAGTCGTCCGCGGTTTGTTTGGCTTGTACGCCGTGCGGTGCGGCTTGAGAAGCCGCCTTGCAGCTGCGCACGCGCGATGTTACATGCGCTCCGGCGCGGATACGCCGACGAGGCGCAGCACATTCGCGATCGCGGTGCGCGTCGCAGCAAGCAGCGCGAAGCGCGCCTGGGTCTGAACCGCGTCCTCGGTGATGACGCGGTCGGCTCTGTAGTAGCTGTGGAACAGCGACGCGAGCTCGTATACATAGCGGATCAGGCGATGCGGCGCGTACTGCGCAGCAGCTTCCGCGATCTCTTGCGGCAGCTCGCCAATCTTGCGAAGCAGGTCGAACTCGTGCTCGGTCGTCAGCTTGCTGAGGTCCACTTCGGCAAGAGGCAATACCGCGATGCCTTGCTCTTCCGCTTGGCGGAAGATGCTGCAAATACGCGCATGCGCGTATTGCACGTAGAACACCGGATTCTCATTTGATGTGGAAATCGCCAGATCCATATCGAAGTCCAGGTGCGAATCCATGCTGCGCATCGTGAAGAAGTAGCGGATCGCGTCTACGCCGACTTCGTCCATCAGGTCGACCATCGTAACGGCCTTGCCTGTACGCTTCGACATCTTAACCTTCTCGCCGTTCTGGAACAGGCTTACCATCTGCGCGATCAAGACGACCAGCTTCTGCGGATCGTTGCCGAGCGCCTCCATAGCCGCTTTCACACGCGGGATGTAACCGTGGTGGTCTGCGCCCCAGATGTTGATCATGCGGTCGAAACCGCGCGCGTACTTATCGCGGTGGTACGCGATGTCCGGCGTCAAATATGTGTACGATCCGTCATTCTTCACAAGAACGCGGTTCTTGTCGTCACCGTATTCCATGGTGTTCAGCCATGTTGCGCCTTCTTCTTCGAACACTTGGCCGCGCTCGCGAAGCGCTGCCAGCGCCTGCTCGACTTGGCCTGTCTTATAGAGCGAAGTCTCGCTGTACCATACATCGAACGCGACGCGGAAATTGCCAAGGTCGCGCTTAATCTTGTCGAGCTCGCGCTCAAGGCCGTAATCGCGGAAGAATGTGAAACGCTCCTCATCCGACAGAGACAGCAGGCGGTCGCCTTCATTAGCTGCGAGTTCTTTTGCAAAGCCGATGATGTCCTCGCCATGGTAGCCGTCCTCCGGCATAACCGCGTCTTGGCCGAGCGCTTGCTTATAGCGCGCTTCGATGGAGTAGGCCAGGTTCGCAACCTGGTTGCCCGCATCGTTAATATAGTACTCTCTCGATACATCGTAGCCGGCAAAATCAAGCACGTTGCAAAGCGCATCGCCCACAGCCGCGCCGCGGGCGTGGCCGAGGTGAAGGCTGCCTGTCGGGTTCGCGCTGACGAACTCGACTTGAACACGCTGGCCTGTGCCAGCATCGATACGGCCGTAATCTGCGCCTTGTTGCGCTACTTCTGCGACTACCGGGTACAGATAGCTGCGGTCCATACGGAAGTTAATGAAGCCCGGTCCCGCGATCTCCGCGCTTTGGATCGACGCTTTCTTCATATCCAAGCCTGCAATAATCGCTTCTGCGATTTGGCGCGGATTCTTCTTCGCGAGCTTCGTCAGCTGCATCGCTGCGTTCGTTGCCAGGTCGCCGTGCGCCTTATCCTTCGGCACCTCCAGCACGAATACCGGAAGCTCCTCACGGGCTGCAAGCCCAGCGTTTACGACTGCATCGGCAATCGCTTCTTTCAGCTGCACATGCAGCTGCTCAATAACGTTCGTTCTCATGGTAAAATCGGATCCCCCTGCATCATAGTTGTTTATTGGTATATGAAAATATAGCTTACGCGCCTGTCTCTTCTTCGGCCCGCAGCCGAATCATAAACTCGCCAGTCGGCTCGTCATTAACGAGCAGCGTATAATGCCACTCCAGCAGCATCGGCAGAGACGGCACAAGCCTATCGCTTGGATCTATTGCCGGTTGCGATTGCTGTTGTTGTTGTTGCTCTTGCTCTTGTTCTTGCCCTTGCAGGGCTTCGGAGAAGTCGCCGAACTGCATCCAGAGCAGCTTCGTCTCTGTTTCCATATGGAAATTGGCATGCATCGATGCATAATGGCCCGTGCGCCTTACGCCTGCAACGAAGATTTGCTGCGACTCCACGGCTCCATTCCGCGACAAGCTCAGTTCGCCGTCGCGCCAACGGATCATCGTGCGCACCTCCGCGTTCTCACCGGAAGGGCCCTGCACCGTCTCCTCGTAGCGAATGAACATCGTGCTGCCCTTGCGGAACCATTCGCCGCTGAACGTGTTCTGTTCGCGCTCTCCATCGACATCGCTTTCCAGCGTAATCGTTACTTTTGCTCTATCCGTCATGTATCACGGTCTCCCGTCGCCTAATTCTCCTGTCCTCACTATATACAGGAGCATCGTCAATTTCAATGCCTGCTCGTTGATCGTTTGGCGGGTTAACGGCTAGATTTGTGTAGGCGTCTTAAGGCCAAGCAGCGTGAGCCCTGAGCGCAGCAGCCCTGCAACAGCCGCGGCGAGCAGCAGCTTCGCGGCGGTCTCTTCCTCGTTCTCCGTCAGGATGCGCTCCTGATGGTAGAAACGGTTGAACCGTTTCGCAGCATCGAGCAGGAAACGCGCGAGAACAGCGGGCTCATGCTGGCGAAGCGATTCCGCGATCGCCTCCGGATATGCCGCTAGCGCCTTCAAGCACTCCCACGCCGCTGCCCCGGTCAGATACTGTCCGTAACGTCCGCCTGCAACAACGGCGCCGGACTGGCTGAGCGTCTCCGCTTCTTCAACCGACAGGCCGCCTTTGGCCAACAGCTTGAACGCTCTTGCCGCCGTATACTGCACATACGGTCCGGTCTCCCCTTCGAAGCGGAGCGCTTCATCGAGCGAGAAGTCGACTTCCAGCATGCGATGATGCTTCAGATCGCCGAAGACGATCGCGCCGATGCCGACCGCTTCCGCCACTTCCTTCGCCATCTCGAGCTCCGGATTCTTCTCCGCGATGATCGCAGCCGCCTTTGCCACCGCTTCATCGAGCACCTCGTCGAGGAAGATGACCTGCCCTTTGCGCGTGGACATTTTGCGTCCGTCGAACTTCATGAGACCGAAGGGCAGGTGATGGCAGTCGTCCGCCACTTCTTCGTCCATGCGCTTCAATACCGCGAACACTTGGGCAAAATGCAGCTTCTGCTCCGCACCGACGACATACAGCAGCAGGTCGCCGCCCATCTCCTTCTTCCGATAGAGCGCCGTTGCGAGATCGCGCGTCGGGTAGATCGTCGTGCCGTCTGTCTTCAGGATGAGACATGGCGGCAGCCCTTCTTCATCGAGGCGCACGACCTGCGCGCCGTTGCTCTCTTCGAGCAGCTGCAGCTCCGACAGCCGTTCGACGACGGCGCCCATCTTGTCGTTGTAGAAGCTTTCGCCGAGCGTATAGTCGAACTTCACGCCAAGGCGCGCGTAGACGCGGTCGAACTCCTCCATGCTGAAGGAGACGAAGTATTGCCACAAACGGCGCGCTTCCTCGTCGCCGTTCTCAAGCTTCCAGAACCAGCGGCGCGCTTCGTCCTCCAGCGCAGCGTCATGTTCGACTTCCTCATGGAAGCGAACATACAAGCTGAGACTCTCCTTAATCGGCGCTTCCTTCAGCTTCGCTTCATCGCCCCAGCGGCTGTACGCCTCCATCAGCTTGCCGAACTGCGTCCCCCAGTCCCCGATATGATTGACGGTGACGACATCATAACCGGAGAAGCGGTACATCTGAGCGAGCGCATTGCCGATCATCGTCGAGCGCAAATGGCCGACGCCGAACGGTTTGGCAATGTTCGGAGAGGACAGGTCGATGATGACTCGCTGATCTGAACCTGCCTGCGACTGACCGAAATCACCTACAAGCAATGGTGAGAGCAGCTTCGGCGCCCAATCCTCGCGCTTCAGAAACAGATTGACATAAGGCCCCTTCGCTTCGGCGCGAACAGGCTGACCTTCTCCATTGATGCGCTGTGCAAGTTCTTCTGCAATCGCAGCCGGTGCGCGCTTTAGTGTTCTTGAGAGCGCATAGCAAGGGAACGCAACATCGCCAAGCTCCGGATTCGGCGGCAGCTCGAGCAGCCGAACGATTTCCTCGTGCTCCAAAGTGACATACGACTGCAGCTGAACCGCTGCCCATTCCAATAACAGGCTCATCACAAGTTCCTCCCCAATTTGCGCTACAAGCTGAAACATAAAAAACCCCCGTCTCAATAAAGAGACGGAGGTTGAATTCCGCGGTACCACTCTTCTAGTCTTCCCTCGCGAATGCGCAGCATAGCGAAAGAGAAGCCTCTCAAGGCACGATAACGGGGTGACCGGATGCACCTACGGACGCGCCTTGCCACTCGCAAGCCCGCGTTTCGGTTCATCTACTCCCGGGTCCGCTTCCCTTACGCCGCTGCACCGGCTTTCACTAACCCGGCTCGCTGCCAGCACCGAACTGCAAGGTACTCTCCCGATCATCGTATGTAGCTGTTATTTCCCCTATTATATGCGACCTCGCTGAAATTGCAAGCGACAAATGATTAAGTGAGAAAGGGCAGGATGGCCTTCCACGCTTCAATCCGATCCGCGGTACCCCGCATCGTCTTGGTCGGAATGGGGCTCGTCGACGGAAGCTTCATCAGCGTCAAACCTTCGAAGGTCTTGTCATCGCGAAAATATTTCTTAAACGTATCATTCGACTTCGTTCCGTTAAACACCAGGCAGCGTATGGTCGGGTGCTCCTTCACGAGACCGGGCAGGTCATTCGGCACTTCCGCACGAATGTTGGCATCGAGGCTGCCTTCGCGTTCGCATGACGCGATCACATCCCACATCGCAATGCCGTGTGAAGCGGCAAAAGAAAGCCTGTCCTCATACGCCTCATCCGGCTCGCGTTCGAATAACCCATACAGCACCCGCCACATATGATTGCGCGGATTGCCGTAGTACTGGTTCATCGCAATCGATGCTTCGCCGGGCATGCTGCCGAGAATAAGAATTGTCGGGCTCCCGCTGACCATCGGCGGAAAAGAGTGAACACGCGTCGTCATGCTGCTATGCTACCTCCTTCTTCTCCTCCGAGCTTACCCGTTGCGTCGAGCCGATGCAAGCGACGAGCATCTGCCCGGCACTCGCGCGATTACGTCTGCGGCGAACCCGGCGGCTGACCGCTCAGTTTCTCCAAACGCTGACAAATTTCATGCTGCCATTCGACGTCCTGCACCATGGAGGCGATAAGCGACAAATTGTGCAGGTTAGCCAATTGCCTGATATGCATCGCGTTAACAGCCAAGCAATGCTCGAAGTCAGCCTGCTCGTCCCCCGTCAGCTGACGGCGAATACGAATCGTCCACAGCTCGGCGAGCCGTTCATGAATCGGTAAAATGTTCACGTGCGCCATCCCTCCTAATGATCAACCATGATCAAACACTAGTAACTAGTATGGCCAAAAGAGAGAGAGGCAAAACGCAGTAGCAGGAGAACTAAACAAGATTCAACGGATCCCACTACTCAGTCCAATGTTCTTTCGATCGCTGTTGTAGCCTGGATAATTTCCGATTCAATTAGACACTTAGATGTTATTATCCGTCTACAAAGGCGACCGCTACGCTTCTACAGAATCATTGGAACTGCTCCGTTCCTGTTGCACGGAACTGGGGGAAAAGAAAAAAGCTGAGAGTGACGAACTCCACTCTCAGTCAAAAAACAGCCGCTTTTCTTCTCCGAGAGTCGGAAAATCCGACTCTCAGCAGCCCATGCTCCACTCATAGTCTTACCAACAACAAAAAAGCTGAGAGTGACAAATACCACTCTCAGCTTTTTTAAATTACTTAATGAAACCTAGCAGCATTTCGCGGATGACTTTGGCCGCGACGATCTGGGTTTGTTCGGTTGGGTCGTACGCTGGCGCTACTTCGACGAGGTCGCAGCCGACGATGTTGATGCCCGCTTTGGCGATGGCATGAACCGCATCGATCAGCTCCTTCGACGTGATGCCGCCTGCTTCCGCCGTGCCTGTGCCAGGCGCTGCGGAAGGGTCGAGCACGTCGATGTCGATCGTCAGGTAAACCGGACGGCCGGCAAGCTCAGGCAGCACTTTCTTCAAAGGCTCGAGCACTTCGAACGGGTAGAAATTGATGCTCTCCTTCGCGAACTGCCACTCTTCGCGGGAGCCGGAACGGATACCGAATTGGTAAATGTTCTTGCCGCCGATGAGGCCGGCTGCTTTGCGAAGCGGCGTGGAGTGCGAAAGCGGCTCGCCTTCGTAACTCTCGCGCAGGTCGGCATGCGCGTCAAAGTGGATGATCGCCATGTCCGGGTACTTCTTGTATACCTCTTGGAAAATCGGCCACGAACACAGGTGCTCGCCGCCAAGACCGATCGGCATCTTGCCGTCTTTCAGTACGCCGCCTACGAATTCGCCGATAATATCGAGCGAGCGCGCCGCATTACCGAAGGGCAGCAGCAGGTCGCCTGCGTCGAAATATTCGATGTCTTCCAGGCTGCGGTCGAGGTACGGGCTGTACTCTTCAAGACCGATCGACACTTCGCGGATACGCGGCGGGCCGAAACGGGAGCCTGGGCGGAACGATACGGTGAAATCCATCGGCATGCCATAGATGACAGCCTTGGACGTATTATAGTCTTCCGAGCTTAGGATGAAGACGTTGCCGGAATATTTTTGATCGAGTTTCATTATGCGCTTGGTTCCTCTCTTACTTCACCAGGTCTTCTACAAATTTCGGCAGAACGAAAGCCGCTTTGTGCAGACGTGGGGAATAGTATTTCGTGTCGATTTCAGGGATGCTGGACTCGTCCACTTCAAGCGGATCATACTTTTTGCTGCCCATTGTGAATGTCCACAGGCCGCTTGGGTATGTCGGAACGTTCGCCCAGAATACGCGCACGATCGGGAACACTTCTTTGACATCGCGGTTAACGTTCTTGATCAGGTCAGGCGTGAACCAAGGGTTGTCCGTCTGAGCAACGAAGATTCCGTCTTCTTTCAGCGCATCGTAGATGCCTTGGTAGAAGCCGCGTGTGAACAGGTTTACCGCAGGGCCAACCGGCTCTGTGGAGTCAACCATAACAACATCATATTCATTCTTGTGATCGTGGATGTGCATGAAGCCGTCGTTCACGTGCACTTCGACGCGCGGATCGTCCAGACCGCAAGCGATTTGCGGAAGATATTTCTTCGAGTATTCGATAACTTTGCCGTCGATATCAACAAGGACAGCTTTCTCCACGTTCGGGTGCTTCAAGATTTCGCGGATAACGCCGCCGTCGCCGCCGCCAACAACGAGAACTTTCTTCGGGTTAGGGTGTGTGTACAGAACCGGGTGAGCAACCATCTCGTGATAAACCCACTCGTCCTTGTCCGTTGTCATAACCATGCCGTCGAGTACGAGCATTGTGCCGAACTCTTCTGTTTCGATCATATCAAGCTGTTGGAATTCCGTTTGTTCGCTTACATACGTTTCTTTCACTTTCATCGTAATGCCGTATGTAGGCGTTTGCTTCTCGGTGTACCACAATTCCATCGTGCAATCCCTGCTTTCTTGTATGTAATGGTGCTATTGATCATAAGGTCAAATGTTTCAATCTGTATTATAAGTTAACGGGGGGAAAAAGCAACCTTTTGCCAGTTGTGCACAAAAATTTAACAACCCCCATCCGATTCTGAATAGTGTGACCCAATGTTTTCCATACTAAAAAGATAGTTTGGAGTTACAGTTAGGGGTTTTGAAGCAGATGAAACGATTCGTGTTCAGGCATGGCGCCGGTGGCAAAAAGCTTCGAATACCGGTTCGGATTCAGCTGGAACGCTGGATGCCTTTCTTAAAACGGCTGCAACGGTGGCTGATCTATTCGGGAGCAGCTCTACTGCTCTTATTCATGGTGGCTTTTGGTTTCCTCTATTATTTGCGCGTGCAGGCTCTTCCTGCTTCGGCGATTAGCCAAACGTCGCAGATGCTGGATGCACAAGGCCACGTCATCGACACTTTTCATGCCGGCGAGAACCGACAGTCGGTACCGCTGAAAGAAATATCGCCGTATTTGCTCGAAGCGACGCTGGCGATCGAGGATCAACGATTCTACGAGCATATTGGCTTCGATCTAAAAGGGATGGCTCGCGCTGCCGTCGTTAACGTCGAGCATCTATCGCGGAAGCAAGGGGCCAGCACGTTGACGCAGCAGCTTGCCCGCAATTTGTATTTGACGCATGAGCGGACTTGGTCTCGGAAGCTGAAGGAAGCGATGTATACGATTCAGCTGGAGATGCATTACTCCAAGGACGAGATTCTGGCGCTCTACTTGAACGAAATCTACTATGGTCACGGCGCTTATGGAGCCGAAGCTGCGTCGGAGCTGTATTTTGGCAAGCATGTCTCCGAGCTGACTCTCGCCGAAAGCGCGATGCTTGCAGGCATTCCGAAAGGACCGAAGTATTACTCGCCATATATGGATATGAAAAATGCGAAGGATCGTCAGCGGACCATTCTGCAGACGATGGCGGACCAGGGCATTATTCAGCAGTCTGATGCGAAAGCCGCAGGCGCTGAACTGCTGACGTTCGTCCCGCTTGGCACGAGCAAAGCGAGCGGCATGGCACCTTACTTCCGCGATTATATTCGGTATATCGCGGTCGATAAGCTCGGCATCGATGAGCGGACGCTGAGCGAAGGCGGCATTCGGATCTTCACGACGCTGGATCCGGTGGCGCAGCACGCCGCCGAAGAAGCAGTGGCGAATGGCATTCCGGAGGACTCGCAGCAGCAGGCTGCGCTCATCTCGATCGACCCGCGCACCGGTTATATCAAAGCGATGGTCGGCGGACGCGATTACAAGACGAATCAATATAACCGCGTCTTCGCCAAGACGCGGCAGCCGGGCTCGTCGTTCAAACCGATCCTGTATCTGACCGCGCTGCAGCAAGGCGTGATGACGCCGATGTCGAAGTTCAAGAGCGCGCCGACGATCTTCACATATGATGAAGGGCGCAAGACGTATTCGCCGAGCAACTATAACAGCAAGTATGTCGGCGATTATATTGATATGCGGCAGGCGATTGCGAGCTCCGACAACATCTATGCGGTGAACTCGATTATGACCGTTGGGCCGGAGAAGGTTATCGACATGGCGCACAAGCTCGGCATCGTAAGCCCGATGCAGCCGGTGCCGTCGCTGGCGCTCGGCACGTTCCCGATCAGCCCGATGGAGATGGCGTCCGCGTTCAGCACGCTCGCCAACGGCGGCATTCGGATGGAGCCGACGGCGATTCTGCGAATCGAGGACAGCAAAGGCGAAGTGCTCTACGAAGCGAAGCCTGCTTCGTACTCCGTCGTTGATGCGGCTCACGCGTATGTGCTGACGAGCCTAATGGAGAGCGTCTTCGATACCGGCGGCACCGCTGGCCGGGTATCGGCGATGATCAAGCGGCCGGTCGCCGGCAAGACCGGCACGACCGCGACCGACGCGTGGCTCGTCGGCTACACGCCCGAGCTATCGACAGCGGTGTGGGTCGGATACGACAAGGGCCGCAAGCTGACGCAGACGGAAGCGCGGCGGGCTGCCCCGATCTTCGCCAACTATACAGAGGCGGCGCTTTCGGCGGTTCCGCCGAAGATCTTCCCGCTGCCGGACGGCGTCGTGTCCGTGTACATCGACCCGAGCAGCGGCAAGCTCGCCGGCAAAACATGCCCGAACCGCCGGCTCGAGACGTTCGTCAGCGGCACGCAGCCGGTCGAGGTGTGCGGCGTTCACGGCGATTCGCCGGTGTCGCCGGACGGCAACGCCGACGCGAAGGCCGCGCAGACGAAGGCATGGTGGAAGGTGTTCAAGCGCTGGTGGAAGAATTAGCACCGTTATGAATGAAAGGCCCCTATACCGCGGCAGATTGGTGAAGCTGCCGGGTGTAGGGGCTTTATTTTATTACAATGGAATCCGCAGCTCCGCAGCAACACCGCGAATGTAATCCGCCGCCTCACGGTATTCCTCGTTGCTCTTGAGGTGCTCGATCATCAGCGGCGTATCTGGATGCAGCTTGTGCAGCTCTGTCAGGAATGTCCGGTAGTCGAGCATTCCTTGACCCGGAATGACCTCGTCTAGATGAACCGTTAGGTTGCTGCGCAGCAAGGTATCCTTGGCATGGCAGTTGCGAATATAGGGTCCCAGCTTACTGAAGAAATCGCGAATCAGATCGCCATTCCTGTAGTACGCCCGCGGGCTGCTAATGATGTTCACGGGGTCGAAGTGAACGCCGAAGCCTTGGCGATCGATCGCCTTGATCAAGTCAAGATAGGTATCCGCCGAATCGGGGAATACCCAAGGCATCATCTCTAGCGCGAATACCGTTCTCTGCGGCTTCACTGCATCGATAATATCCCGCACGGTTTCTACAATAAGATCAAACGTATTCGCGCTGAAATTATCCGGATGCGGTCCATCCCACTGCTCCCCCCGCGAACCGGCTATCGTTACACATACTGCTGATCCGATGCGCTCCGCAAGCTCTAGCCTTCTTTGACAATACGCTATCGCTTCTCTTCTGGTCTGCTCGTTCGGACTAATCGGGTTACTCCAGGCTCCTACTTCGGAGATGACAATATCGTGCTCGCTGGCTGCCTTCATATAGAGGTCGAGCTCGTGCAGCTGGTCCTCCCGATCAATCGGGCAAGTCGCCGCGCGGAACCCCGCCTGCTTATGCGCCAGTGCCCAGCTCTCCGGATTCTTCTCTTCTAGAAACACTTGTCCGCCTAGCCGCATCGCTTCATCCCATCCTTTTGTACGCCATCGTTATTTAGCGTCAGTATATCATAATGTCATGGAAAATTTTCCTTTATTTGGACTACAAGGAGAAATAAGTTTAGTGCCGAATAAGAGCATGGAGACGAATGGATGATGAGAGGATGGTTGTACATATGGCAGGAATACTCGGCAACAACATCATTACGCAAATCGGCATTCTCGTACACGATATTGAAAAGGTAAGCCAAGCTTACGCGGATTTCTTCGGCATCGACAAGCCGCCTGTAATTATCACCGATACAGCGGACAAGGCGCAAACGGAGTTTAACGGCGAACCGAGCGAGGCGCGGGCGAAGCTGGCGTTCTTCAATATGGGCTCGCTCCAGCTGGAGCTGATTGAACCGGACGAGCATCCGAGCACGTGGCGGAATTATTTGAATGAGCACGGCGAAGGGCCGCATCATATTGCTTTTGTCATTGAAGGGATGAAGGAGAAGATCGCGTTGCTGGAGGGCAAGGGATTTCCGCTCGAGCAAAAGGGGGAATATACCGGTGGGCGCTACGCCTACATGAACACGATTCCTGAGCTGAAGGTGCTTGTTGAACTGCTCGAAAACGACAAATAGGGAGCTGCTAATCGATGTCGAAGAACGTGCTCATTACAGGCGCAAGCCGTGGGCTTGGCTATGAAATAGCTTCGGAAGCGCTGGAACGCGGATATAACGTGATCGCCGGCGTGCGTGATCCGGGAACTCCGGGCAAGCTGGCGGAGCTGCGTGCCATGTATGGCGAGGATCGTATTCGGATTGCTCATCTGGACGTGGTCGATGAAGCAAGTATCGCTGCGCTGGCTGCGCGCTTGAAGCAAGAAGGACGGACGCTTGGCGCCATTATCAACAATGCCGCCATTCTAAAGGCGCGCGATACGCAAATTGAAGATCTGGACATGGACGAAGTCATCGAATCCTTCGATGTGAATGTGTACGGGCCTATGCGCGTAGTGAAGCATCTGCTCCCACTGCTGACGGAAGAGAACGCCGCGCTCATTAATGTATCGTCGGAAGCGGGCAGCCTTACCAAAGCATATCCCGGCGACTATCCGTATGCGATCTCGAAGACAGCGATGAATATGTTCACGCTGCAGCTGCACAGCTATTTGAAAGAACGCGGAGTGCTCGTGCTCAGCGTTCACCCTGGCTGGATGTACACGGACATGGGCGGCAACCAAGCGCCGACCGATCCGCGCGCGAGCGCACGCGGCATCCTCGATCTGATCGAGCGCCGCACCCAGACGGACAGCCGATGGCAGTTCGTGGACTATACAGGGCAGTCGATGCTGATATGAAAAAAGGCCTCGCATTCCGCTGGTTAAGCGGGTGCGAGGCTTTTTGGTGGTTGAGTTAGGTTGGGTTGGGTTGGGTTGGGTTGGGTTGGGTTGGGTTGGGTTGGGTTGGGTTGGGTTGGGTTGGGTTGGGTTGAGTTGGGTTGGGTTGGGTTAGGTTAGGTTAGGTTGGGTTGATTGCCGGAAAAGTGGACATTTCAGCTCCGAATGCATGCTATAGTGCCGCTGGAGTTCCTTAGAATTCCAAACAGGCGGTTTCTGGGCAAATAAGCGTTGCACTGTTCCTTAGTAGATACTCCAGGTCTCTACTTTGGCGAAAATGGGGTTCGATCGGCGAATGTAGTTACCCTAGGTCACTACTTTGGTACGAAACCGCAAATTACAGCTAATGTAGATACTCCAGAGCACTACATTTGCGGAAAAGCACCGGTTTCGGCGGATGTAGATACTCTGAGGCATCACATTGGTGCGAAACTGCCGGTTTTCTTTAAAGAGGGGTCCTAGCACCGCTCTTTCCTATACCTATACCTATACCTATACCTATACCTATACCTATACCTATACCTTTGCCTATACCGCTACCCCTTCGCCCGCTCGTCCCCGCTCCATAGCTCCTGGAACGTCTCGTTTGTACGAAGCAGCTCCTCCGCGGTGCCTTCCGCTTCGATGCGGCCTTCCTTCATGACGATAATATGATCGGCATGCGTCAATGCCGCACGGCGGTGCGAGACGACGAGGCAGGTCGCGTCGCCCCTGCTCTCGAACAGCCGCTCCCACAGCTTCTGCTCCGTCTCGACATCCAGCGCGCTCGAGAGGTCGTCGAACACGTACAGCTGTGCATCGCGCACGAGCATGCGCGCAGCCGCCGTCCGCTGCATTTGGCCGCCGGACAGCTTCACGCCGCGCGGCCCGATCATCGTCTCCAGCCCATGCTGGAGATGCTCGATGTCGTACTCCATCACCGCGGCGTGGATCGCGCCTTCCAGCGCGCCGTCCTCTTCCCGCTGCCCAAGCAAAATATTGTTGCGCAGCGTGTCACTGTACATCCGCGGAATTTGCGCGGAGTACGCGCTATTCGCCGGCGTGAAGAACGTGCCCGGGTCCTGGACGACCCGGCCGTTCCATTTGATCGTCCCCTCGTCCTTCGGCAGCAGGCCGAGCAATGTACGGACGAGCGTCGTTTTGCCGGAGCCGATCGTGCCCGTTACAACGGTGAACGATCCGCCCTTCAGCTGCAGCCGTACATCCTCGATGCCCCGGCCCGTTTCCGGGAACCGGTACGTCAAGCCGGACACCTCCAAAGCACGAAGCGGCCCGGCAGCATCAGAAGCAACCGAACCCGCAGCAACCTCGGCCAACTCTTCGTCATGCCCCTTGCGCAGATACAGCGTATCCTTCAAAGTCAGCAGCCTCGCCGGCGCGCCTTGCAGCAGCGTCAGCAGCCGTTCGAGCGCGACGCCCATCTGCTTGAAGTGCGTAATGAATGTCCCGACGTTCGTAATAATGGACGTGATGAACGTTAAGTAGTAGACGAACAGCGAGAAATCGCCGATCGTAAACGAGCCCGACTGCATCTTCTGCCCCGCAACCAGCAAGATTAGCCCCGTTCCCAGATTGACGGTGTTCGCAAAGATCGAGTTTAACGCCTCGCCCATCAGCTTATCCTTCAGCATCGTGCGGCGGCGGTCGTCATTGAACTGTCTGAACCGTTCAATCACACGTTCTTCCGCGCCTGCCACTTGAATCGCCTGCACATTGCTGAACATCTCGCTGATCGCGCCGGTTACGCGCGAAGTCGATTCCCGGCTCGCAGCCCGATATTTCTGCAGCCGCGACGTCGACAGCTGTGCAACGGACACAACAACGACTAGCGGCAGGAATACGAGCAAAGTCATCTGCAAATCGATGCCGACAAGAATGTAGCTCGACACCGCCGCGAAGCAGGTTAAGCCGAACACGTCGACGGACCAGCTCGCCGCTTCCTCCGACTGGTCGACATCGTCGCGGAAGTGGCTGATCGCCTCGCCCGGCGAAACAGGGATCGCTCGTGCGCCGGGCTGTTTCAAGACATGCTGCAGCAAGTTGCGGCGAAGCATCATCCCCATGCGGAAGCGGAACTGCACGTCGGTAATGAAGCCAAGCACGATAACAACGACGCGGCCAACCGAGGCGCCAAGCACCAGCGCGATGATGCCCCAGGTGCCCATCTTCAGCGAACCGCTGCCGGTGAGCGAGTCGAAGAACTCTTTTGTAATAAGACCCGGCACGATCGGCACCAGGTAAATAATTGACCAAGCCAGCGCGTTAAACACATACAGCCTCGTCCGGTAGGTAATCAGCCGGATCAGATATTGAAGGGTCGTCATACGAGCACCTCCTCAAGCCCTGTCGCCAGCATCGTGCTGAAACGCGACGAAGGGTCGGCGGCAAGCTGCGTCCTGCGGCCATATTCAATGATGCGGCCATTCTCCAGGATGAGGATTTGGTCCGCCCGCTGCACGGTTGCCAGACGGTGCGCAATAATGATGCAGGAGCGATTCGCAAGCAGCCTGCTGATCGCCTCTTCAATGCGCTGCTCCGTCAACGGGTCGAGCCTCGACGAAGCTTCATCCATAATGACGAGCCCCGGATCGGTCAGGAATACCCTGGCAAAAGCAAGCAGCTGCGCCTCGCCGGCAGACAATGAACCGCCGCCCGAAGCGAGCCGCGTATCCAAGCCTTCAGGCATCGCAGCATACCAGCTTCCAAGCCCCAGCTGCTCCAGCACTTCCACAATCCGCTCATCGCGGATCGACTCGTCGTAGAAGGTGAGATTGTCGCGGATGGTACCCTCGATAATCTCGATATTTTGCGTCACGAGCGTTACGCGCTTGCGCAGCTGGTTCAGCTTCAGCTGGCGAATATCCGTATCGCCAAGCTTGATCGCTCCTTCCTGCGGATCATAGAACCGCAGCAGCAGCCGGGCCAGCGTCGACTTCCCGCTCCCCGTCCGGCCGAGCAGCCCGAGCACCTCGCCAGGCTGGAGCTGCAGCGCCAAGCTGTCCAGCGTCGGCTCGGCACCTCCATCCTCATAGCGGAACGTCACATCGTCGAACTTCACGGCGAGCGCCCCTGCCGGAAGCGCCGCACCCGGACCGTCCGCGATGGAAGAGCGCGTCTCGAACAGCGCGCGAATGCGGGTAATGCTCGCGTCTGCCTTTTGCAAATCCTCCATTTGGGTACGGATCTTCTCGATTGGCTTCGATAACAGCTCTGTATAGTAGAAGATCAGATAGACCGTTCCGATTGTAATGGAGCCCTGCTTCCATAAATAGGCGCTAATCGCGAACGCCATTGCGTTACCGAGCGCGAACACAATGATCGTCGTGCTCCACATCGAGGCGAAGCCGAGGAACGCCTTAATCCGCAGCGGCAGCATGACGCGCAGCATCCGATAGAAGCGGCCCATCACGAAGCCGGCTGCACCGTTCGCGCGAATATCCTCCGTCCCTTCCAGCTGCTCGCCGATAAATCCGTACAGCTCCGCGTTCGCCTGCCGCCACTTCGTCCAGAGCGGCGATGCGAGCCTTCGGATGCGCTGAATGACGAACACCGCCGCGATGACAAACACGGTCATCCCCGTGCCGATCATCCAGCTTTCCCGAAACAGCAGCACGAGAATGCCGATCATCAGCAGCGCATTGCCGATCAAGTTAATGATTAAGCTGGAGAAGAAATTCGCGAGCGCATTCACATCGCCGTCGACCCGTTCAATAATCGCGCCTGATGTATGCGACTTGTGAAACGGCATATCCAGCGATAGACAGTGCGCCGCCAAGTCGCCGCGGAGCGCATTCGTCGTTTTCCAACCGACATTCTCGCTGAAATACGTTGCGACCACCGATACAATCCCCTGCACCACCGAGAAGCCAATAAACAAGCACGCGGCCAGCAGCAGCGGCTGAAGATCGGCCTCCGACTGCGCTTTATCAATAAAGAAGCGAATAATCTGCGGGTTCACCAGCTGCAGAGCGGTAGATAGAATGAGGAGCGCTGCAAGTCCGATGATCGTCCGTTTCTGCGGCAATAGATAGCGCCTCAGCAGCTCGCCGTAATGCCCTCGCGAAGCCATGCGCCTCTCACTGGTCAATTAAAGCCCCTCCTTTGACAGAACGAATGTTCCAGTCCCATGACTATAACATATCCACCCTTATCCAGAATAGGCACAAGTCGCCTAAAATAAAAGACCGCCACTCGTAAGAGTCAGGCGGTCTGAAACAGCAATATGGTTGATGAATTCGCTATACGTCGAGCGCTTCCTTCAGCTTATCCGGCGAGCGGTCCCACCACTCCGGATTGTTCGTGACAAGGAGGTTCTTCAGCGCCCGCTTCTCTTCCACGCCCAGCTCGTCAAGCACATAACGGCGTTTGATCGCGTAGTCGAGGTTGTTCACGTGCTGCGCAAGAATCTTCCACCCTCTGCGCGCTTCGGTATCGATCAGCATCGGACATGCCGTCGCTCCCGCGTAGCTTGCGCCTTCCTCCGTGCGGTCAACCGCAACCCATACGATCCAGCACAAGCGGCCGTTCGGCACATCTTCCTTATTCGCGCTGAACTTGATCCCCTTCTCTACCTTACTCTTGGCATGCATCGCACCAACATCAATGTACGCCTCGCCATTATCAATGATGACGCAGGACACCGCGCTGAGGTCGATCGTCCCCGCTCCGAATCCTTTATGTTCCTTGTTGCTCACCACGTTCAAAGAAAGGGATTTCTTCTCTTTCTTCTCTGCCGGCTGCTGCGTGTTCTCTTGTTCACTCACGATCCGTTTCAACTCCTTCTCCTGCCTGCCCCACTTGCTCACAAGCCCCGTAATTCCACGTCTGGCGCGGTTTTCACGCCTGTCCGCACTTTAATTCCATTTTAGCTAATAATCTCGGAAAAGCAAACATATACATGCTTTAGATGCTTGTCAACGGGAGGGAATGTTTCAATGAAACTTGGACGTGCCAAACGAATTCTGCTCTTTGCCCTCGCCGCCGTGCTGATCGGATTAACGGCACAGCAAGGGTTCGGGGATGCCTGGGTCTCGCACTATATATACGCCTCCGCTCCTGCTAAGAAAGAGTCGCCGCCGAAGACGGCCGCTCCGCAAACCGCGCAGGAACCCGACATTGTCATGCAGCCGAAGCCGGTTGCGCTCAGCAAACGGGTTGCGGAGTATCACATCGATGTGACGCTCCAGGAGGATACGCATATGCTCGTCGGGGAGCAGTCTGTCACATGGACAAACCCAGGCAGGCAGCCGGTGTCCGAGATGTACTTCCATCTGTACCCGAACGCCTTCAGGTCCAAGGACACGACGTTCATGCGAGAGTCCGGCGGACAGCTCCGCAACGATAAAGCGACTGCGGACAGCGTCGGTTACATGAACCTGCTGCAGCTCGAAACGACGGAAGGCTACAGTCTGCTGCCTCGCCTCCACTATGTGCAGCCCGATGACGGCAATACGAACGATCTTACGCTGGCCAAGCTTCGTCTGCCGAATGCAGTCGCGCCAGGCAAGAGCGTGACGCTGCGGATGAAGTTCGAGGTGAAGCTGCCTCAGGTGTTCGCTCGCATGGGCTACGCTGGCAACTTCGTGATGGCGGGCCAGTGGTTTCCGAAGCTCGCCGTTTACGAGACAGCCGGCACACGCGGACGAGCGGCCGAAGGCTGGAATATTCATCAGTATCACGGCAACTCGGAGTTCTATAGCGATTTTGGCATCTACAGCGTGAAGATCAACGTGCCGAGCAGCTACAAGGTAGCCGCAACCGGCTTCCAGACCAAAGCCTCCGTCATCGCGGACGGCCGCAAGATCTATCAATTCTATGCCGATGATGTCCACGACTTCGGCTGGTCGGCTTCGCCGGACTTCGTCTACGCGGAGGAACCTTTCTCGACGGAAGGCGTGCCTGGCGTCCGGATCAAGCTCTATCTCGATCCGCAGCACGCGAAGCTCAAGGACCGCTACATGCACGCAGCGAAGTCCGCGCTCTCCAAATATGCGCAGTGGTATGGCGCTTACCCGTACTCGACGCTCTCCATCGTTGTCCCGCCGGCTGGCGGCAACGGCGCAGGCGGCATGGAATATCCGACGCTCATCACCGCTTTCGCAGCCGATTCCGATACTCCAGGATATGACCTCGAGCGGACGGTCGTTCACGAGATCGGTCATCAATACTGGTACGGTATGGTCGCCACCAACGAGTTCGAGGAAGCTTGGCTCGACGAAGGCTTCACGTCCTATGCGGAAGACAAAGTAATGGAAAGCGAGTACGGCATCGAGCCGAATCTGCCGGTGGAGTCGAGCTACATGACCGATCCTGCGCCGCTGAAGCAGCTGTCGTGGTCGTACCATAGCAACAATCACTATGCCGAAAATGTGTACATGCGCGCCAAGCTCGTCCTCTTCGGCATCGAGAAGCAGGTCGGCGCCCAGACGATGCGCAAGATTATGCGCACCTACTTCCAGAAATACAAATTCAAGCACCCGTCGACCGCCGACTTCCAGAAAGTCGTCGAGGCCGTGACGAAGAAGAAGTGGAACGACTACTTCAGCCATTTCGTCTACGGCAAAGACATGGCGGACTACTCCGTCGCTTCCATCCATGTGCGTCCCGTCAAGCAGGATGGCAAGACGCAGTACGAATCGGTCGTGCTGATCAAGAAGACCGGCGGAAGCTTCGGCCCTGTGACGGTGGTGTTCCATTTTGCAGACGGTACGATCATGCCGAAAGTATGGGATGGCCAGGAAGCCCATATTCAGTATAAAATCGTTCATTCCTCCAAGCTCTTATGGGCGGCGGTGGACCCGCAGTACGATAACGTGCTCGACAACAAGCATATCAACAACTATATGAAAGCCGACCTGACCGAGCAGACCCGCACCCGCTGGAGCGTCGGTATCACCAAGCTGCTGGAGACGATCTTCGCTTCGCTCGCTTGGTAACGTCTTACTTATGAAGGAGGTGAGCTTGCGTGAAAGCCCATATTAAGCAAGGCTGGCGACTTGCCATAAAGCACTTCTACATCATTATTCTATTGTTTCTGTACGAGCTGATCTGGGGCTTCTTCCTCTATCGCACCATAGAAGGCATTGTGGTGCCGATCCTGAAGCGATTCCCTGATACGATTAACAGCGGCAGCCATGCGGTTCAGCTGTTCATGACCGAAGCCCAGTTTCAGCTGCTCAAGACGGACCTCATTCAGCCGTACGTCTGGCTGTTCTGCGGACTGCTGGCAGGCCGGATGGTCATTACGCCATTCCTTAACGCCGGCCTGTTCCACTCGCTGCATCATATGACCGACGAGGCCGGTACGAAGTTTCTGAGCGGCATTCGCAAAGCATGGAAACCGGTCGCTCTACTCTACCTCATCGAAGTCGTGCTTACGCTGCTCCCTGCGGTCTGGCTGCTGCCGCGCGCACTGTCGAAGCTGCTAGCCAGCAGCTCGCTGCTCGAATTCGCCCAGCACGTTGGACCGTGGGCGATCGCCTGGCTGCTCTGGGCGGTGCTCATCCACCTGCTCTTCCTCACGATGCAATTCGGCGTCGTGGCTGGCACCGGTACGCTCCGCTCGCTCTGGAGCGGAATCGTACACTTCCTGCCTTTCGCCGGGATCTCGCTGCTCATGTGGGGCATCGGCGTCCTGCTGAGCATGACGGTCGCCTCGGTATCGATGATGTGGGCGGGGCTGTTCGCCCTCATTCTCCACCAAGGCTATCAGATGCTGCGCACGATCATGAAGGTGTGGACGGTAGCCTCCCAATATGATGTGTGGCAATCGAAGCAGGCATAGCGAGCGAGCCGGTCGGTCTTCCAGTCTTCCGGTCCTCCAGTCTTCCGGACGCCGGTCACCGGTCGGCCAGCGAGCTAGCAACGCCGACTGTGCCCCCCTCGGTTACGCTATGTTGGATAAATCCACTCATTTTCATCGGAATCGGCTGTTTTGCTCGGCTTTATTGGATTTATTGGATTTAGAGTCAATTTCATAAGTCTATGATCGCTAGGTAGCACTCACTCAAAACCCAAGGATTTTAAAAAAAATCAGGCTGCACAGCGTGTCCTTCTCAATTCTTGGTTCAGTTTATCAAGGGCGAACTTGCATAACGTATAAGTCAGACAAGTAAGGTCCATCTCAACGAAGGCCCGCTTTTTGCGTTTGCGCGTTCCCGTTAGTCCAAAGTAGCTTTTTAAATAGGCAAATACACGCTCGACAGCTGTGCGACGTGAATACAGTGTTGCAAACTTGCTGCTGCCGCGAGCCGGGACCGTGTATTTGCGGATGTCTTTCTCTCGCTTTATCTTGTGAACAGC
>NZ_QTTN01000057.1 GCF_003386535.1 Paenibacillus taihuensis
CGATGAACCCCCGTCTGATGTTGAAGCACTGATTCGAAGAAACGTTTTGCCGATTCGCCCGATTCGACCAGGGCAGCAGAATACGCGCAAAACACGCTATAAATCATCTGTAAGCTTCGTCTACAGAGTAGCATAAATCGGTTCGAATGAACATTTTTTAAGCGGATTGTCTATCCGCTTGTTTGCTGTACACTTTTTTCAGACTGCACCAAAAAAACAAACGGCACAGGGGTTTCCCTCATGCCATTTTGGATTCCATTTCTATTCTCGGTCAATGTCATTGAGTTAACTTAATGACATTGGCCATGATGGCGGGTCTTCTTTGCATTTGCATGGTAACGGCGGCCATTAAACGAGCAGCGGCAGCAGTTCTTCGAGATGCTTAATTTCATGAGCTGGAATGATTTCGTCCGAACGAGTCATGCTGTGGCGGTTAATCCATACCGATGTCATGCCGATTGTATTGGCGCCAAGAATATCCGTCGTCAACTTGTCGCCAACCATGATGCCGTGCTCCGGCTCGATGCCAAGACGCTCAAGCGCGTGATGGAAGATCTCCGCAGCAGGTTTACCTTTGCCGAATTCGCCAGAGATGATGATGTGGTCAAAATACGGGACAATCGCAGGCACGCCAGCCAGCTTCTCGCGCTGTAAATCAGGCGAACCGTTCGTCAGCAGGAGAAGCTTGTACTTCCCTTTCAGCTGATCGAGTACAGCGAACGTCTCTTCATATACATATGGACGTTTGCGGCGTTCCGCCGGGAATTGCTCTGCAAGCTGCGCGCCAAGCTCAGGATTATCAACGCCAAGCGCCTTCAATCCTTGTGTCCAAGCATCGCGGCGATAACCAGGCGCAAGCTCTTGCAGCATGCGGAATTCCTTCTGCTCGCCTTCAAGGAAGTTCGCCCATAGACCTTCAAACGGGTTAATGCCGATCATCTTCGTGAATGGGAACGTCTCGTACGATTCATAGAGCGCACGCGCTTCGCGGCGAACTGCTTCCTCTAACGCCATCGCATCTACGCCAGTTTGAGCTGCTGCTGCCTCACAGGTTGCGTCGAACGCCTCCTGTACGCTGCGGTCATCCCATAGCAGCGTATCATCTAAATCAAATAGAACTGCTTGCTTCGCCATGCTTCTGCACTCCACTCCGGATTGATTTATTTTTCTGTGAAAGGAATTCCGTGCTGCCCGGCAAAAGAACGCAGGCGCTCTGCCATCGGCTCAGTTGGATAACGATTGATGACACGCGAGAATACCCAGTTGCCGCCCTTGTGCTGCTCGATAACAACGTAACCCTTCTGTACATTAATCGCTTTAATGTTGCTCACGTTGATCGAACGGTCACCTGTAAAACGGCGAGAGCGAACAAAATCTCTGCCTACCGCCAGATACGGACGGCGCAGCGTGAAGAGAAGCGCCAGCACGATATAACAAGCGATCGTCACCCAGAACATCGATCCCGTCTCTTTGAAATTATCCGAAGTTACGGTCACGATAATATAGAACAAAATAAACAGCAATAGGAACGCAGGCATGAGATAGCTGCGGCCCTTATATGTATCGATTGATTCCGTGCTTGATGCCGCTGACATCAGCGGCTTCTGGCCGCGCTTCTTCCGCTGCTTATTAATTTGAGCTTGATTCTTCTGAACTTTACGTTCCCACGATCTTGACAAGGATGTTCCTCCTACAATGCAAATTCTATCGTTAGACTTTCATTACAATGGTCGAGCGAACTTGGCAATAAACCGGTTCGGATATTCGCTTGGCAAAGCGCTAACCTCATCAAGCTGCTTCCAGATCGACTCCGGCATCGTCCAACCGATCGCACCCATATTCTCTTCATACTGGGCAAGTGTACTCGCACCGAAGATCGGTGAAGTAATGCCTTCCCGCCGAAGCAGCCATGCCAGTGCGACCTGTGCCGGCGTTTTCTCCAGCTCTTGTGCAGCTTGCTTGACAGCCTCAAGCACCGCGAAGTTGTTCAGAGTGGAGCGAATCGCCCAAGAGCTCTCTCCTGCTTTCGCTGTAAGGCGTCCGCTGGTCGGTTCCTCAGTCGAATAACGGCCTGTCAGGAAGCCGCCACCTAGTGGCGCCCACGGAATAATACCAACATTCTCTTCGAGGCAGAGCGAGATCATCTCGCGATCCATCTCGCGGCTGACCAAGCTATATTGCGGTTGAATGGAGATAAAACGAACATAGCGGTTCCAATCACTTACCGCAAGCGACTTCATCAACTGCCAAGCGAAGAAGTTCGAACAACCGATATAACGAACCTTACCTGATGTAACTAGATCATCAAGCGCGCGAAGAGTCTCCTCAATCGGTGTTGCATGATCCCAAACGTGGACCTGATAGAGATCAATATAGTCCGTATCAAGCCGCTTCAAGCTCGCTTCGACAGCATCCATAATATGCTTGCGCGAAACGCCTACGCCGTTTGGATTCGTCGAGGTTGCGAATCTGACCTTCGTCGCCAGCGCCACATCCGAGCGGCGGTCCTTGATCGCTCGTCCGACAATTTCCTCTGAACGTCCGCCTACATAAACATTGGCCGTATCCAGGAAATTACCGCCTTGCTCGAAGAACCGGTGCATCATCTCGATGGAATCTGTCTCGCTGGTTGTATTGCCGAACGTCATCGTTCCCAAACAAAGCTCGGAAACAGCGAGTCCGCTTCTGCCAAGTAACCGGTATTCCATGCTCGTCCCCTCCTACATGATGAATCTGGTTTCATTAATGCTTAGTCGTCGATCCCCCGCCGCCGTTCTCTTCATCCTCAACCCACTTGATGTTATCAAGCTCATTGCGGAAATTGCGTTTGAAGTTGTCCAAATACTGACGGCGAAGCTCGTCTCGTTCTACAAGCTCCTCCGGCGTCAAACCGACGGATTTATTTTTACGAGAAAGCTCGTTAATGCGGGCAATGACTTTGTCTATAGCGTTCATATCTACTGCACTCCTTCCCTGCCTGAGGTCAACATGTCATCCTTTACTTTGACATTAATAAGGAGCCATTGTCAAGGCAACTGCGGCACACGAAGCGAGTTACGAGAAAGAGATAGAAGAAGCCTGAGCGTTCCCACGCTCAGGCTTAATTGTCTCCATCTACTATTCAGATCTATTAGGTGGTTATTATCCAACCGGAACAATTAACGACTGTCCGGCTTGCAGCGTTCCGTTCGATAAGTTGTTCCGCTTCTTCAAGCTGTATACGACTTCCCGGATATCTTGCCCATCCTTGCGAACACGGCCAGCAATATCCCACAGTGTGTCGCCTGCACCGATGACTACAACTTGCTCCAGAGCAGTCGGTGAAGCTGGATGTTCACTTCCAGCGTAGCTGGTCATCAGCGTTAGTCCAGTGAACAGAAGTACGAACAGCAGCACTGCCGCAGCTAGCCTTACTAGAAGACGTTGCTTGCTAGATGCGTTCCATTCACGCTTCGTCGCCTGATTGTTTCTAGTGTTTCCTTTATAAGTAGTTGAGTAAGAAGATATCGTTGTCATCATTCCCCAGCACCCCAAACGTTTGTTCTGTTATCGTTGAACTTAGAATAACACGAACGTTTGTTTGTGGTCAAGCGTTTTTGGAACGTTTGTTCGTAAAAATACGCGAACTTGTGTTTTCAAGAACTTATGTTTGTACGAACTCCGGTTCTGTGCTATAATTTGACACAAATGAAACTTTGGAGTGATTCCGGTGTCGAAACTTTCAAACCGCCAACAGGCGATACTAGAATTCATTAAGACAGAAGTGCGCGAGAAAGGCTATCCGCCTTCTGTACGTGAGATCGGCGAAGCGGTCGGACTTGCTTCC
The DNA here is from genome assembly GCF_003386535.1 of Paenibacillus taihuensis. Taxonomy (GTDB): domain Bacteria; phylum Bacillota; class Bacilli; order Paenibacillales; family Paenibacillaceae; genus Paenibacillus_Z; species Paenibacillus_Z taihuensis. The sequence continues at coordinate 3,827 of NZ_QTTN01000057.1, forward strand.
AGCTCTACCGTCCACGGCCACCTGGACCGCCTTGAGAAGAAGGGGCTAATTCGCCGCGACCCGACGAAGCCTCGTGCGATTGAGATTTTGGATGGCGATGACGACAACGATGTGATCCCATTCCCGCTCGCAATTTCCAAAGTACCTGTTATCGGTAAAGTAACTGCAGGCGTACCGATTACTGCAACAGAGAACATCGAAGACTACTTCCCGCTTCCAGCGGACAAGGTCGGCGATGATACGGTCTTCATTCTTAATGTTATCGGTGAAAGCATGATCGAAGCAGGCATTCACAATGGCGACTATGTCATTGTCCGCCAACAGCAAACAGCGAACAACGGCGATATCGTCGTCGCTATGACTGAAGATGACGAAGCAACAGTAAAGACGTTCTATAAGGAGAAGGATCATATCCGCCTTCAACCCGAGAACTCGTCGATGGAGCCAATTCGTCTTCGTAATGTATCCATTCTAGGCAAGGTCATTGGATTGTTCCGCGACATTCATTAATCTCATCATCACGAAGGGCCATCTCAGGTGCTGCTAGCACCTGAGATGGCCCTTTTCTTCTTCCGCTGGCTGTTAGTTAACCTACGATTTCGCGAAATAACAGGCTTTGATACATATACTTACTTCGCTTGTACTTAAAATTCAGCGCTACGCCAGAGAATGCGATTAGAATCCTCTTGAGCGCTGCCGTCTTCACTTTAAGTCGAACTAATCTTCTAAGCCGCTTGATGTTCCGCGCGTTTACCGCTCTTGCAATAGCTGCAGCGTAGACACTCGACGACCGCAGAGCACGATAGAATGGCAGGATAGCTCTGGCGATCATGCGATGAACCGGCGTGGAGAACGTGAACTGCGTTGTTCCCGGTGGTATCGTTAGACCGCAGGAGTACTGAATTATCGGTTCTGGATATTCAAAGTCGAAGAAGTACCCGATCCCGTTCGATGCTAAGCTGCTTAGCTTCACGCTTGGCGCAACGGACTTGAACATTTTATCCAACGTATCCAGGTCTGTACGGCGGACCGCCCTAGACCACCTAAGCGCAAACGTATAATTGCATGCGATCTTCCGGTAGAACGGGATCATAATCCCCGCAACTTTCCGAAGTATCGCGCCAGTCAAACGAAATTGCTCGTCCGTTCCCACTTTCCCGCTCATGAATGCCGCCTTCTCTCTCCTATACCCTCTTGCATGCATAGTATGCGGGACAGAGTTCACCGGTGCAGGAGCACAGAGGCGCAGCATGCCATTCCAATAGAAAAATCCCTTGCCGCTGCAGCGACAAGGGATTCATTCATTGAGATTCTAGTACAATGTTAAGTACTGATCGCGTTCCCACTCGTGAATCTGAGTGCGATACATATCCCACTCGATTTCTTTCAATTCATAGAAGTGAGCGAGTGCGTGATCGCCAAGTGCCTCACAGATAACTTCGCTGCGAAGCAACTCCGTCAACGCTTCCCTCAGGTCGCCAGGCAAACTTGGGATACCTTCGTCGATACGCTCCTCGTCCGTCATCACGTAGATGTTGCGGTCCGTTGGAGCTGGAAGAGCAATCTTGTTCTTGATACCATCAAGGCCTGCTTTCAGCATGACGGCAAGCGCAAGGTACGGATTCGCAGCCGGGTCAGGGTTACGTGCTTCGATACGAGTGCTGAGGCCGCGGGAAGCAGGAATACGGATCATCGGGCTGCGGTTGCTGGCAGACCAAGCCACATAACAAGGTGCTTCGTAACCAGGCACGAGACGCTTGTACGAGTTGACTGTTGGGTTCGTGATCGCTGCGAACGCACGTGCATGGCGCAGAACGCCAGCCATGTAGTAACGAGCAGTTTGGCTCAGGCCAAGCTTGTCGCTCTCATCGTAGAACGCGTTCACGTTGCCGCGGAACAGCGATTGGTGACAGTGCATACCGGAGCCGTTCACGCCGAACAGCGGCTTCGGCATGAATGTCGCATGCAGACCGTGCTGACGTGCAATTGTTTTAACAACAAGCTTGAACGTCTGGATTTGGTCCGCTGCTTTGATCGCATCGGCATATTTGAAGTCGATTTCGTGCTGGCCAGGAGCCACTTCGTGGTGAGACGCTTCGATCTCGAAGCCCATCTCTTCCAGTGTCAGTACGATTTCGCGGCGGCAGTTCTCGCCAAGATCCATCGGAGCAAGGTCGAAGTAACCGCCTTGGTCGTTCAGTTCCGTAGTCGGATTGCCTTTTGCATCGGTTTTGAACAGGAAGAACTCTGGCTCAGGACCAACGTTCATTGCTGTGAAGCCAAGTTCCTCAGCTTCCTTCAGCGCACGCTTCAAAATACCGCGCGGATCACCAGCGAAAGGCGTGCCGTCTGGCATGTATACGTCACAGATCAAACGGGCAATGCGGTCTTCCGCTACCCAAGGGAATACAACCCAAGTATCGAGGTCCGGGTACAGGTACATATCGGACTCTTCAATCCGTACATAACCTTCGATCGACGAACCGTCGAACATCATTTTGTTATCGAGTGCCTTTTCCAGCTGGCTTACCGGAATCTCTACGTTCTTGATCGTTCCAAGCAAGTCGGTGAACTGAAGACGAATAAAGCGGACATTCTGTTCCTTAGCGATACGTCTGATGTCATCTTTGGTGTAGCTCACTGAATCATCTCCTTAAGGCGAATGTTGTTTTTGAAACACTTGTTAAGCTAACAGATCATGATAGTTACTTTTTGTTATAGAAACGGGACAGCTGACCTTGAATCATCGAAGCTTTGCCCGGTCTCTTCTCTAGAAGCTGTTGTTTCAGCAAACGGTGCAGCTGCGCGTCGGACAGCTCGCGGCGCTTCACTTCCGACAGCTCGCTGACGACTGTCGCGTCTTCGGATTCCTTCGAAACAGGGTTCATCACTTGCTTAATGCCTGCAATATTGACGCCCTTCTCAATCAATGATTTGATCTCAAGCAGCCGCTCTACGTCGTTGAACGAGAATAGCCGTTGGTTCCCGCCTGTTCGAGCTGGAACAATCAATTCATGCTGCTCATAATAACGGATTTGCCTAGCGGTCAAGTCGGTCAACTTCATCACGATGCCGATTGGAAAAAGCGCCATATTTCTGCGTATTTCGTCACCCATGTCGCATCAACCTTCCAGTATCTGATATATACTTACATTGTACCCCCATGCCAAAAACGTGTCAAGTTGTGTAAGGTTTAATTACAACTAATTCTCGTTCGGCGAGTACAGTTAAAGCATTCAGAACACCATATTTGACATGGGCATACGTCAATCCTCCCTGCATATACGCGATATACGGCTCACGAATCGGCGCATCCGCAGATAACTCCAAGCTGCCACCTTGCATGAACGTACCTGCCGCCATGATGACAGGATGCTCGTAGCCAGGCATGTCCCACGGCTCAGGCACAACATGCGCATCAACTGCAGAGGCGCGCTGGACGCCTTGGACAAATGCGATCAGCTGCTCCGCGCGATCGAAGCGGATCGCTTGAATCAAGTCAGTCCGCGGCGCATCGTAACGTGGATTGCTCTCGAAGCCGAGCAACTCAAACATCGCGGCTCCGAATACGCTGCCTTTGATCGCTTGTCCAACAAGATGCGGTGCAAGGAACAGGCCTTGGTACATGGAACGAAGCGTGCCAAGGGTAGCGCCTACCTCTCCGCCGATCCCTGGCGCTGTAAGCCGGTATGCCGTCAGATCGACTGCTATCTGCGTACCTGCTACATAACCGCCTGTTGGAGCAATGCCACCACCAGGATTTTTGATTAAGGAACCTGCCATGAGATCAACGCCAACTTCCGTCGGCTCCAGCTCCTCGGTAAACTCGCCATAGCAATTGTCCACGAACACATAGACATCCGGCTTTATTGCTTTTACCCGTTTTACCATGTCTCCAATCTGAGCAACCGTGTACGAAGATCGCCAGTCATAGCCGCGTGAACGTTGAATGCCGATGACCTTCGTGCGTTCGTTGATACTCGACTCTACTGTATCCCAATCGATCGAGCCATCTGCGAGCGGAGCGACTTCTCCGTATCGGATGCCGAAGTCCTGCAGCGAACCTTTGCCATCGCCCGGCTTGCCAATCACTTTATGAAGCGTGTCATAGGGTCTGCCCGTAATGTAAAGCAGCTCATCCCCCGGACGAAGCAAGCCGAACAAAGCGCAGCTAATCGTATGTGTACCTGACACGAAGTGCGGCCGCACAAGAGCGGCCTCAGCGCCGAATACATCCGCGTAGACAAGATCAAGCACTTCTCTACCTGTATCATTGTACCCATAGCCCGTCGATCCATTAAAATGAAAATCACTTACTTTATGCTTCTGAAATGCATCGATTACTTTCCACTGATTGCGCTCAGCGATACCTTCAATTGAACGAAAAACAGGGGCGGCCTGCGTCTCCGCAGCCTCCGCCCACTTGGTTAATTCCAGCCAACTTTCACTTTCATGCTGCCTCACGATAGATGTCTCTCCTCAATAGTTCCTTAAACTTTATACCTGCTCTACGAAGGCTTCCAGCTTATGCCCGTGCACCTCGTAGTCTTGTTTGCTCAGCTGTACTGTCAGCCGCATGTTATCCCCATCAACGGACTGTTCGATCACGTCACCTGTCCGATAGACAAGTGCAATCAAATCACCGCGTTCAGCAGGCAGCAGGAAGGTCTTCGTATCCCCGGTCAACCGATCTTGAATCGTTTGCTTCAAACGAAGCAAATCGTCCTCGTTGTATGCGCTCATGACAAGTGTATCCTGTCCGTTCACCGGAAGGAGCTGAGTGCCATCGTCCTCGCACATATCGATCTTGTTATAGATCATGAGCGTCGTCTTCCCCGAAGCGCCAAGCTCGCTCATAATCCGCTCAACAACGCGGATTTGCTCTTCGCGCATGATGGACGAGCTGTCAATGACATGCAGCACGAGATCCGCTTCGCACACCTCTTCCAGTGTTGCACGGAATGCCGCTACCAAGTCATGCGGCAAGTTCTGAATGAACCCTACCGTATCGGTGAGGATCACTTCTTTGCCGCTCGGAAGCTCCAGCGTCCGAGATGTCGGGTCGAGCGTCGCGAACAATTGGTTCTCGACATAGACGTCTGCTGCAGTCAGCTCGCGAAGCAGCGTTGACTTGCCGGCATTGGTGTAGCCGACCAGCGCAACCTGCTGTACGCCTGACTTGCGTCTGCGTTCGCGATGCAGCGTACGATGGCGCACGACCTCATCGAGAACTTGCTTCAGATCGGAGATTCGATCCCGGATGTGACGGCGGTCGGTCTCGAGCTTCGTCTCACCGGGACCTCTCGTCCCGATACCGCCGCCGAGACGGGAGAGATTCTTGCCATGGCCGGACAACCGTGGCAGCAGGTAACTGAGCTGCGCCAGCTCAACTTGGATAATACCTTCACGCGTCTTCGCGCGCTGGGCGAAAATATCAAGAATAAGCTGCGTCCGATCGATAATCTTCAGATCGAGTGCCTCTTCCAGGTTGCGCACCTGCGCACCGGAGAGCTCTTGATCGAAGATCGCCGTCGTAGCGCCGAGCTCCTCGGCTACCGCGCGCAGCTCCTCTACTTTTCCTTTGCCGATAAACCATTTGGTATCGACAGATTCTTTATTCTGTGTCAGCGTCGATAACACTTCTACGCCGGCCGTTTCAGCCAAGCTGACAAGCTCTTGTAACGAATGCTCAGGATCGCCGGAGCCTCGCTTAATATCTGGCGTAACCAGACTGACGAGCACCGCCCGATCCTGCAATTCTCTATCTGTTTCGTACGTACCTTGCCGCATCTAGTTCATGCAACTCCTTCTATACCTAACATGCTGCTTATTTATCCCATTTCAAATCTTCCGGACGAACCGACATCAGCTCCTGCTTTCCTGGGGAGCCGGTCGGATATTGAGTCATTAGGCGAACAGCCTGATGCCGGAACGCCTTCTCAATAATATTGCGTACATACCGCGCGTTGCTGAAGGCAAACATCGACATCGCCTTCTCCTGCATGAGATGCTGTCTCAGCTTGAATACGGTCTGCGGCATAAGCGTATAGTCACGATCCTTCGACATGAGCTCAGCAATCTGAATAAGCTGGTCAATCGAATAGTCGGGAAAATCAATCTGGATCGGGAAACGCGACGGCAAGCCCGGGTTGGTCAGCAAGAAGTTCTCGATCTCGAGCGGATAACCGGCCAAGATGAGGACGAATTGGTTCCGATAATCCTCCATCGCCTTCACAAGGGTATCAATCGCTTCCTTGCCGAAATCCTTCTCCCCGCCTCTAGCCAAACTGTATGCTTCGTCCACAAACAAAACACCGCCGAGCGCTTTGCGTACGAGATCACGCGTCTTCTGCGCGGTATGTCCGATATATTCGCCAACCAGATCGGCACGTTCGACCTCGATCATATGGCCCTTCGAAAGAACGCCCATCTTGTTAAACAGTTTGGCTACAATCCGCGCAATTGACGTTTTACCGGTCCCCGGATTGCCTGTAAAAATCATATGGTACACATGCGAGCCGCCTGATAGTCCAGCATCAGAACGCATCCGGCTAATCTGCAGCAGCGCATAAATCTCATAAATTAGCAGCTTTACATTGTCCAAACCGACCATCGGATCAAGCTCCCGCTGGATTTCGAGGTATGGATCATTCGCGGACAGCGGTCTTGCCGCAGCGATTGGCTCACTCTCCAGCGCTTGCGCCGAGCTGCTCGTCGATGCAGATGCATAAGATTCACTGCTGCGAAGCACCACATTAATCTGCCGCGAAGGTCTGCCGCTGCCGCCTCCTCCTGTTGATACGACTCGATCGTCCATTTGCTTCATCACCTATCCTTCGCTGGATCATCGGCATCAGCTGCACGTATAATCCATTGTATTCTAGTGATTTCAGCCATATTAACAGTTTTCGAAGCCAGTCTTACAGGATGAGAATTAGAACGAATTCGGCAGCTGAACGCCCATTCGCAGGAGCAGTTCATCGAGCTTCCATTTGGTAAAAGCAAGCACTTCGCGCGACTGATTAAACGCCGCCGACAGAACTTGCGATTTAAATCCAACTGTCAGCGTATCGCTCGGATAACCCAGGTATTGCGCAATGTCCGCCGCTCTAGGCGAATGAAAGTCATGCGTCACAATGAGCAGATGCTTCCATCCCCGCTTATATGCGAGCGGCTTGCTGAACAGCAGGTTCTCGTATGTACTGCGCGAATCTTCCTCCAGCACCATCGCTTCCACTGGAACGCCCTTGGCCTTCAAGTAGTCGCGCATGCCTTCCGCTTCTGATAATGTAGAGCCGTTATGATCATGTCCACCGGACAAAATAAAATGCTCGACCTTCCCCTGCTTGTACAACTCAAAACCGTGTTCAAGCCGCTCTCTCAGCCCAGGGCTCGGCTTGTCAGACCATAATGCCGCTCCAAGAATGATCGCCGCGTCCGCTTGCGGAATCTCCTTCGGAGCTTGGTAGCTGTTGATGACATAGAGCAGATAAGCACACCAGAATACACCGATTGCGATAGCGTAAGCGCAAATCCGCAGCAGGAACCGAATGGACCGGAACCGGCTGCGGACACCGCGCTTCTTAGGCTTCTTCGTAGCTGGAGCTGGTTTCATGATTCGCTAAGTTCTCCATTCTGAGCAAGCGCCTTGCGATGCTTGAGACTAAGGGTGAAGTACCGGAACCTTCCGTTGCGTATCGTGGACAGCAGTCTTCCCGCCGTCTTGCGTGCGAGCGCAGCGTCCTTGTTCGTTACGGTCCCTTGGCTTACCGCTTCCTCAAGCTCATCTTCATCCAGCAGGAACACTTCCCCGGTTGGCAGTACAACGACATCCAAGTACAAATCGTCAAACCACGGGACTTGCTGGTCTGTCAGACCTTGCGTCTTGCAGATATCGATATACCATTGAACGACCCGGTTTTTATCATCAAACATCGTCGTCACTACAAAATGTTCACCGCGCGGGAAATGCTGCATCCATAAATATCCGCGGTCAGCGAGGCATAATCTGCGCCCGTTGTATTCTTTCCAAAGCGGTTCGCGCAATTCATGAATGCGGTAGAACGTCACCAGCCCTCTAAACTCGTCTGCGTCCATCGCAAGGCACGTATAGCTTCTTCGCAAGATGCGGCGCCAATTGGCTCGGTCAGAAAATTTTCGTTTCATACGGAACGACCTTTCCGTTAGGATCGCGCCGAAGTCTCAGCGCGGAAGGACACCTGCAGCCTGACACCGATGTCAGAACGCTGCAGAAGGGTAGATTTCCCTTATTAAAAAAAGCTTACCACATCTTAACGTCCATATTCCAGCGCGCCGGGAAAATAAACCAAGCCCTGCTTGTACCAAGATGCAAAAAGGAGAGCAGCAACAGCTGCTCCCCTCTTCATACTCATCTTTATTTCTCCGAAATGGCAATCGACTCGATATGAACATCCTTTGTCGGCTTGCTGTCTTGCTGCTCGCCGTTGCCTGGTCCAACCGGAGTTGCTGCAATTGCTTTTACAACATCCATCCCTTTGGACACTTTACCGAAAATCGTGTAGTTTGGCATGCTATTCAGGAATTTCGCATCCGGCCCGGTGCAAATGAAGAATTGGCTGCCGCCGCTTCCCGGCTGACCTGTGTTCGCCATCGCAATCGTGCCATCCTCGTACTTGTGGCCGTTATTGAGTTCGTCCGGAATCGTGTAGCCAGGACCGCCAGACCCTGTACCAGTCGGGTCGCCGCCTTGGATCATGAAGCTTTGAATAATCCGGTGGAACTTTACGCCTTCGTAATACTTTTCCTTCGATAGGAAAACGAAATTGTTCACCGTTTTCGGCGCATCCTTGGCATACAGGTCGATCGTGAATTCGCCTTTGTTCGTCTTCACAACAGCGCTGTAAGCCTTCGCTGTGTCGATGGACATCTTCGGCATTTCTTTCCACGACTTCTGTCCTGTCTGTCCTGCATTCGTCGAGCCGCCTGACGTTGCGTTTCCTGTGCCGTTGCTGGATGTGTTGTCTGCCGGGTCGTTCGTCGTATCCGTAACCGTTCCTTGGTTGTTCTGAGCCGCATTGTTATCCGATTTGTTGCCGCATCCAGCTACCACGATAAGCATAGCTGACAAAATGAGTACTAGCGCAGTTCGGTTCATCATGTTCGGTAATTCCTCCAAAAGTTGCTTAAATTATGGGTTTGTCGTCGTTGGATTCGTTGCATTGCCTTGCGGATCCGGCTGACCATTTACGGGAACCGAACCGTCTCCGGCAGGCGGAGTTTGAGTCCCGCCTGTACCATTATTGGTGCCGCCAGTGCCGCCAGTGCCGCCAGTGCCGCCAGTATCGCCGGTACCACCGCCACCGCCGGCTCCTGGATCAGTCGTTTGACCGCCATCGTTCGGTGTCCCCGTGCCGCCGTTACCCGGCGTCTGGCCATTGTTCCCGCCTGAACCCGGTTCTGCAGTGCCGTTGCCAGGCGTTTCTGTTCCGCCATTGCCTGGTGTCTCGGTACCGTTACCCGGACCCCCATTGCCTGGCAGCGTGCCTTCGTTACCCTGATTGCCCTCGTTGCCATTGCCCGGCGTTTCTTCCGCAGGAGGCGTAATTTCCACCTCAGGAATATCAACCTTAATCGTCTCAGAAGGCGTGCCTTCCATCTCCTTCTGCGGATCATAAGCCGTGACATAGTACTGGTAGCTCATGCCTGGCATTACGCTCATATCGTCAACACCAGTTGCATCAAGCGCATCCATCAGCTTCGTGAATGCCGCCTCGTTTGCTTCCTTACGATATAGACGATACGTCATGCCTGTTCCTTCAACTGGCGCCCATGACAGCTTCACTACCGCGCCTTGCTCGTCGTAGACGGCGTTGAAATTCGCAATGCCAACCGGCGGCTTCTCTTCTTGAACGTTAGAAGGCTTCGTGAAGCTGCCTTTCGGCACGCCTTTAATCGCATCTTTCATAACTTTACCGAACAGCGCCGCAGCTTGGGAGCTGCTCTTCTTGATCATATGATCCTTGTCTGTATGATCGTAGCCCATCCAGACAACAGCAGTCCATTCCGGCGAATAACCGGCGAACCAGGCATCACGATTATAGCCGTTTTTCAAGCCTGGAATACCGTTCTGCGTCGTACCCGTCTTACCTGCAACAGGGCGGTCGATACGTGCATTGACGCCTGTGCCGCCTTTTTCAAGAACGCCTTGCATCATGTCCGTCATATAATAGGCTGTCTCCGGCTTCATGAGCTGCTCTGATTTCGGCTCACTGTATTCGTACAGCGAATCGCCTTCCTTGTCGGTAATTTTGATCAAGGAGTGCGGATCTACGGATTTGCCTTCGTTTGCAAAAGCGCTGTACGCGGTTGCCATCTGAAGCGGCGTTACGCCGTTCGTCAAGCCGCCAAGTCCAATCGCCAAGTTGCGGTCTTGCGCGCTGTCGAGCTCGAAGCCCATTTTGTCCGCAAATTTCAGCCCTGTCTTCACGCCCATCTCATTGAGAAGCCATACCGCGGATGCGTTACGCGACTCTTTGAGCGATTGGCGCATGCTGACAGGTCCAATATATTTGACCTTGTTAGAGTCTGTCGGACAATAATCGCCGTAACAAGCCTTCGTATCCTGCAAGATCGACCATGGATACCAGTCGCCTGAATCAATGGCCGGTCCGTACACCGTAATCGGTTTGAAAGAAGAACCCGGCTGACGCGGCACGAGAACGCGGTTCAGACCTTTCTTCACATAGTCGCGTCCGCCGATGATGCCTTGAATTTCCCCGTTTCGGTGATCGAGAATGATCATAGCGGCTTGTTCCTTCTGATCATCGACGCTCTGCTCGAAGTTGGAGTCATCCTCAAACTCCCGCTCCATCGCGGATTGAGCTTGCGTATTCAGTGTCGTATAGATGTTATAGCCGCCAGTGCGAAGCTGCTCTTCTGTCAGTCCGCTTACTTGCTCCGCTTCGTTCACGACGAAATCTACAAACGACAGATACGAATCGCCGGATGATTTCTGATGTTCAACCGGTACATATTTAACCGCCTTAGCCTTATCCATCTGTTCCTTCGTGATGTAGCCTTGATCGAACATCAGCTGCAGCACGACGCTGCGGCGCTCCATCGAATTATCTGGATTGCTGATCGGATTGTAGGTTCCCGGCGCTTTCGGAATGCCCGCCAGCGTCGCCATTTGCCAAAGCTCCAGATCCTTCAGATCCTTGTCAAAATAATACCTCGCTGCCGTTTTGATCCCATAGACGCCTTTCCCGAAGTAAATCCGGTTCAGGTACATCGTGATGATTTCGTCCTTCGTCTTCTTATGCTCGAGCGCTACGGCGATCGAGGCTTCCGTCGCTTTACGGAAGAACGTTTTGTCCTGGGACAGGAACAAGTTCTTCGCCAGCTGCTGGGTAATCGTACTGCCGCCTTCAACAGCGCTGCGCGCCACGACGTCCTTCACTATGGCACGGCCGATCGACCAAAGATCAATACCGGAATGCTCCTCGAACCGCCGGTCCTCTGTCGCAATAACCGCGTCGCGCATCAGCTCCGGAATATCGGCGAACTCCACCGTTTCGCGGTTGCCGCCTGCGACGACGAGCTTCGTAACTTCCTTGCCTTTGGCATCGTAGATCGTGGACGCTTCCGGCAGTACGAATTTATCTTGGTTTTCGGCGAGAATGCGTTCACCGTTCAGAATAATTAACAAGTACCCGATAATGCCGCAGACGACTGCAATTGCGCCTGTGAAGAACAACCAGATCGCCGCCTTGCGCCGATTAATGCGCTTCTTGCCTTTCTTGCCGGGTTTCCCCGACTTCTCTTTTTCCGCCTTACTGCTCCTGCTGCGTGGTCCTTCAGTCATCTGTAAGGTCCCCTCCAGTCCTTCGCGAGATTGCCTCTCTCTCTATTTATACCCTATATGTGTAAACGGCAACGGTTCTGTTTGAAACGGATCAAGCCCTAACCGTAACAAAAAGAACAACCCCGCGTGAGCGCAAGGGTTGCTCTTTCTTGCCGCTATCCAATTAAACGTAACATGCTTTGAAAAGGTTTCAAAACCTGAAACTCGGCGTGCTTAGCTTTCGTTGTTGTCTTGAATTTGCATTAGAGAAACATTGCGTTGCGGGGTAAAGGTCGAGATGGCATGCTTGTACACCATTTGCTGACGTCCTTCGCTGTCAATGACGATCGTGAAGTTGTCAAAAGCCTTGATGACACCGCGAATTTGGAAGCCATTCGTCAGGTAAACAGTTACCGGCACGCTGTCTTTGCGGAGTTGATTCAGAAATGTATCCTGAATATTGATTGATTTGTTCATTGTATTTTACCCCCATCGTTAAAAGGTTGGTTAAAAGTATATTCAAGATTCATCCTAAACTTTCCTGCTAGTATAGCATGAATCAAGTTCAAATTCTTGTTAAAGTTTTCCGAACTGTCGATCCAGTGAATATCCTTCATATGCCGGAACCACGACAGCTGCCTCTTGGCGAATCTGCGCGTATCCCGTTTGAGCATCTCGACGGCTTCCTCTAATGTGAGATGACCTTCCAAATAAAGCACGATTTCTTTATAACCAAGGCCGTGCATGGAGACGGCATTCGATGGGACTCCCTTTGCAAGCAGTCCGCGCACCTCTTCGACGAGTCCCTCCTCCATCATGGCATCAACGCGCTGATTGATTCGTTCATAGAGAACAGCACGGTCCATCGTGAGTCCAATGATACACAATTCGAAAGGAGATTCTTTTTTCTGTCCCTCTAACTGCTCGGATACAGTACCGCCTGTCAAATGATACACTTCGAGCGCGCGAATAACACGACGTTGGTCGTTCGGGTGGAGCCGCTCAGCGGCGATTGGATCGACCGCGCGAAGACGGTCATGGAGCGCTTCGGCACCTTGAGCAAGCGCGAACAGGCGCATCTCCTCGCGGAACGCTTCGTCCCCTCCTGCATCGGCAAAATCGTAGCCGAACGCGACCGATTCGACGTAAAGTCCGGTGCCGCCAACGATAAATGGCAGCTTTCCCCGGCTCGTAATGTCCGGAATGAGCGCGGCGCAGCGCTCTTGAAATTCCGCGACGGAGAACGGATGGTCCGGCTCGCAAATATCAATCAGATGGTGGGGAATGCCTTCCTGCTCCTCCGGTTTGATTTTGGCCGTACCAATGTCCATTCCTTTGTACACTTGAATGGAATCGCCGGAAATGATTTCGGCGTTCCATGCTTTCGCGATATCAAGACTCATTCTCGTTTTGCCGACCGCGGTCGGGCCGATGAGCACGAGCAGTTTCGGTTTGCCGCTCTCGTTCGTTGCTGAGCTCATGTTGGCAGGATCACTCCGTAAGCAATTTTATTAATATGTCGGCGTTCGAAGCCGAGCCGCTTGAATTCTTCGCTTGCTGCATTTTCCTTGAGCACGACCACTTTGCGGGCGGCACGGACCGCTTGTCTCACCGACTCTTCGCTTAGTGCCGCATTGTTCGCAAGTCCTCGCAAAGGCTGGATGGCGGATGAATCGTGCATCGGCTTGCGGAACATCGGGTCGAAATAGACGATATCGACGCTCTTGTCGGGCAGCTGCTTCAGATATTCGAGATGGTTCGTATTGCGCATCTGGATTCGGCGCAGCGCCTCATTCACATCTGCGTGCTCCGTATGATAGGATTGCAGCCCTTCTCGCACGACGGTGTAGAGAATCGGCTCGCTCTCTATTGCCGTGACTGTGCCAACAGGTCCAACCGCATAAGAGAACACGATCGAATCCGATCCAAGGCCAGCCGTACAATCAACGACGGCATCGCCAGGCTCGCAGCCAGTCAGCGTAATGAGCGGGTCGTGCTCGCCTTTGCGCATTCGCTTGACTCGAACATAAGCCATACTGGGATGAAAATACAGCGCCTCCTCCGATTCCTCATAATAGCGCAAGCCCCTCTCATCTGCAACAAGGAGGCAATTGTCCCCATATTTCTCGCGCAGCAGCGTTAGCGAGTCCTGCTTGCGCGGAACGAGTCTTCCGCCTAGCTCGCTTGCAATCCGCTGTGCGTAAACAAGCTGGTCTTGCGATGGTTTATGCGGGGTGGTGACGATCATGACATTACCCTCTTAAACATTTTTTCCAGCTGATACGTCGTCATATGAACGACGATCGGTCTGCCATGCGGGCAGGTGTAAGGCTGGATGCAAGCGGCTAACCGCTTCAGCAGCCCTTCCCCCTCTTCGCGCGTCAGCCTGTCGTTCGCTTTGATCGACGCTTTGCAGGAGCACATGATGGCCGACTTCTCGCGCATCTTGCCGATATCGACCGCTCCGCGCTCCGCGATGAGCCATTCCGCCATTTCTTCGATGACGTTATGCTCTTCGCCTGCCGGCAGCCATTCCGGATAAGACCGAACGAGGAAGGTATGCGCGCCGAACGGTTCGAGCTCGACGCCTGCTTCGACCAAATGATGCAGCTTGCCCTTCAGCGCATTCGCTTCCGCCGCCGTGAACTCAAGCGTAAGCGGCACGAGAAGCTGCTGGCTTGCCTGCTCCGGTCTGCTGAACTTGTCAAAATAGTACTCGTAATTGATTCGTTCATGCGCAGCGTGCTGGTCAATAAGGAAAAGCCCTTCCTCGTTCTGCGCAATAATGTATGTGCCATGCAGCTGACCGATCCAGTACAGCTCCGGGAACACCGGGGCTGCTCCTCGGTCGTTCATTGGCGAAGCAGGTTCGCTGCGCTCTGTTGAGTAGGCTGGCACGCTGGCAGCTTCGCGTGCGACAGTGTCTTCGCGCGGTGCGCTTGGCGGCGGCGCGTAAAGACGTTCTGTCGCGTCCCGCGGCACTTGGCGATGGGCTATAGCTTGCGACTGCCAGTCGTTCGCCGAGCCGCGGCTGCTAGCAGCCGAGTTGCCGATAGTGTATGACGAGCTGCTGCCGCTGCTGGGACGTGCAGGCTCAGCTGTCGGCGTTGGCGTTGGCGAGTAAGAGCTGGATGGACGCTGCGCAGCGCCGAAATCGGTGCGAGGCGCAGCGGCATCCGGCTTGTCCGCGGCGAAGGATCGCTCAGCAGCTTGGAGCGCTGCGGCGATCTCTTGCGCCGAGGCGGTTGCGGCCGGGCGCGGTGCAGACTGCACCTGCGTTTGTGGCGCGGATGGCGCTGTTTGCGCGGTTGCCGCGGATGCAGGCGTCTCCTCCAAGCCGGCGCCGCTGGCGCCGAAGCTCGGCTCAGGCTGATGGAACGAGATCCGGTCCTGGATATAGACCGGCTTCGAACGATCTGTCGGCTGAGCGGGACCCGGGATGTGGCGCTGCTTGCCGAGAGCTCGTTTCACCGCGTCCTCGATAAACTCGCGCAGCTCCGCTTCCTTGCTGAAACGGACTTCCATCTTGGATGGATGAACGTTCACGTCAAGCAAGCTCGGGTGCATGCCCAGCTCCAGCACGACGAGCGGAAACCGATTGATCGGCAGCAGCGTATGGTACGCCTGCATGATCGCTTGGTTGATGATGAAGCTCTTAATATAGCGGCCATTCACAACGATGGTGATGCCGTTACGATTCGAGCGCGTCTGCTCCGGCTTCGAGATATAGCCGCGCAGCTCATAATCCGGATGCTCGCCTTCGATCGGGAGCATCGCCTTCGCGGTTGCCGTGCCGTAAATGGCGGCAAAAGCTTGCAGCCGATCGCCGCTGCCAAGCGTGCGCAGCAGCAAGCTGCCGTTATGCTTCAGCGTAAATGCAATACCCGGATGGGCAAGCGCCAGCCGATTGACGTAATCGGCAATGTGCCCGATCTCCGTCTGGATCGTCTTCATATACTTAAGCCTGGCAGGCGTATTATAAAACAGCTCGCGGACGCTAATATCTGTTCCTTGCGGCGCGTTCGTCTCCTCATTGGTCGTGATCGTGCCGCCTTCGATGACAAGCTTGCGTCCAAGTCCCGAATTATCGGGCGACGATACGCATTCCACACGCGCAACCGCCGCGATGGATGGCAATGCTTCGCCTCGGAAACCGAGACTGGCGATGCGGAATAGATCTTTGCTGGACGAGAGCTTGCTCGTCGCGTGACGGTAGAACGCCGTCTCGATATCGTCCCCTTCGATGCCGGAGCCGTTATCCGTGACACGTACGAGAGCTAGCCCACCGTCTTCTATGACGATATCGATCGTCGTGCTGCCGGCATCGACGGCGTTCTCGACGAGCTCCTTCACTACCGATGACGGCCGCTCCACAACTTCGCCGGCGGCGATCTGGTTGGCAAGCTGCTCGTCCAATATGCGGATTTTGCTCATCTGAGCAGCACCTCCTACTTGTCGTCGTGAAGCTTCAATTTCATATCGTTCAGCCATTGCATCGCTTGCATTGGCGTCATATTAAACAGATCGAGCTTGCGCAGCTGTTCTGCTACTTGCTCTGCACGGGAGTTTCCCTTGCGGCCTTTACCCGAGTCAACAACCACAGGTTCCTCAAAGATCGAGAGCTGAATGACACCGCCCGCGTGGGACTCAAGCGATTCGTCCCTTTGTGGCTCCTCAACTACCGGCTCAACTACCGATTCCGCTACTAATGCAGCTATCGGCTGCACCTGCTCCAGCGCTGGCGCAGCGTACTGCGCAGCCGACTCAGCGACCTGCTGCGAGTGCGAATCCGAGAGATGCTGTGGCTTATGCGGCGGCTGCACTTGCGGCGACTTCCACGCAACCGCCGCTGCATCCTCCTGCACCGTATGCAGCTCTAGCAGCGAATACGCGCGCTCGATGATGCTGCCAGGCAAGCCGGCGAGCTGCGCACAATAAATCCCGTAGCTGCTTCCTGCCGCTCCAGGGACGAGCTTCCGCAGAAACGTGACGTTGTCGCCCGTTTCCTGCACCGCCATACAAGCATTCGCGAGATGCGGCAGCGTTTCGCTCAAGTGAGCCAGCTCATGGAAGTGCGTCGACACGAGCGCCTTACAGCCAACCTCGTGATGAACGAACTCAATGACCGCTTGCGCGATCGCCATCCCTTCGCCCGTTGAAGTGCCTCGGCCCAGCTCGTCGATGATCACCAAGCTTTGCTCCGTTGCTTTTTCCGTCATGATCTGGATATCTTTCATCTCCACCATGAACGTGCTCTGTCCGCCGATAAGGTCATCCGCCGCGCCAATCCGTGTGAAAATCCGGTCAATCAGCGGCACTTCCGCATGCTTCGCAGGGACAAAGCAGCCAATTTGCGCCATGATGCTAATCAAAGCAACTTGACGCATGTACGTACTCTTACCCGCCATGTTCGGACCGGTAATGAGCAGCATCGATGCTTGTCCTTCTTCCTTAACAAGCGTCGTGTCATTCGCGATGAATGCAGAGCCCTCCATAACGGCTTCAACAACCGGATGGCGCCCTTCACGCACGACAAAGTTGAATTCGTCGGACACGTTCGGCTTCACATAACGCTGCTCGCCGCTGACCGTTGCTAGCGACTGATAAACGTCCAATGCCGCAATAACTTCTGCGAGCTTCTGCAGACGGTGCAGATGCGCAGTCAAGTGATCACGAAGCTCGACGAACTTGGCATACTCGAGTTCGACCATTTTGTCCTCAGCTTCGAGAATGAGCGTCTCTTTCTCTTTCAGCTCTGGCGTCACATAGCGCTCCGCATTCGTCAACGTTTGCTTCCGCTCATAGCGGCCTTCAGGCAGCATGCCGATATTTGCCTTCGACACTTCCAAGTAGTAGCCGAACACTTTGTTGTAGCCAATCTTCAGCGACTTGATGCCCGTCGCCTCACGCTCGCGCCGCTCCAGCTCAGCGAGCCACTTCTTCCCATTGACACTCGCTTCGCGCAGCTCGTCCAGATAGTTGTCGTAACCGGCGCGTATAAGTCCGCCTTCCCTCACAGAAACCGGCGGCTCTTCGACGATGACGGTCTCAATCATCTGCGCGAGATCCGCACAATCATCAATGCCGTCCACGAGCTTGCGCAGCGTGACAGAATCGGAGTCCCCACACAATGCCGTTAGCGCCGGCACATGCTGCAGCGATGTCTTCAACGCGTTCAAGTCGCGTCCGTTCGCACTGCCATAGGCAACCCGACCGACCAAGCGCTCAAGGTCATAGATTTCATTCAGCTCATGACGAAGCTCATCACGCAAAATAAAACTGTGATAAAGCTTGTCCACTGCCTCCAGCCGCTCATCAATCGCAGCCTTGGACAGCAGCGGCTTATCAATCCAGCGGCGCAAGAGCCGTGCCCCCATAGAGGTGCGCGTACGGTCCAGCAGCCATAGAAGCGAGCCCTTCTTATTGCGGTCCCGCACCGTTTCTGTCAGCTCAAGATTCCGTCTCGTGAACGGGTCGAGAATCATATATTGATTCGGCTCATAGACCGAGATACGCCGAACGTGGCCAAGCGAACGCTTCTGCGTCTCGTCGAGGTAGCCTGTAAGCAAGCTAACGGCACGATGTCTTGCCGGAGCAAGCGCATCAAGCGCCAGCTGGCTGAACTGCTCCGTCAGTCTCGCTTTGTCCATCGGCATCCGCTCCGTGAACAGGACAGGCCGATTCCATGTCGATGCCATCGGACGAAGCAAATCAATCACCGCCGCATCGCCGACGATTTCAGAAGGGTGATACACATTCACTTCGTCGTAGAGCGATTCCGAACTCGCCGAGAATGAAGTGACGTACAGCTCGCCCGTCGTAAGATCGCAGGCAGCCACGCCAAAGACGCCGTCCAATGCCGAAACAGCGACGATGAAGTTATTGGATTTATCCGCAAGCGACTTCGTTTCCATAACCGTACCAGGAGTAACGACACGGATGATTTCGCGGCGGACGACCCCTTTTGCAGCCGAAGGGTCTTCGACTTGTTCGCAGATCGCGACTTTATAGCCTTTCTCAATTAAACGGGCAATGTAGTTCTCCGCGGAATGATAAGGAACGCCGCACATCGGAATTTTCTTATCGCCGCCGCCTTCGCGGCCCGTGAGGGTAATTTCGAGCTCCCGCGATGCGTTTATCGCATCGTCAAAGAACATTTCATAAAAATCGCCTAAGCGAAAAAAAAGAATCGCGTCCTGCGCGCCCTCTTTAATGCCTAAATATTGTTGAATCATCGGGGTATATGCAGTCATGCCGATCCTCCTATAATAAATGAGCGATAAACAACAGACTTTTATTATAGCAGAAAAGCGGCTTCGCTTGGAGACTAGTAAACCGCAAACGAAACTGTAAATAAACAAAACTTCGTAACGACAACTAAATTTATCTTTTGTTTATTTTGTCGATTTACAATTATTACTTCAAGTTATATAATCTTCTCGGCGTAACCGTTTACATGGAGAAGGAGTGAGATGATCGTGCTGAAAACCACCGCTATTTCCACGCTTCGAAGCGCATCTTCGAAGCAGTTCACCACTTTCGATTCGCTTACGAAGAGCAAGACAAAGCGTATCGAACCAGGCGCGCCTGCGACGACGATAGCAGCAAGCGACAAACCGGGGATGATTACTCGATTGTGGCTGACATTTCCAGGCTGGTTCTGGAGACATTGGGATACAAAGGCAGAGAACGACCCCTCTACCCTGAAGAAGCTTATTCTGCGCATTTATTGGGATGGCGAGCAGCATCCTTCTGTTGAGGCGCCGGTCGGCGATTTCTTCGGCATCGGCCACTGCGAGTTTCGCCATTATGTTTCGCGCTATTTGGGGATGTCCAGCGGGGGCTTTTACAGTTACTTTCCGATGCCCTACAATTCGGTACGCATCGAGCTGGAAAATCTGCATGAGAGCATACCGTGCGACGTTTTCTTTAACGCCAATTACGAGGAGTACGAGGTGCCGCAAGACGGACAGGGACGGTTCCACTGCCTGTTCCAGACGAACCGGCTAGGCGGCTCTGATCCGCTGCCGCTGCTGGACATTCAAGGAAACGGTCACTATGTTGGCTGCTGTTTGTCCATGCAAGGTGAGGAGCTTAACTATTTGTCTTACCTTGAAGCGCCGGAATACATGTATATCGATACGGAGAGCGCGGAGCCGACGATTGTGGGAACAGGCCTGGAGGATTATTTTAACGGAGGCTGGTACTTCCGCGATGGAGAATTCCACAGCGAGCTTCACGGCGTCCCTCTCAAGGACACGCTACGTTCCATGATCAGCATGTACCGGTTCCATGAGCGCGATGCCATCGCATTCAAGGAGAACTTGCGGATCGCGTTCGTTAATCCGTGGGAAGCGCAGCACTTGAAGCCATTCTGGTACGCATCGACAGCTTATTGGTACCAGGACCGCGCAGCAGCTCTGCCGGCGAAGCTGCCGGCCGACAGGCTGATGAGCTTGTACAGAACGCGCGATACCGATCATCAATCCTATCCGTAAGCTAGCGCGCGGAAATAACATGAGCCCGTACCCTCCCGGATACGGGCTGTTCGCACGTTGTCTTACGACCTGCTCCCGTCTCGCATCCCCCACTTCACACGGATATCCGTTCCTGTGTCCCAACTCTTTCCCGCTCGGATAGCCCGAAGCAGCGGCTCGATCCAAACACCGAGCTCGCGGTACGATTCCGTCTGCACCATCGCTGCGGCAACACCTTCAAGGCAACTCCGCAGCGCAGGGCGGTCGCCTGCATAATAGGCTTCGATGTAGCGCTCCTCCGCCGCAGGGCAATAAGCGAGCGTGCCGCTCTCCCGCGCGCAGAGCAGCGCCAGCGCGAACGCCGCCTTCGCGGCCAGCGGCGACACGAGCCAGCTCGGCAGCGTCCGGTACTCGAAGCCGCCATGCGGCTGCAGCCTGAAGTCGCCAAGGCTGCCATATCGCGGCCGGCGCGCTTGCTCCGCCGGCGATTCGATCATCGCGAGCGGGAACGCGATGTAGCTGTCCAGCTGGCGAAGCAGCTGGCCCGAGAGCGGCACCCCGCTCAAATGCAAATGGCCGCCGAGCGCGAAGCCGGCGGCGGGCATGCCGCCAGCAGCCCAGCGCAGCGGCGGCTGATCGGGTATGCGCTGCGCTGCCTGCTGCAGCAGCTTCTGGATGTTGCGCGCGAGCACTGCCGGCGAATCCGATGGCGCAGGTCGCAGCTCGGCGACGGGGTACTGGATCTGCCCGCCGATGACGACGGAGTCGCAGCCAGCACCATGGCCGCCTTCCAGATAGCGGGCCGCGGAGACGACCTTGCCGTTCTCCGAGAGCAGCAGAAACTCAGGGTCCGCGCCTAGCAGCAGCTGCGCTCCCCCATGCTTCGCGGCTTCCAACCGCTCCTCATGCAGCCTCTCAGCCTCACCCCATATGCCTCCCGCCGTTGAATTCGGCGGAAGATTCACCGAAGCAACCGCACAGCGGCCAGACTCATCCGCCCGCAGCTCAATGACCCCGCTGTCCAGACCGCACGCATACAAAGCCCTGACTGCGAGCCGCGTTAAAGCCTTATAGCGCGAATCCGCTTCTGTCAGCAGATCACCTCCACCGGAGCTCGAGCCGTAGCCAGAGCTGGAGCTCGGCACAACACCTTTTCCGCGTAACGAGAGCTTCTCCACTGCAATCGGCAGCAGCTGATACAGCGATACCCGAAATCTCCTCATCACTGCTGCCTGCTGCTTATCCTCCGCAATTACCGCAACACCGGCTCGTCTCAGCCGCCTGTAAAGCTCTGCTGCGGATGTCTCGACAAAAGCTTTTGTCTTACTGTTCTCCACACCCGCTCACCGCCTGCACCCTCTATTTTTCGAAAAAAAAGAGGGCTCTCGCCCTCGAATCTTTCACTGCCCTCGCATACATTACATTACAAAGCTGTAATCGCCTAAATTACAGTTCGTCGTCGAGCAGCTCCGGATCCAAATCTTCAAATTCACCGTCATCGCCATACTCGAATTCCTTACCGTCATCCGATCCGCCTGGCAAAGTGGCTACCCATACTTTCGTCTCAGCAACAAGCACGACCGCGAATTCGCGCTCCACGCGAAGGACGACACTGTTGCCGCTGGACGAAATGTTTGCCTCAATGCAGTTTGGCTCTTGCGTTGACTCCGCAGATACTTCCTCGGTCGAAGCCCGATGCTTCGGATCCAGATAGGAGAGCGGCACGTGTTCAACGTAAGAGAGCGTCTCTTTGGCTACGTCTGTTTGCGAGTTTTTGTTGTATGAATACCAAATGTTGACATCGTAAGTACCGATAACTTCGATCCCGTCCCCTGAGCGGACCGCCTCATATTGATGGTTTATAATCCATGCGCCCAAGATGCTCGTTGGGTGATGAGGCGGCGTAACGTTATGAGTTACTGTGGAAAACTTACGACCTTTGCCGCAGACAGCTTTGGTAATAATTTCTCTAGCCTTAAGCTGTTTATCTGCATAAGCCATCGATCTAACCTCCTCCATACAATCATTCAATTAAAGTGTATGCAGGACATTCGTCTACGGTGACTATTTATTTTTGACCTGTACAAATTTTTACTAACTCTAGTTTAAAAGGTTGATTTCATAGTGAAACAGCTGTGCCGCATCTGGCCCTAATCGGCCGCCGCCGCGGTATCGAGGCTGTTTTTCTGCTTTTTCAGCCGCCTCGCAATGGCGAGGTAATGCTCGAGCTCATGCATCAGATGCCAGATCGCCGCGCGAATTTCGAATTCTTCGCGGGTTGTTGGCAGCGCCATGGACCGGAATCGCTCCCCAAGCAGCTTCCGGTTCTCTTCTACTTTACCTTCATACACGTCGGATTTCAGATCGCCGGCCAGATCCTCGAACAGCTCTGCAGCCAATTCGCCCTGCGGTAAGCTCTCATATACATGAGCCAGCTGCGTCAACATGAGACTGATCGAATCCAGCTGCTGCTGGCGCATCTCAAAATAGTTCGACCAATGCATCTTCACGCCGAATGAGCCACGCAGCTCCCGCCAGATGAGATTCTCGCGGCTCACATCTGCCCTCCGAATTCCCTCTTCAATGGCTTTCCCCGCGTCAAGCAGCTCTTCTCCGTCCCAAACGAGTGCCGGATTGCGAAGCGTCTGCGCCATTTTCGTGAAAATCGCGCCGAACTTCTCTTCCGTCATATGCCGAAGCTCTACTAACTTATGTTCCTCCTTCGGTATATAGAGCAGATTGACGATGAGTGCCCAACCGAGTCCAGTTAGCAGCAGCATGATTTCATTGCCAATTAAATGTGTCGTCACTTCTTCCTTCGCATACACGTGGAAGACGATAACGGCGCTCGTCACGATGCCTTCCTTCAGATGAAAACGGGATAGAATCGGAAAAGCGAAGAGGATGAAGATCGATATCGTCCATAAGTGAAATCCGAGCAGGATGAATAGTAATGAAGCAAAGAATAGGCCGAGTACCGAAGCCATGAATCTTGCGAACGCGTTGCGAAGACCGCGCAGCACCGTTACTTCGACGCCGATAATCGCAAGCAGCCCCGCGGCGAGCGGGGGCTGAAGCCCCAGATAATGAGCCGTATATAGTGCGGCAAGCGCCGCGATGGCGGTTTTAATGACACGAATGCCCATTCGTCGGCTCCTCCTTAAGAAAGCCGTCCCTGCGACTGGCGCGGGGAGCGGCTTTTGGTTGCTTTTACAGCCTATGGCTTACAGTTTGTAGATATCCGTATACTTCTTCTCGAGATAGCGGAACAGATAGTCCGGATCAAGCGATTTGCCCGTAATGCTCGTGATCAGCTCCGATGGCGTTCTGAGCTTGCCGTATTGATACACCTTGTCTGTCAGCCATTCCTTGATCGGAATAAGGTTGCCGCTCTCGACGAGCTCCCAGAAGTTCGGCATTTCGCGCTCCAGCGTATCCGTAATCTGAGCAGCGTACATGTTGCCGAGGGAGTACGACGGGAAGTAACCGAACGAACCTCCCGACCAGTGTACGTCCTGAAGAACCCCTTCGCCATCATTCTCAGGCTCGATGCCGAGATATTCTTTGTACTTCGCATTCCACAGCGCTGGCAGCTCGGATGCTTTCACGCCTTCATTGAAGATCTGCTTCTCGATCTCATAACGAATGATGATGTGCAGGTTATATGTCAGCTCATCGGCTTCGATACGGATCAAGGAAGGCTGCGAAACGTTTGTCGCGCGGTAGAAATCTTCCACCGAAACATCGAGCTGGTTCGGAAAATGCTGCTGCAAATCGCCGAAGTAACGTTTCCAGAAGCCCATGCTGCGTCCGATCACATTCTCCCAGAAACGGGATTGCGACTCGTGGATACCCATCGATGTTCCCGTGCAGAGCGTTGTGCCGATGAGATCTTTGCTGATGTTCTGCTCGTATAGCGCATGACCGCATTCATGGATCGTACCGAACAGCGCACTTGTCACATCGTCCGCCAAGTAACGCGTCGTGATTCGCACGTCGCCAGGGTTCAGACCCGTTGCAAAAGGATGCGCGCTCTCATCAAGACGTCCGCCTGTGAAGTCGAAGCCCATCTGCTCCAGGATGAACAGGCTGAACTTCTTCTGCGCTTCCTTCGCGTATTGCTGCTTCAAGAAGCCCGTTTCTGGCTGGTGCGGCGAATTCGCGATTGCGGCCGACAATGGCACGAGCTTCTCGCGCAAGCCGCCGAATACACGGTCAAGCTCCGCTGTTGTCATGCCTGGCTCGTACATATCGAGCAGCGTGTCATAGCGCGTGCCTTTCACGCCCCACAGATCGATGAACTGATTCGTGTACGTGATGATTTTGTCGAGGTACGGCTCGAACGACGCGAAATCGCTGTTTGCTTTCGCCTCTTCCCACATCGACTCTGCTTGCGAAGTGAGAACGACGTATTCCTGGTACAGCTTCGGCGGAATTTTGACGCTGCGGTCGTATTCCTTGCGCGTTTCGGTTACAAGGCGCTGATGAATTTCACTTAATCCTTCATATGTATCGGACTGCTCTAGCTCGCTTAACCATTCGCCAAGCTCAGGCGCCGTCGCAAGCTTAAACATTTGCCCGGACAAGTTGCCGATGGCTTCCGAACGTACATCCATCCCTTTGCGCGGTGCGCCAGTACGCAAATCCCAATAAAGCAGGCCAAGCGATTCTTCGTAACTCTTGATTAGCGCGATTCGTTCTACGAATAAGTCCAGCGCTTTGTTCGAAATTGTCATTAAATGGTCATCACCTTTCCATAACGTTTACCAGCTACTACTTGATCATACTTTTTGCAACCCGTATAATCAACCTAATCATCATTGTGTGTCCAAGCATTAGCGAAAGGAGTCCTGATCGTGCATTTTACATTTACATCTTCCGCGGCAGCACAGCTTGAGCCGTATATGCAGGATGGCAGCAAGCATCTGAAGCTGTTGTACGATACAGAAGGATGTGGCTGCGTTGTGAGCGGCGTCCCTACGCTGCAAGTCATCGGTGCTCCACTTGAAGATGACAAGCTCGGCGAAGGTACACCTTACTCTGTCTGGTACGAACCGCGTTATGAAGTCTTTTTCGAGCCGAAGCTGAAGGTCGATTACAATGAAGACCGGAATGCGTTCAGCTTGAAGAGCGACAATCAGATTTATACTGCTAATTTGCGGTTAATGAAGTCATACTAAGCAAAAGCGAAAATCCGTTATTATGGGCGAGGAGGAACTGCTGTGAACAATATTAAAGAGATCCTGAAGTTCAATGAACAGTTTGTAGAGAATCGTGAGTACGAGAAATACATAACGAGTCGTTTCCCTGAGAAGAAAATGGTTATCGTTACTTGTATGGACACGCGTCTGATCGAGCTGCTGCCAAAAGCACTTAATTTGAAGAACGGCGATGCGAAAATCATTAAAAATGCCGGCGCGATCGTTACGCAGCCGTTCGGCAACATTATGCGAAGCATTCTAATTGCGGTCTACGAGCTTGGTGCAGAGGAAGTTGTCGTCATCGGTCACCACGGCTGCGGTATGACAGGCCTCAATCCTGACGTCGTCATCAAGCATATGCTCGAAAATGGCGGCGTGAAGGAGGAGACAATCCGTACGCTGACAAACTCCGGCATGCATCTGGAACGCTGGCTGACTGGCTTCGACAACGTGCAGGACTCTGTTGAACGAAGTGTTGGCATCATTAAGAACCACCCTCTTCTTCCGGTTAACACGCCGGTACACGGCCTCATTATTGATCCGGAAACAGGCAAGCTCGATCTTGTCGTGGATGGTTACGAACCAGTGGAACAGAAATAATTAATGGACTCAGCAAAAAAGCTTAGTTTCCGAAGAGGTCCGCCTCTTGTGGAGCTAAGCTTTTTCTTTATTGTGCAGATGACGGCGACGGAGGCTGCTGCCCTGCTCTTCTTCGCGCCGCAGCTTCTGCTCGAGCTGCAATGACCTCACTTCGGTCGCGCAGAGTATGGCGATGGATGAGCTCGTCTGCTTCACGGCTCGGCTCTCCCCAACTATGACCCTCCTGCTCAGCCCTCTGCATGCCCCTCGCTTGAAGCGCTTCATCTATAATAGGAAAATTCAGATCCGTGAATGGCTGTCTGCTTTCGAGATGAGCAATGCGTTGTACGATTAGCTCTCGCACGGCTTCGCCATCAAGTCCAAGGTCATCTAATCGCTCGGCTGTTAGCCGGTTCTCGGCTTGGCGCATCATGAGCAGCGCACCGCGAAAGTTGCTTCTCCGATGATGATAAGAGCTGACAGCCAACTGGATCAGCCCGACCCATGTGTCATTTCGCGAATCTTCGGATTGCTCCTTCCAGTATTCTTCAAGCAGCTCATGGCATTCGAAATAATCTCTTGTCGCATGAAATTCGTAGAGATAGGCTTCGTACGCCGCCGGATACTTGTACTCCATTGCTGTCCCTCCTCGCATAATGAAAAAAGAGAATGAAAACTGAAACCTTTGATTATATTATTCGTAATTGTACAGAAAGGCAACATACCCAGCTTGCAAACTATCAGGAGGAGAATCACAGATGAAAAAAGGGATTTTATTATTGATGGCTTTCGCGCTGTTCTTTGCATTCAGCGTAGGGTCAGCAGACGCTAAGCCAAGGGGCGGCAGCTTTAAGTCACCGAAGAAGAGCTACACGCAAACTCCTTCGAAGCCTGCAGATAACGTGAACAAAAGCACAACAGGCACAACGAAATCCGGTACGACGGCGACAACGACCCAGAAGCGCGGATTCTTCAGCGGCGGCAGCTTCATGAAAGGCCTTATGATTGGCGGTCTTGCAGGTCTGCTGTTCGGCGGGATGTTCGGAAACCTCGGCTTCCTGGGCGACTTATTCGGTTTACTCATTAATGTGCTCGCGATCTATCTGGTTATCGTAGCGATACGCGGCATATTCCATTACTTCAGGTCTCGCCGCAGACCATCGAATCCTGAGCATAGGAGACCTTACTAATCGATGAGAATCTATACGGACGAGATTATAAACGCCGTTTGCCTCCATATGGCTGAACGCAGAGGGGTCTCGCCGACAGACGTCGAAGTACAGCTGTCATGGGAAGAGCAATACGGATATACCGCGGAGGTTTGGGTGCAGGGCCGCAGCCAGTACTTGGTTGAGGCGAACCTGCTCGAAGCGATTGAACAATATTTGTGGAAGCAGTATCAAATTCGCAAGTTCCGTTCCCAGATTACACTGGACGCGGAGGATGAGATTTGGGCGGATATTGAAGACTAACATTGAAGAGATTGGGTTGTTGAATCGCAGATGTTAGGCTGTGAAATGAAGCGGGTGCAGAGTAAAATCTGTACCCGCTTCTTTTTTCGGGAAAATCCCAATGGAAATTATCGGAATTTGTCATTTTCTGCGCAACCTCTCTCTCTATTCTACGTCTAATAGAGTAGAATTCTGAGAGGAGTGTTACGATTTTCCATGCTTATCCGAAACAAGAAGCAGATCGTCTTCGCGCTGGTCATCGCCTTGCAAGCAGGCTGCGCAATGACAACAGCGGTAACGGTCGATGCCGCTTCCGCCGACCAAACGACGAAGTATCGTGTCTATCAGAACGATAAAGCGATCAAAGAATTCACGACGAGCACGAGTGCGATTGCATATGCCAAGCAGTTCACCTATACGCATGTCGAGAAAATTACGGGCCGTGAATGGCTCTGGGACAACTTCCCCCATTTCAAGGTGTACGAGAACGGCGTCTCCTCGCCAGGACGCGAGTTTGCTACGCTTGCTGAAGCGAAGCAGTTCGCGAGCAAAGTGAAGTTCGCCCAAATTCGTGATTTGGAGAAGCCTGGCTTCGTTCAAAGCGTCTACCCTGCCTACCGCATCTACCAAGGGGACAAAACATTAGCGAACTGGTCGTTCGCAACGCTCGCCGAAGCGAAGAAGGCGGCAGCCGCTTACGGCAACATACATATTATTGATTTATCCACCAACCAGTGGGTATGGGACAACCTGAACGTTACTCAGGAAGAAGTACAGCGCGCCTCGACTCCTGTCTACAGCATCGAAGCTGCGGACGGTACTCCGCTCACAGACAAAACATACGGCTACCTGCTCGATGCGATTCGCGCATCGCTTGCACTGCCGAACAGCAACGTCGTGAATACGCTGACTGGCGCAGTCGTACAGACGAATAAACCGAGCTTCGATGTCACCCAATCCGGCCGTGTCGTCGGTTCGTATTACAGCATTACGAAAGCGATCGCTTTTGCCAACTCGTTATCCGGCGCATCGGTCGTAAAGGACGGGCTCACATGGTGGACGAATACGCCTTACCTGAGTGTTACGCAAGGTGACAACGTGCTCCGCTCCTTCCATACGCGCAAAGGTGCGATTCAATTCGCCAGCCAATATTCGAATTCGTCCATAAGCACGGCTGATGCCCGTGTCATCTGGGACAATACGAAGGAATTGAAGCTTCTCGGCTGGAATGGCACTGCACGCACGAACAGCATTATGACTCAAGTCAGCCAAACGCAAGGGCTCGATTATGATTCCCCATCCTGGTTCGAGCTTGCTAGCGCTGACGGTACGCTTAGCGATTATTCAGATCCAGCGCTTGTCACTGCATTGGCACCATCAGGCATCAAGCTGACGCCGCTCGTCAGCAACCAATTCGACAGTAAGCTCACTAGCGCTTTCTTGCGCGACGATGCCGCGAAGACGAAGTTCATTAACACGCTCGTCGGCAAGCTGAAGGCGCTCCATGTTGCAGGCGTCAATGTCGATTTCGAGATGATGGCTGGCGGAGACCGCGCACTGTATACCGAATTCATTCGTTCTCTTACCAAAGCGGCTCACGGGGCTGGACTCACCGTTTCAATCGACCTGCCTCGCGGCGACGTGAAGTGGGATGAGAAAACAGCGTTCGATCACAATGCACTCGCAGGCATCGTTGATATGGTCATGATTATGGCCTATGACCAGCACTGGACAGGCAGCACGGAAGCTGGCTCTGTTGCGGAGCTGTCCTGGGTCGAGGAAGGCGTGAAGCAGTTCCTGGCGTACGGGATTCCACGCGACAAGCTGATGCTTGGAGTTCCGTTCTATGTACGGGAGTGGAGCATCGACGCGATCGGCAATCTTGTAGGCAACCGGGCGCTGCTCATGGGCGATCTGCCAACGATTATCCAACAAACCGGCGCTGTCGGCACCTATGACCCGATATCGGGTCAGAACAAGTACAAGTACACTGGCTCAGACGGCTATACGCATGTATTCTGGGCGGAGACCGCTGATTCGGTCAAAGCACGCCTGACCATCGCCAAGAAGTACGATCTGGCTGGTCTTGCCGCATGGCGCCTTGGCTATGAGCCAGCATCCTTGTGGACGATGCTGCTGCAGCAGAAATAAGCGGATCGCGTAAACTGGAATGGCTGGTCCCCGTTATGATATGATGTTAGAGATGGTGTACTGTAACTCATTTTATAACAGTTAGGAGACTGCTCATTATGCCAGCATTGAAAGAACTGACAACCGTCGAAGAATGGAATACAGCCCTCGAAGGCTCCAGCACACGTCCGCTCGTTGTGTTCAAGCATAGTACGACTTGTCCGGTAAGCGCGAACGCATTCACGGAGTTCTCGAACTACTTGAAGAACAACGAGGATCAAGACGACACGGACTTCGTACTTGTGAAAGTGATCGAGTCGAGACCTGTTTCCAACCAAATCGCTGAAGATACGGCTGTGAAGCACGAGTCCCCGCAAATTATCCTGATCAAGGATAAAGCGAAATATTGGACAACTTCACACTGGTCCATTACTGAAGCGCATATGAGTGCAGTCATGAAATAATCTGCTCTTCACAACACGAAGAGACCCCCAGTACCGGAGTGCGCGAGCGCTCCTTGCTGAGGGTCTCTTTCTTATTTCGATTAAGCTCGCAAATAAGTATTCGCCACCTGCTGCGAAACTTATTTCGATTAATTAAACACCATGTTTTTGCCGTAGAAGATTTCATCCATCTCCCACTTCACGCTTTTCTCAATCTCCAGCTGCTCTTCCTTGCTGAGCGTATCCTTCGTATAGCCGAACAAATAGTTGTTCAGATCGAATTCGCGGAGCTTGCACTTCGTATGGAAAATATTTTCCTGATACACGTTCACGTCAATCATTTGGTACAGGTCTTTGACTTCAGCCGGAATATAGTTCTGAATCGAGCTGATATCGTGATCGATGAACAGCTTGTACCCGTTGATATCGCGCGTAAATCCGCGCACCCGGTAATCCACCGTCATGATGTCGGTGTCAAAGGAATGAATGAGGTAATTCAGCGCTTTGAGCGGCGAAATCTCTCCGCAGGTGGATACGTCGATATCCGCACGGAACGTGCTGATGCCTTCGTCCGGATGGTACTCCGGATACGTATGTACCGTAATGTGACTCGTGTTCAGGTGCGCGACAACCGCTTTCGGCAGCGGACCCGGCGACTCCTCGAACGACTCCTCAGGCGCCTGCTCAATCGGCCCTTCCGAGACGAGCATCGTCACGCTTGCGCCTTGCGGCTCATAGTCCTGCTTCGCCACATTGAGCACGTACGCGCCAATAATATCCGCAACCGATTTCAGAATAGCTGTAAGCCGGTCCGCGTTGTATTGCTGGTCGATATATTTGATGTATGCCTCACGCTCTTCCTTCGTCTTCGTAAAGCAAATGTCATACATGTTGAAACTTAGCGATTTGGTCAAATTGTTAAAGCCATGCAGCGTGATGCGCTGCTCCGATGTCATCGTCAAGCTAGCTCCCCCTTAAATATAACCGTTCGCATCTTGAGCGGAATTTGTTCAAGTGACTAATATTAGGATGGTTTGGCGAGGCTGCTTCTATTCCCAAGGACTAGCAGCATCGCTTCAAATCCAATATAGCATCGTTGGGATATTCAGGAAGATCGAATCGAATTTTGTCGAAAATCGAGTAGGCCCATGCGCAATTGCATGGGCCTCTCACAGATCCGGACGTGCGGGTCATCGCATCCGGCTCCTCCATGATTATCCCCGTTGGGGATGAAGGTCTTTTTGGATCGAGGACAAACTACTTAGACCGATTTCTTCAAACCACTTGTTTGGCATCGCATACTGCGCATACGTCGAGTAGGAGCTGCGCCAAGCGGTCATTCGTAACCCCGGCAGTTCTCTATCCCATCCTCGTTTGCGCATCTCTCGATGAAGTTTCCTTATCTTCCTCCAGCTTCGCAGCTGTACCGACCGGAGTCTTCTTCTTATCCAACCATCGAGAT
>NZ_QTTN01000058.1 GCF_003386535.1 Paenibacillus taihuensis
GCAAAGAGTCACTGCGAACGATTCGATCAATGGATACGCCGAAGACTTCGAATGTGTCTGTGGAAGCAATGGAAACGGGTACGCACCCGGATCCGCGAGCTTCGAGCACTTGGCGTACCAAAATGGGCGAGTCTGATCATGGCGAATTCAAGGCGTGGTGCATGGGAAATGTCCCGAAACACAAACAACGCCCTTCCGACTTCCTATTGGGAAGTGAAAGGGCTGAAGAGTATGCTTTCTCGTTATTTGGAGCTTTGTTAACCTTTTGGAACCGCCGTATGCGGACCCGCATGTACGGTGGTGTGAGAGGACGGAGGCTAGCCGCCTCCTCCTACTCGATTAGAGGAAATACTGGCGTTCCACTCGTGTAATCCGTACGGCATAGGACTGATACCAATCGGTCTGCCCTTTGCGCTGAGCGGCAAGGTGGAGCGGATTTTCCTTCCAGTTCTTGATCGATTCGAGCGACTCCCAGTAGGAGACGGTAATGCCGACCCCGTTGCTATCTCGGACGCTCTCGTTGCCGAGATAACCGGGCTGTTCAGCGGCTAGCTCGACCATTCGGTCAGCCATCTTATCATACCCATTATCGCCATCCGTTCGTTCAGAAGTGAAAATGACGGCATAGTAGGGGGGGGCCGGTGTTTTTGCGATATTCGAGTTTGAGTTTGGATTTGAAGCGGTGCTCATCGATCGATCAGTCCTCCTAAGATAATGTCTCCCAGCGTTCCCACATTTCCCGCGGGTTTCGCTCGTATACTTCTTTCTCACGGTACAAGTACGCATGCATAATGAATTCCCGGCGAATCGTCGCAAAGTCGGCATGATACTGCTGAATGAAGGTGTTCAGTTCCTTCTCCGTATATTTTCTACCGTCTTCGAGTTGTTCCGCAAGGTGCTCCAGCACGATTCTTTTCTTCTTCAGCTGCGCCGGAATATGCTTCAGCTTGCCATCTGCCGTCATAAAGTTGCGTAGAACGGACTGCTTCAAGCGCTCATTCTTCTCTTCCATCGTTTCCAACTCCTTCTCTGCTGTTGTGCTGCTCTCGCTTGGCTGCGCCAGAATAGACTGGAGCGAGCTTTCATACTGCTTCAAGAAATAGCGGTCCAGCGAGAAATAGATCGCATTCTTATCACGCCGCTCATGAATCAAGCTGACAGCGCGCAGCTTGGCGGCATGATGGGTAATCGTAGCGGGAGAGAGACACAGCTTCTCCGCTAACGTTTGCCCGGTCAGTTCGCCCTCCGACAGCAGAATCAAAATACGCATCCGGGTGGGATCAGCCAACGCTTTGTGGTAATTGACGATTTTATCGAGCTGCATCATTGCAGAGGCCTGCCTTTCTAAGGTCTGATTTTAGTTTGTTGTTAGCTCTTTATCTAATTTAATGTTCATCTAATTATATAATAATCAAATTTAATTCGCGTGTCAAACCCAAAAATCCGAAGCCATGGGCTCCGGATCTTAAAGCGTTCTCCATATGTATAAAAGTATAATAGGGATCCCGCTTGTCTAAGACAACCGGAATCCCTATCGATACTCACTTATACTATTCAATTGTAACCTGCACTCCATTCACTTCAAACAACTGCCGTTGCTTTGCATTTTCGTTCGTTCATTAATTTTAAATTTACTTGATTTAATTGATTTACTCGATTTACTTGAACTAATTGATTTCACACATATCCGCCGCCCTTGCTTCTAGGCCCCGCATGTCCCGAAATACTAAACCGGATACTCCTTTCCGAAAGAATAGGGGGACATACTTCGCTAACCTATTTCAATGGACTATCCCCTCTCTGCTAAGACTGAAAGCTTGAGGTTGATCACCAGCGCCTCTCGTCGGTTCCTTGGTTTCCCTTAAGTTGAGGGAAGAGAGCGACTTGTTTGATCTGACCTTAGTGTACAGGTTATTAGCCCATTGTGTAAATATTCAGAAAAATTAAAATAAATCGAAAACTAAGATGTTTCTCCTAGTTTTCTCTCGTATGCTCGCGATTCTTTACAATTCCTTCATTTATCGAAATTTGTCGGATTTTGATAAAAGGCAAGCAGTTTTGTCATCAGCTCAACCAGATGCTCCCGGAGTAACTGAGGCTCCAGCACTTGAATGCGCATGCCGTAGCTAATCAGATGATAGGGGATATAAGTCAGCAGTGATTTCTCATCCATCATAAAATGTGCTTCATCGCTCGTGCGCTCGATCAATGAACCATCGAACATCCAGTGCTCAGCAAGAGATTCCAGCGCCCGCGGATTTCCTTGGATGACGACGCGGATGAGCTGCTCTTCACTTGTGAGCCACGGCTTCATGTTGTGTCTTAGAAAGTCGCGGGCTGAGAAATCAGCAGGGCGTTCATAGCGGTCGTCCGTCCCAGTGATCGCCTGAATGCGGTCGACTCGGAAGCTGCGGATGTCTTCGCGGAGCAGGCAGTAGCCGATAATATACCATTTTCCCCGCCAGTGAATGAGACCGTACGGGTTGATGCTGCGCTGCTCGATATCGAGGCCGAAGCCTTTTCGGTAGTCGATGATCTGCGTGCTGCAGCTTGCGACGGCTTGCTCGAGCTGCTGCAGATGGCTTTCGATGGCGAAAGTGCTGGCCGGTGACGCGCTAACGACTTCGAATGCGTTCGAGTGACGGTCGAGCTCGCTGCGCTGCTCTTCATTCGTGTAGCGTTTCAGCTTCGTAATGGCCCGCTTCAGCGCATCGCCGTAAGGATAGCCCGCTTCCTCAGCGAAGAGGGCTGCTTGCACAAGCGCCTTCTGTTCCTCGAGGTCGAAGAACAGGGGCGATTCCTTGAAGTGCTCGAGCAAGCTGTAGCCGCCGTTATGCCCGGCATCGGCAACGATGGGAACGCCGCTTGCGCACAGTGCGTCAATGTAGCGGTATACGGTGCGAATGTGCATTTCGAGCGCGTCAGCCAGCTGCTTGGCGGTCATCCGTTTATTCGTTTTGAGCAGCCATAGAATGGCCAGCATGTTGTCTGCTTTGGACATGTCGGAGGCTGCCTCCTTGTTATTTTGGCGTATAGCCTTCTTTGAATGGCTGCAAGAAAGAACGCGGGATGTCAGACTCGAAGCGGACCAGTTTGCCGGTTGTCGGGTGCACGAATGCGAGAACGCGGGCGTGCAGGCCAAGGCGGTTAAGCGCTTTGGATCTCGAGCCGTACTTCTTGTCGCCGACAATCGGATGACCGATGTCTTCCATATGAACGCGAATTTGGTTTTTACGTCCGGTTTCAAGCGACACTTCAAGCAGGGAGAAGGCGCTGTTCTGCTGCAGTACCTTGTAATGCGTGATGGCGTGCTGGGCATCGGTAGGGTTCGAAACGGAGTACATTTTGAGCGTCTTGCTCTCTTTGAGATAAGACGAGATGGTGTCCTCCTGCTTACGCACCTTGCCCTCAACGAGCGCGATGTAAGTGCGTTCCGTGACCGATTCCTGCCAAGTCGTTTGCAGCTGCTGCTGAACTTGCTCGCTCTTGGCGAACATCATGACGCCGGATGTGTCTCGGTCCAGCCGGTGCACAACGAAGATGCGTCCGCTCGGATTGCTGGCGCGTACGTGCGCCGTCAGCTGCCGGTATGCGGTGAGCTCCGATTCTTGCTCGGAAGCAATGGACAGGAGGCCAGCTTCCTTAATGACGACAATGACGTCGGCGTCTTCATAGAGAATCGTGAGGCCGATAAGCGGCGGCGTCTCGACGATGCGTTCTTTCGAGACCGTCACGGTCTGACCTGGCTGCAGCATAAAGTTGTACACTTTCTGCGTCGTGCCGTTGACGGCAATCTGTCCGCGGCTCAGCATCGACTTGATCGCGTTGCGGCCTTCGCTTTTCACGGCTTGCAGCAAGAATGTGAGCAGCTCCGCCGGCTCTGTCACTTCATAGCTCTTGCTCGGCGCTGGTGCTGCCGGGCGCGGGGTTGGGACTGGCCGCCGAGCTGCAGGCGCTGCGGCTGGTCGCCGGTTGGCGGCAGCGTATTTGCCGCGGGGAGCTTGCCCCTGTGCGCGGCCTGGCTGCTGCGCCTGCGCGGCAGATTCGCGCCGCGGCGCGTGTTCCGGCCGAGCCGAGCTACCACCGTTCCGCGGGGATCGCTGCCGCTGTTTCGGCGGCCGTGCTGAATGTTTCTTTTCCATCTATCTGACGCTCCTAGTACGATTCAAATTAGTTATCGCATTTACTATACCGAAAGTAGCGTGTGCGCACAAATGGTGGGGACGCTTTCAACGTAGAAAAACCGCCGAATGTTGCTCGAGAGAGCAAACAAGGTACTCTCAGCGGCGGAGTGGGGGGAGTAACTAACCTTAAACTTGCTGAGAGAGGATAAAGCCGCTCTCAGAGGACGGCGGGAGTTGGTTGGCGAGCTGAGAGTCGGGAAATCCGACTCTCAATGGCAAAATCCCGCGTATTAGCTGCTGAGAGTTGAAAAATCCGACTCTCAGCAGCTAATCGCTCGCGAAAACGCGGTGGAAACGCACCGAGAGCCGGAAAACCCGACTCTCAGTGGCGAAATCCGCGAAAAAGCATCTGAGAGTCGGAAATCCCGACTCTCAATCCCGCGCCTGCTGCGGCAGAGCCGCCCCCGCGCTAACCGCCTCCGATCGCGTCGCCTGCCACCGCCACCGCCCGCGCCACCGCCGCCACCCACCGCCGCGGCGCCCCCAAAAGCAAAGAAGCCGCGCATTCCGCGCGGCTTCTAACCCCAACCACCAAAGCTCTACACCTGTACCCCCTGCTTCCGGTACACCTCTGGAAAATGATCGCCCACAAGCAGCTCGCCCGGCTTCACGTTGACGTAAGAGAGCATGACGTGCTCGCCGATCGGCTCGTAGCGGGTATGGCCCGGCATGTAGTGCACGGCAATGGCGCGGCGCTTCATCTCGGAGCGGTTGTGCGGGCTGCCGTGCCATGTCAGGCAGTGGTGGAAGCCCACTTGGCCTTTCTTGATTTCGAACGGCACGGCTTCCACGACCGCGTTATTCGGCAGCATTTCCGGCTGCTTGTGGAATGGCTTGAAGTCCGGCGTGCTGGAGAGGTAGCGCTGGTGATTGCCCCACTTGTGGCTGCCCGGCACCATCCACATGCAGCCGTTCTCGATGACCGCATCGTCGAGCGCGACCCATGCGCTGACGAGGTCGGCTGGCTGGATGATCGGCCAGAGCGGATGATCCTGATGCCAGTGAGTAGGACCGCCAGTAATCGGCGGCTTATATTGGATTTGATCGTGCCAGATGCGCAGCGAATTGGAGTGGCACAGCTGGGCAACTTCTTCGCAAATGCGTTCATTCGCGGCATGCTGCAGGAATCGATCGCTGGCGAGCCAAATATTAACGATTTGGACAACCTTCTCGCTCGCGACCATTTTCATATTGTCGTAAGGAGAATCGGAGCCCAGCATGTTATGATTCAGCACAGGCTTCTTCACCGACTCGCCATTCATCACTTTATCGAGCTCCTCGCGAAGCTCCTCGACCTCGGCGTCGCTCAGGACGACGTCACCTTTAAGAAAACCGTTGTTTTCAAACTCCGCAATTTGTGCTTGACTTAGCATAGAAGCAATTCCTCCTTAAAAGTCTTTTTAATTGTTTTCACTCTACGAGTTACGCCTTGTTCTTTACGTTTTACTTTTACGCCGTAAGCCTTTGGTGTTGCGTTCAGCTCTATGTACCAAGCATATAGCAGATTGAAAGCGGTGTATTTACACAGACGAAACAGGGCTTTGCACTTTTCAAATATCCTTCCAGCCGCGAGGTGAGTTCGCCGTATGTCATCAGACCCTAATCCTTCCCGCCAAATTGTCCTCGGCACGATTGATGATCTGCAGCCGACGGTCAACTTTGCGAGCCACGCCGAAGTGCCCGCAGCCGAGTATTGGGGACCGCGCATTATCCCGGACTATCAGCTGTTCTGCCTTCTCTCAGGCGAGGCCGATATGCAAATAGGCGAGGACCATCAAACACTTACAGCCGGAGACAGCGCGCTGTACGGACCCCATTGCCCGCACCGTATCATCACGCGAACGGACGCCGTCTTCATCGGGATACATTTTGCCTACTGTCAGGAATCACTAGAGCCGGTCCACCCTGCTTTCTCGATCGAAACATGCAGCGAGGAAGCACTCCATAAGAGTATACGCCCCAGCTACAAGCTTGAAATCGACAACAAAGAGCTGCTGGAGCTGCCGCCTTTCTTCAACATGCCAGGCCTAGAGCCTATCCTAATGCGCATTGTAAAAGAATACTTGAACGAGCAGCCCGGCTATCGAATCGTCCTTCGCGCACTGATGACGGAGCTGATCGCCACGATCGTCCGCAATCAACTAACGAAACGCCCGCGCTCGCTGGAGCAGAGCAAGATCGATCCCGCCCTGCAGGCGATTAATAGAGAGCCGGAGAAGAATTGGACCGTGAACGAGCTTGCCGCGCTGTGCGGCTATCACGTTATCTATTTCTCCTCTCTATTTCGAAAATGCACCGGCGAGAGTCCGAAGCAATATCTTATCTCCGAACGAATCCGCAAAGCCAAGTACTACTTATTGAGCGGCGAGAAGATGGAAGTGATCGCGGAGCGGCTTGGCTATGCGAGCATTCACTATTTCTCACGCAATTTCAAAGAGGAGACCGGGCTGACGCCTACGGAATTCAAGCAGCAATAGCCTTTTTTTGCTATCTATTTCTTCATGTGCAATTCATAGACAAACTAGAGTGCGAGTGTTACGATTACGAGAGATAGAGATGTAAGATTTAGGAGATTATTGGAGGAACACTCAGCGTGAATTGGACAAACAAATGGAAGAGCAAGATGCTGTTATCCGTATTATCCGCAGGCCTTATTTTATCGCCAATTACTTTAGCACCTCACTCGGCGCACGCCGCAGTGACCACCGCAGCCGCAACGGCTATATCCGCCCAATCGACGACATATACGGTCGTTCTGGACGGCAAGAAGCTTGTCCTTAATCCGGCAGCTCAAATCATTAAAGGAACAGCGTTCGTCCCGATGCGTTCTATCTTCAGCGCGCTTAAAGCGAATGTGACTTGGGAAGCATCGACGAAGACGATCTTCGTCGTGAAAGGACGCACAACGATTTCGCTGCAGCTTGGATCGAAGAAAGCGGTGCAGAACGGCAAGACGATTACGCTATCGCAGGCTCCGCAGCAGGTGAAAGGCGCTACAATGGTTCCGCTTCGTTTCGTCGCGGAAGCGCTTGGCGCTGATGTTCAGCTCGTTGCGAACAACACGATTCGCATTACATCGATTGAAGCGATTATGAAGAAAGCCGAAGAGGCTGCTGAGCAGAAGGATCAGGAGAAAGCTCTTGTAGCTCTGACAACGAAGCAGATCGTCGATAAGAATGATAATAAAGTCGTCATGATCATGACGGATATCGCGCAAGGCAGCGGCGTTGTCGTCGGCGACAATCGGATTCTCACAAACTACCACGTGATGCAGGGCGCCAAGGAAGGCAGCGTCGTTATGCTGAACGGCAAAGAGGTTGCTATTCAAGGCGTCGTCGGTTATGACAAGGATTCCGATCTCGCGATCATCCAGACGAAGTCGGCGCTTGGCATCGAGCCGGTCGAAATTGGCTTCTCCGCTTATAAAGGCGATCATGTCATCGCAATCGGAAGCCCGCTAGGCTTGCAAAATACGGTGTCGGACGGCATCATCAGCAACATCACTTTCGACGGCGCGCAGCTCTACCAAATCAGCGTACCG
The DNA here is from genome assembly GCF_003386535.1 of Paenibacillus taihuensis. GTDB lineage: Bacteria > Bacillota > Bacilli > Paenibacillales > Paenibacillaceae > Paenibacillus_Z > Paenibacillus_Z taihuensis. Next base: position 7,726 of record NZ_QTTN01000058.1, read on the forward strand.
ATCGACCATGGCAGCTCGGGCGGCGGCTTGTTCAACGATTACGGACAGCTGGTTGGGATTACATCGTCCGGCATTGATGCAACGCAAGCAGACTTGAATTTCGCGATCTCATCGATGAACATTCAAATGCTGCTTTACGATATTGAAGACAGCCCGCCAGCGAAGATCGAATTCCTGCCGCAGGAGCTGCCGGATACGCTCGTTGGCGCTTCGACGGACAAAATCCGCGATTTGCTGGATGATCAGTTCTCATCTATTCAAACATCGCAAGGCACGACAGAACTGAAGCAGTTCGACGTGAAGCGCGATTCCGAGGGCTGGCTCGTCATTAATGCCGTTATTGATCCAAGCTTCTATATGGTTTACGGCGATGAATCGAATCAAGATTTCCGCCTCTGGGCAATCAATACCGGCTATGAGCTTCGCCGAATGCTGCCAGACGACAAGATTCAGCTGACGGTCTACTATGACCAAGAGTTCAGTTTCGAACCGCGCGGTTTTGCTGCAGGCGAAGTGACCGATGAAGGCAACGGCAAGTGGCGCGTTCGCTTCCCGGTGATCGAGTTCCAAGGCAAAGAGAAAGTACTAGTGAAAGTACGTACGTAACTTGCGAGAGAGCAGTTTTAGTTCCGGCAGCCAGCTGTCTTCACAGCTTGCAAGGTGCGGGGGGCTGAACTGCTCTTCTTTTTTGCGTGCAAGTTCGTTACAATAAAGGAATGGTTTCTATCCAAGCTCTAGATGAAGGAATGACGAAGATGAAAGTCGTACTGGCGACGTTAAACGCTAAATTTATTCACACCTCGCTTGCTCTGCGCTGCTTGAAGGCGTATAGCGAGAAAGATTTTGATATCGATATTGCGGAATATACGATCAAGGATCCGGCGATGAACATCGTGGCGGATTTGTATGCGAGAAACGCCGATGTTGTCGGATTCTCCTGTTATATCTGGAACATTGAAGAGACGATTACAGTCATAGATATGCTCCGCAAAATAAAGCCGGACATCAAGATCGTGCTCGGCGGTCCGGAAGTGAGCTATGACACGCCATTCTGGATGGAGCGGCTGACGCAGGTCGATTATATCGTCGTCGGCGAAGGGGAAGAGACGTTTCACCATCTGCTGACCGAGCTGTCCAGCACATGCAAGTTTCATCTCGTCTTCGGGCTTGCTTACCGCAAGGAGCATCAAGACGGGCGAATCGAGATCATCGTGAACCCGCCGCGTCCGAAGCTGGATCTGGCGACATTGCCGTCCCCGCACCGTTTTGCAGAGGATGTGCCGCGTCTTGCCAGTCGTGTCGTCTATTTCGAGACGAGCCGGGGCTGTCCGTTCAGCTGCCAGTTCTGCCTCTCGAGCATCGAGGTCGGCGTTCGTTACTTTGATATGGAGCGGACCAAATCGGACATCCTCTACTTGATCGATTCCGGCGCCAAGCTGATTAAGTTCGTGGACCGGACGTTTAATATTAAGCGCGACTATGCGCTCGAGATCTTCCAGTTCCTGATCGAAAATCACCGCGGCTGCGTGTTCCAGTTCGAGATTACCGCGGATATTATGCGTCCAGAGGTGCTGGATTACTTGGCGGAGCATGCGCCTCCCGGCATCTTCCGGTTCGAGATCGGCGTGCAATCGACGAATGACTTGACGAACGAAGCGGTGCAGCGCCGTCAGAACTTCACGAAGCTGACCCGTACCGTCATGAAGGTCAAAGAGAGCGGCAAAATCGATCAGCATCTTGATCTTATCGCCGGCTTGCCGCACGAGGATTACAACTCCTTCCGCAAAACGTTCAATGACGTATTCGAGCTTCGCCCCGAAGAGCTGCAGCTCGGCTTCTTGAAGATGCTGCGGGGCACGGGGATGCGCCTCGATGCGGAGAAGCACGGTTATATCTATATGGACCGCGCGCCATACGAGATTCTAGGCAATGACATTATGCCGTTCTCGGACATTGTGCGCATTAAGCGGGTAGAGGACGTGCTGGAGAAATATTGGAACGCGCACCGGATGGACCATGCGCTGCTCTATCTTGTGGAGCGGGCATTCCCGTCGGCGTTCGATTTCTTCCAGCAGTTCGGCGACTTCTGGGAAGGACGCGGCTGGCAGAAAATCGGCCATCAGCTGGAGGATCTATTCTCGCGGCTTTGGGCGTTTCTCTCGGAGAAGCATGGCAAGCAAGCGCTGGCAGAGCGAGAAGAGTGGTCGCTCGACGTTGCGCTTGGCCTCATGAAGCTCGACTACTTCCTGCAGCATAACTACAAGCCGCGCAAGGTTTGGTGGGATTTTGCAATGGACAAGCAGGAGTTGGGAGGCTGGATGCATCGTCTCGCGGAGCGTCCGCAGGATGTATCTGAGCAGTTCGCCCAGCTAGGCTTGGGTGAGAAGGAGCTGCAGAAGCATGCGGTCATTGAGCAGCTGCCGTTCAATCTGAAGAAGTACCTGGCAGAAGGCGTCGTGTCGACGGAGGAAGAGACGCTGCTGATCGTCATCTACAGCGGCGGCGGTAAGAGCGATGCGCGGGCAGAATATTTTACATTGCCTCTCGTTGCGGCCGGACAAGGACAAGCTTGAGCCATCTTGTAAATTGTTGTAAGATTTAGAAGGTTTCATACCAGTATGCGAATAGAGGAGCGATGAACATGGTATATTCGGCAAATAATGATCGTTACGGTTCGATGAAGTACAATCGCGTTGGACGTTCCGGCCTGAAGCTTCCGGCCATTTCTCTTGGATTGTGGCATAATTTCGGCGGCGTGGATACGTATGAGAACGGCCGCGCGATGCTGACGCGTGCTTTTGACCTCGGCATCACGCATTTTGATCTAGCGAACAACTACGGTCCTCCGGCAGGCTCGGCTGAAGAAATGTTCGGCCGAATGATGCTGACGGACTTTAAACCATACCGCGACGAGATGATCATCTCCTCCAAAGCCGGTTACTACATGTGGCCAGGCCCTTACGGCGAGTGGGGCTCCCGCAAGTACCTGATCGCTAGCCTTGAGCAAAGCTTGAAACGGATGAACTTGGAATACGTTGATATTTTCTATTCGCACCGTCCGGATCCGGAGACGCCGCTTGAAGAAACGATGGGCGCGCTTGACCATATGGTTCGCTCCGGCAAGGCGCTATACGTTGGTATCTCCAGCTACAGCGCTGAGCAATCGGCGGAAGCGATCAAGATTATGAAGCAGCTTGGCACGCCGCTGGTGATCCACCAGCCGAGCTACCATATGTTTGACCGCTGGATCGAGAACGGCCTGCAGGATGTGCTCGAAGAGAACGGCGTAGGCAGCATCGCCTTCTGTCCGCTGGCACAAGGACTGCTGACGAACAAATATTTGACCGGCAGCATTCCGACGGATTCGCGCGCGGCAAGCAAGACCGGCGCCTTGCAAGAGAGCTCGGTTACGGCTCAGCGCGTAGCGCAGCTGAACAAGCTGAACGCAATCGCGGCAGAACGCGGCCAATCGCTGGCGCAGATGGCGCTCGCATGGGTGCTTCGCGGCGGACGCGTTACTTCCGCGCTGATCGGCGCAAGCCGTGTCAGCCAAATCGAAGACAACGTGGCGGCGCTGAACAATCTGTCGTTCACGAGCGAAGAGCTGGCAAGCATCGAAGATATTATTCGTGGCTAATAATGTGGCTAATAAAGAAAGCCTTGGAGGACCGACTGGGTCTTCCAAGGCTTTTGTTTATGTAAAGGTGAAAAAGCATAGAACTCATTCAACATCATAACATCCGGTCTCGAAACAGTCTATATCTTCTGCGGGTTTTTCGATATGGTTGTTGGTGAGACTTGCACGAGGGAAGGAGTTGTGAGGGCATGAGTGAGCGGGGAAACAACGGGGTGCGATCGGACTGGAGCTGTCCGATACGGCCGGAGAATCTGACGAGCGAGGTGCGGCGAGCGTTAGGAAATGAGTTTGCAGTGGCAGATGCGGTGAACATGCACGGCGGCGCGCAAAAGGTGGTTTATCGTGTGCGGACGGTGAACGGCTTCACGTTGATGCTGTATATTTGGGACATCTCGCACAATTATTTTCAAGCCGAGGTTGAAGAAGCGGCGGCGGAGGAAAATGGGGGACAGCGATCCTTCGGGGCGGAGCTGTTCCGCAGTAATAATCGCTTCATGCGAGAGCACGGAATCAGGACACCTGCGATCTACGCGATGAACACGTCGCAGGAGCAGTATTCGTTCGATTACGCCTTGGTGGAATATATCGGAGGCGGCGATCTGGAGCCGTATATGAACCATCCGTCTGAAGCGGTTCGGGATCAGGTGCTTGGCGGTTGCCGGGAGCTGCTTGGGAAGCTGCATCAGATTCGCCATACGAGCTGGGGGCCGCTTACTGCTGGCGGGCGGCTGCCTGATGGCGATGGTCAGCGTGTCAGCTGTGAAGCGGGTATTCATGACAATGCGATACGGAATCTGGCGTTTCTAGCTCAGGAAACGAAGCTGTCGCAGCTGAAGCAAGGCAGGCTTGAGGAGCTGCTCGAACGAATTCGTGCGGGAATCGTTCCTCGCGCCGATTATCGCTTTATCCATAGCGAGCTTGGGCCTGATCATATTTTGGTGAATGAGCAGCTTGAGCCGTATTTGATCGATATCGAAGGTGCGGCGTTTTTTGACCAGGAATATGAGCATAGTTTTCTGCAATTCCGGTTCGCGGGCTACGAGCGCTACTTGGCAAGAGAGGACCTCGACCCGGTCAGAATGCGCTTCTACAAGCTATGCCATCACATCTCCTGTGCGACCGGGGGACTCAAGCTGCTGCAGCGGGGTTTTCCGAATCGTGAGCTCGCGAATGCGATTATGTCTTCGAACCTTTCCCAAACATTGTCTTACTTGTAGGCGAGGACTATAATGGAGCTACACGAGAGAAGGAGTGAGCCGCTAGTGATGAAAGTTGAAATTTGGTCGGACATTATGTGTCCGTTCTGCTATATTGGCAAACGCCGCTTTGAAGCGGGACTTGAGCAGTTTGCGCATAAAGACGAGGTCGAGGTGATCTTCCGCAGCTTCCAGCTCGACCCGAATGCGTCGAAGGACCCGGATCACGATGTGTACGGACTCGTTGCGAAGAAGTACGGCGTAAGCCGCGAGCAATCGATCCAGATGCACGCAGGTCTCGTGCAGCAAGCCGCTGCGCTTGGTCTTGAGTACAACTTTGACCACGCGGTTCCGGCGAATTCGTTCGATGCGCACCGCCTCATTCACTTTGGAGCGGCGCATGGCAAGCGGACGGAAGTGGCGGAGCTGCTGTTCAAGGCGTATTTCACCGACTCGAAGCATATTGCGAAGCTGGAGACGCTGAAGGGCATCGCAGCCGAAGCGGGTCTTGATCCGGAGGCGCTTGAAGCAGCGCTGAACAGCGATGCGTATAAGCAGGAAGTGCTTGCAGAGTGCGCGGAAGCGAACCAGCTTGGCGCGAACGGCGTGCCGTTCTTCGTCATCAATCGCAAATATGCGGTATCCGGCGCGCAGCAGAGCGACGTGTTCCTCGATGTGCTGAACAAGAGCTGGGAGGAAGAGAAGCCTCTTATTATTCTTGACCCGTCTTCGTCAGGCAAGGACGGTCAAGTGTGCACGGACGATGCGTGCGGCATCGGCGAGAACGAGTAAGCTTATTAATGTGAGCACGGTAGTTACCATGCTTAGTCTGTCGAGAAACACCTCGACAGGCGGAACGCAGCAGAATCACGGCTGCGTTTTTTTTGTTGTGAAAAAAAGTTCATTCACATAAGTAGAAATAGGTGGGACAGGGCTCAATTCGTCGTTTTCGAGCTGAAATGAGTGGAAATTTCCAATATAGCATGCGGTTTTCGCCGAAATCGCCTTTCTATGCTGGATTTATCCATCATAGGCACGTTGGTGGAAGGTTGAGGATTTAGGGCTGAGAGGTGAGAGTAAGATGAGGGTTAAGGGCGGAGCGGGGATGATCGTATTCGCACTACGCTGGCGCCGAGATAATCCCCTCCATCAAGTTAATCCCATTGCACTGAAAATATACGCAACTCGAGGAAGCACGGCTGCGAGCCGTGCTTCGCTCTTTCTCAAGCATACTTCCCGGAGAATCCGATACATGCAACGCCAGCTAGAATGAGCAGGCAGCCGACTATTTTCAGCATGGACAGTGACTCGCCGAAGAAGTAGTACGCGCCGATGATCGAGATAATATAGGCCAAGCTTTGGATCGGATATGCGAGGCTGAGATCGACGCGGGTGAGGATGAACAGCCACAGCACCGTCGCGCAGCCGTAAATGAACAAGCCGCCGATAATGTACGGGGAGAGGATCACCTCGATGATGGTCCGTATCGACTCGAACGGCTTCTCACGCTGCATGAGCCCATATTTCCATAGGAACTGCCCGGATACGAGCATGAGTGTATTCGCTAGAATGAGCAGGAAGGAGGAGATGTTCATACGGAATCACGCTGCCCTTCTGCAGCCTTCTGCATATCCAGCAGCTTCTTCTCCATGACGGCGAACTCCTGCGTCAGCCTCTTCATCTTCTCCGACTGATTCGATAAGCTCATCGTCTGCCTCACTAACAGCGCCAGGATGAAAATGATCGTAATGAGAAAAACGAACGTCGGCATATACGCAATGCCCAACCACAGTGCGAACCGGTTCAGCACAGGAATGCACGCTGCCGCAAGCACGCCGGCGATAGCCGTGACTAGCCATAGAAAGGCATAGCGGTCTTTCAGTTTCTGCGTCACCGTAAACGAGACGATGAGGCCGAGGAAGAAGAGGGTAATCAGTATGGCGACAAGCTGATTCATAGTCTATTAACCTTATCCTTTCGATTTCTTTTCAATGTTTCAACACGTATCGGCGTCGCACTCACGAGAAGCTCTTGCGAATGACCGAGAACATCGTCACCTTCAGCATGTAATAGATCGACTTCGACCAGTTGATGGAGGACGAGCCGCCCTGCCGATTCCGCATCTCGACGCTGATCTCCTTCATCTTGAAGCCGCGCTTCGACAGGCTGACAAGCACCTCGACCTCCGGATAATCCGTCGGATAAGTGCGCGAGAACATCTCAATCGCTCTGCGCCCGACGATGCGGAAGCCGCTCGTTGGATCATAGACGCGTTCGCCTGTCAGCAGGCGAATGAGCCAGTGGAAGTAGAGAATGCCGGCGCGGCGAGACAAGCTGCCTCTATAGCTGCTTTGCTCGACGAACCGCGAGCCGATGACCATATCATAGCCGCTCGTCTGAATTTCTTCGACGAGCTTCGCGATATCGGCAGGACGATGCTGGCCGTCGGCATCGAGCTGAATGGCATATGGATAGCCGTTCTGATCGGCATAGCGGTAGCCGCTTTGCATGGAGCCGCCGATGCCGAGATTGACGGCATGGCGAAGGGACGGGAAGCCTTCTTGACGTATAATGTCAGGCGTATGGTCCTTGGAGCCGTCATCAATAACGATGAAGTCATACGGCGTATGCCGTTTCAGCTCTTGGACGGTTCGTACTAACGTATCTTCTTCGTTGTAAGCAGGAATAATGACTAGAATATCGCTGCTGCGCTGCTGGTGGTTCATGGAATCCCTTCTTTCTACCAAACGGTCATGCATGTCTTCGGACGTATAGTTGCTTTTTTCCAAATCCTATATAGTATAATAGAATTCGCCACTTTTATAAAATACCAGCAATTTGGAAAGGAAGTTATACGGTGTTCTCCTTACGTTCCGAGACATCCAGCATGCGGAAGTTTATATGGATCATGATGGCTGTCGTGTTTATTGTTCATGTTACTGTCGTGTTGACGCTGGGCGATCATTTCCTGCTAGGCTCCTACGAGAAGCGCAACAACGACGATGTCAAATACGTCTATGCCGCGCAAGTGCTGCTCGAGCACCATACGCTTGTCTATAACAGCGGCATGAATCCGACCAACTATATCATGCCTGTCGTGCCTGTCGTGCTGAGCGGATTTATGTCATTTCTGGACCGAGATGCCGCTGTGATGGGCTTCCGGCTGCTGCAATGTCTCATGCAAACGGTATCGCTCTATCTGATCTTCGCGATTGCCCGTGAGCTGCTCGGCAGGCGCGTTGCAGTGGTTGCCGTTATCCTAGATGCGATCTACGTGCCGAACTTGTTCGCTTCCGGCGCGATTCTAACAGAATCGACGTTTAAACTGCTCTTTTTGTTGCTGATATGCAGCATCATTCATGCCGTCAAACGCAAGACGGCAGGCGCGTATGCGATCGCAGGCGTCATGCTCGGCATCGCCTGTTACGTGAAGCCGCAATGTGCGCTGCTCCCCGTCTGTTTCCTGATCATTTGGCTCATGCAGCGGTACAGACTGAAGGATATGGTGAAATATACGGCGATCATCGGAGTTTGCAGCATGCTGATTCTGACGCCTTGGTGGGTTCGCAACTATACGGCGTTCCATGAATTTATTCCCTTCACCAAATCAACAGGTAATCCCATGCTGTTAGGTGCGCTGATCAAGCGAGGCATGCCGGCAAAAGGATTCTTCGAGCAGTATCCCGAGTACAAAGAGACGCTGTTCAAAGGCAGCGACAGCGCCGAGAAACAGGCTGCGCAGCGTCTTATCAAGTATGGATTCACGCATCAGCCGTTCGCTTATACCTACTGGTTCACAGTAGGGAAGTCGATTCAGCTGTTCGACAGTCCGTTCTACTCGAAGCCGGTTCCAGGCCTGCCGAGGCCAGCGATTAATGTGGTGCACTGGATTTACGTACTGATCGGATTCAGCGGGATCGTCATGCTGGGCATCCAGCGCCGGTTTAAGTACGTCCTTCCGATTTTGCTGCCGTTTCTCTATTATTGGTTCATACATTTACCATTTATTACCTTCGGACGCTATGGTTATCCGCTCCTCAGTCTATTAACGATATTTGGCGCTGCTGCTATCGTTGCCTTGCTCGAACGAAGGGGAGTTTGGAAGCTGCGTGAACGGGAACGCGGGCAAGCCGCCGGTTAACGACCGGACGGCTTCTTTTTTTTTTGCAATTCATGGTAGTTGGGGAGCAAATCTGCATAGTACAATGGAGCAGTAGGCAACAACAGATGTTAATCTACCAGAAAACGGAGGGACCTTGATGAATGCTTCTGCTTCGCCGTTAGCGGTATCGTCTTCTTTACCACGTGCTGTGAGAGTGACGACAGGCAAGGATTACATGACTATCTTTTTTGGGCTGTGGCTGATCGGCGGTATTTTCGTAGATGGGTATGCTCACAATCATGGCGTTGTGGAGACGTTCTTCACGCCTTGGCATGCCATCCTGTATTCCGGCTTTATGGCTTCAGCACTTTGGATGGCATGGCTGCTGTACCGCGCGAAGCGGGCGACGGGACTTTCTTGGGTGAAAGCTGCTCCTGTCGGTTATGGGCTCGGCTTGATCGGAGTCGGTATTTTCCTGCTGGGCGGGTTGTTCGACATGTACTGGCACGTCGTGTTCGGCATTGAGAAAAATATCGCGGCATTGCTGAGTCCTTCGCATCTCATGCTGCTGACCGGAGGCATTCTCATTCTATCGAGTCCGTATCGGGCGTGCTGGCACAATGAGCGCATGGTGAAGCCGGGCTGGGGCGAGTTCGCTCCTGCATTTCTGTCGCTCGTCATTACGACCGGCGGAGTCAGCTTCTTCCTCATGTATGCGTGGATGTTCCGCTATAACTTGCCGGCGGCATCCACCGTTCAATGGTATATGTACAATTTCGGCTCAGGGGTTATTGCGGAGGATAACGAGGCTCGCGGACTTAGCTATATTCTCGTAGATACGATTGTTTATATGGTGCCGGTGTTTCTGTTCATGAAACGCTGGGCGCTGCCGTTCGGCGTGATGACCGCGCATTTTACGATTATTTCGGTGCTGATGAACGTGCTGGACGGATTTGCGAATTACCAATCCATTATTATCGCATTCGCAGCGGGACTGCTCGGCGATATTTGCTATCGGGCGCTGAAGGCAGACCAGCCTGCTAGAGAGTGGGCTAGAAGAGTTGTCGCTGCTGTGCTGACGGTCGCGCTGTGGGGATTTTATTTTGCATGGATGCATGTTACGGACGAGATTGGTTGGGCTGCAGAGCTATGGGCAGGGGCGATTGTAGAAGCGACGTTGGTGTCGCTTGGCGTGCAGCTGCTGGCGGCACAGCGTCCGAGTGTCAAAGGATAACGGCCTATGCGAATGGGAAAACAGGCGTATGCGGCAATGACTCTCCTCATCATCGTACTCGCATTAAGCAGCTGCGCGGGCAAGCCGATGCGCAATGTCGAGATTAATCCCCCTTCGAGGGGGCTTATTCATTACTTGCAGCAGGATCAGATGGCGAATGTTTCGGACCGCGGCTATAAAGCGACAATCGTCACAACTGGTGTCAGCGAGCTGCATAGCGGAGAAGAAGCTTCTATCGAGCTGCAGGTGATGGACCCTTCCGGGCAGCCGGTGCAGCACTTCACAGAAGATATGACGAAGCTGATGCATCTGATTGTCGTGAGCAGCGACCTGTCGACCTTCGAGCATGTACATCCCGATTTTGCAGGCAACGGGCGCTTCCGGGCAAAGGTGCATTTTCCGCATGGCGGGTCGTATTTGCTCATTTCGGAGTTTATGCCGGAAGGCGTAGGGGTGACGGTGTATAAACAGTGGCTGCAGGTAGAGAGGGAGAAGGCTGCCGCGAAGAAGCTGGTGCCGGACAAACAGCTGACGCAAACGGTCGATGGACTGCAAATTACGTTGTCGGCGATGCCGGATATTGCAGAAGTGCGAGCGGGCGATATGGCGATGCTGAACTTTACGCTGAAAGATGCAGCCACCGGCAAGTTCATAGAACTTGAGCCCTACCTCGGCACGGCGGGGCACTGTGTCATTCTCGATGAGAAGGCGAAGCAGTATCTCCATGTTCATGCCGCAACCGACATGAGCTCCAGCTCCAACGTCATGTTCCATACGCAATTCCCGAAGGCGGGCACGTATAAGCTGTGGGGACAGTTTCAATATAAGGGGAAAGTGATCGTTGCCCCTTTCGTCATTGAGGTGAAGTAACTGGTCAAAAGGTCGAAAACTGTCGATTATCAACCGCATCTCTATACAAAAGCCTACATTCCATTTAAAATATATGTTATAGAACATAAATCATATTATAAAGGGGGTAGCTTTTGATGCTGGAGCTGTCTATCGACGAGCCGGACGAGCTGGTGAAGGTCACGCATGCCCTGTCCTCCCATACAAGATTGAAGATTATTAAGCTGCTGTTGAATTATAACAACATGAACATTAATGAAATCGGTGAGAAGCTGGGCATCCCGGTATCTACCGTCGGCGTTAATGTGAAAGTGCTGGAAGAGGCCGGGTTGATTCTTACGGAGATCCTGCCTGCGAGCCGCGGCGCAATGAAAGTATGCAAGCGGAACTTCGATGATGTCAGACTGATTCTGAATCCGATTAAAGGATACAAGAACAAGACGCAGCTGTATGAGATCGAAATGCCGATCGGACACTTCGTCGATGTGGATGTGCAGCCAACCTGCGGCATTGCCAACTCGCAATCGATGATAATTACGGAAGATGATCCGTCGAGCTTCTACATTCCGGAGTGCAAGACGGCAGAGATTATATGGCTGAGACAAGGCTGGCTCGAATACCGGTTTCCTCGGTCGCTGCCGCGAAACATCGAGCCGAAGGCGATCGAGTTCTCGCTCGAGCTCTGCTCAGAAGCCCCTAATTTCAATAACGATTGGCCATCGGACATAACTGTTTGGATCAATAACATCGAGGTCGGAACATGGACCTCGCCTGGCGATTTCGGCGACCGGCGAGGCAAGAACAATCCCGAATGGTGGCATGACAGCAGCACCCAGTACGGTCTGCTCAAGACATTCCGCGTGGACCAGCACCGGAGCACCGTGGACAATACGAAGATTTCCGACATTACGCTGCGGGATTTGCAGCTGGAGAAGATGCCTTATATTCGCTTCAAAGTCGGGGTCAAGCCGGATGCCGTAAACAAAGGCGGCATGAACTTATTCGGGCGGGGGTTCGGCAATTACGACCAAGATATCATTATGAAAGTGCATTATGATGCATTGCATGAAGAATAAAACAAAAGGTTTGTTGTAAAAGGCGCTCAGGCGCTTTTTATTTTGTTTTATATAATAATATTTTTGTTTGAAAGCGTTGACAAGAAATCAAACCAAACCTATAATTTGATTTGTAACATGATTCTTGTTTATAAAAAAGACGGAATTGGTGATAAGACAGTGGTTCTCGGGGGAAGTTAGCCTGCTTGGAGGTGAGAAGCGCAAGTTTTTCGCAGTTCGGCATGATGATCTGAGATTTAAAACAAAAGTTTCGTTTTAAATTAACAGTAGAGGGGCTAAAGAGGATGAATCAATGGACAAAACGGGCTGGAGCCTTAGCGGCATTGACGGTGTTAATCAGCGGTACAGCGGCATGCGGAAGCAGCAGCAACAATAACGGCGGCAATAGCAATGCGGCAGCTAATGCAGGTAATACTTCGGCAACCACGAATGACACCTCCACATCGAACTCATCGAATACAACGAATAATGCGAATACGAGCGCAAATCAGCCAGCCGCTGAACCGGTGAAGATCCGTTTTGCCGGCTGGGGCGACCCTTCCGAGAAGGAAGTGTTCACGAAGCTGATCAAGAGCTTCGAAGAGAAGAACCCGAACATCAAGGTTGAATATCTACATATCCCGGATGATTACGTTGGCAAGATGAATACCATTCTTGCTGGCGGCGACGCTCCTGACGTTTTCTACGTGCCGGACGGAGACTTCGGAAGATGGGTAAGCCAAGATTTGCTGCAGCCGATCGACGAGTACTTGAGCACGAGCAACATCGATACTTCCGACATGTGGGAGTCCTCGCTCCTCCGTTATCGTTATGACGGCGCTGTAACCGGCAAAGGAAACCTGTACGCGCTGCCGAAGGATATCGGCCCGACCGTCCTTTATTACAATAAAGATATTTTCACGAAGATGGGCGTTCCATTCCCAAGCGCCGAGAACCCGATGACATTCGACCAGCTCCTTGAGACTGCGCAGAAGCTGACGGTCAAGAATGGCGATAAAGTCACGCAATACGGCATGGGTCCGATCTGGTGGGAAGGCTTCGTGCTTGGCAATGGCGGCCAGTTCCTCAGCGAAGATAAGAAAGAGTTCTTGCTCAATAGCAAAGAAGCGTCGGATGCGCTGCAGTTCGCAGTCGATCTCGCGCACAAATATAACGTTGTTCCGGACAGCCGTGCGCTGAAAGCGATGAATGACGGCCAAATGTTCGAAACAGGCAAGCTCGCGATGATGATTCAAGGCCGCTGGATGGTGCCGACTTACCGGAAGCTGAAATTCGATTGGGACGTTGCGCCGCTGCCTACGAATGGCAAATGGGCTGGCTGGAGCGGTTCTGTAGGTCTCGGTATCTACAGCAAGTCGAAGCAGAAGGATGCTGCTTACAAGCTTGTCGAGTACTTGGGCGGCCCAGAGGGGCAGAAGGAACAATCGCTCATGGGCTTTGCGATTCCGAGCTTCAAGTCGATGGCGAGCACGGATGTATTCCTGCAGCCTGGACAGAAGCCTGAGCATGCGGAAGTGTTCATCAAGGCGGCTCAGAACGAAATTCCAGGTCCATGGACGAATCTGCCGAATGCCAAATGGTGGGATATGCTGAACCAAAATCTTGGACCGATGTGGGAAGCGAAGAAACCGGCAGCCGATCTTCTGAACGAGCTGAAGCCGAAGATCGATGCGGCGATCAAGGAAGGCAATCCGGCGATCTTTAAGTAAACCAAGACCGGAACCCTATAAGTGAAATCTTGTCAAAGAGCATATGGGGGAGCTCGAATAGAGCTCCTTCCATGCTCCTGAAGTATTGGAGGACGGTAGATGTGAGCAATAAACGGAAGATGTACATATGGGCGTATGCCTTCATCTCTGCTCCTATCTTGGGCTTTCTGCTGTTTGCAATGATTCCGATCTGTTTCTCGGTATATGTCAGCTTTACGAAGTACAGCGGCTACCATGCGCCTGAACTGACGGGGGCCGACAACTACGTCCGGCTGCTCGCTCACGATCCGCTCTTCTGGAAGACGCTGAAGAACACGATATACTCCGCGCTTTCCATCCCGTTCGGAATGATGCTGTCGCTCGCGATTGCGATTGCGCTCAATCAGAAGATAGTTGGCATCCGGCTGTTCCGGACCGCGTTCTTCCTGCCGACCATCAGCTCCGTCGTCGCGATGACGCTGCTGTGGAAGTGGATTTTCAACGCCGATTACGGCCTTCTCAACATCTTCCTCGGCTGGTTCGGGATCACGGGTCCGGCTTGGCTGAGCAGTGAGGCTTGGGCGATGCCGGCGATGATTTTGCAAGGGATATGGTCGGGCCTCGGATTTAATATGGTGCTCTATCTGGCAGCGCTTCAAGGGGTTCCGCGCAGCTTGTACGAGGCGGCCGAAATCGACGGAGCAGGCGGATGGCAGCGGTTCGTCAAAGTGACCATTCCATGTATCTCGCCGACGACGCTGTACATTCTCATCACGTCGATAATCGGTGCGATGCAGGACTTCCCAAGGTTCCAGATTATGACCGAAGGCGGACCGAATTACTCGACGACCACGATCGTCTATTACTTGTTCCAGAACGCGTTCCGCTACATGGAGATGGGCTATGCCTCGGCAATGGCATGGATGCTCGGCATTCTGCTGATGACGATCACGCTGCTCAATTTCTGGTTGTCTCGCCGCTGGGTGCATTACGAATAGGAGGTAAGTGCTCATGTCCGATGTTGCAATCGGCGTCAGATCTTCAAAGAAGCGCGCTGGCGAGCAAATAAGGAAAGCCGTTGCTTACCTGTTTCTCATTGCGGGCTCGGTGATCATGGCGGTTCCTTTTCTATGGATGCTATCGACTTCGCTCAAAGAAGAAGGCGCGGTGTTCGAGCTGCCGCCGAAGTGGATTCCAGAGGTTATTGAATGGAGCAATTATTCGTTCGTCCTCGGTGAAGCGAACCTTCTGCACGGCTTTATGAACACGCTCATTATCGTTATTCCGACGACTTGTATCGGTCTGTTTACAAGTGCCATTGCTGCTTACGCATTTGCGAGAATCCAATTCCCGGCACGGAATACGCTGTTTGTCATGCTGCTCGCGACAATGATGATTCCTGGCGTCGTCACGATGATTCCAACCTTTATTTTGTACAAAACGATTGGTTGGGTAGACAGCTGGCTGCCGCTTATGGTTCCGGGCATGTTCGGAGCGGCTGCGGCGGTATTCTTCCTCCGGCAGTTCTTCATGACGATTCCTTCCGAGCTTGAAGATGCGGCGATGATGGATGGGCTCAATCCGTTCCAAATCTTCATCAAGATCATCCTTCCGCTCGCGAAGCCAGCTTTGATGGCGCAAGGGATTTTCGGTTTCTTAGGCGGCTACAACGACTTCCTTGGTCCGTTGATTTATATCAACAGTCCGGAGAAATTTACGCTTCAGCTTGTTCTAGCATCCTTCCAAGGGATGTATACGGCGAATTGGTCTTATATTATGGCGGGCTCGATTCTCGCATTGATTCCAACGGCGCTACTATTCTTCTTCGCGCAGCGCTATTTCGTTGAAGGTGTTACATTGACGGGAATGAAAGGATAGTCAGGAGGGACTAGAGTGACACTTACGACGAATAAAACATTTCGCAATCCGATTATGGAAAGCGGAGCAGATCCGTGGATGTATCGGCATACCGACGGCTGCTACTACTATATGGTGACCTGCGGGAACCGGCTCGACCTGTACCGTTCCACAACGATGAGCGGGGTTGCGAAAGCGCCGAAGACGACGGTTTGGCTGCCGCCGCAAGAGGGTCCAGGCTGCTGCGACCTATGGGCGCCTGAGATTCATTTCATTCAGGAGAAGTGGTACATCTACTTCACGGCAAGTGATGGAACCGGGGATGCCGGCCGCAAAATCTACGTTCTCGAGAATGAGAGCGAAGATCCGACTGGGGGCGAGTGGACGCAGAAAGGTGCCATTAAGACGGCGCTGCCGGGTCTTGATGGGACGGTGCTCCAGCATGGGGGCAAGCTGTATTTTATGTATGCCGGCTATGGCAACTACCCGGATTACGGCTCTGCGATCTACGCGGTGGCAATGGACAGCCCGTGGACGATTACAGGTCCCGAGGTGCTGCTGACGAAGCCGGAATTCGATTGGGAGAAACAAGGCGGTATGGCGATTAATGAGGGACCTTGCTTCCTGATCCGAAATGGACGCATATTCTTGATTTATTCGGCCAGCACGACGTGGTCGGATGATTACGGACTAGGGATGCTGACGGCTGTTGCGGATAGCGACCTGCTTGATTCAACATCCTGGACGAAGAGTGATCGTCCCGTATTCGTGAAGTGCGCCTTGAACGGCGTATTCGCGCCGGGCCATAACAGCTTCACGCAATCGCCGGATGGCACCGAGGATTGGATCGTCTATCATGCGATTCCAAGTTCTGAGGGCGGCATGGAGAATCGTCAGCCGCGGATGCAGAAGTTCGGCTGGACGGCGTCAGGCAATCCGGATTTCGGCAAGCCGGTATCGACGGAAACCGATTGCGCGGTGCCTTCGGGAGAATGAACGTGACTACAGTTAAGGAGAAAAGTCCTTTTTATAAAACAAAGAGTTCGGTTGTATTCGCTCTTATTCTCATCCTGGCCGCGTTATCTTGCGCGGCTTGGTTCTTTATGCGCGCAGATAAGGAGCAGACTGCTGGTGCTGGTGTTGGTGCTGGCGTCAAGACGGCGTTCACGAACCCCGTTTACAACCATGACGCGCCGGACCCGACTGTGCTGAAGGCGCAGGACGGTTACTATTACGCGATCACGACGCAAAGCCAGTACGAAGGTAATCTCGTTCCGCTCCCGATTCTGCAGTCCAAGGATCTTGTGCATTGGGAGATGAAAGGGAGCGTATTCACTTACGATAATGTGCCTTCGTGGGCGACGTTCGATTATATGTGGGCACCGCATCTGACCTATTACAAGGGCAAGTACTACTTGTACTATTCGACCAGAGTGAATGACGGCGATCCGTTCAAAGGGATGGGCATTGGCGTCGCTGTGGCGGATAATCCGCTTGGTCCTTACAAGGATCAGGGCGGTCCGGTCGTCTGGGGCACCGGATTTGAGAAGATTGACCCGTTCGTGCTGGATGATGAGGACGGCAAGCGGTACTTGTACTGGGGCTCCGACAAACAGCCGATCTATGCAGCGCAGCTAGCGGAAGACGGACTGAGCGTCATCGGCGAAGAGAAGGCTGTCATTTACCCGGGCGCACAGAGCAGGGAAGGCTATGATGCGCTCGTAGAAGGGCCGTGGGTTGTGAAACGAAACGGCTATTACTACATGTTCTACTCCGGCGATTATTGCTGCCAGGACAACGGCCACACCCCTCATTATGCGGTTATGGCTGCACGCAGCAAGTCGCCGACAGGACCTTTCGAGGCGTATCCGGATAATCCGGTGCTGGAGAAGAATGATGCCTTTCTCGCTCCGGGCCATAACGCTGTCATTCAGGATGAGGCGGGAACGGATTGGATGCTGTATCACGCGTTCAATCAGAAGGATATCACCTCTTCCGGGCGGGTTATGATGCTGGATCGAATCGACTGGAAGAATGGATGGCCGGTCATTGACGGCGGCGCTGGCCCAAGCTCGGCGCTGCAGCAGGACGGGCCGGTAACGAGCGGCAAGTCGAAATAAAAGAATAGCAAGTCAAAATGCCAAGGAGGATCAGTAATGAACAAGAGGAAACGATTCTTTCTAGTATCGCTTGCGCTTCTGTTACTGCTTCAACTGTTTGCCATTGCTCCAGCGAATGCAGCCGCCACCGGCTCCGTTGTCTATAGCAATTCTGCAGAGCCTGAGCCTTATTACGCACGTGCTGTGAAGCTTGGCAATGGCAATATCCTGGCTACTTTCACGAGAAAATTCCCTGTCAACACCGGTTGGACCGGCATGCAGCCGTTCAACTTCTATCAGAGCTCGGATAACGGCAAGAGCTGGTCGTATCTCTCCCAGATCGACCCGAACAGCTTCGGCCTGAGCCGCGATCAGCAAGCGATGACGACGCTGTATGTGCTGCCGCAGCAGCTGGGCAGTTATCCGGCCGGCACGCTGCTCTTCGCATCGAGCGACTGGGGCGTCTCGGCGACGTATACGATTCACATCTGGCGCAGTACGGACAACGGAGCCACATGGCAGCTGCACAGCAATTTGGCAGCGCAAGGCGGATCCGGTACGCATCATACTTGGGAGCCGGAGTTCGCAGTTTCAAGCGACGGACGTCTCGTCTGCTACTATTCCGATGAGCGGCAAGCGGGCTATAACCAGGCGATTGCACGCGAAATTTCATCGGACGGCGGCGTAACGTGGGGCAATTACAGCATCATCATCGGCGATAGCGCCAACTCAGGCGCGCGGCCGGGCATGCCTCGCGTCGTTCGCCATAAGAACGGCACGTACTATATGTTCTATGAGCATTTTGGCAATCCGCCTGAAGCTGCGGTCCGGTTCAAGACATCTTCCGACGGCATCAACTGGGGTACGCCGTCCGTGCTCGGCACCGTTGTTGGCACGGGCATCTACCGCGCCTCCCAAGCGCCTGAGGTTGCGTATGTCGATGACGGCAGCGCGAACGGCAGATTCTACGTGCGCGGTATGACTGATGTTGTGCCGGATCATAACAAAATGTTCACGAGCGCGGACAACGGAGCCACTTGGCAGCTGATTGATGCGCCGCTTACGGTGGTGGGCAGCAATCAGAACACGCCTGCTGCTTGGAGCGGAACCTTGCTCCCGCTCGCGAACAACATGCTGTTCGAGATCAATACCGTGAAGAACGGCAGCATCAACGAAATCCGTTCCAACGTGGCGCAAATGAACGGTGATTCCTCGATTGTCTCCGGCGCGACGTATAAATTCGTCAACCAGAACAATGCTCTCGTCATCGATAATGCCGGAGGCGGTTCTCCTGCGGGTACTCGCCTGATCGAGTACAACGATCTTGGTTTGAACACACAATGGTTCAAGACAGACTATCAGAGCGGCGGCTTCTTCCGAGTTGTGAACGTGAACAACAATCTCGTATGGGATGATCCGAACGGCGTGACGACGCCGGGCACGCAGATCAACCAATGGACAGACAACTTCCTCGATACGCAGCGCTGGAAGTTTGCGTATTCGGGCAGCGGCTATTATACCATCATGAACGAGCATAGCGGCCTGATGGTCGATAACGCCGGAGGCGGCGCGCCTGCGGGAACGAAGATTATCCAGTATACGGCGAACGGTCTGGATACGCAGCGTTGGAAGGCCGTACGTGTCGATACCGAAACGCCGATCACCCAGTTCGAGACGTACAATTTTCCGGGCAGCTTCATTCGCCATGAGAGCGGCAGAGGCAAGACGAACGGCAGCCAGTACATCGCAGATGCGCAGTGGAAGCTCGTTCCGGGCCTCGCGGATCCTGCGGCTATCTCTATCGAATCCGTCAACTTCCCTGGCCACTACCTGCGCCATAAGAACGGCGAAGTGTGGATGGATATCAATGACGGCACGACGCTGTTCAAGAATGATGCCACATGGCGGCTTCGCACTGGATTTGCGAACGGGTTCGCCGCATCGTTCGAGTCGTACAACATCGCAGGCCAATATATGAGACATATGAATGGGCTGCTGTACATCTCGTCTATTACGACGAGCACGGATCAGCAGGACGCGACCTTCTTCGTGAAATAGAGATGAGTGTATGCGCGCCGTGACATGTCCTACATGGCAAGAAGGGGCCTCCAGTTCAGGAGGTCCCTATTTTTTTATGATGACGAAGGAGGAACGAGCGAGGGTATATCGAACAGTTCTCATAGAAACCGGTTTCATAATGTCAGAGAAGTTTATTAATTCAACTAAGGATAAGGAGCGACTACGAACATGGATCGTTACAAACCGAAGTATCATTTTACACCGCCTCACAATTGGATGAACGACCCGAACGGTCCTTTTCAGCTGAACGGCGAGTATCATCTGTTCTATCAACATAATCCTGACAAGCCAGAATGGGGTCAGATTCATTGGGGTCATGCCAAGAGCCTTGATCTGGTGAACTGGCAGCAGCTGCCGGTCGCGCTGGCACCTTCGCGCGATCTCGGAGAGCATCACTGTTACTCGGGCTGCGCGGTCGTCGATGGCGAAGAGGTCCGCTTGTTCTATACGAGCATCGGCGACGGAGAGCGGAATGCAACGAGCGGTGCGGAGCAGTGGATGGTGAAACAGAGCAGTGAAGATCTGCTCACTTGGAAGAAGCCCGACTATAACCCTGTGCTCACGAATGAGCTGCATGGCGATCTGCACATTACAGAGTGGCGGGATCCGTACGTCTGGAAAGAGCAGGACGGCTGGAAAATGATTACCGGCGGTATCCATGAAAATAAAGGCGTTGCGCTCATCTACCATTCCGACAACTTGGAGGAGTGGAGCTTCGAGCGGATTTACTATAAAGGCGATGAGTGGATTTTCGAATGTCCGCATATATTCCGATTCGGTGACAAAGCGGTGCTGTTCTATTCCCCGAGCGGACCGGTTCAATATGTAACAGGCCCTTGGAGTGCAGAGGGACTGACGGAAGTAGAAGGTCGCGGCACTGTGGATACAGGCGGCTGGGACGGCTATTACGCATCGACGGGCTTCGTCGATGAAGCGGGCCGCCGTATTCTGCTTGGCTGGATGCCAGAGTGCAGAGGAGACGCATTCCCTGTGGAGCTCGATTGGAACGGTGCGCTGGCGCTGCCGCGTGTCGTCGAGCTGAAACCGAGCGGTCGGATTGCGATGACGCCGATTCCGGAGCTGGTATCGCTTCGGGGAGAGAGCGTGTCGTGGGCAGATGTGCTGGTTGGCGAGGGACAGCCGTTTGAAACTGGCATATCTTCGACGACCTTCGAATGTTTGCTGGATATTCGTCGCCCTGCTGATGGTGGTGTTCTTACAGTGTCTGTATTCGCTTCGGCGGACGGGCGTGAGCATACGGATGTGCGGGTTGATTTTGCAGCGGGAACGATTACGCTGGATCGTTCGAGCTCGAGCTTGTTCGAGGGAGTGCGCAAGGCTGAGATGGTATTGGATCTGAACCTGGAAGAAGGAGCGGATTCGCTGCAGCTGAGAATTTTCGTCGATCAGTCGGTCGTCGAGCTGTTCGCCGGGGACCAGATCTGTATGACCGCGCGCGTGTATCCTTCCTTGGAAGATAGCCATCTTGTTCGGTTGGAGTCGAGCGGGGATGTTCGTGTCTCCGGGATGGAAATTTGGGAACTGCGAGCGGCGGAAATCCGTTAACGGCTGGAGGCGGCGATGGGGACAGCTTTGAATTCGGTTGGCGAACTGATCGATTTCTACTATGAGCAAGAGAGTGGCCAATGGCTGTTGGAGTATTTGTATGTGGATGGTTCAGGAGCTGGCGTTGCGGTTAGCCGGGATCTCGTTCACTGGCATGAGGCGGTTAGCGTTGGAGGGGAAGGACATGCTGCTCATGTTGCACATGATGCCCATTCCCATGCCAATGCCAATGCAGGCTCGCCTCGTCTAGTAGAGTTACAGATTGAAGATTCTCTTCAGTCAAAATGGCTCCGTCTTCACGAAAATCATGCATACGAGATTGGCGATTGGGACGGCGAGCGCTTCACTGCAGATGGCGAACCTGCTGCACTGTGGACGGGCATTGATTCGGAACGGCTGGCTTACGGGCAGAGCCGTTGTGTTCTTGCTGGTCTTATTGGTCAAGTCGGCTGCGGACGGCAGCTTGTCCTTGCGGAGCTGAAACTGCGCAGGTCGGAGCAGGGCATCGTCCGGCTCTATGCTGAGCCAGTTGCTGAGCTGCGCAATTTGCGTGTGTGGCAGCGTGAATGGTCAGTCGCTGAGCTGAGTGCTTCGGCTCCGTTCAAGGAAAGCTTGCAGTTTCGCGTCGCTCCGGGCGAATGGCTGGACATTCAAGTGCTGCCAGTCGCTGGTGAGCCAGATGATTCAGATAAGTCAGATACGATAACCTCGAATCTGCTTGATGTTCAGCTGGTTATCGAAGCGGAAGAAGATTATTTGCAAGAGATCGAACTCTATGGGATCAGAGTTACAGTGGAGTTGAATGAAAAGACGAGCTGTGTGGCGTCCCAGGGGGTTACGCTTCCGCTTCCGAATCCGCTTGCTAGGCGTGATGGCGGTTTGAAACTGCGCTTGCTGCTAGATGAAACGTCGATGGAACTGTTCGTAGGTGATGGTGAAGCGGTCATGTTCGTTCCGGTTGAACCTGCATATGATCAATCGCGATACATCCAGCTCCATTGTCAGCGAGGAATCATAAGGGCCGCGTCATTGGAAGTATTCGGACTGCGCAGCACAGTGCCGACTCTGGCAGAGCATCTGCTCATCGAAGCGTCTAAGCCGGCTGAAGACACCGTGATCTATCAGTCGAAGTCGAAGAGCTATACCATCTACAGCCATCGTATCGAAGATGCCGTCTATGGCGAGCCGCCCGCGTATGTGCCTGACCGGGATACGATTCTTTCACCGACGCGTGCGATAGAAGAGTTCGCCTGGCGCAAGAACTGGGCGAACGATATGACGCGCGTCATTGACCGCGGCAACGTCTGGCATCCGCGGTCTGAGATCGCGCAGCTGCCGGATCTCCATACCGCGCATGCGACGATCGATGCCGCATATCGGCTGGCTGCAGACGTTTTCTACCGATGCGGCTCGCCGGAGTTCGCCCGGCCGGGCGAGGAAGGGATGTGGACCGCGGGTCAATTCCAGGGCCCGGGGGAAGGCTTCGGCGTCTGGGTGCGGGACACGACGCATATCGCGATTCGCTCCGGCAACCTGCTGGATCCAGAAGGTGCAAGGCGATCCTTGCTCTTCACGACGAAGTCGGGCTTCGACAATGGCGTGGACGGGACTGCGATGCCGATCGTCGGCATATGGGACTACTACTTGGCGACCGGCGATCTAACGTTGATTCAGGAAACGTGGACGAATCTGAAGAGCCGCATCGCGAAGCTGGACGAAAGCTTCGACCTGGAGCAAGGCTTAGTGCCAGCGGATCAATCGACTTCCAATGATGCTTTTCCGGAGCCGTAGGCTGGCGGATTCTGCCTCGCGACGGAGACTTATTTCATGGAGTCGTTCCGTGCGATGGCGCGGATGGGCGTCCTCATGGAAGAACCGGAGGAGCAGATAAGGGGTTGGGCAGAGCGAGGCGAGTTGCTGCTTTGCAACCTCCAGCGCCAATATTGGAATGAGGAAGCGGGCTTCTTCACTAGTGGTCCAATCGGCAGCGAAAGCTAACGTGAAGGCTACTGGGAATCGGCCGGCCAAGAAATGGCGATGTGGCCGCGGTATGGCATCGGAACGGCTGAACAGCGTCGGCGGATATTGGACAGGCTGCCAGAGGTTGCGATGAACGAGTTCGGTGTGAACGTCTTCCCGTATCGCGAAGAAACGAATCATTTCTGCAATGCAGCTTGGGTTGTCTGGACGAGTGGGATGGCTGCCGCAGCAGGGCGAGAAGGCAGGCTAGATCTGCTCATGAGCCTCGTTGCGCAGCAGGTGCGGAACAGCGTTATGACGAAGACGTTCTACGAGGTCATCGACTATCGAACAGGCAAGGCGTGGCGCTGGCCCGGTCAGCTCTGGCATGTTGCCGGATTCATCTCTTACTTCCTCTTCGGAGTGCTCGGAATCGAGTACGATGAGAGGGGGATGTCGTTTGCACCTGCTGTTCCGAAGACGCTGCGTGATCTCCGACTGGACAATCTCCGCTACCGGGAGGCAGTGCTAGACATCGCCGTTCACGGCTTCGGAACGAAATTCCGGATGACATGCGATGGCGAGCAAGTGGACGGATTGATTCCGGCTAGCTTGACAGGCAAACACCTTATCGAATTCTGGTCTTAATCATTAATTAGTCGATAAGTCGATAAGTCGATTAGGCTGATATTCCTCGATGGGGTCATCATCTATGTTGGATTTATCCATTGTAAATGGGCATAAATCGCCGAAAATGCAAGCTATAATGGAAAAATCCACACATTTCAGCTCGAAATCAGTCTTTTGAGGCCTGTTGGTTCAAAATGAGTGGAAAAATCCAATATAGCTCCTGCAAATAGGCTATTTGGTCTAAAATGAGTGGATTTATCCACGCCTGTTGATTAGCTAAAAAATGGTAGCAAAAAGACCGCTCAATTCTGTATAGTGTTTGTACCCCTACAAACTCTACGAAAGGTGAGTCGGTCTCATGAAACATCGTACAATGTTAGCGCCTATTCTGCAATCCATCATTCCAAAAGAAGAACTACAACTCTTGTTGCACCAAGCCAATTATGTCGATACAGCGAGAAAGTTTACTGTCTACGAACTCTTTGTCTTTCTAGCTGAAGCTGCCCTTCAACAGTGGGATGGCTATCGGGACGGAGAAAAGCGAATGGCCGCCTGTGGGTTGCCCAAAGCGGACCACTCCACGATCTCCAAAAAAGC
>NZ_QTTN01000059.1 GCF_003386535.1 Paenibacillus taihuensis
TAGACATTTCCTGCGCTCAAGAGACGATGAACCCCCGTCTGATGTTGAAGCACTGATTCGAAGAAACGTTTTGCCGATTCGCCCGATTCGACCAGGGCAGCAGAATACGCGCAAAACACGCTATAAATCATCTGTAAGCTTCGTCTACAGAGTAGCATAAATCGGTTCGAATGAACATTTTTTAAGCGGATTGTCTATCCGCTTGTTTGCTGTACACTTTTTTCAGACTGCACCAAAAAAACAAACGGCACAGGGGTTTCCCTCATGCCATTTTGGATTCCATTTCTATTCTCGGTCAATGTCATTGAGTTAACTTAATGACATTGGCCCATTAGGCTGGCTTTTTGCATTATCGACGCAGCGTCAAAGTCAAAGTCAAATCCGTTTCAACAACCGCGCAATAGAACGATCCGCTTCCTTGAGCACGAGCCGCTTATCTACCGTCTTCACCTTGCCGCGGTCGACGACAAGCTTGCCGTCCACCCACACATGCGACACATTCCCTCGGGATGCGGCATACACCACCCTGGAGTATGGATCGGCATCGTAAGATGGGAACGTGTGGAAATCATTCAAGTCCAGCAGCACGAGATCCGCCTTCTTCCGGGCCTCAATGCTGCCGATCAGATGATCGAGCCCAAGCGTCCGAGCGCCTCCGATCGTGGCCATTCGCAGCACCGTCCTCGCGTTCATCGACTCCGGTCCGCAGCGTACCTTATGAAGCAGCGCCGTCAGCTTCATTTCCTGAAACATATCAAGTGTATTGTTGCACGGAGCGCCGTCCGCGCCAATCCCCATGCCGATTCCCTGCTCCAGCAGCTCAGGCACCAAAGCGATGCCGGAAGAGAGCTTCAGGTTAGAGCCGGGGCAATGCGTCATTTTGGTACCGGTGCGCTTCAAAATCTCCCGTTCTTCCTCATCGAGCCAGATGCAGTGTGCAAGCACGAGCCGCGGCGAAGTAAGGCCGATATGATCAAGATAGACGATGTTGCGCATCCCGCGCTGGCGCATAACGAGCTCGATCTCCTCGCGGTTCTCGGCTGCGTGCGTATGGACGAGCACGTCGTACTGCGCCGACAAGTCGCGCACTTCCATGAGCAGCCGCTCCGAGCAAGACACTACAAACCGCGGACAATACGCATAGCTAAGCCGTCCGCCATCGTGCCCATGCCAGCGCTCAAGCAGCTCGGTGCTCTCTGCAATGGAGCGATCCGTCTCTTCCTGCAGACCGGCCGGCACGTCACCGCCCGCGTCCATCATGACTTTGCCGGAGATTGCCCGAATGCCGCTCGCCGCCATCGCTTGAAACGCAGATTCGGTATGGCTCACCGTCTCCATATCGAGAATCGTCGTCGTCCCGCTCCGCAACAGCTCGCCGATGCCAAGCATGGCCGAGTAGTACACCGACTCCTCGTCGTGCGCCGCCTCAAGCGGCCAAACGCGCGTACGGAGCCAGTCCATGAGCGCCATATCATCGGCACGACCGCGAAACAGCGTCTGACACAGATGAATATGCGTCTGCACGAACCCGGGCAGCAGCAGCTTGCCTCCAGCTTCAATAACAGTCGTCGACTCCGCATCATAATCCGTCACTTGCCCGCCAACCGAGACAATCGCGTCATCCCGAATCAGAACATCGCCGACAACAAGATCATCCTGCTCGTTCATGGTGACAATGGTTGCATTTCGCAATAAAGTGGTCGCCATCAGGCCGCTTTGCCTCCTTCACACTGCATTCATACGCATATGTGTCAAGTATGCTAACAGTTTAGCATGAGCACAGCGGAAACGATGCATCATTTTTCCAGAAGAGTCAGGACCAATCCATCAGCCTGCGAATTTCAGCCCGGACACCCGGAAACGAGAGCACCTGCTCCTTGAACAGCTCCCGTTGGCCCCAGTCCGTTTTCATCGTCGGCGTATCGAACAGCTCGTCACTTACATCGGTGAACGCATTGTGCATGCTGTTGTCATACCAGTCGATCTCGGACTTTGCGTCATTTTGAACAATGGCAACCATATCATAATCGTTATCCCGCGACGCGCCAAAATACACAAGCAGCTCCGGCGAGCTTGCGTCATTCGTATGTACATCCACTTCGCAAGTCCGGTGCCCGTCACGGTCTACTGCGCGCCTAACATGTGCGTCCGTCACGATCATTCGAGTCTCCCCTCAGGAAACAGCCCCATCGTCTCGATATGGTGTTTCGTATCTGATGTGCCGAGCTCGTAGAGCAATCGATAAATATCGACAATCAACCGGTCTGTGCCTGCGTTTATGACCCTATCCGAATCGGTCGTCGCGCCGCCAAACGGAGCTTTGCCAAAATGAAACGCCTGCGCCTCATCCATGGTCGAATACTCCTCGAACAGCTCCTGCAATCGGTTCAATTCCTCTTCATTTGCTGTGATTTCCAGTTCATAGGCGGTAACGGTCGGATCCTCCAGAATCGAGCCTGCCTGTACCGACACATAATACGGTTTTCGTGCGTAATATGACTCATCTTGTTCATTTGCCATAGCGCTAAAGCACCCTCCTTCTATCGATCTAGCATCCCCCTATGGACAGACATTTTATCCAATTTTTCTGCATAACCATCTTAGTACGCTGTTTGAAGCTTCTGCTTAAGAAAGGAATGAGAACCATGTGTGGATTCACAGGCTGGATCGATTGGACCGAGGACCTGACGAAACAATCCATAACACTGGAGAAAATGACCGCGACGCTCGCTAACCGCGGCCCGGACGCCTCCGGTACCTGGATCTCGCCGCATTGTGCGCTTGGCCACCGCCGCCTCTCCGTTATTGACCCTGCAAACGGAGCGCAGCCGATGGTCCGCACGTCCGAAGACGATACTTACGTCCTTGTGTATAACGGAGAGTTGTATAATGCGCCTGAGCTCAAGAGGGAACTGGAGGGCCGGGACAGACATTTTACGACAACTTGCGACACCGAAGTGCTGCTCGTCTCTTATATGGAGTGGGGGCCGTCATGCGTCGAGAAGTTTAACGGCATCTTCGCCTTCGCGCTGTGGGATTCGCGGGAACAGCAGCTGTTCATCGCGCGGGACCGGCTCGGAGTGAAGCCGTTCTTTTTTGCTAAGCAGCTTGGCAGATTCGTCTTCGGTTCGGAGCCTAAATCGCTGCTTGCTCACCCAGCAGTGAAGCCGGAGGTTGGACCTGAGGGCTTGGCTGAAATATTCATCGTGGGACCTGCGCGGACGCCTGGCGTTGGCGTCTATCGGGATCTGTCTGAGTTAAAACCAGGGCAATGCGCGATCGTTAACCGCTCTGGCATGAAGGTAAGCGCGTATTGGGAGCTGAGGAGCAATCCGCACACGGAGTCGGTCGAGGAAACGGCGAAGACGGTCGGCGATCTGCTGAAGGATACGGTCGAGCGCCAGCTGGTGTCTGACGTTCCGCTCTGCACGCTGCTCTCCGGCGGCCTGGATTCGAGCGCGCTCACGTCGCTTGCCGTCAACTATTACAACGAGTCCGGGCAAGGCAATGTTCATACGTTCTCGGTCGATTATGTCGACAACGATAAAAATTTCAAGGCGCATGCGTTCCAGCCGAATGCCGATGCACCTTGGATCGAGCGGATGTCGAGCCACCTCGGCACGATCCATCACTCGATGGTTTTCGATACGCCCGAACTCGTCGCTTCGCTGCGCGAGGCAATGCTAGCAAGGGATATGCCGGGTATGGCGGATGTAGATTCATCGCTGCTTCTCTTCTGTCGGGAGATCAAGAAGGAAGCGACGGTTGCGATTTCCGGGGAAGCGGCGGATGAAATCTTCGGCGGCTATCCGTGGTTCCACCGCGAGGAAGCGCTGAACGCCGGCACGTTCCCGTGGTCGCTGGCGGCAGGCATGCGCGCCGACCTGCTCTCGCAGGATGTCGCGGCGTGGATCCGTCCGCTCGAATACATCAAGGACCGCTATTCCGACGCGATTGCGGAAGTGCCGCATCTTGATGGCGAAGACGAAGCTACGCGCAAAATGAGACAGATGTCGTATCTGAACATTACGCGCTTCATGCCAACGCTGCTCGACCGCAAAGACCGGATGAGTATGGCTGTCGGGCTTGAGGTGCGCGTGCCGTATTGCGATCACCGGCTCGTCGAGTATGTGTACAATATTCCGTGGGAGATCAAAATCGCAGGCGATCGGGAGAAAGGCATCCTACGCAAGGCGCTCGAAGGCGTCCTGCCGCATGATGTCCTCTACCGGAAGAAGAGTCCGTATCCGAAGACGCACAATCCGAACTATCTGAACGCTGTGCGGGGGCAGGTGCTTGAGATCATCAACGAGGGCACCTCCCCGCTGCTGTCCTTGATCAATGTGAAGAAGATCCGCGAGCTCGCTGAGTCGGAAGCGGCCAGCTCGAACCTCCCTTGGTTCGGCCAGCTCATGAGCGGTCCGCAGCTGTTCGCGTGGCTGCTCCAGGTCGACATGTGGCTGCGGGAGTATAAGGTGGTTATACGATAGGCTTCCTAGCTAGCACAAATAAAGGTGGAGCAGTTGTAAGCTGCCCCACCTTTTTACGATAAATGGAAAAATCCAGCACTAAACCGTCTTCAACAGCGCATCCGTAATCATTTTGAAAATATCCAAATCGTTCTTGTAGTCCTCCGGCGTCGTCTTCGGCGTCCGACCCTGCGTGACCACCTCGTAGAACTCCTCCAGCTCCACCGTATACGGATCCTTGAGCGTTGGACGCACGACCCTCTCGTGATAGGCTTCGCCAATCGTCTCTTTTACTTCCATCGTCGTTGGCAGATGGCGAATGTACGGCGTGTCGTATTGGATTTTGAGCGACTTCGACTCGCCGAATACTTCAATGTAAGCGTCGAAGCGGCGCTGATCATCGACTCCAGTCTCGAAGCTGGCATAGTAGCCGTCGAATTCGAGGATCGCGGTAATATAACCGCCTCCGTTCCACTGCGCAGCGGATACAACGCGCTTCGGCATGCCTAGAAGCTCCCGCATCGCGGACAGATCGTGGCTGTTCAATCCACAAAGCAAGCCGTACGAATTATAAATCGGCTGCGGCACTTCTCCGATCGCTCCCTTGATCATGGTGGCTCGGCGTGTCCAGCGATCGTTCATCAATTCAGCCGGTATATCGTTGAACCGGTATACGAGGGATGATTGCTCGATAATGAGACGATTCTGGCCGATGATGTCACGGATATTCGCATATTTGAGCGTGCCCAGGCTCTTCAGCTCTTCAATCGCTTCCGTAAATGCCGGCGCGTACCGGCGCATGTAGCCGACCATTACTTGCACGCCAGCTTCGTCCCTCGCCTTAATCATCGCATCGGCGTCGGCATGGTTCAGCGTCATCGGCTTCTCAATGAGGACATGCTTCTTATTATGTAAGGCATGAATGGCGCACTCCGCATGGTATTCGTCGCTGTTCAGCACGAATACGGCGTCGAGGTCCTGCTGCTCTGTCAGTTGCTTCGCATCCGTGTATAAGTTGGTCACGCGGTACTTCTTCCCAAGCGTTTCAAGCAGCGCCTTGGAAATATCGCACAGCGCCGCAATTTCATAACGGTCCGCCAATTGTTCCAGGATAGGCAAATGCGTAATTTGGGCGACCTCGCCAAGACCGATTAAACCGACTTTCACTTTTTTCACGGACAGCAGCTCCTTAGATTCAAATGTCCAGCTTTTGAACGGAATCTCTGCATACGAGATGGGGCACGAAGCATTTGACCTTATCGCCGGCTTCCTCTTTCTGCATCAGCTTCACCAAGACTTCCACGGCGTAGCTGCTGATTTCGGTTAGCGGCTGTTTAATCGTCGATAGCTTCGGCTCCATCATCGTCGTTAAATAAATATCGTCGTAGCCAATAAGCGATATATCTTTCGGTACTCGAAGCCCCTTGTCCTTGATCGCATTCAATGCGCCAAAAGCAATCATGTCGTTGCCGCACACGATGGACGTAAACGGCTGACCGCTCTCAATGAGCAGCTTCGTGTACAAATAACCCGTTTCCATCTGATAATTGCCAAGCTTGATCAAATCATAATTAACGGAAATCTCATACTGCCGCATCGCCTTCAAATAACCGTCCAGCCGAAGATTCCCTCTGCCCGGCACGCCATCGCCCCCGATAAAAGCGATCAGCTTGTGCCCGCTTTGAATGATATGCTCCGTCGCGATGAAAGAGCCTTCCAAATTCCCGGCGTAGACGTTGTAGGCTTCAGCGCCCAGGTCGCCGTCAATGGCGACCACGGGCACGTTGCTGTTATGCAGCTGCTGAATTCTGCTGCTGGTCGAGCTCTCGCTGCCGGAGATGATTACACCGTCGACGTTGTATTCAAACAGAACGTCGATATACGCGTTCGCCTTCTCCACGTCCTCATCTGTATTGCAGAGGATCAGCTTATAGCCGAATTTATTCGCATTGTTCTCGATTCCTTTGGCCAGCTCGGCAAAATATGGGTTCGCAATATCCGGCACGATGAGGCCGATAATGTTCGTCCGGTTCGAGACAAGTCCCCTCGCGAGCCGGTTGGGACGGTAATTCAGCTCTTTCGCAATTCTTAGAATCTTGTTCTTCGTATCTGAGCTCACATTGCTGTAGTCCCCATTAATTACTTTAGAGACGGCGGCGATGGATACACCGGCCTCTTTGCTGATATCTTTAATCGTGACTGGCAATGACAGCCCTCCTCTACTGCTGCTTGCCGTAAACCTTCTCGATGGCAGCATTAATTTGCGGATTGATTTTCTCGGCAATCGTTGCAGGCGGCACCTGGTCGTGCATAAGATTCGCGACCGAACCGATGAGGAACCAAATATTGCTCAGCCCTTTGTCGATGGAATACGTAATCTTCATGTCCGGATCGTTGATCATGTCGTAATTTTCTTGGCCGAAGCGCTTCAGCTCAAGCTTCTCTCCCTTGTCCTTCGTCAGCTGGTTGAGCATATAGACGAAGGCCGCCGCGCCTTGCGGATTCTTCGAGCCTGTCGGAACAGACCAGCCCTGCGGGTATACGAATTCGGACTGATCCTTGTTGCTAGGGCCGACAGGGAACGGCACCATGTCGACATCGAAAGAGAGGCTCGGCTGCGGATATTCAGGTCCGACTGCCATCGCGAGCTTGCCGCTGTTGAAGGCATCATAGACATTGAGACTGAAATTAATGAAGCCGCCTGGCTGCTTCGTCCAATCGGACAGATATTTCATCGCTTCCTGCGTAGCTGGGTCCGATAGCCCCGAAGTAACGCTCTGATCCGTTACTTTCAAGAAGGAACCGCCGTTCTCTACCATAATCGCCGGAATGAAATCTTGATAGGTAGAGAAGCCCCACTGATCGATTTTCCCGCTTCCCGTCGTATCCTGTGTGAGCTCTTTGCCGACCTCGGCGAACGAATCGAAGTTCCAATCCCCTTCTTGGTAGTACTCCTTCGGCGTTTTTAACCCATTATCTTCAAACATCGTTTTATTGTAAAGAATGTATTTGAAGTATGGCTTGATCGGTATCGCATAGGTTTTGCCCTTCCAGGCGAATACTGACTTGCCGACCTTCCAGAAGGCATAATCCTCATCTGTCGTGACGTCATCGACAGGCTGCACGATATTCTTCGTCACGGTATTATGGAACGTCTGGTCACTCACAAGGAACAGGTCAGGCGCAGTGCCTGCATTTTGCATCGCCGTCGTCTTCTCCAGCATGCCGCCCCAGTCCGTCGCGATCACTTGCACTTTCCCGCCGTATTTCTTCTCGAACTCCGGAATCGTCTCCATCGTATTGTCGAAGTAATCCGGGTTTTCCTTCTTCGTCTGCGCATATTGTTCCGGCGACATGTAATAGACGAGCGTCAGGTTCGGATTATCCAGCTTCGGATATTTGTCAGCCGTTGGCCCTGTCGCAGCGGCATTGTCACTGCCTGCATTATTGCCGGACGAGTCATCCGTCGCCTCAGCATTG
Source organism: Paenibacillus taihuensis (assembly GCF_003386535.1). Classification (GTDB taxonomy): domain Bacteria; phylum Bacillota; class Bacilli; order Paenibacillales; family Paenibacillaceae; genus Paenibacillus_Z; species Paenibacillus_Z taihuensis. Next base: position 7,950 of record NZ_QTTN01000059.1, read on the forward strand.
GCATTCGAGTTCGAGCTTGCATTCGCATCAGCATTTGAGCTGGTGCTCGAATTCGCATTCGAGCCTGAATCCGCGTTCGCATTCGCTGCGGGCGCCGTCGTATTTTCACTCGAACCACTGTCGCCGCTGCACCCTACCGTCGATAATGCCAGAAGCGAAGCAATCGTTACGACAGCCAAATGTTTGTTCATGATTACCCCTCCATAATCGTTATGAGTAGTTATGAGTTGATACCGGTTCTCTCGATGCTTTCGGTAAAATATCGCTGCGTAAAAATATATAAGATCACGAGCGGCGCAATGGAGACTAGGCAGGCCGCTTGAATCCTCGTGGAGACAACATAAGGGTCCGTATTGAGCCCTCCGACGTTGCTGAGACTGGACAGGTTCTGCTGGAAGGCGGCCAGCGCCGTAGCGATCGTATACTTATTGTTCAAGAACATCGCAGGCGTGTAAAAGTCGTTCCACTGCCAGACGATCGAGAACAGCAATACGGTCAGAATCGCGCCTCCTGCATTAGGGAGCATGATGCGCATGAAGCTGGCGTACGGCCCGCAGCCATCGATATAAGCCGCATCCTCGAGCTCCTTCGGCATACCGCGGAAAAACTGCCGGAAGATGAAGATATAAAGTCCAGACCTCAGCCCCATCCCTAATAAGGAAGGGATGTAGAATACCCAGTTGCTGCCAACGAGATTAATGGAGCCCCCCGCACCGGTCAGCCATTTGAACACCGTCAATAGGCCGAACAAGTCAAAGTACTTATATTGAAAATACAAGGAGGAAGAAATCGTCTGCGGCGGCACGATTATCGTGAGCAGCACCAGAATGAACAGCACGTTCCTTCCTTTGAAATTAAAGCGCGCGAATCCGTACCCGATTAACAAGCACGATACGACCTGGAGCAGTGCCGACGTGATGCTCACCGCAAACGTGTTGCCAAGCGTCTTCCATATATCCATGACCTTCAGTGCGTCGGTGACGTTCTCGAAGGTGAAGCTCTTCGGAATCCAAATCACCGACGGATCATAATTCTGTCCGACAGGCTTGAAGGCGTCGCTCAGCATGAACAGGATCGGGAACACCAGCACGAAGCTGATACCGGCAAGCAGCAGCGCGCGAAACAGTGACCATAGGAAGCCGGTGATCCGATAAGGCGATATGCGCCTCTGCTTGAACCAAGCGAATCGTTTCAGCTCAGACATGTCATCCCTCCTTTAATCCACGGCATAGAAGATTTTTCTGCCTATTATGAAGTAGACAAGGGCAAGCGCCGCTCCGATGAGCGCAAAATAAATCCACGCCATTGCGGCGCTGTAGCCGAATAACAAGTCGATGAAGCCCGTTCTGTAGATCGCATTCATAACGGTGTTGCCTGTGTTCTCCGTCCCATATTCGGTAAACGTATCGATCAGCGTGTAAACGATATTGAGCATGATCATCGGCGAGATCATAGGCAGCGTAATCTTCCAGAACGTATCCCAACCCGACGCGCCTTCCATCTTCGAAGCTTCGTAGAGCGACGAGGAGATCGTCTGCAGGCCGGCCAGGAACAGCAGGATTTGCACGCCGGACTTCCATGTTAACGAGAAAATCCGATTGACCGTACTCGTGAAATAATTGACAATACCGTTGCTGACCCCTGCTTCACGCAGCAGATCCTGCAAGCCTGTCATTTTGAACAGGTAGACGTTCGACGCCGTGCTGAAGGAATTCGAGAACACCTGGCCTTTGAGCAGCACGATAACGACGCCGGAAGCGATAATTACGGGAAGGAAGAAGACCGCCCGCATGAATGTACGGCCTCTGAACTTCTGATTCAGAATGACGGCAATGAACAGGCTGAACATCGTAATGATCGGCACTTCGTAGAGCACGTCGACCGCTGTCGTGTACAAACTCCTGACGAAGGTCGGGTCTTTAAACAGCATGTAATTGTAATTGTCGAACCCGACGAAGCTCGCCGTGAACCCGCCGTCCGCCATCTTCACGTCCTGAATCGAGAACAGAAACGACTGCACGAGAGGTCTTGCAAAGAAGGCAAGGAAGCCAAGGATCCACGGCAAAATAAACACATACCCTGCCCAGCTTCGCCGATCTTCGAGCGAGAACTTGAACCATTTGCCCAATCGCGCTTTCATTATTGGAAGCTACCTCCCTTGATTCAGGACGAGATAGCCGCCGCCGGCTACTTCTTTCCCGCCGACTAGGACTGCGTCCGAATTGTAATTGCCGATGACCGACATCCCATTCTCGTAATCGGTCTGGTACACGCCCTCTTCCAGCTTCTGATGTTTCACGATCGCGCTGGCAGCCACTTTAGAGAGAATCGGGTTCACTTCGTTATAAGCCTTCACCGCGCTTGCCATCCAAGTGCGATAATCGGCGCTGAACAGGAAGTTCAGCTTCGTATCCGCGAGCTCCTCCGTGTTCTTGCCGACCCAGGCATACATCGGATTGCTGCCGGTCTCCAGGCTGCGAAGCACCGCCTCCTCGGGCGAACTGCTCAAATTAACCGGCGAGCCCGCATAAGGAACCCAGCCGTGCAGCACGATCTGAAAGAACGGAACCGACTCATCCTCGATGTCAAGATGACTGGAGCTTGCCGGCACATGAACGATGTGCTGCGAATAAGGAATCGTGTACGCGTTGCCGCCATCCGTCATCACGCCGCCTGTCTGCTCCTTCGCTTGCTGAAGCGCTTGCTCGTAATAGGCTGGAACCGCAGTCTTGCTCGTTCCGCTTAGCCCGAGATCTGAGTACACCATGGTGCCGACACTTGCAAAGGACAGCTTCAGCACATCAGGGAGGTTAAGCCGTTTGAACGCGTTCAAGAAGGAAGTTGTAAACTTGGACAACGCTCGCGGAGCGAGCAAATACCATGCCGGCTTATCGTTATCCTTGTCGTAGACATTCAGCTTGTACTCGTACTGCATCGCCGGCAGGTTGACGACGGTCATGGCGGCATCCCTGAATCTGGAGAAGCCGTTCCCCCCATGGTACACGTTCAGGAAATCGACGTTCATGAACAGCTGCCCGCCGCTTTGTTTCAGCTGATCCGTCAGCTTCGCGAGCCCTTTGCGGCCCCCGAGCTTCTTCTCCACATTGGCCCCTGATGGAACCCTATCCAAGTAGGCATTGTGCAGCCAGCCATTGTAGCGAAGCACCGTGTTGCTGATGCCTCCGTCCTTCAGCTCCTTGATGATCTGCTGCGCATCTTGAAAGGTCGTCAGCGGAATGACCTTCTGATAAGGAAAGCCGAGGAAGGCCTTCTTCTTCTTCACATAACCGTACACGTCCACGTAAAAGGGGATGTCGCCGGCAGCTGTCGCCGTTTGCTTCAGATGCTTCTCATCGATAAGGAACTGCCGGTATTTCGCCGCCATTCCGTTATAGTCGCTCTGGCTGCCGGACAGGAAATAGTACCGGACCTCGAAGCTGCCTCGATTCTCGGGATTTCGCTCGACGATGTTAACGTCCTTCTCCCCGAAATTCTTTTGCGTGAGCGTCATCGATCCCATCGATCGATACTGATATTCCGAATAGACGTTATTGTAGCTCGTCGTCTTGCCGCTGACCGCCGCTTTCACCGTTCCTCCCGCTTCATTGCCCGCGATAACGGCCGCAAAGCCGCTCTCATTCTTCTTCATGCCGAATACCGGCATCGCCACCTGCTCGGTATACGAATCGACGAACGCCCGGTCATAGTTGTAATCCGTCCCGTAGACCGGCATGGAGAATTCGTCCGCGAACTTCTTGCCGTTATTGAACTGAATTAACGCACCGGAACCGTCCGGGACAAGCATGTAGCCCGTGTCCGTCTTCCCCCCTGCGCCGAAATAAGGCAGCAGCGCGATGGACAGCACCTTGTTCGTTCCGTACTCCTTGATGCGCTCGGTCATGATAGCTGCCTTCAAATAATCGTTCGTGAGCGTATAGCGGACGGGAATCGAGAACTGCTCTTTCTTGAAATCCATCGTAAATTCGATGCCGGAGCTGAGCTTCTTATACGTGAGCTTGCCTCTCGTCCCCACGCTGACAGCGCTCGTAGCGCTCTGCACCTCGTTTTTCTCGTTGGCATACTTCACGGTGATCTGCGAGTTTAGCGCCATTTTGAACGCACCTTTGGCTACCTTGTCGCTCGCGCGGTCCTGCGGATTGCTCCACCATGTCTCTCCCGCTTGTTTATCCACCACGGCAAAGTCGGCTTTCTTCACATTCGCGAACAGCATCAAGCGGTCATTCTCCGCCAGCTTTACATACCCTTTCGGAATTTCTACATTAGAAGCAGCGGATGCAGCGGATGCGGACCCGGGACTGAGCCCTGGACAGAGCCCGGCGAGCAGTGCGATCATGAGGATGAACAACATTCCGTTTCGGAAACGGTTCTGCAACTCACTCACCTCACATTCTGAACATGATTTCGTTATAGACCGTGAACAAGAAGACGAACACTTGCTGAAACAAGCTGTACACGAGGATGAGAAGAAACGTGATAATTGCAATCCCTGCAACGGTTAAGCTCAAATTGGCGAGTGTCTGCTTCAAGCTGTATTGGTGGACGGTGTACATCCCAACGGCCAGAAGCAGAATCGACCACGCGATTGCTGCGAAACGGAGGATGAGCAGGAAAGGGCTCGCCTCGATGCTGAACAGGTTGGACAGCACGATCTCGATAAAACCGATGAGCACATACGGGATAAGCGCGTAGGTGCTCGCGATCCATACTTCCCTCGACTTGCCTTCGCCGTCCATGAAGCTGCAAACCGCCATATTCGATACAAACCACAGCAGGAACGTGCCGATCGTGACGAGAAAGATGACCGGAACATTGATGTCGTCCGCGTTGTTACCGTTAAATATAAATCCCGTCACCTGACGCTCCGAGACAATGTACAAGAATAAGGCCAACAAAATACACGCGGATTCGATAAAGGAGCCGCTGCGGTCCCATTTCACCAGCTCATAGCCCTTCATGGGATGGAACATCGTATAGAGCGACAGCCATTGCTTACGTTTGTTCATCCCGGAATCCCCCTCTCGCGCGTCCTCCTGTAAACTGCCGCAATCCGTTTTCTCCGTTTGAACAGCTGATAGAGGATGACCAGACCTGCCAAACCGTAGAAGATTTCGACAAAATGAGCACGAAGCTGATCGGTGTAGTACGCCTTGAAGGCATCGGAATAATCTTTCTTGTCATAGCCAAGCTTGAAGTATTTCATTGCATTCACATAATCGCCCATCTGATAGTAGGCCTTTCCGAGACCGACATTGGCCAGCAAGTAGTTGCTGTCCCGCTTCAACACTTCCTTCCAAGGCTCCAAGTCTTCCTTGTAGAAGCCGCCGTTGTACAGCTTCACGGCTTTGCGTACATCTTCGCCGAATGAAGTGAGCTTGAATGCGGTAATGTTGTTCTTCTCGGCATCGAGCACGAGCAGCCTGCCGCCGAAATTCTCAACGGCAACGGGATTTTTGAACGTTCCCTGCTGGCTGCCGCGTCCGCCGAAGACGAACATCAAATTGCTCTCCTGATCGTACTGGAACACTTTACCCCTTGAAGCATCGAGCGCGCTGATGAAGCCGTCGTCGTCAACCGTAATATCCACGAACATGGAGTCGACCTTGGATTCGCCGTTCTCGCCGGTATACACCACCGGATGGTCGCCGTAATCATTGTTCTCATAGACATAACCGGTACTGGAATCTGCACGGAGGATGTTAATGCCGAGCGGATTCAGCTTCTTGAGCTCATCTGTCGAGTTCTGCGAGGTCTTCACCGTTGTGTAAATGAAATCTTCCTTATCGATGAACATATTCGAATATTCGATCGGGACGAAGCTTTCCATCGCGTTCCGCTGCGCCTTGGTCAGCACCTTCTTCCACGCCAGCTCGAGCAGCAGCTTCGGCGTTACCTCCACGCGGTTGCCTCCGAAATAATTCAGAAACGTACCGTCCGCGTCCAGACAGATCAGGCCTTGAAACACGCCGAAAGCTTGAATATACAGCCGTCCTTGACTGTCGACAACCAGCTTCTCCGGCTGGAAAACGAACCCCTTCGGAATAAGATCCGACTTCGGTGCACCAAACAGATGAAGGATATTCCCTTGCGCGTCCGACACGACGACTCGCTTATTCCCGTTATCCGCGATATACAGCGTTCCGTCCGGAGTGACGAATACGTCCGTTGGGGATTTCAGCTTCTGCTTCTTGCCACTGCCATTGCCATTGCCATTGCCATTGCCGTTCCCGCTCCCGTTCTGGGTAAACAGCTTCAGCTCCCGCTTGAACCCGAGCTTCGCATCCAGCACGACAATCCGGTTGTTCCCTGTATCCGCGACATACAATTCCTGTGCGGCTTGGTTGACGAATAACGACTGCGGTTTCTTGAAGTCTCCTGCCCCAGTCGCTGCGCCAGTAATGATGCGGTCCGGCAGATAGCCGTTCGGTGCAGGTACCGGCTTGCCCCACTCGGTGTACGTGTAGCCTTGGTACGGCGCTTCTTCAGCAGCAGCGGAACTGCCGCGAGCCAAGCACATCGTCATGGTTAGGGCCAGGACGAGCCATGCTCTAGTTCTCATATGTACGCCCTCCCTCCCTTACTTCAAGCCCGAATGCGCCATCGTTTGCATCACGGACGACTGCGAGATGAGGAAGATGACAATCGGCGGAATCATGAGCACGAGCGCGACAGCTGAACCGGCGCCTGCCCGGGCGAGACCGGCAGATGAAATCTGCTGAAGAATCGTCGGCAGCATCTTCAAATTCTCGTTGTAAATGTACTGAACGCCGGTCGTGTTCCAAAACTGCTGAAACGTAAAGATAAGCAGCGTCAGCCACGCTGGTTTCACGATCGGCATCACGACCGCCCAGAAGATCCGATACTCCGTTGCGCCGTCCATTCGCGCAGCCTCGATCATCTCCGTCGGAATCGCATTGATAATGAATTGCCGCATCAGGAATACTCCGAACGAGCCGGCTAGCACCGGGAGAATGACGGCAAAGTAGGTGTTGACCATCCCAAGCTTCGAAATAATAATGTACTGCGGGATGCCTGTTACTTCGGGCCGAAACAAAATCGCCCACACGATGATTTGGAAGTAGAGAGCGTGACCCGGAAACTTGTATTTCGCAAGCGCGAACGCCGCCATCGAAGCAATGACGATATAGAACGCGGTGCCAACGCCCGCCACAAACACGCTGTTAAACAAATACCGCGAGAAAGGCACCCACATGTTCTGCGTCAGCTGATTCATCGCGATGAAATTATCCAAGGTCGGGTGGCTGACGAAGAACCTCGGCGGGAACAGGAACAGCTCGTTAATAGGCTTGAACGCGGTGACAATGGTGTACACCAGCGGAAGCGCCATGAATACGCTGCAGATGGCAAGGAACAGGAAGATTACGGCATTCTCTTTCCTTGATCTGCTCAGCTTCTTTCTTGGAAGCAGCCTAAGCTTGAGCGATAACGTCGATCGCAACGCTCTCGATGTTTCCATCTCTAGCCTCCTCTCTCGAACTAGTCCGAAATTTTTCTCAAGCTCTTCTGAAGCACGTTCCAGACAAACAGCATGCCTGCGAACAAGACGACCGCAATCGCGGAGGCATAGCCCATCTCGAAGCGAATCGCGCCGTAATCGAGCAGATGCAGCACAATGGTATGGGTCGAATAATCGGTGCTCGGGAAGCCGGTCAGCGCCATGCTCTGATAACCGACGGCAAACGAGGTGGCTATTGTCATGACCGCTCCGAACAGCAGCTGCGGGACCATCTGCGGAATCGTAATGTACCACAGCTCCTGCCATCTGTTCTGAATCCCGTCAATGACGCCAGCTTCGTTAAGCGAGGTATCCACGGTTTGCAAGCCTGCGATGAAGGCGAGAAACCCAGCCCCCATACTGAGCCATATAATAACCAGCACGACAATCGTGAAGTTATACTTCGGATCCGTCAGCCACAGAATCGGCTCCTTGATGATGCCGTAACTCATCAGCTTGCTGTTCGCAAACCCGTAGGCGTCACCACTGAACAAGTAGAGCCAAATAAAGAACACGTTGCCCGCCAGCGAAGGCGCATAGAAGATAAGCGTAAGCACGGATCTAAGCTTCGGGCCCAGATCGTTGATGAACCAAGCGAACATGAAGCTGAGCAAGTAACCGATCGGACCTGTGATGAAGGCGAATAGCAGCGTGTTCTTGACTGCTATTAGGAAGACATCGTCAGTGAAGAACAGCCTCGTATAATTGGCGGCGCCGACCCACTCCGGCTTCTGCAGCATGTTGAAGCTCGTAAAGCTGAAATAAAGCGCCGCCAAAATCGGCACGATCGTAAATGTCACGAATAGTAGGGTAAATGGAGCCAGCATGAAGTAGGCTTCCTTATACATCTTCACGCGTTTCCACAGTCCCGTTAATCCTGTTTCCATAGCTCTCACCTGCCTGCCCCGCATCATTTTAGATGAAACTCGGCTCGTTTCCGGATAATCTCTTTGTTGATTTCCTGGTTGTACTTATTGAGCGTCTCGCGCTCATTGCTGTTGTCGTAAACCACTTTGCGGAAGGCAAATGTAATGTTCCTTGAGGTGTAGTAGTTGCCCGGCAGCTGAGGAATGTCCCAGACGAACTTCCACTGATTCATCAAGTTATCCGCTTCAGCCTTCGTCCAAGGAAGCTTGCCAAACGCCTCGATATTGGCCGTATTGTATCGCGCCGCCGCGCCCATCAGCATCTCCTGCTCAGAGCCGTAACGTGCCTGCACATCCGCACTGGTCCACCAATCGATGAAGTCGAATGCGGCTTCCTGCTCCTTCGAGTCCTTCAGAATAATGCTGCCGGTTCCATTCGAGCTCTCCATCCGGTTAATCGATCCATCCTCCGCAGGCGAACCTGGAATCGGAGCGATATCCCATAACCCTCGCAGCTCGGGAGCGGCTACAGAGAGCAGGTTGTACGTCGTGTACGGCATAATACCGACAGGCATTTCGCCGGTTCGGAAGCGGTTGTAGAAGTCGAATACGACCGGGAAGCTGTATTTCGTATAAAATCCAGTCCATTCCTTGAATGCTTCCATGGCAGCAGGCTGATCGAAATCGGTCGATTTGCGGTCCTCCGTATAGAAGGTGCCGCCTCGCTGAAAGAGCAGCGTCTCGAACATCGATTGCGATTCCGGCGGAATGCCGATCTCCATGTTCTTCTTCTGAATGACCGGCACCATCTTGTAGAACTCCGCCCATGTGGCCGGCACCTTCAAACCGAGCTCCAGCAAAATATCTTTGCGGTAGAACAGCATGTTGAAATCCTGCGTCTCCGGTATGCCATAATGGCCGCCTTCATACTCGAACGGAATCGTCGCGGATTTGTAGAACCGTTTGATCAGCTCGTCATAGCCCTTGAATGTCGACAGATCCGCGAGCGCCCCCCTCATCGCCAAGTTGACGGGCGTTTCTTTCGGGACGAACATGGCGACATCCGGACCTTTCCCGGCTAACGTCGCTTGAACGAGCGTCTGCGAGCTGTCGACCAGACTTAGGTTGACGTGAATGCCCGTCTTCGGCGTGAACGAATTATCAATTAAATTACGGATAATCTGCGTTTGGTCGCGTCCGGTCGCAATGCCTGTAGATGCAATGTCGCTTGAGCTGACCCATACCGATATCATTTTGTCTTTGCTTCCGCCGTACGTGCCGCCGACCGAACTTGCATCATTGCCGAAGGAGGCGAAGAATGCTCTCACGTCGAACAACAGCTGCGGGAAAAATCCGGCTCTTGCCGCCGGCGCCTTCCGATCCGGCGATTTCACGACGATATAATCGATTTCGAGCGGCTGTGATCTCATATCCAGAATCCAGGCTCCGAGGCTGCTGACATTGTTCTTATACCGTTCTAGCCGGTTCGGGATCGTGTCCGGATTGTCAATGAAGCTGCCAAGCTGGTGGATGATCTCCTCCAGAATGGAAGCTTCGGAACCGCCGCTGCTCGAGGAGACACGGCCAATGTTCGCAAGCTGCTTGGTGAGCTCCGTACGAATTCGGGTTAACTGCTTCAGAAGACCGGGGATTTTCTCGTCCAGCCTATAGTCGCGATACGCATCAACGCTCGTTCCGGTGATCATAATGATCCGCCGGTAAATATCGTTCATCTCGTACACGACGCTCTGCACGCTCCGGAGCGTTTCCGCGAGATCGCCTGGCGTCACTTCAAGCTTCAGCTCGTGCTTGCCCTTCGTCAGATAGAACAGATACGGCTCGTTATCCTTGCCGCCGTCTCCGAGCACCCGTGTATACCAATTCAACTTATAAGGAAATCTCACATTCGCCATTTCCAGAAAAGGCAGCTTGCCGTCGATAAACAATTTCCGCGAGCTGTACATGCCTCGAACGTAATTTTGTCTCACCTTGAAAGCGAGGTTATAAAGTCCGTCCTTCGGCACTTCGAATTCCCACGTCATCCATTCGCCTTGATGCTGCCAATTCAACTGTCCGACCGAGTTGAGACGGATCTTGGCTGGATTAGCCGGTTCCGTTGAGGCGCTGCTTCGGTCATAGGTCGGGAATAAGGTAGGCTCGGATTTGAGCTCCGCCTGCTCGCCTTGAATCTTAAGCAGCTGATTAGCGGCTGGTTTATAACCTTGACTGTCGTATGTTTTCATCACATCGCGGTATGGCTGAGCTGCTGTTTCCTGAAAGACCCGAATGCCCGCGATCGCGAGCGCCTCCCGAACTGCACCGAGCCGGATCGTATGCTCGCCTTTCGTCAGATGGAAGCAATAGGGTTCGATATATAAACCGTCCATGTTCTGGAATGTGCCGTCCTGCCACATCGGCACTTCGACCTGGTCCGGCTTAATCTCGTTGCCGCTGCCGTCTGAACGGATTGCGGACGCATTCTTCCATACTCTCGGGAACACGTTCCGGGCCGCCTCATCGAATGGCTGCTTCCCGTCTATCGCCAGGCTCAGCTCGATGTCCCGCCCCTTCGAAGGCAATGCGTAATACGATAATCCGAGTGAATAGAGCCCTGTCTCCGGCACTTCCACGCGCCATTCGACCCAGCCTTCCTCGCTCGCCCATTCTAGTACATCCTGCTTCCCTTCGAAGCTGCCGACCTTCTTCACCCCGGAATCTTGCTCGTCTGCGAAAGCGGCCCCGGCATAGAACGCATCGAGCTGCGGGGCAGGCTCCTTCAGAAATGACTGCAGATAGCTGCTGTAGCTTGTTGCCGACACTGTATTAATGAGTCCTGCTTGATTAGTCGTAGTCTTGCTTGGCTGTTCAGCTGCAGCGACGCCTCCCGTGTCCAGCTGCATGACTGTGACCGAACAGAGAACTGCCAGCAATAAAAGTGAACGGACCGCTCTTCTCATCAATGTCCTCCTTGCTTGCGATGCACGTATTAAACGTTTAATGAAGCCTTTGAAAAAAAGGCGATTGGAGTCAATCGCTCTTAGTCATTCATTAATTTCGCAACAACGACTGTCCGGGCATTCTTGAACTCATAGCTGCAGGTCGAAAGCGTCAGCAGCTGATCCTGGCCTAGCTTCACATCTCTCGTATGTACGGCTTTGCGCTTGATCTCTTTCATATATTGTTGAAACTTCCGTTCGGAAGGGAAATTCTGAATTAAATAGTTATAGTCCGCGTTCGACACATAGACGAGGAAGATCTCCCACTTCTGCACGCCCTTCGGCGTGTACGTGTAGATAACGGGATGCTCATCGAAGTAAGCCTGTTTCTTAAACTGCGTCACATCGTAAAACATCGATTTATTCTTCATATAATGGCCGAACAGGATCGTATTGCGATCTTGAAAGTTCTTCTTGTTTCGGTAGTCCATAAAAATGCTGCCGACGCTGTTGTTTCTCTTGCTGAAATCATGCGTTAAGTAAAATTCGTTGTTGGTTGTTTGTGCGATGGGGTAATCAATGTGTGTGCCCGGAATCTTGACCCAGCCGACGATGTCGCGGTTAAGCTTAAGCAGCTTGCTGGACTTCGCAAACGGATTCGCTTCAAGGCGCTTCTGCTCTTCGAGTTCAGCTGCTGCCTTGCTTTGTTCCGCCATGACGGCTTTCACATGCTCGGGAATCGGGTAGTCGTGCTTAGATGGAGCTGCTGGCTCGACCTTATTGACTGAGGTGACTGTGGTGACTGGAGTGCTTGAGGTTGCTGGAGCGCTCGATGTGATTGAAGTGATTGAAGTGCTCGATGTGACTGGAGTGACTGGAGTGTCTGAGGTGACTGCAGTGTGAGTTGGCTGCAGCTCGTCGTCCAGCTCCGTCTCGAATTGATTGCTTAATTCGGCATACAGCCGATCGCCATTATGGTAATCCACGGTTTTCATGACGATTCTATAAACGGAGTAGAAGAATACGGCGGCAAGAAGCGCGATGATGAGGAGTTTCGCCATTCGATTAACGGCGGATACAGGCATAGCCGAAGTCCCTCCTTGTACCGATAAAGAAAACCCAGCCCGGTAAGAGCCGGGTCTTCGCTACCGAATCCAACATTTCAAATGAGACAGACTACTGTTTTGCAGATTTACGGCCTTTGAGCGTGAAGAATGCAATGCCTGCAAGCGATACTGCGGCAAGAAGCACATATGTAGAAATACCGGAATCGCCCGTCTTCGGATTGCCGTTCGCATTCGTCAGCGGCTCTTTGACAGCTTGATCGCCAGATTTGTCGCCAGCAGCTGCCTTATCGTCGGACTTGCCCGTCGATGCTGCAGCAGCACCATCGAATTGCACCGTGATCGGCCAGAACGTCGTATTGTTGCCGCCCCTGCCGTTGTTGTTCGCGACGAATCGGATGACATCACCTTGTTTAACGTTTAACGTAACCGCATCAATCTTCGCGCTTCCGTCATATTTCAGCTTTGTCTCGTCGTATTTCTTGCCGCCTGCTTCAATCCACGCCATCGTTCCTTTGGAAGCGTCCGGATCGTTGTTGCCGCTGTGCGCGATCGTTACAGAAGGGATGGTCACTTTACCGTCTCCCGGCGCTGTCCAGCTGATCGCAACGTTGATTGCTTTGCCGGTGTCGGCGAATTTATCCGGATGCAGGTACAGCTTGCCGTCTGCTCTTCCGACTGTGCTGTAAGGGCCCGGTGAAGGGTCTTCGAGCGGTACCCATGCGTCCCAATCCTTGTAGTAAACCGGGAGATCTTTAAAGCCGCTTCCATCATTGCTTTGGTAATGCCACACGGAGTCTGCTTTCTTGGTCGTTGCGAAATCCTTGGTTGCGTCGTACGTAGTTGAATTTGAGGCAAAAGCGGAGGAGGATAGTGCGAAAATCTGAACGGCTGCGAATGCAATTGCTGTCAATACTTTGAAGCGGGTTCTCATTAACCAATCACTCCTTTACACGATTGAAAGCGTTTACTATTGCAAATTCAATATATCATAACCAAATGCGGCTGAATACCCTTTTAGAAAAATATATTAAACGTTATACCTATTGATTTTACTGCACTTCTGGACATAAAGGCATAGGTGTGCCGCCCAACGGATTTTCGCCAATGTGTGGTCCTCTGTACCACTCTTTCCGCTTTTCTGCCGGTTTTCCGCTAATGTGTGACCCTCAGTACCACTCTTTCCGCTTTTCTACCGGATTTCTGCCAATGTGTGACCCTCAGTGCCACTCTTTCCACTTTTCCGCTGGATTTCCGCCGATGTGTGACCTTCATTACCACTCTTTCCGCGCAAGCTACTGCCTCCCCCTTCGCCGACGAGTAACGGATACTCATGAAAAAAGGCAGGAAGCCCTCTAGCCGGCTTCCTGCCTTTCCTAAAAATCTTGCGACTAGCGCGCAAGCTTGTCCAGCAACGCGGCGAGTGCGATGCCGCGGTGGCTGATTCCTTGCTTCGCCTCTGTCGACAGCTCCGCCATCGACTTGCCTTGCCCGCTGATGTAGAACAGCGGGTCATAGCCGAAGCCGCCGTCGCCGCGCGGCTTCTCCATGATATAGCCCGCGGCGTAGCCCTCGCTCTCCGCGAACGAACGCGTCGCCGGGTCGTACAGCGCCAGCGCGCAGACGAACCGCGCTTCGCTTAGCAGCTGCGTGCCGTCCGCGAGCGGCCCCAAGCCCGCAGCGCCCGCGTCGCCCAGCGCTGCCAGCTCGCGCAGCAGCTTCTCATTGTTGCGCACATCGGTCGCGCCTTCGCCCGAGTACCGGGCCGAGTAGACGCCCGGCTCGCCGCCGAGCCGCGCAACCTCCAAGCCCGAATCGTCGGCCAGCACAGGCAGGCCGAGCGCTTCCGCCACTTCCTTCGCTTTCTTGCGTGCGTTCTCGGCGAAGGTCGTACCATCCTCAACGACATCCGGCAAGCTCGGATAGTCGAACATACTGACCACGCGCATGCCCAGCTTCTCGAATGCATGCGCAAATTCCCGGACCTTGCCGGCATTCTTCGTCGCTACGACGACCGTATCGCCCGGCTTCATACGCTCGCCGTCCCAATGCGGCTGCCGAGCTCGCCAAGCACCTCGCGCTGCTTCTCGATCAAGCTCGCGATGCCCGCTTCCGCGCTCGCCAGCAGTTCATTGAACTCATCGCGCGAGAACGGCGCTTCTTCTCCCGTGCCCTGCACTTCAACGAACTTGCGCGCGCCAGTCATCACAACGTTCATATCGACCTTCGCCTTCGAATCCTCGTCGTAGTTCAGGTCAAGCAGCGTCCGCTCGCCAATAACGCCGACACTCACCGAAGCGAGGAAATCCGTGATCGGATATTTCGCGAACGTATTCCCGCGGTCCAGCTTATGAACCGCAAGCGCAAGCGCTACGAACGCGCCAGTAATCGAAGTCGTGCGCGTGCCGCCGTCCGCCTGCAGAACATCGCAGTCCAGCGTAATCGTACGCTCGCCGAGCGCCTGCAGATCAACGACCGAACGCAATGCGCGGCCGATCAGCCGTTGAATTTCCATCGTGCGGCCGGTCAGCTTGCCTTTTGCCGATTCGCGCTGGTTGCGCACCTGCGTTGCCCGCGGGAGCATCGAATACTCCGCGTTGATCCAGCCTTTTCCCTGCCCCTTCATAAAAGGCGGCACGCGCTCCTCTACAGTTGCGGTGCACAGCACTTGTGTATCACCAAACGCAATGAGGACGGAGCCTTCTGCGTGCTTATTCGGATGTAGTGTAATCGAGACCGGCCGTAGCTCGGCGGTCTGTCGTCCGTCAGTTCTCATGTATGTAAGCCTCCATCTGTTTTACGTCAATCTCACTCATTTTACCAAAAGAAAGCACCAAAATCATCTTTCCCGCAAAAACAGGAAGGACCTGCTCTAACCGCACCATACCGTGCGATAGATCAGGTCCTTGTTCGTGCTCATACAGCCGCTTGCTGTAGTCAGCTAAGATTTGAATGCGTTCAGTGTCTCCATACGCGATACAGGCTCTGTGTACTTGCGGTTAAGCGTATCGACGAAGTCTGTCTTGCCGTTCAGCTTCACCTGAACTTTGCCAAGTCCCGTCACTTCTGTAAGCGACAGCACGAGCGCGTCCATCATTTCAGCCGGCTCCGGCTGGCCCGCTTGATAGCTGTCGTCCTGCAGCTCGACCGTAACGATGCCATCCTTCTTCGTCACGTTCTTCACGAGCACATCAGATGTCATGACAGCTTTCAGCGGCAGGTTGTTGATCGGACCGCTAATGAGCTGCTCGATAGCCGTCTTCGCTTTGTTGTCGGAACGGTTCACGAGACGAGTCACCGGTACGAAATATTGCACGTCATCCGGCGTGAGCGCCGAGAAGTAAATCGTAACCGGCGTCGACAAGCTGTAATCGACGTTGTCGGAAGCTTCAAGGTTAATGCCGATTGCGCGAGTGAGGTCGTCGTCCATCGGCAGGCCGTCAACCGGCATCTCTGTGAGGCGCTGGCCTTCGAGCGTAATTTCGACTTTATTAACATCCTGCAAGCTTGTCAGCGTCCAAGTGATCGCCTCGACGATAGAACGCTCGTCCTCTGCTTTGTAATTGCCGAATTCCTTCGAGAAGTCGACGACAGCAAGCTTTTGATCAGGAACGATGTTCAGCCCTTTGATAACTGTGCCTTCCGGCAGCACCGCTTGAAAGCCGTCCGGAATTTCGCTTGCATATTTGCCGCCGTCAACCATCATTTCGAGTGCCTTCTGTCCTGGCTTCTCGTCTGTGCCGAGAGCAGCCATGACCGAGATTGGTGCAAGCAAGCCGTTACGATCCTTCAAGTAGAGCGTCATCTGCGATTGATCGCCCTGATTCGTTTGATCGCCCTGTGCGACAGTTTGTCCATTGTTGTTCGCGTCTGCAGTTACGTTCTGCGCACTATTTTGCGGAGGGTCAATCGATTCGCTTGCTGGCTGAGAGAACAGTCCACAGCCGGTTGTCAAAATGGGCAGAGCCAGCACTCCCGCGAGCGCGGCCCGGCGAATGAGCCGATAGTGAGTCATGTTCATTTTTCCTCCCTATTCTTATTGTTGAATCTTCGGTTTTGGTACAAGACCTCTTTTGTAGTACTATATATACGAGCCCTCCAATTCAATTAGACCAGTTTTGTCCACCATTTTGAGACAAGGGGTGCAAAGTCGACATGACAAAGTCCAGTACGTACAGCCTCAACAGCGCGAAGATCGCTGAAGCGACGAAGGAATGGCTCACCAAACGCGGCGTGAAGACGTCTCAAATCGCCGAGCTCGTTATTTTCCTGCAAAAAGACTACTTCCCTGACCTCACCATCGAGGAATGCGAGCTGTACGTCGAAGCCGTGCTCACCAAGCGCGAGGTGCAGAACGCGGTACTGACCGGCATCCAGCTGGATATGCTGGCCGAACAGGGCATGCTCCTCTCCCCGCTGCAAGAGATGATCGAGAATGACGAGGGACTTTATGGCTGTGATGAAATTCTGGCCTTATCGATCGTGAATGTGTACGGCAGCATCGGGTTCACCAACTTCGGTTATGTGGACAAGCTGAAGCCGGGCATATTGAAGAAGTTAAATGACAAAGAAGACGCGGATTGCCATACGTTTCTGGATGATATCGTAGGCGCTATCGCCGCAGCGGCAAGCAGCCGCATCGCGCACCGCAAACAAGCGGAACGCGAAGGACGAGTCGGACCGCCGATTGACTAAAAAATGAAAAAGGGTCACGCCTTGAAGCTAGCTGGATGGCTAACTTCGAGCGTGACCCTTTATTCATTTATTTGTAGTCGCCAACGAGCGACTTGTAAACGCCGATTGCCGCCTCTTTGCCTTGGCGGATGCAGTCTGGCAGTCCGACACCGTCGAACGCCGCTCCCGTCACCCATACGCCAGGCATTTGAGCACGCAGCTTCGTGCGAAGCTTCGCCGTCTCCTGCAGATGGCCAACCGGATACTGCGGCATCGAACGATGCAGCCTTGTAATTTCGGCGAACAGCGGCTCTGCCGTAATGCCCATCGTGTTGCGAATATCCCGGCGCACCGCTTCGGTCAGCTGGTTGTCCGACAAATCCACAACCGCCTCATCGCCAGATCGGCCGACGTAGCAGCGCAGCAGCACTTTGTCGCTTGGACTGGAATGCAGCCATTTGGCCGAGGTCCACGTGCAGGCTGTAATCGTCGTTCCTTCCGTGCGAGGCACAACGAAGCCGGAGCCGTCAAAATCGATGCCGAGCGTCGATTTATCGAACGCCATAACGACGTTCGCAACCGATACATAGCGAATCGCATGCAGCGCATCCACATTCATATGCGGCTCAAGAAGATCAGCCGCATCGAACGCCGGAGCGGTAATGACGATGCCGTCCGCCTCGATAATTTCGCCGTCGCCAAGCAGCACTTCATACGGCGGGGAATCATTCCCATGCTCATCCGGATCATTTTGCCGGAATGCCATTGCTTTGCGCCCGAGCTTCCACTCCACGCCTGAATTCTCGAGCGATTGATGCAGCGCCTCCAGCATCGTGTTCAGTCCGCCGCGGAACGTGAGGAACATGCTGTTCTTCACCGCTTCCGGCAGACGAGTCGCGACTGTCGGCGTTGACGCTGCAAGCCGTTTATTGGCCCGCATGCCGCGAATGAGACTGCCATGCTTGCGCTCCGCTTCCCGGAATTGCGGGAACGTCGATGCGAGGCTCAGCTTGTTCAGCTCGCCAGCATAGATGCCTGCGAGTAGCGGCTCAGCCACACGCTCCATGACCTCATGCCCGACACGGCGCGTTAAGAAGTCGCCGATGGATTCGTCGCCTGTCTCCTTGCTTGCCGGCGTGAAGAAATCCATCATCGCCCGCAGCTTGCCGCCCCATGAGAGCAAGCTCGTCTTCGCGAACGGCGCAATCTCGGTCGGTACGCCAAGCACGAGGCCGGGAGGCATCGGATGGAGCTTGCCGTGATGCAAAATATACGTTTTCTTCGCTTTCGGATTCGTTCCGACCAGCTGATTCTCAATCCCTAGATCGTAAGCCAGATCGATTATCGGCGTCTTGCGCGCCAGGAACGAGTCCGGACCGCGCTCGATGGTGAAGCCGTCACGCTTTAACGTGTTGATTTTGCCGCCGATACGCTCCGATGGATCAATAATCGTAACGAGCGCATCGCGGCCGCGCTGCTTCGCTTGTTTCAATAAATAAAAAGCGGAGCTCAGTCCACTGATGCCTCCGCCAATTACGACAAAGCGATCGCGTTGTCCATTACCCCGCATGCAGGTCATCTCCCCAAGGTAGTTTCTCACGCTTGTCTTTTATAGAAAAGCTGTTTTGCTCGCTTCCCGAACGGAATCAGCGAGCGTCTCCATATAACGCGAGTCTGTGCCGAGCATGTCGATCCGCTCCAGCGTCAGACCCAGCTCACGCGCAGCTGCCTGCGCTTCAATGTCAATGTCGTACAACACTTCAAGATGCTCCGAGACGAAGCCGATTGGCGCAGACAGCACGCCTTTATAGCCTGCTTCAGCAACTTCCTTCATCGTGTCGAGAATGTCCGGTCCGAGCCAAGGCTCGCGTGTACGGCCGGCGCTTTGCCATGTAAACTGCCAATCCGGCGTGCCCGCACCATCTGCCACTTCCTTCGAAGTATCCAGCAATTGCTGCTCGTACGGATCGTTCATCTCGCGGATTTTCTCCGGCAAGCTGTGCGCGCTGAACAGGACTTTGATCGGCTGCACGTTCCGCTCCTGCAGCTTGCCGTGCGCAGCCTTCACGCGTTCCACGAGCGCTTCGATCAGCTTCGGATGCAGATGGTAGCTGTCCACTGACGTCATCGCAATGCCGACTTCCTTCGCCTTCTCCTCCGCACGCTTCACGTAGCCGCCGACACTCATAATCGAGTAGTGCGGGGCAAGCACGATCGCGACCGCTTGCGTAATGCCATCGGCTGCCATTGCCGCAACGCCGTCTTCAATATAAGGACGAACATGCTTCAAGCCTTGGTAGCAGCGGAATTGGTTCGGCGCGACTTCATCGAGCTTCGCCTGCAGGCCCGCCACCTGGCGGTTCGTATTCTCGCGAAGCGGGAACACGCCGCCTACGACTGCTTCATAACGCTCCGTCAGCTCTGCAAGCTGCTCGGGCGTCGGCGCATGGCCTCTGCGAATGTGCGTATAGTATTCTTCGATTTGATCCATGCTCTCGGGCGTTCCATAGGACATTACGAGAACACCGATTAAGTTGTTGTTAGCCATGTGCCGTTCCTCCTACTTGCTCAGCGGCGCCGCTGTTGCTGATGTTGCTGCGATAGCTTGAGCCGAGTATTCATGCACGAATTCCGTCAGCTCGCGCAGCTTATCCAAGGACGCCTCCGGGAACAGGCCGTGTCCAAGGTTGAAAATATAGCCTGGCTCCTTGATGCCCTCATCAATAATTGCCTTCGCATGCTCCTTAATAACATCCATAGGTGCAGTCAGCACGTAAGGGTCGAGGTTGCCTTGTACCGCATACTTGCCTTCCAGTCTGCGGCGGCCTTCCGCGATAGGCACGCGCCAATCGAGGCCGATGACATCAGCCTTCAGATTCGTCAGCGTCGGGAGAAGCTCTCCTGAAGCTACGCCCGGGAAGTAGATTTTCGGCTGCGGCAGATCCGACAGCTCGCTGTAAATCCGTTCGATCGTCGGCAGCACATACTTGCGGAAATCATGCGGCGCAAGCGAGCCGACCCAGCTGTCGAACAGCTGGAACGCTTTGCCGCCATTCGCGATATGCGCGCGCAAATACGCGATGACCATGTCGCCGAGCTTGTCCATCAGCTTGAACCAAACGTCCGGCTCGGAGTACATCATCGTCTTGGTGCGGATATAAGACTTGGAAGGACGGCCTTCGATCAAGTAGCTGGCAATCGTGAAAGGCGCGCCAGCGAACGTGATCAATGGTACTTTCAGCTCACGGTCGAGGATGCGGATCGTCTCCAGCACGTGGGACAGATCGCCTTCAACGTCGATTGGTTTCAGCTTCGCAACGTCTTCCGCCGTGCGGATCGGGTTGTGAATAACCGGACCTACATTCGCAACAATATCAAAATCGATACCGATCGAAGCAACCGGATTCATAATATCGGAATATAGGATCGCCGCGTCAACGCCAAGCTTATTAACCGGCATCATTGTTACTTCTGCTGCCAGCTCCGGCTGCTTGCAAATTTCGAGCAGCGAATAGTTCTCTTTTATTTTACGGTAATCGGGATCGTAACGTCCCGCTTGTCGCATATACCAGACGGGTAAGCGATCGACTTGTTCTCCACGGCAAGCACGGATGAATTGGTCGTTGTAGCTCATTGAAGTTCCCCATTTCTATCGTTTTCCCTACGTTTCCATTATGCCCTTTTTGCAAAGGTGTAACAACCGCCGCGCACCGTGCATCATTGACAAACATATGACAATGTTCGTCATGGCTGTTTTGGTCTGGTGTGAAAGTGGTACTATAACAAGTAATGGAATCAGCAGACGGGAGAACTACTAATGGAACAATGGAAGAAAAATCTCGCTGTCCTATGGGTAGGACAGTTTCTTGTCATGGGCGGAATGACGATGATTATCCCGTTCATGTCGCTGTATTTGCAGTCCGAACAGATCGGAATGACGAATAAGCATGAAATCGCCACGTGGGCAGGCATTATTTTTGCCGGCAACTTCGTCACTTCGTTTCTATTTCAGCCGCTGTGGGGGAAGCTGTCCGACCGATACGGCCGCAAAATGATGCTGCTCCGTTCAGGCTTCGGCATGGCGGTCGTCATGACGCTGATGGGCTTCGCCACGTCGCCGTGGCATTTGCTGCTGCTGCGGATGGTGAACGGCACGATCTCCGGGTTTAACCCCGCAGCCGTCTCGCTCGTCTCGGCCAATACGCCGAAGAGTCGCATGGGCTTCGCGATGGGCACGCTGCAGTCGGGCGGTATCGCGGGCACGATTCTCGGCCCATTCATCGGCGGCTTGCTGGCGGATGCCGTTGGATACCAGCCCATCTTCTACATCACGGGCATAAGCTTGTTTGCGGCTTCGGTGCTTGCCTATTTCGTCGTGAAAGAGAGCTTCAACCGCGAAAAGGCTGCCGCAAGGCCGAATGTCTCGGTCATTCAAGGCTTCAAGCAGCTGAGCCGGGTGCCGCAGCTAATGTCGCTGTTCGCGGTCACGTTCCTGCTCCAGTTCGCAAACATCGGACCCATGCCGCTCATGCCGCTCTATGTGCAGCAGCTGCACGGCACCGATGTCAATCTCGCGTTCTGGGCCGGATTCGTGGGCTCCGCAGCCGGGCTTTCGAATATGATCGCCTCGCCGCTGCTCGGGCGGCTCAGTGATCGCATCGGCCAGGAGCGTGTGCTCGGCATCTCGCTCATTGGCGCGGCGGTGCTGTTTATCCCGCAGGCGTTCGTGCATAGCGTATGGCAGCTGCTGCTCTGCAGGCTGCTGCAGGGCTGCTTCATGGGCGGGCTGATCCCGTCCGTGAACGCGCTCGTGCGTCGGTTCACGCCGGACGGCATGGAAGGCCGCTCCTTCAGCCTGAACAGCAGCATGCTCGCGCTCGGCAACATGGTCGGTCCCATCGTCGGCGGCTTCGTCTCCGGCTGGACCGGCATCGGCGGCGTGTTCATCATCTCCGCCGTGCTGTTCGTCGTGAACGCGCTGTGGGTGCGGCGCACGCTCGTAAGCGGAGCGCGCCGGAACACTGGCGCGCTGCGTAGGGGTTCGAGTTAGTTGAAATTAGAGTTGGCAAAAGAGACCGCCCCCTTGATCGGGCGGTCTCTTTTGTTTGTGAGGGAATTGAAGCTAAAGAGTGTACTCCAGGGATCTACATTAGCGGAAAACCAGCAAAATGAGCCAAAGAGTGTACTCTAGGGATCTACATTAGTAGAAAATGAGCCAATTCAGCTAAAGAGTGTACTCCAGGGATCTACATCAGAGGAAAATCGGCGATTTGAGCTAAAGAGTGAACCTCAGGGATCTACATGTCGCTCTATCCTATCTCTTAAGTCTAATCTCACTCAAGTTTGCACTCGAGTAGCTGGTCTGCTAGGCCTCTTCGCCTCAAAACATAATTTCAGCCAATGCAGCTGGTCTGCTGGACTCCTCCTAAACGCTCAAACAAATCGGGTAGGAGGCTACCCATTAGTTGAGTAGCCGACCTCCCACACCACCGTACGTACCGTTCGGTATACGGCGGTTCCTAAGTTTACGTTGTAACTTGTCGGTAGTAATCTGAAAAGAATAAGAATCCGAGTTCTTTGAGGGTATTGTTGTCGAGGGATTTGGAGAGGATCGGGCTATGGGAGGTTCTCCAGTAGCCCTTTCTTGTGTTGGCGTATTCCCATGCTTGTTTGGCGCGGATCCCAAATGCTTTTAGGTTCGTAAACCTTGTCTTCACTCGTTTCCATTGTTTCCAGTACACCATGCGGATTCGCCTTCTCATCCATTCGTCTGCGGTCTGCATCAG
>NZ_QTTN01000060.1 GCF_003386535.1 Paenibacillus taihuensis
GAGTAGATCATGGCCCGCGTATTGATCGATTCCGGACGCCCGCGCTGAGGAGAACCAC
This sequence comes from Paenibacillus taihuensis, assembly GCF_003386535.1. Classification (GTDB taxonomy): domain Bacteria; phylum Bacillota; class Bacilli; order Paenibacillales; family Paenibacillaceae; genus Paenibacillus_Z; species Paenibacillus_Z taihuensis. The sequence continues at coordinate 59 of NZ_QTTN01000060.1, forward strand.
TGATCGCGTGTAGGATGGTCCCAATCGGCAAATGGGATAAAATAGCTGTATATTTTGCTTCGGCCTCAAATTCCATTAAATCCTCGAAGGAAAACAGCTCTTCTTGTTGAAAAGAGTACATAGGAGTGCTCCTTTCTTTTCTCAGTTATTTGGTGTGGTAACCATAACTTCGAGAAATTGGGGAGGCACTCCTTTTTTGCATGCTAAAAAGCCTTTAATTCCAAGGGGTTATTCATTATGAAATTGACTCTTTATCCACTCATTTTCGGCTGAAATGGCTAAAACAGCCGATTTTCAGCCAAAATGAGTGGATTTTTCCATTATAGATCTTTATTTCGGTTGTTTGAGCCCTTCTACAGTGGATAAATCCACTACAGCCAGCAATGAGGCAGCAGCTGCTGAGCAATGGCAATGCCGTTACGTTTGTCTAAAATTGGACGAAAAAGGGGATGCGATCGAGATGATCGCATCCCCTTTTTTGCTTGGTCAGCGATACTCGGGCCTCTCCCTTGAGAGAGGCTTTTTCCTCTCTTAGTATGGATTCGGGGAGATTTCCGCTCTGAGAGAGGCTTTTCCCGCTCTCAGAGGCACACACTCCGCCGCGAAACATCGTGCCGGTTAGCTCACGAAGCGGGAGGCACTTTTGCGTCGTCAACAGACGCGTTTCAACCGACATCGGTGTCGCCGCCTAAAGATTTGCTAAAAGACAGTTATCGCCATATTTTTCCTAAATTCGTTGAAGGAGGACGATATGCCCAATTGGCGCTCAAACGCAGGTGTCCCAACGAGTTGAACATCCAAAAAGTTGCATTCTAATAATTTTAATTTGTGAACAACTTGTGAACTCGGAAGGAGAACCGAGAAAATGATCGAATACTTTTTCCTCGAAAAGAAAATTTTGCCGAATTCCCTTTCACGGGAAACGGGGGAACCATTCTGGGTGAATTGATCCCGACATTCGCATGTACGAGCAAGTCGCGAATGCCAGAGGTGATCATAGGGAGCCTTCAACCGAACCCCACAGCTAACCTCGTAGGCACCGGAAGGAGTTTCCCGTTTTGAAGAAGATTTCCGCATTACTGATCGGTCTTGCGATGCTCCTATTATTCCAAGCTGGAAGCGTTTTTGCAGATTCCAAAATGGACGGCGTCATCAGTGATCTGATCGGGACCCCGTATTCGTATACGGGAACAACAACGAAGGGGTTTGACTGCTCGGGATTTACAATGTACGTCTACAACAAACTAGGCGTTAGCATCCCGCATGCATCCCGTTCGCAAGCATCGCTTGGCAAGAAAGTCGCGAAAGACGACTTGATTGCAGGCGACCTGGTATTTTTCAATACGACAGGCAAAGGAATCTCGCATGTCGGCATTTACGTAGGAGACGGCAAGTTTGCACATGCCTCTTCGAGTAAAGGTGTTACGATCAGCGCACTCAGCGATTCCTACTATTCTAAGCGCTATGTCACTGCACGCCGCGTTATGAGCCCGAAAACGTATGAGAAATACGCTGACGAGCCGTCTGATGAACCAGGCGATGGAGACTCCGATTAATTTGAAGCTGCAACAAAAAACGAGTTCACCTCTTGCGTAGAGGCGAGCTCGTTTTTTGTTTGGGCGAGGGATGGCGCGACAGCTACCTAGCTTAGCGGCGCTCGTAGCGGACCCACCAGAATGTGCGGCCGACTTGAACGTCGAGTGCGGTTCCCAGCGGTGCGAAGAGATCGTATAGCTCCACAGGCGTCGTGCAGCCCTCGCTGCGTCGGTCAGCCATTACAACCGTCGCGCCGGAAGCAAGCCTTGCATGCCAGTTGTGCAGAAACTGCGCCCGCTGCTCGGGCGTCAGCTCCCCGAGGCAGAAGCACGCAAGTCCGGCGTCGAACGTCTCAGCCACTGCGCTCAATTCCTCCTGCCGAACCGCCTTCGATACCGGCGTCGTAAGCCTTGGCGAACGCGGTCCTGCTACCCGAAGCACCCGCCTGCCCGCAAGCGTATCCGTCATCGCATACTCCAGCTTCTTCCACTCTGCTCTGCGCTTCTCTAAGTTGTCCTGCCATCCTGCCATATGGCCGATACCTCCCGATTTGATTTGGCTGCGGCTTTTTTTCTAATTCTATGTCGAATGGACCGCAAACTGACCGGATTTTTTGATCGAGGCAGCTTACCCAACGATTAAAGAGGAATCAATTGACAAAAAATGATTAGTAGGATGATAGAATGAGGTTAGCGACCAAATAGATTGCATTTCTCAAGGCAAAGGAGCTTCGCCATGTTACCTCCCTTCGCTTCGGCAGGATTTCACCATACATTAGCCGGCTGGTTCGGACACAGCTTCGGAGAGCCGACCCCTGTGCAGCTGGATGCATGGGCCTCGATTATGCAGGATCAGCACACGCTCATCGCTGCGCCGACCGGCTCAGGCAAGACGCTTGCTGCGCTGCTGCCATGCATCAATCGGCTTGCGCTGATGAAGGCGGATGCGGCTTCGCGCGGTGCCAGCATCGCACCAGGCGTGCGGGTGCTCTATATAACGCCGCTTAAAGCGCTGAATAATGATATCCAGCACCACCTCGTCGGGTTCATGGACGAGATCGAACGCTTCGCCGCGGAGCATGGACGCGATTGGCCGTCCATCCGCTCCGCTGTGCGCACCGGCGACACGCCGTCACATGAGCGGGTGCGCATGGCGAAGCGACCGCCGGACGTCCTCGTGACGACGCCGGAGTCGCTTTATTTGCTGCTGACCTCGGACAAGGGTCGCGGGATGCTGGGGACGGTCGAGTCGGTGATCGTCGACGAAATTCACAGCCTTGCCGGCGACAAGCGCGGCGCGCATCTGTCGCTGTCGCTTGAGCGGCTGTCGGCGCTCGCGGGTCGGCCCGTGCAGCGCATCGGCGTGTCTGCGACGCAGAAGCCGCTGTCGCGCGTGGCGCGGTTTCTTGGCGGCTGGGAGCCGGCGGGAATTGGCGCGCCGCTGGCGGCAGAACCGGGCCAGGGAGCAGTGAAAAGCGAGGAAGAGCTGACTGCGCCTGCGCATCCGTTCGGCTACGCGCAGCGCCCTGTCGTCATCGTCGAGAGCGCGATGACGAAGAACATGCAGGTCCGCGTCACGATGCCGGACCTGAGCCGCCCTGCGCGCACTCGCGACGGCGTGTGGCAGCCCATCATCGAACGGATGATGGCGCTGATGGACGGCGCGCGCTCCGCGCTCTTGTTCGTGAACAGCCGCCGCCTGTGCGAGCGGCTCGTGCTGCGGCTGAACGAGCACGCCGGCTATGAGCTGGCGCGCGCCCATCACGGCAGCCTCGCGCGCGAGCGGCGGCTCGAGGTCGAGCGCATGCTGAAGGCGGGCGAGCTGCGCTGCCTCGTCGCCACTTCCTCGCTCGAGCTCGGCATTGATGTAGGGCATGTCGACCTCGTCATTCAGGTCGACTCGCCCAAAGCCGCCGCGGCCGGCATTCAGCGCATCGGGCGCGCAGGCCATGCCGTCGGCGACGTCAGCCGCGGCTACATCGTGGCGCGCCAGCGCAGCGAACTGCCCGAAGCGGCAGTGCTATGCCGCGACATCGCCCTGCGCGACATCGAAGCGATCGTGCTGCCGCATGAGCCGCTCGATGTGCTGTCGCAGCATATGACCTCGATGGTCGCCGCGGCAGATCTATCCGTCGGCGAGCTGCATAAGCTCATTGCCGGCAGCGAATGCTATCGGACTTTTCCGCGCGAGCGGCTGGAAGCGGCGCTGAAGGTGCTGACGGGATTTTACCCTTTTGCCCGCCCGCTCATGGATTGGGACCGCAGTGCAGATCGGCTGCACAAACGCGCGAATACGGCGATGGCCGCGATTACGGGCGCTGGCACCATTCCGTCAAGCTCCGCCTACCCCGTGCACCATCTCGACAGCCGCTCGCTGCTTGGGGAGCTGGATGAAGAATATATCGCGGAGAGCCGCGTTGGCGATGTTTTTCAGCTCGGGACAAGCTCGTGGATGATCAGCAGCATCGAGAACGACCGCGTCTATGTCAAGGAAGCGCCGAACCGCTTCAGCGAAATTCCATTTTGGCGGGCGGAGGCAGGCAGTCGCAGCTATGAGGTTGGGATCCAGCTCGGCGAGTTTCTGGAGGAACTAACGTCGGTGCGGCTTGCGCTTCATGAGCAGGCAGGCAACGACGAATGGGAACGTGAACAGGCGACTATCGCATGGCTCGACACGGAATACGGGCTTGATCAGTACGCCGCTTCAGAGCTGATTGATCTCATACGCGCACAGCACCGGGCACTAGGGGTGCCGACGTCACGACGAATTATTATTGAGCATTACCGTGATCTTATGAACCAGACCCGGATTATCGTTCATAATCCGTACGGGCGGCGGCTGAACCGAACATGGCTGCTCGCCATCCAGCGGCAGTTTCAGCGACTGCTCCCGTACAGTGTGTACGGCAACGCCAAAGACAACGGCATTGAGTTAGTTGTCCCGGATTGGGATGCTTCCTGGCTGCAGACGCTATGGCAGATTACAGCCTCAAGCTTGGAGCCGTTGCTGACAGAGGCGATTACGGGATCTCCCTTGCTGGCGATTGCTTTTCGCCGGATTGCAGAGACATCGCTGCTGCTCTCGCGCAGCTTCACCCGAACGCCAATGTGGCAAAAGCGGCTGCGCTGCGAGGAACTGCTGAAGCAATCGCTCCCTTATGCGGAGCAGTTCCCTTACTTGCAGGAAGCGATGCGGGAGTGCCTGCATGAGTATTTGGATACGAATGGACTCAAGCAGATGCTGGAGGGAATCACGTCCGGGGACATTCAAGTGGCGGTCAAAGAATCACAGGCGCCGTCGCCCTTTGCCGTTCAGTTTCTCGCCGACTATGCCAACTCCTTGCTGTACGAGGGCGACGGGTTAAGCGAAGCGACGCAGCTGCAGCTGCTCAGCGTCAGCAAGTCGCTCGCGGGTCAGCTGTTCGGCGAAGAGGCCGTGCAGCGGGCGGTCGACCCCGCCATTGCACGGGCGGAGCAGGAGCGGCTCGAGGCCGGCCAGCTCATTCCTTCAAGCGCGGATGAGCTGTACACGCTGCTCAAACGGCGCGGCGATATGAGCGAGGAAGAGCTCGTCTCCATCGCGGGCGGCGGCGAAGTCGCTGAGTGGCTGCAGGCGCTCGCCGCAAGCGGGCGCATCGTGCAGCTGCCGCTGGGCTCCTCGGCGCAGCGCTGGATTTGCGCCGAGGAACTCGAGCTGTACGCCGAGTTCCCGCAGACCGAGCGCGCGATCGCCTTCGTGGCCGGGCGCTTCGCGGAGCAGCGGATCTCGTTCACCGAAGCGGAGCTGCGTGAACGGTATCCGCGCTTGTCCGCGAGCGAGGCGGCGCGCGTCGCCGATACGCTGCTCGCGCTGGATCGGACCGAGCTCGCGCCGTTCGCCGAGAGCGGCCAGGAGCGGATATGGACGAGCCGCCAAGTGGCGAAGCGGCTCATCCGGTTGTCGCTGGAGCAGGCGCGCAAGCAGGCCGAGCCGGTCGACCCGATTCGCTGGTGCGCGCATATGTCGTCGCTCCAGCATGCGTTGTCCGGCACGCAGCTTAGCGGCATCGACGGCTTGCGCGCGGTCATCGAGCGGCTGCAGGGCTTCTTCCTGCCGGCCTCGCACTGGGAATCGCTCATCTTTCCAGCCCGCGTGACGGGCTACCGGAAAGAGGATCTCGATCTGCTCTGCGCCTCGGGCGAGGTCATCTGGCTCGGACGCAAAGAAGAAACGGAGAAAGAAGGCAAGATTGCCTTCTTCCTCACCGAATCGAAGGCGCTCTACGCGCCGATTATTGCGCAGTCCGCCGCAGCTCAGGCGGCGGCCGGGACGAAGCATCCGCAGCTGCTCGCGCTGCTGCAGGAGGGCGGCGCCAGCTTCCTGACGCGGCTTAGCCGCGACTACGGCAAAGTCCCGTCCGAGCTGCTGGAAGAGCTGCTCGCGCTCGTCTGGGAAGGCGGCGTCTCCAACGACCAGTTCGCACCGCTGCGGCTGCAGCTGCTCACGAAGGGCAAGCAGCTCGCGCGGACCGGCTCCGGCCTCGGGCGCTGGTACTGGACCGGCTCGCTCGCCGAGCCAGCCGCCGACCTAGTGGGCAGCGCTCACCGCCCAGCCGTGGCCGGCAGCTCCAACCATACTACCGACCACACGGCCGAACACACGCTGGGTGCCGCCGAGCTGCGTGCCGTCACCTCCGACCTGTCGGAGTCGGCGCTGCACTGGGCGCAGCATCTGCTGGACAGCTTCGGCATCGTGTCCAAAGACCTGGTGCAGCAGCTGTCTCCCTTCAGCTGGGACGAGCTGCTGCAGGTGCTGAAGCAGCTCGAGCAGTGGGGCGTCGTGACGCGCGGCCTGCTGGTGCAGGGCGTGCAGACGCTGCAATTCGCAAGGCGCGAGCATATCGATTCTGTCCGCCAGCCGATGATGAATCAAGACAGCGACACGATTACCGTGCTCGCCGCGACCGATCCCGCCAATCCGTTCGGCCTCGCCGCCGATTGGCCATCCGCCGGCAAAGGCACCGGCTTCGCGCGCAAAAGCGGCAACTTCCTCGTTCTCCAGCACGGACGCTGGAGGTACTGGCTGGAGAACAACGGCCGGAACATCGTGGAGCTGCCCCAAGCCAGCGTCAGCTCAAGCGCCGATGACAACGCGAACACCGCATTAAGCTCAGGCGGTGCCCCCGCTTCCCCCTCGGCAGACGCAGCATCACCGCCGCAGACGCCGCTGAAGGACATCTTCCGCACACTGCTTCGCCAGCAGAAGCTAAGCAAGATCAAGATCGACCGCTGGAACGGCGAGCCAATCACCGAATCCGCAGCAGCCGAGGTGCTCCGATCGCTGGGCGCCGAGCGCGACAACCGCTCGCTCGTCCTATGGCCGAGCAACCTGTGATAAATAGGAAACCCGCGCCGGGAATGAACAGCGCGGGTTTTTGCTTTTCCTCCATCGCAAAGGAACACCTGCGTTTTACCCCCTCGTCCCTCACTCCCAATTATGGTAAGGTGGAGACAGTCTATTCCAGCTGACAGCTATTATTAGTGAGGAGAAGTGAAATGTTACGGCTTGTTATTTTAGGCTGCATCGCCTACTTGGTTACCGGGCTTGGACAGCTCGTAATCGGCTCGGTTATGGAGCCGATGGTCCACGCTTACGGCATCGAATACAGTGACGGCGGACAGCTCGTTATGCATCAGTTCCTGGGCGGCATGGTCGGCATCCTGTTCGCGCCATGGCTCATTGCCAAGCGCGGCAAGAAATTCGTGCTGCTGCTTTCCATCGCCTTCATCATTATTCCTGAATTCCTTTACTCCCTGCTGCCCCCGTGGGGCGTCATGCTAACCATCGCTCCTTTTGCCGGGATCGGCCTTGGCATGACGGAAGCAGTCGTCGGCTCGCTCATTATCGGCTACTCGGGGGAGAAAGCGAACACCGCGATGAGCCGCGTCGAGACGTTTTTCGGCGTCGGTGCGCTGCTTATCCCGTTCGCTGGCGCCGCACTGATTCAAGCAGGACTGTGGAAGCTGTCATTCAGCTTCGTCGGCGTCCTCTCCTTCATCACTTTCGCGCTCTGGTTCTTCTGGTGGCCGAAGGTGCTGGACCGTCCAGCAGCCGACGCCCACGCGAGCTCGGGCAACGCCCACGGCACGGTCGCAGCCACCGCAGCTCCGCAGAAGTCCCGGATGCTGATCACCCTTGCCGCGTGCGCCTTGTTCTTCTTCGTCTACGTCGGACTCGAGATGAGCTATATCAACTATCTGCCTTCGCTGCTCGTTAACACGAACCATCTGCCTGAATCATCCGCAACGCTCGCGATCAGCTTGTTCTGGGGCGCGATGGTCGTCGGGCGGCTCATCGCCGGCCAGATTGCAGACCGGATCGGCGGCGCGATGTACCTGATCGTCACCTGCTTCATTTCGGCCATCCTGTTCGTGCTGATGACCGTATTTACGGGCGCGACGTCGGCGTTCCTGCTTGCTTTTGCCGTCGGTTTCATGATGTCCGGCATGTTCGCTATCGCACTCGTCTTCGCCAATCGGGCAACGCCTGGCATGACCGAACGGACGACGAGCCTGCTCATGGCATGCGGCGGTATCGGCGGCGGGCTGCTGCCGAAAGGAACCGGCTGGTTCCTCGACCAGCAAGGACCGGATGCGGTTCGCTGGCTGTTCGCCGGGACCGCACTGCTGCTGCTGGCCGTCATTCTATGGGCGGCTGCTTCTGCCCGCAAACAAGCTACCGCTTCAAGCAGCGCACAATCGATCGCTCAGACCTATAACTAATTTTCGAATCAGGAGGTCCTATCTACAATGACGATGAATCATGCCATTACACGCCGCGGACGCGAGCTTCAGCAATATACGGCGGAACCGACTATTGACGCTGCACAGCTGGACGCCTTCTGGGATTCCGCATTACAAGCCTACGAGAACCAGCCGCTTGCCATCGAGCGCGAGCGGCAGGAGTCCCCTTTTCCCAACGTCACGATCGATAAATTAACGTATAAAGGCTATGACGATACGCCGATTCACGGCTGGTTCATGGTACCGCATGCACCTGACGCCGCACAGACATCGAAGTATCCGACCATCGTCACCTTCCCGGGCTACACCGATGACCGCGGCTATCCAGAGCGCTATGCGCAATGGCTCCTCCTCGGCTATGCCGTGTTCGCAGTCGACGTGCGCGGTCAAGGCGGTGAGACCGGCAACTATATGCCGGAACAGTCCGGTTCGGTGAAAGGCTGGGTATCGAGCAACCTGCTCGTGCCGGAAGGCTCGTACTACCATGCCCTTACCATCGACGTCGTGCGCGCGGTCGACGCGGCAGCGGCACAACCGGAGGTCGATGCTGCCAAGATCGCCACGGTCGGCGGCAGCCAAGGCGGCGGACTGGCGCTCATCTCGGCCGCGCTGAATCCGCAAGTATCGGCCATCATCGCAGACATTCCGAATATGTGCCATATGGATTTCGGCGTACTGAACTCGGGCAGCTCGCTCACGGAGGTTGCCCAGCATCTGAAGCGTTATCCGGATCGGCTCGAGGCCATCCTGCACACGCTCGCGCACTACGACATGCTGAACCTGGCTCCGCGCATCAAAGTGCCGGTGCTGATGTCCGTCGGCTGGAAGGATGGCGTCTGCCTGCCGGAGACCATCTATGCGGTTTATAACCGGATTACATCCGAGAAGGTTATCTACGACTACCCGTTCAGCGGGCATGAAGTGAGCGAGTATCAGAATCGGGAACGGATCGCGTTTCTTCGGAAGCGCTTTAGCTAATTATTGCCAAAGTAGTTCGTGCACAGCTCGCCCCCATCCGCTATAATCGACTTAAACCAAGTTTCATAGATCGGTTATGGGAAACAACAAGAACCTCGTCTTTCGCTGCATGCCAACTGCCGGAAACCGAGGTTCTTTTGTTCTATTTGGCATAATAGACTCACATTAGGGAGGCGGAATGTCCATGAAACAATCGATCGTCAAATGCCCGGGGTGCGGCCTGCTGCTCCCGAATCAGTACTTCGCCGAGCCGGCGCGCTTCCATGCCTCAGGCGAGTGCAACGAGCTGTTTAACCAGCTGTCGTACTACACCGCAGCGCACGGCAAACCGGAGTTTATCCATCAGCTCGCACTGGACTGTTACGGCGCGCAGCATTCCGGCGGTGTTACAAAGGCGATAACGACGGCATTTTCGCTCATCGGGCTCTACTTGGTGGAGGAGCATGGCTTTACCGGCAAACAGGTGCAGCAAGTGCATATGGCGCTTGGCCGCAGCAAAACCGTATGGCCGGAGCTTGTCCCGCCGAGGGAGAGCGCGCCCGTCACCGTGCAGGATGTGCTGAATACGGAAGCCGGCGATAATCGCGACGCCATGATCCGCAAGTGGGTGAGCGCGGTGTGGGCCAGCTGGGCGTATGCCCATGACTGGGCTCGAGAAGCGGTGAAGCCTTACATTTAACCGTTACATTTCAACGATACGAGGTCACTTGCGAAGCAGCACGATGCTGTCCGTAAGTGACCTTCTCTTTATAGACGTAACCGGAAGGTCAATCGCTGTTTTTGAAGAATACTTTCATCATTGGCGGTGTCCCGATTGTGGTCACAAGCACGACGACGACAATGACGGCGAACAGGCTCTTCGTGATCAGCGCCGCTTCCAGGCCGATCGATGCGATAATGAGCGCCACTTCGCCGCGCGATACCATCGCAGCGCCGATGCCGAGCGCCGAGCGCCAGCGGAAGCCCGACAGCTTGGCGCCAATCGATGCGCCAACTAATTTCGAGACAATCGCAATGAGGCTGAGCACGACGATAAGTACATAACTGCTGGCCGTCAACCCGTGAAACTCCACCGCAACCCCAATGGATGTGAAGAAGACCGGCACGAAGATCGAATAACTGATGCTCTCCACTTTCTCGAAGACTTGATGCTTGAATTCAGTCGTGCTGATCGCAACACCGGCGATATAAGCGCCAATAATATCGGCAACGCCTGTGTACTCTGCAAAATACGCATAACTGAAGCAGAGGACAAGCCCTGCGGATATCACGGTCTCCGTGACGCGAAGCGTAGAGAACTTTCGCAGAAACCAAGGTACAGCCAGCCAGCTGAACAGGAATGCAACCGCGAAGAAGACGCCTTTCTTCACTAGCACGAGTCCAAGATTGACGTCCCCGCCGGTAAAGCTCATGACAAAAGCCAGCGCAATAACGACGACGACATCATCGATTACCGCGGCACCGAGAATGGTCGACCCTTCCGGCGACTTCAGACTGCCCATCTCCTTCAGCGCCTGCACCGAGATGCTGACGCTCGTCGCGGAGAGCAGCAAGCCGAGGAAGATGGACTCGGCGGCTTTCATATCAAGCATGGTTCCAGTTAAATAACCAAGCCCGAAAGGCACAATAATGCCGGAGATACCGACGTAGGCAGCGGACTTGCCCGTCCGCTTGAACTCTGCCAGGTCTGTCTCGAGGCCTGCGATGAACATGAGCAGAATAACGCCGATTTTGCTAATTTCCTTCAGCACTTCCGTCTCGTGAATAAGCCCGAGCACCGCCGGACCGAGCATAATCCCGATTAACAGCTTGCCGAGCACGGAGGGCTGACCCAGCCGGACGCTAATATGACCTGCTAGCTTGGAAGCGATCAGAATGATAACGAGCTGATAAATGAGCATGTCTCAATCCCTTTCCTTGAAAACAGACATTCCTCAATACGAGTTAACGATACGGGAGGTTACGCAAATGGAAGCAGAACAAATCATTGCCGCGATTGCCAAGAAGTTGCGGCATATACAAGGCATCGAGGCTGTCGTGCTAGGCGGCTCAAGGGCACGCGGGACCCATACGCCTGCTTCTGATATTGATATTGGTATTTATTATAATAGCTCGGAAGAGCTGGACCTAACCGCCCTGCGGGCAATCGCAGCAGAGCTTCACGACGACGGGGATGCCGTCTTGACCGATATCGGAGGATGGGGACCGTGGGTGAACGGCGGCGGCTGGCTGACGGTGCAGGGCTTTGCCGTCGATTTCATCTACCGCGACCTGCAGCGGGTGGCACGCGTCATGGACCAGTGTTTGGCGGGGGAAGTGACCATCGACTATCATCCCGGTCACCCGCATGGCTATACGAACGCGCTCTATGTTAGCGAGGCGGCAGTCTGCCGTATTCTGTGGGATGCGACTGGCATGCTCTCCGGCTTGAAGGCAAGCACCTCACCTTTTCCGCCGGTTCTGAAGCAAGCGCTTATCGATAAGTTTCTATGGGAAGCAGACTTCTCTTATCTGATCAGCAAGAAGGGTATCGCCCGTCTGGACGTGTCCTATATTGCAGGCTGCTGCTATCGCGCTGTCTCCTGCCTTAATCAGGCGTTATTTGCCCTGAATGAGACATATTGGATGAACGAGAAGGGTGCCGTGCTTATTGCCGACCAGTTCCCTCTAGCGCCGCGTGACTACCGGAACCGCGTGGATGAGGTGTTTGCCGGGCTGTCGGCGGACGCCACGAAGCTGGAAACGTCGCTCCTGCACCTGCATGCGCTCATTCAAGAGACGCAGCATCTGACCTAACAAACACATTTTAAACAATTAACACCACACTTCCTAAACACCTATTTCTTATAATTTGATTCAGACGAAGAATGAATCATAGCTTACAGAAGGGGTTGTTCGATTGTGTGGTTGTTGAACAATGTTTCATTAAAGAAAAAGCTAAGCGGCTTGCTCATCATTCCGCTTGCGCTGTTTATGATCATTACTCTCTATTTGATTCAGAAGAACAATACGAACTTGAATGCCATGAAGACCTCGATGTACGACGTCACCGACCAGTCGACATCGCTTATTCTGAATGCAGACCGCGACATGTATCAAGCGCTCGTCGCTTATCAGACGATCGGCGCCGGTCAACTGACGGACGAAGAGCTGAAACAGCAGCAGCAGGATCTGAGCGATAATATTGCGCAGGCAACCGAGCGGGTCGGCAAAGCGGGGCAAATTCTAGCGGACAACGACCTGCTCGCACGCGAGCATTCGGAGTCGCATGTTACGGTACAGGAGAATTTGGACAAATTCGCGGACAATTTCACGGCTTGGTCAGGCGGCGCAGTTAATCACTCGAGCGATATCGCCAAGTTTGACACAGCCCGGGAAAGCTTGAACGAGCTCGGCGAGTTTCTCGATGCCTATGCGATCTCGCAAGCGGAGTTCATTCAGAAGTCGAACAAGACCTCGCATCAGTTCATCTATATTCTCATCAGCCTGCTCGTGCTGGCGATTGGGATCATCGGCTTCGGCGTCATCCGCCGAATTACGAGATCGGTGGACACGATATTGATTCAAACGAGGCGATTCGCCGAAGGCGAGCTTCAAACCAGCGGGCAGAAGAATCACGACAAGGACGAGCTCGGCAGCATTGCGCAATCGATCGAAGCCATGGCGGACGGACTGCGGCAGCTCATTAGCCAAGTGCTGTCTTCGGCAGAGAGCGTAACGTCAGCCGCAGCGGAAATCTCGGCGACGACGGACGAAGTGGCGCGCGGCAATATGTATCAGGCGGAATCGGCCCAGACCGCAGCCGAGGTCGTTACGCAGCTCTCGCGAGGAGTCAACGAGGCACGATCCCGTGCGCAAGAAGCAACGAAATTGACGGTCGGCACGAACGAGGACGCGATTAATTGCAGCAAGACCGTCAGCGAATCGCTCGCCAGCATGAACCATCTGTCACAGCGGATGCATGCGCTTGAGCAGGATTCCATCCAGATCGGCGGCATTATCGAGGTTATTAACGACATCGCCGAACAGACGAACCTGCTCGCGCTCAACGCCGCGATTGAGGCCGCGCGGGCCGGCGACCAAGGACGCGGCTTCGCAGTCGTCGCCGATGAGGTGCGCAAGCTCGCGGAGCGCAGCGGAGAGGCGACGAAGCAAATCTCGGCGATCATCACCGGCATGCAGCACAGCACGCAGGAGAGCGTGAAGGCGATGTCGACGACGGAGGTTCTATACCGGCAGGCGGGCAATGCCCTTGAGAGCATTGTGTATCGCGTCGGCGAAGTGACGCAGCAGACGAAGGAAATCGCCGCCACAAGCGTCGCGCAAGCTGCCCAGTCGGAGGAAGTGATGAAGCAGATCGAGGCGATCGCATCCATCAGCGAAGAGGCTGCAGCTTCCGCCGAGGAGACGGCGAGCTCCTCCCAGACGCTCGGCTCACTGGCGAATCAGCTCACCGCTGTCGTGAAGAAATTCCGCATCTAAGCAGAATGAATAAGGCCAGCCCATGACGAAATATCGGGCTGGCCTTTAACTATTCTCTATGTTCTTCGCAGCAGCTCCGCGGCAAGCCTCCACATCGCATGGAGGCGCGGTTCCCTGCCGTGCTCGGCAATATAGCTGTAATCCACGAGCGTCACACCGGCATCCTTCATCGCGGCATGCATATCGTCATCGAGCATGAGCCGGTACTCCCACACCCGCTTCTCCCAATGCGGAATCGAGGCATGCATGGCCGGATCATCAAGTCCCGGATGGATGTACGTTTCGCTTATTCCCTCAGGCAGCCGGTACAGCTTCGCTATGATTTCCTGTTTGAAGGACTCATAAGTCTCCCCTTCCACGATTTCAAAAGGATGCGAAAGCAAGTAATCCGGCACGGCTACGCCAAGCGCCCCTGCCAGCGCGGATGCCTTGCTTGCCGCCCGCTCCACGCCATCGATCGTCGCAAGCACGTCGTCCTCATGAACGCGGCGGAATATCCGGAACGGCAGCTTCCACTTGGCGCACTTCATCAGCACCTGCGGGATATGGCTCCGCCCGGCAGCAATACCATACAGGCTGCCCATATGGTTATCGGCATGCGTAATGGTAATGCCATGTTTGCGGACGAGCTCATACTGCGCGTCCAGCTCCTTCAGGACCGCCTTCGTATTCGCGCCGCGCTCGAACTCCAGCACCGTCTTATACATGCAGCCGTCCTCGTCATGCAGCGATGGATCACCGGTCAAGCTCTTCCAGCGAATCGCATCGAATTCGCTCGTCAGCGTCAGATGCAGCCCGATGTTCGACTGGCCGCGCTTCCTGCTCCAAGCCGCCGCCTCTTCGAAGCCAGGCGCGGGCGCCATCATCGTAGCGGACGATACTTTGCGCTCCTCGAGCAGGTGCATAATCGCGGCGTTCATGGCCGGACTTTGGCCAAAATCATCGCAGTTGATTACGAGGTACTTCATGACGCGCTCCCCCTTCTATCCCCGCCACCATGGCTCTACGTTGTACGAGCTGCTGCCCGCCACGGTCGTCTCGCCAATATGCGGCGCGGCAATAACAACGCCTCGCTCCTTCGCGGCTTTCACCGCCCGCTCGATCGGATCGAACCAATCATGGAACGCGAGCGTGAACGCGCCCCAATGCACAGGAATTAGCAGACGTCCTTGCACATCCATATGGGCCTGCACCGTCTGTTCCGGCATCATATGAATCGCCGCCCATCGCTCGTCATATTGCCCGCACTCCATAAGCGTCAGATCGAATGGACCGTATTTGTCGCCGATTTGCTTAAAGTGCGGTCCGTAGCCGCTGTCTCCGCTGAAAAATACCTTATGACGCTCACCGGCGATGACCCACGAGCACCACAGCGTCGAATTCCGGTCAAACAAGCCGCGTCCCGAGAAATGCCGCGCCGGCGTACATGCCAGCTTCAGCTGAAACAGCTGCAGCTCCTGCCACCAATCATGCTCCGTAATTTGAGCCGGATCGATGCCCCAGCCGCGCAGCCTGCTCCCTACGCCAAGCGGTACAATGAACCGCTTCGTCTTCCCCTTGAGCTTCAGAATAGAGCCTTTATGCAAGTGATCGTAATGGTCATGGGATAGAATGATGGCATCAAGCGCCGGGAATTCCTCCGGCTCGAGCGGCAGAGAACCGCTGTACCGCTTGCCGCCGAAGAATGAAACAGGCGATGGCGACTGCGCAAACATCGGATCGAACAGCAGCCTCCGTCCTTCGAGCTCCAGCAGAAACGCCGAGTGACCGAACCAAGTCACCTGCGGCCGATCAGCTGTCGGCTGTGCTTGGAACGACGCCCGCTTGAACGGAATCGGCTGCGCCGGATTACGCTTCGGATTGCCTCGCACCGTATCCCGCAGCATGCCGGTGATCGACTTTACGCTCATTCCCATGTTGGTCGGAATGCTATTGACGTACTTGCCCTTCTCTTTCCTCGATCCCATCCGTATTCGTTCCCCTTCGCTGCCACGTTATGGTTATGATGTTGAACCTATTATAGTACATTTCGAATCAAAAAGCCGGGCTCTCCACGAAGAGAACCCGGCCGGCTAAACCTCACCTATATAAGCACAAACAGTTATTCCAGCTTAAATGTCGATACCGATTGCTCCAGCTTCGAAGCGACGCTGCTCATTCGGCGCATCAGCGTGACCGCCTCCTGGCTTCCGGCCGCCGACTGCTCGCTGCCTGCTGCAATGGTTTCGACCGCACTGAGGATATCGCCTGATTGCGAGCTCTGCTCCTCCATCGACGCCGCAATCTCTGCCACTTTCTCCGTAACGCCTTTAATTTGGGTCAAAATCATATCGAACGTCTCGCCGCTCTTCACGGCAACCGCCGCACTTTCTTTGGCAGCCTCCGCGCTCACACCCATATTGTGCTGCATGGTCTTAATGATGCCGGAAATGTCCTTCGTTGCGTCGCCGCTGCGTTCGGCCAGCTTCCTGACCTCATCGGCAACGACGGCGAAGCCTCGTCCTTGATCGCCCGCCCGTGCAGCTTCAATTGCAGCATTGAGTGCAAGCAAATTCGTCTGTTCGGCAATCTCATTGATTACTTCGATAATTTGGTTGATCTTCACGGAGTCCTCCACGAGCACCAATACTTGATCATTCAGCCTATTCATGCCTTCCACCGACTTGGAAATGACCTCGTATCCGGACCGAGCCAGTCTCTCCGTCGTATCGGACATCGAGGAGACGCTCTCCGCGCTGCCTGCGACCGTTTCCATGCCCGTATTGAGCTCATGCATCAGTTCATTAATGTTCTGTGAAGCATACGCCTGATTCTCGCTGCCTGCAGCGATTTCCTCGGCCGTCTTCGTCGTATGTAACGCAATGGATGCCATATTCTTCGCGGATACAGACAGCTCGCTGATGAACAATCGGTAATTCTCCAGCATGAGATTGAACGAACGAGACAGCTGCCCGATCTCGTCTCTGCCGCCTTCCGGCAAACGGGCTGTCAGGTCGCCCTCGTTGTGGGACAGCTCGTCCAGCTTCGAGACGATCGTGCGAAGGGGTTTCAGCTTGCGGGTCAGGATAAAGATGGATGCGAACATGCAGACCGATACGATAATGATGATGGCTGTAACCAGGTACAGGTAGTTGTACATCTTCTTCTCGGCGGCTGCGCTCTCACTCTGTGCACGCGAGTTCATCTGGTTCTGGAACTCCGTAATCGGGTCCATAATAAGCTGCTTGTCCGCGTCGTACTGCTTGCTGAACATAATTTGCCGTGCTTTATCGAAATCTCCGCTCCCTACCGCTTTCATCGCTTCATCCTCGGATTTCACGAGCGCATCCGAGCTATCCTTCGCCTTCTGGATGAGATCAAGCTCCCCTTGAGGCGCGTTCAGCTCCTTCAGCCGGGCTACGATATGGTCGCGGGTCTTGGTCTCGTTTACTTCGTTCCAGTAACTGTCATAGTGGGCTTTATCCCCAAACTGGACATACTGGCGAGCTTCGTTCGTCAGGAAGTCGGATGCGTTCGCAAGGTCAATGCCGAGCTGCTTGAATTCCGCTTGTCTCGCTGTCGCTTGCTTCACGCTGCTGTAGTTGCTGCTGAGCAGAATGACAGATACGATGAGCAGTGCGGATAATACCGCGAATAAACCACCGATGTACTTAAGCATTTTCGAAATAGACATTCTGCTTCCCCCCAAGGTTTGTTCCAGTAGGTCTCATCGTAACAAACAAGCGTTAAACCGATATGCGGCAATTATTTGGTTTTTGTTAGCACGCTCTCAGGGCGGGCTTGGTGTGCTACACTTAAGGCATACAAGCTGCTGCAAGGAGAATAGACTCGTAATGAAACTGATTTCTTGGAATGTGAATGGGCTGCGCGCCTGTGTGACGAAAGGGTTTTATGATTATTTTGCCGAGATGGATGCGGATGTGTTCTGCTTGCAGGAGACGAAGCTCCAAGAAGGCCAGATTGAGATGGAGCTTGGCGATGCGTACAAGACGTATTGGAATTATGCGGAGAAAAAAGGCTACTCCGGCACGGCCGTCTTCACCCGCGTGGAGCCGCTGTCCGTGCGATATGGCATGGAAGAGGACTACGAGCCGGAGGGACGCTTGCTGACGCTCGAATTCGAGCATTTCTACCTCGTCAACGTGTATACGCCGAATGCCAAACGCGATCTGTCGCGCCTCGATTACCGGCTGGAATGGGAGGAACGGTTCCGCCGTTACCTGCTGGAGCTTGATGCGAAGAAGCCTGTCATTATATGCGGCGATCTGAACGTCGCGCATGAAGAAATCGACCTTAAGCATCCGAAGCCGAACCTCGGCAACTCCGGATTTACGCTGGAAGAGCGCGAGAAGATGACGCTATTGCTGGGCGCTGGGTTCACCGACTCGTTCCGCCATTTCTACCCTGACCGTACGGACGTGTATTCCTGGTGGTCCTATATGCCGAAGGTGCGCGAGCGGAACGTAGGGTGGCGGATTGACTACTTCCTCGTCTCTTCGAGGCTGGCCCCTGCGCTTATTGATTCGCAGATCGACTGTCATGTCATGGGCAGCGATCATTGCCCGGTTGTACTTACATTGAACGAGGAGGCTCTATGTACAAAATAACTGTCGTCGGTACAGGCTATGTCGGACTCGTAACAGGAACTTGTCTTGCTGATTTCGGGATGGAAACGATGTGTGTGGATACCAACGCAGCTCGAATCGACGCCTTGCAGAACGGGGTTGTGCCGATCTATGAGCCTGGTTTATCGGAGATGGTTATACGAAATGTACATTATCGGAGGCTGCGCTTTACAACGGATATCGCGGAAGCGGTCCGCTTCGCCGATGTGATCTTTATTGCGGTCGGCACGCCGCAGATGGAGGACGGCAGCGTGAACATGAGCTATGTCACGACCGTTGCAGAGCAAATTGCGGAGCACTTGGACGAAGGCTACAAGGTCATCGTCACGAAGAGCACCGTGCCGATCGGAACGAGCCGCAGGATCAAGGAAATGATCGCAGGACGGCTGCATGAACGAGGCGCGAGCGCACGGTTCGACGTCGTGTCGAACCCGGAGTTTCTGCGGGAAGGAACGGCCGTCTATGATTTCACGCATCCGGACAAGGTCGTAATCGGCGCGGAATCGGAAGAGGCTCGCGAAATGATGAAACAGGTGTACCGGGTGCTGTTCCTGAATGAGACGCCGTTCATTCATACGGCACTCGAGAGCGCTGAAATGATCAAATACGCCAACAACGCTTTTCTCGCGATGAAGATTTCCTTCATCAATGAGATCTCGGGCCTCTGTGAAGCAGTTGGCGCGGACGTCCAGCAGGTCGCTTATGCGATCGGCAAGGACGGCCGGATTGGTCCGAAGTTTCTTCATGCGGGCCCGGGCTACGGCGGCAGCTGCTTCCCGAAGGATACGCATGCGCTCGCCCATATCGGCCGAATGCACGACACGCCGATGCGCCTCGTCGAAGCGGCGATCGGCGTCAACGACCATCAGCAGCAGCGGATGGTCAGCAAGATCGAGCGAGCGGTCGGCCCGCTTGGCGGCAAGCGGCTCGCCGTGCTTGGGCTGACGTTCAAGCCGAAGACGGATGATATTCGCAGCGCGCCTGCGCTCACCATCATCCGCGAGCTGGCGGCACGCGGCGCGGCGCTGCAGCTGTTCGACCCGGCTGGCATGGAGCCGGCGCGCAAGGAGCTTGAGGACGTTCGCGGCAGCATCGAATTCTGCGACGATGAGTATTCCGCCGTGCAGGACTGTGACGGCGTCATTATCGTGACGGAATGGCATCAGTTCCGCAACCTCGATCTGGATCGGCTGCAGGGCTTGCTTCGATCGCCGTTCTTCTTCGATCTCCGCAATATTTACGACAAAGAGCGCATGCTGCAGCTCGGGTTTCAGTATTACGGCGTAGGCGTATAAGAATATGATTGCAAGCATGGCAAAAGCCGGTCAGAATCCCCTTGTCGCATGGACACATGGACCCCATATGGACACATGGACGAGGATGGATTCTGACCGGTTATTTTTGTGTGCTGTCTGTCGGTACCTTCTCAACTGACCGGTGGCCGAACTGACGGCTCAGAAAGCTCAGCCAACTGTTCAGCGTTTCACCATTTCACCGTTGCTATATTGGATTTTTCCACTCCAATATCCAGATAATAGATCATTTAGAAAGCTATAATGGATTTATCCACTCATTTATTACGCAAAGGGCCTTTTTCACCGATTTCGAGCTAAAATGAGTGGATTTTTCCATTATAGCTGACTGTTATCGTCTAAACTGGCCTTCTGTGTTGGATTTATCCAACATAGCTGTGTTTCTAGCTGTCCGTGCCTTCCCACTCCTGCATGAACTGCTTCAAATACGCCTCCAAGTATTGATGGCGCGCTTCCGCAATCTGCTTCGCGGATGGCGTATTTATACGGTCCTTCAGCTTCAGCAGCTTCTCATAGAAATGGTTGATCGCCGTGCTTCTTCCTTCGCGGTACTCCTTCGGTGTCATCGCATCGCGCGGAGGAAGCGCAGGGTCATACATCGCATCGCCCTTCCAGCCCGCATAGGTGAAGCAGCGCGCGATGGCGATGGCGCCGATTGCATCAAGTCGGTCCGCGTCCTGCACCACGCGACCTTCAATCGTCCGCATCGGCGGATTCTGGCCGCCATTGTAGGACATCGTCGAGATGATCTCCATCACATGCGCGCTGTCGGCTTCACCCAGCGATTGCCCCTCAAGCCAGCCTTCTACTTTAAGAAGACCAGCCTCCTTCGACGGGTTCAGCTTCTCGTCCGCGACGTCGTGCAGCAGCGCGGCAAGGACGCACAGAAACACATTCGCGCCCTCCTGCTTCGCGATCCGCTCCGCCATCTGCGCGACGCGGTGGACATGCCACCAATCATGGCCGGACGTATCGCCGCCAAGCTCGGTCCGGGCGAACTGCTCCGCAGCTTCGAGAACCATCTGTTGCTGTTGCTGTTGCTGTTGCTGTTGCTCTGGCATTAGCTCGGCCTCCTTGTCTGCAGATCGCGCCACACCTTCTTGTTGCTGTACTCTTTGGCCGTGCTTATATCTGGGCCGAACCATTCCGGCGACGTGAACGCCAGCGCTTCCTCCTCGGATTCGAACTCGACTTCCAGCACGCTCAGCTGAATTTGGTCGTAAATGTCGATTTCAACCGTCGTGTCGCCCCAGCGTGCCGTAATACGGTTCTTCGTCAGCGGAATCGCTTGAACGGCTTGCATCACCTGCTCGTAGAGACCTTGCGCGATCTCATACTCGATCTCTTCGCGAGATAGACCGCCACCGGATTTAAACGTATGTGTAAAATGTACCGCCTCCGTTGCGAGATCCACGATTCGGCGTACGCGCAGCTCCTGACCATCTGCGATAGCGAGATACGTCTGCTCAATGCGCTGCTCCGATTGGATCACGAGCTCGCCTGATTGAACAAGCGCCTCCGGGTATGCAGGCAGCAGAAATTTGCGTTCGACTTCGAGTGCCATTATTATCTCTTCTCCTTCCGATACGTTGACCAACACAATAGTGCTATTATAGCCCTAAATTGATTCCCGCTCCACATTCTGGCAAACTAGTGTAGTGAACAATTCTTCCCTAAGGAGTCGATCGTTTGTGAAAATCACCTATCATGGTCACGCTTGCATTCAAATCCAAACCGGCGACAAATCGTTGATCATCGATCCGTTCTTGACCGGTAACCCAGCCGCTGTACAGAAGGCAGAGTCGATTAAGGCTGACGCTGTCCTGCTGACGCACGCGCATGGCGACCACATCGGCGATGCTGCGCCAATCGCAAGCGCGAACGACGCTCCGGTTGTGGCCATTGTCGAGCTTGCCACGTACATGTCTTGGCAAGGCGCGAAGACAATCGGCATGAACATGGGCGGAACCGTCGATCTCGGATTTGCCAAAGCCAAGATGGTCCAAGCCTTCCACAGCTCCGGCATCGTCGACGAGGCGAACAAGCAGATTCTATACGCAGGCATGCCGGCGGGCTTCCTCGTATTCGCTGAAGGGCTGACGATTCTCCATGCCGGCGATACGTCGCTGTTTGGCGATATGAAGCTCATCGGCGACCGCTACAAGATCGATGTGGCCTTCATTCCAATCGGCGACCATTTCACAATGGGCCCAGAGGATGCGCTGCAAGCGGCAGAGTGGTACAACGCGAAGCTGGTCGTGCCGATTCACCACAGCACATTCCCGCTCATTAATCAGGATGCGGAGCAGTTCGTCAGCCAGCTCGCCATGCGCGGCCTGAAAGGCAAAGCGATGGCTCCGGGCGACGAGCTTCAAGTAGAAGCTTAACTCCTAACTCAAATCTCCTGACACCGAACTCATAACGCCCGTTTCTACTGCCCTTGGCGGCGGTATTCGAAACGGGCGTTTCTTTCGATACGAATCTGCTATACTACAAGTAAAATACTTCCAATCGACAAGAAAGCGAGTGATACCGCCTATGCCGGATTGGTCTTATCAAACCTTATTCCGTCCTCTCCTGTTCCGACTGCCTGGGCGGATAGCGAGATCCTTTACCCTGGGCGCCATCGGCACGCTCAGCCGCTTGCCGCTCGGCTCCTTCGTCATCCGTACGCTCGGACATATGGAGCCGGCGCCGCTGCTGCGCAGCAAGATTGGCGGCGTGGAGCTCGCCACGCCGGTCGGCCTCGCGGGCAGCGCCGATCCAGCCGGAACTGCGCACCGCGCGATGGCGCAGTTCGGCTTCG
The DNA here is from genome assembly GCF_003386535.1 of Paenibacillus taihuensis. Lineage (GTDB taxonomy): Bacteria > Bacillota > Bacilli > Paenibacillales > Paenibacillaceae > Paenibacillus_Z > Paenibacillus_Z taihuensis. Next base: position 22,581 of record NZ_QTTN01000060.1, read on the forward strand.
GCTTTATCGAGCTCGGCCCGGTCATGGCCGAGCCACTGGCTGCCGGCGAGGTGAGCCCCGGGGCTGGCGCTGCGCCGATCAGGCTCGATGCCGCACGCGAGCGCATCGTCTATCCGGCGTACGCGGAGCACGCCGGCGGCGGCGCTGCTGCTGCGGCCGCCGCCGCGGCGGCTCGGCTCGCGAAGCCGGGGCACGCGCTGCCGCAGCTCGTGCGGCTGACGCCGCTGCCGGGGAGCACGCCGGAGCAGGCGCTGCCGCAGCTGCTGCCGATGATGCGGCAGCTCCGGCAGGCAGGCGCTGCCGGCTTCTTCATGGATGCGCTGCAACAGCCGCTTGATCCGCATGGCACGGCATGGCTGCTGGAGCAGCTTCGCATCGCCGCTCGCCAGGCGGAACCAAACCTTCAAGATGCACTCCTATTTCTATACATCCCGCATGATGCAGGGGACTCCAGGCTTGCAGAAATCCTGCAGGCCATCGACTTAACCGCTTGGACCGGCGCGGTCATCGGCGAGTCGCGTTCACCGGATACCGGCGAGCTTGTGCTCGACCCGCAGGACAAGCATTCTTGCCTCGCGAAGCTAAGGCTGCTCCGCGAGCTGCCGACCAAACCAGCGGTCGACTTTACGTTAATTGCCGCGGCAGGCATCTATGAGCCGCAGGATGCGCTCGATACGATAGAAGCTGGCGCTTCTTATGTCATGCTGCACGCTGGGCTTGTTTTTGCCGGACCGGGACTGCCGAAACGCGTCAACGAGGCGATTTTGCATGAGAAAGTGAAGCAGCTGCCTGCTCCGGAGCCGGTATCCTTCTGGCGCCATTGGGGCTGGATGTGCCTGCTCGGCATCGGCATGATTCTCGGCGGGCTGCTCGCTTGGATGATCGCCGCCACAACGGTGCTGCTGCCTTACGATGAGGCCTTCCTCGGCTTGAAGCGCGATGCGCTCCATCACATCAACCATCGTCTGCTGCATTTCATGTCGCATGACCGGATTACGCTGGCCGGCACGATGATCTCGATTGGCGTGCTCTATTACCAGCTGAGCCGTTACGGGCTGCAATTCAGCATTCACTGGGCACGCATCACACTGCTCGTCTCTTGCACGTTCGGTTTCTTAAGCTTCTTCCTTTATCTTGGCTACGGCTATTTCGATCCGCTCCACGCGATGGTTGCAATCATCCTGCTGCCCATGTTTCTGCTTAGCATGCGCAAGAATCCCGATAGGCCGTTCCGGGGGGCAGTCAACCTTCGAAACGACGCGGTCTGGCGACGCGCCATGTACGGGCAATGCTGCATGGTTGCGCTCGGCTTCGCGCTCGTCATTGGCAGCATTACGATCTCCGGATTCGGCATAACCAAAGTATTCGTACCACAGGATCTTAGCTATATGGACACAACCGCCGCTCAGCTTCGGGCCGCTAATCCGCATCTCGTGCCACTCATCGCCCATGACCGTGCCGGCTTCGGCGGCGCACTGTTCTCCGATGCGCTCGCGCTTCTCATCATGTCGTTATGGGGGCTGCAGCAAGGCCAGCGCTGGCTGTGGTGGACGTACCTGCTCGGCGGCTCGCCGGCGTTCATTGCCGCGTTCACCGTCCATATGCATATCGGCTACACCGACTTCGTCCACCTGTCGCCCGCGGTCTTCGCCCTCGCCCTATACATAGGCGGACTTGTGCTGCTGTACCCTTATCTCATGCCAAGATTGAGGAGGCGATCGCAATGACATCTGCATGTTCATCAGCTTTAACCACCCGAAAAATATGGCTAGACACCGACATCGGCGGCGATATCGACGACGCCCTATGCCTCGCCTACCTGCTGCGGCAGCCCGCCTGCGAGCTCGTCGGCATCTCCACCGTTGGCGGCGAAGCCGAGCGGCGGGCGATGGTTGCGGATGCGATCTGCCATGCCGCCGGCCGCCAAGATATCCCCGTCTATGCCGGCGCTGATCGCCAGTTGATGCCAAGCAGCGTCTGTCCGACGCCGGATGGCGCTTCACGCTTGCCGGACTGGCCTCACCGGAAGATCGACAAGAAAGACCAAGCCGTCGACGCGATGCGCCGCGCGATCCGGGAGCAGCCGCATGAGCTGTCGCTGCTCGCCGTCGGCCATCTGACGAACATCGCGCTGCTGTTCCGGCTCGATCCCGAAATTCCGCGGCTGCTCAAGGAGCTGCATATTATGAGCGGCGTATTCTCGCCCGCGCTCGAAGCAGGACCGGATATGCCTATGGGCAATTGGAATGCATGGCTCGATCGGCATGCCTGCGCCATCGTGTATGATGCCGATGTCCCGATTCGCAGAACGTTCGGGCTGAATGTCACCAGCCAGCTTGCGCTGACACAGGAGGCGAAGCCCGGCCTGTTTGAGTCGAATAGACTCATGCGTGCCGTCGGCGACTTCGGATCGCCGTGGCTGGCGAGCCATGCGATGACGTTCCACGATCCTCTGGCGGCAGCTTGTTTGTTCGAGCCGCAGCTATGTGCGTACCAGCGTGGGGCGATCTCGGTCGACTACACCAATGTCGATACTTTTGGTGAGATGGCCTTCCAACCGAGCACGAGCAACAACAGCGATGATATTGCCGTCACGGTCGATCGGGAACGGTTCTTCGAGCATTATTTTGCAATAACTTGCGGCGGTAGGTAATCATTCTACTTCCCCGAATAAAAGAAGCCCCGCCTTCACGGAGAAGGCAGGGCATCCTATTATGCTATTATCCTATTCGAGGTACATCGCTTTCAGCTTCGCGCGCTCTTCTTTCGTTACGCCAAGACCTTTCTCGATGAACGCGTCGATCGAGCCGTATTTCGCTTTCATTTCGTCGATTGCCGCGCCCAGGAACTCTTTCTGTACGCCCATCAGTGCAGTCATCGCTGCGATCACGTTCTCGTCCGGAATTTGTTTCTTCAGCGCATCGATCGTTGCTTTGTTCGCATCTGCACGGTAGAAATTGGAGAGCAGGTAGTCGTTCATAACCGTTTGCTCATCAACGCCAAGCGTCAGCAAGATGATGGCAGAGCCCAGACCTGTGCGGTCTTTGCCAGCTGTACAGTGTTGAACAAGCGCGATGTTCTTCGAATCGTTCAGCAGCTCCATCAGTTGGACGTAGAATTTCGGTGCGTCAACCATTTGCTTGTTGAAGCCGGCCATCATCGCTACTGCGGATGCTTGGTCCTTCAATACGCCGGACTTGATCATCGTGTTCAAGTCAGCTGTGCTTCCTGCGTTGCCTTCGTCCGTACGGATGTACTTCATGCCAGCAATAACAGGATCCTTCATTGCACCCTCTTCAGCGTCTGTACGGTAGTCAACGTCTGTCGTGATGCCCATGCGTTTGACAACTTCAAGGTCGCTCGCAGTCAGATGTCCAAGCTCTTCTGCACGGAACAGCTTGCCCCATTTCACTGTTTTTCCGTCCGCTGTTTTGTAGCCGCCAAGGTCGCGGAAGTTGAATGCGCCCTGCAGGTTTACTTTACGCTCTGCAACATGGATCACGTCACCGTTGCCGCCCTTTATCGCGAAGTATACACGGTAGCCTGGCTTCGGATCCGGCGTTACAAAACCGTTAAAGCTTGTATAGGTTTGCGCCAATAGCTTACCGTTCTTCTCGATGTTGTCTGGCGATGTGCTCCAGTAGATCTTAGCTGCGCCAAGGTTAGCGTCAGCCTTCCAGTGAATTAACAGGTTGCCTTTCGCGTTACGCTCTACGCCTGCTGTTACGAATTGGCCCGCTTTCTTTGAAACTGCTGGTGCCGGTGCCGGTGCTGCTGCTGCGGATACAGAAGATGTAATTGCGGAAACTGCAATTGCTGCACCTAGCACAGCTGTCGTCGCCTTGAAACCTTTGGACACGGGGAAATTCCTCCTAAGAGATAATGGGTTTGTTTACTTGTCCTAACTATACGGGGCAGATGTTAAGTGTGAGTTAGCAACTCGTTAAGATTAAGTAAACACCGCACATGATCCTTGGAAGGTACTTCGTTATGGCTGTGTGCCGCGATTAAAGCGCTGACCGAGCCGCTGCACAGGTACTCCAGAGAGAATGAGCACCGCCGCAACACTGTCGATGGCGCTTAGCTGCTCGCCTAGCAGAATGACAATAAAGAGCAGCGTAATGAACGGCGTGAAGAAGGTAAAGCTCGCCACAAGCGACGCCGTAGAATAGCGCAGCGCCTGAAAGTAAAGGAAGAACCCCAGCACAATATTGCACATGCTCAGCCAGAACACCCCCGCGATATCCTCAATATGAGGCAGTGCCGGCGCCGAGAAACCGAGCATGCCGCCAGCAGACAGCACGAAAGCGACACACGTAATATAGAACGTGCTTAGCAGCATATCCTGTTTATTCAGCTTCACCAGATTCGTGAAGAGCCCCCAGCTCACCGCCGCCAAGACCGCCAGCAAATCCCCCGTAATATTCGTAAACGCAAGCGATGTGAAATCACCCTTCGTCGTCAGCAGCACCGTTCCCGCGAAGCCCATTAGAACAGCAATAAACTTGAACCGATTCATCCGCTCCTTATGGAGTGGGATGGCGAACAGCACGATAAAGATCGGGAATAGATAGTTCAGCATGGAAGCCTCCACAGCCGGAACTCGGGTGAGCGCCTCCAGATACAGGAAATCATACAGGAACGCAAACAGTCCGCATGCCGTTAGGAGCAGCAGCTGCTTCCTCGTCCAAGCTGCAATTGCTTTTAGCTTCCCAGGTTGAAACAGGCTGAGGACGAGAAAAGATAATACCCCCATTCCATTCATATAAAATAGCAGCTGATAGCTGTCGAGCTGTCCCAGCAGCAGCTTGCTGACCGCAGCGACCGAGCCCCAGAGCAGCAGGAGAATGGGCATCAAGAGATAGGGATTCTGCGAAGCGCGCAGCTTCGGATTTAATTGTAGTTCGCTCATCGTTACCTCGCATTCCGGTCATCGTTTGCTCCCATTGTAAAGGATGGCCGACGAGCCGTCTACGACTGGTTAAATAACCCTTGTAATCGCCAAAATCGCAGGTTATGATGATGAGGTCGAGTCCGATGATAATGATTATCAATATTAATTAGAGTGAAACGAGGGGGAAACATCTTTTGAAGCAGCCGAATATCGAGGAGCTCAAAGAGAAATATGTGGCGTTCGTGAACAGCCGCAAATCACTGATTATCAGCTCGCAGGACGAGCAAGGCGTACCTTTCATCAGCTATGCACCGTATGTCCAAGCGGACGGCAGGCTGTACATCTATATTAGCCGCATTTCGGATCATTACCGCTATGTGGAGAACAATGCGCACATCCATGTCATGCTCATTGGCGACGAGTCGGCTTCGCCGAACGTGTTCGCCCGCGAGCGTGCGCGCTGGGTGTGCGAGACGCAGAACCTTGGGAACGAAGGGTACGAGGAGATTTTCGCATTATTCGATGAGCGGTTTGGCGACAAAATGATGTGTATGCTGCGCGGACTCGACTTCTCGCTGTTCGAGCTGACGCCATCAAGCGGCCGTTACGTGGTCGGATTCGGCCAAGCATTCGATGTCGATCTGTCCGGCGAACGGTTCGAGCATGTCGTCGTTGATCGCAAGGATAAATAACCGAAGGAGTGCGGGAGACTATGAGTTACGAAGCTGTATTGCCGATCTGGCGGGTTATCCGCGGCCGGTTTCAGAAAATGGTTCAAAGCTTGAAGGAGGAAGAGCTTCACCTGGCCATGTCGCCGGAGTCGCCAACCATTGCGCATATGATTCGTCATAATGCGGAAGTGGAGTACATGTTCGCGGATTGGTTCTTCGGCCGCGGCGTACCTGAATGTGTTACATACATGGCAAGCGGCAGCACCGATTCCCATGATCCTGAAGCGTTCCGGCTCGAAGCGCTGATCGCGTTCTCCGCAGCTGCCGACGCACATCTCACCGAGGCGATGCGCGAGCTTGGCAATGACCTATGGGATGTCGAGATCACTTCGAAGATCGGACCCTCTACACCGCGTGAAGCGCTCGGACGCACGATCTATCATACCGGACTCCATGCGGGTCAAATCGCACTCATCCGAAAGCATGCACCGCAGCCTGCGGCTGGAAAGCAGGAGCTCGTTCAATAAAGCTAGCTTGGTCGGTCGCGTGTCCTATAATGGATTTATCCAACGAAAAAGGGCCTTCAGCGCCGAAATCGCACGCTATATTGGAAAAATCCATTCATTTGCAGCTGAAGTCCGTCATTTCGGCCCCTTCTTGCGAAAATGAGTGGATAAATCCAACACAGCCATCCCAAACCCCCTTATTTATAAATAATGAGTGGATTTAGAGTCAATTTCATAAGTCTATGATCGCTAGGTAGCACTCACTCAAAACCCAAGGATTTTAAAAAAATCAGGCTGCACAGCGTGTCCTTCTCAATTCTTGGTTCAGTTTATCAAGGGCGAACTTGCATAA
>NZ_QTTN01000061.1 GCF_003386535.1 Paenibacillus taihuensis
GGGGAATGTGAGCAAACGATTCCGAGATCTCGATGGTTGGATAAGAAGAAGACTCCGGTCGGTACAGCTGCGAAGCTGGAGGAAGATAAGGAAACTTCATCGAGAGATGCGCAAACGAGGATGGGATAGAGAACTGCCGGGGTTACGAATGACCGCTTGGCGCAGCTCCTACTCGACGTATGCGCAGTATGCGATGCCAAACAAGTGGTTTGAAGAAATCGGTCTAAGTAGTTTGTCCTCGATCCAAAAAGACCTTCATCCCCAACGGGGATAATCATGGAGGAGCCGGATGCGATGACCCGCACGTCCGGATCTGTGAGAGGCCCATGCAATTGCGCATGGGCCTACTCGATTGTTTCCGCTAGAGTCGCTGTCACTTGCAGTTCTAAAACCTGTCCAGCACCCATAAGCTAGTCTTAGTTAACATTATAGAATTTATAAGCTTTGCTTGTATGGAATTCTATAATGTCTCCGTGAAACGTAAGCTTTAGCCGTGAGGACGGCGACAGCCGTTTACACTTAATAGGACCGCTTATAGGAGGGGGACGGGCAATGATGGAGCAAGGCAAAGGCCAGAAACGCCAGGAAATCAAAATGCTTAACCGCAAGATCCTTGAGATTACCGGCGTCAACAATGTGGAGAGCTTCGACAATGAAGAATTTCTGCTGGAGACCGACCTTGGCTTCTTGGCTATTCGGGGGCAGAATCTGCATATGAAGCATCTTAGCCTTGAGCAAGGGCTTGTTGCGATCGAGGGGCTCGTGCACTCGCTCAACTACTTGGATGGCAATAATACGGCCGTGAAGTCGAAGGGCCTGTTCGGGAAGTTATTTAAGTGAGTCTCAGCGTACAATGGCTGACGATGGCGACGATGCTGCTCTCTGGGATCGGGATGGGCATCGTCTTCGACGGATATCGGGTCGTGTCGGACGAGCTGAAGATTAGCCGCATATGGATTCCAGTGCTGGACTTGCTCTACTGGATCGCTGCGACAATTGTTGTGTTTCAAGTGCTCTCCTCCAGCAACGAAGGGGAAGTCAGAATCTATGTATTCCTCGGCTTGCTCATCGGCATCCTACTCTATTATTGGCTGTTCAGCAAAATGACGATGAAGCTCACGCATATTCTGATCGGGACCGTGCGGGCGATCATTCATTTTGTCATTCGCGCCTTCGTGCTGCTTGTCATAAAACCGCTCTTGCTGCTCTATCGAATTAGCAGGGTAATTTTAGCTTTTTTGAAGGCATTTACTATTTTCATATTCAAAATTGTGTTACAATTGGTTCGTCCTTTTTGGAAATTGTTTGCTTGGATGACGAAGCCGATTTGGAAACCTGTGGTTCGTTATTGGACAAGTCGGGTAAATCCAATTATCGCCAAGCGGCGGCTTAAGGAACGTGCTCTTGCGGTGAAGGATCGTGCAGTTCGTTTCTGGGAACGTCTTAAGAATTGGAAGTCGAATTCCGATAATGATAATGATCACAAGGACGACGAATAACAAATCATTAACGTCAGGAGGTCCATGAAATGGCGATTGCGCATACAGGTTCGAATTCATCCGCCGCTGCTAGTTATGCAGGAACGAAACGTCGGCTGAGAATTTGGTTTATATTTGTCGCCCTCTTCATGGGCTGGGCGTTATATACATTGCTGACGCAGCTTTCGCGCCAAGGCGATGCCGAGACGAAGCTTGCGAATGCATCTAAACAGATTGAGGAAGCGACCAAACAGGTGAAAGACTTGCAACTGCAAGTCACTCGTCTGAGTGACAAGGAGTATATTGGTCAGCTTGCAACGAAGGAACAGGGTATGGTCGGCAAAGGCGAGAAACAAATCGAGGTCATCAAACAGCCATAGTTGGGCGCTGTACCGGGGTATACGTCTGTTGCCTTGCTTCTTCCATTCGGGTATAATCACCTTAAGTAACCGCATTTTTACGGATTACAATCCTATTTTTTACCTCGCAGCCTAAGGGGCTGAGAGAACTCGAAGCAATCAGCTTCGCATAACGGTTAGGGAGGAACATTTTTATCTATGGCAATTGAAGTGGGCGCCAAGTTAGAGGGCAAGGTGACAGGCATTACGCATTTCGGAGCATTCGTCGATTTGTCGGGAGGTGTCACAGGGCTAGTTCACATCTCAGAGATTGCCGATAACTACGTCAAGGATGTTAAGGACCATCTGAAGATTGACGATGTCGTCACAGTCAAGGTCATTAACGTAGACAAAGACGGAAAAATCGGACTTTCCATTAAACAGGCAGTCGATCGTCCAGAAGGCTCTGCACCTCCTCAGCGTGAACGCAGCGGAGATCGCGGACCAGGTGGCTTTGGCGGCCGTACTGGCGGACCAAGCGGAGATCGCGGACCGAGCGGCGGCGGCGGTGGTTTTAATCGTCAAGGCGGCGGTGGCGGCGGCGGACGTCCGTTCAACAAAGCTGGCGGCGGTAAACCTGGATTCGGTAAACCATCTTTCGAGGATAAAGTGTCGCGCTTCCTGAAAGACAGTGAAGAGCGTATGTCTTCCTTGAAGAAGAACACGGAATCGAAACGCGGTGGCCGTGGCGCCAAGCGCGATTAATTTATAGAACGTCGACGAAGGCAGTGTCTTAGGACACTGCCTTTTTTTGCGCAAATGTGCGACCAGCACAAGAACGAGGGAAGGCAGAGTCGCCTCTATATTGGATAAATTCACTCATTTTCTCCAAAACGGCAGCTTCTCGGGGGCTATAATGGATTTTTCCACTCATTTTGGGCTGAAAGGGCTAAAAAGGCTGATTTTAAGCAGAAATGAATGTATTTTTCCACTATAGATTGCAATTAGGGCTGTCTAATTAATTCTATATTGGATAAATCCACTGTAGCTAATAAAGCCGAGGCGCAGGTGCGGCGGTTTCGACGTTTATGGAGCACGCACCACCACTTTCCACCGATCATTATGAACCCTCCGAGAGCTTGATAGCCGGAAACGACCGAATTAATGGACATTCCAGAGCCGTTTCAACCCTTTCTATGCAGTCCATCTCATAAATATACCCGCCCACGCAAAAAACTTTTCCCCCGTTCTCACTCAATCCCGACAGGTTTGGACGGCGATTCGCCAAGCGCCGCGCCAATTGCGGCAACAGAATTTGTTGAATGGATGGCGCATGTCAGCTGCCATAAAGCAGTCATTCCCTTGCTGGCACTGGTGCGCGCTGCAACTGACAAATGACCGCCCACCGTACACGAATTGTCGGAAAAAACTTTTAGGTTGGCAACGCTTTCTGACAAACTTTCGCAAGGCAGGTGCTCCATAATGGGGCTACACTAATTTTTCTGGAAAGGCTGGTGTCATTGCCGCATGGTGGACAAACCTAAGGTTGTTATGTTTCCCGGTGTACGCCCCAAAAACTTCGTTCAATCAGCCCTTCATAAGGGGCTTGAGCGTACAGGGCTGCTTCGCTTGGCCGGAATGATTACATCACGCAAGTGGACATTCGTCTTAATGGCCGTCGGCTTCCTTTTAGGCCGGGCAGTGATCCTGGAGTCACTCACTCCATTCGCAGTTGCTTACTTCACCGTTATTTATTTTCTAAGGCGAGATATGATCTTGCCTGTCGCATTATCCATCATTGCAGGCAGCTGGCTGGCCGTCGCGCCGGAGCCGATGTGGATCGCTATGGAGGTCGCCGTCGTATATCTGCTGCTGCGAGGACTGGAGGCATACGAGAGGGCGGAACTCTCCTATGCGCCGCTGCTCGTCTTCCTCTCTACGATGCTGGTCAGGCTGTTCGACAACGTCATTGCGGACAAGCTGGGCTGGTACGAACTGATGATGGTTGGCGTAGAAGCATCGCTCGGCTTCGTGCTTACGCTCGTGTTCGTCCAAGCGATTCCGGTCCTGACGTTAACGAAGAAGACGTCCGCGCTCAAGAACGAAGAAATTATCTGCCTCATGATCATGCTTGCCTCGATTATGACCGGGGCTGTCGGCTGGTTCGCAGGTGGCTTGTCCATTGAGCACGTTCTGTCGCGGTACATGCTGCTGCTCTTCGCACTCGTTGGCGGTGCACCGCTTGGCGCTTCCGTCGGCGTCGTCGCTGGGCTCATCCTGAGCCTCGCCGATACGAGCGCGATTGTACAGATGAGCTTGCTCGCTTTCGCAGGCTTGCTGGCAGGTCTGCTGCGGGAGGGCGGCAAAGCTGCAGTTGCCTTCGGGATGCTGCTTGGCTCCTCCATTCTCACTATCTACGTCGGCAATCAGACGGATGTGATGGCTTCTACTTGGGAGTCAGTCATTGCGGCGATCATGCTCATGCTGACACCGAAATCGATGATTCGTGTTATATCCAAATATGTGCCTGGCACACAGGAGCATGTCAAATCGCAGCATGAATATGCAAGAAGGGTGCGGGATGTCACGGCGCAGCGTGTCTCCCAGTTCTCGGAGGTGTTTCGCCAGCTGTCCCGGAGCTTCGGGCAGTTCGGCAATGTCGATGAGAGGGGCACCACGGATGAGAAGGAGAAGCGGGAAGAAGTGGTCAATCATTTCATGAACATCGTGGCTGACCGCACTTGCAGCTCCTGCCATCGGAGGGAACTATGCTGGGAGGGGAAATTTTATGAAACGTACAAAATGATGACGGGCATGATGACCGCGGTCCAGGAAGGACGGCGCACCACGCCGAAGGAGGTACCGCGCGAGTGGAGCACGCATTGCATTAAGACGCCGCAGGTATTAAGCGTCATGCTTCAGCAGCATGAAGTGTATCAGAACGACCAACATTGGAGGCGGCAGCTTAACGAATCGCGTCAGCTCGTCGCCGAGCAGCTCTTTGGCGTCTCTCAGGTCATGGAAGACCTGGCTCGTGAGATCAAGCGGGAAGGACAGCAGCTGCACATGCAGGAAGAACAAATCCGGGAGGCGCTCGAGGGGCTCGGTTTATCGATACAAGGAATTGAAATTATTAGTCTGGAGGAGGGGAACGTCGAAATCGAAGTGTACCATACGTTCGGCCGGGGCTATGACGAATGCCGGAAAATCATAGCACCTATGCTCTCTGATGTACTAGGTGAACCGATCACCGTCATGTCGGAGCAGTATCCGGAGAAGGGCGCAGCCATCGTCGTCTTCGGCACGGCCAAAGCGTATGAGGTGGAGACTGGCGTCGCCGGTCTCGCCAAGGGTGGTGATTTGCTGTCGGGAGACAGCTTCAGCACCGTGGAGCTGGGCAATGGCAAGTTTGCTGTCGCGATCAGCGATGGAATGGGCAATGGCGAGCGGGCCAAGCAGGAGAGCAGTACCGCTTTGACCATTTTGCAGCAGCTGCTGCAGTCGGGTATGGATGAGAAGCTGGCGATCAAGTCGGTTAATTCCGTCCTGCTGCTTCGTTCATCGGACGAAGTGTTCGCGACAGTCGATGTAGCGCTCATCGACATGTACAGTGCGAAGACGACTTTTATGAAAATCGGGTCAACGCCGAGCTTCATCAAGCGCGGTAACGAAGTGATCCCGATCACGGCCAACAATTTGCCGGTAGGAATATTGCAGGACATTGACATAGACTTGATCCGCGTGCAGCTTCACCCGGGTGATACGCTCATAATGATGACCGATGGCATCTATGATGCTCCGGGCCATGCGGTGAATAAGGAAATGTGGATGAAACGGGTGATCCAGGAGATCAGGTCCGATCAGCCGCAGGAGATAGCGGACGCGCTGCTGGATACTGTAGTGCGGTACCACAAAGGCGACATTGTGGATGATATGACGGTTGTCGTCGCGAAGGTGGATAAACATCAGCCCGAGTGGGCTACATTCCGCTGGCCGGGGAGAACTACGGTCGAGCGTCCAAGGACGGTGAGCTGACTGATGAGTAAATATACTAATGTTAGCGCTATAGTTGTAGCTAGAGCAAGCAAGCCTGGATCGCAAGAACGGAGTACTCGGAAGCGTGTGCTAGAAGTGGATGATCGTAAACGTATGCTAGAGGTGGATGACCGTAAGCGTATGTTAGAAGTGAATGATCGCAAGCGTGTGCTAGAGGTGAACGTCCCTGAGCGAGTGGCAGAGGAGGAAGCTCATAAGCTTGCGGGGGGAACGATTGTCGCAGAGCCGATGTTAGACCGTAGAGCACGCAAGCGAATTAGCCGCTCCCAGCAAGATAAGCGAAGACCCTCCCTGGTGAATGACCAATAATAGAAGAGAATAGAAGAAAGCCTGCCCGGCGCGCGCGGCAGGCTTTTTTGCGTTTTATAAAAGGGTTATCGCCTCTCAAAAATGGAAATGCTGATAGAGCTAGTACTAGCAGTAGATTCCAAGGTTTTGGAGGTATGAACAATGAGGCAAATTTTATTGGTGACGGACGGCTGCTCCAACGTCGGAGTAAGTCCGGTTGTGGCAGCAGCGCAGGCGTATGCTGCCCAGATTACAGTGAACGTTGTAGGGGTAATTGATCATGGAGATCTAGGCGAGTTCGGCTCATCGGAGATTGAGGAGATTGCCCGTGCAGGCGGAGGATTAAGCCGGTTATCCCATACACGTCAGCTGTCGCAGACGGTGCAGATGATGACGCGCAAGACAGTCGTGCAGACGATTCAGCAAGCGGTGTCCCGGGAGCTGAAGCAGGTGCTCGGGAATACGTCGATTGAAGAGCTGCCGCCGGAGAAACGCGGCGAAGTGGTCCGAGTCATCGACGATTTGACCGAGACGGCGAAGCTGAAGGTAGCGCTCTTGATCGATGCGAGCGCGAGCATGAAGCCGAAGCTTGCGGCGGTGGAGGAAGCGATCCGCGATTTGGCGATTAGCTTGTCTTCGCGGCAAGGCAGCAGCGAGCTGGCCGTGTTCCATTTTCCAGGCTCGGCCTATGGCGAGGATTGCATGCTCGACCTCGACTGGACGAGTAACATCAGCGGTATCCACTCGATTTTCCCGCGGTTGCAGATGCGCGGCACGACGCCGACCGGTCCGGCGCTATTGCATGTCATTGATTTTTACCAAAAAGCCGATTATGGTAATAGGAAGAATGATGGAACGGACGGGATGATGAGTGACTACGTCGTTTGAATGGAGCCTTCCTCGCGGTTCGATCATTAGCGGCAAGTGGAAGCAAGGCAGCTACCGCGTTGAACGTATGCTGGGTGAAGGCGCCAATGGGAAAGTGTTCTTGGTCGAGCGAGCGAAGTATTACTATGCGCTGAAGCTGGGGTCCGATGCCGTGGATTTGCAGTCCGAAGTCAATGTGCTGCAGTCGATTTATAAGCAGAAAGAGAAGCGAGGCGCGAAGCCGGGCCTCTTCCTTGTCGATGTCGATGATTACCGCGCTGCAGACGGAAAGGAATATCCTTTCTATGTAATGCGTTATATTAAAGGGAAGACGCTTTCGGACTACCTGCAGTCGCAAGGCAAGGAATGGTTCCCCGTTGTGCTCTATAATCTGCTTGGCAAGCTGGCGGAGCTGCATGAAGCGGGCTGGTCGTTCGGCGATCTGAAGGTCGAGAACGTGCTGGTCGCCGATTATGGCCGTCCGGAGCTAGTCGACTATGGCGGTGCAACGGCATTCGGCAAAGGAGTGCGGCAATTCACGGAGATCTACGACCGCGGGTATTGGAATGCGGGTACTCGCATCTCAGACGCGCGCTATGATCTGTTCTCCTTTGCCGTCCTCTGCCTGAAGCTGCAGGAGGGGCGCCGATTGGCGCAGCTGTCGTCCGGGCTGCTGCCGCAGACACGGACGCCGGATGAGCTGGCGAAGCTCGCGGCGACGAGCGCTGCATTGAAGCCGCTGAGCGGCTGGCTGCGCAAGGCGCTCTACGGCGAGTTCGCGAGCGCCCGTGAAGCTGCAGCCGCCTGGCAGCAGTGGATGCACAAGTCCGGCGCTCCGTCTAAGGCGTCAGCGCCTGCACCGCGCTGGCTGAAGGGCTTGTTCGCCTTGTCCGCCGCGGTGCTCGCAACGACAATCTACTTGCTGCTTCGTACAGCTTCGTAAGGGAGAGAGAAGAGAGAGGATGAGGTTAGGCGTGGACGATTGGCTGAGCGATCTGCTCGCATTAGCCCGGCAGGAGCAGCTATGGCGACCGGGCGATACGGTCGTTGCCGCCGTATCCGGCGGGCCGGATTCGATGGCGCTGCTCCATATGCTTCACCGGCTCGCCGGACCCGAGCGCCTCACGCTGGTGGCCGCGCATGTCGACCACGGCTTTCGCGGGGAGGAGTCGGCGCGGGAAGCCGAGTCCGTCCGGCAATATGCGGCAGCGCTTGGCATTGCTTGCCAAACGGTACGATTCGATTTGCCTGCTTATATAGAAGAAACACGAATGAACGCACAGGCGGCGGCGCGTGAGAAGCGCTATGCGTTCTTGCATGAAGTGGCCGCTAATTATGGGGCAGCGTGCATTGCGCTCGCCCACCATGCTGATGATCAGGCAGAGACGGTGCTCATGCGCCTGCTGCGCGGAACGGGCCCTGGAGGGCTTGCCGGCATGGCGATGAAACGATCCGAAAAAAACGTGGAACTTATTCGCCCTCTTTTGCGTACATACAAGGCAGACATCCTGCGTTACTGTGAACAGTGGGCGGTGCCTTACAGCCAGGATAGCAGCAACGGACAGAAGTACTATACTCGCAACGTCGTCCGTTTGGAGGTACTGCCGTATTTGGCATCATTTAACCCCCAGATCGCGCAGTCGCTCGTGCGGCTGTCGGAACTTGCATCGGCCGAAGACGATTGGCTGGAGCAGGAAACAAAGGCGGTTTTTGAGCGCTATACGACAAAGCAGCACGATGGATGCCAATTAAACCGCAAAGCGCTGCTTGGCTTGCATGTCGCTTTACAAAGGAGATTGATTAAACTAATATTGAGTTATATTGGCTTGGAAACGGAAACCACTTCATTCGATAGCGTAGAAACGATTAGGCTTGCAGCCGCAGATGGCGCAGCATCAACGTGGAGCTTCGATGTAGGCGGCGGTGCAAGGTTTCTGCGTGAGTATGACAATCTCGTCTTTATCCGCCAGGAACGGCCTGGGATGACATCCCGGCAAAGCGGATATGCATATGTTGTCCCGGAAGGCACAGCCATGCTTAATCTGCTCGAGGCAGAGGCGGAGCTTGCCTTTGAAGAAATGGCTGCATCCGAGGCTTCTATGCCAGGCAGCCGGCTGGAAGCGTTGTTCGACGCCGAGGCTCTTCAGTACCCGCTCACGGTACGAAATCGCATCCCGGGTGACCGAATGCAAGTGCTTGGTTTAAATGGTACCAAAAAGGTACAAGATATGTTCGTTGATGAACGCGTCGCACCGTCACGCCGTGATGTGCTGCCGCTCGTTATCGACGCCAATGGTTTCGTGCTTTGGATACCGGGCATTCGAAGATCAAGACATGCGCAGGTGCAAGCAACGACAAGCCGTGTGATTCGCATGACAATGCGGCAGGCGGCGGAATTGCCGTAAGCTTCATGCCGGCGCCCTTGAATAAGATGCTGCAATCCATTCATAGTATAGGCAAGATACATTTAGGAGGTCCCTTAGTTTGCTGAACGACATTCAAGAAGTGCTTTACGACGCAAACCAAATTCAGCAGAAGGTTCAAGAGCTTGGAGACACGCTCAGCCGTGAGTTTGAAGGTCGCAACCCGCTCGTTATCTGCGTGCTTAAAGGCGCATTTATTTTTATGGCTGATCTGGTCAAGACGATTACGATCCCGCTGGAAATGGACTTTATGGCCGTATCGAGTTATGGTGCATCGACCAAGACAAGCGGAGTAGTGAAGATCATCAAGGACCTTGACACATCGGTGCAGGGCCGTGATGTCATCATTGTCGAAGATATTATCGACAGCGGACTGACGCTCAGTTACCTCATTGATGTGCTGGAGCGCCGCAATTCCAAGTCCATTACGCTCGTGACGTTGTTTGATAAGCCGTCAGGCCGCAAAGTGGAGCTGGAAGCGGACCATAAAGGGTTTGTTCTGCCGGACGCATTCGTCGTCGGCTACGGGCTGGATTATGCGGAGAAATACCGCAATTTGCCGATTATCGGCATCTTAAAGCCCGAGGTTTACGAGAAGTAAATCGCAAGGACTGCAGGCTCGCCATGCATGACGGGCTCCTTCTTATAGTGGGGGGCCTCTCGTGCGGGGTCATCTTATTTTTTCGCGTCTCGAGAGGAGGTAGGGGATGAATCGGATCATCCGTAATACTGGCTTTTATTTGATTATTTTTTTGGTGACCGTCGGGATCTTCCAATTTATTAGCAGCCAAAATGACTCCACAAGTGAAATCACTTACGACCAATTTAGAAAAGAGCTGGCGGCTGACAACATCAAACAGCTGGAGCTGCAATTTGATAATTACTCCTATCTGATCACCGGTGAATACAAGAACAAACCGGATAAAGCAGATTCAGCCCAGTTCTATACACATACCAGCGTTGAGGAATTTGTCGTTAAAGAAATTAACGACGCGCAGGCCAAGAATGGATTTACCATGGATGTTAAGCCGATGGAAGGCCAAAGCATCTGGCTCACCTTCCTGACGTCGATCATACCGTTCGTGATTATCTTCATTCTGTTCTTCTTCCTGATCAATCAGGCACAGGGCGGCGGCGGCAAAGTGATGAACTTCGGCAAGAGCCGTGCCCGTCTCTATAATGAAGAGAAGAAGCGCGTAACGTTCGAGGACGTTGCGGGCGCAGACGAAGAGAAGCAAGAGCTCGTTGAAGTTGTCGAATTCTTGAAGGATCCACGCAAATTCGCAGCCGTTGGCGCACGTATTCCGAAAGGGGTATTGCTGAACGGACCTCCGGGTACCGGTAAAACATTGCTTGCGCGTGCGGTTGCAGGCGAAGCAGGCGTTCCGTTCTTCAGCATTTCCGGTTCGGACTTCGTAGAGATGTTCGTCGGTGTCGGTGCTTCCCGTGTTCGTGACTTGTTCGAGAATGCGAAGAAGAACGCGCCATGTATTATCTTCATCGATGAGATCGATGCAGTTGGCCGTCAGCGCGGCGCCGGTCTCGGCGGCGGGCACGATGAGCGCGAACAGACGCTCAACCAACTCCTCGTTGAAATGGACGGCTTCGGCGCGAACGAAGGGATCATCATCGTCGCAGCTACGAACCGCCCTGACATTCTTGACCCTGCCTTGCTCCGTCCAGGCCGTTTCGACCGTCAAATTACGGTTGACCGTCCAGACGTGAAAGGCCGCGAAGCGGTACTGAAAGTACACGCTCGCAACAAGCCGCTTGCCAAAGACGTGAAGCTCGATGTTATCGCAAAGCGTACAACTGGCTTTACGGGCGCGGATCTCGAGAACCTGCTGAACGAAGCAGCCCTTCTCGCCGCTCGCCGCAACAAGAAAGACATTGCCATGGTCGAGGTTGATGAAGCGATCGACCGCGTAATCGTCGGTACGGAGAAACGCAGCCGCGTGATCAGCGACCGCGAGAAGCGGATCGTCGCTTACCATGAAGCAGGCCACACGATTGCGGGCTACTTCCTGGAGCACGCCGACCAAGTACACAAAGTTACGATCATCCCGCGCGGGCGCGCAGGCGGATACGTTATCATGCTTCCTAAAGATGGCGACCGCATGCTGACGACGAAGCAGGAATTGCTCGATAAAGTAACAGGCCTCCTTGCTGGCCGCGTTGCCGAGGAAATTTACATCGGCGAAATCGGTACTGGCGCTTACAGCGACTTCAAACAAGCGACGAGCATCGTCCGTGCCATGATTATGGAATACGGCATGAGCGACAAGCTTGGACCCATGCAGTTCGGCAGCAGCTCGCAAGGTCAAGTGTTCCTCGGCCGCGATATCGGACATGAGCAGAATTATTCCGATTCGATCGCATACGAGATTGATCAAGAGATGCAGAGCATTATCCAATCCTGTTATGCGCGTGCGAAGCAGGTTCTCACGGAGAAAAGCAAAGAGATGCATCTTATCGCGCAGACGCTCCTCACTGAAGAAACACTCGAGCTTGAACAGATCAAACGCCTCATTGAGAGCGGTTCTGCGGCAGGCGGCGAGGGTGAGAGCAGCACTTCGTCCGCTGTGACGGCGGAACCTAAAGCTGAACCGATTATCGATACAATCGGCGGCGTGAAGGTACGCATTGGCTCGAAGGAAGCTGGCGAGATTACACCTCCGCCGCTCGATTCGGACAACGGCAATGACGATGATGGCAACGGAACACCGCCACAAGCATAATAATGAAATAAGGGCTGTCCGCATACAGGAAACTGAGCGGGCAGCCTTTTTTAATGAAAAAGGGCTGTTTATGCGAAAATTTACGAAAAGGATAGGTTTCGTCCTCCATGGCCCCCAATTCACCAAGAAACAGCGGCTTTTGCCGCTAGAGGCGGGCGAGAAGCCGATTACCGTTGGTTGACAGCATAACCTACCTTGTGTAAATTAAATGTTAATTACTTATAAAGTAACCACGAATCAAGGGACAGAGCGCATGGAAAGCTACAGAAGAACGCCATGCAGGTTTACTGTTATTCTCGATAAATAAGGTGAACGAACAACGTAGTTTGTGCATCTGTTCACAAAGTTAGTGAAAAGAGGGGAATTGAACCATGGAAGCATTGGCTCTCGAGCGGAAGGCGGAACAAAACCGCGAACTCCGGGAACGTTTGATGCAGCTGAAGAAAGAGCGTAACGCAATTATTCTCGCACATTATTATCAGCGTGATGAAATTCAAGAGGTCGCGGATTTCCGCGGCGACTCGTTCCTGCTGGCACAGAAAGCGGCTGAAACAGATGCGGATGTCATCGTGTTCTGCGGTGTTCATTTTATGGGCGAAAGCGCGAAGATATTGGCACCGAACAAGACGGTTATCATTCCGGATGAGCGTGCGGGCTGCCCGATGGCGGACATGGTCAACGTTGACGGCTTGCGCAAGCTGAAGGCGCAGCACCCGAACGCGAAGGTTGTTACGTACATTAACTCGTCGGCTGAGATCAAGGCTGAGACGGATATTTGCTGTACTTCGGCGAATGCGGTTCGCGTTGTGAACTCGGTTGATTCCGATGAAATCATCTGGGTGCCGGATAAGAACCTCGGCCACTACGTGCAGCAGAAGACGGACAAGAAGATGATTATCTGGGAAGGCTACTGCAATACGCATGATATGCTGACTGTGAAAGACGTTGAAGAAATGAAAGCGAAGCATCCGAACGCTCAGTTCGTCGTTCATCCGGAATGCCGTCCTGAAGTTGTGGCGCTTGGCGATTTCGTCGGCAGTACAACCGCTATTATCAAATATTGCAAAGAATCCGATTGCCAGGAATTCATCGTCGGTACAGAAGACGGAACAGGCTATCAGCTGCGTCTCGACAGCCCGAACAAGACGTTCCATTTTGCGACGAAGTACTTGGTTTGCCCGAACATGAAAGTAAACAACCTGAAGAAGCTTGTCAAATGTCTGGAAACGATGCAGCCGCAGATTTATGTTCCAGAAGAAGTTGCAAGCAAAGCCCGTTTATCCCTGGAGCGCATGTTACAAGTGAAGTAGCATGCGCTACTCTCTTTCCGCACCTAACGCAGAGAGGATAGCTGCCATTATGATTCCACGTTATTTAGTAGATACTCAGTTGGAAGGGCTGCCAGTCATTCATAAAGACGTCATCGTGATCGGGGCCGGCATTGCCGGTCTTTTTACCGCGATTAAAGCGAGCGAGACGCATGATGTCCTTATGATTACGAAGAAGTCCCTTATGGACAGTAATACACGTTACGCACAGGGCGGCATTGCCGCTGTTTTCTCAGATGATGACTCGCCTGCCTACCACCGTCAAGATACGTTGGTTGCCGGTGCGGGTCTTTGTTCGCATGAAGCGGTTGAGGTGCTCGTGCATGAAGGACCGCAAGGCGTACAGGATCTCATTCGAATGGGCACCCAATTCGATCAGGAGAACGGCGAGTTCGCGTTGACCAAAGAAGGGGCGCACAGCCAGCGCCGCATTCTGCATGCAAACGGCGATGCGACAGGCTTCGAGATCGTCCGGGCATTGTCGGAGAAGGCAATCGCGAATGAGCGGATCGAAGTGTGGGATGACCATTTTGTCATCGACTTGATTACCGATAACGGTGTTTGCTATGGTGCACTTGTGCAGAAGCCTGACGGACAGCGTCTGTTTGTGCGTGGCAAAGCGACTATTCTTTGCTCCGGCGGTGCAGGGCAGCTCTACCGTTACACAACGAACCCGGAAGTCGCTACTGCTGACGGCATCGCGATGGCATACCGGGCTGGTGCTTACATACAAGATGTCGAGTTTATTCAGTTCCATCCAACTTCTCTCTGCTATCCAGGCGCGCCGCGCTTCCTGATCTCAGAGGCGGTTCGCGGTGAAGGCGCTATTCTGCGTAATATTAGAGGCGAGCGGTTTATGGAGAAGTACCATGAGCAGCTTGAGCTTGCTCCGCGCGACGTCGTTGCGCGTGCCATCTTATCCGAAATCGAGGCGACGAAGTCGACCTTCGTCTATCTCGATATTACGCATGAGTCAGCGGATATGGTGAAGCATCGCTTCCCGAATATTTATGAATTCTGCCTCAATTACGGTCTCGATCTAACGACAGATTGGATTCCAGTCGCGCCTGCGGCGCATTATATGATGGGCGGGGTCAAAACAGATCTGAATGGCGAGACGAACCTTGCGCGTCTATTCGCGTGTGGCGAATGCTCGTCCACGGGCGTGCACGGCGCTAATCGGCTGGCCAGCAATTCGCTCTCGGAAGCGATTGTATTCGGCCGCCGCATCGTCGAGCGTATCAATGCACTGACGCCGCTCGAAGGCCATGAGCATGTGCGCCTGGAAACAATGGGCCGCACGGAGACGCCGATTCAACCGGCGGTCGAGAAGCGGCTGAAGCTGCAGAAGCTGATGGTGCGCTATGTGGGATTGCGCCGGAATGCGAATGGGCTATTGAAAGGGTTGGACGAGCTGAAACGGCTTCGCTCGATCTTCGGATCGGTCATTACGAAGCGTGAAGAATATGAATTTGCAAACTTGCTGACATGTGCGCTGCTGACGGCACAATCGGCGCTTGCGCGTGAAGAGAGCCGCGGGGCGCACAGTCGGGAAGATTTTCCAGAGCGGGATGACCTGCACTGGCGCAAGCACACGGTACTCCACCGGGAGTATGGTTTAACAGAGGAGAGAATTGATCATGAATGAGGCTACACTTGCAGCAGTAGGCGGCGGAAGTGCAGATGCGCTGCGGGCGCAAATTAAAGCGTGGCTTGCTGAGGACATTGGAACGGGCGACATCACAAGCTGGACAACTATTCCGGCGGGCAGCCGCTCGAAGGCGGTTATTCATGTGAAGGAGACAGGTGTTCTAGCGGGCATGCCAATTGCGGCGCTCGTGTTCGACGTCGTCGATCCATCGCTTGTGTTCCGTCCGCTTGCGGCTGACGGAGATGCCGTCACGAAAGGAACCGTGCTCGCTGAGGTTGAAGGCAGCACGCATAGCATTCTAACAGGCGAGCGGCTGGCGCTTAATCTACTGCAGCGCCTTTCTGGCATCGCGACGAAGACGCGTGATTTCGTTAATGCGATCGAGGGGCTGCCTGCGCGCCTTGTCGATACGCGCAAGACGACACCGGGCCATCGGCTGCTGGAGAAATACGCCGTTCGTGTAGGCGGCGGATATAATCATCGTTTCGGCTTATATGATGCCGTTATGATTAAGGACAATCATATTAAAGGCTCCGGCGGCATTACCGGCGCCGTACAAGCCGCACGCCAAGCGATTCCGCATACGATGAAGATTGAAGTCGAGACGGAATCGCTTGAGCAAGTGGAAGAAGCGCTCGCGTGCGGCAGCGACATCATTATGCTCGATAACATGCCGAACGACCTGATGCGCGAAGCGGTGAAACGGATCAAAGCGCATTCGCCGCATGTGATCGTGGAAGCGTCTGGAGGCGTCAACCTAAACACGATTCGCGGGATTGCGGAGTGTGGTGTTGACGTGATCTCGGTAGGCGGCCTTACGTACTCGTTCCAATCGCTGGACATCAGTCTTGATTTGAACGGTAAGAAAGGAGGCGCGTAAGCTTATGATCGTTGTTGTCGACGTTGGGAATACGAACATTGTGCTCGGGATCTATGAGGCGAAGAAGCTGCTGTATCACTGGCGGCTGAGCACGAATCGTTCCGCTACAGTAGATGAATACGGCATTATGATTCATAACCTGTTCCAGATCGCAGGCGTGAAGCTGGACCAGATCGACGGCGTTATCATTTCCTCCGTTGTGCCGCCGCTGATGCGGACCTTGGAGCAGCTTTGCCAGAAGTATCTGCGCAAATCGCCGCTTATCGTAGGTCCTGGCATCAAGACTGGCTTGAACATTCGTTATGAGAACCCGCGCGAGGTTGGAGCGGACCGTATCGTCAACTCCATCGCGGGCATTGAGAAATACGGCGCACCGCTCATTATTGTTGATTTCGGCACCGCGACGACGTTCGATTACATCGACGTGGCCGGGGATTATCTTGGCGGCGCCATTGTGCCGGGCATCGGCATCTCCACCGAAGCGCTTTATCAACGAGCGGCGAAGCTGCCGCGTATTGAGCTCGTGAAGCCGAAAAGCGTCATTGGGCGCAATCCGGTCACTTCTATGCAGGCGGGCATTATCTTCGGCTACGCCGGTCAGGTGGATGGAATTGTCGCACGTATCCGCAAGGAATTTAACGTGAAGCCGCGCGTTATCGCAACCGGCGGCTTAGCTGACTTGATCGCCGCTGAATCGGACACAATTGAAGAAGTCGATCCGCTGCTGACGCTGGAAGGACTGCGCATTATATACGAACGCAATCAAGAATAGAAAGAGGATTTGCTCATGACAGGAACAAATGATACAGCAGTAACACATGATTATTTGGTGCGCGGCACCGCTTGGAACGGCCAGCTGCGTGTTTTTGCAGTGAGAACGACTAAATTGGTAGAGGAGCTGCGTAAGCGTCATAATACACTGCCGACGACAACAGCTGCGCTCGGCCGTACTGCGACTGCAGGCGCAATGATGGGCGCGATGCTGAAGGGCAAAGAGAAGCTTACCATTCAAGTCAAAGGTGACGGACCTGTGGGCGCAATTGTCGTCGATGCGAATGCCGATGGCGAAGTGCGTGGTTATGTCGACAACCCACAGGTGCAGCTACCTAGTAATGCACTTGGCAAGCTGGACGTTGCAGGCGCTGTTGGACGCGAAGGCTACATTCACATCGTCAAAGACTTAGGTCTTAAGGAGCCGTACCGCGGCAGCACTCCGATTGTGTCGGGCGAGCTAGCGGAAGACTTTACGTACTATTTTGCCAAGTCGGAACAGACGCCTTCGGTTGTTGGTCTGAGCGTGCTCGTAGACGAATACGGCACAGTTATTAGCGCAGGCGGTTTTATCGTGCAGGTGCTGCCAGGTATTACAGATGAGGATCTCTTGAAGCTTGAGCAGGCGATCTCTGCGTTGCCGCCGATTTCTTCGCTGCTTAGCCAAGGCGAGGCGCCGGAAGAATTACTTCGTCATGTCGTGGGCGATGATATGCAGCTGATGGATGAGCTGAGCATCGTATTCCAATGCCAATGCTCCAAAGAGCGTGTCGAGCGGACGCTGATCAGCATGGGCGAACACGAGATTCGCCAGCTGATCGAAGAAGATGGCCAAGCCGAAGTCGTATGCCATTTCTGCAACGAGACGTATACGTTTGACCGTTCTCAGATGGAGATGCTGCTCGAACAAGCAAAGCCGAAACCGATTCAATAATCGAAAGGCGTTAAGCGCAAATGTTGAAGAAGGACCGGGTACTGAGGAGCATCGTGCTGCTTCAGGCTGTATGTATGATTATAATGGCTATACTCGTCGTATTCCGGGTATTGCTCCCGCCGAAGGCAGCTCCGCAGACAGATATTGACGGTCTCCAGCAACAGGGGAATACACCGCCTTCGGCAGAAGAGCCGATCGCGGCGACAGTGGGCAGCGAGCGGATTACGGAGAAGCAGCTGAATGAACAGCTTCGATTGCAATATGGCGACCAGCTGCTGCGGACACTCATGGTACGTGCGGCTACTCGGCTAGAAGCGGATGCCTACGGGCTGCAAGTGACCGAAGAGGAAATTGATGATGAGCTGTCGATTATGATGGCCGGTTACGAGAGTGAACAGCAGTATTATGATGCCATGAAGGAGCAGCTTGGCCTAACGCGGGAAGGTGTCCATGATGATGCGAAGTACAGGCTGCTGCTGGACAAGGTGGCTGTTCGATCTGTAGACGTCACCGATGCGGAGATTGATGCTTACATAGCGGATAATAAGGAGCAGTATTCCGCGCGGACACAGCTGCACTTGGCCTGGATTGTGGTCCCGGACCGCAAGACGGCGGATGAGGTGTTGGACAAGCTGTCTGACGGTGAAGATTTTGCGCTGATGGCTCGCACGTACTCGATTGATTCGGATACGTCGGAGAATGGCGGCGACCTTGGCTATATCGATGCCGATGATCCTTTTGCCGATCAGGCTATGCTTGAAGCGGCTGGCGGGCTAAGCGTAGGTGGAGTGACCGGTCCGATTACAGTCGATTTGGGTCAAGCGATTATTCAGCTGCTGGAGAAGAAGACCGAAAAGGAAATGAGCAACAGCCGTCAGCGGGATCAAGCGCGGAGAGATATTGCATTGTCCAAGCTGAATGGGCTACGTTCATTCGAGGACCAGCTGCTTCAGAAATATGACGCCAAGACCGTGCAGCCATAATCATTTCTTATGGACACGATAAGGACTTTTGAACGATCCGGGCTATTGACAACTACTGGGTTTCGTTGCTATTATGGAATTAATACCAACTGATTTAGTCGGAATAAGGAGGAGCAAAAATCATGGCTAGAATTGTACAAAGCGTGACTGAGCTTATTGGGGATACACCGCTTGTTCGTTTGAACCGTTTGGTACCGGAGGACAGCGCGGAAGTTTACGTGAAATTGGAGTATCAGAACCCAGGTGCAAGCGTTAAGGACCGTATCGCAATCAGCATGATTGAGGTTGCTGAGCAAGAGGGCGTTCTGAAGCCAGGCGACACAATCGTTGAACCAACAAGCGGTAACACAGGTATCGGCCTTGCAATGGTTGCTGCTGCTAAAGGATATAAATCGATTCTCGTTATGCCGGAAACAATGAGCGTTGAGCGTCGCAACCTGCTTCGCGCTTATGGTGCTGATCTCGTGCTTACGCCAGGGGCTGAAGGCATGAACGGTGCAGTTCGCCGTGCAGAAGAACTGGCTGCACAGAATCCGAACTACTTTATTCCGCAACAATTCAAGAACCAAGCCAACGTGAAGATTCACCGCGAAACGACTGGTCCAGAGATCGTTGAAGCGATCAACTCGCTTGATGGCAAGCTGGATGCATTCGTGGCAGGTATCGGTACAGGCGGTACGATTTCCGGTGCTGGCGAAATTCTGAAGCAGAACTTCCCGGGCATTAAAGTCGTAGCGGTTGAGCCAGCAGCTTCTCCGCTTCTCTCTGGCGGCAGCCCAGGCGGCCACAAGATCCAAGGTATCGGTGCGAACTTCATTCCGGACATTCTGAACCGTGAGATCTATGATCAAGTGATCACGATCGAGAATGAGGAAGCGTTCGAAACCGCTCGTCGTGCGGCGAAAGAAGAAGGGATCCTCTGCGGTATTTCTTCCGGTGCAGCGATCTTCGCAGCACTCAAAGTAGCGAAAGAGCTTGGCAAAGGCAAGCGTGTCGTTGCGATCGTTCCATCGAACGGTGAACGTTACCTGTCCACGCCGCTGTTCAACTTCGAGAACTAATGATAAGGCTGTCAGCAGCCTGATGATATGGAAGAAGAGAAGGTCTCCTGATCGATCGCCGATCGGGGGACTTTCTTTCTTTATGGATTGGGATAGCTAGAGTCTGGCGGCAGTGGTGTAACCAAAGGCATCCGCAGGTAAGGGGTCCTTTCCTTTTTCGTGCAATTTCGGTATACTAGCTTCCAAACCAAGAGCACCACGGAACGGTGCTCTTATGATCGGTCAGGAAGTGGAGGGGCTGCAAACCGTGCAACAGACAGCCTTTAAAGATTGGTTAACTTGGCGGGAGCAGGGCTTCACCTCGCTGCCGCTTATTGCGAAGCGCCCGCTCGCGATAGGTGAAGCAAGGCCAGCGTCGTGGGAGCGCGCATGGCAGACGGGCTCGCCGTATGCATTCGTGCTGGAGAGCGGCAAGGACGGTCGGTACACGTACCTCGGACTTCGCCCGGCATCCGTTATTCGCGGCAAAAGCTTATCGGCCGAAGCGTTCGATCTCGCCATCGCCGATGGCAGCAAGACCGTCTACACCGACCAGCCGCCGCTCGAAGCGGTGCGCAGCTGGATGGGCGGACGCCGGGCACCGCGCGTGCCGGATGCGCCGAAGTGGACGGGCGGCTGCGTCGGCTTCTGGAGCTACGACGTCATCCGTACCATTGAACGGCTGCCGGAGCTGGCGTCCGATGATCTTGGGCTGCCGGATTATCTGTTTATGCGGATGGACGAGCTGTGGATCGTGGACCATCAAGAGAATCGGCTCTATATCGCGGTGCAAACGGCGATTACAGGCGATGAATCGGAAGCGCAGCTAGAGTCGCTCTATGATGCGGCATGCGAGAGTGTAGAGCGTCTATCGCAGCAATGGGCGCAATTCACGAGCGGCGCAGCAGCTGAACAAACCGAGGCGCTTAAGCGGTCGCGCGTCGAGTTTATGGAAGATCAAACGCTGCAGATCGACGTTGAAGCGGTGAAGGGGATTGAGTCTCCTTTTGCCAAGGAGGCTTATAAGGCGGCGGTCGCGCGCATTCGCGAATACATTGCGGCTGGCGACGTTTTCCAAGTGAACCTCTCGCAGCGTCAAAGCCGCAATGTGAAGACAAGCCCCGACGAGCTGTACGAATGGCTGCGGCTGTTCAATCCATCGCCGTACATGGGCTATCTGAGCTGTCCGGATTTTCAGCTTGTCTCTGCTTCGCCGGAGCTGCTCGTGGAGCTGCAGAACGGCAAGCTCGCGACACGCCCGATTGCCGGCACCCGCAGACGCGGGCGGACGGAGGAAGAAGACCGGCAGATGGCCGAGGAGCTGCGCAGCAACGAGAAGGAGCGGGCAGAGCATATCATGCTCGTCGATCTCGAACGCAATGATCTCGGGCGCATTTCCAAGTTCGGCTCGGTGCATGTCGAAGAGCTGATGGTCATCGAGTATTACAGCCACGTCATGCATCTCGTCTCGCAAGTGGAAGGCACGATCGCGGAAGGCAAAGATGCCTACGATGCCATTGGAGCGACCTTCCCGGGCGGCACCATTACGGGCGCGCCGAAGATCCGCACGATGGAGATCATCGAGGAGCTCGAGCCGACACGGCGCGGGCCTTATACCGGATCCCTTGGATGGATTGACTACAACGGGGATATGGAATTTAATATTATTATTAGAACGATGCTGGTGAAGGATGAGGTCGTACATATTCAAGCCGGAGCGGGCGTCGTCATTGATTCCGAGCCGGAGCGTGAATATCGGGAGTCGCTCAACAAGGCGAAGGCATTATGG
The DNA here is from genome assembly GCF_003386535.1 of Paenibacillus taihuensis. Lineage (GTDB taxonomy): Bacteria > Bacillota > Bacilli > Paenibacillales > Paenibacillaceae > Paenibacillus_Z > Paenibacillus_Z taihuensis. Next base: position 21,565 of record NZ_QTTN01000061.1, read on the forward strand.
AAAGCCATCCAATATAGCGAGCAATGGGCAGAGCGAAGTGACGTATTAGCCAAAAGGGGGACACGCGAATGATATTGGTCATCGATAACTACGACTCATTTACGTACAACTTGGTGCAGTACCTGGGCGAGCTGGGAGAAGAAATTGTCGTTAAGCGTAACGATGAAATCGGCTTGGACGAGATTGCGGAGCTGGCTCCGGATCATATTCTGATCTCGCCAGGACCTTGCAGCCCGAACGAAGCGGGCATTAGCCTCGCGCTGATCGAGCGGTTCAAAGGTGTTATTCCGATCTTCGGCGTATGCCTCGGCCATCAATCGATCGGACAAGCATTCGGCGGTGAGGTCGTTCGTGCGGAGAAGCTGATGCACGGGAAGACATCGCAGATCATTCATGATGGACGTACGATTTTTGAAGGCATTCCTTCGCCATATACGGCAACCAGATACCACTCCCTTATTGTCAAGAAAGAAACATTGCCGGACTGCCTCGAAATTAGCGCGGAGACAGAAGAAGGCGAGATTATGGGGCTGCGTCACAAAGAGTATCTGATCGAGGGCGTCCAATTCCACCCGGAATCGATCATCACAGAGAACGGACATAAGCTGCTTCGCAATTTCCTGAATATGCGGGCAGGCGCTGTACGATGAACATCGGTTGGAATGGCAGCATTATTCGTCAGGAAGAAGCCGTGATCTCGGTATACGATCACGGTTTTTTGTATGGAATGGGACTGTTCGAGACATTCCGCACCTATGGGGGCAAGCCGTATTTGCTGCAGCGCCATCTGGATCGTCTCGCGGAAGGCTGCGCGGCACTTGGCATCCGTGGAGGCAGCGAGCTCAGCGCGGACAAACTCACTGCTTGGCTGCATCAGCTAATGGAAGCGAATCAGCTGACGGATGCTTATGTGCGGCTCACGGTTACAGCCGGCGAGGATATTCTCGGTCTCCCATCCGGTGATTACGAGAAGCCGAACATGCTCCTCATGGTCAAGTCACTGCCTGCGCCGAACCCGTCGCTGTATCAGAACGGCCGCGAGCTGGCGCTGCTGAAGACGGTGAGGAACACGCCGGAAAGCGAAGTGCGACTGAAATCGCTGCATTATATGAATAATATTATTGCGAAGCGAGAATTGGCGGGCAGCGGCGCGGCTGCTGGAGCAGAGGGACTGATGCTGACCAAGGAAGGCTACTTGGCTGAAGGCATCGTCAGCAACTTGTTCTTCGTTCGTGGAGGGCATCTCTATACGCCTGCTATTGAGACAGGCATTCTGCCAGGCATCACGCGCGGACGTGTGCTCGAGTTGGCACGTGAATCGGCAGCTGACACAGGCATCGCCGCTGCGAAGGTGGAGGAAGGTCTCTACACGTGGGTGGAACTGATGGAAGCCGACGAAGTGTTTATCACGAACTCCATTCAGGAGCTCGTGCCGGTAACCAGCTTGAGAGATCTCGCAGGCGATTGCCGGACGATAGGTAATGGTCAAGCAGGGCCGATCACGACTAAGCTGCTCGATGCTTACCAGAAGGATACGAGGTGACTGTGACGATGATGAAAGTTGGCCAGTGGCCTTACCAAAGATCTTATACGTTCCCAGATGGCGTGAAGCTCGAGCTAGGCTCGCGGACACTCATCATGGGCATTCTCAATACAACGCCGGACTCCTTCTCCGATGGCGGACGCTACAACGAAGTCGAAGCAGCTGTTCGCCATGCGCGCGAGATGGCTGCGGAAGGCGCCGATATGATCGACATCGGCGGGGAATCGACGCGGCCGGGCTTTGCGCCAGTTCCGCTCGAGGAAGAACTGAAGCGCGTCGTGCCGGTTATTCGGGCGATTCGCGAAGCACTGCCAGAGATGCCGCTTTCCATCGATACATACAAGGCAGAGACGGCGCGTCAGGCACTTGAGGCAGGAGCCCATATCATCAACGATATATGGGGCCTCAAGGGAGACGCGAAGATGGCGGAGGTTGCCGCCGCTTACGGCTGCCCGGTCATCATTAGCCATAACCGGCACGATCTCCATTATTCCGATCTCGTAACCGATGTTATTCGTGATCTTCAGGAAAGCATCGCAATCGCGAAGCGAGCCGGTGTCGCGGAAGATGCCATCTGGCTCGATCCGGGCATCGGTTTTGCCAAAACATACGACGACAATGTCGCGCTCATGGGGCAGTTGGATCGTTTAACTGCCGAAGGCTATCCGTTGCTGCTCGGCACTTCGCGCAAGAAATTCATTCGCGAGACGCTGCAGCTGGGTACAGCTGCTGAAGTCGGCTATGGCACGGCTGCGACAACGGCTCTTGGCATTGCTCAAGGCTGCCAAATCGTTCGCGTTCACGATGTCCGCGACAATAAGCGGACGGCCTTAATGTCCGATGCGATTGTATATCGTACGCGCGGTCTTAATCATACGTAAGCTTGGAGGAGGAATTTCACGGATGGATAAAATGACGCTGAGAGGCATGCGCTTCTTCGGCTACCATGGCGTATTTCCGGAGGAGAATCGGTTAGGTCAGCAATTCTATGTCGATCTGTCGCTGCAGATGGACTTGTCCGAAGCGGCGGAAACGGATGAGCTGGACTGCACCATCAACTATGCGGACATTCATGCGCGGGTAAAGACAATTGTCGAAGGTCCGCCATTTAAATTGATCGAAGCATTGGCTGGCAAGATTGCATCGGATGTGCTGGACGCTTATACTAGTGTAAATGAAGTGACGGTGTCCGTGACGAAGCCGCATCCGCCGTTTGAAATTCATTTTGACGGGGTAACGGTGGAACTTTGCAGAAAGCGGGATGAACATGGAGCTAAGCGGCCCGCAAGGCTTTAACGAACAGCTTCGTCCGATCTGGACTGAAGCTTATATTGCACTCGGCTCCAATGTAGGAGACCGCGAGAAACAGCTGCGCGATGCGCTGTCGCTGCTCGATCAGCATCCGGATATCGATGTAACGCGCGTATCCGCCATTTATGAAACAGACCCTGTCGGCTATACAGATCAGCCGGCTTTTCTCAATATGGCGGCTGCCCTGGTGACGACGCTCGAGCCGCTTCAGCTCTTGCGCGCCATGCTGGAGATGGAGACGCTGCTCGGACGTACGCGGGACATCCGCTGGGGACCGCGAACGATTGATCTCGACTTGCTGCTCTATGAAGGAGCGACGCTCGAGGATGAAGAACTGACGCTGCCGCATCCACGGATGATGGAGCGTTCATTCGTACTCGTTCCGCTGCATGATGTCATGCAGAAGGAGCATGCTTTGCAGGAACAAGTAAGTGCCATTGCACAACTAGCGTTATTGGACAGAGGGGAAGGGATCGCGCTATGGAATACGATCAACTGGCAGGGCGCGTCCGTGCATTCCGGAAGCTGAAAGGCTATACCCAGCAGGAACTGGCTGCGAAGCTGGACGTATCGGTAGCGGTGCTTGGCTCGCTTGAGCGAGGAACTCGCAAGCCGGATCCTAAGCTGCTTGAGCGGATATCGGACACACTAGGCATCAGTTACAGTGAACTGATTGCTGGTCACAATAATTAAAGCTAAGGAATATATCAATATGATCTATCATTTATCAGAAGGGAGTCTGGACGTGCATGCTTAAAATCGGAAACATCGAGATGAAGAACAAAGTCGTGCTGGCGCCGATGGCAGGTGTGTGCAACCCGGCTTTTCGACTGATCGCCAAAGAGTTCGGCACAGGCCTTGTATGCGCGGAGATGGTGAGCGATAAAGCCATCCTGCACGGCAACAAACGTACGCTGGAAATGCTGTACGTGGATGAGCGGGAGAAGCCGCTTAGCCTGCAAATTTTCGGCGGGGACCGCGAGTCGCTCGTGGAAGCTGCAAAAATTGTCGACAAACAAACGAATGCCGACATCATCGACATCAATATGGGCTGCCCGGTGCCGAAGATCACCAAGTGTGATGCTGGCGCTCGCTGGCTGCTCGACCCGAACAAAATCTACGAGATGGTGTCTGCAGTCGTGGACAACGTCGACAAACCGGTTACCGTGAAGATGCGGATCGGCTGGGACAGCGACCATGTCTACGCGATTGAGAATGCACAAGCTGTAGAGCGTGCAGGCGGCAAAGCGGTTAGCGTTCACGGACGTACCAGAGAGCAGTTGTATACAGGAGTAGCCAATTGGGACATTATAAGGGATGTTAAGCAATCGGTCTCAATTCCTGTCATCGGCAACGGTGATGTGTTCACGCCTGAAGATGCGCGCAGAATGCTTGATCACACTGGCGTGGATGGCGTTATGATCGGCCGCGGCGCGCTGGGTAACCCGTGGATGCTGTATCGTACGATCCATTACCTGACGACAGGCGAATTACTTCCTGACCCGTCGCCGCGCGAGAAGATGGACGTTGCTATTTTGCACATGGATCGCCTTGTGAACTTGAAGGGTGAAGGCACGGCTGTTCGCGAAATGCGCAAACATATGGCTTGGTACTTGAAGGGTCTTCCGGGCGCAGCTCGCGTGAAGGATGTCATTATGGAAGAAACGACACGCGACAAGATGGTGCAGATTTTGGGAGAATATGTCGAATCGCTTGGAGAACTGGGCACGGTTCCTGCTGCTGCTGATGCCTCCGCATCCTCGGATGAAGTTGTTTATCACTGATCGCTCACGCGGTGAGGCCCGGATGACGGGCACCTCCCGCGTTTCCTAGGGGAAAGCGATTACATTTGCTGTCTGCCTTTCGTTGACATATAGGTTAAGTTGCAATATAATCTTCCAATAACAAACCGACCGCCTGGCGTATTGACAATTCAATCAGATTCCTGTGCGGTGTCATCAAGAGCCTGCAGCATAATATATTAAATATCAGTGAATTCATACGCGGTATGAAAAAATGGCACACGACAGGAGATATGGTAACATGAGCGATAAAGAAATTATTCTTACGCAAGATGGACTGAAGAAGCTGGAGGATGAACTCGAGAACTTGAAGTCCGTCAAACGTCGTGAAGTTGCTGAGCGGATCAAGGTAGCCATCGGCTATGGTGATATCAGTGAGAATTCCGAATATGAAGATGCGAAGAATGAACAAGCTTTTATCGAAGGACGTATTATCACTCTGGAGAAGATGCTTCGCAACGCGCGTATCATCAATAACGATGAGATCAATACCGAAACAGTGAGCATTGGTTCTACGGTTACGGTTGAAGATTTGGAGTTCGGCGACACGATGGAATATGCGATTGTGGGTACAGCCGAGTCTGATCCTATGAATAACAAAATTTCGAATGAAAGTCCGGTTGGCAAGGCTATTCTTGGCAAAACCAAAGGCACTATCGTAGAAGTTAGCGTACCAGCCGGCATTATTCAATATAAAATTGTTGATATTAAAAAATAACCAGGCGCCTCGAGCGAATATGGCTTATGCCCTATTTTGAGAAAGCTTCCTTTGGAAGCTTTTTTCCTCATTGAGGGGCTTCCGGGGATTACAAGGAGATGATAGCAGTGGAGCAAGGAACAGGTACAGGTACAGGTACACAAGAACAAGAGCTTAGCGAGCTTCTGCAAATTCGCAGAGACAAGCTGGACGAGCTGCGCGGACTCGGAATCGATCCATTTGGCGGCAAGTTTGAACGGACTCATCATGCAAAAGAAATCGTTGACGCTTATGAGAATGTGAGCAAGGAAGAGTTAGAGGGGCAAACAATTGAAGTAACAGTGGCTGGCCGTATTATGCAGAAGCGGGGCATGGGTAAAGCGGGCTTCGCGCATATTCAAGACCTCAGCGGCAAAATCCAAGTGTATGCGCGTAAAGATACAGTAGAGGAATCGCAGTATCAAGCGTTTGAACTGCTTGATTTGGGCGATATCATTGGCGTTCGCGGTACGGTCTTCAAGACGAATACGGGCGAGACGTCGATTAAAGCGAAGGAGATTGTCGTTCTGTCGAAGTCTCTTCTTCCGCTTCCTGAGAAGTATCATGGCCTGAAAGACGTTGAACTGCGTTACCGTCAGCGTTACGTGGACTTGATCGTGAACCCGGAAGTGCAACAAACGTTCATTTCCCGTTCCCGCATTATCCAGTCGATGCGTCGCTACTTGGATGCGCGCGGTTATTTGGAAGTTGAAACGCCGACTTTGCATGCGATTGCAGGCGGTGCAGCTGCTCGTCCGTTTATTACGCACCACAATGCACTGGATATGCAGCTCTATATGCGTATCGCGATTGAGCTTCACTTGAAGCGTCTGATCGTGGGCGGTATGGAGAAGGTATATGAGATCGGCCGCGTTTACCGTAACGAAGGGATCTCGACTCGCCATAATCCTGAATTTACGATGATTGAATTGTACGAAGCGTATGCGGACTACAAAGATATTATGGCTCTTACCGAGTCTCTAATTGCGCATATCGCGCAAGAAGTACTTGGCACAACGAAGATCTCGTACCAAGGCCAGGAGGTCGATCTGACTGTAGGCTGGCGCCGTGTGTCGATGGTCGATCTTGTAAAAGAGGCGAAAGGCGTAGACTTCAGCCAGCCAATGACGGATGAAGAAGCACACGCACATGCGAAAGCGCACAATGTAAAGGTTGAGCCGCATATGACATTCGGTCATATTCTCAATGCTTTCTTCGAAGAGTTCTGTGAGCATACGCTCATTCAGCCTACATTCGTAACGGGCCACCCGGTTGCGATATCCCCGCTGGCGAAGAAGAACGATGCCGATCCACGCTTTACGGATCGCTTCGAGCTGTTCATCGTTGCGCGTGAACATGCGAATGCATTCACGGAGCTTAACGATCCAATCGATCAGCGCCAACGTTTCGAAGCGCAGCTGCTTGAGAAAGAACAAGGAAATGACGAAGCGCATGATATGGATGAAGACTTCATCCGTGCACTGGAGTATGGCATGCCGCCTACTGGCGGTCTCGGTATCGGCATCGACCGTTTGGTTATGCTGCTTACAGATGCGCCGTCCATTCGCGATGTACTGTTGTTCCCGCTTATGCGTGAACGTTCAGGCGAATAATACGATTACTAATGAACCGCCGGAATGCATAATTCCGGTGGTTTTTGCATGTTTTACGAAGAAAAGCAAAAAAGTTTAAAATAGGGGTTGCAATCCTCTGGGCCGGTATGATATATTAATCAAGTCGCCGCTGAGACATGCGAGACACGAAAAAAAAACGAAACATTTTGTTCCTTGAAAACTGAACAATGAGCGACCTGTCAAAAGGTCTTGAAACAAGCTAGTTTTTTGAATGAGCTAACAAGCGAATTCAT
>NZ_QTTN01000062.1 GCF_003386535.1 Paenibacillus taihuensis
GTTTCCGCCCATTGAGATCAGGAGCTGCATAACCGTTTCAAAGGGTAACTTTTTCTTTCGCGTAAAGTCTTTTTCGGGGTTTTTGACATACAGTGCTGGTGCGGCTGACATTTCTTGAATAAGGGATGTCAGCTTTTGTTTTAGTGAATTCGCGTACGTATTCATGGGCGAAACCTCCTCGTTTTTTCAAGGGGCTTCGCCACACATTTTCAACTGCTTGTCAAGTTCTTTTACTCTTTTTCACGCAAAAAAGGAGCAGGCTATCTTTCGATAACCTGCTCCTTTGCATAGATATTTGGTTCAACACCTTAACTTAATGACATTGCCCCGAGGGGCTGCCTTTTTGTATAAAACGCTCGCGCGTCTTTATATACTATTCTGTCGTGTAAGGCAACAGCGCTACTTGACGCGAACGCTTGATAGCGATCGTCAGAAGGCGTTGGTACTTTGCACTCGTTCCTGTTACACGACGTGGCAAGATTTTGCCGCGCTCGCTGATAAATTTACGAAGCAAGTCCGTATCTTTATAGTCGATGTGTGTAATTTTGTTAGCAGTGAAGAAGCACACTTTACGGCGCTTGTTACGGCCTTTACGTCCGCCGAACTTGCGTTCTGGACGCTCGTCGCCACCATCTCTTTGCTTGAAGCTCATGTTTTCTCCGTCCTTTCAGTTAGAATGGCAAATCATCTTCCGATATATCGATCGGGCGTCCGTCGTCTGAGAACGGATCACGATTGTCGTTCCTTGGTGTGCCACCTGTACGGCCTCCACCTTGTGAATTACCGCCACCGCCGCCGAAGCCGCCTTGGCCGCCACCGCTATAGCTGTTGTTTCCGCCGCCGCTGTAGCTTGGTGCGCCTTCATCACGCGGACCGTTATCGCGGTTGCCGGATTCCAAGAAACGAACGTTGTCGGCAATAACTTCCGTCACATAGACGCGCTTGCCTTCGTTGTTCTCGTAATTCCGAACCTGGATACGGCCTTCGACCGCCGTTAGACGGCCTTTGCGTAGATAATTCGCACAAGTTTCAGCCAGCTGACGCCAAGTTACGATCGGAATGAAATCTGCTTCCCGTTCCCGTTCGCCTCCTTGACCGCCACCGCTAAATGGACGATCCACTGCAAGTGTAAATTGCGTTACCGCAACACCTGCCGGTGTATAACGCATTTCAGGGTCCCTCGTTAATCTGCCAATGAGAATAACACGGTTCAACATCTCGTAAATCGCCTCCAATCGAAAACATCTCTTACGTACGTTTGACGAGCAATTAAGCTACGTCTCTTGTGATCAGGCAACGGATAACTTCATCCGTAATCTTCATGACGCGGTCAAGCTCAGCAACAACTTCATTAGTGCCGTTGAAGTTAACCAGTACGTAGATACCGTCACGAATCTTGTTGATCTCATACGCAAGGCGGCGTTTACCGATCACATCGTGCTTGATGATCTCTCCACCGTTTCCGATGATTGCTTGGAACTTTTCAGTGATAGCTTGTACCGCTTCCTGTTCCACATCCGGACGAATGATGTACATCACTTCGTATTTGCGCATATGTTTCACCTCCTCTTGGACTATGCGGCCCCCTTAATGGGAGCAAGGAGCGAGTTAATTTCTCGCATACCTGAATACTATACCAAACTTCATACCCCATTGACAAGTGCGGATTTAACGGAACCGTCTGCCTCATTCTTCCGTTCATGTTCAGCCTTAGGGCGATGCACACTAAGGGTCAGGACATGCCCCGCGTCCTCATTCATGTATCCGTTATGGAGGTGTACTCAAATTATGGGTGAATGGACTGAGTTTCGAGAAGGTGACCGCGCGCCTAATGACGGCGTCTATATTGAGATCGGCGAAGCATCCTTCCACATGGGGGTCAACAATCCCCAGAAGGTGCGATTAGCGAAAGGCGATAAGTTCCCTGCCCTTTCCAATAAAGATCGCAAGTGGAAACGAATGCATTAAATTTTGCTTCAGCATGCCGAATAGGTTATCGGAATTCGGAGCATTATAGCTGTGACGGTGTAAAGAGAGGTGTGGTTCCATTGTACGTCAATGAATTCGAACCTCAAGGAGATTTTGTCCACTCAGCGTAGAAGCGAGGAGATGTGCCAAAGACTAGTGTCTGTAACACACGCTCACCGATTAAAGCCCGGTGAACCAAGGTTTCTTACGAAGCTTGCAGTGATGACTGTTTTCTGAATGAACACCGTCGAAGGAGGACTCGCAAGAGTCCTCTTTTCTTATGTGCTTATTTCTTAAGTGCTCAGTTGCTTAATTGCTTTATATAAACAAAAAAGCGACCCTAACGGGTCGCGATTCGTCTTTGTTGTTAAATGGCGGAGAGAGTGGGATTCGAGTCCCGGGGTCTAACAACCATGCTCTTGCATGGTTGTCTTCACGACCCGTTCGAATCCACCAAGCCCCATATAACAAAAAAGCGACCCTAACGGGTCGCGATTCGTCTTTGTTGTTAAATGGCGGAGAGAGTGGGATTCGAACCCACGCACGCTTTGACACGCCTAGCTGATTTCGAGTCAGCCCCCTTGGGCCTCTTGGGTACCTCTCCATAAATGTCAGTCAGCGAAATTTATAATAACACGGGGTTTGTCCAAATGCAAGCACTATTTTTAAATTATTGTGGACGCCCCGCCCTCTCCCTCTTTTTCGCCTTCTGCCGCCTTCGATCGTAGCACTTTCTTCATGTTCTTCTCGAACTTCGCGCGCGGAATAAGCACGCTGTGTTTGCAGCCAACACATTTGATGCGGATGTCCATGCCCATGCGGATGATTTCCATTTCATTCGTGCCGCACGGATGCTGCTTCTTCATTTGTACAATGTCGCCTAGCTCAAACTGCTTCCTCTCCATAACAGTCACCCTCTCCCTCTTTTTCTCACTCCATCTCTTTACATCTCTACTGGCTCGTACCGGTCCTCCACCTGCTGGAAGATACCCCTGATCTCGACACGTTCTTGGACGATAACCTCTTTCACCACTAGCAAATCTGCTTCGGGAAAATGAATCGATAGTGCGCAGCCCGCTGTTATTTGCTTCGGTGTTGGACAGATATCTATTTCGATGTCCGCATATTCTAATAGCATCTCTGCACGGAGTGCTTGCTGTGTGGAGTCGAACGCGATAAGCATGCTCCCCCTCCTCCTGACTGATTTTATTGACGTTTCTTCCTGCTTGCCAAGTATAAAATGGTTGTCCTGACCATATACTAGTAACCAAGCGTAAACAGGCAGCACTCTAGTAGATTATACATATTAGAGCTGCATGTTCATCTCGGTAATCATTGTTCATAGAGTTGGCGGGAGGGGAATCTATGAAATTGCCAGGAATGAAAGAAACACCGCTCAAAGTACCGCATACGGAACCTAACGTTACCGGTCTTCTTGTCAACCGCATTACATACCTGCTCGGCGGCATACCTGCCGACCGCAGAATCGTCGTCGTCTGCGTAGGTACGGACCGCTCTACAGGGGATTCGCTTGGTCCGCTCGTCGGTACTTCGCTCAGCAAATTCCGCAGCCCCTTCTTCGACCTCTACGGCACGCTGGAGGAACCTGTCCATGCCATGAATCTCGACGAAACGCTGCAGGACATTAACAAGTACATTCGCAAGCCGTTTGTGATCGGCATCGATGCTTGTTTAGGTCAGGCCGCTAGCGTCGGCTGCATTCAAGTAGGTCTAGGACCGGTTCGACCTGGCGCCGGTGTGAACAAAGACTTGCCTCCTGTCGGCGACATTCATATTACAGGCATCGTCAACGTCGGCGGCTTCATGGAGTATTTCGTCCTTCAGAATACAAGACTGCATCTCGTCATGCGGATGGCTGATATAATTTCGCACAGCCTGTTCTCATCCATCATGAAATGTGTACGTCCGGCTACGATCCCTGCCGCGACGCCAGACTGATCGCTTCCAGCTCTTCCGGAGTGAGCGGATATTCGCTCTTGCCGTCCTTCACCGGTTTGGCATACAGAAAAGTCTGCTCACGGCCGTGAATGCCGCTAAGCACCATTCCGTCCTCCCCATCATTGACAACTGCGATCGAGAAGCTGAGGTCACTTCCTCTTTCTGCAAAAGCATTATAACGATGAATACCGACATTGCCCTTCTTCTGTCTCAGTGTATCGCCTAATGACTGAACCGTCTGCTTCAGGTTTCTCTGTCCCTCTTCTTGCATATCTAAGCGCTGTTTTAGATTGATGATGACGCTCTCCAGCTCCTCAACACCGGTGCCTTCCATAAACTGCGTGTAACTTCGACGCAACCGTTTGAGCTTGCTGCTTAGCATGAAGCTGCGAATAAGCAGAATGAGTACAAGAACAAGCAAACCTAAGGTTGCCCAGGCAGAAGGTTGTTCCAAATATTGATCCATATAACATTAGCTCCCCCATAGATGCACATTAACTGTAATGCCGTTTAATTTCCTTTACCGCTGCAATGAAGGTCTCGACTTCATCCTTCGTTGTGAAACACCCGACACTCGCCCGAATAGCACCTGTCTCCGTCGTGCCTGCTGTCCCATGCGCAAGTGGCGTGCAGTGGAACCCGGTCCTCACCGCAATCTGATAATGCTGATCCAAGATAAAGCCAACTTCGGATGGATCCGCACCATCAATGACGAAGGATACGATACCTGTACGCGGCTTGCCAAGCTCCGGTCCCAATAAGCGAATACCGTTCACGGAAAGCAGCCCCTCCATCATCTGCTGCGTTAACATCCATTCTCTAGTATGGATGTTTTGCACCGTCTCATGCAGGATGTGCTTCACGCCGGCTCGAAGCCCGCTAATGCCAACGGCATTCTGCGTACCCGCCTCATAGCGGTCTGGACGAACCGAAGGCTGTTCAATCGCTTCGGACTGACTGCCCGTACCACCGTGCAGGAGCGGTTCCAGCTCCACATCAGGTTGAATGTATAGCCCCCCTGTCCCTAACGGCCCTAGAAGCCCTTTATGGCCCGGAAACGCGAGCATATCGATTCCCATCTGCTCCACATCAATTTCCATCAGTCCAGCCGTCTGAGCCGCATCGACAAGCAGCTTAATTCCATGGCTGCGCGTAATCTCACCAATTTCGCCTACCGGCAATATCGACCCAAGCAAGTTCGAGCTGTGATTAACGACTACCAGCTTCGTGCTAGCTGTTATTGCGTCACCCACCTGTTTCGCATCGAGCTCCCCTGCCGTATTGGGTTCCACATAGGTGACTTGAATGCCAATCGTCTTCTTTAAGTACTCAAGCGGCCGACGAACCGAGTTATGTTCCACAGCCGTTGCTATGACGTGATCACCTGGCTTCAGCAATCCTTTGATCGCTGTGTTAAGCGCCATCGTCGTATTTAATGCGAATGCAATATCGTTCGGATTTTTAATCCGGAACAGTTTCGCCAATACTTTCCTTGTATCAAACAGAATGCGGCTCGCCCGTACCGCCATCGCATGGCTGCCTCTCCCTGGATTGGCAGCATCCTTCTGCATCGCTTCCATAACCGCCTCGATAACACTGGCAGGCTTAGGCCACGACGTCGCCGCATGATCTAGATAAATGAGCTCCTGGTTTTGCACCTTCTGCGTTTCATGAACCCGTACTTGTTCTTCATTTCGCTCCTGCATTACTCACGCCTCCTTCCTATACCGCGTCCACATGCGTTAACCTAATAATAGCATACTTGATTGGTCTCCACCTGTACGATGGTCACCAATCGAGTATGCTATTTAAGTTTAACTTATGAGTGGAAATTATGAGGAAAACTGCTGCAGCAATTCGAGCAAACGCTCTAGATCCTGTTTATTATAATAAAGAAGCTCAATGCGTCCTTTATCCTTCGGCTGCTGCTTTATCTTCACTGTCGTTTTGAAGCGATCCCGTAGCGACTCTTCCACTTCGGCGATATATGGATCGAGCTTTTTCGAAGGGAGCGGTTTCACTTTCACAGCTGCTGGCTGGTCAAGGTTCTTGATTGCTTCTTCGAGTTGGCGAACGCTCCACTCGTTCGTGATCGTCAGCTCAGCGAGTTCTTTCTTCCGAGCATCCTCTTTGACCCCTACAATTGCTCTAGCATGTCCCATCGATAATGTTCCACGTGAAACATTTTCTTTGATTTGCTCTGGCAACGTTAGTAGTCTCAAGAAGTTCGCAATATGCGATCTCGACTTACCCACTTTCATAGAGAGCTCTTCTTGCGTCAGGTTGAATTTATCCATCAGCGCTTGATACGCAAGCGACAGTTCAATTGCATTCAGATCCTCGCGCTGCAAGTTCTCGATGAGCGCAATCTCCATAACCTGCTGGTCCGAGAAGTTGCGTACAACAGCCGGAATCGTCGGATTGCCGCAAAGCTGTGATGCACGGAAACGTCTTTCCCCCGCGATAATCTCATACCCTTTAAGTACAGTACGAACGATAATTGGCTGGATGACACCATGTTGTTTAATCGATTCAGCGAGTTCTTTAATCGCATCGTCATCGAATGTTTTACGAGGCTGGTACGGGTTCGGTCTGAGCTGAGTCAGCAAAACCTCAACCACCTTATCATCTTCGCTTACAGAGAGCGATGGGATAAGCGCATCAAGTCCTCTACCTAGCCGCTTGCTCATACATAATCACTTCCTTCGCGAGTTCAAGGTATACCTCTGCCCCTTTGGATCTCGGATCATATGTGATAATGGATTGTCCATGCGAAGGAGCTTCGCTCAATCGGACATTCCTTGGGATGATCGTTTGGTAAACCTTCTGTTGGAAATACTTCTTCACTTCTTCAATAACTTGAATACCCAGGTTCGTCCGAGCATCAAACATCGTAAGCAGAACGCCTTCGATTTGAAGAGACGTGTTCAGGTGTTTCTGAACAAGCCGTACTGTATTCAGCAGCTGGCTAAGACCTTCTAGTGCGTAATATTCACATTGAATCGGGATGATAAGCGAGTCCGACGCCGTCAGCGAGTTAATCGTTAGAATACCAAGCGATGGCGGGCAATCGATCAAAATATAATCGTACTGTTTCTTCACAAGTGCGAGCGATTTCTTAAGACGCTGTTCACGAGAAATCGTCTGGACAAGCTCAATCTCCGCGCCTGCCAGTTGGATGGTAGCCGGAATAATATAAAGCCCCTCAATATTAGTAGGGCATGTAGCATCATTCGGGTGGACATCATTAATAAGCACATCGTAAATACAATGAGCAACATCCGCTTTTTCAATGCCAATACCGCTTGTCGTATTGCCTTGCGGATCAATATCAACTAACAGCACCTTTTTCCCCAGCGATGCTAAACACGCACCTAAATTGACGGACGTGGTCGTTTTTCCGACACCGCCCTTCTGGTTCGATATTGCAATCGTTTTAGACAAACCGTTCACCTCTATGCTGATTACTTAATGAAGCTATGAAACGTCCGTTCATCAGGCAACTTATTAGTACAAATGACGATGCCGTCCCAACGACGGACGGCTGTCGAAACTGCTATTAGCGCTTAGGAATTTGGATCACAATCTCATAATGATCGTCATGATCCTGTTCTTTCGTCTTAATTTGCAAGCCCGATCCGGACACCATGTCGATGGACTGTCTGATTGTATTTAGCGCAAGCCGTACATCCTTCGTAAAGGAAATGCGCTTCGGTTTCTTCGTTTCTTCCTTCGTAGCTTCCTTATAGAAAGCCACCCGAGCTTCCGTTTGCTTCACATTTAGCTCTTTAGCAATAATATCGTCTAGCACCTTAAGCTGCAACTCTTCGGTATCAAGAGAGAGCAGCGCTCTCGCATGACGCTCCGTAATTTTGCGCTCCATAAGCGCGTTCTTGACCGTATCGCCTAATCCGAGCAGTCTAATCTTGTTCGCAATCGTCGATTGGCTCTTGCCTAGACGCTGCGCCAAGCTTTCCTGTGTAAGGTTGTGGAGATCGATGAGCTTCTGATAAGCGACTGCTTCCTCGATTGAAGTGAGTCCTTCACGCTGAAGATTCTCGATAAGAGCGATCGAAGCGGCCTGAGAGTCATTGAATTCACGAATAATAGCAGGAATCGTCTCAAGTCCAAGCTTCTTTACCGCGCGGAAACGACGTTCGCCGGCGATAATCTCATATCTGCCATTACGCAGACGCACCACAATCGGCTGAATAATACCATGTGTACGAATGGTCTGGCTGAGTTCCTCGATACGATCATCATCAAACACAGTGCGCGGCTGATATGGACTCGTATCCACATCAACGACCGGCAGCTGCTTCACTTCATCTTGGTTTGTGTTTTTCGAATCTGTTAATCCGAATAAACGTGAGAACTGTTCTTTCATATCGTCAACTACCACCCGATTTCAAAGTGCCGAGTTATTGTCGTTCCAAGTGCAAACGGCTATCGCTTATCTCTGAAAGCGATAGCTGACGTTCACGGTGATCACACAGAAACGAATAAGGAGAAACCTGTAGTATATGTGTGATAAACTAATTCGTCGGCTGTAAGTTGATTTCCTGCTTGACAGTAATATTTCTAATAAATATAACCGCAATAAGTGCGAGACTGCCAAGCGAACGAAGTCCAGGATGGAGCTTGTCCGACTGAACAATCTAGAAAATGTTCCACGTGAAACATTTTTGGACTGATGTCATTATATAATAGGCTGCTTCAAAGGCAAACCCGCTTTTCTTGGATATTTGAAAGGAGTGGTATTGAGCTTCTCAATTACAATAATATGACGGTCCGATTGTTCGAAAGGAAGCTTCAAATGATGTGTCTTCACCAGCTTCGCTTTCAGCTCAACCAAACTGCGCTTAGCCTCCGCAATTTCCTCTGCAGGATCAGCACCTTTCATAGATGCAAATGAGCCGCCTTGCCGTGCAAAAGGAAGACAAAGCTCGTTCAAACCGCTGAGTCGAGCAACTGCCCTGGCCGTAACCACATCATAAGCATCGCGATGTGCAGGTAAGCGTCCAATATCTTCTGCCCTACCATGCACGCAAGTAACCTGTTGGAGACCAAGCGCTTCCACGACGTGTTGTAAGAACAGAATACGCTTGTTCAGGGAATCAACAATCGTCACTTTCAGATGCGGGAAAGAAATCTTCAGCGGGATACTTGGAAAGCCCGCTCCAGATCCGATATCGGCAAGCGACTTTACTTGATTCATATCCATAAAGAAAGAGAGGGTCACGGAATCGTAAAAATGCTTCTCATATACCGCTTCCCTCTCTGTAATGCCCGTTAAATTCATTTTTTCGTTCCATGAGACGAGCAGCTCATAATACGTCGCAAACTGCTGCAGTTGGAGCGGCGATAATGCCACTCCCTTCTCTTGCAGCAACTGAGTAAACCATGTTTCAGTTGGATTCATCGAATTAGTTACCCCCGTGCAGCAACAACCTTATTGTAATGCTCCAGATAAACGAGAAGAATCGAGATATCAGCAGGAGTCACGCCGCCGATCCGTGAAGCTTGCCCAATGGACAACGGACGGATGTTCGACAGGTTCGTCTTCGCTTCCTTAGACAGATTCGTAATGACCATATAATCAATATCGTCCGGAATCCGCTTCTTCTCCATCTTCGCCAGACGTTCCACTTGAAGCTGCTGCTTCTCGATATAGCCGGCATACTTGATTTGGATCTCCACTTGCTCTTTCATATCGTCAGTCAACGGCTCTTCTGCCGGAGAGAAACGATCGATAAAGTCGTACGTCACTTCAGGGCGACGAAGCATCGCTAGTGCATCGGTCGTTTGCTGAATCGGCGCAGTGTTGAATTCCGCAAGCAATTGCAGCAGCTCTTCTTCTGGACGAACCTTAACCGTCTTCAACCGCTCGATCTCCTGCTCCACCATCAACTTCTTATGCGTAAACTTCGCAAACCGCGCTTCCGAGATCAATCCGATCTCATAGCCTGTAGGTGTTAGACGCAAATCAGCGTTGTCGTGACGAAGCAACAAGCGGTACTCTGCACGTGATGTAAGCAAACGATATGGCTCTGTTGTGCCCTTCGTAACGAGATCATCGATAAGAACACCGATATATCCCTGCGAACGATCTACGATAACAGGAGCTTTCCCCTGCACTTTACGTGCTGCGTTAATGCCTGCCATAATTCCTTGTCCTGCTGCTTCCTCATATCCCGATGTGCCGTTGATTTGTCCAGCTGTGAATAGACCCGGTACTTGCTTCGTCTCGAGTGATGGCCATAGCTGTGTAGGAACGACTGCATCATACTCGATCGCATATCCTGTACGCATCATTTCGACCTTTTCCAGACCTGGAATGGAACGAAGAATGCTCAGCTGCACATCCTCAGGCATACTCGTCGATAGACCCTGCACGTAATATTCCGAAGTGTTCTTGCCTTCAGGCTCCAAGAAAATTTGATGCTTCGGCTTATCAGCGAATCGAACGATCTTATCCTCAATAGACGGACAGTAGCGAGGTCCTGTTCCCTCAATCGCTCCAGAGAACATCGGTGCACGGTGAAGATTGTCGTTGATGATCTTATGTGTCTCTTCCGAAGTGTACGTCAGCCAGCAAGGCTGCTGCTCGTTATCGGAGTACTCTGTCTCGTACGAGAAGAATTTCGGCTTCTCATCGCCTGGTTGAATTTCCGTTTTGCTAAAATCGATCGTATCCCCATGTACACGCGGCGGCGTACCTGTCTTGAAGCGAACGAGCTGTAAGCCAAGAGAGCGCAAGCTCTCGGACAGCTTCACCGATGGCTGTTGATTGTTCGGGCCGCTTTCATACATCAGCTCACCCATAATCACTTTGCCACGCAAGTAAGTACCCGTTGTTACAACGATCGACTTAGCACGATACTCCGCACCCGTCTTCGTTATAATGCCGACGCATACCCCATCCTCAATAATGAGCTCCTCCGCCATCCCCTGGCGAAGCGTCAAATGGTCCGTCTCTTCAATCGTTTGTTTCATGAAGTGCTGATACAGAAACTTATCCGCTTGTGCACGCAGCGCGTGAACGGCAGGACCCTTCCCTGTATTCAGCATCCGCATTTGGATAAACGTTTTGTCGATATTGCGGCCCATCTCTCCGCCTAGTGCATCAATCTCCCGCACGACATGGCCTTTCGCCGGTCCGCCAATCGATGGGTTACATGGCATAAACGCGACCATATCGAGGTTAATCGTTAACAGCAGCGTCTCGCACCCCATCCGCGCTGCCGCCAATGCCGCCTCGCACCCTGCGTGGCCGGCACCTACTACAATGACATCAAAATCTCCTGCATGGTATCCCATTTTGTTATCCCTCCCTGCCTCTTTTGCTTTATTATTTACCTAAACAGAACTGAGAGAAAATTTGATCGATAAGCGAGTCAGCTACCGAATCTCCTATTAATTCGCCCAATTGCTCCCAGGCTGTACGCACATCAATTTGCACAATATCAATCGGAATGCCGATTTCTGTCGCTTCTATCGCATCGACCAACGATTGCTTCGCATGATTCAATAGCGTAATATGACGAACATTGCTTACATATGTCATATCGGCAGATTCCAGCTCGCCGCTGAAGAACATGCGACTAATGACACCTTCCAGCTCCTCCAGCCCTTGCTCATGCAATACGGAGAGTTTTACGATCGCATCTGCGGGGAAAATCGACTCCACAGCCGATGTATCCAGCACAGACGGCAAGTCAGTCTTATTCAGCAGCACGACGACTGGTCTTCCGCGCAGCTTCTCCATCAGCAGTTGATCATCCGGATGCAGCGGTTCATTCACATTAAGCACGAACAGAATCAGGTCAGCTTCCTCAAGCGCCGTACGCGACCGCTCTACTCCAATACGCTCCACCACATCAGCCGTTTCACGAATACCTGCGGTATCAAGCAGCCGCAGCGGAATACCGCCGAGCGTTACATATTCCTCAATGACGTCACGTGTCGTACCTGGAATGTCGGTGACGATCGCCTTATTCTCCTGTACCAGTGCATTGAGCAGCGACGACTTACCCACATTCGGGCGGCCGACAATCGCCGTAACGATGCCTTCTCTTAATATTTTGCCTTCCCCAGCTGTTTTTAACAACCGGTTAATCTCGTCGCATGCCTCACCGCACCGTTCGCGAATATACGCGCTTGTCATCGATTCGACATCATGCTCGGGATAATCGATATTCACTTCGATATGAGCGAGCAGCTCAATCAGGCCGTGTCGAAGCGCTTTGACCTTCTTCGACAGCATTCCTTCCGACTGCTTCATCGCAATCGAGAACGCGCGATCCGACTTGGAACGGATCAAGTCAATGACCGCCTCCGCCTGCGTCAAATCGATTCTCCCGTTCAAGAAAGCTCGCTTCGTGAATTCACCTGGCTCAGCAAGCCGTACATCCCCCGAACGCAGCAGCAGCTCCAGCACCCGCTTCACAGCGACAACGCCGCCGTGTGTGCTCAGTTCGACAACATCTTCCGCCGTGAACGAGCGCGGGCCCCGCATAATCGTGAGCAGGATCTCCTCCACCGTTTCGCCGCTTACAGGATCTACAATATGACCGTAATGGACAGTATGCGACGGTGCTGCGCCAATATCCGACTTCGACTGGAAGATCTTCGCCGATTCGGCAACCGCATCAGGACCACTGACCCGTATAACGGCAATGCCGCCTTCCCCGACAGCTGTCGAAATGGCGGCAATCGTGTCTTGTATCATCATCGTTCTTCCCTCATTAAGCAATCTAATATTAAAAAAACGAGCAATGACCGCGAAGAGTCATTGCCCGAGCACTTATTTAAGCGTAATGACTACGCGGCGATTCGGTTCATCGCCCTTACTGAATGTTTTAACCTTGGCGTGATTTTGCAGCTGCGAATGGATAATCTTCCGCTCGTGCGGCGACATCGGCTCAAGCACCACTTCTTTGCGCGTGCGCACAACATGTCCCGCGAGGCGTTCCGACAAATCCTCAAGCGTCTTCCGGCGACGCTCGCGAAAATCTTCCGCATCAAGCACAATGCGAAGATGGCTGTTGGAATAACGATTGGCCACAATGTTGACCAAATATTGCAAAGCGTCAAGCGTTTGACCTCGGCGACCGATCAGCATGCCAAGATCACCGCCGCCCGATATTGCTAACGTAAGCTCTTCTTTCGAATCGTTACGAACAATTGTAATGTCAAGTCCCATCGATCTTGCCACTTCGGTAATGAATCGTTCCGCTTCAAGGAGCGGATCCTTAGGCTTCACTGTCGCCGCAGCTGCAGAGACCGTCGCTTTCTCTTTCTCTTGTTCAGGCACAAGCACGAGCTCCACTTTCGCGGCTCTCGCCCCAATTAAGCCGAACAAGCCTTTCGACGGCTTCTCCAGAACGGTCACATTGACACGATCCGCAGACACTTGCAATTCCGTTAAACCGTTTTGTACAGCATCTTCGATCGTTTTGCCCGATGCTACGATTTTCTTCATTTCGCAGGCACACTCTCCTTGCCCTTAGATGAGTTGCGTACATATAGGAAATAGTTTTGCACAATCGTATACGTGTTGCTGAAGATCCAGTACAGCGGGAGGGCCGCCGGGAAGTTCATGGCCATAACGAAGATCAACACTGGGAAGATCATCATGATACCTTGCATCGCAGGCATCGCTTTCTGCTGGGACTGCATCATTTTCGACTGGATGAAAGTCGTAATTGCCGCAATGATCGGGAGCACGTAAGTGTGATCCTTCTCGCCTAGCTGCAGCCACAGGAACGTATGCTCACGAATGTTCTCATTCATATAGATCGAGTTGTAAAGGGCGATAAAGATCGGCATTTGCACGAGCAATGGCAAACAGCCTGCCAGTGGATTGACTTTATGCTGCTGAAACAGCTTCATTGTTTCTTCTTGCTGCTTCTGCGGGTTATCCTTATGCTTCTCTTTCAGCTTCGCAAGCTCCGGCTGCAACGCTTGCATCGCCTTCGAGCTGCGGTACTGTTTAATCGTAAGCGGAAGAATAATCGTTCTTACGATAATAACCATGAGCAGAATGGCGATTCCGTACTCGCCGTGGAACCATTTGGCGAAATGTTCAAGTGCGTACGAGAAATAATATACAACATAGCGTTGCCAAGGGTTCCCGTGCTCCAGATCAGTCATTGACACCGGATTGTGGGAAGAGGAACATCCGCTCATAAATAGCATTACAGCGATGAGCACGCTTGCTGTTAACCATGATCGTTTTGAAATACGGGACAACATGTAAATCTCCTCTCTGCGTACCAGGGGCGCCTTACGCCCTTTCAACTAAAGAAATTACACCTAAATACATTCACGTAAACTATATCACATTTATTGGCACAAAGAAACAAGCCTCCAGCGCCAAAGTAAAACGGTTTCATCGCCTGAGAACAGCGACTTCCGCTCTTTCGCCAAGACCTTTCAACGTGTTGCATCATTCTACAATATGATCGCTACTGCCCCTGCTTCGAACCCTTCAGAAGTCCCGCTCTCTTCAGCACATGCAGCATGCTCTTCTCGAGCTCCTTCATCTCTAGTCCGACCGCGGGCTTACGCACAATGACGACCAGATCCAACTGCCCGTTCATCCGGTCCAGCTGATGCCTGACAATTTCTTTCACAAGCCGCCTCATTCGATTCCGAACGACGGCATTTCCAATCTTTTTGCTGGCCGATACGCCAAGACGAATCGGATCCGCCTGCACTTGGCGAGACCAGTACACAACAAATTGGCTATTGGCGAACGATTTGCCGTTCCGATAGATCCGGCTGAAATCTTCGCGCTTTCGTAATCGCAGCTTTCTTTGCACGGCGCTTCTTCACCGAACCTTTATCCCTTAGTATTACCGTAAAAATGAAAAAAAGACCACGTGACGTGGTCTTAAGCTTTACGCGCTCAGTACTTTTCTTCCCCGTTGACGGCGGGCGCTAAGCACTTTACGTCCATTTTTCGAAGCCATACGCTTACGGAAACCATGAACTTTCTTACGCTTGCTAACGTTCGGTTTAAATGTCGGTCTCATTTCTATGCACCTCCTATACCCTAATTAAATCGTACCTGTTCATACCTATTTCTTATCGTCTGCACGATTAGCGATCGTCTGTTTGTTTAAGCGGAAACAGCTGCGCAGTCCCTAAAACTTAAAACCACGAGCGTTCCTCGCCAAAAAACGCCTTTTTCAATTAAACCATGTAGGCACCCAAAAGTCAACCGATATCGCCAGAGGTAAGAGTCGCCAAAACTGCGCCAAAAACTCAACTGTGGATAAATGTATAAAACGGCCTGTCCGGGCGGTAAATTAATAACATGTGGATGGAATTTTCGGAATTTCTCGGTATTTGTCGAATAGGTAACAAGATATAAACAATATCTAGTGTTGTCGATAACTATTATACACAACCTATAGAATTTGTGGATAAAATCGCTGGAATCGTTGAATATCAAGGGTTATTTTGCTATGATGTATATGTTTTCTGTGTGGATGACTTTAACTCCCCCTCAACATTATTAACAGCCTGTGGATAATAATGTGCACAACATTCATCCCCTTTTGATAATTTATCTGTGCTTTCCCTTAATAATGTGGATGAACGATGCAGATGAACCGATGTTTCGACATCTGATGCAGGACTGCGCTCAATTGCGCATGAATTGGATAAGGAGTGACAATCTGTGGATAGCCATACGCACGAAATGTGGCACCAGGTGCTGTCCATCATTCAAACGAAGCTCAGCAAGCCAAGTTTCGATACTTGGTTCAAAGCGACTAAGGCTTCGTTTAGTGGTGATTCAACCGTAATTGTGACAGCTCCAACGACTTTTGCAGCCGAATGGCTCGAAAGCCGGTATACGAAGCTTGTGCGGACGACGCTGCAGGAGTTTTTAGGGCGCCAATATGACATTAAGTTTGTCATTGAAGAGAACAAGCCGCCCGAGCCTGCCGAGATTCAACCGGTCGTGCTGCCAGCTGTTCAAACCGGACCGGACGAGCCATATACGCATATGCTTAACCCAAAATATATGTTCGATACGTTCGTCATCGGCGTAAATAACCGATTTGCCCATGCGGCATCGCTTGCTGTGGCCGAAGCGCCTGCTAAAGCGTACAACCCGCTGTTTCTCTATGGCGGTGTAGGACTTGGCAAGACGCATCTTATGCATGCGATCGGGCATTATATTTTGGAACATAATCCGAATACGCGCGTGCTTTACCTGTCTTCGGAGAAGTTTACGAACGAGTTCATCAACGCGATTCGTGACAATAAAGGCGAGAGCTTCCGCAATAAATACCGGAATATCGACGTTCTTCTAATCGATGATATTCAGTTTTTGGCGGGTAAAGAGCAGACGCAGGAAGAATTCTTCCATACATTTAATGCCCTGCACGAAGAGCGCAAACAAATCGTGATTTCCAGTGACCGGCCTCCGAAGGAAATTCCGACGCTGGAAGAGCGGCTGCGCTCGCGCTTCGAGTGGGGACTTATGATCGACATTCAACCTCCGGATCTTGAGACGCGGATCGCGATCTTAAGAAAGAAGGCGAAAGCAGAGAACCTTGATATTCCGAATGAAGCGATGGTCTATATCGCGAACCAAATCGACACGAACATCCGTGAGCTGGAAGGCGCGCTAATCCGGGTTGTGGCGTATTCTTCGCTTATTAACCAGGATATAACGTCGCATTTGGCAGCTGAGGCGCTTAAAGATATTATTCCATCCAGCCGTCCAAAAATGATCACGATGCAGGACATCCAGCATAAGGTCGGCGAGTTGTATGGGCTCAAGCTTGAAGAGTTCAAGGCGCGGAAACGTACGAAGGCCGTCGCTTTCCCGCGGCAAATCGCGATGTATCTGTCACGTGAGCTGACGGACTACTCGCTGCCGAAGATCGGCGAAGCGTTCGGCGGACGAGACCATACAACGGTCATTCACGCCCATGAGAAAATTACGCAGCAGCTGAAGGTTGATGGGGAACTATATAAGATCATTCAGACGCTAACGGAGAAGATTCGCAACCATACTTAAATACGAAGAAGCGATATAATGACAAAGTTCGCCAAAAGTTATACACTTCGTCAACATTTAATCAGCAAGCCTATGCACACGCTATACACATGTGGATAGGCTTGCTTTATCCGCGTTGGCACCACTTATCCACATATTCAGTGCCCCTACTACGACTTCTACTAAGATTTATAAAAAAACATCATCAAAATATAGGTGAAACGAGGTGCTTCTCACACCCTCGCATCGCCCGCTTACTTTAGGAGTGAAATTATGAAATTAACGATTCGCAAAGATCAACTTAACGACGCTATTCAGCAAGTTTCCAAAGCGTCTTCTTCCAGACCTGCAATTCCAATTCTCGGCGGTATCAAAATCGACGTTACTCATCAAGGAGTTACATTAACCGCCAGTGATACGGATATCTCGATTCAAAGCTTTATTCCAGTTGAGAACGGAGAATTCGTAATTGCACGAGTCGAGAAACCAGGCAGCGTCGTGCTTCCAGCGAAGTTTTTCGTTGAAATTGTTAAGAAGCTTCCATCGGACGAGATTGAGCTTGAAGTCAAAGAGCAGTTCCAAACGATGATCCGCTCCGGTTCGACAGATATCCAGATGGTTGGCCTTGATCCAGAAGAGTTCCCAGTTCTACCTACAATCGAACAGAGTGAAATCATCTCCGTTCCTGGCGATCTATTGAAATCCATGATTCGTCAAACGGTATTCGCTGCTTCGACAAGCGAACAAACACCGATTTTGACAGGTGTGCTGTGGAATTTGGCTGACAGCCAGATGAAATTCGTTGCAACGGACCGCCACCGTCTCGCTAGCCGCACAGCAAATGTTGAAACGCCGGACGGCTACCGTTTCTCCAATGTGGTTATCTCCGGCAAGACGCTGAACGAGCTGTCGAAGATCGTTCCGGATGATCATACACATGTGGATATCGTTGTCGCAGACAATCAAGTGCTGTTTAAAGTCGACCACGTTCTGTTCTATTCAAGAATCTTGGACGGGACTTACCCGGACACTTCCAAGATTATTCCGCAGCAGTTCAAAACAGAACTTGTCCTGCATACAAAAAAATTGACGGATGCGATCGACCGTGCGTATTTGATGTCGCGTGAAGAGAAAACGAATATCGTTCGCCTTGTTACGCAAGAGGACGGCTCGATCGAAATTTCGTCGAGTTCGACGGAACTTGGACGGGTAACGGAGCAGCTCGAAGTGAACGAGATGAAGGGCGAACAGCTTCGTATCGCATTCAACTCCAAATATATGCTAGATGCGCTGAAGGTTATCGACAGTGAGCACCTTTTCATCGGATTTACAGGGGCAATGAGCCCGATCATTATTAAGCCGACCGATCACCAGCACAGCTTGTACCTCATTTTGCCGTATCGGACGACAGGCTAATCGGAGGGGAATCCGCCATGAAGGAAATTGGAATTTCGACAGAATATATTGCGCTTGGCCAGTTTCTGAAACTGTCTGAGTGCATTGACTCCGGCGGTGCTGCAAAGTTTTTTCTTCAGGAGAACGAAGTGATCATTAACGGAGAGCCTGACAATCGTCGCGGACGAAAACTTTATGTAGGCGATAAGGTTGACGTAAAAGGATTTGGCGTCTTTACGGTCGTGAAGCGGTAAGTGTTCGCGGCCGAGCAGTAACCGGGAGGCATCAACGTGCGTTTAAATTCTATACAGCTGCAGCATTATCGGAATTATGAGCATATTGAGCTTGCGACCGACAGTCAGGTGAACCTGTTTGTCGGCCGCAACGCGCAAGGCAAGACGAATCTACTGGAATCGATTTATGTACTGGCGCTGACGAAGTCCCATCGGACGAGCAAGGACAAGGAGCTCATCGGCTGGCAATCGAACGAAGCGCGCATTCGTGGTGAGGTTGATAAGCGGTACGGAGCTGTAACACTCGATTTAGCGTTGTCGACGCAAGGGAAGAAAGCGAAGATTAACGGGCTGGAGCAGCGCAAGCTTAGCGAGTTTGTCGGAACGCTCAATGTCGTCATGTTCGCGCCAGAGGATTTGGAAATTGTGAAAGGTACACCGGGCATACGCAGGCGGTTTCTCGATATGGAAATCGGCCAGGTACAGCCCGGTTATTTGCATGCGCTCGGCCAATATAGCAAAGTGCTTCAGCAGCGCAACAATTACTTGAAATCATCGGCTCCAGGAAGCAGCAACCAGGCGATGATGGAAGTCTGGAACATGCAGTTGGCAGAGTACGGTGTTAAAATTGTGAAAAAAAGGCAAAGCTTCTTACATAAGCTGCAAAAGTGGGCTCAGCAGATCCACTCTGGAATTACAGCGGGTAACGAGGAGCTCACCATCGTGTATAAGCCCTCGTTCGAGAGCGACCCCACGGAAGATGAATCTATATTATTTAATCAATTTATGTTAAAGTTAAGTGATGTCAAGGATCAGGAGCAGCGCAGAGGAATGACCCTCGTTGGTCCTCATCGTGATGATATGGCCTTTTATATAAACGGGAAAGAAGCGTCGGTTTATGGCTCCCAGGGCCAGCAGCGAACGACGGCGCTCTCTTTGAAGTTAGCCGAGATTGAACTCATTCATGAAGAAATCGGTGAGTATCCGCTGCTGCTTCTTGACGATGTGCTGTCAGAGCTTGACCAGCACCGGCAAACGCAGCTCATAGAAACATTCCAGAGCAAAGTGCAGACGTTTATTACGACAACCGGTCTTGAGAGCGTCAATATTAGCAAGCTCCATGACTCCCGCGTCTATCAGGTGAAGGAAGGTCATGTCGAGCGTTAACAGGTGTTAATGGCGTAAAGACGAAGGGGTGGGGACTTATGTACATTCATTTGGGCGGAGAAAAGATTATACGCGCTGCGGAACTCGTAGCTATATTTGATATTTCAATCGAGCAGTCCTCTAAGCTGTCCAAGCAATTTGTTACCCAAGCGAGAAAGCGCAAAGACGTCGAAGTCATCGGAGAAGAAGAGGCCAAGTCTATCGTTGTGACGGAGAACAAAGTCTACTATTCGCCGATTTCGTCCTCTACGCTGAAGAAACGCTCGCATCATTTTGCAACCACTTAGGTGGCTTTTTCGGAACGTATACAGTTTTAGTGGCAAGAGTAGTTGAGAGGAGCAGTGAAATCCAGTATGTCGTCGAATCAGCATACGTATGATGAAAGTCAGATACAGGTTCTAGAGGGGCTTGAGGCGGTACGCAAACGTCCCGGGATGTACATCGGTTCCACTAGCGGCAAAGGGCTTCACCATCTCGTATGGGAAGTCGTTGATAATAGTATTGACGAAGCGCTCGCAGGCTTCTGTACACGCATTGAAGTGTATATTCATGAAGATAACAGCATTACCGTTGTCGATAACGGCCGTGGTATTCCTGTCGGCGAGAATGTTAAGCTGAAGAAGTCGACGCTTGAAGTCGTTATGACCGTTCTGCACGCAGGCGGCAAGTTCGGCGGCGAAGGCTACAAAGTATCCGGCGGACTTCATGGCGTAGGTATTTCCGTCGTTAACGCATTGTCGGAACATGTAGAAGTAACCGTTAAGCGGGAAGGCAAGGTCTATAGACAAGAATATCGCCGCGGCGCGCCGCAGTACGATCTTCAAGTGATCGGTGACACTGACGAGAGCGGAACAACGACTCGTTTCAAGCCGGACCCAGAGATCTTCACAGAGACGACCGTTTACGAGTATGAGATCCTGCAAACGCGTATTCGCGAGTTGGCTTTCTTGAACAAAGGAATTGAGATTGCACTGACCGATGAGCGGACAGGAGCTCATCACACGTACAAGTATGAAGGCGGTATTATCGAGTTCGTCAAATACTTGAACCGCAGCCGCGAGGCGCTTCACGAAGTGCCGATCTACGTTGAAGGCGATAAGGACAACATTCATGTTGAAGTTGCGATACAGTATAACGACAGCTATACCGAGAATATTTATTCGTTTGCGAATAATATTAATACGCACGAGGGCGGTACGCATGAGTCCGGCTTTAAAAGCGCACTGACTCGGATCATTAACGAATATGCCCGCAAATCGAACTCGATCAAAGAGAGTGACAACAACCTCTCCGGCGATGACGTTCGTGAAGGCTTAACGGCGATTATTTCGGTGAAGATTCCAGAGCCGCAATTCGAAGGCCAGACGAAGACGAAGCTCGGGAACAGTGAAGTACGTGGTATCGTCGAGTCGTTCTTCGCGGAGAAGTTCCAAGAGTTCCTGGACGAGAATCCATCTGTCTCGAAGAAGATCGTTGAGAAGGGCCTTCAGGCATCGCGTGCGCGTGAAGCCGCACGTAAAGCCCGTGAGCTGACGCGCCGTAAGAGTGCGCTTGAAGTAAGCGCCCTTCCGGGCAAGCTGGCGGACTGCTCCTCCAAGGATGCATCCATCAGTGAAATCTACATCGTAGAAGGTGACTCCGCAGGTGGGTCGGCGAAGCAAGGTCGTGATCGCCATTACCAAGCGATCTTGCCGCTGCGGGGTAAGATTCTGAATGTTGAGCGCGCGCGTCTGGATCGGATTCTGTCGAATACAGAGATTCGTGCCATTATTACTGCACTTGGTACAAGCATTGCCGATGACTTCGACATTTCGAAGGCACGTTACCATAAAGTCATCATCATGACCGATGCTGACGTCGACGGAGCGCATATTCGTACGCTGCTCCTCACCTTCTTCTTCCGCTACATGCGTAAGATCATCGAGGCTGGCTATATCTATATCGCACAGCCGCCGCTCTTTAAGATCGAGCGCAACAAAGTGGTCCGCTATGCGCAAAGCGAGAAGGAACGTGATGCGATCATTGCGGAATTTGGTGAAGGCGCGAAAGTCAACGTACAGCGTTATAAAGGTCTCGGCGAGATGAACGCTTCCCAGCTATGGGAGACTACAATGGATCCAGAGAGCCGCACAATGCTGCAGGTTACGATCGAGGATGCGATCGAAGCAGATAATATTTTTGAAACACTTATGGGTGATAACGTTGAGCCACGACGTGAATTCATTCAGGAGTTTGCGAAATTTGTTAAAAACTTGGATATCTAAAAACAAGCAGCAAGCCGTCCGACGATTCGGGCGGCTTGTTTTTACTTGGCGCGGCGTTTGAATCTACCATACCCGACACAGTAACGGTGAATGCGGAGAAAGACGGACTTGTCGTTAAGCTTGCGGAAGATGAACGGATCCGGTAAAGTATTCACTTCCAAAATCCAGGGTAGGAACGATTCATCAATGGCGAGGTCAATACCGATCTCTTTCAAGCCGGGGTACTTGGTTTGCAGCTGACGTGCCGTTGAAGTGCCAATCTCGGCAAGCCATGTCTTATAGCCGTTGATCTGACCTTGCTGTAAATGCGGGCTCATCAGCTCGTCGATAGACATCGGCGTTCCGCCGCTATGATAGTTCGTGACGATCTTCTTCGGATGGCTAAGCCGGCCAATGATGCCGGTCGTCTCCCACATCCGTTGCGAATTGTGCTGAACCATGATGCGGATGTCGAAGCGGCGGCCTTCGTATCTCAGCAGCTGAATGCCTTGCTGAATCAAGTAACGCCGGCTGCCGATCAGCCGCTGAAGCGAACGTGCTAGTTCCTCGAATGAGGCGAACTGCATAATCTTCGTATCATGCTGGTAGGAGTAGGATATTTCGGATTGCTTTTCTACCCGGATAACGCCTATACCGAATGTGCCTTGATCGGGCTTCACATATAGCATGCCGAACTCTTGCAGCAGCTGCTCAAGCGAAGAAGGACTCCACACCTTCGTCACCGGAATACGGGCGCGCAGTTGTTCGGAATTTAACAGGACTTTGGTTTTGGCCCATTTGCTTTTCACACGTTGAATGGTCAACGAGGCTCCGCCTTTCGTAAGTGGAAGTAGAGGCTTATGCCTACAAGCCTGCAGGAGACATAGGTTGAAAACGATGTTATAATAGGGATAATGCCTATTTTTTGCTTTCATCGCTATTGGTGGAAATTATGATTTCATAATCATGTTACATTATGGCGGTTAAGGGCACGTGGAGTGGGCGTCTGCCCAACTTGATAAAGTTAAGTTTATGACCGATAAACGTTTAAGTACAGCTCAATTTAGAGAAAATGGTATCTATTACGCTGTTATACGATTATCCCTGCATCTAACGGGATTTGCAGCAACAGCAACCTGTTAGACGCTTATTGTTTATACGCAATCCCTAGGAGGTTTACGATGGCAGAAGAGAACAATCTGCAAGTGCGAGATCGCGATATCGGAGTCGAGATGCGCGAGTCGTTTATGGACTATGCAATGAGTATCATCGTGAGCCGTGCGCTTCCAGACGTTCGTGACGGACTGAAGCCGGTGCATCGCCGTATTCTATTTGCAATGTCTGAACTTGGAATGTCTCCGGACAAGCCTTATAAGAAATCTGCGAGAATCGTCGGCGAAGTAATCGGTAAGTACCATCCGCACGGCGACTCTGCCGTCTATGAAACGATGGTCCGGATGGCGCAAGACTTCTCGCTTCGTTACATGTTGATCGACGGTCACGGCAATTTCGGTTCCATAGACGGCGATATGGCTGCGGCGATGCGTTATACAGAAGCTAGGCTGTCGAAGATCGCAATGGAAATGCTTCGCGATATCAATAAAGAGACGATTGATTATGCGCCTAACTATGACGGAGAAGAGCATGAACCGACTGTTCTACCAGCTCGTTTCCCGAACCTGCTCGTTAACGGCTTGACGGGTATTGCCGTTGGTATGGCAACGAATATTCCGCCGCATAACTTGACGGAAGTCATTAACGGCGTACAAGCACTTATCAGCAACCCGGAGATTACTCCAATTGAGCTGATGGATTACATCAAGGGTCCAGACTTCCCGACGGCCGGCTTCGTAATGGGTCGCGAAGGCATGCGCCAGGCATATACGACTGGCCGCGGATCCGTAACTATGCGTGCACGTGCAACGATCGAGGAGAATGGCGGCAAAGCACGGATCATCGTACACGAGCTGCCTTACCAAGTCGTTAAAGCACGGCTAGTTGAGAAGATCGCTGAGCTCGTTCGCGAGAAGAAGATCGACGGCATTACCGATTTGCGCGATGAATCCGACCGCAACGGTATGCGTGTTGTTATTGAGCTTCGCCGTGACGTAACGCCGACGGTTGTACTCAACAACCTGTACAAACAAACACAGATGCAGATGAACTTCGGCTTCAACATGCTGGCGCTTGTAAAAGGCGAGCCGCGCACGCTGAACCTGCGTGATATTCTGTATTACTATTTAGAGCACCAAGTCGAAGTCATTCGTCGCCGTACGGAGTTTGACCTGAAGAAAGCGGAAGCCCGCGCCCATATCCTCGAAGGCTTGCGCATTGCGCTTGACCATCTGGATGAGGTCATTGCGCTGATCCGCGCTTCGCAAACAACGGAAGAAGCACGCAATGGCTTGATTACGCGCTTCAGCCTCAGCTACGATCAGGCACAAGCGATCCTCGATATGCGTTTGCAGCGCCTCACTGGTCTGGAACGCGACAAAATCGAGGCCGAGTATGCGGAGCTGCTCAGCAAGATTGCGGAGTATAAAGCGATCCTCGCTGACGAGCAGCTTGTCCTGCAGATTATTAGCGAAGAGCTCGAAGAGGTTAAAGAGAAATTTGGTGATGAGCGCCGCACAGAGATTATGGCGAGCGAAGACGAGATTTTGGATGAGGATCTTATTCCTCGTGAAGATGTTGTTATCTCGGTTACGCACTCCGGTTATGTGAAGCGTCTGCCAGTAACCACTTACCGCAGCCAGAAGCGGGGCGGTAAAGGGGTTATCGGCATGGACACGAAGGATACCGACTTCGTCGAGCATCTATTCGTATCCAATACGCACCACTTCCTGCTCTTCTTTACGAATAAAGGCAAGGTGTACCGCTTGAAAGCTTACGAGATTCCAGAGTTAAGCCGTACAGCGCGCGGAACGCCGATCATCAATCTGCTGCAAATTGAACAGGGCGAGACGGTCAACGCGGTAATTCCGGTTGAATCGTTCGAGCCGAACCAATTCCTGTTCTTTGCGACGAAGCAAGGTATCGTGAAGAAGACACCGCTTGATGACTACTCGAACATCCGTAAGGTCGGTCTCATTGCGATCAACCTGCGCGATGACGATGATCTCATCGGTGTGAAGCTCACTGACGGCAACCAAGAGATTATCATGGGTACAAGCCAAGGCATGTCGATCCGTTTCCCTGAGCAAGATGTACGCCCAATGGGCCGTTCAGCAACTGGGGTAAAAGGCATCAATACCGACGAGGGCGATCACGTTATTAGTATGGATACCGTTGTTCCTGAGAATGACGTGCTCATTGTTACAGCGAATGGTTACGGAAAACGGACGCCTATCAGTGAATACCGGAGCCAAAGTCGTGGCGGTAAAGGCATTAAGACACTCAACGTTACAGAGCGTAATGGTGCGATCGTTAGCCTCCGAGTTGTGCAGAATGATGAGGATCTCATGATTATGACCTCTGCCGGCACGATGATCCGTATGAGTATGGATGGTATCTCTTCCATGGGTCGTAATACGCAGGGCGTGAGGCTGATTAATATTCGTGAGGATGATTCAGTTGCTACAGTAACGCGAGTTGCCCGCAGCGAAGAATCAGATAACATCGATGAAGAAGCTGACGGTCAGGGGCCAGAGGAAAACTCCACTGACGAAACGTAGGATCGACTAACCGCAGGCAGGGTGGAGGAGAGTAAATGGCGACAGTAGCAGCTTCGCAAGTTAAGCTCGGGGACAAAATTGCACAAGACGTTCTCACCCCCCTTGGCAGTGTTCTTTTCCATAAAGGCAAAGTCATTATGCAGCGCGAGCAAGAGATTTTGCACGCGTTTATGGTGGCACAAGTTACAA
The DNA here is from genome assembly GCF_003386535.1 of Paenibacillus taihuensis. Lineage (GTDB taxonomy): Bacteria > Bacillota > Bacilli > Paenibacillales > Paenibacillaceae > Paenibacillus_Z > Paenibacillus_Z taihuensis. The sequence continues at coordinate 25,850 of NZ_QTTN01000062.1, forward strand.
TAGAATCACCGATCGATAAGAAGGATGGCGAGGAGGCTGGCGCCGATAAATCCCAAGATGGGGCTAAGGATGCAGCAGCTTCTACCAAGTCGGCACTAGTTGAGCAGTATGATCTTACTGTCGTACTGCTCAAGAAGGTGTTTAAGCAGATGGCAAGCGGCGGAGTGGCATTCCCGATTCTTGAAGTTCGTAATCAGCTGGAGTGCTTGCTTCAATATAGCCAAGATTACAAGCTGCTGACGTTTGCATCACATAACGTTCCGACTGAGGATTACCTGTACCACAAAAGCGTGATGTCAGCCCTTTGTTGCTACATGATGGCTCAGTGGACGGGATTGCCTAAGAAGGACTGGGTGCAATCAGCGCTGGCGGGGCTGCTACACGATATCGGTAATGCCAAGGTCGACAGCAACATTCTCAACAAACCGACGAAGCTGACAACGGCTGAAGTCGAGGAGATGAAGCGGCATACCGTTCTTGGGTACCAATTGCTCAAAAATGTTGCGGGTCTCAATGAAGGCGTTAAGCTCGCAGTGCTTCAGCATCATGAGCGATATGACGGAAGCGGGTATCCGCTTGGCATCGGCTCTGAGAAGATTCATCCGTATGCGAAGTTTGTCGCGATCTCGGATATTTTCAATGCGATGACAATGAAGCGGGCGTATCGCAAAGCGTCGTCGCCATATCTGGTGCTAGAACAGCTGCAGCAGGACTCCTTCGGTAAGCTGGATGCCGCGTATGTTAGAACTTTCATCGAGAAGGCCACTCAGTTCCATAACGGTACAATCGTCCGGTTGAATGATGACCGGGTTGGAGAGATTGTATTCTCCGATCGCAATCACCCGACAAGGCCATGGGTAAACGTCGGTGGAACGATCGTAAACCTGGCGAACGAGAGGCAGTATTACATCGAAGAAGTACTGTCAAAATCAGGCTCGCAATAAATTGCATATGAGGGTTGACCTCGTATAGTTAACTGTGTTATATTATTTCTTGCCGCTTTTGAGGGCCGGATCGATATAACACAGTTTTTATTTAAACAATAAAAAAAGCTTGCAACGATGTAGGCGGATGTGATATATTAATCAAGTCGCCGCTGAGACATACGGTGGACGAAACAAGAAGTATTTGTTCTTTGAAAACTGAACAATGAGCGACCTGTCAAAAGGTCATACAATTAAGCTAGTTTTTTGAATGAGCTAACAAGCGAATTCATTTAGCGCAAATGGCTCCGCCATTTCGCCTTTATGGAGAGTTTGATCCTGGCTCAGGACGAACGCTGGCGGCGTGCCTAATACATGCAAGTCGAGCGGATCTTGCCTTCGGGTAAGGTTAGCGGCGGACGGGTGAGTAACACGTAGGCAACCTGCCTGTAAGACCGGGATAACATTCGGAAACGAATGCTAATACCGGATATGCAACTTG
>NZ_QTTN01000063.1 GCF_003386535.1 Paenibacillus taihuensis
CTGAAGCGATCTTCCATTCTGACCAAGGTATGCACTACACACATCCTAAAATCCGCCTCCTCGTTGCAGAGGCTGGATTTAAACAATCCATGTCTCGGAAAGGAAACTGCTGGGATAATGCCTCTATGGAATCATTCTTCGGTCACATGAAAGACGAACTTGAGTACAAAGACTGTCAATCCCTTGCGGAACTACGCGTACGGGTTAATGAGTATATGACGTCTTACAATTCTGAACGCTTCCAATGGACATTAAAAAAGATGACTCCTGATGAGTACAGGAGCCATCTGCTAGCTGCTTAATACGGAAATGCCTTTTTTATAAACTGTCTACTTTGTGGGTCACAGTTCAATGAGCCGCTAGAGGTTCTTTTGTTAATAAAATCACGATGAGTATGCAAGTGGTGAACGGAGGAGTTATAGGATTCTGTAGAAGCGATAGCGTTCGCCTTTGTAGACGGAGTTTCCACCTTATAAAAATTCAATCAAGAAATCCGGATACAACAGCGATCGAAAGAACCTTTAACTACGCAGTGAATGCCCTTTATGTCTTAGCACCGTGCCAGAAATTCATTCAGCGCCTCGGAGAATCGCGCGATCCCCGTCGCCATGCGTTCACCTGTCGTATACGTAAAGTTCAGGCGCGCCTTATTGCGCTGCGGATCTGCCGCATAGAACGATGCGCCAGGTACGAACGCCACGTTCTTCTGCACTGCGGCACGAAGCAGAGCTTCCGAATCTAGACCCTCAGGCAGCTCAAGCCATAGGAACATGCCGCCTTTCGGCTCCACCCACTTCACATCGCTCCAGCGCTGCTGCGTGAGCAAGGCTTGCATTTGCTGCAGCCGATCGCCATACGCTTTGCTGATTGTGCGGATATGATCATTCAGCGGGAAATGCTGCAGCAGCTGATCAAGCGTCTGCTGGTCCAGCGTGCTGGAATGAAGATCTGCGGCTTGCTTCGCTTTTGCCATATTGCCAATAACTTGACGCGGGCCGATTGCCCAGCCTGTACGCAGCGCCGGTGCAACTGTCTTCGAGAACGTGCTCGTGTAGATGACATGGCCTCCGCCCTCTTTGCCATCAAGCGAGAAGAGCGTCGGATAGTTTGCATTAGCATCAAACTTAATTTCGCCGTATGGATCATCCTCAAGCACAAGGACGCCGTAGCGTTGGCACAGCTCAATCAGGCCTTTGCGGCGCTCCAGGCTCCATACGCGGCCAGTCGGATTACCGAATGTAGGGACAACGTAAACCATCTTCGGTTTATGCTGCTTCATCAAGCGTTCAGCTTCTTCAATAATCATGCCGTCCTTGTCGCTCTCTACAGGCACAACATTCAATCCGCTTAAACCAAACACCTGCAGACTTGCCAGATATGTCGGGTTCTCAACAAGTACCACATCTCCGGGGTTCATCAGAATGCGCGACACAAGATCAATCGCTTGCTGCGAGCCGGTTGTAATGATCATTTCATCCGGCGTAACATGCATATTTTTCTGCGCCATACGAACACAGAGCTGCTCGCGAAGCGGCAGATAGCCTTCTGTCAGACCATATTGAAGCGAGTTTTTGCCTGTTTGGAACACGCGCTCAGCGGCTTCCCTAATTGCATCCAGCGGAAACAATTCCTCCGCCGGCAGTCCGCCTGCGAACGAGATAATTTCTTTGCCTTGCGTAAGCTTAAGTATATCGCGAACGGCCGAGGATTGAAGCCGCTGCACATTGCTTGAAAACCGATATTCCACTTTACGTCCACTCCTTTTCCTTTATCAAACATTTTACGCTCAAAGCGGAAGCCCGGCAACTCCAAACCACATCAAAGTTCGACAACTTTTTATGTATTATAGCCTTCTTCCGTAACAAGTTGTTCACAAGTTAGATCGTTTTCTTTTTGAACACCGTTGGTTATAATAGTAGGAGCATTATAGGTGTTCAGCTGGGATCTACTGGCAGCAGCATAGGAGGTAAGAAGGATGACACTTAATTTTCTAATTGTCCTCACCGTAACAGTTTTGTTCCTGATCGCAATGCTTACTGCGTCTTACAACGACGATAAAACCTCAGGCATGTAGGATGGACATCAGCATGAATGAGCGCTCCGCCTGCGGGCTGGCAGCACCATTCTGCACGTAAAAAAAGAAGCTTTCGGCGACTGTTTGCAAACAATCGCCGAAAGCTTCTTTTTGTTTGTTCGGATTGGATTGAAAGGCGCTGCGAGGGTTAAATCGTACCCCGGCGCAGTCCTGTCATTTCAGTCATGCAAGTACCGCAAAGGTACCGCTCTTTGAATTCGCGCACATCATCAAGCGTATTGCAGAATACGCAGCGAGGACGGTACCTCTCAAGAATAATATGATCCCCTTGGACCAAGATCTCTACAGGATCCCCCTCGTTCATTTGATATCTTTTGCGCAGCGATTTGGGCAGCACGATACGGCCCAATTGATCCACTTTACGCACAACACCAGCCGGTTTCACAATTCCACATCTCCTGTAGTCGCATTTTGTAAGCTAACATGTGATGACAATTTTTCGCTTTCTACAAGGATTCGATCTCGGAACTGTAATTCCTTCAACTTTTTATAATTCCTTAGTATTGTGCAATTAATAAACATTTAAAGAACCCTATTTATTCCAATCCGGCAAAATCTTGCTGGCGAAGCGCTTCAAACACAACAATCGCCGCTGAATTGGACAGGTTCAGCGACCTTACCTTGTCCGTCATCGGCACGCGAATGCACGTATCCCGATGAGCATCCAGTATCTCCTGAGGCAGCCCTTTCGTCTCCTTGCCGAAGACGAAGAAATCGCCGTCCCGGTAGCTGTGCTTCGTATAAACTTGCGAGCTGCGTGTGCTTGCGCAGAAGAATCTGCCTTCCGGATACAGACCCTTCAGCTCCTGGAAGGAATCGTGGTAATGAATCTCGACTGCATACCAGTAGTCAAGACCTGCGCGTTTTAAAGTTTTATCATCGGTGTTGAAGCCGAGTGGACGTACAAGATGCAGAATCGTGCCTGTTGCGGCACAGGTTCTAGCAATGTTGCCAGTATTAGCCGGGATTTCCGGTTCGACAAGTACAATATGGAATGCCATTATTCATCTTCACCCTTCTATTTTTACATAGCTTTTACGTTTGCTTAATCTCCTGCGAAAAATTGTCTGTCATAATACCACTATAATTGCACGAAAAGGAGATCATAAACGATGAAGAAGAAAATATTAATCGTCGATGACGAGCCTTCCATCTCCATGCTGCTTGAATTTAATTTGAAGCTTGCCGGCTACGAGGTGCGCTGCGCTACTGACGGTGAAGCCGTATTTGACTTCTTAAAGCCGTTTCGTCCCGACCTCATCGTTCTCGATCTCATGCTCCCGAAGATGGACGGCATTCAAGTATGCAGAGAGCTGCGTAAGCAAAATAATGCGGTGCCGATTATTATGTTAACGGCTTTGCAGGATGTCACTGACAAAATCGCCGGGCTTGATAATGGCGCTGATGATTATATGACGAAGCCATTTTCTCCGCAAGAGCTGCTTTCCCGTATCCAAGCGATCTTCCGCCGCACGCAATCGCTTCCTGGCAAGAGTGACGAAGCCGTTCATGAGATCGGCCATTTGACAGTCATCACGGAACAGCGTGAAGTGCAGGTGAACGGCAAGCAAGTCGAGCTGACGCCGAAGGAATTCGAACTGCTCCTCTTCCTCTGCCGCCACCGCGGTAAAGTGCTTAGCAGGCAACAGCTGCTTCACGGCGTATGGGATTATCACTTCCTCGGCGACACGCGTATCGTCGACGTCCACATCAGCCATCTGCGCGACAAAATCGAGAAAAACGCACGTACGCCAGAGTATATTATGACCGTCCGCAATGTCGGCTATAAACTGGCAGGCCCAGGCAGCAACAGCGCCGACTCATCCCTCGCTTAACAAGCTTTGCAGTCAGCAACAGGAAGACCGCCGTCCCAAAGGCCGGCGGTCTTCTTTTCTTTTTAAAAAAACATGCTGTGACGCGCCATCCCAAGTGACCGGAGGTCGGTATGAAGTCTGAAATCGCCTTTGTAGTTGGATATCAACCTCTAAATGTCTTACTAAATCCGAGATATCCAAACTACAACAGCGATAGCAGGCTCATACCGACCGTAGGGAACGACTCTCCGCTTGCACCCTATCCGTTCCGCTTCTGGAAATCACCCATAAACTCCGCCAATGCCTTGCAGCTCTCAATCGTTACAGCATTGTACGTCGATGCGCGCAAGCCGCCAACGCTGCGATGCCCCTTCAGACCAACAAAGCCTTGCTGTTCCGATTCCTTCACGAACTGCTTCTCGAGGTCCTCAGTCGCGAGGCGGAACGTGATGTTCATCGCCGAACGGCTGCCTGCATCTGCGAAGCCGCGGTAGAAGCCGCCGCTCTGATCGATCGTATCGTAGATCAGCTTCGTTTTATCGCGATTGTACTGCTCGATCGCAGCAACGCCGCCTCTTTCTTTAACCCATTTCAGCATCAGACCTACCAGGTAAACCGAGAAGGACGGCGGTGTGTTGTAGAGTGAATTGTTCTTCACATGCGTATCATAACGAAGCATGGTCGGAATCGATTTTGGGCTCTCTGCTACGAGATCTTCACGAACGATGACGATTGTAACGCCGGATGGGCCAAGGTTCTTCTGAGCTCCAGCATAAATCATGCCAAATTTGCTAACATCAACCGGACGGCTGAGAATATCGCTCGACAAGTCGCCGATAAGCGTCACATCGCCAGTTTCCGGATATTTCGCATATTGTGTACCTTCAATCGTTTCGTTCGAAGTGACGTGAAGGTAGGCTGCATTCTCTGGAATCTGGATTTCGCTCAGATCCGGGATGCGGTTGAACTTGTACGCTTCCGAGGATGCCGTTATGGCCGTTTCGCCGAACAGCTTCGCTTCCTTAATCGCTTTATCCGCCCAGCTGCCCGTGTGCACGAATGCCGCTGTTTTGCCAGGTGCGAGCAGATTCATCGGAATCATTGCAAACTGCGTGCTTGCTCCGCCTTGCAGGAAAAGCACTTTGTAATTGTTCGGAATTCCGAACAATTCACGAAGAAGGGATTGAGCGCCGTCATTGACCTCTTCAAAAATGCTGCTGCGATGGGACATCTCCATAATTGACATGCCAGCACCAGCAAAGTCGATAAATTCCTGCTGAGCCTGCTGCAGCACTTCAAGCGGCAGCGCTGCTGGACCTGCATTAAAGTTATAAGCGCGATTCGTCATGTTAGCTCACTCCACTCTTCAAATTTGCTTATGAGTATGATAGCAATTTTACTCGTCTGCATCAAGTAAAAAAGTCGAACAAATTCCAACAGTTTTATTAAGAATATTCGGATTTAGCTAATTCCGGCTACATAAAAACGAGCTCTCCGGAAGAGAGCTCGTTACAAGTATGAATATATAAGATCTGATTAGCAGTCGAAGTACAGGCTGAACTCGTGCGGATGAATACGGATCGCCACTGCTTTTGCTTCGGAACGTTTCAGTGCGATGAAATTGTCGATGAAGTCTTGCGTGAATACGCCTCCTTCAGTCAAGAACTCGGAATCAGCTTCCAGAGCGTCAAGCGCTTCGTCCAAAGTGCCTGGAACCGAACGGATTTCTTTTTTGTCTTCATCAGACAGATCGTAGATGTTTTTGTCGAATGGACCGTAGCCAAGAGCAACTGGATCCAATTTACGCTTGATGCCGTCCAGACCTGCAAGCAGCATTGCTGCGAATGCAAGGTATGGGTTAGCCGTGGAATCCGGTGTACGGAACTCGATACGGCAGCCTTTAGGTGTTACAGCTGCAACCGGAATACGGATTGCTGCGGAACGGTTACCTTTCGAGAACACGAGGTTAACCGGTGCTTCGTAGCCTGGAACCAGACGTTTGAACGAGTTTGTCGAAGGGTTCGTGATTGCGATCAGCGCTGGTGCGTGATGCAGGATACCTCCGATGTAGTTCAGTGCCAATTGGCTCAGGTTTGCATAAGCGCCCTTCTCGTAGAACAACGGGGAATCGCCGTTGAAGATCGAGCTGTGAACGTGCATACCGCTGCCGTTGTCTCCGAAGAGCGGTTTAGGCATGAATGTTGCCACTTTGCCCCATTGACGAGCGACGTTGTTGATGATGTATTTATATTTCAGAAGGTTATCGGCTGTTTTAGTCAGCGTATCGAAACGGAAGTTGATTTCCGCTTGACCAGCTGTAGCAACTTCGTGGTGATGACGTTCAACGCGAAGGCCCGTTTCTTGCATGATGCGAACCATTTCGCTGCGGATATCTTGCTGTGCATCGACCGGAGCTACTGGTACGTAACCGCCTTTAACGCCGATTTTGTAACCAAGGTTGCCGTTGTCTTCTTTGCGAGCTGTGTTCCAAGCTGCTTCGTCGGAATCAACGGAGTAGAACGATGTGTTCATTTTGCTTTCGTAGCGAACGTCGTCGAAGATGAAGAACTCGGACTCAGGTGCGAAGAATGCTTGAGTACCGATGCCAGTAGTTTGCAGATATTCTTCTGCTTTTTGAGCGATGCTGCGCGGATCGCGCTCATAACGCTCGCCATCTGGCGTGTGGATGTTACACATAATATTCAATGTTGGGTGATCTGTAAAAGGATCGATGAAGCTGGACTCAGTGTCCGGCATCATAACCATGTCGGATTCTTCAATGCCGCGGAAACCAGCGATCGAGGAGCCGTCGAAAGCTACGCCGTTAACAAATGTATCGGCATCTACTTCTGTAGCAGGAAGCGTGATGTGGTGCGCGTGGCCAGAAAGGTCCACAAAGCGGAAATCGACAAACATGATGCTGTTCTCTTTGATTGTGTTTAATACGTTTTGAACTGACATTAGGTATTTCCTCCATTTCCGAATTTCCGAACATTTGCGATGTGTAGGACAGTAATTGTTCAACTTCTGATCTGAAACTATGATTGTTATTATAGATATCAGGTCTAGTCCCGTCAATAGTCATGTCAGGTATTTTTTAAAGCCATTGTCAGGTAACTTCACATAATGGACGCAAGTCCCGAAAACCCGCGGTTTTACTGAAATAAAACAAGCTGCAGCCCTTTAAAAACAAGGGCCTGCAGCCTGTCAATTCCGTGAAATACGGTTTAAGTTAACCTTATATCTTCCATGTTTTGAAGTACTCAGCAGGCTCTTTTGGGGTATCATAACGCTTACCTACCAGCTTGCCAAGTTGTTCCAGCTCTTTCAGAAGGTTCGCGAATTGGTCAGGGAACAGCGATTGTACTCCATCACCAGTCATCGAATTATCAGGGTCGGTATGCATCTCGATGATAAGGCCATTCGCGCCTGCCGCGACGGAAGCTTTTGCCATTGGCTCAACGAGTTCCCGGCGGCCTGTTCCGTGACTTGGGTCGGAGATAACCGGCAGATGGCTCAGCGACTGCAGAACCGGAATCGCTGCCAAATCAAGCGTGTTGCGCGTGTAGGTCTCAAACGTACGAATACCGCGCTCACATAGCATAACGTTCGGATTTCCACCTGCAAGGATGTATTCCGCTGCATTCAGGAATTCATCGTAAGTCGCACTGAATCCACGCTTCAGAAGAACTGGCGTCTGTACGCTACCGAGCTTGCGAAGCAGATCAAAGTTCTGCATGTTTCGCGTGCCGACTTGCAAAATATCCGCATACTCCGCGCAAATATCTACGTACTCCGGCGTCATAACCTCTGTAATCGTCAGCAAGCCATGCTTGCGGCCTGCTTCCGCCATCATCTTCAGCCCTTCAACGCCGATGCCTTGGAAGCTGTAAGGGCCCGTGCGAGGCTTGAACGCGCCGCCGCGAAGCACTTGACCGCCGGCTGCCTTCACCAGTCTTGCGATCTCATCGATCTGCTCGGGCGATTCAACCGCGCAAGGACCGCCCATAATAGCCAGATGCTCGCCGCCGATTTTCACACCTTTAATCTCGATCACCGTATCATCCGGATGGAAGTCACGGCTAGCCAGCTTGTAAGACTTCGAAATCTTGATGACATTCTCAACATCCTTCATCGAACGGAGATGCTCAGCTAATGCCGGCTCCGCTTTGCCGATGATGCCGATTACTGTACGATCGGTCCCCCGCGATACATGCGCTTGCACGCCTGCCTTCTCGATGTGTTGGACAATCTCTGCAATTCTTTCTTCAGACGCACTATTCTTCGTTATGACGATCATATTATTTCGCTCCTTTTATCTGCTATCTTCTATCATCCAATTTCTGTCTCACTTAGACGCATACACGCTTTTAAGCTTCGACGCTTTTATGCTTTTAGGCTTTTATTCGCTAAAGCAACTATACAAGAAAAAACCGGCCTCGTCAAGAGACCGGTTCCCAAAACCATACCGCTTTATTCCGTCACGGGCTTCGCTTCAACCGCGCTTCGGCGCAGCTTCCGCTTCTCCTTACGCTTGTTCGCCATATATTGAAGCGTCAGCTTCACCGGGAAATAGAACAGCGCGCCGAGGATCACCCCGTCAATAATACCGCCGACAATGAGCTTGAGGTTCATGTACAGGAGATGATCGAGCCAATGGGGCGTTAACGGCAGCGCGACCTTCATGTGCTTTGGAAGCACCCAGCCGCCGATCATGCTATTGACGAATGCGATTGGAATAAAGATAATTTTGCCAAAAACGAAGCCGATTAACGCGCCCGCTAAGCTAGCGTTCATCATATAGATTAGTGGGAATATTAAGAAAAACGCGAGGCCATAAGTAGGCAGCGTGAACATTTCTACGAATATTCCGATTGCAAATCCTAGTGCAACAAAGGATGGGCCGCCAGGCGCCCGCATCAGCTGCGTATATTTCAGCTTCAGCCAACGTTTAATCGAGCGCGGTTTGCTTGCAGTCTTCAATTGGGTGCGCTCCTTTCACTTACACAGACGATTTCACCCGAACAGTAGGCAGCAACTTATTCATATTCACCGTACGTTGTGCCGCCCATGTTTCAGGCTTCGCCTCGTCAAATTGCTCCAGATAAGCGATGACTTCCTTTGTAAGCGGAGTCGGTGTAGATGCACCGGAGGTTACAGCTACACGAGTCTTGCCTTTCAGCCATTCCAAGTCGATTTCCGATACATCCGAAACACGGTACGCCGGAACGCCTGCAATTTCTTCCGACACTTGTGCAAGCCGGTTGGAGTTATTGCTGCGAGGATCTCCAACGACGATGCAAAGCTCAGCTTGTTTCGCCTGCTCCGCTACCGCCTCCTGCCGTACCTGTGTCGCCAAACAAATTTCGTTATGAATTTCTGCTGTCTTGAATGTCGTCAGCAGCTTGCTGATCAGATGTCTAATATCCCATTGGGACATCGTCGTTTGATTCGTAATGATGATGCGGTCTGTGCTCAGCGTAAGCTGATCGATCTCCGCTTCACGCTCAATCAGATGCACATGCTCCGGCGCAATGCCGATCGCACCTTCCGGCTCGGGATGGCCCTTCTTGCCGATATAGATCACTTCGTAGCCATCTGCTACTTTCTCGCGAATGAGATCATGCGTCTTCGTTACATCCGGGCAAGTCGCATCGACGACAGTGAGCCCCTTCTCCTTCGCGCGCTTACGCACTTCAGGCGATACGCCATGCGCTGTGAAGATGACCGTGCCGCTTGTAATCTGATCCAGAATTTCAAGTCGGTTCTCGCCATCCAGCGTAATGACGCCTTCTTCTTTAAACGCTTCCGTTACATGACTATTATGAACGATCATGCCCAAAATATAGATCGGCCGCGGCAATTCTAAATTTTTTGCGGTTTGCAGTGCCAGTACCATCGCATCAACGACGCCATAGCAATAACCGCGCGGAGAAATCTTTACAATTTCCATAGCTTGCAATCCCCTGCTTTCTAAGTGAAACCATACGATTCGAAAGACCTAGCATCAACTATTATACTTCATTGATCTTCTCGTGGAAAGCAACGGGAAGCCAGACGATAAATGTGGTCCCTTCACCTTCGCGTGTCGACACCTCGACGGAGCCGCCATGCTCATCGATAATCCACTTGGCAATGGATAATCCGAGTCCGGTACCGCTCGTCTGACCGCGCGATTCGTCCGCACGATAGAAACGTTCAAATATATGCGGTACTTCCTTGCTCGCCATTCCGATACCAGTATCTTTAATAATGATGCCTGCCTGGTCTCCTGAACGGGTAGCGCGCAGCTCCACATAGCCGCTAGGCGTGTATTTGAACGCATTCTCAACAAAAATAAAAAATAGCTGTCGCAAAAAATCAGCGTGTGCATATACTTCTACGTTATCGATGGCACTTAGGTTCCCGATTCTCCATTCAGCATTTCTTGGAAGCAGCTGCGCCTTGCGGGCAACGTCCTCCACGAGCGGCAGCAGGGGCTGCACGTTCTTCTCCATTTCATAGCCTGCGTCTGCGCGGGCAAGCGCCAGCAGGTCGTTCACCAGGCTCGACATCCGCTTCGCCTCGCCCGCAATATCGTCCATCGCTTCGCGGGTCAGCATGATCCGCTGACGCTCTTTATCGCTCAACTGCGGCAGGCTGCCTTCTTGCTGCTGTTCTTCACCCGCTCCAAGCGCCGGCAGCCACATCCGCTCAAGCAGCTCGATATTGCCGCGGATCGTCGTCAGCGGCGTGCGCAGCTCATGCGATGCATCAGATACGAACCGGCGCTGCGCTTTATACGCTTCGTCAAGCTCATTATATGTCGTCTCAATACGGCCGAGCATGCCATTCAGCGTATCCGTTAATCGGCCAAGCTCATCATTCGGCCCGCTATGCGGTATTCGCATACTTAAGTCAGATCCATTCTGAATCTGATTGCTGGCACGAATGACGCTCTCGATCGGACGCAGCGCTTGCCTCGCCTGAAACAAGCTTATGCTGAACGCGATCAGCACGACGACAATCAGCGAGAAGATCAGCGTCGTCCGCAGCTCCTTCAGGAACTTCTCCTCCCGTCCGGAATAGGTCGCCACTTGAAGCAAGCCGAACACTTCGCCGTTCTGCTTCAGCAGATGCTGATAAGTCAGAAAAGGATACTCGCCAACATGCAGTTTATGAAACCCCTCATCGCTCTCGACCACTTTCTTCTGTTCCGGATAAGGCAGCAGCATATCGAGACGGCGCAAGTTCTGCGTTGTCTGCACAACGCCCTTCTTATAGTTGATGACTTGAATGTAAATTTCGTCGTCTGCAAAGATGGAGGACGGCGATACCTTGAAGTTATCGAACATGTCCAGCGTCGAAGTGATGTTAATCGCATTCACCTGCGTCTCGATCTTCGACTTCATTTCCTTATACGTGTTGTAATTGACGAAGAAATAGATCGCCACACCGAATGCGATGAGCGTTACCGCTAGAATGATGGAGTACCATAATGTAAGCCGCAGCCTGATCGACATTGCCGCCTCAGCCTCCTTCGCCTCGCAGCACATATCCCGTTCCGCGAACCGTCTGGATCAGCCTTGAGCCGCCTCCGTCTTCCGTCTTCTGCCGAAGCATCGCAATATAGACCTCCAGCACGTTAGATTCGCCGCTGTAGTCGAAGCCCCATATTTTGTCCATGATGGAGTCGCGAGTGAGCACTCGGCGCGGGTTCGACATGAACAGCTGAAGCAGATCGAATTCCTTTGCCGTCAGGTCGATACGGCGGCCGCCCCGGATCGCTTCCCGCGAGTCGAGATCGAGCTTCAAATCTTCGAACTGCAGCCTAGCCCCGTCGTCCTCCAGCTTCTCGGATTTGCGGCGCAGCAGCGCACGCGTTCGAGCGAGCAATTCCTCCAGCGCGAACGGCTTCACCAAGTAATCGTCCGCACCCAGGTCCAGCCCGCGCACACGGTCCTGAATCTCGTCTTTAGCCGTCAGCATTAAGACCGGCACGGCGCTGCCGCCCTCGCGTACACGCCGTACAACTTCCCAGCCGTCGACTTGCGGCATCATAACGTCGCAAATAAGCAGGTCCGGATCACTCGTAAGCATTTGCTTCAGCCCTTCCAGGCCGTTGCTAGCAGTCGTCACCTCATACCCTTCGAATGCCAGGCTTCTTCGAAGCAGCGAAGTAATTTTGTCATCGTCGTCCACTACTAATATATGCTGTCTCATACATATCCCCCATCATCAAACAACCAAATATAGTTGATTTTATTATAACGCAACATCTCATTGCCATGTACAGCTTGTCCACGATCCACACTGCCAGTATCCATAAAGAGGCGCAGGCAGTCACCATCGACTGCCTGCGCCCGGGTTGTTGCGCTCCATATTACTGCTGCTGAGCAAAGTCGTTCTTGTTGCCGACCGTTACCTTAAGATCCATCTTCTCGCCATTGCGGACAATGTTCAGCGTCACAGTGTCGCCAACAGCCTTCTTCTGGATCGCAGCAATCAAATCCTCGCGATTATTGTAGCTCTTGCCGTTGAGACCTGTAATGACGTCATACTGTCTCAGGTCAGCCATATACGCAGGCGATTTGTACAATACGCTCGATACGATAGAGCCGTCTTTGCTTGTAAGACCAAGCTCTTTCATAATATCATCGGTAATTTCCGCGAGGTTCGCGCCGATGAATGGAGCCGGCTTCTTCGGAATTTCCTTGTTGTCTTTCAGGTTTTGCAGCACTTCCGTAATCGTGCTTGTCGGAATCGCAAAGCCGATACCTTGAGCTTGCGAGCTTACCGCCGTATTAATGCCGATTACTTCGCCCGCCATGTTGAGCAGCGGACCGCCGGAGTTACCAGGGTTGATCGAAGCATCCGTTTGCAGCAAGTGCTCGTATTCGCGTGTGCCTTGCTCATCCGGAATCGAGATCGGACGCTCTTTGGAGCTCAGTACGCCGACTGTAACCGTGTGATCGAAGCCGTATGGGTTACCGATTGCTACGACCCAGTCGCCGATATTAATTTTGTCCGAGCTGCCGATTGGCAGTGTCGGGAAGTTTGTTCCTTCTACTTTCAACACGGCAAGGTCCAAGCTGTAGCTTGTGCCAAGCTTCTTCGCTACGAGCGGCTTGTTGTGGCCTTGTACGGTAACTTGAATCTCGTCGGCATCGCCAACCACGTGCTGGTTCGTCAAGATATAGCCGTTCGCATCGAAGAAGAATCCAGTACCGATGCCTTCAGGCGTCAGCTCCGTGCTGCCCTGACTTTGATTGCCATTCGATCCGTTGTCTTGTCCTTGGCCGTTACCGCCGAAGTCATCGCCGAAGAATTGGCTGAAGAAGTCGTCCATGCCGCCATTGCCTTGGTTGCTGCTTACGCGCTGCTTCGTGAACGTCTCAATCTTCACGACTGCAGGGCTTGCTTTCTCGAACAGCTGCGCGATGTTGTTCGGTCTGACGACATCGGCCGCCGTGGATACCGAACCGTTGTCACCTGCACCACTTACCGCCGTCTTCGCTTGATCCACTGTTCCTTGAGACGCGGTCGTTTGATCGGATGTGAACCAGTTCTGTTTGTCAGAGACGAACATGAGCGAGCCTACTACGACGACACCGGCCAAGAAAGCAGCGAACATGGATTTGAAAGAAGAGCGGCTCGGTTCTTTCACTTGCCAGCCGGTTCTCGATGCGGACTGCGAAGGCGCGAACGCGCGAACTTGTGCCGGCGGCGTTACTTCCACCGAGCCGTGCGCACCATCATGCTTATCAGCTGCATACGGATCGGCTTGCGCTCCGTTATGCGGTTCAGCGGCATTGTCACCCGATTTAAAAGGTCCATACGAATAGTAGTACGATGTTTTCTCGGAGTCCTGCGAAGAAGCGGCTTGTTCCGGCTTCACCTCGTGCTCTTTATACGAATGGTCCTGATCGCGATTCTCTTCGTTGCTGCGGTTTTGAAAAAAATCATCATAACCATTCTTTTTGTTTTGATCGTCCATTTTGTTTCTCCTCCTAAAGCGTTTCGCTTATTATTAAGCTTCCCATGTAAGTAGTAGTTGCTGTTTGCTGTTCTTCATGTTTCTATCATGCACAATCTACCTTAAATCAAACTTAAAATTGTTATAATGTAACATAAAAAAACCGGGCTTGGCCGATTAATTTCAGCCTTACCCGGTTTCAACTCTCGTAATCTTCTAATGGAGCAGCTTTTCTTCGACCTGATCCAGCACTTTCTTAGCTTCAGTCACCCACTTCGACTCGACTTCGCCGTCGGGATCGAGCGGTTCTTGGAACTGGTCCACCAAGCTGCCGAACGTGCGCGGATGCGCCTCTTTATCAAGCCCTTCATTGTAGACATGCTTCAGCACGAACGGTTTGCCCATCCGTATCTTCGCATCCAAGTCCTGCGTATCGCTGTCGATATTGCCGTTGATCACGTTAAAAGGCATCCGCAGCCATACTTTATGTTCATCATCCAAGTAGCGGTCAAAATAACCATGGTCGTAGTCCCAGTTGCCGCCGACCGAGAACTGGTGCTGCTCCAGCATATCGCGCACTTCCGCAAATTCCTTCTCGCTGGCTTCAAGCTTCGTATCTAATGGAATCATGGTAGGCATTCTCCTCTGGCCTTATTTTACCGTTAGAATGCCCGCCATCCGTATCCATTATCCCGTCTTTACCCAGCCTTTGCGGTGCGCATACACAGCCAGCTGCGTCCGGTCCTCCAGCTCGCACTTCATCAGCAGGTTGCTGACATGCGTCTTCACTGTCTTGATGCTGATATGAAGCTCATCGGCGATTTCCTTATTGGACATCCCTTCGGCGATCAACAGCAGCACTTCCTTCTCGCGATCCGTCAAGCCTTCGTCAGCGCCTTGCGTACTCCGCTGGCGAAGCCCTCTTGTCAGCGCCTGCGATACGTCATGCGTCATCACCGGCATTCCTTTGGCCGCGCCGCTCAGCGCGTAGATCAGTTCTTCCGCCGAGACGGTCTTCAGCACGTAGCTGACCGCTCCCGCTTCAACGGCAGCAACGACCTTCTCATCTTCGAGGAAGCTGGTCAGCATGACAATCTTCAGCGCCGGGAACTCTTTCATCAGATGGCGAGTCGCTTCGACGCCGTCCATAACCGGCATCATGAGATCCATCAGAATAATCTGCGGCGGTCCGCCGTCAATGCCGGCACGCAGCATATCAAGCGCTTCCTGACCGTTAGCCGCTTCAGCGACTACCTCGAATTTAGGCTCCAGCATTAAGTACGTCCGCAATCCGGCACGCACCATATCATGATCATCGACAATCATTATTTTGTAACTGCTCGTTTGACTCATTCCGTAGGACCGTCTCCTTTATTCATATAGTTAGGCAGCGTTACGCGCACTCTTGTGCCGCTTCCTGGCTTGCTAATGATGGAGGCATCTCCGCCGAGCTTATTCGCCCGCTCCCTCATTGTGGACAGTCCGTAAGAGCCCCGCTTCACCTGGTCCGCACGGAATCCCGCTCCGTCATCCTGCAGCGTCATCACAATCTGGCGCTCGGTCTCGGCGACGGTGAGCAGCGCGGTTTGTGCCCCTGCGTGCTTCACGACATTCGCCATCGCTTCCTGCACTATAAGGAACAGCTGATGCTCCTTCGCCTCGGACAGCTTCTCTTTCACGCGCCATTCCAGCACGCCTTGCAAACCGTTCTGCCGGCAATAATCCGGGAACCACTTGTCGAGCGCTTCCTGAAGCGACCTGCCTTCAAGCTCCATCGGCCGCAGCTGCGCGATGAAACCGCGCATCTGCTTCTGGGCAAGCGATGACATCGAAATCAGCTGATTCATCACATCCCCCGCCCGATCGGGATTCAGCTCCAACAGCTTTGGCAGCGAAGACGCCGACATATGAATGGCGAACAGCTGCTGGCTGACCGTATCGTGCAAATCGCGAGCCAAGCGGCGACGCTCTTCCAGCACCGCCGCCTCATTCGAAGCCGTCTCGCGCATCACTTGCTCCTCGCCGGAGCGCTGAATCCACTGCATCTTCTCATCGAGCGATTCCAGCATGTCGTTGAATTCGCGGAACGCCGGCGTCAGCTGCCCGACCTCCGGCAGCCGCGTGCTGTAGTTGCCATGCGCGGTTTGCTTCAGTCCAAGCACGAGCAAATCGATCTGGCGCTGGATGCGCTGGGCTGCCCAATAGCCGAATACGGCGCTTATAAGCAGGAATACGACGGCTACGCCGATCCACAGCAGCTTGCTGTAACCTTCGTCCGTCAATTCCGCTCCCAGCTGCCAAACAAGCACCGATATGGTGGATGACGCAAGGAACAGCAGAATCATATCCCATTTGCTGTTCCGAAACAGTCTTACCATCATGCGCGCATCAACCTACTTTCGTGACACGCACATCGCCGATAAAGGTGCTGACGTGCAGCTTTATTTTTTTGTCGGTATCCGGAAAGTACGGCGTTTGAATGTCCATATTCTTAAAAATTCCGCCTTCTCTATGCTCCAGCACCGCAACATCCCCAACAAACGCGCTCGAGACGACATGCACGCCAATCTCGTAGTCGTTCGGCAAGTACACTTTCACATCGCCTATAAAGGAAGAGATATTCACAATTGTCTCTCCCGGCGGAATTTGCGCCTTCGTCAAGTCCAGTACGGTGTCGCCGATAAAGTGCGAAATATTCATCGGCTTCAATTCCCAATAATCTTGACCGAGATAGATATCTCCGATGAATCCCGAGCGTGTCTGTACGCCTGGATCGTGATTCCACCATTCTACGCGGTCATTGCGGTGGTGATGCTTCATATGATGATGCTTCATCCGGTGATACGAGTTCTGCTCCATGCGAGCCCGCATTTTGTTCGCGCGATCGTTCCACCGCTGAACATGCTCCTGATGTCTTGACAGCTTGCGCTGATACTTATCCATCCGCTCAAAAGCCGGATCATAGCCACTCGCAGGCTCTGCCGGAGGTTTCTCAGCTTCGAAGGCCATCTTCTTCGCAGACGAAGATGATTCACCACCTGGGTTTGGGCCATACGGACTCGATGGTGCAGGCGGCACCGGAGGAACTGGGGGCACTGGCGGAATCACTTCTGCTTCTTCCGGATTCATCTGCTTCGTCGGATCCGGATGGAGCGGCGGCGCAGGCGGGACTTGCACGTCCAGCTGGCTGTAAGTGTACGCCTTCCATTCATCCTCAGGCGCTGCCTGATCGGTCACGATCTTCTTCTTTGGTTTAAAAATCACGCGCAAGCCGATAAGAATAAGGATAAGAGGACCGCCAAACTGCAGCAGGTCATGAACGGACCAAGTGAACCAATCTAAATTGCGGCCAAGAAACAAGACGCCGACAATGATCAGCACTGCGGAGCCAAAGAACGATGACTTACTGAACACGTTAAGTATCCCAAGCATAAGCAGCAGGGCTGGCCAATATGTTGCGGCTACCAGACCGATATCGAAGTCAATGACGCCAGCCTGCCTTAACATGAGCCCAACGCCTACTACTATAATGAAAAGGCCCCAAAATAATCGCGTAATAAAGTTATGCATGTGCAACCACCAGCTCCCAATCGCTTCTACAAGGTTTGTACTCCAAGTATACCCGAAGGCGATATGGACATAAAAGGGTCTGTCGATTGAACAGCACTCCGTCTGCAGACGGAGCCTGTTATGCGCTTACATCAGCCGTTTTATCAAAACTGGAAATCTATTCTATCTCATGTCAGGTCTTGTAACTCCTCTCGTTGACATCACTGACGCGAGCCTTATATAATGAGGTTCGGATTGGATGGAGAGACAAAACCTAACATGACGATCTTGACAGGAGATGAGCAAGTATGGATGTAAAAACACTGTCCCAGGGGCTGGATACGATTTGGGTCGTTCTGACGGCCGCAATGATTCTGCTCATGGAGGGCGGGTTTGCTCTGCTAGAGGCAGGCTTCGTCAGGCAGAAAAACGCAGTAAGCATTATTATGAAAGTGTTTGTTGATATTGCTTTCGGCGCACTCATCTTCTATTTCATCGGCTTCGGCCTGATGTATGGCAAAGATGCCGGCGGCCTTATCGGTACATCCGGTTTCCTATTAAATGGAGATCTCTCCCACATCGTCATTAATATATCACATGAAACCTATTGGCTATTCCAAGCCGCATTCGTCATCGCGGTCATCTCGATCGTCTCTGGCGCAGTTGCCGAGCGAATTCATTTTAGAGCCTATATCTTATATGCGATTGCGATGACCGGACTGATCTATCCGATTGCCGGACACTGGGTATGGGGCGTCGGCGGTTGGATCGGCAAGCTCGGCATGATTGACTTCGCCGGATCGGCGGTCATTCACGCGCTCGGCGGCTTCGCTGCATTAGCTGCCGCAATCTTCATCGGACCGCGCATCGGCAAATTCACAGCTGACGGCAAAAGCAACATCGTACCGCCGTCCAACCTCCCGCTTGCATCGGTAGGGGCATTCATTCTTTGGTTCGGCTGGTTCGGCTTCAACTCCGGCAGTACGCTTAGCGCAACAAACGGCTCTATCGGCCATATCGCCGTAACGACCATGCTCTCTGCGGCGGCAGGCGGCGCAATGTGTATCCTGTTCACCATGTTCCGCTACAAGAAGGCGGATCCGCCGATGGTGATCAACGGTTCGCTCGCAGGTCTCGTCGGCATCACGGCCGGCTGCGCATTCGTCTCCGATGCAGCGGCGATTACGATCGGAATTGTGTGCGGCATCGCAATGGTGCTCGTTACGGAATTTATGGAGAGCAAAGGCATCGATGATCCTGTAGGCGCATTCGCCGTTCACGGCGTCAGCGGCAGCCTCGGCACGCTGGCCGTCGGCCTGTTCGCAATGCCGGAGCTGACCAAAGGCGTTGGTGAAGGCTACTACGGTCTGTTCTACGGCGGCGGCTGGCAGCTGCTCGGCGTCCAGGTTCTCGGCCTTGCCGTCGTCAGCGTCTGGGGCTTCGTGCTCACATGGGGCGCACTTGCATTAATCAAACGCATGATGCCAGTTCGCGTGTCCAGGGACGAAGAGCTCGTCGGACTCGATGTCGGCATTCACGGTGTTCCTGCGTACAACCAGGATCATGACTTCCTTGATCTGGAGCAGCTGAAGAACGGAAGATAGTACCTGTACCACTTGCTTGCTCGCTCGCAACAAAGGCGCCGCCCTTACCTGAACTGGTGAGAGCAGCGCCTTTTCTCATATCGCCATAAACAACGTCGTATAAACAAAAAAACCGCCCTTTACCGGACGGTTACGTATTATTGCAATTCATCATCCATCTCGCTCGTTACGGCGATGATGTCAGTAGGATTATTCGTGGCTAGAATGGCACGTGCCTGCTCGACTTCCGCCCGCAAGGTACGAACTTTCTCCATCGGACGTTTCACATAGTGGATGTATTCAACAGCCAAGTGGTGATCCGGCTTCTTCCCGGAGAGCATACGGCGCAGTGTGGACATGGACAGATAGGCACGTTCTTCTTGCTGGCGGCGTTTCTCATATCGCTCTACCATCTGCTCGATCTCAGCAATCTCCTGTTCACGTTTAGCAATGTAGCTATTCAGGAAAGGTATCACTTCAGCTGCTTTACGATGTCTCATACGTGAAGTCGGTATGTTTGTAATCGGGTCCGTCATGATAGTTCCCCTACCCTCACCGTGTTATAAATTATTACATAGCTTTATATTACACGATCAGTTCCCGTTTGAAAACATCTTTTTTGAGTCAAAATGTGACCATTATTTGACCCGGATATCCGCTCCCAGCACGCCAATCAACACGCCGCTCGCATTCCGGATGGGTACAGAAATGGTCAAGCAAGGCTTCTTTGTAATCGCCGAGATGTATACCTCCGATGTGAAGGACTTGCCCTCCATCGCCTGTCTCCACCACTGGCGCCCTTTCGCGTTCAATAAGCCCGCTTCCGGCTGCGAATAGATGAACGAGCCGTCATCCCGGTTAGACCAGATCGCTTCAATCTCCGGCAATCTGCTAAGCAGCTGACCTAACAGCGCTTGATGGACCACATCGTCCAGCGAACTGATGGCCGTGTCTGTTGCCAGCTTCGCAAGCTGCTGCATGGAGCCGCTCACGTTAATATCTATCCCCTTAACCTCATTCTTAATACCAACCTTGTTAATCGCCTTGGTTAGCTCAGCCGATGATTTATGTAAATTCGTGCTGATTCGGTCCAGCTTCTTAATCTGTCCACGCTGTTTATGCGTATGAGCAAGCGTGACGTCAACGCTGTCCAGCGTCTGAGATACGGCATCAACAACATCCTTCAGCATATCGGTTGCGCCTGACATGCTCTCCGTCTGCTGCTTGCTAGCCGCGCTGCTCTTGCTGACGAGCCGGTCCACTTCCTGGATCCGATTAAAGATCAGATCCATCCGTTCTTTCGTCTGCGTCATCTCTTGAATGCCATGCTCGACCGCGGATTTCTCGAGCGTTACAGATGTGACCACCTGCTTCACGCCATTCTCGATCTCTTCGACGAGCGAGCTGGACCGTCTGACCGCCTCATGGCTTTGCTCGGCGAGCTTCTTGATCTGCTGCGCTACAACCGAGAAGCCACGCCCGTATTCGCCGGCGTGCGCCGCTTCGATGGACGCATTAAGCGCGAGCAGCGAGGTCTGGGAGACGATCTCTTGAATGAAGCTATTGATTTCGTTGATGCGCGAGGTCTGTTCAATAAGTGCGCGAATATGAAGATCCATCTCGCCATTTTGCCGCTGAAGCTCGTTCATCACTTTGTCCGTGTTCGTCAGGGAACGGCATACCTCTAGTACAACTTCCTTCGTTTCCTTGCTCTCCGTGTCCAGAAGCTCAGCCGTACCGCTAATTTGCTCAGCGGATGCGGTCACCTCCTGCAGCGTGGAGAAAGTTTCACCGATTCGTTCCATCGCCCGCTCGCTGCACTGGCGCAGCTCGCCTTCTCGAATAGCTGATTGTTCTGTGATGTCCGTAAGCTGGCTAATCGACTGATTCACTTCCTCCACCGCCGCCGTCAGTTGATCCGAAATAACTAACGATTCATTGATGAGCTGGGACAGAACGCCCTCGTCATCTACGCCAGTCATGGAAGGTTTGGACCCTCTGGACCAAATACGCTGCAGTGCTTGCATCGAAATAACCACCTTTTTGTTGAATGATGTCAGGAATTATATCATAGTATAGTCCACTTCCTTCCAAGTGTAAATGCAAAAGAGAAGAGGACCCTTACCAGGGTCCTCCTCTTGTTGCTTCATATCAGCTTGCATGTATCTTATTTCTCCGCTTTTTGTGAAGCGGCTTTTGTTGTTGCGCTAGTTGCGCCTGCAGCATTCTCAGAAGCAAACTCAGCGTTGTACTTCGTTTGAGCAGCTTTCATTTTGTTGTTTTTATTTTTAGCCATTTTTCGCTCACCTCCCCATCCATCACTTATTATGGCAATCAAGGGAAGCGTTTATGCTTGGCGTTTTACTAATATTGTTACGATTCAAGCAGCTCTCTCGGGATCGTTTTATCGACGGTTACCGCTTGATTCAGGGCGTTCAGCCGCGCTGTGGTCAGCTTGCCATTGCCCCGCTTCAGAATGCGTACCGTCACCTTTCTTTTGCCCCATTGCTTGAACACTTGCTTCCTTGTTTCGAAGTATAAATCGATCTTCTTGCCTTTAATGGCAGACCCGGTATCGGCTACAACGCCGTATCCGTAACCCGGTATATAAAGTACGGTCCCAATCGGAAACACCTTAGGATCTGCTGCTATTGTGGAGACAAAAGCCCGCCGTACCCGCACGCCTGAATACGTAATGCCGTATTGCGGATGTCCCGGTTTCTTGCCTGTAGATTCCACACCTGCTGTGTAGCCTGTAGCTACGACTTGAACGGATACTTCTTTCGCTTGATTGCTGTGTTTGTGCTTATGCCGGGGAACTTCTCCGCGGCTGCCTGCTGCAGTGCATTCTGCAATTAGCAGCGTCATGATTAGAATCATCGCTGTCACTGCTGTAAAGATGCGCTGAAACGACAAAAAGCTTGTCATCATCTGGGTTGTTATCCTCCTTATTCACGAAGGATGCCCAGACGAGACAAGCTTTATGCGCGGCAGCAGCTTAATCCACTGCCGTCAGAACAGCTATATTAGATTGTTTTATTGGCAATCTCGGCTTGCAGCATAGCAATCAGCTCAGCAACCGGCTTCGAGCCAAGGTCGCCCTCGCCGCGCTTACGGATCGATACGGACTCGGACTGCGCTTCGTTCTCGCCGACAACAAGCATGTAAGGCGCCTTCTCGAGCTGCGCTTCGCGGATCTTGTAGCCGAGCTTCTCGTTGCGAAGATCTGTCTCCACGCGAATGCCCGCAAGCTGCAGCTTCTCTTCCAGCTGACGCGCATACGCTTCGTACGCTGTCGATACTGGAATGATTTTCGCTTGAACCGGCGACAGCCAGAGCGGGAATGCCCCAGCGAAGTTCTCCAGCAAGAACGCTGTCATGCGCTCCATTGTAGAGATGATGCCGCGGTGAATAACGACTGGACGGTGCTTCTTGCCGTCGTCGCCGATGTATTCAAGCTCGAAGCGCTCTGGGAGCAGGAAGTCGAGCTGTGCAGTCGAGAGCGTCTCTTCTTTGCCAAGCGCTGTCTTGATCTGCACGTCAAGCTTCGGACCGTAGAACGCAGCTTCGCCTTCCGCTTCGAAGAACGGCAAGCCGAGCTCTTCCACAACTTCACGCAGCATGCGCTGGGACATTTCCCACATCTCGTCGTTCTGGAAGTACTTCTCTGTATCTTGCGGATCGCGGTACGACAGGCGGAAACGGTATTCCTTGATACCGAAATCCTCGTACACTTGACGGATCAAGTTAACGACGCGCGAGAACTCTTCCTTGATTTGATCCGGACGGCAGAAAATATGCGCATCGTTCAGTGTCATCGCACGAACGCGGTGCAAGCCAGTAAGCGCGCCGGACATTTCATAACGGTGCATCGTGCCAAGCTCCGCCACGCGCACAGGCAGGTCGCGGTACGAGCGCATTTCGCTCTTGAACACCATCATATGGTGCGGGCAGTTCATCGGACGAAGAACAAGCTCCTCGTTGTCGAGCGCCATCTTAGGGAACATGTCCTCGCTATAGTGCTCCCAGTGACCGCTTGTCTTATAAAGCTCAACGTTCGCCAGAACCGGCGTGTATACGTGCTGGTAGCCCAGACGCTCCTCGAGATCCACGATATAGCGCTCCATGGTTCTGCGCAGACGAGCGCCGTTCGGCAGCCAGAGCGGCAAGCCTTGGCCGACTTCGCGGGAGAATGTGAACATCTTCAGCTCGCGGCCGAGTTTCCGGTGATCGCGCTTCTTCGCTTCTTCGAGGAAGTGCAGATGCTCGTCAAGCTGCGCTTTCTTAGGGAACGCCGTTCCGTAAATACGCTGCAGCATTTTGTTCTTGGAATCGCCTCTCCAGTACGCGCCAGCTACGCTGAGCAGCTTGAACGCCTTGATGCGGCCAGTCGACGGCAAGTGCGGTCCGCGGCAAAGGTCGAAGAATTCGCCTTGGTCGTAAATTGTAATTTGCGAATCCGCTGGCAGATCGCGAATCAGCTCCAGCTTGAGCGGATCATTGATTTCCGTGAAAGTCGCGATTGCTTCGTCGCGGCTAACAACACGGCGGCGAATCGGCAAATCTTCTTGCACGATGCGCTCCATTTCCTTCTCGATCTTCACGAGATCTTCCGGCGTAATGGATTGCTCCATGTCGATATCGTAGTAGAAGCCGTCTTCGATAACCGGACCGATACCAAGCTTCACATCATGTCCTTTGAACACGCGCTTGATCGCTTGCGCCATCAAGTGAGCTGTACTGTGACGGTACACTTCGAGGCCGTCAGCGGAATCGAGTGTTACGATCTCAAGCGCAGCGTCGTTTTCGAGCGGCGAATAGATGTCTACAACCTTGCCGTCCACTTTACCGGCTACTGCGTTTTTGCGAAGTCCAGTGCTGATCGAACCCGCTACATCTTCAATTGTTGTGCCCTGCTCGTACTCGCGAATTGCGCCGTCCGGCAGTTTGACTTGAATTGCCATCTCTCTCATGTCCTCCTCGTTTGTGCGCGGCATGCCTAATAACCGCATCTTCATCATTGGAATTTCGCCGATCTATGCGGTTGCAGCCAATAAAAAAAGCACGCATCCCGCGAAGGGACGAGTGCTTGTTATAGACCCGTGGTTCCACCCTAGTTCAATCAGCGCCAGCTTATGGCCGCTCGCCAATCCTTGTAGACGTTCTGTAACGGGAACGGCCCGGTGCGGCTTACTACCGATACGATCGTGATCGTAATCGGGTTCAACGGCACAGCTACAAAGGGGTATATCGCTACTGCATCATAAGGAAATTTCAGCCAATGTTTCCTCTCTCTGGGACGTGCGGCGCTAGCGATACATGTCTTTGTCAATGCTTTTACATGTCAATTATTATAATGCGCCTCTTCAGCCCTAGTCAAGCCCTGTCACATCACGGAATTACATTGCGAACACGCTTCTCCTTCGCATTCTCGGACTTATTCGCAATCGGCTGGCCTTGCTCATCGAAGTAGTGGTTGCAATGCCCGCAAGTGCAGCACAATCTGACACGATGTTCGAAGATCGTCTCGAGCGTCCGCATCACCGGCAGCTCCGGCTGGCGCGTATGGATCACAATCTGCTGCGGCGACACGGTAATCAGCGTGCTCACGATCATATCTTCCATGTTCATCTCGGACTCGAGCATTTCCGCCACGATCCGGTCAGCGGGAACGGTATCGAGAATTTGGAACTCATGATCATAGAGGACAAAATCACTGCCGCCCTTGTGCAGCACATGGACGATCGGCAGCTTCACTTCCTGCATCCGCACAAAATATTTCAGCAGCGAAATAAACTCCTGATACTGTTTATCCATCACGTATTCATCGACGGCGTAGGCGACGACTTCCTTCAGCTCCTGCCAATACGGCGCGAGACGGAATGTAACGAAGCCGTCGAGGTGAATGCGCGTATTGCTGGAGAGGAACTGCTCCACCTCTTCAGAAACTTTATTCTGGCGGCGCTCCCGATCAGTCCGCAGCATCGCCGTATCGGTCTCATCCGCTTGAACGGCAGGCACCTGCGCGCCGTACAAAATATTTTGACAGTACCGCTCGAGCACTTCGATCTCTTTGCTCTCCTCGTAATGGAACTGCTTGCGAATAATCGCTTTCAACAGCATCGGCTCAAGCTCCTGCATAATGAACTGCGCAATCGCAACGGATGCGGTGTGATACACGACTGGACCGTCTTCAGTCAAATTGAATACGGGCAGCTGAGCTAGGCATTGGATCTCCATCGTATCGTAGTCAGGCTCGGTAAGGTGAATGGCGGCAGCATTCTGCCTATTGCTATGTAAATCGACGAACTGTTCGGTCAAACAATGATGCAAACGATCGATCGCTTCTTGTGAAGCGGACAGCAAAGAAACAGTAAAGAGTTCCATAGGCTCACTCCTAACTTTTTTAGCGGTTGAACATCAAAGCAGGCATTTAGGCGCTCATTAGGCACTGGTCTAGGGATGGAGAGCATCTATTGATGCCGCACATTCTGGCGGCAATATTGGAGCTTGAAGGGCATCGAGTAAGCTTTTGCGAGCTTCCTTAACAGTATATGGCTCATCAAAACCATATATACGATGTAGGCTCTGCCTGCGTTGTATGGGGATTGGAATGAAAGGGGAATCGTGGTATATTTAGTTCCATACGAAGCTGTGTACTCGGAGTGAGAACTATGGATTACGAGTCAATTAATTACAACAGATACCGTTGGAATCGCATGCTCCTAACTGGCTTCTGGTCCATCCTCGTCATTACAATTATTCTTGAATGTCTATACTCCACCGTTACGGATTTACCTCTAACGCAATTTTTCATCGAATATATGGTCAGACCGTCCGCGCTGCTGCTTGGGCTGCTGCTCCTTGCCGAGCTCGGCCTTCGTCTCTATAACGGACGATATCAGGATTATATCGTCATCCTGACTTCAACGCTGATCGCCTTCACGATTGTCTACATACACGACTCCATTAATTACTTGATACTGGCATTATTCCTGCCCATCATGGTATCGATCTTCTATTTCCAGACCAAGAAATTGCTCTTTGCACTTGGCAATACACTCGCTTCTCTGTACATCATGTACGGCACGAATTACTTCTTAAACAATGACATCTCGATCGTCGGTCTCATTACGATTTCGATCATGTTCTGCCTCTTCACACTCATCGCATGGGGCATTCTCAGAAGGGGCATGGAGCTTCTGAGCCATCTGAAATCGAACTTCGAACGGAATCAAGAGCTGCTCGTCAAGACCATCTGGATGGACAAGCTGGCCAAGACCGACGCATTAACCGGGCTGTACAACCATATTACCTTCCATGAATATTTCGAAAAGCTGATCGATCAGCATGAGCGGTACGGCCTCGCGCTGCAGCTGGCCATTATCGATATCGATAACTTCAAGCATGTGAATGACACCTACGGCCATCGCGCCGGCGACGCGGTTCTCATGTCTGTGTCCGAGATGCTGCGAAGCAAAGCGCGAGTGAACGACTTCATCGCACGCTACGGCGGCGAGGAGTTCGCTATCCTGTTCACGGATCAATCGAGAGTGGAATCGTTAACTGCCGTAGAGCTGATCCGCGATGCCATCTCAAGGCTGTCGCAGCAATCGCTGGACGGCAAATCGGTTACAGTAAGCATCGGGTTCGCGGAGTATACGAGCGAAGAAGGCAAAGAACACTTCTTCAACCGCGTCGACATGGCGCTCTACAAAGCGAAGAACAGCGGCAAGAACCGTACGGTTGTTTCAACGGATCTCCGTCAAACGGATGAAAGTCAGCTCGCTTAAGCAGCATAAAGGCAGCATAACGCAAAGAAAAAAGCTTCCTCATTGGGGCAATGTCATTAAGTTAACTCAATGACATTGACCGAGAATAGAAATGGAATCCAAAATGGCATGAGGGAAACCCCTGTGCCGTTTGTTTTTTTGGTGCAGTCTGAAAAAAGTGTACAGCAAACAAGCGGATAGACAATCCGCTTAAAAAATGTTCATTCGAACCGATTTATGCTACTCTGTAGACGAAGCTTACAGATGATTTATAGCGTGTTTTGCGCGTATTCTGCTGCCCTGGTCGAATCGGGCGAATCGGCAAAACGTTTCTTCGAATCAGTGCTTCAACATCAGACGGGGGTTCATCGTCTCTTGAGCGCAGGAAATG
>NZ_QTTN01000064.1 GCF_003386535.1 Paenibacillus taihuensis
GCAAACGATTCCGAGATCTCGATGGTTGGATAAGAAGAAGACTCCGGTCGGTACAGCTGCGAAGCTGGAGGAAGATAAGGAAACTTCATCGAGAGATGCGCAAACGAGGATGGGATAGAGAACTGCCGGGGTTACGAATGACCGCTTGGCGCAGCTCCTACTCGACGTATGCGCAGTATGCGATGCCAAACAAGTGGTTTGAAGAAATCGGTCTAAGTAGTTTGTCCTCGATCCAAAAAGACCTTCATCCCCAACGGGGATAATCATGGAGGAGCCGGATGCGATGACCCGCACGTCCGGATCTGTGAGAGGCCCATGCAATTGCGCATGGGCCTACTCGATTCGTCAAGAACTGACAAAATTTTAGTATAATCTCGTTCTCTATCGAATCCGGTCGTGGTATAGTAGCAGTAGTAGAATTGGTATGTAATACCTATTGTGAAATAGGTCGTTTATGACATAAAGCTCATCGTTATGGGAGGTATCAATAATGTCGAAGAGGCAGAGGAAACTGCTGCACAAGAAGCGGTCGATGAAGAAAATTGCCCGTATGATCGGCACAGCAGCAGCAGCGGTTCCGCTGGCAATAGCAGTTCCGGTGATGGTTCATGCGAATGAATCTGGA
This sequence comes from Paenibacillus taihuensis, assembly GCF_003386535.1. Lineage (GTDB taxonomy): Bacteria > Bacillota > Bacilli > Paenibacillales > Paenibacillaceae > Paenibacillus_Z > Paenibacillus_Z taihuensis. Next base: position 626 of record NZ_QTTN01000064.1, read on the forward strand.
CCGGTAGCATCTTTACCGTCACTCAGCCAGTTAATGGCCACAACCTACGCGGATCAGCTGGTGGCAGGGAAACGATTCTCGGTGGATTTAAGATCCGTTTTTGGAGACGGGGTCACGACTTATAAATTCGATAACGTGGTTGTTCAGAATAGTTCTGTAGCGGATGCGGAGATTATTCGAGAAGACGGTATTCCTCTATTATATCTTTCCTTGAAGAAGACGGGGACGACTAGTATCGATGTTCAGTATCGACAGAATGGGCAGGAAACGACTTCTCACGAGAGATTTCAAATTAAAGTCGATCCGAACACGGCTATAGATACGAACAATAACGGTGTCGACATCGGCGATGTGGTGAGATATTTCAAGACGAACAGCGATGGCTTCACGACTAGCGACTATCGCACCTTATTGAAGGCTGCGGTTGCGAGTTCAGTTTCGGAGCCGAATCATGCGCCGAGCGTCTTCCCGGAAATAACACCGATTGCAATGACTGCAGGAACCTACAGTGAGATTCAATTAAACGATCTATTCAGCGATGAAGACGGCGATGAGCTCTCTTTCACACTCATTGACCCACCATCCAGCGGTTCTTTTGTAGGTGCATACCTTTATAGTGAGACTAGCACTCTAGTTCTATACGCAGTCAGTCCAGGCTCGCAGCCTCTTCGTTTCTCGGTTGATGGTAGTGATGGTGAAGCGAGTGCAACGAAGGTCTTTAGTGTGACCGTTGATGCTGCGCCTGTGGTTAATCATCCTCCGGTTGCTGATGCGATTAGCTTTGAAGTCAATGAAGATGGCAGTTATGTCGGCACGTTTAGCGGAACGGATGTAGACGCGACAGACACACTTACTTACAGCGTCGTTTCGCAGCCTAGCCATGGTACGGTGAGCTACAGCTCACTAGAGTTGAACCAGTTCAGATATACACCAGCAGCGGACTTTAGCGGAACGGATGCCTTCACTTATGTGGCGAATGATGGAACGGCCGATTCGGTGCCTGTGACAGTATCTATTACGATTAAGCCAGTGAACGATAAGCCGGTAGCGAATGCGATCAGCTTCGAAGTGGATGAAGATGGCAGCTATATCGGAACGTTCAATGGTTCGGACGTAGATGCGGCTGACATTCTTACTTACAGCTTCGATTCGCAGCCTAGCCATGGCACGGTGAGCTACAACTCACTAGAGTTGAACCAGTTTAGATATACACCAGCAGCGAACTATAACGGAACGGATAGCTTCACTTATGTGGCGAACGATGGAACGGTCGATTCGTTGCCTGTGACTGTGTCGATTACAGTCAACCCCGTGAACGATAAGCCGGTAGCGAATGCGATTAGCTTCGAAGTGGATGAAGATGGCAGCTATATCGGCACGTTCAACGGAACGGACGTAGATGCAGCGGACATTCTGTCTTATCATGCTGCGTCACAGCCACTTCATGGTACGCTGAGCTATGGCTCGCTAGCGTTGAACCAGTTTAGATATACGCCTGAAGCGGACTATAACGGCGGGGACTCTTTCACCTACATAGCGAACGATGGAACGGTAGATTCGGAGACCGCGACCGTAACGATTATTGTAAACTCCGTGAATGAGCGACCGGTAGCAAATGCGATTTACTTTGAAATGGAAGAGGATGGAAGTTATATCGGAACGTTCAGCGGAACGGATGCAGATGCGGCGGACATTCTTACTTTTCGAGCAGCGACAGAGCCACTTCATGGTACGCTAAGCTATGACTCGCTAGAGCTAAATCAGTTTAGGTATACGCCAGCAGCGAATTATAACGGTCCGGACTCTTTCACCTACGTAGCGAACGATGGAACGGAAGACTCGGGTGAAGTGACCGTTACTTTGAATATCGCGCCGGTAAACGACTTACCTATAGCCGGTATGGTAGGCCAAGAAGGCCTTATTCATCTTCACTCCAATCAAAGTGCGATGTTGGATCTGACGAAGGTCTTTACCGATGTCGATGGTCAGCAGCTCACGTTCCGTACGAGCTTCCAAGGCAACGGATATAGCCTCAACGGAACGCTTAGTGGTTCGAGTTTATACTTAAATGCACTTAGTTCCTCTGGATTCTCTTCTTTCGATTTGCAGGCAAGCGATGACGGCGGAGAGACATGGGTGTCACTCCCAAGCCCTGTCTTGGTTGAAGTCGATAACGAACCATACGGAAGTTTACCGGATGTAGAAGGGATTTCCAATGCGCAGGATGAGTATACTGTTGACTTGGCTAATTATTTTGAGGGAGATTTTGGGCATTATTTCTCGTATATAACGGAACCTCCATACGACGGTTTGCAGATAGAGGGGTCGACGTTAACGGTTCCTCTGGAGGATGATAAGAATGTTAACGTTGTCGTATCGGCCTGGGACGATCATGGCCTGACGATCACAGATAACTTCAACCTGTATGTTGGACTTGGAGTAGAAGATATAGGCGTGCAATTCTTCGATAACTATGACGTTAATCACAATGCCTATATTTACATGAAGGATATTTTCCCTAATGCTGATGAGTTCCGAGTTACTGTGTATAACAATGATGAGGTAAAAAGCATTGGCAGCTACGAGCTCGGCACATGGACGAGTGACGATTATTTAAGCTTATGGACAGATGCGAGCTTTACGAATGTATCGGAGGTTCAGGTCGAAGGCCGTACATTAGATAATGAGGGCCAAGAAACGAACGTAAAGAGCTACACACTCCGAATTCGTGAGAACACGGCCCCGTATTTAGAAGACGGAGGTGTAGAAGCACCGCCGATCTACATTAAGAAAGGCGATACGGTTGAACTGGGAATCACGGATGCAGAGGGAGATCCGATTACTTCTGTTGATGTTCAGCCTGACGATTCGATCTGTGGCGAGAGCGGCAGTTGTGTCACGACGACCTATGCAAATGGCAAGCTTATTGTAACAGGGCTGGAAGCCGGGTCAAAGTCAATGGAAATCACGATGTCGGATGGACTACCGTTCGGCACCGGCTATGTTTATCGCTACTTCATCGTTTATGACGATAGCATCGACATTGTAGACGATTTTAGTATTGATAAAGACCTTGCTGGATTATTAACGGGTATGAATTTATCTACATTACAGCTGCAGCATGTAGACAGTGAGTACATTATTCCTGAAGCAACTCTAGAGGGAACAACGTTGCATTTTGACGTGAATTCAGAAGCCATGTACCCGGGGGACAGCGAATTAATTACTGTATATATTACAGACGGGGAAATTACTAGAACACTCACACTATACATGAACGTTGCCTTCCCGGAGATCCCGGAACAAGGAACCGAGTAGAAGAAGATGCAAGACTATTGGCCAACTTTACTTCAGGTTGGTCTTTTCTTTTCAAATCAATCCGAAGGAGAATGAGCCCTTGAATCAGGCGACGGACAAGAAACAGTCAGCTTCGAATGCCATTCGTCAAGCGCTAACGGTTCGTAAGTTCAAGCTTGCAGAGAAACTGGCGCTCGATAGCCTACGCAGTCAGCCGTTAATCGCGCAAAATTGGGTGTTTCTCGGTGAAGCGCTGCTGCATCAGGGCTACGCACAAGAAGCGGGACGAGCATTCGAAAGAGGAAGTCTGCTTGACCCGCAGGCACAGTGGACAGGTGAGGTAGAGAAGGTGCTAGCAGGCAAACCACCGGGGGAATCGCGTGCAGATTTAGAGGAATTGTGGCAGTTACAACCAGCCGTAACCGTTGCCGCGGCTATAATGACACGCAATGAAGCACGCTGTATCGTCCGCTGTGTGAATAGCTTACAGGACGCCGTTGATGAAATCGTCATCATTGACTCGGATTCTACGGACGGCACGATTGAGCTTGTCGAGCACTTGCCCAAGGTGAAGATTATTCGAGGCGTTGCGCTAAATGACGATTTTGCTTGGAAACGAAACCAGGCTCTGCCGCATATCAAGAGCGATTGGGTACTCTGGGTGGATGCGGATGAATGGCTGTTCCAAGAAGATCGTGAAGCTGTTCGAATTGCAGCATCAATGTTCCACAATCGTTTTCAGCATGCGGTTCTTAATGTGTGCCAAGTCAATCAGGTGCAGGGCAAAGTAACGGCCGATTATGCGAATCCGCGCATGTTCCCGCTTAATCGAGGGTTGCATTATTACGGGCGTGTTCATGAGCAGGTAGTAATTGAAGGCGAAGATATGTACGACAACCGCATGATGAGGCGGCCAGTACGTATAAGGCTTCATCACGACGGCTATGAGCCGGCTATTATGGGCCAGCAGAATAAACTCGATCGCAACTTAAGGCTGCTGAGGCTAATGGTGGAACAAGATCCAGACAATCCAGGATGGTATCTGTATTATGGGAGAGAGACGCTGGCGACAGGGGATATGGAGAAGGCGAAGGAATTATTCCTAGAAGCGGAGCGGCTTGCGGCGGGTAAACCGAATTTTGGCAGGCTACTGGATGTTCTTATGTACTTGAACAAAATCTATATGAGTTCAAATAATTATGAGCAGGCACAGCGCGTATGCTTGCGTGCGCTAGAAGTGCAGCCGGGCTTTCCCGATGCGAAGTATCACCTGGCAAGAGCACAGATGAGGCAGGCAGGGGTTCTGCTCCAGCAAGCAGAGCGCAGCCTTAAAGAATCGAAGGAAGCCTTCCGTAATTATCGGGGGACTGTAACAGCGGATGCTGCTATTGCGGATTGGAAAGCGGATCTTGCGCTGGCGGATCTTACGGCAATAGCGGGCAAACGATCAGAAGCGAGAGGCCAATATGAACGGATTCTGAGTCGCCATCCCGAGCTGAATATGGTGCAAAAGAAACTAAATAGCATGAAGGGTGAATAAAAGGCGAACTCAACTGACATGCTGTTGTCAGCAGACCTGCTGTATAGTGAGCTTATGAAAGTTAGCGATACAAGTAATGGAGGCGAACAGCATGTTTACAAGCGTGCAAGATTTTATTAAAGACTACAGCAGAGAGTCCCAATCGACTCAGAAGCTGCTTGATTCACTGACAGATGAATCTCTTGGGCAAGAGATTTTACCGGGATTGCGTACACTCGGCATATTGGCATGGCACTTGATCCACGATGACAAAGGCATGGTTCAGCAAATCGGCATCAAGTTCAAAGCGCCGGCTGCGCATTCCGAGCATCCGCAATCAGCGGCCGTCATTGCGCAGACGTACCGGGAAACGACTGCGGCACTGCTTGAAGCGGCGTCGCAATGGTCCGACGATAGGCTGCAGGAGAGCAATAACTTGTTCGGCCAAACTTGGAAGAATGGATTTACGCTTTTCCAATTCATCAAGCATGAGGTTCATCACCGCGGTCAGATGACGATCCTGATGCGTCAAGCAGGCTTGCCGATTGCTGGCGTGTATGGTCCCTCCAAGGAAGAATGGGAACGAATGGGCATGACTGCACCTGTGTGAACGACCTTACAATCTCTAATAAGCTGCGATTGCTCTGCACGAATGGAGCGCTCGCGGCTTTTTCTTTAATTTTCGAAGTAAAAACCATACTTTCTTTAATGAATCGCACAGCTTTCCTTTCTATAATGGATTGAAAGCGATTTCTAAGACTCTATGACTACGAGAAGGAGTGCTACATTTATGGATACAAATACAAAGCAAACGACGAACAATGCCGTGCAGAACGAACCTATCGTTACGCATATCTATACCGCCGATCCTTCCGCGCATGTTTTCGAAGGCAAGCTGTACATTTATCCTTCCCACGATATCGACCATGACGGGCCGACGAACGATAACGGTGACCAATATGCGATGGAGGATTATCACGTTCTGTCGATGGACAGCGCAGATGCGCCATGCGTCGATCACGGCGTAGCGCTTCATATTAAAGACGTGCCTTGGGCTTCCCAGCAAATGTGGGCGCCGGATGCAGCGTTCAAGAACGATACGTATTACTTGTTCTTCCCGGCAAGAGACAAGGACGGCATCTTCCGGATTGGCGTAGCGTCAGGCACTTCGCCAAGCGGACCGTTCAAAGCGGAAGAGAACTATATGGAAGGCAGCTTCAGCATCGACCCTGCTGTATTCGTCGATGAAGACGGCCAGTCGTACATGTACTTTGGCGGCCTATGGGGCGGTCAGTTGGAGAAGTGGCAGACAGGTTCCTTCAAGCCAGATGCAGAGGGACCGGCTGCAAACGAGCCTGCACTCGGACCGCAAGTGTCACAGTTAAGCGATGATATGCTTTCGTTTAAGACAGCGCCTCGGGAAATTCTGATCGTGGACGAGAACGGATCGCCGATTACAGCGGGTGATGAAGACCGCCGCTATTTCGAAGGTCCATGGATGCACAAGTACAACGGCAAGTATTACCTCTCGTATTCCACAGGTACGACGCATAAACTTGTTTATGCAGTTGGCGATCATCCCGAAGGACCTTTCGTATTCAAAGGAACGATTCTTAATCCGGTGCTCGGCTGGACGACGCATCATTCGATCGTCGAGTTCGATAACAAGTGGTACTTGTTCTACCACGACGCATCGCTGTCCGGCGGCGTTGACCATAAGCGCAGCGTGAAATTTACCGAGCTGCACTATAATGAAGATGGTACGATTCAACTGGTTGAGACTAATAAGAAGTAAGCACAGAAAAGCGGCCTTCGGGCTGCTTTTTTTTCTCCACACTCGGATGATGATGCGGCATTTCGTCGATTCTATGTAGGTAGCTTTCCCTAAAACTTGGCCAAGCAGTCCCGGATTCCATGTCGAATAGCGACGAACGTATATGCTTTTTAAAGCTTATGCTATAGTTTATGGGGTCAACAAAACAAACAGAAATTATATAATGAAAGTGCTTACAAAATATATACAGCGATTTGAAAGGGGTTTGAACGCATTGGCTAAAAAACTAATGGTTGCTTCTATGGCACTTGCAGTAGCTTTGACTGCATCTGCATGTGGGAACAGCAACAACGGCGGAGATGAAGCATCGACGAATGGTAACACATCTTCGAACACGACAAACAATGCTGCTTCCACTGATAACACCACAGCTAACAACACAGCAGCAACAAATGAAAGCGCTCCAAAGGATAAAGTAACTTTCTCCTTATTCAACGGGGTAGCTAATGCGCCAGATGGCAACACGAACGAGACTACGATCGGTAAAGCGCTCGAGGATCAAACAGGTGTCAACTTCAAAATCGAACACTTAGTAGGCGACTTGAAAACAAAAATCGGTACAATGATCGCATCCAACAAATACCCGGATGTTATCGATCCAGATGCCGGTATTGACCAATTGCTTGATGCAGGCGCATTTATCGACCTGACACCGTACATCGACAAGTATCCAAACATTAAGAAGGTTTACGGCCCATACTTGAGCCGGATGAAAGCAGCAGATGGCAAGATCTACTACCTGCCGTTCTCCACACAAGTTGGCGCATACACAGCAGACCCTAACATCAACCAAGGCGCATTCTGGGTTCAACGCCGCGTATTGAAGGAAGCGGGTTATCCGAAGATCAAAACAATGGACGAGTACTTCAAGCTGATTGAAGACTACGTGAATAAGCATAAAGACGAGAACCTGATTGGCTATGCATCGTTGACGAACGACTGGAGATTCTTCGCAACGTCCAACCAACCGATGCACCTTGCAGGCTATCCGAACGACGGTAACGTCGAAATCGACATGAATACGCATGAAGCGAAGACATACTACACAAATGACGATACGAAGCGTTGGCTGCAAGCGTTGAACACGCTGAATTCCAAAGGTCTGTTCGACAAAGCTTCCTTCGTTGACAACTACGATCAATACATCGCGAAGCTGAGCTCCAAGAAAGTCGTTGGTTTCTTCGACTACGGCTGGCAAATCGCGAATGCGAACAATGTGCTGAAAGATGCTGCGAAGAAAGATCCGGCTCAAGATGATTTCGTATACCAACCAATGCCGATCACTTTCGATGGTCAACCAGACCAACTGCTTGACCCACCAGGCTTCGTTAACAACCGTGGTATCGGTATTACTGTAAGCGCGAAGGATCCTGAGCGCATTATGCAATACTGGGATACGCTGCTCTCCGAGGACAACCAAATCCTGAGAAGCTGGGGTATCAAAGGCGAAACGTATGAAGTGGACGACAAAGGACGCTTCTACCGCACGGCAGAAGAGATTGCGAAAATCGACGAGCCGTTCAATCTGAAGTTTGGCTTTAAATACTATGCATGGGATTGGCCGCAATACGGCACGAACTCGACGCTTTCTGACGGCAATGCGCTTGCGCCAGGTCTGCAGCCAGAAGTGTTCCAACTGAGCTTGACTGACAAAGACAAAGAAATTCTTGGTAAATACGGCGTTCAAACGTATGCAGCTCAATTCGCTACACCGCAAGACCGTCCGTGGTACCCAGCTTGGGGTATCCCGAAAGAACAAGGCTCGCCGCAACAAATCTGGGAAACGCAGAAGGACGAAGTGACGAAGAAGTACTATCCGAAGCTCGTTCTGGCGAAGCCAGCTGATTTCGATAAAGTATGGCAAGAATACCTCGGTGCATTCGGCAAGCTGGACACGGCTGGCTATGAGAAATGGTACACCGAACAAATCAAAACAATCTTGGACCAAGTAAGCAAGTAAGCAAGAAGTAAAAGAAAGTAGCAATCGATTAAAGGCTAAGCGAAGGGCCGACATAAGCGTGCAGCTAACAGCGCAGACGTCCGGCCTTTCGCTTAATTTCTACCATGGTCGAAATGGAAGGGGAATTACACGTATGGAAAAGAGTTTTTTCAAAAAACTCATTCAGCAACGGATGCTCGTCCTGATGTCCGTTCCATTCGTCATTTGGTTATTTATTTTCAAATATTTGCCGCTTTGGGGATGGACGATTGCATTTCAGAAATATAAACCGGCACTGAGCTTCTCTCAACAAAAGTGGGTCGGGTTTGAGCATTTCAAGTTCTTGTTTACGGATGAACGTTTTTTGCGCGTTTTGCGCAATACGCTCGCGATGAGCGGAATCAATCTCGTGCTGGGCTTTGTAACAGCAATTACGCTCGCGCTGCTGCTTAACGAAATTCGTCTTGTTGCTTTCAAACGTCTCGTACAGACTGTCAGCTATTTGCCTCACTTTATTTCTTGGGTTGTTGCTGCGGGCATTATTCAGACAACACTTGCTAACGATGGCATTATTAATGAAATTTTGGTTGCTACAGGTATTATTCATAAAGGCCAGGAGATCTTGTTCCTCGGCATTCCGCATTATTTCTGGAGTATCTTTGGTGCAAGCTCGGTTTGGAAAGAAGTGGGCTGGAATACAATCGTATATTTGGCTGCAATGACAGCCATCGATCCGTCTCAATATGAAGCGGCTGACATGGATGGCGCAGGCCGTTTCAGAAAGATGTGGAACGTTACACTGCCGGGAATTAAGCCGGTAATCGTCGTTCTGTTAATTATGAATATCGGTAATTTGATGGAATCGGGATTCGAGCCGCAATACCTTCTCGGCAACGGGATGAACGTCGACTTCTCCGAGAACATTGACATATTCGTACTCAAGTATGGTATTGAACAGAGTAACTACTCGCTATCGATTGCTGCAGGGATGTTTAAAACCGTCGTCAGCTTAATACTGCTAACGGCAGCCAATACGATCGCGAAGAAAACAGGCGAAGCTAGACTGTACTAAGGAGGGGTGCCTGATGAAGCACGCGAGTTTTGGAGATAAGGTTTTTGAAGTATGCAACTATACATTTCTAGCTTTGCTCATGGTGGTCACCTTGTATCCGTTCCTGAATACGCTGGCCTACTCGCTTAACGCCGGGCTGGATTCGCTTAAGGGCGGCATCCATTTGTGGCCAAGAGAATTTTCCATTCAGAACTACAAGTTTGTTTTCAGGGAAGCAACGATTCTGCACGCTACGATGATCTCGGTGTTTCGTACCGTTATCGGTACGGCCGTTACCGTATTCTGCTCGGCGATGGTTGCTTATACGATAAGCCGACAGGAGTATGTGCTGCGGAAGTTCATTACGATTGCATTTATTCTCACGATGTATTTCTATGGCGGCTTGATCCCGGTGTTCTTGCTCATGCGTGACCTGCACTTGGTCGGATCGTTCTGGGTTTATATCTTCCCTGGCGTCATTGGCGTTTTCAACCTCATTGTCATTCGTTCGTTTATTGAGGGACTTCCAGAGAGCATTATGGAATCCGGCAGAATCGATGGGGCAGGAGACTTCCGCACATTCTGGAACATCGTGCTTCCGCTCTGTCTTCCGGTGCTCGCAACGGTAGCGCTGTTCACTGCGGTATACCAATGGAACTCCTGGTTTGATGTGTTCTTGTACAACTCGTCTGACATCAATCTGAGCACACTCCAGTACGAGCTGATGAAGATCTTGCAGAACTCCAACGCATCCTCGGCAACGATGGAGAGCGGATTCTCAAATTCGGGCGCGGCAGCGTCCATGGTCACACCACTTTCCATTCGAGCAACGATGACGATTGTGGCATCTGTACCAATGATTATTGTATATCCTTTCCTGCAGAAGTATTTCGTGAAAGGTATGACAGTCGGCGGTGTAAAAGGTTAATAGGAGTAAAGAGGCGCATGCTGTTATTGGCATGTGCCTACGTTTGTTTTCCCGGCAAGTGGGCCATGTGAATATTTGATGCAATTCTGCTATACTTTTCAAAAGTGCTGCCATCTCTTGTAAGCGATTGCAACGTTAGGAGGGAATCAGATGCGCAGAGCCATTCTGGTTGACGATGAAATATTCGCCCGCAAAGGGCTTGTAGGGCTTATCCCTTGGGAACAATACGGCTTTGAAATCGTCGCGGAAGCCGAGGATGGAGAAGAAGCGCTGGCGCTAATCGGGCAGCATATGCCCGATCTTGTCATAACGGATATTCGCATGCCCGTAGTGGATGGGCTTGAGTTAATTCAGACGGTTCAGGAGCGGTTTGGCCAGACCGTGAAATTCATCATCATTAGCGGCTACGGCGATTTCAAATATGCACAGCAGGCGGTTCGTTTCGGCGTCCATGATTACTTGCTGAAGCCGATCGACGAGGATGAGCTGACAGAGACGCTGCAGCGCATATCGACGATGCTCGATACGACGCCAAGCTGGACACCGGAAGAAGTGAACCCGATTCTGCAAGCTTCGCTGTTCGAGCAGCTCATCTCGGGCAAGACAGACGAGAAGGCGGTGTCCGAAGCGGCGCAGCTGCTTGGACTGCCTGAAGATAAGCCGCTGCGCTACATAGCGTTAGAGCTTAATGATATTCCCGTGGAAGCAAGCGATGAACAGAGAAGCAGCCAAATCGAGAAGGTCAGAGAGGCTGTTGTCGAGCTGTTGAAGCGCAGATTCGATGTGACGCCGGTCGTCTACGTCCGGAACCAGGCGGAGCTCGGCATTCTGATCCGGCGGCAAGAATCGAACCTTGCTTGGGCCGTGCGGCTTGGGGACGAATTAGTTCGTGCTGCGAAAGGGCAGATCATTGAGGGAGCTGTGCCGCTCGTCTACGTCGGAGCGGAGGCGGCTAAGCTTTGCGAGATCAAGGGATCGTATCAGAGCGCGACGGAGCTCCAGCGGCTGAAGTTTGCCTTTGCCAATCAGAGTGTTATCGTCTTCGACGACTTAGGAGGGACGAAGCTGCAGTTCAAGGAGCTGGAGTCTTCGTTCTATTCCGAGCTGATGGAGCGTCTTGAGGAGCATGACAGCGAAGGTGTGAACGCGCTCGCCGATGCGATGTTCCGCGCATTTCAGGAGCAGCGGTTCGCGCTTGAATCGATCACGTCGTCGCTTGCGAGATGCGTGCACGAAACGACCCGGATCATTCAGACGATGCAGGGCGACGAGGATAAGCTTGCGGCATTCCAGCCGATTATGCAGTGGCAGAACGAACCGCGCACGCTGCAAGGGGTGAAGCGGCTGCTGATTGATTTTCTGAACGAGTGCATGACTTCGATTGCATCACTTCGGAGTACGACGATGCGCGGCGATATCGGCAAGATTCGCTGCTACATCGAGACAAACTATACGAACAATATCAGTTTGAAGAGCATCGCGAAGCTCTACTACATGAATCCGGTCTATCTCGGCCAACTGTTCAAGAAAACATACGGTGTCTACTTTAACGATTTTTTGCTGCAAATCCGGATTCAGGAGGCCAAGCGTCAGCTGCGCCAAACGGATAAGAAGATCTATGAGATTGCCGCAAGCGTCGGATTTGGCAATCCGGATTATTTTGTCAGCCAGTTCGAGAAGGTGGAAGGCAAGACGCCGACTGAATATAAGAACGCCATGATTTCGAAGAAGTGAGGCGTACGTACTCGGGGGATTTTAGACTATGAAATTAACCAGCTCCTTTCACAATGTCCGGCTCCGCAGCAAGATGCTGATGATTTATTTTCTATCCGTGTTCATCCCGGTCATTCTGACGAACGTCATCTTCTACAACATTACGACGAACAACGTCAAGAACCAGAAGATGCGGGATATCTCGCTGGCGATGGAGCAGATGCGCAACGAGCTGATGAACCAGGCAGATGCCGTCATCGGGATCGCTACGGTGCTGTATACCGATTCAATTCTGAATGATTACCTCGATACCAGGTACGTCAACGACGCGGACTACGTCTTCAACTACCACTCCTATATTACGGACATGCTGGAGAAATACACGCCTGTTTATCGAGCTATTCAGCGAATCACCTTATACACCAATAACGATACGATCATTTATGGCGGCTATGTGTACCCGATCTCCGAAATTAACAAGCAAGCGAGCTGGTATAAGAAGCTGGAGGTATCGGGCACGGCTAATCCGATCATTGTGGAGGACTCGGAATCGCCATCCAAGCCTGCGCTCAGCGTCGTTGTTCGTATGAGCAACACGACTGGCCAGAATGTGTTTGATAAGATCATCAAGATCGACCTCCACCCGGAGCTGGTCAAGCAGATTCTGAGCAACGTTACGCTGGAAGGCAATGTGTATTTGATGGAGGGCGACAAAGTTCATTACAAGCTCTACTCCGGCGATAACGGCATGAGTGAAGAGTCGGAAGACGGAGCCATTATCATCGAAGAAAATATGTCGAACAAGTCCTACTTCAACAACTGGAGAATTGTCGGCAAATTCCAGGAGCGCCAAGTGCTTGAAGAGGTGCGCAAGTCGAAGGAATTCGTCATTTACATGGCGCTGCCGAATATATTGATTCCTTCGCTCATCATTATCTGGTTCACGCGTTCGCTTAACCAGCGTTTATTCCGGATTCTGAGACAGATGAAGCGAGTGAAGAATCATAACTTCGAGCTGATCGAGAATGAAGAGGCAACCGATGAGATCGGCCAGCTGACAGCAGAGTTCAACCATATGACGATGCAGCTGCGAAGCCTCATCCACGACGTGTATATGGCGGATATTCAGAAGAAGGAGCTGGAGCTTGGGCGCAAGCAGTCTCAGCTTCATGCGCTGCAGAGCCAGATCAATCCGCATTTCCTGTTCAACTCGCTTGAGACGATTCGGATGCGCAGTTTGATGAAGTCCGAAGAGGAGACCGCGAAGATTATCCATCATCTGGCGAAAATCTTCCGTAAGTCCTTGTCATGGGGCAGAGATTTGGTCAGCGTCAGAGATGAGCTCGATCTGGTCGATAGTTTCCTGCAAATTCAGAAATATCGGTTTGGCGACAAGCTCAATTATGCCATAGAAGTCGATGATGACTGCGTTTCAAGCCTGATTCCGAAAATGACGCTGCAGCCTCTCGTTGAGAACTCCAGCATTCACGGCATCGAACCGATGAAGCAGCCTGGCTTCATTCGCGTTAGCGTCCGCAAGTCGAGCACAGGCCCTGGCATCGTATGTACCATTGCCGATAACGGCGTCGGCATGTCCGAGGAGAAGCTTGCTCAGCTGCAATACGATATGAACCATTCCGAGGAGCTTGGCGAGAGCATCGGCATGCGGAACGTCTTCCTGCGCCTTAAGCTGTTCTACGGAGACGAGGCCAAATTCTCCATCGATAGCGCGAAGGATCAAGGGACAACGATTCGGATCGAGATCCGATCTCTATAGTTTACTAAGTTCGAAGTATAGTTTAGTGGGTAAATAATGCTCCGCCCGCTCTGTATACTGAATAGGTCGATTAAAAGCGCTTACAAGGAGGCGTGCATGATGAATGCGACCTATCGCAATTTGCTGCTAGAGTATGGTTATGATGAGGCTGAAATCGGCCGTAAAGTTGAAGAAACGTGGGAGCTGTTGTTCGGAGAGCATGAGGCGACACGCATCTACTATCCGTCAGGTGACGATATGGGTTATATGCTGGACACCGGCAACCTGGATGTCCGTACGGAAGGCATGTCATACGGCATGATGATGGCGGTGCAGCTGGATAAGAAGGATGTATTCGACCGGCTGTGGCGCTGGAGCTATCAGTATATGTATATGACTTCGGGCGAGAACAAAGGGTACTTCGCTTGGTCCTGCAATACGGATGGCACGAAACGTTCGAATGGCCCTGCGCCGGATGGCGAGGAATATTTTGCGCTTGCGCTGCTGTTTGCTTCACATCGCTGGGGCGATGGAGAAGCGCCGCTCGATTACAGCGTGAAGGCGCGTCAGGTGCTGCATGACTGTATTCACAATGGTGAAGATGGTGTAGGGTATCCGATGTGGAACCCGGACAATAAACTGATCAAGTTCGTTCCGAATGTTGAATTCAGCGATCCGTCGTATCATTTGCCGCATTTCTACGAGCTGTTCGCACTTTGGGCTAATGAGGCAGATCGTCCATTCTGGCGGGAAGCGACGGAAGCGAGCCGCAATTATTTGAAGATTGCTTGTCATCCTGTGACGGGGCTGTCTCCGGAGTATGCGCATTATGACGGCACGCCGAATGATGAGCGCGGGTATGGTCATTTCTTCAGCGACTCGTATCGGGTTGCGGCCAATATTGGTCTAGAGGCATCCTGGTTCGGTGCGAGCGATTGGATGCGCGAGGAAGCGGAGCTCATTCAAGCGTTCTTCGCGGACAAGGACCCAGCGGATTATCGGCGATATACGATTGCAGGCGAGCCGTTCGAGGAGAAATCGCTCCATCCGGTTGGACTCATCGCGACGAATGCTGCAGCATCGCTTGCTTCACCGGAAGGGCCTCATGCACGTTCATCGGTTGAGCTGTTCTGGGGAACGCCTGTCCGTGACGGCGACCGCAGGTACTATGACAATTGTCTTTATTTATTCTCATTATTGGCTCTTAGCGGGCGGTATCGGATTTGGATGCCGGTACAATAAGCGCGTTATTATTGTAGCGAGAGTCTCCGATCAGCGGAGGCTCTTTTCATTTCAGCATGAAAAAAATAGGGCAGAGGATAGGAGCGGTGAATGATGAATCAGGTAACTTTAATAGATAGCGGTTATGACTGCTGGTTAGGCTACAAGCGGATTGCGGATAGCGCGCTGCGTGAAAGCTATGCGCAGTATGGTTCGCGGTTTGTCGTGATTGGCGGGGAAGGCGATGGGGACGAGAACGGCGAAGGCTTGGGAGCGTCGTCGTTGCTGCGCACCGCGGGCAAGGAGCTGGAGCTTGCGCTCTCTTCGATGTTGGGCAGTGTAACGCGAGAACGTGTTAGCGGTGCGGGAATGGTCGTTGCTGGCACATTCGGCAGCTCATCTGCATTTGAGTCACTAGCAGGGGCGTATGAGCCTGCAGAGTTGGGCGAAGAGGGCTATGTGATTCATTCATCGGAAGAGGATGGCTGCATCTATCTGTCGGCGGCTTCGGAGCGGGGCGTTCTGTATGCTGTTTTCCACTTCATTCGTTTGCTTCAAACCGACCAGCAGCTGGAAGGCTTGCGGATTCAGGAAGTACCGCGTAACGGGCTGCGCATGATCAACCACTGGGACAACATGGACGGTTCGGTTGAGCGCGGCTACGCGGGCAATAGTATTTTTTATCGGGATGGCAGATTCATAGAGGATAAGAGCCGCATTCGGGACTATGCCCGTTTGCTCGCTTCCGCAGCGATCAATGCGATCTCGATCAATAACGTCAATGTGCATCGGCAGGAATCGAAGCTCATTACGGATGAGTTTTTGCCGGACGTTGCCGAAGTCGCGGGTATCTTCCGCGAGTATGGCGTTCGCCTGTTCTTGAGCGTGAACTATGCAAGCACGATTGAAATCGGCTGTCTCGATACAGCAGATCCGCTCGATTCGGGCGTTGCTGAGTGGTGGAAGCAGGCGGCAGCGGATATCTATCGGTACATCCCGGACTTCGGCGGTTTTGTCGTGAAGGCTGATTCGGAATTCCGTCCGGGGCCGTTCACGTATGGCCGCAATCATGCAGACGGGGCGAATATGCTGGCGGATGCTCTTGCGCCGTTCGGCGGAGAAGTCATCTGGCGCTGCTTCGTCTACAACTGCTTGCAGGATTGGCGCGACCGAAAGACGGACCGTGCCCGTGCGGCGTATGACCATTTCATGCCGCTGGATGGTCAGTTCCGGGATAATGTCATGCTGCAAATTAAGAATGGCCCGATGGACTTCCAAGTTCGGGAGCCGGTGTCGCCGCTGTTCGGCGGTTTGACGAAGACGAATCATCTGCTCGAGCTGCAAATCGCGCAGGAATATACAGGGCAGCAGCGGCATCTCTGCTACCTCGTTCCGCAGTGGAAAGAAGTATACGACTTCGACACGTATGCTAGTGGGGCTGGATCGACCGTTGCTGAAATCGCCAGCGGCCGATTGTTCGGTCGTGCGCGCGGGGGCATTGCAGCCGTATCCAATATTGGCGATGACTTGAACTGGTGCGGTCATGTGCTGGCGCAGGCGAATTGGTACGGCTATGCGCGTCTTGCGTGGAATCCGGATCTGAGTGCGGAGCAGATTGCTTCGGAGTGGATTCGGATGACTTTTGGACGGGATGAAGAATTGGAACGGATCGTGCTCGATATGCTGCTCGGCTCTTACAGCATCTACGAATCGTATACGGCGCCGCTCGGTGTAGGCTGGATGGTCAATCCGAATCATCACTATGGCCCGAACGTTGACGGCTACGAGTACTCCAAATGGGGCACTTATCATTATGCGGACCGCCTTGGCATGGGGGTTGATCGTACGGTGCGGACGGGGACAGGCTACGCCGGTCAATATCATGCGCCGGTAGCGGAGCGTTACGAGTCGCTGGCTGATTGCCCGGATGAGCTGCTGCTCTTCTTCCACCACGTGCCTTACTTGCATGTTTTGCATAGCGGTAAAACGGTTATTCAGCATATTTACGATACGCATTTCAGCGGTGCGGAACAGGCTGCGGAATTGCTTGCGAAGTGGGATACGCTCGCTTCCCGAGTAGACAGCGGACGATTCGAGCATGTGCGCGAACGGTTGGCTCATCAGGCTGAGCATGCATGTGAGTGGCGCGATATGATCAATACGTACTTTTATCGAAAATCAGGCGTTGCGGACGAGCAGGGCCGTACGATCTACTAGCTGGCTTGAGCAGAGAGGCAGGGAATAGATATGCGCATGGTGTTCCGCTGGTATGGAACTGGCAATGATACCGTAACTTTGCAGCAGATTAAGCAAATTCCAGGCGTTGAAGGCATCGTCTGGGCGCTGCACGACGTGCCGGCTGGCGAAGAGTGGCCGATGGAGAAGATCCAGGTGTATAGGGAACAAGCTGATCAGTACGGTCTGCATCTGGAGGTCGTCGAGAGTGTAAACATTCACGAGGATATTAAGCTTGGCTTGCCGACTCGTGATACGTATATCGAGAACTATAAGCGGACAATCGCGAAGCTGGCTACGGTCGGGGTCAAGACGATTTGCTACAACTTCATGCCCGTGTTCGACTGGGTTCGTACCGATCTCTTCAAGGAGATGGGTGACGGCTCGACGGCACTGTTCTATGAGAAGGCGAAGGTCGACCAGATGGACCCGTCCGAGCTGGTGAACCGGATCGCGAACGATGTGGATGTGACGATGCCGGGCTGGGAGCCGGAGCGGCTGAAACAGCTGGCGCCGCTGTTTGAGAAGTACAAGTCTGTTTCGGAGGAGGATCTTTGGGGGAACCTGGCGTACTTCCTGGAGCAGATCATTCCGGTTGCGGAGCATCATGATATTCGGATGGCGATTCATCCGGACGATCCGCCTTGGCCGATCTTTGGCTTGCCGCGCATTATGACGGGGCAGGCGAGCATTCGCAGGCTGCTGAAGCTGGTGGATAGTCCGTATAACGGCGTTACGCTGTGCAGCGGCTCGCTTGGCGCGAACCCGGACAACGACATCGTCGCGATGGTACATGAATTTAAGGGTCGTATTCCTTTTGCGCATATTCGCAATGTGCGCGTGTACGACAATGGCGATTTCATCGAGACCTCGCATCGTACGGAGGATGGGACTGTCGACATCGCAGGTATCGTGCGTGCTTATCACGAGACTGGGTTTACGGGCTATGCGCGTCCAGATCATGGGCGGCATATTTGGGACGAGAAGTGCCGTCCGGGCTACGGGCTGTATGACCGGGCGCTTGGCATTATGTATCTATGGGGCGTTTGGGATTCGATGCGTGCAGCGGAAAGGAGCGGGAGCGGGGTATGACGGAGACGAAGCGTGACGGTGAAAAGTCAGGGATTCCTGTGCATGAAGGTTTGAGCGGCAAAGTTGCTGTCGTAACCGGAGGAAGCGGCGTTCTTTGTTCTGCGATGGCGATTGAGCTTGGCCGCCAAGGCATGAAAGTGGCCATTCTGAACCGCACGGAGGAAAAGGGTCTCGTAGTCGCGGAGGCAATCCGCTCAGCCGGCGGAGTGGCGATCGCAGTCGTCTGTGACGTACTGGACACTGCGAGCGTAGAAGCCGCGGCAGCTCGAGTGAAGGAGGAGCTAGGCGACTGCCATCTGCTGATCAATGGAGCAGGCGGCAACCATCCGGAAGGAACGACGACGAACGAGACGTTCAAGACGGAGGAGCTGGGTCAGCCGGACATTCGGACATTCTTTGATATGACGCAGGCGGGCTTCGGCTATGTGTTTGATTTGAACTTCCGCGGCACGCTGCTGCCGACGCAGGTGTTTATGAAGCAGATGCTGGGCAAAGAGGGCGCATCGGTAATCAATATTTCGTCGATGAGCGCGCCGAGCCCGATGACGAAGGTTCCTGCATATAGCGCGGCGAAAGCAGCGATCGATAACTTCACGCAGTGGCTCGCGGTTCATATGGCGGAGGCTGGCATTCGCGTGAACGCCATCGCGCCAGGCTTCTTCTTGACCGAGCAGAATCGGAAGCTGCTCGTCCGTGAGGACGGCGCCTTAACCGAGCGCTCGCACAAAATCATCACGCATACGCCGATGCGCCGCTTCGGCAAGCCGGACGATCTGCTAGGCACGCTCGTCTGGCTGGCGGACGATGCGGTGTCCGGTTTCGTCACCGGCATCACGGTGCCGGTGGACGGCGGGTTTATGGCGTACTCGGGCGTGTAAGCAGAAGTGAGTGGGGCGACGATTCTCGTTCGTGTTCGTGTTCGTGTTCGTGTTCGCGGTGCGAACCTTGCAAAGGCGGATTGAATGCTGCGGAGGTGCGAGGATGACAGCAGTTGTGCGCGTTAAAGATGTAATTGAGGAGTTGGGGGGACCGGTAGGCGCGGACCAACTGCGCTTCGGGGAGCCGGAGGAGATTGTGACTGGCATTGCCGTGACGTTCATGGCAACGCAGCAGGTGCTGGAGGAAGCCCATCGTAAAGGGCTGAACCTAATCATTTCCCATGAAGGGCCGTTCTACAGCTATCATCACCAGCCGCATGCGAAGCTGCAGGAGAGTGCCGATCCCGTGTACCAGGCCAAGCTGCGTGTGATTGCTGAGAAGCGGCTCGCGGTTTACTGTTACCACGACGGCTTGCATCGGCAGAAGGTCGACGGCATTATGGCGGGGCTCTTGCAGGAGCTAGACTGGGATGCCTATGTGCAGGAGCACGAGCCGGCGGCTTCGGTTGTCGAGCTCCCAACATGTACGGTTGGCGAGCTGGCAGAAGAACTGAAGCGTAAGCTCGGCATCGGGATGGTTCGGGCAAGCGGGGATTTGTCCGTGACCTGCAGAAGGGTCGGCGTGCTGGTCGGCTTCCGCGGTGGCGGCGATGTTGCTATTCCGCTATTCGAGCGATACCAGCTCGATGCGCTCATTTATGGCGAAGGCCAAGAATGGGAGACGCCGGAGTATGTACGGGATTCGTGCTACGGGGGCATGGCGCGAGCGCTTCTTGTGCTCGGCCATCTCGAGAGCGAGCAGCCGGGCATGAAGCTGCTCGCGGACAGGCTTAGCAGTCGGTTCCCATCGGTACCGGTGCAATATTTGGCGGTAGATCCGCTGTTTACTGTTTTGTAAGGGGGCTGCCCCGCGAGTCACATGTTGTTATGTGGTTTGCGAGGTGGCTTTTTTTGTTGAGAGTCGGATTTCCCGACTCTCAGCCGCCAAATGGGAGAAAGCAGTTGTCGAGAGTCGCCATTTCCGACTCTCAGTGGTGGCGCCGCCGCGATTGGGGGACTTTAGCGTTGTGAGAGTCGGATTTTCCCACTCTCGTGTTTGAAATTGGTTGGTTTTACTCATGAGAGTCGGATTTCCCCATTCTCAGAGTTTATGGGCAGGCAGCGATTGTGTGTGGAGATAGGAAGTTTGTTTTGCAGCCGAGAGAGGGAAAACCAAAACCCTCTCTCTGTATGAATCCGAAGTCACCGCACTCGCAACCCTGGGGGAAATCCCATCGCCCACAAAAAACGAGCGGGCCTCAGCCATAACCGCTGAGCCCGCTAGCATTCTCAAACAATCAACTCCATAAACCTCACCGCCGCGCTCGACAGCGGCATGCTGCGCATCGTCATGATGCCGACCTGCGAAGGAGGCAGCTGCACGTCGAGCTTAATCTCGAAGAGCGATCCAGCTTCGAGCTCCTTGGACACGAACTCCCGCGTCACATACGAGATGCCGAGACCTTTGCGCGCCAGCTCGATGAGCAGATCGACGCTGCCGACTTCGATCTCCGGCTTCAGCGTGTGGCCATAGCTCTGGAACAGCTCCGTAATCGCCATCCGTGCCCGGCTGTTGCGCGAGAACAGAATGATCGGATATTGCTGCAGCTTCGTAAGCGACAACGGCACATCTTTAAGCTCCGCATAGCGCGGCCCCGCGACAAAACAGTCCTGCAGCTCCAAGCTCTCCTTCACTTCAAGCTGCGGATCCGTAATGGGCATCCGCACAACCCCGAGATCGATGCGCCCTTCCTTTAGAAAAGAAATGACTTCAGGCGTCGTCCCGTGATTCAAGTGAAGCCGAACGCCTGGATACTTCCGATGATACTCCTCCAAGTAAGGGAGGATATAGTGCTTGAACAGCGAGTCGCTTCCGCCGATGCGGAGCTCGCCGCTGTCGAGATTTTTGAGCGCGGCCATTTTCTCCTCTGCTAGGGTAATGAGGATTTGCGACTGCTCAATGTACGAGTACAGGACGGCGCCTTCCTGCGTCAGCGAGACACCTTTCGGATTCCGGTAGAACAACGTGATCCCGAAGTTGTCCTCCAGCTGCTTAATCGCGTGGCTGACGCTGGGCTGCGTGATATACAGTGCTTTGGCTGCTTGCGTGAGACTGCCTGTTTTGGCTGCCCAATAAAAGACCTTATAAAGTTCGTAGTTATTGTTCATAGACGTGATCTATAGCTCCTGTGAAATATATTAATTACATGTATATGTGTTATTCGTATTATAGTGGAATTATTGAAGGGAAGCCAGCAGCAATCGACGTTCAAAGTTAGAGAACTGCATGGCAAGGAAGGAGAACGATGTTCAATGGAAGCAATGACGCTCGTACTATTCGGCGCCACAGGGGATTTGGCGAAACGCAAAATCTACCCGGCACTTTACAATTTATATATCGATGGCAAGCTGCCGTCGTCTTTTTCCGTATTCGGGCTTGGTCGAAGAGAGCTTACGGATGAATCGTTCCAGGCAAATGTGGAGAAATCGCTTCGTAACTTCTCCAGACGAGCACCGGGCGATGAGACGGCAATTCGGAATTTCTTGAACGCGTTCCGCTATAGCGTGCTTAACATCGATCACGAGGAAGATTACGCGAAGCTTCTTCGCCTTGTCGAGGAGCGGGAGGCAGCACTCGGGGCAGCGCCGAATCGGATGTTCTACTTGTCCGTCGGACCGGAGTTCTTCGAGACGATCGCAGCGAGAATTCAGTCCAGCGGGCTTGGCGGTGCAGATGGCTGGAAGCGTCTGATCATTGAGAAGCCATTCGGCCACGACCTGCAATCGGCGAGAGAGCTGAATGAGAAGCTGAGCGGCGCTTTTGCCGAGCAAGAGATTTTCCGCATTGATCATTACTTGGGTAAACCGATGGTTCAGAAGCTGGAATATCTCCAGCGCTCGAACCCTGTTATACAAGCGCTTTGGACGAATCGCCATATTGCGAATGTGCAAATTACGGCGAATGAGACGGTCGGCGTTGAAGAACGCGCGGGCTACTACGATCATTCCGGTGCCGTCCGAGACATGTTCCAGAACCACATGCTGCAGCTCCTCATGATGCTGGCGATTCAACTTCCGAATAACAGCACATCTGAGATTGTGCGCCTGCGGAAGAAACAAGTGATGGAGGCGTTGGTGCCGCTGCAAAGCGATAACATCAGCTCCCAAATCGTACGCGGTCAATACGCTGCAGGGACCATCCAAGGCAAGCCGGTTAACGGCTACACGTCTGAACAAGGCATCCCAGCGACTTCGATGAACGATACATTCATTGCGGCGAAGCTGGAAATTGATGACTATTTCTGGCGAGGCGTTCCGTTCTATATCCGTACGGGTAAAAGAATGCGGGAGAAGTCGACGCGTATCGTCGTGGAATTCAAGGAGCCTCTGAAGCAGCAAGGAGCGCAGCAGCCGGAGCAGCTCGATCCGAATCTGCTTGTGATCGATATCGGTCCCAAAGAAGGCATCACGCTGCAGCTGAATATGATGGATTCGCGGGAAAAGGGTGCCTTTGAACCGATGAATATCGAATTCCATACGAGCTCGGATGATGTGCCGGAAGCGTATGAGAATCTGATTCACGATGCGATGCTTGGCGATCCGACGTTCTTCGCGCATTGGGATGAAGTGGAGCTTTCCTGGAAATGGGTTCAGCCGATCCTCGATGCGTATGCAGCAAACCATATTCCGCTCCTTCCATACCCATCGGGTTCTTATGGTCCAGCTGCTTCTGATGAGCTGCTGGCTAAGCACGGCCACCGCTGGTGGTTCGATACGGAGCCGGAAGAAGTGCAAGAGCAAGCCAATCAGATAGAAAAAGGAGAAGAAACACACTATGCCTACAACACAAACGATTGATCAGTTAGCGATTGATACGATTCGGACATTGTCCATCGATGCGATTAACGCAGCGAATTCGGGACATCCAGGACTGCCGATGGGTGCCGCGCCAATGGCTTACACGCTCTTCGCGAATCACCTAAGCCACAATCCGGCGCATTCGAAATGGTTCAACCGCGACCGTTTCGTTCTATCCGCAGGCCACGGTTCGGCATTGCTCTATAGCATGCTGCACCTGACGGGCTACCAAGTCAGCATTGAAGACTTGAAGCAGTTCCGTAAGCTGAACAGCAAGACGCCGGGACATCCGGAATTTGGTCACACGGACGGTGTCGATGCAACGACTGGTCCACTCGGCCAAGGTATTGCTAATGCTGTCGGCATGGCAATGGCAGAAGCGCATCTCGCTTCGAAATACAACCAAGAAGGCTTCCCGGTTGTTGATCACTATACATTCGCGCTTGTCGGAGACGGCTGCTTGATGGAGGGTATCTCCTACGAAGCGATGTCGATGGCAGGCCATATGAAACTTGGCAAGCTGATCGTGCTGTACGATTCCAACGATATTTCGCTTGATGGCGACTTGAATCTTTCGTTCGGCGAGCAAATGCAGCACCGTGCTGCATCAGCGAACTGGCAGTATCTGCGCGTCGAAGACGGCAACGATATTGAAGCGATCGGTGCGGCGATTGCAGCAGCCAAGCAGCATGACTCGCAGCCGACGCTGATCGAGGTTCGTACGATTATCGGTTACGGCAGCAAAAATGCTGGTACGCATAAGGTACATGGCGCTCCGCTTGGCAAAGAAGAAGGCAAAGCGACGAAAGCTGTTTACGGCTGGAACTATGAAGAAGAGTTCACAGTGCCGAACGAAGTGCGCGCGCATTTCGATGGATTGAAGCAGCAAGGTGCAGCGAAGGAAGCAGCATGGAACAGCTTGGTAGAAGCGTATGCGGCACAGCATCCGTCGCTTGGCAAGGAATTTGCAGCGATCGTTGACGGTAAGGTTACGATCGATGCAGCGGATATTTTGACATTTGATACGTCCAAGACGGTTTCGACTCGTGTAGCAAGCGGCAACGCGATTAACCATTATGTGAAGCTTGTTCCTTCGATCTTCGGCGGCAGCGCGGACTTGTCGCACTCGACGATGACAGATATTAACGGCGAGAAGAAGTTTGCGGTTGAGTCCTACGCGGGCCGCAACGTTTACTTCGGCGTTCGTGAGCATGCGATGGGCGCGGCAGGTAACGGTATGGCGCTGCATGGCGGCGTGAAGCCTTTTGTCAGCACATTCTTCGTGTTCAGCGACTACTTGCGTCCGTCGATTCGTCTGGCAGCATTGCAGAAGCTTCCAGTCACTTACGTCTTCACACACGATTCCATCGCAGTTGGCGAAGATGGTCCAACGCATGAACCAGTTGAACATCTCGCGGCATTGCGTACGATTCCGGGGCTGACAGTCATCCGTCCTTCGGATGCGAATGAGACAGCTAGCGCATGGGCATATTCATTGCAGCAGCAAGAAGGTCCGGTAGCACTTGTGCTGAGCAGACAGAACCTGCCTGTATATGAAGCGACGAGCGGCAACATCGATAGTGTGTCCAAAGGTGCATACGTGCTTGCGGAAACAAATGCGAATCCGGATGTTATCCTGATTGCAACAGGCTCTGAAGTATCGTTGGCAGTGGATGCAAAGTCTGAGCTTGAAAAAGGCGGCGTATCGGTACGCGTCGTAGCAATGCCAAGCCGTGAGCTGTTCGAGCGTCAATCTGCGAGCTACAAGGAGTCGGTGCTTCCAGCAGCGGTGACGAAGCGTGTTGCGATTGAAGCGGGCATCTCGCTCGGCTGGGATCGTTATGCTGGACCAACTGGTGCGGTGTTGTCGATTGATACATTCGGCGCGTCCGGCCCAGGCGGAGAAGTAATGGAGTACTTCGGATTCTCGGTAGACAATGTCGTTAAACTGGCAAACCAATTGCTGGGTTAAGCGAGTATATAAAATTCGATCCTGTTTAAAAATACAATCGTAACGGAGGCACGAAAACGATGAAATTTTTTATCGATACTGCGAATTTGGAAGACATTAAGAAGGCATATAGAGTCGGCGTACTGTCGGGCGTAACGACGAACCCTTCGCTCGTTGCGAAGGAAGGCGTGAAGTTCGAGGATCGCATTGCGGAGATTTTGCGTGAAGTGCCTGAAGTTGAATCCGTGTCGGCTGAAGTAACGCCTGACGCGCTGACGGCGGAAGAAATGATCGCGCAAGCGAATGAACTGATCAAGATCAACGACTACGACAAGAACATCACGATCAAGCTGCCGATGACGCTTGCCGGTCTTGAAGCATGCCGTTACCTGAGCAAGAAAGGCGTGAAGACGAACGTTACGCTCATCTTCACGGTGAACCAAGCGCTGCTGGCAGCTCGTGCTGGCGCAACTTATGTTTCTCCGTTCCTCGGTCGTCTCGACGATATCTCCGAGGATGGCGTTCAATTGGTAGCTAAAGTGGCTGAGCTGTTCCGCATTCATAACCTGGACGCTCAAATCATCGCTGCATCCGTTCGTCACCCGGACCACGTTACTCGCGTAGCGATGGCTGGCGCACATATCGCAACGATTCCGTTCGCGGTCATCGAGCAAATCTCCAAGCACCCGTTGACGGAGCAGGGTATGGAGAAGTTCGCGGCGGATTGGAAGAAGGCCGTATTGTAAAATTTCCGAGGCCAATTCGGCGCAGATAAGTCACGATAAGGCCCGTTAGCGAGTAAGGCAGTACATGAATGACCTACATGAATGACCTCCTGAATCCTTATTCGGGAGGTCTTTTTGTAGTACGCCCAGCATGGGCGTCATCTCTAGGGTGAAAGTCCCGAACGGGGGCTGGCGAACGCCTACCGTTAGCCAAGAGCAAGGGTGTCCGCCGCGAGGCGGAATCTGAAGGAAGCTTAAGGCAAATGCACGAGCCAAGGTACACGAACTGGATTCGAGGCAGGGTTAGTCGGATGAGTCACCAACACATGACGAAATCCCAAGTCGCCAAAGGCTACCTTTGTAAACTCCAGTGGTTGCGGGCAGAAAGATGACGTTCTTATCTGGGGAGGTCTGCGGGAGGGG
>NZ_QTTN01000065.1 GCF_003386535.1 Paenibacillus taihuensis
CCGATTCGCCCGATTCGACCAGGGCAGCAGAATACGCGCAAAACACGCTATAAATCATCTGTAAGCTTCGTCTACAGAGTAGCATAAATCGGTTCGAATGAACATTTTTTAAGCGGATTGTCTATCCGCTTGTTTGCTGTACACTTTTTTCAGACTGCACCAAAAAAACAAACGGCACAGGGGTTTCCCTCATGCCATTTTGGATTCCATTTCTATTCTCGGTCAATGTCATTGAGTTAACTTAATGACATTGCGTGAGAGGGCCTTCTTTTTTTATAGAAATCCAACTCCCGGCGGGGAAAAGAAGGGCCGAGAGAACTCTTACGTTCTCTCAATAATTTTCATCAAAACCTGTGAAGCAGCTTAGTGAACGAGGTCGGAAAAAGTCGAAGAGACATCCCCTGTTATACAAGCGAGGTACCTTTAAAAAGTAAAGGTACCTTATTTTTTTATACTAAAACTAACGTTTGTTGACTGCGGTCTTATGTTTGTTGTCTAGAATGGGACCTCCGATTTTCTTTACAATTACAACTGTTAGAACGTTTTGAAAGCGTTACCTGAAAACGCTGCCTGTAAGCGCGTACACACGGAAGGAGTGGCTCACATGGACACAAAGAGCGAGCGTAGACGCTTGCGAACGCGCTGGCGCACGCAGGATACCGAGCTTTCGCTGCTGGCTTTGCCGACGACGATATGGTACATCCTGTTCTGTTTCTTGCCGATGTTCGGCGTCATTATAGCCTTCAAGAACTTCAAAATATACGGGGGCTTCCTAAGCAACATCATTCACAGCGACTGGTCGGGCTTCAAGAACTTCGAGTTTCTGTTCAAGTCGAACGATGCCTGGGTCGTCGTCCGCAACACGCTGGGCTATAACTTGATCTTTATTATCCTTGGCATCGTGGTGCCCGTTACCTTGGCGCTCATGGTTGGCCAGCTGCACAGCCGCAAGGCCGGCAAAGTCTATCAAACGATGATGTTCCTGCCTTACTTCCTATCGTGGGTCGTCGTATCCGCAGTTATCTGGGCATTCCTCAGCTTCGATAAAGGGATCGCGAATCAGTTCCTGGAGAAGATGGGCCATGATCCAATCAACTGGTACATGGAAGCGAAATATTGGCCGTACTTCCTCGTCTTCATGAACCTGTGGAAGGGGCTCGGTTACGGCATGGTTGTCTACTTGGCGACCATCACCGGTATAGACAGCACGTATTACGAGGCCGCTGTCATCGACGGCGCTTCGAAATGGCAGCAGACGAAATACATTACGCTGCCGCTCATGAAGATGGTTATCGTGATGATGTTCATCCTGTCGGTCGGCCGTATTTTCTACACCGACTTCGGATTGTTCTTCCAAGTACCGCGGGATTCCAACTCGCTGTTTAACGTTACGACAACCGTCGACGTGCTCGTCTTCAAACAGTTGAAGACCGCGACGGTAGGCATGGCCTCCGCTTCCGCATTCGTCCAATCCGTGCTCGGATGTGTGACCATTCTAATCGCGAACTGGGTTGTCCGTAAGGTAGATCCGGACAGCGCGATGATGTAGGGGGGAGCTGAACACAATGTCAAGAAAAGCGGAATTCGAATCCGGGCTCGATAAGTTCAACCGGATCAGCAACGTATCGAACACGGTGTTTCATATTATTTTTATCCTGTTAGCGCTTGTCTGCTTGGTACCCGTCGTTGTGGTGCTGTCGATCTCGCTCTCTAGTGAGGACTCGATTCGTCATACCGGTTATCACATTCTTCCGACGGCACTCTCGGCAGATGCGTACCACTTTATCATGAAACAAGGCACGATGATCTCGAAGGCGCTCGGTATCTCGGTACTCGTGACTGTCGTCGGCACCGTGCTCGGCATCCTGCTTACGACATCGATGGGCTATGTCATTTCCAGACCGAACTATAAGCTCAAGGGGCTGCTGACATGGATCGTATTCATTCCGATGGTGTTCAACGGAGGCTTGGTGTCGAGCTATTACATCAACTCGAACCTGCTGGGGCTCAAAGATACGGTGTGGGCGCTCATTCTGCCGCTGGCCGTCTCGTCCTTCAACGTTATTATTTGCAAAACGTTCTTCCGAAGCACCATTCCGGATGGATTAATCGAATCCGCGGAGATTGACGGCGCGAGTCAGTTCCGAATTTTCTGGGGCATCATTCTTCCGATCTCGCTGCCGCTGATTGCGACGATTGGCCTGTTCCTCTGCTTCTCGTACTGGAACGACTGGTTCCAATCGATGCTGTACATCAACGATCAGAACCTATACTCGCTGCAGGCGCTGCTGAACAGCTTGATGAGCAACGTTGACGCCATGGCGAAGAATGCCTCAAGCATGGGGATCAGCTACGCGACTTTGGTTGCGACGATGCCGAAGGAATCCGCTCGTATGGCGGTGGCGATCATTATCGTTCTTCCTGTAGCTGCGGCGTATCCGTTCTTCCAGAAGTATTTTATATCCGGCCTGACGGTCGGCGCTGTTAAAGGTTAGGTTTAGTATCCTTAAGTTCAATATCCAGCCGGATTAAGCCGGGCTTTAGTCCCGGTTGATCATATACAAAAATAAGCACACATCATTAGGGAGGTTCATGTAGATGAAAAAGAAGACAATGAAACACCTGCTTGTCCTTAGTACAGCAGCACTCCTGACAACCGCTCTTGCGGGCTGCGGCTCTTCGAACAATTCGAATACGTCGAATAACGCGGCAACAACGAACCAATCGGGCGACACTGGCTCGAACACAAGCACAAACACCAATGCGGATAAGCCGGCTTCGGGCGACGTGCCTACACTGGTATGGTGGACAATCGGCGGTACAGTTCCTGCGAACTTCGACAAAGCGATTAAAGCTATGAATGACTATACAGCTGAGAAAATCGGCGTGAAGGTTGACATTAAAGTAGCAGCTTGGGGCGACTGGGACACGAAGATTAACACAATCGTAAACACAGGCGAACCGTTCGACATTATGTTTACGAATAACGGCAAGTACAACCAACAAGTGAACATGGGTGCTTTTGCAGACCTTACGGATCTCGTTCAAAGCGAATCGCCTGATCTCTACAAGCTGATTCCGCAGAAGGTATGGGACGGAACGAAGGTTGGCGGCAAAATCTACTCCGTACCGACGTACAAGGACTCTTCCTTGACACAGTACTGGGTGTTCGATGACAAGTATGTACAGAAGTACAAAATCGATACTGCGAGCATCAAGTCGCTGAAGGATCTCGACAAGCCGTTCCACGATATGAAAGCCGGCGAAGGCAAGAGCTTCTACCCGCTCTCACTTACACAAGGCGATGGCTTTAACGGTTTCTTCAACAACTACGATGATATGACGCTTGGCCTGCCACCGATCGGCGTGAAGGTGGACGATGCTTCCCGTAAGGTCGTCTCCGTACTGGAAAGCCCAGAGGTTATGAACGATCTGAAGACGCTGCATTCGTGGTACAAAGACGGCATTATTAATCCAGATGCACCAACGAAGACAGAAGCTGACAAGGCTCGTCCATTCTTCGCCGCGCAAGCATTCCCGGGCGCAGAAGCAAGCTGGCAGATCAACGAAGGCGTAGCGAAGTACGACATGTTCCCGATCTTTGGACCAATCTACACAACAAGCACAATTCAAGGCTCCTTGAACGCGATTTCCGCGAACTCGAAGTACAAGAGCGAAGCTCTGAAATACCTGCAGCTGGTCAACACAGATCCGAAGCTGCGTAACATGCTCGCATTCGGTGAGCTCGGCGCCGACTACAACAGCGTAGATGGCGAGAAAGTCATCGAGCGTACTTCCGATACTTGGCCGCTTGCTGCTTACACGCAAGGTACATTCTTCGACATGGCGGTTACAAAAGGCGCGCCAGTGGATCAATGGGAGCAAGTACGCAAGCTGAACGACCAAGCAACTTCATCGACAAACCTTGGCTTTGCACTCGACATCAGCAAGCTGAGCACAGAAGTAGCGAACACGAAAGCCGTGTGGGACAAATACCGCTACGAGCTGATGACAGGCGCATCCGATCCAGAAACTACAGTTCCGAAGATCGTTTCCGAGCTGAAAGCTGCTGGCATGGATACCATCATGAAAGCGGCTCAAGAGCAAATCGACGCTTACTTCAAATAAGACTACAGGTGAAAGAGAACCCGAACGGTAACGCCGTTCGGGTTTTCTGGCACAAATTACAGGATTGATTTTGCCGCCAAATAAGGTTTATGGTGAATCTGCAGGCTAAAGCTAAATGTCACCACTGGCCTGTGAAGCTACTTGCAAAAGGAGAAGCCGCATGCGTTCATTTCTGCAAATTAAAATCTATCGCGGTAAATTCATTGCATATGCGGTATTCGTCGTGTGCATCGGCCTCGCGCTCGGAGCGATTACCTGCGCGGTGCTGCTCGATCAATGGATTCAGAACTCCCGGAACGAGGCGAGCGGCGCGTTCACTCGGGTGGAGAACACGCTCCAATCGGATGCGGACCGGATTGAGGCGTTCATGCAGCGGGTGTATTCCAACAGCGGGCTTGTGGCGGATGTCCGTTACTTTCTCGGCAACAGCGCGGAGGGCTACCTGACGAGCAGGCTGCAGGAAAGCCACTATAACCGGCCGCTGGTCTCATTTCCTGAAGATATTAAGTCCTTCTTAAGCAACGGCGGACATGGCGATATCACGCAAGTCAGTCTGCATACCGACGATCAGGGCAATGTCGTGCGCTTCGACAGCAACGGCAATACGAAGTTTCTATTCAATGTTCCGAATTCGGACACGGTGTTCAAGGAGACGATTCAGCAAGGGTTCGTCTACCGCAAGAAGCTGTCCGATCCGAACCAGATCTCTCGCCAGCTTGGCGAGTTCCGATTCCTGGTCAGCAGCGACCGGATCTTCAATACGCTGCAGAATTACCGGCTGAATGAAGCGGGAGCCGTAAGTCCTTCCGGCGAGGTCTACCTCATTGCCGGCTCAGACAGCAAGTCGAAAGAGCTCATAAGCCGGGCGGCGGCAGATGGCCGCGACCACGGGTTCTTGCGAGTGGGAGTGCTCGACCGTGCATATTTCGCCACTTTCCAATCGACCGAGTTCGATTACAAGTTTGTCAGCATTGTCGATATGTCCGCGCTTGTCCGACAGAAAGCAAGCGTGCTGCTGATCGTCTTCCTCATCGTATTGGCCGCGATGATCAGCGTACTGCTGCTTATCGTGTACAACTTGCGCGAGGACGCGAATTTCCTGCGGCGCATCATTAATTCGATCGGCCGCGCGAAGACGGCGGATTTCGCCCCGGTTAATCCGGCGCGCTACCGGAGGAACGAGTACGGCATGATCGCCCGCGAGCTGGACGATATGATTCATCAGCTCGACAAGCATATTCGCACGAACTACCTGCTCAAGCTGAAGCAGCAGGAGACCGAAATGAAGGCGCTTCAGCACCAGATTAATCCGCATTTTCTATATAATACGCTTGAGGTGATCAGATCCTTTGCCCTCGGCAACCGCGCCGCCGATACTTCGGACGCGATCGCAACATTAGGCGGTCTGTACCGCGATATTGTAAAATACGAGAATATTATTCCACTGGGCTGCGAGCTGGATTTGCTCCAGAAGTACCTGAAGATTATGGAATTCAAATATCCGGACCGGTTCTACTATCAATACAACGTTGATGATGCCCTGCTCGCGCTGCCGACGGTGAAGTTCTGGATGCAGCCGCTGGCGGAGAACTTCTTCATTCACGGCTTTAATCCGGAGAGCGAATTCAACCTGCTCGTCGTGAACGGGTGGGAGGAAGCGAACTGTTTCGTGCTCGAGATCGCGGATAACGGCAACTGGATCTCCGAATCGCAGTTAGCCGAAATTCGCAGCACCTTGACGCGCGGCGATGATGCCTCGACAGACAGCATCGGGCTGCGGAACGTATACAGCCGCCTTCATTTCTTCTACGGAGAAGGCTTCCACATGGATATCGACAACAATGAAGAAGCCGGCATCAAGATATCTGTAATCCTACCAAAGGAGGCTGCTTGAGATGTATAAGCTGCTAATTGTAGATGATGAGCCGCAAATTTTGGAAGGCATGAAACGAACGCTGGACTGGGGAAAATACGGCTTCGATACCATAGAAACATGCGAAACGTATGAGGGCGCAATTTCGAAGGCGGTGGATTTCATGCCGGACCTTGCGATCTTCGACGTATGTATCGGCAAGATGCGCGGCTATGATGCAATCCACAAGCTGAACGAGCTGCGCCTGCAGTCGAACTATATTATTATGAGCGGCTACGGGGAGTTTCAGTATGCGCTGGAGGCCATCCGCTGCGGCGCCAAGGATTATCTGCTCAAGCCGGTAGACCGTACGAAGCTGCAGACCGTCGTGGAGAAAATCATTGTCGAGGACTTGCACGGCACGGTCGAGGGAGCAGATCGGGACGACCTGGATAAGGACCCGGTGCTCGGCGTGCGCTACGACAGCCTGTCCAAGCTGACGAACCGTATTCTTCTCATGGTCAAAGCGGAGTACTCGCAGAACATGAATTTGAAATCGGTTGCAGAGCGGTTCCGCATGAACGGCACCTACCTGGGCCAGCTGTTCCTCAAGGAGACGCAGATGAAGTTCTCGGAGTACCTGATGGCGTACCGGATGCTGCGCGCGAAGGAACGGATTCAGTCCACCGACGAGAAAATCGTCAGTATCGCGCTATCGGTCGGCTATCCGAATTTGAACTATTTCTATTCCCACTTCCATGCGTATTTCGATAAATCGCCTTCGGACCTGCGGAGAAAGGATTAACCCGCAATGCGAACTCGACAACGACTCATGTATCGACCACGGAGCTGGCTGAATCTGAATTGGGGGCGCTATGCGCTTTGCATGGTACTCGCTATGATGCTGATCATGCTTACGACGGGCTGCTTCTCTTCCTCGGGCAGCGGCGAGAAGGCGGCGCCGACCGGCCATACGGTCAACTTGATCTACTACACGATCGGCGATCCCGACAAGGATCTGAAGCTGGTTAATGATAGGATCAACGAGGTGCTGGCAAAGAAAATCGGCGTGACGATCACCTATATCAAGGTTGGCTGGCAGGAGTACGAGGATCGGCTGAATACGCTCGTGTCGGCGGGCACTCCTTTTGACATCGCGTTTGCACCGGAGTACGCCACTTACGCGCAGCGCGGGGCATGGCTCAAGCTGAACGATTACTTGCCCAATATCGGGAAGGGCATGTATGACGCGATCGATCCGATCTTCTGGAAAGGCGTGACGATGGACGACGGCGGCATCTACGGTGTGCCGACCAATAAGGAGCTTGCCGTACGCGACCAGTGGATGTACCCGGATGCGCTCGTGAAGAAGTACGACATTGATATTTCCAAATACACGACGCTCGCTTCGCTCGAGCCGCTGCTGAAGATGATCAAGGAGAAGGAGCCGACTTATCAGCCGATGGAGCTGGATAAGGACTCGCAGAACTTCTTCGCGCTGGACGGCTATCAGTACATCTCGGAGAAGTCGCTGCCGCTTATGATCCAGGCGCTTGATCCGAAGTCGACTGTCGTGAACATATTCGAGACGGAGGAAGCCCGCAAGGTGCTCGACCTTCTTCGGCATTACTACGAGAAGGGTTACATCAATGAGGATGCGGCTCTGCGCGACAGCCAAGGACTGAAGCGGGGCGAGCATGTCTTCTGGAAAGCAGCCGGCGGCGGACCGCTGTCGGAGAACAGCTGGAGCAAGGACCGCGGCTACAAGCTCGTCGCTTATCCGGTCACTCCGGCGCTCATTACGACCGAATCCGTTCGCGGCGGGGTCATGGCAGTCAGTGCGGAATCGAAGCATCCGGTGGAGAGCATCAAGTTTCTTAATCTGCTTAATACCGATCCGGAAGTGCGCAACCTGTTCAACTTCGGTATTGAAGGCGTCCATTATACGCTCGACAGCAACGGTCAAGTGGTGCCGAAGCCTTCGGAGGACAAGGATGGCCATCCGATCGCGGGTGCATCGCCGGGCTATAGCGGCGTGCAATATACGCAAGGCAACTGGTTCATTCTGAAGACGATGGGCGGCGAGTTCCCCGACCCGCTCGATAAGTGGGACCAGTTCCGCGCGGGCAACAAGGAGGCCGTGGGCTCGACCACCGTCGGCTTCACGCCTGATCTGTCCATGATGCCGACGCAGATGCAGAACATCCAGATGGTGTGGGAGAAGTATTTTCCGAGCCTGATGACGGGCAGCGTGAACGTCGATGTCGAGCTGCCGAAGTTCAACGAGGAGCTGCGGCAGGCTGGCATTAACGAGGTGCGGGCGGAAGTGCAGCGGCAGCTCGACGCATGGCGGGCGGCGCATCCGAGCAAGTGAAGTGATCGTAGAATGGATGGAAAAGGATGCAGCCGGATAACCTAACATGCGACTACGATTGCAGCATACAGGGAAGGAAGGACTGCACGGCATATGAACCAACCAGCTACCACTCTTTACGATAAGTTTGGCGGGGAAGATACGATCGGTAAAGTGGTCGATTATTTCTATGAGCTCGTGCTGGCCGATAACACGGTCAACCACTTCTTCAAGGATACGGACATGGAGAAGCAGCGCAAGCATCAGACGAAGTTCATCAGCTTCGCGCTTGGCGGTCCGAATCAATACAGCGGGCAGTCGATGGCGAAGGCGCATGCGGGGATGAACCTGCAGGAGGAGCATTTTGCTGCGATTGCGGGGCACCTGCATGATGCGCTTGCCCATTTTGGCGTAGGCGAACCGGATATTGATCAGGTTCTGACGCATGTGGCGAGCTTGAAGGATGATATTCTTCATAAGTAGCTTAAGTAGCGAGGCAAAGGTAGACAAAGGTAAGGCAAGGCAAAGGGCCGTCCTGTTGAGGAATGGCCCTTTGTCGTGTTCAGAAGCGGTGCTGTTTCTTAGTAGTAACCCCAGTAGGATCTATGCTGAGGATAGTACGGATACTGCTGATATTGCGGGTGATAAGGCGCGGCCTGCTGTTGCGGCTGCTGCTGGGAGTAGTGGTTAGACATGCCGTGCTGCCCGGCCATATTCACTTTCGGGCTGTTGCAGTCGGTGTAAGGACCGATATACGTCGACGGCTTCACGGGCTCTATGGCTTTCTTCCACGTTTCCTCATCGATGCAGTACGTGTGCGACATGATCTTGGCAGGCGTGAATTTGAGGATGTCGGAGCCCAGAATAACCTCCGGTTGCGGTGCATCGAAGATCGCCAGCAGATGCGTCTGCTCCGCTGTGGCGATTTCGTAGTGCCACCAGCCTTGCGGAACGTTCGCCACTTGGCCGGGCGTGATCGGGAAGTTAAGCAGCTGCTTCGTAAACGGGTTCAGGATCGAAACGGTAGCTGCACCCGACACACAGTAGACGAGCTCGGCAGCGTTCTGATGGTAGTGGGGTTCAACGACATTGGAGGGACTCATGAAGATATCGAGGAGCGATGTGTTCTCGAGCGAATTCAGCTGCTGTACGCCGAGCACATTAATATAGTTGTTGGCATCCTTCTTGAACAACAGGCTCTTATTCACATCGAATGTATACTGCACCGATGGTGAAGTGTAGTCGATATACGCGGACATTCTTAACTTTCGCCTCATTCCAGTTCGAATTTTGAGCATAGCTATAGGCAATGTATGTACGCGAGCCCGGTTCGGTGTATTCGCCTAGCAAAGATAAGGCCGCCCTTGGAGAGGGCGACCTTCGGATTTGCTGATTTGCTGTTTATCTATATTGGATATATCCGCTGGAGAATGGCTGAATAGGCTGAAATTGCAGTCTATAATGGGAAAATCCACTCATTTCTGCTTGAAAGCAGCCAATATAGCCTTTTTAGCTGAAAATGAGTGGAAAAATCCAGCATAGCTGCCGGAAAGTAGATATTTCGGTCAAAATGAGTGGATTTATCCCATATAGTATCTGCGAGCTATCGAATTGCAGGTTCTACGGCGTGCTGCCTGCGCCAATAATCCGGGTCGCGAGCGCGGCGAACTGGGCCTGCTCGTCCTCGGACAAGACACCGGCAGCAGCGCTCAGCTGCCGGATGATCTCCTCGCCGCTCTCGTCTATGAGCTTCCGCCCGGCGTCCGTGACCCGGACCTGGAAGCCGCGCCGGTCGGTCGGCGAAGGGATGCGCTCGACGAGGCCGCGGCGCGCGGCACGGTCGATAAGGCCGGTAATGCTCGACTTGTCGAGGCTGAGATGCTGAGCGAGCTGCAGCATGCTCGGCTCGTGGTCGCGCAGGATGCCGAGCAGCCGGATCTGGATGATCGACAGGTCATGCTCGGCGCCCACCCGGCCAAGAATGCCGTGGACGAGGAACGATAGCTGCGCCATGCTGTCGACTACGGATAAGTTAGGTTGCGCAGTGGAATTGGCATTTTGGTTCACGAGAGCTCACTCCGTATCGCGTTAGTTATTTCTCAATTGTAGCACAAAAGCATATAGTGAAGTACGTGGGACAAACTATGCTTGACCGATGTTAACCATACCAAAGGAGCTTTCGATCCGATGAGTCAAACGATCGCAATTACTGGAGCATCTACTGGAATCGGCCTTGCAACAGCGCAGCTGTTCGCGGCCAAGGGCTGGACCGTTTTCGCCGGCACTCGTAATTTGGAGCGCGAGCAAGCGGCTTATAGCGAGGTAGCGGACTTACACTGGCTTGAGATGGAAGTGACCGATCCGGCGTCTCTTGAGCGAGCATTCGCTGCGATTGCCGAGAAGACGGGCGGCAAGCTTGATGTGTTGTTCTGCAATGCGGGCTACGGGTACTTGCGCGCGCTTGGTCAAGCGCCAATGAACGAAATTGAAGATGTATTCGACACGAACGTCTATGGTGTCATCAATACCATTAAGGCCGGCCTGCCCCTGCTTCGCGAAGCGGGCAAAGGGCATTTGCTTGCCACGTCCAGCGTTG
Source organism: Paenibacillus taihuensis (assembly GCF_003386535.1). GTDB lineage: Bacteria > Bacillota > Bacilli > Paenibacillales > Paenibacillaceae > Paenibacillus_Z > Paenibacillus_Z taihuensis. The sequence continues at coordinate 10,930 of NZ_QTTN01000065.1, forward strand.
GCGGACTAGTCGGGCAGCCGTTCAACGAAATTTATTGTGCGAGCAAATTCGCGGTAGAAGGGTTGTTTGAAAGCTTAGCTACCTACTACAAACCGCTCTTCAACATTGATGTGACATTGATCGAGCCGGGAGCGATCGCGACGAATTTCGTGCAGGCGGTATATAAGAATATTAACGCAACAGGCGGTATGCTCGATGACGAGTACAAGCCGCTGATCGATGCGTACGTGAGCAACTTCACGAAGCGGGCCTCCGTTCCGCAGACGGCCGAATCTGTCGCAGAAGTGGTGCTGGACGTTGTGCAGCGGGAGGAGAAGCCGCTTCGCATCCGCACGTCGGAGGCTGCCGAAGCGTTCTCCGCGCATAAGACGGTGAACGATCCGACCGGCAATGCGGGCGTGCTGGGCGTCCGCAAGCTGCATCTTGGTCTGTAGCGTAGTCAAGCCGCTACCAGCTAACTAGCGGGCTGGCTTAATCCAAATTCAGTGCATGCATAGGCCCATGGTAGATGATCCGCATCAAGATGCGGGCAACTTCCGTGGGCGTTTGTTTCATGCCGGACTCAATCCAGTGCGTCAGGATGCCGAAATTTGCCGACGTGGTATAAGCGAGCAGATATTCAGCAGGCACGAGAAACTCCTTCATCGCTTGGTGGGATACCATTTTGCCCCAAATATGCTTGGTTATCATGGCCTTCAAGGTCATTCCGAATCCGGGATCGCCTTTCGGTCCGAGGATGATCTTCAGGAAATCGCCATTGCGTTCCAGTTCCTCAATCAAGCGTACCATCCCGGGATAGGTCGTTTCCTTCGCGGCGCACATCCGCAGTTCATAGATATCTACCTGCTGCATAAGCTGATCAACCGCTTCGAGGATTTCCGCCTTGATCTGGCTCACCATGTCATGCACATCCCGATAATGCAGGTAGAAGGTTCCCCGATTGACGTCCGCCCGCGTGGAAATATCCGTAACGGTCAGTCCTTCCATGCCCTTCTCTTCAATGAGTTCCATAAGCGCCTTGCGCAGCGCCTGCTTGGTCTTCAACTGTCTGCGGTCGATTTTGTCTGCCACGTGCGTAAACAGCCCCCTTGTAGCATGAAATTTTCAGATTAATGAACATTTCGTTATGTATGTGCTGATTAGTTGACATTTCAGCGGCATATTGACGATTGTATTCCCCTATGAACTCATTATAATAAACGAAGTGAACGATAATCAACGCTTTGTCCATTATGATAAGTGTAAGAGGGGAAATGACATATGGCATTATTCAAGCAAAAAGCAGTATGGATCGGCTTGCTCGCCGTCTTCATCGTATTGGCCGTGTTCGGAGTTGCGATGATGGGGTCTGTGCTCGGGGCAAAGCCGAAGGATCTGCCTGTCGCTCTCGTCGTACAGGATCAAGCGGTCTCGCTTCCTAATGGGAAGTCGCTGAATGTAGGCGCAATGGCGCAAGAGAAGCTGCTGGCGAATAAGGAGCTGCCGATTGCTTGGCATCTTGTCTCCACAGAGGCGGAGGCTAAGCAAGGGCTCGATCAGGAAGAGTACTACGGGGCATTCGTGCTCCCGGCGGATTTAAGCAGCGGCGTTGCTTCGTTAATGTCGGACAATCCGAAGCCCGCAACCGTTCGAATTCTGGCCAATGAAGGGATGAGCGTGCAAGCTTCCACCGCCGTGAAGCAGATTCTGGGTCAAATCGCCCTTGGCATCAGCAGTGAATTGTCGAAGCAGGTACTCCATATGGTCAGCCAGAATTCAGATGTTAAAGTAATCCCAGTTGGTATGGCAGGAGCGCTCCTCGCTCCCTTCCAGGTACAGGAGCAGACTGTTCATCCGATCGGCACCAACAATGCGAGCGGCAACGCCCCGGGCATGCTGACGCAAATTATGTGGATCGGCAGTCTTGTGGTCAGCCTCATTCTGATGTTTGCTTCGCAGAAGGCGCTGGCGTCCGGCGGACGCCGCTTCGGCGTGCTGCTGACCCAAGCGGTTACCGGTCTTGTGTTCGTCGTCCTAGCGTCCGGCTTCCTCGTATGGATGTCCAAGACGTGGTACGGCATGTCTCTCGTGGACGCATCCGGAACATGGATCGCGCTCATGCTCGGAGGAGCGGCGTTCTTCCTGCTTCAATCTGCGCTGCTGAGCTGGATTGGCATGCCTGCGATGCCGATCCTCGTGCTGCTCATGTTCTTCTCGCTGCCTGTCGTCAATATCGCACCGGAGTTTCTGCCGCAGACGACGCATGACTGGTTGTACGAATGGACGCCTTTCCGTTTCGTTGCGGGAGAACTGCGCCATTCGATGTATTTCGCCGATGCCTCAATCTCCTCGTCATCCAATATCACGGTGCTCTGGTACATCGCGGCTGCTAGCCTGGTTGTTAAGCTGGTCTCCAGCTTCCGCAAGGTGAAAGTGAGAACGGTAGAAGTATCGCATACGGAAACGGCGTAAACGAAGTCGCAAAACCTGTTCTCCCACGGTGGAGAACAGGGTTTTTGGCATGTTCGCTCATTGACAGAATTAGTTGTCTGTCATATAGTTGTTTAAACAACTATTTAAAGATTAGAGGTGTCCATAGATGACTTCGAATTCGAATCATAATCGAAGCCCCGTAGGCTTCGTGCTTGGCACAACGTATCGGAAGGTCGCGGCGCAGTTTCAGCAGCGGCTCGCGCCTTATGGCATTACGCCGGAGCAGTGGTCGGCGCTGAACCAGATCGACCGCGCGCAAGGACTCATCCAGAAAGAAATTGCGGAGCGCACGAGCAAGGATAAGCCGTCGACGACCCGCATTCTGGACCATCTGGAGAAGAAGGGTCTCATCTATAAGAAGCCCGGCGAGCAGGATCGCAGAGCGTTCCTTGTCTACAGCACGGAAGCGGGCAAAGCGCTCATTCGCGAGACGACGCCGATTGAAGAGAGCGTGACGGCGGACGTGAAGAGCTGCTTATCGGATCAAGAATACGACACGCTGCTTGAACTGCTGATGCGCGTTCAGAATCACATCAACGTCAACTTATGCGGCGGGAGCGACAGCGGGAATGAACATGAATAACAACCAGAGGAGGGGCGAATCATTATGAGGCAGGAGCCACAACAAGAACCAAACCAGCAAATCCAACAAGAACAAGAGAGGCCGGCGGCATTATGGACAAGGCCGTTCATCGCGTTGACGGCAAGCTTCTTCTTGCTATTCCTAGGCTTGCAGATGCTGCTCTCCTCCTTCCCGGCTTACGTGAAAGGGGAGTTCCATGCAGGTAACGTGCAGGTCAGCCTCGTTACCTCCGTATTCGCGCTCGCCGCGATTGCCTCGCGGTTCGCGACTGCTGCGCTCATGAAGCGGGTATCGCGAATGGCGCTATTAATCACCGGGCTGCTTATCGCGGCGGCGGCAACAGGGCTGTACACAGCCGCCGGGTCATTCGGCACGCTCCTATTGCTGCGCATCGCCTATGGCATCGGCTTTGGCATTGCGAGCACGATATTGCCGACGCTCGTCTCGCGCATCATCCCGGTTCGCCGGATGGGCGAAGGCATCGGCTACTTCGGCTTATCGACGAGCCTCGCGATGTCCATAGGCCCGTCGATCGGGCTGAACGTCATGAAGCACGGGGGCTTCACGGAGCTGACGATGCTCGGATTCATCGCATCGGTGCTCATCTTCCCGGTGCTATGGCAGTCGCGCTCGAAGCAAAGCGACGCAGCAATAACAGCGGCACCAGCACGAGTACCAGCTCAAGCCGCAGCGAAATCTCAGCAACCATCCCAGCCAGCACCGAAGGCAGGCTTCAACGCCAAGCTTCTGTTCCCGGTGCTGCTGAATACGATGCTATCCATCACTTACAGCGGTTTGCTTAGTTTTCTCGCCTTGTTCGGCGATTATGTGCATATCGAACAGGTCGGCCTGTTCTTCCTGTTCAATGCGATTACCATCATCCTGATCCGGCCATTCTCCGGCCGCATCTTCGATCGCAAAGGCCACATGGCGGTGCTCATTCCAGCCGGCCTATGCGTGACAGCAAGCATGGTGCTGCTGTCGGGCACGCACGCGATGCCGATGCTTATTGTATCGGCACTGCTGTACGGCCTCGGCTTCGGCGCGATTCAGCCGACGATCCAGGCATGGATGCTGCGCTCTTCGGCGCCGGAGCAGTACGGCACGGTGAACAGCATGTTCTACAACTCGACGGACTTCGGCGTCGCGATCGGTGCGCTTCTGCTCGGCGCGATATCCGCCGCGTCCAACTATTCGGTCATGTACCGCTATTCCGCGGGCTGCATGGCGCTGTTCGTGATCTTCATCGTGCTGCAGGCAGCCATGACCACGAGTCGCCGCCGCCTGAAACAAGCAGCGATGGAATCCTAATTCGCCATTCACATTCGCCATTCGGCATCTGCCACACGCTGCACCATAGCCCCCTCTCCGCGAACTGAATTCACGGAGAGGGGGCTTTTTTGGGCGTACTTTTACCGTACTTTTACCGATTGTTTGGTATACTAACCTATTATTTTGAATGGAATGGCGGTGAGCGGGGAGTTGAACATTTTGCTGGCGGAAGATGATAAGAAGCTAGGCAAGCTTGTGAAATATATGCTGGAGAAGAAGGGCGGTTACCACGTCGATTGGGTGGAGAACGGCGAGGATGCGCTCGATTATGCACGGGGCTCGTCTTATGATGTGCTTATCCTGGATTGGATGATGCCGCTTATGGACGGCGTCGACGTCTGCAAGAGGCTGCGGGGCGAGAACTACGGACAAGCCATCGTCTTGCTGACCGCCAAGGATTCGCTCCAGGACAAAATCTTCGGGCTCGATGCAGGAGCCGACGATTATTTGACGAAGCCTTTCGAGATGGATGAGCTGCTTGCTCGTCTTCGGGTGCTGGCACGGCGTAATTTTGCCCCAAGACAGTCGGATATCGTGACCTTCGGGCGGTTCGCGCTCAATCGCACATCGCACCAGCTATCCAAAGAAGGCGTAGAGATTCAGCTGAGCCCGCGGGAGTATCAGCTGCTGGACTTTTTCCTGCAGAACACGGGCAATGTGTTGACGCGAGAGGCGATTCTCGATCGCATCTGGGGGATCGGCAGCGATGTCTCTTACAAGAATGTCGATGTGACCGTGAAAATGCTCCGGGACAAGCTTGACGACGCCCATGGAAATGCAGCCATTCACAGCATCAGGGGGGTAGGCTACCGGTTTGAGATGGACGCTTAAACGAGGCAAGAAGCTCGACCTGTTTCAATATACGCAGCGGAAGCTCACGTTCACCTATACGTGGCTTATCGTTCTGTTTCTGGCGTTATTTTCGATTATCGTATCGGTCTTCTTCATCTTCATGGCGTACCACGAGCAGAGCAATTCGCTCCGCGCGACCATGTCTGCGACCGAGAATGGGGCTGTTGTCATTCCTGACTTGGAGAATAGCCGCAATAACGATATGTACTTCTTCTATGTGCTGAACAACAAGAGCGGTGAAGTGCTTGCGCATAGTGACGCGATTCCAGAGTTCAGCGACTACAGCCTGAAGCTGATTCGAGGCTGGAGGGCGGATGGGGAATCGTTCCGCCTGCGCTGGCTCCCAGAGATTCATAAACAGCAAGGAGACGTTATACTCGTCTCCGAGAATCGGGTGCTGTTCATCGGCGCGCAGCCGATCATGACGGCGGACGGCATCGCGACCATCTATGCGGCGAAGGACGTCACCTATTACTGGGACATTCTCCGCACGCTGCTTATCGTATTCATCTGTATTCTCGTCCTCTTTATCATTGTCGCCGTGAAGTTCAGTTCCTCGATGTCGAAGAAAGCGATGATTCCGATTCAGCAATCGTTCAGACATCAGCAGCAGTTTCTGGCGGATGCTTCCCACGAGCTGCGGACGCCGCTCAGCATTATGAACACATCCCTTGATGTCATCGAGATGGAAAATGGGGAGACAATCACGCCGTATTCGAAGGAAGTCGTTCTCGATATGAAGGAAGAGATCGGCCGGATGAGCCGCATGGTACAGCATCTGCTCATGCTTGCCCGGTCCGACGTGGGCTCTGCCCAGTTCGAGATGGGCTCCTTCGATATCGTGCCGAAGCTGCGCCAGTGGGTATTGGCCTTCGAGGGCGTTGCTCAGAAGAAGAGCATCACGGTGCGGAAGATGCTGCCGGATACATTAACGGTGAAAGGCGATCCGGAGCGGTTGAAGCAGCTCGTCTATATCCTGCTGGATAATGCGATCAAGTACACGCCCGAAGGGGGCAAGGTCGACGTTGGGCTTGACCCGAACCCGAGACAGTGGCGGATCATCGTGCGGGACAGCGGCATCGGCATTGCCAAGGAGGACCAGCCGCGCATCTTCGACCGCTTCTACCGCGTAGAGAAGCATCGTTCCCGTGAAGAAGGAAGCGCGGGGCTTGGACTCGCGATTGCCAAGCAGATCATTATTGCGCACCGAGCCTCGATCGCGCTCGAGAGCGAACCGGGGAAAGGAAGCACGTTCTCGGTGGAGTTTCCTCCGTACAAGCAGGCGTGAACGGACAGTCCCTTTCTCTTCGGAAGAAGAGGAGGGATTTTTATTATCCTTTACCGTACTTTTACCATTGATCGCTAAAGTAAGTGGTGTAGAGACAAGAACACTGGATATGAAAGGATGATTAATGCGTGAGACGCGTTAGACCTTGGGTAAAAAAAGCGCTGCTAGTAACTATCATCATCGTAGCGGTCGGAGCCGGCTTAAGTGTGATATCCGGCGAGCATGGCAGAGACTTCTCGCAGGTTGTGAGCGTGAAACAGGAAGCCCATAGCAGACCAGCTGGCGATATGCGAATTTCAATTAAAGACGGAGGGACCCTAGCGGTGCCTGCTCCAGGGGATATTCCAGCATTGCCCGCGCTCCGTGACGGGGACGGGCCTGTGAAGGTGCAGATTGGTGGCCAAGGTGGCATGCGCCGTATAGAGCTGCCGCATCGTGAGCATGGCGTGAGCCCGGGCGTTGTCATTGCCGGAATCATTCTGATCGCTGGCCTGCTGCTCCTGTTCTTCCGTCGCGGCAAACGTTCGAGAAGCGTAGAAGGGGCTAATGCGCTCGCTGGCATTCCGTCGGCATCGGACTTCCTGGACCAATGGGAACTTCAGCAAAATCAATCAAAGGAGTCGAAGTAATATGGGTATCTTTAAACGTGTGAAGGATGTATTTCTGGCGGAAACGAACGGCTTGATCGATAAATGCGAGAAGCCGCTAAATATGGTGAATCAATATATGCGCGAGTTTGGCGTCGAGCTGGAGAAAGGGCAGCGCGCGCTAGCGCACCAGCTGTTCATTGAGAAGCGGCAAGCGCTCCTGATTGCGGATGCCGAGTCGGCTGTTGATAAGCGTGACCGCCAAGCAAGACTTGCGGTGGCGCAGGGCGAGGATCAGATCGCGAAGCTGGCGCTTCAAGAGAAGCTGCTTCAAGAGAAGAAGCTTGCGGTTTACCGCGAGCAATATGCGACCATCCAGGAGCAGACGAAGGTGCTTGAGGAGCGTATCGCCCAGCTGCTCGTGCAGTCGGAGGAGTACAACCACCGCCGTTTGCTGCTCGAATCGCGAGTTAATGTGGCTAGCTCCCTGAAGGAGCTGAACCAGAGTGTCGTCTCTTTTCAGACGGGGAGCATTGTGAAAGGGTTCGCCCGTGCGGAAGAGAAGGTGCTGATGATCGAGGCCGAGCTGGAAGCGATCAACCACTTCAATGCGCCGGCTAAGCGGTCTGCACCGCAGTATCTCGATCCGATGTTGACGCCGGAGATCGAAGCGTCGTTGGAGACCTTGAAGCAGCAGCATCATCAGCATCAGCAGGCAGCAGAATAGGTTAGCGAAAAAAAAGAAAAACCGGCAGAATCTGCCGGTTTTTTTATGTGTAGAGACGATTTACAAGACGAGCCGTCCTATGGTATGCTTAGAAAACCTGTCATGAGTTTATTAGTTAAAGGCAGAATTACAACATCTTATTTACACCTTAATCGTACCATGATAATCCGTCCGTTGTCAACACCGTTTGTATCGGGTTGTCAAAAAAATGTGAAGGAGCGTGTCCGAGAATGATAAGCGAGAACGATTGGAAGCAGGAGCAGGCGCGTTTGAATGAGGTAACAGGGACGCTGCAGGCGAAGATCGCGGAGCTTGAGCCTGAGGTTTCGGGGCTTCGTAATCAGGTGACGGACTTTCGCAAGAAGTTCTGGGAGGATGTAACGGTCAATACGAGCACCTTTGACGATTTCGAAGAAACGCTGTACAGCATCAGGCAGCAGGAGGCGCTGCTGAATGAGCGGGAACGAAGCCATCGTGCACGGCTGCAGCGATATAACAATATGAAGCGGATGCTGCCATCGCCGTATTTTGGCCGCATCGATTATGAGGAGAAGGTGCTCGGCCTCAGCGAGCAAATCTATATTGGCGTATCTTCGCTTGTCGATGAAGACGGGCTGAGCTTCCTCGTCTACGACTGGCGGACGCCGATCGCCAGCATGTATTACGACCACTCGCCAGGTCCGGCGTCCTATGCGACGCCAGGCGGGCAGATCGACGGCGAGATGCTGCTGAAGCGGCAGTACCAAATCCGTGACGGCGAGCTGCGAAGCGTGTTCGACACGAGCGTCACGATCGGCGACGAGCTGCTGCAGCAGGCGCTCGGCAAGGGCGCGGATGCGCAGATGAAAAGCATTGTCGCGACCATACAGAAGGAGCAGAATGCGATCATACGCGATGACCAGAACCGGATGCTTATTGTACAGGGTGCAGCAGGCAGCGGCAAGACGTCAGCGGCTTTGCAGCGGGCGGCTTACTTGCTCTATAAGCATCGCGACAGGCTGCGGGCGGATCAGATTGTACTGTTCTCGCCGAACCCGATGTTCAACAGCTATGTCTCTACGGTGCTTCCTGAACTGGGCGAGGAGAATATGCAGCAGACGACCTTCCAAGAATATCTGGCGCACTGGCTAGGTTCTTCCATGCAGCTGGAGGATCCGTTCGACCAGATCGAATATGTGCTGACCGCGGCCGGTGATGGTTCTTCTGCGTATGAGGCGCGGCTGCAAGGGATTCGGTATAAGGCGTCGGAATCTTTCCTTCGGGCGTTACAGCATTACGCGACATGGCTTTGCATGAAGGGTATGCAGTTTAGCGGCATCCGTTATAGAGACCGCGAGATCATCTCCGCAGAGCAGATGGCCGCGCAGTTCTATAGCTACGACAGCTCTATCAGGCTGGCGAATCGCGCCTTGCTGCTGCGGGATTGGCTGCTTGAGCAGCTGACGACGCTTGAACGGGCGGAGCGGGCAGCGGACTGGGTACAAGACGATCTCGATTACCTCGACGTCGAGCAGTATGAAGAGGCTCACAAAGCGGTGTTGAAGAAATATGAGAGAGATGAAGCGGTTTTTGATTTTACGCAGTCGTATATCGATCAGTATGGAGACTTCCGAGGTACCGAGGCGGGTGAAGGGAATGCGTTTGATTTTGCCGATCAGGAAGAGGAGCTTCTTCGCCGGACGATCGTGAAGGCGAGCTTCGAGCCATTGCGACGCGAGGTAAGACGGTTCAAGTTTATTGACTTCGTGCGGCTGTATGGGCAGTTGTTCAGCAAGGAGGAGGCTTACGAGTACGCAGAGATGACTGGGACTGCCGAGGTGCCGGAGAAGTGGGCGGAAATCTGCGAGCAGACGTTGGCGAAGCTGGATGCCTCCGAGCTGTTCTACGAGGATGCGACGCCTTATTTGTATCTGAAGGAGCTGGTGGAAGGCGTGCGGACGAATACGGATGTGCGGCATGTTTTCGTCGATGAGGGCCAAGACTACTCGCCGTTCCAGTACGCCTTCTTGAAGCAGCTGTTCCCGCGCGCGCGAATGACGGTGCTGGGCGACTTCGGCCAGGCGATCTTCGTGCAGTCGACGAATCTGCACGAGGCCGGCTCGCCGCTCGCCCGCATCTATGGCGCGGACGAGACGAGGTTGATCCGTCTCGTCCGCAGCTATCGCTCCACGCTTGAAATCGTGGAGCTCACGAAGGCGATGCTGCCGGGCGGCACGGACATTGTGCCGTTCGAGCGCCGGGGCGGCAAGCCGCAGCTCGTGCAGCTAGGCGGCAGCGAAGTGCGGGCGGGGCGAATCGCCAGCGACCTGGCGGAGCTGCGCGCCGAAGGCTTCGACTCCATCGCCGTCATTACGAAGACGGCGGCGGAGGCGCGCGAAGCGCATGCGGCGCTCGCCGGCGCAGCAGCGAGCGATGGGCTGCGGCTCATTACGAAGGAGACGCTCACCTTCGAGAAGGGCGTGGCGGTCATTCCCGCGTACCTCGCCAAGGGCGTCGAGTTCGACGCGGTGCTGGTGTATGACGCTTCGGCTGCGACCTACAGCCGGGAGAGCGAGCGCAAGCTGTTCTATACCGTATGTACACGCGCCATGCATCGATTGCGTTTGTACTCGGTAGGCGATGTAACGCCATATATGGGGGAACTGAATGCGTCTCTGTACGAAGTGAGCGGCAGCTAAATATTTTTGACATTGACAGCATCGGCTTGCATTGGATATGATGAGAAATGAACGGGCTAACCATTGCCCGATTCATTTTAATTAATTATTAAACTTCATTAAATAATAAACTTAAATAAAAGATGGAAGGAGGGATTTACGTGAAATCATTTCTCCCCAACGACATCAAGGACGAGAACCGCAAAATCATCTTCGATATTCTGCTTCAGCACCCGGAGCTGGCCAAGGTCGAGATTACGGAGAAAACCTCGATGAGCTTCGTTACGGTCAGCAAGATCGTAGGCTTCTTCGAGGAGATTGGCCTTCTAACCGCTACAGGCGAGAGCCGCGAAGGGTCCGGCGGACTCGGCCGGAAGCGGACTGTCTATCGCCTCAACGCGAATCGTTACGTCACGATCGGCATTCAGACGATCGGCAAACGGACGACTGCACTGCTCGTCAATTTATACGGCCAGATTATCGACATGCACGCAATCGATGCGCCGATTCCTTTCTATAGTGAGCAGTTTGAAAGCGTGTTCGAAGATATCGTGAAGCGGATGCGCGGGAAAGCGGAGGAGACGGGAAGCGTCATTCTCGGCGTCGGAATCGGTGTCGATGGCGCGATTAATAACCGCAAACGCACGATTCGGATTATGACCCAAGACGGCGAGGAGCAGGATTACGCGTACGAACCGCTGATCGCAAAGCTAACGGAGCGGGTACGGCTGCCAATCCTGCTGGAAAATGACGTGAATGCCTCGATCATTGCGGAGCACCGCGGGCTCGAGAATACGGAAGAAGCGCCGAATGACCTCATTCTCATCTCGGCAGGCGACGGTGTCGGCGCAGGCATCATCTTGAATAAAGAGCTGCACCGGGGGTTCAATGCTAGCGCGGGCGAGCTCGAGTACATGTGCTTCGACCCGGATTACAAGAAGAAGCCGAATTCGGTCGGCTGGCTCGAGAGCAAGTTGGGCCTTGCGACGCTGCTTCGCACGTACGACTTGACCCAGGAATCGCAGCGGGAAGCATGCGCGGATTACGTCTCTCGCCATCTCGCCCTCGTCATCGCCAATATGATCAGCATCCTGGACATTGATCGGATCATCATCAGCGGCAAGACGGCCGCTCTGTTCCCGGAGCTTGTGCAGGAGAAGACGGCAGCCTACGTCCAGCAGTATACCGAGTGGACGCCGACGATTACCGTGAGCGCCGCCGTGCATCAGGCCGCGATCGGCGCGGCAAGCCTGATCCTGCAGCAGGAAATGATTCGCGTCTTATCGGCATAACGGCATGGCATACAAGGGGAGGGTGAGAAACGCATGATTCGTATATTTGAAACGGAAGAAGAGCTGGCACGCGAAATCGCGAGGGAAATGCAGCAGCGACTGACGGAGGACGAGCAGCCGGTCTTCTGCCTGGCTTCCGGCAGCACGCCGCAGAAGAGCTACGCGCAGTTTGCCCGCGACATCGACCGTGAGGGCAGAGTGAAGGACCTTCGCATCGTCAGTCTCGACGAGTGGGTCGGCATTGACCGCAGCTCGGAAGGCAGCTGCTATCAGATGCTGAACCAGGATCTGTTCTCGCTGATTCCGCTCGAGAGCGAGCAGATCGAATTCTTCGACGGCACTGCAGCCGATCTGGCGCAGGAATGCTCGCGAATTGACCGATACATCGAGCAATATCCGATCACGTTCAGCTTGATGGGCGTTGGCATGAACGGACATATCGGACTGAATGAGCCTGGCTCTCCCGTGCTGGATTGCAGCTCCGTCGTCGAACTGTCGGCTACGACGAAGGAAGTGGCTCAGAAATATTTTCACGAGCGGACGGTGCTAACGGAGGGGATCACGCTTGGCCTTGGACAAGTGATCCGCAGCCGAAGGGTCATTACGGCGATTACCGGCGAGCGCAAAGCCGAGATCGTGCGGGAGATCTTCTGCAATCCGGATGCGAAGCTGCCGGCTCAAGCGCTGCTTGGCTACGAGCATATTGATTTCTTCTTGGACGCGAAGGCAGCGAAGTATCTAGACATCAGCGGGGAGCATGCAGGATGAGCGAATATGTCATCGGAGTAGACATCGGAGGCACGAACATCCGGGTCGGATTGCTGAATGAGCAGTTCGAGCTTGTTCGAAAAGAAACCGTGCTGACCAGCAGCTTTGGCAGCGCGGAACAATTGTTTGCCGGTGTGCGGCAGCTCATCGATACCATCGATAGCGAGCGCAGAGCCCGCAAAGTCGGCATGGCGATTCCAGTGCCTTGGCGCGAAGGGACGGAGTCGATCGTCGATGCCGGAAACGTGCCTTGCTTGGAGGGCGTGCCGGTGCAGACGGTGCGGTCGTTTTTTCCGGAGCATGAGCTGTATCTGGACAACGATGTGAACGTCATTGCCCTCTTGGAGGGGGAACGCGGCGCTTCGCGGGGAACCGTGTTGTCGATGTATATCACGGTAAGCACGGGCATCGGCAGCGGCATCGTCGTACGAGGTGAAGTCATTCACGGGGCCAACGGCTATGCCGGCGAGGTTGGCAGCATGATTGTCTCGGATCGGGACAATGAGCACTCGTTCCTCTATGCAGGTACGCTTGAATCGCTATGCAGCGGCACGGCTCTGGAAGTGGAGAGCAAGAAGCTGTACGGCGGGGATGCGACGGCGAAGACGCTGTTCGAGAAGTATGGGAGCAAGGACAAGCAGGCTGAGGAAGCTATAGCACGTTGGGTGGAGTATTTCTCCAGAGGAATCGCCTCCCTGATGCAGACGCTTGATCCCGGCATGTTCGTCATCGGGGGCTCGGTCATCGAGCATAATCCGTGGTTGATTGAGCAGGTCGTGGAGAGCACGAAGGGGAAGGTCTTTGATAATCTGAAGGACCGGATTCGAATCGCACCACCTGTATTCGGCTCCGACGCCGGCGTTATCGGCGCTGGCTATACCGCTTGGAAACGATCAAGAACATGCTAGCACAGCACAGCCCATAAAAAAGGAGATGGATCACTAATGAAACAAATGAAAATCGCACTCATCGGAGCGGGCAGCGTCTCGTTCGCACTTGGCGCATTGAATGATATCGTATTGTCGGAACGTTTGAAGACGCAGGTAGACCTCGATATTGCACTCATGGATATTAGCGCGGAGAACGTAACACGCACGCATAAATATGCGAGAGAAATGTTCGATTCCTTCGAGCATCCGGCGAAAATTTGGCAGACAACGAACCTGGAAGAAGCGCTCACGAATGCAGACTTCGCGATCGTTGCGATTGAAGTGAACCGTTACCACTACTGGTCGCAGGACTTCCACATTCCGCGTCGCTACGGCAGCAAGCAAGTTTACGGCGAGAACGGCGGACCGGGCTCGATGTTCCACACGCTCCGCAACCTCGGACCAATGCTCGAAATCGCACGCATGATGGAGAAGGTATGTCCGAACGCATGGTTCCTGAACTACACGAACCCAGAGGCAAAATTGGTTGAAGCGATCTCGAAGCTCACGACGATTAAAATTGTCGGTCTCTGCCACGGTCTTGACATGGGCGTTGACCAAATCAGCCACTTCCTCGAAATGAAGAAAGAGGAGATCGGCTTCGAAGCAGGCGGCTTGAACCACTTCGGTTTCTTCACGAAGATTTGGGACAAGGCAACAGGCAAAGACCTGTACCCGTTGTTCGATGCGCAAGAGCGCAAAGCAAACCGTCTCGCAGAGTGGGATCATATCGGCTTGTCCCGCACGATGTACCAAATTTACGGCATGTATCCGTACCCAGGCACGAACCACTGCGGCGAGTATGTATCGTATGCATCTGATTTCTACGCAGGTCTGACGCTGCAATACCGTTACGATCCAATTCGCGAGCAGCTGTGGAAGCAAGGCTCCAGAACGCCTGATTTTGTCTACTGCGCAGGCGGACACAGCTTGGATAAAGGTCTGTTCGACAACGTAACGACGCAAGAGAACTGGGCTGAAGAGGCATACAAGTTCAGCAAAGAGAAGGTGTGCCCGAGCCAGGAGTATGCGATTCCAATCATCGAAGCGATCTACTTCGACGATGAGATCGAGATCAACTCCGCGAACCTGCCGAACAAAGGCGCGATCAAAGGTCTTCCGGACGATATGGTCGTGGAGACGCAAGCGGTCGTTAACGGCCAAGGCATCGAGCTGAAGCCGATGTCGGTTGAACTGCCGACAGCGGTCATCGGAACGATCCACATTCAAGGCATGATCCACCGCCTGCTGATTGAAGCATTCTTGGAAGGCTCCAAGACGAAGCTGCTGCAAGCGATTCTGCTCGATCCGGGGGCGCCGACGTACTACCAGGCATGCGCGATGATCGATGAAATGTGCGAGCTGCAGAAGGAGATTTTGCCGGAGCTGGCTTGGAAATAAAGTTGTTGGTTGGTTGAGGAAGAAAGGAAAGGGCACCCCGTTGAGGCAATGTCATTAAGTTAACTCAATGACATTGACCGAGAATAGAAATGGAATCCAAAATGGCATGAGGGAAACCCCTGTGCCGTTTGTTTTTTTGGTGCAGTCTGAAAAAAGTGTACAGCAAACAAGCGGATAGACAATCCGCTTAAAAAATGTTCATTCGAACCGATTTATGCTACTCTGTAGACGAAGCTTACAGATGATTTATAGCGTGTTTTGCGCGTATTCTGCTGCCCTGGTCGAATCGGGCGAATCGGCAAAACGTTTCTTCGAATCAGTGCTTCAACATCAGACGGGGGTTCATCGTCTCTTGAGCGCAGGAAATGTCTACAAACATGAACGGCAACCGTGAAGTTGACTT
>NZ_QTTN01000066.1 GCF_003386535.1 Paenibacillus taihuensis
ATATTTTGTCATCCGGCTGAAGAACAACACGGTGTTGCATCAGCCTGTTTATCGTCAACGAAAACGTCCCTACAAACATACGATTGAGCAGGATTTGACCTGCCAGATTGGATCGAAAACGACCTTGACCCGAAATCGTTTTCGGGTCGTAAAATTAAAGGATCCCAACGGGAATCCGGTTATTCTGGCGACCAATTTACATCGCCCTTCCGCGGAGCGGATTGCTGAAATCTACCGACAACGCTGGCAAATTGAAGTGTTTTTCCGGTGGATTAAACAGCATTTGAATGTGCCTACGCTATTTGGAAGGACACCGAACGCTGTATATGGTCAGTTGTACACCGCATTGATTGTTTACGTGCTGCTTATGTACGTGTACATGCAAGGGAATAGCCAGGTTCACCCAAGTGCACGGTTGTCTTTTGCTGAGTTTGACCGATTGATCAGCTTTGCTGCATTGCCTCCCGAATGGGTGGTCTATTTGACGAACCATCTCACATTCTCATAACCTAGATACTGGTAAATCAACAGGCGTGGATTTTCCCACTCATTTGCGGCAAGAAACGCCAAAATCGCTCGTTTCGAGCTGAAATGAGTGGATTATTCGGATTATTCCAACATAGATTGCAAATCCCGCTAAAAAAGTTTTTCTACGTTGGAATTATCCACTATAGGTTAGAGCCACATCTACTCCGCCGTCTTCCGCCCGAACATAACGACGAAATTAAAATACTTATACACGCAGTCGACGTCCCGGAAACCCGCTTCCGCCAGCCAGATTAGCTGTGACGCGAGGTCCGCCATCCGGTCCAGCTTCGTCCGCTCGTAAGCAGCAGCAATTTCAGCCTCGGACAGCCCGCTCGCCTCCACTTTCCCCCGCCAATCCGACTTGTAGCGCTCATCGATGAACGGCGTATGCCCCAGCACTTGGTCCGCATTAATGAAGACGCCGCCTTCGCGCAGGTTCACGTAGCTGTTCTTATACAACTGCGCCTTATCCGCATCGGGCAGATGATGAATCGACAAGCCCGAAATGACGATATCATACGTATCCGGTGCAACGTAGTTCGTATAGTCTGCGCATACGTACTCCACATTCGGATTGCCACCGAACCTCGTCCGGGCCACGTCCAGCATATGGTCTGCCAGATCAATGAGCGTCAGCTTCGCATCCGGATACCGCTGCACGAGGAGCGAAGCGAACAGCCCAGTACCCGCTCCAAGATCGAGAATTTTGGGCGCTTCCTGCTTCGAGTCCGCAAGCGATGCAGCCACGCCATAGAAATCGTCGAAGCAAGGAATAAGCTTCCGCCGCTGCTGGTCATAGACCGCTGCCGTCTCATTAAATGTACTGCGCACATGTTGATGATTTGCCATGCGACCACCTCCAATAATTGCCTCTATCATAGCCCCGCGCATAGCTTTTCGTGAAATACGCGATTCCTATGAATTTCATTGGTTTGGCCTATTTAATCTACGCCAGCTTATCCAGCTCCTCCAGCGTCTGCAGCATATGGTCGATCAGCTCCGGCAAGTCTTCCATCTGATCCTCGTTAATTTTCCGATTGAAATGCAGCTCGATTTCATTATGATAAGTAATAGGCTGCTGCTCGCCATAGCCGAAGCTCAGCGTTTGCGTCGGCGGCATCTCCGGCTGCCAGATCGTTTCCAGCTTTTCCTCGATCGCTTTGCACGTCTCATTCGCGTCCTGCACCGGCATGTAGAAACGGAGACGCAGCGTGCAGCCCGAGTTTTCGCCCGACTGCTCCAGCAGCTCCGCCGCGATATCCTTCAGCGACGCTTCCAGCCGGATCTCAGCGGTAATGCCCGCTCCGTTCACGAGCTTAAATTGAAGCGCGAAGATGCGGGCCATCACAGCCAGCTCCATCCGGTCAATCCGATGAGTAATAAGCACTTGGCCAGCGATATTATCGAGATCGTACACCTGGTTCTCAATTGCGACTTTCAAGTTGTCAAATACGGTTGGATCGAACATCGGCCAGCCAACTCCTTCAGCTTTCGAATTTTCATACTAATTACTTTACCACATACAATAAGGAATACCTGCCGCTCCCATCTCTTTCCGGAGCAGGCCACCTTGAGGAGGACACTACAAATGCATTGGTATGGCAAAGTCATCTCGAACTACGTCGGCTTCACAGGCCGGGCAAGACGCAAAGAATACTGGATGTTTTTGCTATTTAACATCATCATCTCCATCATCCTAGGCATCATCGAAGGCATATCCGGTTCCGGTCTGCTATCGAAGCTCTACTCGCTCTTTATCTTCCTGCCGAGTCTTGCCGTCACTGTGCGCAGACTGCACGACACCGGCAAGAGCGGCTGGTGGGTTCTGATTGGACTCGTTCCGATCGTCGGCTTCATCGTTCTCCTCATCTTCACCTGCCTCGACAGCGATCCGGGCACGAATCAATACGGCGAGAATCCGAAGGACTTCGGAGGGTCATACTAACCATACCATTCCGCAAAAAAAGCGGCAGTTCGGGGATGCAAGCCCCCAAACTGCCGCTTCTTTTATCTCTAACGCTCGTACTTCGCAAACGGGTCCTCAATCGTCAGCCGGTGGGCCTCTGCATCGCTTATGCCGGCATAAAGCTCGGCCATTCCGTCCGGTTTGCGGAGCAGGCCGCCGCTGAACACGACATCGGCGAGGTCTGGCCGCTTCGCTGCTCCGGGCAAGAACCGGCTGCGCGATGCGATCAGCTCGATATCGGTGAAACGCGCCGATTCCGGATCGAATGCGAACGCCATCGGATAATAATGACGGTCCCCCCGCTCATCGAAGCAGGCGATATGTCCGAGTACGCCGACGAGACCGCCGGCGAGCAGATGCAGTTCATTGGCACCGCCCCATTCCGAATCGATGAATTGGGCATCCAGCAGCGGCGCATCCTCGATAGCCTGCACTGTCAGCTCGCTCAGCGAACCGATACGGACATAGCCAATCTTGCCCCGGCCGCCCTTCACGCCCTGCGGCCTGGTAAATACGCCGATCGATTTATCGGCTAACTCGATCAGCCGCAAGTCTTTCATCCCGTTCGGCCCGCTGAATAACAGCTCCAAGCTCCGGATGCCTGAGCCTTTATAGAACACGGTGCGCCACGCCAGCGCATCCGGCCGCTCCGGATGCGGATAAATTTGCACGCCGCCAAATACAAGCTCGCCTCCGATACGCGTATGGAACGGGTCCTGCAGCGTGAGCACGGGCGCTCCTTCGCGAGGCATCCATACGCCATCCCGCTCCACGAAGAATATAATCTGCGAATGCTCGCTGTCCCGCTGCTCAACGCGGCCTGCAAGGACAAGCTCGCCTTCGTCCTCGAACGGAGCCGCGATATTGTACACGTCGCGGGTGCCTACGCCCCCAAACTGCAGCTTCAGCGGTTCTGCCGCAAGCTTTCCGCTTGCTTCGTACTCGGCGAGAAGCGCGCTGCATGGCTTCGCATCATGCTTGATCAACAAAGTCATTTTCGTCCCCACACCTTCCTATTCCCATGAACCGAAGGGTCCCTGACCCTCAGGGCAGGGACCCCACGGCTCCACTCCGTACCATCTGTTTAATCTTATTCTGTTGGCGCGGATGCCTTGAACGCATCCAATTGCTTCTGATATTCCGCCAATACCTTATCGATGCCCGCTGCCTTCAGCTTGTCGAGCGCAGCTTGGATGTGCGAATCGTAATCAATGACGCCGCGGTAGATCGGAGTAACGTCAGAGGTATACACCGCCTGCACGTTGCCCATTTCCGCTTTTACCGGAGCCGGATCGAAGAAGAAGTTCGCCGCGTAGAATGTTTTCGCCGACTTGTCTTCCTTGTACAGCTCCTTGTTGGCGCTGAGCAAGGTTTGGTTCACGCGGATCAAGTTCAGGTTGCCGATCATCCAGTCGTCTTGAAGGTAGAGCGGTGTATTCGTTTTTGGATCCATGATCGATTCGAGGCCTTTGTCGCCGACTTTGTTGTATGTCTTGCCTTCAATACCGTACATGAACAGGTCATAGTTGTCTTGGCTTGCGTACAGCCAGTTCAGGAACTTCACCACTTCCGCCGGATGCTTGCTGTTCGCCGCAACGACGTTCACGTTCTTCGCATTGACCATGCGGTACGTATCTTTCTCAGGGCTCAAGCGGAGCAGCGAGAAATCCTCGTCTTTAGCGTCCGGATACGTCTTCTGCACGTCGTTCAGCGAGTTTGGCGTGCCGAATACGAATGCGTATTTGCCGTATTTGATCTGGTCTTGGATCTGCTCTTGCTTCACAGTCAGAACGTCCGGGTTAATCAGCTTCTTCTGATAGGCTTTGCGGAACCACTGCGCATCCTGCTTGAACATGTCGGATTCGACCCAGTTCTTCACGACGCCGTCTTGGCCGATGAACGCCACGTTATCGCGAACCGTGAACGGATACGCATCGTATGTCCGTTGGAAAATATCTGCAGGACCCGCCGAGCCGCCGCGAAGCGGAATCGTCAGCTTCATGTTCAGCTTCGAATTGATTTGCTCCATGGCATCAAGCAATTGGTCACGGTTCTTGATATCCGTGCTTACGCCTGCTTTATTGAACAAGTATTTGTTCAGCGTAATCGAGCCGTCAACCGCGGACTCGTACCAGTACGCTGGAATGCCGTATACTTTGCCGTCCTTCGTCACGCCGCTCCATACGGATTCCGGAATGATTTTCTTCAGGTTCGGGCCGTACTCCTCGATTTCCTTCGTAATATCCTTCAGCGCGCCGCGGCCGGCATAGTTCGCGAGTCCAACCCAGTCGTTCATGACGTGGAACATATCGAAATCTTCGTTCGTGGACAGCTTCAGGTTGATTTTCTGTTCCCAAGCGCCCCAATCAATGTATTCTTTGTCAATTTGCACGCCTACGCCGTCTGCCAGCAGCTTCTTGTTGACTTCAGCCTGAACGCTCTTCCACTCTTTAGGCTCTGTACCAGGAAGAACATACTTGATCGTGACAGGCTCTGCTGACGATTGGTTCGTTGACGCATTATTGCTGCCTGCGTTTGCATTCGTGCCGGAATTTCCGCTCGAATTGCTTGCATTGTTGCCGCTTGCTCCATTATTCGAGTTGCTTCCGCAGCCGGCAAGCATAGTAACGGACATGATGCCCGATAGCAAAACCAGTGATGCCTTTTTCATCTTTGCCCTCTCCTTTTTCTAATAGATCACTTTGTATATTTACCTTTTGCAAGGAAAATATCGAACTTAGCCTTTCACGGAACCAACGACAAGTCCTTTGACGAAATACCGCTGCAGATACGGGTAGAGCAGCGCGATCGGACCGATCGTAATAATAACCGTTGCCATCTTGACGGACTCCGCCGGCATCGTATACTCGCCGGTGGCGCCCTTCGGCAGCATCTCCAGCATTTGGATATTGGAGCGGAGCTGGAACAGAATATACTGCAGCGGATACAGATTCTTGTTGTCGAGGAGCATGATGGCATTCCACCAATCGTTCCAGTAGGAGATGGCGTAGAAAAGCGCAACGGTTGCAAGCGCAGGCAAGCTGAGCGGCATATAAATCCGGAACGCGATCGTCAAGTCATTCGCTCCGTCGATATAAGCCGATTCCCGAAGCGCGTCAGGCAAGCTCTCCATGAAATTGCGAATGAGGAACATATTGAACGCACTGAACAGAAGCGACGGAATAATTAGCGCAAGAATGTTATCGAGCAGCCCCAGCTTCTTCGCCATCAAGTACCAAGGCACGATGCCGGCATTGAACAGCGTCGTAATGAAGAAGTACAGCGCCAGATGATTGCGGTACTTAACCTGCGGATTCGCCAGCGTATAAGCGCCGATTGCCGTGACCAGCAGGGCGAGTACCGTGCCGACGACCGTAATGAAGAGCGAGATGCCATAGCCTTTGAATATAATTTCGCTGTTGGCGAAGATCGCCCGGTAGCCGTCCAAGGACCAAGCGTCCGGGAACAGGCTGTAGCCTTTATTCGTAATGCTGTCCTCGTCCGAGAAAGAGACGATGAGCGTCATCACCATAGGGAGCAAGCAAGCGAGCGCAAACAGCGTAAGCAGCGTGTAGATGCCGATTAATCCAGGAGAGAAACGTCGTCTGCCGATGGTCATCATTTTAGTAGAGCGCTCCTTCCTTGAAAAATCTGCGGGTAATCCAGTTGGCCACGAAGACGAGCAGGAGTCCGACGGTTGACTGGAATAAGCCTACCGCAGCTGCGTTCGAAGGATCGCCTACCATCCGCAGCGCCCGGAATACATACGTATCAATAACGTCTGTCGTCGGGTAGAGCACGCCGTTATCGCCGATAATCGCATAGATCATGCCGAAATCCGCGTAGAAGATTTTGCCGAGATTCAGCAGCGTCAGAATCGTGACGGTCGGCATAATAAGCGGAAGCGTGATGCGCGTCATCTTCTGCCATCTTGTTGCGCCATCCAGGTCGGCCGATTCATATAAGGAACCGTCGATGCCCGTAATGGCTGCCAAGTAGATGATCGAAGCCATGCCTGCATCTTTCCAAACCTTCATGCTGACAAGGATCGTAGGCCACGGATCCGGATTGGAGTACCAATTCATCTCGCTCAATCCGAGCCCCTTCAGCGCCTGATTGATAATGCCGTAATCTGAAGCGAACAAGCTGTACATCATATAACTGACGATGATCCAAGACAGGAAGCTTGGGAAGATCAGCGTCGTCTGCGCAAGCCGGATATAGAGCTTGTTGCGGATTTCATTGAAGAGAATCGCAATCATCAGGGCGAAGAAGGTGACGAAGACCAGAAACAGCACATTCAATTTAATGGTGTTCCAGGTCACCTTCATCGCATCGTTGGATTTAAAGAAGAACTCGAAGTTCGCAAGTCCCGCCCATTGGCTTTCAAACAACCCTTTATTGTAGTCAAAATGCTGAAATGCGACGAGCAGATACGGATAAGAGGCATACGAAAAAATAAATACGTATACGAGTGCCGGCAGCACCAGCAGATAGGAATATTTATTCTTTATAAGCTCGCGTACAAAGCCTGTCATAGTAGCCCTCCTTGCTTCTTGTTCGTGGTGGTTGATGTCTTGCCCCAATCATAGGCGGTTCGCAGCGCTCCTGTAAATTTCGACTATCGGCTCTGCTATCACAAATCGTTAAAATCAGCTTTCAAAATGGCGCACTCACTGTTGAAAAACCGTTTTCCAATAGCAATAAAAAAACGGCAAAGCCCAGTAAAACCGGGCTTTACCGCTTATTCCGCCGCATGGGCCGCCTGCTCCTTGAATACGGAAGGCGTAATGCCGTATTTCTTCTTGAACAGCGTCGTGAAGTACGAAACATTGTACACGCCGACCGCTTCGCCGACCGCCGCGATCGTATCGGTTGTCGTGGCAAGCAGCACCTTCGCCTGCTCCAAACGGATATGAGTCACATAATCATTAAAGGTCGTGCCGGTCATATTCTTGAACAGCTTGCCGATGTAGCCGGTCGAGAAGCCGACATTTTCCGCCGCCGCTTCAAGAGACAATCCGTGCTCGGCGTACCGCTCCTGAACGAACAGCTGGATCGTTTCAATGATCTTCGCATTTTTGACGACGTAGGTGTTCTTCTTGTTCTCTTCCAGAATTTCAACGATTTGCTGGCAGAGGCCAAGCAGCAGCCGCTCGATATCGGCCATCGTCTCGACCGACTGCATGTGACGGGTCGCTCGATACAGCTGCTCCGCATCGACGTTCCACCACTCGGTCACATATTCAAACTCCTTGATGACGCCAAGAACGATAAATTGCGTGTATTGAATCGCATTGGCGTACGAGCAGCCTTGCAGAAATGCCAGGAATGACTCGATTTCGCGCTTCATCTTCGCGGTCTGGCTTTGCTTGACGGCATCGATCAGACGCTTCTCGCTGTGCATCGGGTAACGCTCCTGCTGCCCGTCCTGCTTCGCAGCGGTACGGCTGTCCACGATACAGCCATGACCCAGGAACAGACGCGACGTCATCGACGCCTTCGCCGTCTCGTAGGAGTGGCGGATTTCGCTGAGCGATGCGCAGGAATCGCCGATGCTGACCGATACGCTGACCGCATAGTACCGGAGCAGCGCATCCTGGATTTCGCCGAAGATCAGGAACAGATTGTCCTCGACATGCGGTGAGTCCGTCTGCAGAATAAGCGTCACTTCATCTCCGGCGATGTTTGCCGTATCGGCCCGATACGGCTTGCTCAGCAGCTCGCCGGCAATGTTGCTGATCGCAAACCGGATAAGGCCGCGGTCAAGCGCATGATGCTTCTCGTGAAAGGCAGCGTAGTTATCGATCTTGAACAGAACGACGGTCAAGAAAGGCCCGCTGAACCTGCTCTCCCATTCCCGCTTCATCTCCGCGGACACCGCAAGCTGCTTCGTGCCTCCATTCAGTAAATAAGCGATGTAGCTGTCCTTCAATGCCTGCGAGGACGCCTGAATCGTATCTGCCATCGACTTCGCCGACTCCATCGTATTCGTGAATGCATCGGTCAGCAGCTTGTATTCATCGACGCGAGGATGCGGTTTGGCGGCGTTTGTCTCCGGCGTACTGACTTTGTCCAGAAGCGCTTTGACCGGGTTGTACATGTTGCCCGTCAGAAGGAGGGAAATGAACGCTCCCGCAATAATGAGCAGCACCGCGATAAGAATCGTCCAATTGCGCAGCTGGTCGATGTTCGAGATGATCTCCGAATACGGGCGCACCGTAATGAAGTACCAGTCCAGATTCGCGGACTTCACATACGTGACAAGCTCCTTCTGCCCCTCGATCCGTTGAACGAAGCTGCCCGATTGCGCTTTATCCTTCAAGATGCGCGCAATGTACGGCTTGTCGCTGAAATCTTCCATGAAATGATCCGGGTCCGAGTGGGAAATAATCGTTCCCTTCGTATCCATGACAAGCGTCAGCGCATCACGGGCGGAAGCGCTGATCCCCTTCATAATATTCCGGATATACGCTTCGTCGAGATCCACGACAATGGCGCCCTTCGGCTTTTCTGTAAACGAAATTTCCGGCGTGATTTTGAACGTCAGCAGCTTTAACGGAATCTTGGACATCGTCTCGACCTGGCGCGGAATAAACCCGATGGAACTGCCCTCCTTCTGCAGCTGATCCATCATGTCCGCTGTCGGCGTAAGCCCGAGGAGATCGGTATTCGTGCCCGTCGTGAAATTATAGAGACTGATGTTCTTTATGAAAGGGTAGACGCCTTGCAGCCGGTTAAGGAACAAGTACGCGGTATAATTCGTTTTCTTGTTATCCTCCTTCGCGTATAAGAAGGAAATAATTTCGTTATCGCTCAGCAGTTGGCTTGTAATATCCTTCACCTGATCGTACACCACGTTCGACGTGTAGCTGACCTGCGTCAGCATCTGCTTGGAAGAGGAATCGATTTCATCCACCGCTCTCGCCGAGAACATGGCATACAGAATCGTGGACAGCAGAGCAATCGTAACAATGGACAGCGTGAGATACGATAGTACCAATCGCCGATATACCCGGTATTGAAGAATTCGCCTTAGAAGCATCATGATGTCGTCTATTCTCCTTTTTCCTATCGTTCAGACTGCAATCGCTATCAGAGTTTTAGTATATCTCAAAAAAACGCCCCCATCTATAAATTTCATAGACGAGGGCTCTCTGGGGTCAACGCTGGCGCGCTGGTAAATTTAAGGAATGAATTGCTGGACGATCCGTACGACTTTGCCGTCTTTCAATGTGAGGTGGTACGGGAACTGGCTGACGTCGACCTGTCCGCCATCGCCTTCATGGAAGAGCGACTCGAGCTTCATCAGCGGAATGCTCTTATTCCATGCGGTCGTCGTACTGTACAAGCTGTCATGATCATAAATCTGCATCAGTACGGCAGCATGCGGATCAACCTCGAGCGTCTTCAGGGCATCATCATCATCATTGACGATGTAATAGCCGTCTGGCGCGCTCGTCAGGCCCGAATCCGGCTCATGCTTCGCGAATGCGGCGTCGGCGTCCTTCCCTTCGTACCATTCGATCTGGTCAGCTTCAAGCGACAGCTTGCCGCCATGATCGTTCATCCCATCGATGAACACGGTAATCGTATCCGGAGTGCGGGCGATCGGCTCATAATTCGAATTGCTGTAGGCCGAAGCTGTCGAAATGCATGCTGTCAATCCCAAGAGTGTAAGCGTGATGCCAAGCGCATGTCGTTTCATCCTCACCGTCTCCTCGTGTGCGAGCATGATGCAATCCATCGCCTTCTATATGGGAAAAGCGGGACTTGCCTCTATGACTATCATACCGAGGTTTCGAACAGTTTGGTAGGTGCGACTGCTAAAGATTGCGTAAAACTTGCGGTCTCTATTAAATGCAGCCCGGATACTGACGACCGCGCACAAGCAGATGCGGATTCGGCACCGAATAAGCGCGCCCTGGCTCCGAATGCGCGTCCGCATAATGAAGCACATAAGCGCGGCGCTGGCGGTCCTCTGTTACGTTATTGCCCGAACGGTGAAGCATCGTCCCCGGGAAGAAGACGGCGCTTCCTTTTGGCAAAATGCACGGCACTTCGCTCATCGTCCTCGCGGCATGCACCTCTTGAAAATACTTCCGCTGCAGGACATCCACGGGAACATCATGCGGATAGATTTTCGAACCTTGACTGCCCGGAATGACATGCAAGCAGCCGTTCGCAACATCCACATCGTCGCAGGCGATCCATACGCCGATAACCGTATCCGGCACCGTCTTCAAGTAGTGTGAATCCTGATGGTATGGCTGACCAATGCCCAGATTGCGCGGCTTATCGATGTACATACTCTGAATGCACTTGATGTCAGGACCAATAAGGGCGTTCAGCACGTCCGCGATCTTCTCATGCATGGCATAGTAACGGAATACCGGGTCGGTCAGGTGCATCTCATGGCCGATTTTGAACAAGTACTCCGAGCTTGGCTTCTCCTCGGTAACAAGACCGCGTTCGACCGCTTCCGGCTCCATGTAGAGCGCATTGCCTTTGTACATCGGAACTGTCCCGTCAACCATTCCCTCGGCACGCGCGATGATCTCGTCGCATTCTTCAGGCGTGTACAAACGGTGCACGATGAGAAAGCCTTGCTCCTTATAGTGCTTCAATTGATTATCCGTAACGACATATGCTGGTGATTGGCTTGCGCTCATGACATGGATTCCTCCCGATTATAGATGATTGCTCGTTTTGCGGTACGGATATGTCGGCGTTCCTTTTATGCCCGGGCGATAGGTGAAGATCCCGCCGGCATGCGGCTGCAGCGTATGCGCAGAAGGAGATGTATGTATGCTTGCCGTCGTAATATACAGCGTCATCAGATCATCGCCGCCGAAGACGCAGGAGCTCGCTTTGGCTACCGGAACGTAGACCGCACCCAGCTTGCTGCCCGTGCGCGGATCCCATCTCGACACCTGCCAGCCATCCCAATGCGCGATCCACAGCATACCTTCGCTGTCGATGGTCATGCCATCGGGAAACCCGTCCTCCGTATGAAAATCGATAATGACTCGCGGATTGCTTAGCTCGCCGCTTGCCACGTCATAGTCGAAAGCGGTTACGGTTTGCTTCATCGAATCGATGTAATACATCTGCTTCTCATCGAGGCTCCATGCGATACCGTTCGATACGCCAACGTCATCGACGAGCTTGCGGCATTGCCCATCCGTGTCCAGCACGTATAGGGAACCGGTTACATCGACCTCGGCATGCTGCATCGTTCCCGCGAAGAAGCGGCCCTTCGAATCGCATTTGCCATCATTGAACCGATTGCCCGGCAATTCCGCTTCCGGGTCAGCAAGCGATGTAAGCGTGCCAGTGACAATGTCATAACGCTCAAACCCGTCTCGTGTCGACACGATGACCGCATCCGAATTGGAATCTGAATCGTCGAATACGACAGCACCGACCGTTTTGCCCAGCGTGATCTGCTCGTTATGCATCGTAACAGGATTGAACCGACCGAATGATTCCCCGGCGATATCGACGTAATACAGCTTGCGCTGCTCCGCATGCCAGTAAGGACCTTCCCCGAGAATCATCTTCGCGTCGAACAGCAATTCCGCTTCATGCGCGAACGTTCTAGCCCGGTCCCGTACTTGTGACTGCGCAACCATCTGATCCATTGTTTCCCCCACACTCCTACAAATCAATTGTCATCCCGCCGTCCACAACCAGCGAAGCGCCTGTCATGAACGAATTGTCCGGACTCGCTGCGAAAAGAACGACCGACGCAATTTCTTCCGCTTGGCCCACGCGGCCGATCGGCTGCGCCTCGTTCCACGTCTTCATCGTTTCCTCGCGCGGCGTATCCAAATTTTTCACGCTGCTCTCCAGCATTGGCGTGTGTATGGCGCCAGGCAGCACGGTGTTCACCCTGATGTTCTGCTTGGCGAAGTCGAGCGCAATCGCTCTGGTGAGCGAGACGATGCCGCCTTTCGAAGCGGCGTAGGCCGAATAGCCGTCCAGCGTCGCAAGCGCGTGAACGGAGCTGACGTTCACAATCGCGCCGCCGCCCTGCTGTACCATAGATGGAATGACCTCGCGGCTGAATAAAAAGACCGATGTTAAATTATTCGTAATGACTTCATTCCATCCCTGCAAGCTCATTTCGGTAATCCGAATTTGCGGACAAACAGCCGCATTATTGACAAGCACGTCAATATGGCCGAAACGCGACAGCGTCTCAGCCACAACTTGCTTCACATCTGATTCCAAGGCGACGTCCGCCATTATTGCTGCAGCGCGGAAACCAGCGGTATCAATCTCTGCCGCTGCTGCTCCCGCTTGTTCCGCATCCCGATCGACGATGATGACGGTTGCGCCTTCCTTCGCGAATCGCTGGCAGACGGCCCGGCCAATGCCGCTGCCGCCGCCTGTCACGATGACCACCTTGTCCTTCCAGCTGCTCATACGCTCAACCTCGCTTTTTCGCACATGCTTCTGCTTCGGTCATGCTTATACTGATGCTGATGCTTATGCTTACTTCACCGATTCCCGCTTCTCCCAGCCTTGCTTGAAGAGCGGCAGCCAGTTGCCCACTTGATACGGATGCTTGTCGAGTTCATCCAGGTTCAGCTCCACGCCAAGACCCGGGCCATCCGGCGGCACAATAAAGCCGTTCTGCACTTTGAGCGGCGGCTGCAGCACGTTCTCTTCCCACGACTCGTTGAACTCGTCGAAGATTTCGTGCAGGAAGAAGTTCGGCGTCGCCATGTTCAAGTGGCTGCACACGACGGAGCAGACCGGACCTTGTGCGCTATGCGGCGCGGTTACGCCATTGTGCGCATGTACCATGCCGCACACCTGCTTCGAAGCCGCGATGCCGAGGAACTGCGGCTCCAGCTGAATAATATGGACCGCGTCGTGGCGCAGCAGTTCCGCGAATTGCTCGCGCGAATAATAGTCTTCGCCGCATGCGACCGGCACTGGACTGCGGCGCGCAACCTCGACCATCGACGAGATAAGATGCGGCGGCACCGGCGCTTCGAACCACGTCGGCTCGTACTTCAGCATCGCGTCCGCGAACTGTAGCGCTGTATGCACGCTGAAGCGGTTATGCCCCTCGATGAGGATGTCCACCTCCGGGCCGACCGCTTCGCGTACCGCTGCGATATTCTCGATTGCAGCCGCAAAATCCTGCCGCGTCACCGTGCGCCACGCAGCGCCGAACGGATCGAACTTGAGCGCGGTATAGCCTTTATCGACGACGATCTTCGCTTTCTCGAAGAAGTTCTCCGGCGTATTCGGCCCGCGGTACCAGCCGTTCGCATAAGCGCGGAGCTTGTCATGGCAGCTGCCGCCGAGCAGCTTGTAGAGCGGCTGGTTCGTCGCCTTGCCCATAATGTCCCAGCAAGCGGTTTCAATTGCTGCCAGCGCCGAGCCTTGAATTTGACCGCCGTCGGAATAGACGTCGCGGAACAGCTTCAAGCTGATCGTTTCCACATCGAACGGATCGCGTCCGATGACGAGATGCTTCAGCTCATGAATGGCAGCCTCCACCGTCTTCGCGAAACCGTTCAGCGTCCCTTCGCCAAGGCCGGTAATGCCTTCATCTGTGTCAACAAGCACGAACAGCCAGTTTTTCCATGGGTTGCCGAGAATATAGGTGCGAATATCGGTAATCTTCATCGCGAACAATTCCTCCTAGTAGTTGGTAGCTCCAACGTAGCATAGGGAGAAATAGACCGACAAGATGTCTAACTTGTATACATCAAACTCTTACAACATAATGACCTTCACATACTCGATATGCTGCTCAATGAGCCGCATCGACAGCTCTACATCCTGCCCCGCCAGCGCGTGCCGAATTTGCCAGTGTTCCTCCAGACTGCCCTTCAGCCGACTAGGATTACGGGCAAAAGTCGTCCGTACGACCAGCATGAACTTATCCTGAATTCGCTTCATCACTTCTGCGTACTCCTCGTTATCCAGTCCATCAACGATCATCTCGTGAAATTGCCCGTCGAGCTCGACATAGCGCGTAATATCCATGCGTTCAATCGCTTCCGCCTGCAGTGCCATGTTCTCATCCAGCCGTCGAAAAAAAGCATCGTCCATCTTCCCCGTCAGCTTGCGCACCGCGTACGTCTCAAGCGACAGGCGCAGCTCATAGATCTCCAAAATCTTCTTCAGCGACACTTCCTGCACGATAATCCCTTGCTTCGGCGACAGCTTCACAAGGCCCATCATTTCGAGCCGGTCCAGGGCAGATCGAATCGGCGTCTTGCTCATCCCGAGCAGCTCGCTGAGAAACTTCTCGGACAGAAACATGCCCCCTGGCCACTCGCCGCTAATGATATTCCGCTTCATCACGTCAAAGGCGGTTTCGCGCATGGTTTTCCCCTCTTGCATGCTGTCCATCTGCTCCAAACCTCTCTCCTGTGCTATACTTCCTCTTAACTGCTCTCCTATCCACATCTAGCTAAGAGGAGGCCTTCCTTCCACCATGCCCGGCCCGTCGCTGCGCGAGCAAGCCTACCACAGTATCTATGAACGGATTATATCAAATGAGCTGGCAAAAGGAACCGTCACCTCCGAGGTGCAGCTCAGCCAGCAGCTCGATATGAGCCGGACGCCGATCCGTGCCGCGCTTCAGCAGCTCGAGACGGAAGGCTTCGTCCGCATCGTCCCGAAGCATGGCGTGCTGATTCTCGACTCCTCGGCCCAGCGCGTCGGCGACCTGCTGGAGCTCATCGGCGCGATGCTGCTCTTCGCGGCAACGAGCGTGCAGCTGCGCGATGCGGCTGCACTGACCAATCTATCGGGCGAGCTGCTCGCCGAGCTCGTCTCCATGGAGAGCGGCGATGCCTCGGCACTCTGCCGCTTCGAATATCAATGCCTTCACCGCATCATCGCGCTCAGCCACAACGAAGAGATGCTGAGCCGGCTCGAGCAGAGCGCCTCCCGCCTGTTCTGGTCCAGCAACCGCAAACGCTGGTCCGCGCCGTATCTGCAGGACATGCTCAGCTGCGCGCGGGCATTGCTCCACAGCCTCGCAGATCCGGCAGGCATACGCGACGCTGTCTTTCGCTATGTCCATATGCTGAAGCTAACCTGGCATTAAACAGGGCGATAGTACCATTTTCCAGACTCTATCCAGAATAGTCATATCATAGTAAACTAGCGATATGAACCATATACCCTCGGCTTCCACGAGCTCAAGGCGAATTCGCCGCGAATACACCATCGTATTCATACTGCTGCTTATCCCTTTGGCCGCAGTCAGCATCATGCTATTCCCACGCTATTATAGCTACTCTGCTCCCGGCGACATCGTTTCCGTCCAAGATATCGGCGTGAACGGGAGCGTCAATTTCTGCTATGTGCAAGAAGGCGTCACAACCAATTTATATGAACGCTTTGCTGTAGGGCAGGCGCTCCCGAATGCCAAATTCGAACGAGCCGACGCCGACGCGCAAGAAGCGCTTGAGTCGGACATGCAGCTCGGCGAAGAACTGCGAGACGAAACGATCGGCAATGCCATTCGCTCTGCCGACGAGCAGGACGCAGATACAAGCCCAGAGGAAGACTACGAAGACAAATACGCTAGCTTAACAGAAGAGACCGCGAACTACTATGGCGACTCGATCGGTCTTATGCTCGGTATCGGACTCGTTGAGGAAGAGCAGCATCTCGACTTTTCGAAGAATGGCAAGTACGTCATTGCCGGAACCGGAACGCTGGAGGAGGATCATTCTGTCGGCTCCGTTGGCGCTATTCCGAACAAGGTGCAGACCGCTGTGAATGCGAAGGCTACTATTTTCTTCGTTCCGAAGGACAAAGAGAATTGGTTCTACGAAGGGCTTAGCAATGAGGAGGAGGCCATGGGCATCGCAAGTTCGATTCCATCGGTGCATATTGTTCCCGTCGCAACGCTCGAAGAAGCGCTCGACTACCTACGTCAATTGAAATAAGGAGATTTAACAAATTGAAATTACGTTCTGAAGTCCTATCCAATGTGATGCGTATTATGCTCGCCATACTTGTTGCTGTTGCTGTGCTGGATTTAATCGGGTCGCTCATCTATGCCTTCAGTGAGAGCTTCTATCTTGATTCCGTCCATTCCTTATTCAGCATGATTTCCATTATCAAAGTTGTACTCTATTATACGATGTGCATCGTCTATTTGGTTTGGATCTTCAAGGTGCATGTCGATTTGAATCAATTGATTCTGAAGTACCCGCGGACACCGGGCGGAGCGCTCGCAGCGATGCTGATTCCGTTTTATAACTTCTATGGACTGCCTTCAACGTTTAGCCGAATGGGCGCTCAGCTCGAGGAGCGAAGCTATACGGCGGCAATAGGCCGCAAAATCAGTACCCTGACTGTTCCGCTTATCATCCTGTTCTTATTCAACTATGTCTTGGGCCGCCTAATGCAGCAGACGGGCGAGTCCTTCCTCTTTGTCCTTGGCAGCGTCGTTTCGCTAGCTCTGTCCATCGTCTATCTGCTGCTCACACGTTACGTATCGCAGGGCCTTCATCAGCTTGCGAATAGGCCAGCTGCAGAACACTACGAAGAATCACTGGAACAACAAAACGTCCTCAGCCATTAAGGCGAGGACGTTTTCTTTATTCTCCGCGTTACCCGCGTTACACACGTTAGCCGCGCAGCTTCTGCAGCACTGCCTGCAGCCGGTCGAAATTTTGCTCGTTCCCTTCGATCGCGTAGGACTTCACCATCTCGAACTCCCCCGCCGTATCGAACAGCATCCGCCAAGTCAGCTTCGTATTATTCGCATCCACTTCTTCGAGGGTCGCCGTCATTTGAAAATGCGGCCCATTCAGATGTTTGAACACGATACGCTCAGGCGCATCAATCTCGATGAACTGGCTCTTATTCTTGTAGTCCGTGCCGTCTGGACCGTGCATCACAAACTCCCAGTCGCCGCCCGGCTTGAACTCGAATGTATCGAACGTATTCGTGAAGCCATTCGGTCCCCACCAGCTCGCAAGCTGCTCCGGATTACGCCAAGCTTCGAACACAACCTCGCGCGGTGCATGCATAATCCGCCAGTTCACAATCTCCCGGTCGCTCTCCGTCACTGCATTTCGAATCAACTCATTCGTCATCGTCATCATCCTCCATATGGGTTCTATAATTAACCTTCACCCTATAGACACAGCAACCTGAAGTTATCTATCACACGCCTGCAAAAATATTTCGTCCACCCTAAACGAACGTCACCTTACCATCATCCAGCGAAGCAATACGAGCGAGCGACTCTACCCGATATCCCTGCTCGATCAGTTTGCCTCTGCCCGCCTGGAACGATTTTTCGATCACGATGCCGATGCCGGCGACCTCTGCGCCAGCCTGCTGGACGATCCGCGCCATCCCGAGCGCGGCCTCGCCATTCGCGAGAAAATCATCAATGATGAGCACCCGGTCCCCTTGCTCGAGAAACTTCTTCGACACCGTAACCTCGCTCTCTTCTTGCTTCGTGTACGAATACACCTTCTCGGTATAGAGGTCCGTCTGCATCGTAAGCGATTTTCTCTTGCGCGCGAACACCATCGGTAAGCCCATCCGGTATGCCGCCATGACAGCCGGGGCGATGCCGGAAGATTCTACCGTCATGATCTTCGTCACGCCCGCTTCACCGAACAACTCTGCAAAAGCTTGTCCCATCTCCATCATCAGCCCCGCATCGACTTGATGGTTCAAGAACGTATCCACCTTGAGGACGCCGCCCGCAAGGACGATGCCCTCCTGTCTAATCTTCTCTTTCAGCAGCTCCACAGGCAGCCACTCTCCTTCCTCTTTCCCCCATTCTACCCCCACGCGGTGACGCTATACAACAAACAGCCACTCCCAAGAGGAGCGGCTGCTGCTTTACAATTGGGCTATACCGACGGCTGCTCGCTACCTGCCATCTCAATGACAGTCACGCCCGGAGGAGCATTTACAACGATGCGGAATTCTCCATCTGCGTCGTAATACCACTGCACATTCAGGTCACCATGCGGCGTGTTGACCGTACCGCTGCAAGAACGAATGCCGCCAACCGGCGTCGGCGTAATTCGCACCGTGCTGTAGCCGGGCGACAGCGGCTGAACGCCAAGCACAACCTCGCCGATCCACTTCACCGGCGTGCTCGACCATGCATGGCACAAGCTCATCCGATAAGAGCCATAAGCGGTATACGTCGTGAGCGCATCGTGAAAATCCCGCTTCGCTCCCGCGTCAGCGCGCACCGTGTACGACTCCCAGAACGTCGTCGCGCCATTGTCGAGCATACCGCCCCATACCGCCGTAATGATCTCATAAGCACGCTCATGCCTGCCATAGCGCGACAAACACTCCGCCAGCTGGAACGCCGACAATGGCGTCAGCGGATCTTCCAGCTCGTAGCTGTCGAGGAATGCGATCGCCGCTTCATCCGACACATAGCAGCTCGCGATGCCGAGTACCTTGACCGCTAGCGCATACGGGTCCTGCATGAAATCCGCTGAGCTCAGCGTACGAAGCGGCCAGTCAATCGCAAGCTCCAGCTCCGGCATAGCAGCAGCGAGCTTCAGCAAGTCCGCCCGCGTCAGCGCATAGATGGCTTGCAGCGCTACCGCGCGCTCTTCATCCGTTAGCGGCACCCACTCGACGAGGACGCCATCCTGCGGCAGAATTCCGACGCCGTGCTCTGTATTTTGCCCGACCCATGCGATATGGCGCTGCAGCGGCTCCTTCATCTCCAGGACAAAGGATTTGTCGCCAGTCTGCGCATAGTACTCGCACACGGTCTTCAGCCACCAGAGGGTATATTCGCAGATGCTGTTCATCCAATGCCCGCTCGGCGTCTCGATACCAAGCTCCCGCACCGCACGGCGGATAACCTTCGTATCTTCCCATAGAAAATAACAGGATTTTGCCGCGAGATAGAAGTCGAATGTCCAATTGAGCCGGTCCCGCTTAATGCCGTCCCATAGCCCAATCTGATGACAAATCCGGCTCGTATGCGCAGACACTTCGAAAATCTCGTTCAATCGCTCCGAGTCGCTCGACAGCTTGCCAGCCTGACGAAGCGCCACATGGACGGACTGGAATTTCAGCTCCAGCTCGAAAGGATGCCCCGCCTCTCCAAGCACGAACAGCTGAATATATCGACAGCCCTGCGGCAGCGTATACTGCGTCTCGCCCGGCGCGATCTCAAGCCACTCCGTAATGCAGCCTTCATAATGCGCTAGCTCATGCAGCGACTCAGCGCCGTTCCACAGCAGCTTCACGCGCTCAGTCCCGTGATTGGACGCCGTGAATCGGCAATTATACTCCGCCTGCAGATCAATCGTCACAGACGACGCAGCGGTTAGATTCATCTCACGCTGCAGGCTCCGCATCGCTTTCCATTCATTTTGCTTGCGCAGATGATAGAACAGCTCGAGCTGCTCTTGCTCCGGCTTCACCAGCGTTCCGTCTTGACCGTGACTGCCGGATAGACCGACAACGCCGTTCGCAACTGACGCTTGAAGCTCTGCCGCCTCTATGACTGTCGTGCTGTTCAAATCATAGGCTTCGATATCACCATAACCGCCTGCTACGAACGCAGCCGGGCTATTTTCCAAATCTCCGAAAGGCTCTTCGCCAAGCCTGCAGATGACAGCAGCCTGCGCATCATCGGCCTGCCACGATTCATCCGTCACAAGCCAGAAGCCATCGCCCTGCAGATAGGCAATCGCCCCGACACGGCGGTTCCACAGATAATAGTTCACTTCCGCCAGCGGGACGAATGCGCTGCAGCTCAGCTCCAGAGACAGCTCATGCTCACCTTCCTGCAGCACGCCTGGCAACGCCGCAACCGTCAACCATTCTCCTGCATTGCCGGCCCGTTCCCCGATTTCTTCAACTAACACGCCATCCAGTAAGACACGGGCCGAGCCCGTAAAAGAAACATGCAGCGCTGCGCCGCTTACTTCCTGATCAAGCTTAAACTTGCGGGACAGCTTAAAGCTTGGGCGATGCTCTCTATCCTCATGCCATACCCAGAGCGGCAGCTTCAAATTGAATTGTTGAGTGTCCATATCGTTCCTCTTTTCATCTACGATTTTACTGCCCCGGACACCATGCCTTCGATGTAATACTTCATGCCGAAGATGATGACGAGAATGGTCGGCACACTGCCGATAATATAACCTACGAAAGATAATCCGACGTCAGAGCGCCCGGAGTGATTCAAGCTGACTGCCGCCATCGTGAAGGTTTGATGCTCCTGGTCAAGTACGATGAACGGCCACAGATAGTCGCTATATACGGCAAGGAAAGTAACAATCCCTACTGTTACGAGAACCGGAATGCAGAGTGGCAATGCCACTCGCGAATACAGATAAAATTCGTTCCCGCCATCCATCCGCGCCGCTTCGAATAACTCTTCAGGAAGCGATTCGAACAACGTCCGGCATAACAAAATACCCAGCAGCTGCGTTCCGGATATATAGGGAAGGATAAGTCCCCAATACGAACCCGTAATGCCGATCTTGGAAACAATCGCATACAGCGGCACGATAGTCAGCAGCGATGGAATCATCATAACGCCAATCAGCAGAATGTACAGCAGACCTTTCAGCGGAAACTGATGTCTTGCGAACACATAGCCGGACAACGAACCGAGCAGCACCGCGCCGAGCACCGTCGAGAAGCAGACGAGCAAGGAATGACTGATACTATTGCGGACGACATCCCATGCAGCGGTGTAATTCTCGAAATGCAGCTTCTCGGGCATGCCCCAGAATTCGATAAGCACCTCGATTTGCGTTTTGAACGAGAAGAAAGCAAGCAGAATGAATGGAACTAAGGTAAGCAGCAGCAGTATCGCGAGAAGAGCCCCGCCGGTCCATTTCACCCATGTGGCAGTCATCGTCGTCATCTGTGCGGCCCCCCTTAGTAATCCGTCTTCAGGAACTTCATATTAAACAGCGTAATGACGAGAATGACGAGGAATAAACTAACGCCAATTGCAGATCCGTACCCATACTGCGAGCTTCCGAAAGCCGCATTGTACATGACCATCGCCGGATTCGTCGTCGCCACGCCTGGACCTCCGCCAGTCATAACCAGAATCTTCACGAAGTCCTGCAAGCTGGAAATGATCGTAAGGATAATGACGACCTTAAACTGCGGGATGAGAAAAGGCAGATGCATTCGCGAGAATACATTCCAGCCGTTCGCCCCGTCAATCCGCGCCGACTCCAGCTGCTCCTGATTCATGTTTCCGATCGCCGCATAGAAGATGAGGAAGGGCAGTCCGGATATGAATGGCAGCCCCATCATCACGATGGACCAAATCGCGGTTTTGTCCTCCCCTAGCCATGCACGGGTGGAGTTAAGTCCGAGCAAGTGAAGCAGCTGGTTCAGCAGTCCGTTGGTCGGATCATAAATGTTCTGCCAGAGCAGAATCGTCACAATTCCAGGCAATAGCATCGGCAAAATAAAACCCGTTCGGAACATATACTTCAGTCGCTGGCCGCCGAGCAAATAGATGAGCTCCGCACCGAGCAGCGGGAATACGACCGCCTTCACCACATCGCTCAGCGTGTAGATCAGCTGGTTGGCTGCACCTTTCGTAAATGTTGGCTCGCTCCACATTTGCTTGAAGTTAGCTAGACCGACCCACGTGGACTTCACGAGATTCCACTCGGTAAACGAGTGAGCGAATGCCAGTAAAATCGGATAGTACAAGAAAGTGGCGATAAACCCAAAGGAAGGTACAAGAAACAAATAGGAGGTGCCATACCGCTTCCATTTCGCCGCGCTCTTCATCGAATGCTCCTCTCCTCGGCAATTGTCCCTATCAACAAGCGCAAGACGGGGGTGGCTGATCCACTACCCCGCCGAGACGCTTTTCTTCATTTCCTTATGGATTCGTTTTTGAATCCAGGTCGAACTTATTGTCCTTGATGTACTTCTCATTCGTTTTCTTCGTTAGATCCGCTCTCTTCTTGAGATAATCTTGCAGCGAAATCTTATCGTTGTAATAAGACAGCTCCAAGTCCTTCATCTCTGCCGTTGCGTTTGGTTCAGCAGCAGGGTTACCTCCTGTGATGCCGCCGATGGAGAAGCTCATATTACCTGCCACTTTGAAGCCATCGAGGTAGGAATTGACTTCGTCCGAGAGCGTTACTCCTTTTACAAGGCTCGGTCCTTGAACGAATTGTCCCGCATCGATCGTAGCCGAGAATACTTTTTGTGCTTCATCAGGCGAGTATAGGAATTGCAGAAAATCCTTCGAGCGCGCTACAGTTTCAGCGTCCTTCTTGTTCGTGATCGCCAGTTGGTGACCTGGAACAAGAATGCCGCGCGGATGACCTGGGAAGTTCGGATCGGCATCTTTGAAGTCCGGGAATTTGAACGTTCCCCATTGGAACTTCTTATCGCCAAGCGACTGCTGGTCCTTCAAAATTTGACCAACCTGCCAGCTGCCGTTCCAGTATGTTGCAGCTTTGCCCGAGATAAAGAGCTGATACGCATCTGCGTCCTTCATCGTCGCGTAGCCTGGCTGCAGGAACTTCGACAGCTCCTTCAGCGTGGACCATGTCTTCTGTTCAGCAGGGCCCTGCGCGTCGTACTTGCCGCTCTTCCACAACGCCATCAGACGTTCATTGTCCGTAATTGCGCCAACGTCGAAGAATGGATTGTTCACATCGTATTTCACTTTGGAATTAATCGCTTCAACCTGCGGCGTATTGCGTGCATCACCCGCTTGAACGACTATCTCCGGAATGTATTGGCGTGCCGACCAGTCCGCGAACGCCTCAACCATCCAGCCCTCGGTATCGCCGCCTGTCGCTTGCGTCATCGCCACGGGAATATAGCCTCCGTCCTTCAGCTTCTGAAGGTCAGCGAATATGTCTTCCCATGTCAGGGGTGGATCTGTAATACCGGCTTTCGCGAAAATATCTTTGTTATAGAAGAAGCCTGTTCCAACGATGTCAAAAGGCACCATGAAGATGTTTCCGTTAGCCGTATAAGCGTACGGCCAGTAATCCGCGTTAATGCCGTCCCATAGCGATGTTCCGTTATTGTACGGGTTGGGCTCTTTCACGAAGTCATCCAGCTTCATGAGGAAGCCCTTATCGATGTTATTGGCTGGACTGTCACCGAGGAGGTTCGCATGCACGATATCCGGTGCATCGTCTCCGCCAGCAGCCATCTTCGCTTGGAAGGACGTTTGATACGTCGTGTTATCTGTCACGATGTCGATCTTAACCGTCGTTTCCGGGTGCAGCTTGTGGTAATCCTCTGCGGCTACTTGTAAGCCGGCTGTGTAGTAGTTCGTGATGGTGGAGAATGTGATTGTCTTGTCTTCCTTCTTCGCGGAGTCTTCTGTGGTGGTGGAAGAGCTGTTGTCTGAGGTGCTGTTATTCGAAGCTGTGCTTGAGGTGTCCGTGTTGTTCGTCTTAGTCGTATTATTCGCCTTGCTAGCCGAATCATTAGCTGCTTTGTCATTCGAGTTCGAACATGCTGCTAGAAGTGACAGTACGAGTATGACCGAGGTGAGCAAAGCAATGACCTTCCTGCTTTTCATAGGACGAGTCCCCCTCAGATTTAGATAGACCTGTTCAAGCCACATGTTAAGCACATAAAACGTTTTTACTCTCCGGAGTGAAGCAGATCATGACCGTCAGCTGGTCGGTCAAAATCGCATTGTAAGTGCTTACAATGAGCTTGTAATGTCATCTTACCATTCAGTGGGCAAATCTAACAACATTAAAACAACATGATATTTCTAAGCTGCAAAACCCTTGATACTGCTGGATTTGTGACGATATGCACTATAAAAACGATGAAAAAATCGATAAAGTTCCGTTAAAAATGTATAAAACGTTTTAATGAATATTCGAGCGGGAAGCACAAAAAAAACTTCTTGCTAGAAGCAAGAAGCTTGTCTGTAATAGATGGTCGGGATGACACGATTTGAACATGCGACCCCCTGGTCCCAAACCAGGTGCTCTACCAAGCTGAGCTACATCCCGTTATGAAGAAGTGAAGAAGAAATGGCGTGCCCTGAGAGATTCGAACTCCCGACCTTTTGATTCGTAGTCAAATGCTCTATCCAGCTGAGCTAAGGGCACATAATGGAGCGGAAGACGGGAATCGAACCCGCGACCCTCGCCTTGGCAAGGCGATGCTCTACCGCTGAGCCACTTCCGCAAAATATATGGTGCGCGTAGAGGGACTTGAACCCCCACGGTCGCCCGCCAGATCCTAAGTCTGGTGC
>NZ_QTTN01000067.1 GCF_003386535.1 Paenibacillus taihuensis
TGCGCTCAAGAGACGATGAACCCCCGTCTGATGTTGAAGCACTGATTCGAAGAAACGTTTTGCCGATTCGCCCGATTCGACCAGGGCAGCAGAATACGCGCAAAACACGCTATAAATCATCTGTAAGCTTCGTCTACAGAGTAGCATAAATCGGTTCGAATGAACATTTTTTAAGCGGATTGTCTATCCGCTTGTTTGCTGTACACTTTTTTCAGACTGCACCAAAAAAACAAACGGCACAGGGGTTTCCCTCATGCCATTTTGGATTCCATTTCTATTCTCGGTCAATGTCATTGAGTTAACTTAATGACATTGCTCGCAAGGTTCTCCATCTTCTTTCATTGCGTCTTATTTGTATTGCGCAGCGCGACCGGCGCTGTCGACAAGCTTGGCACGAGATGCGGCTGCATGATGATCTTGCGGTACTTGGTTTCGCCAGCCAACTGGCCGTGCTGCAGCAAATCTAGCAATTGCTCGACTGCGATTCGGCCGACTTCGTCCTCATGCTGATCAATGTAGGTAAAGAAATTAAACTCCTTGCTTGGCGACAGACTATCAAACGTAACAATGGACAGATCCTTCGGCACTTCCAAGCCAAGGAAACGGACGATCTTGTATAAATGCATAGCCATGTAGCCATTCAAGGCGATATATGCTGTAGCAAGTCCGTTCTTCACATAACGAAACAGCGGATGCTGCTGGTCGATTTCCGTCTCATCGTGATCCACATAGAACTCCGTCAGCATCAGGGCCGGATTAATCATCTCGCCCCGCTCCTTAAGTGCCTTCATATAGCCGGAAACCCGCTGTTCGATCGACGTCGTAGAGAGCGGCACATCCGAGCAAATTGCGATGTCGCGATGTCCGAGTTCGTAGAGATGGTTGACCGCAAGACGCGATGCTTCCACGCCATCCGAGCCGATGTAATGCGTATCAATGCCCGATAAATACCGGTCAATGATGACGAATGGATACCGATCAAGCTTCAGGCGAAGGATCTCTTCGTTGTACGTCTCTGCATCCGCTGGGAAAATAATAAGCCCCGCTGCGCCCATGCCAAGCAATTCCCGAATCGCTACCGCTTCCCGCTCTGTGGAGTTATCCGAGAACATCAGCACGAGATTATAGCCCGTCTGCGACAAAGCCTTCCGAATGCCGCTGCTGAGTCGAATCGAGAAGAAGTCACTGGAGTTCGGCATTATGAGCCCGATAATCCGGCGCGACTCTGCTTGCTGGTCTCCTAATTGCAGCCCATAACCGCTTCCCGCCGTTGACTGAGCAGGCTGCTTCTTCATCTCCTGCACGTAGCTGCCCTTGCCTTGAATCCGATACAGCCAGCCTTCCTTCGTCAGTCCCGTCAGCGCATTCGATACCGTAATCCGGCTCACGTCGAACTGCTCCATCAGTTCCTTCTCTGTGGGGATTTGATCCCC
Source organism: Paenibacillus taihuensis (assembly GCF_003386535.1). Classification (GTDB taxonomy): domain Bacteria; phylum Bacillota; class Bacilli; order Paenibacillales; family Paenibacillaceae; genus Paenibacillus_Z; species Paenibacillus_Z taihuensis. Next base: position 1,434 of record NZ_QTTN01000067.1, read on the forward strand.
GGTCTTCCATATTCCGGTCGTAATCTGATTCTTAATATAATCCTGAATGACCTGGTAGATTGGAATTCGTCCGTCCTGCATACGAAACCTCCGATCCTTTCGTCTTCGCACCAAATTTGTATAGTTGCATTATATCAAATATAACATATTGTGCAAGTGACTTTTTGCTATCCAAAAGTCATTTGGGACATATGGCTGGTACTAGGGAAAGTTAGTACTATGTTTTGCCATAACGATGACTATACTGGATGTAAGAAGCAAGAAAGGGGTGCCTCACATGAATAGAAAATGGCTGCAGCAAGAAGGCCAAACATGGACACAGAAAGGCATTATTACATCCGATCAATTACAGCGCATCCTTGCGCTCTATCCGGAACAGAAGCGTGCGATCGGCATTATCCCGCTGCTGGGCAGCATTCTTGTCGGGCTCGGAATCCTGAGCTTCGTCGCCGCGAACTGGCAGCAGATTCCGCAGCTTATCCGGCTGCTTATCATCGGGTTGGCCATGATCGGTTTCTATACATCCGGCGAAACTTTCCGCAGACGAGGTCATGACAAGCTTGGCGTCGCGCTGATCGGCCTTGGGTTGCTCACCTTCGGCGCAGGCATCGTGCTGATTGGCCAGATGTTCCATCTGCAAGCTTACGACGTCACCTCTTTTATCGTATGGGGCACGGCAGGCCTGCTGCTGACTTGGCTAATAAAGAGCCGTTACCTATTTATCATCACATTGCTCATATTCACGTGCTTGCAATGGTATAACTCCACAGAGCTCAACCGATTCAGCTTCATTGCTTTTGCCATAATGGTTGTCGGGCTTGGTTACTACTGGCTGAAGAGGCCGAATACACTGCTCGCCTGGCTGCTCGCCGCAAGCTTCACGATTCAGAGCATCCTGCTCGTAACTGTGCATGACTGGGCATTCTCCTGGTTCTTCATTCCGGTCTGGCTTCTGTACACCGCAATGGACTGGACCAGAGAACGCAAGTCCGTCTATCCGTTCCAAGCGATTCCGCTCATTGCCGCATTCGTGCACAATCTGTTTATCGTCCTGTTCTGGAATGATTCGAATGACTCTTCTTTCCTGAAAGACTTATCTGCGCAGCCGGCGTGGTTCGTACTTGCCCTCGTCGTTCTCTTCGCGCTGTCGCTCGCAGGCAAATATCGCAGAGGTCGGCTGGCTTCGGGCGTCGACTGGATTCTGGCGCTGCCCTTCTTCTACCTCGCTCACGGCGCGGATGCCGCGTACCTGATCACGCTGTTCCTCTTCTCCCTCTACCTGCTCTGGCGGGGCTATGCGGAAGAATGGGCGGTCAAAATCAACCTCGGCACGATCCTGTTCCTGACGAGTACGATGGCGGCTTACGGCAAGCTGGCATGGGATTTTATGGACAAATCGATCTTCTTCATCATCGGCGGCATCCTGCTGCTTGCACTGAGCTGGTTCTTGAACCGGCGGAAAAAGCAGTTTCTCACGGAACTGCACGACGAGGAGGAGCATCGTCATGAAGACTGATAACCGGTTGAAGCGCAGCGGCAGCTTCTGGCTCATTGTGCTCGTAGTCATGCAGCTGCTGTTCCTTACTGGCATCGTGCTTTTTCACTACTCGGCGCTCTGGGTAGGCAAAGAAATCCGGCTGCAGACGACCCCGGTCGACCCGCGCGACCAGCTCTACGGCGACTATGTACAGCTCAATTACAAGATAAACAATGCCAATTGGTCGATGTGGAAGGATGCCGAGCATAAAGCAGAGCGCGGCGATACCGTATATGTGCTCCTGCAGGAGAACGGCTCCGGCGGATTCTATGAGATAAAAGGCGTCTACCCGAGTAAGCCTTCTCATGCGTCAGGCGAGGTACTGCTGAAAGGGCGCGTGCAGTACGCGAATGATGAGACGATCCGCATCCATTACGGACTCGAACAGTATTACGTCGCAGAGAACACCGGGAAGTCGCTGGAGGACCGTGCGCGTTCGGGCGACCTCGTCGTCGATGTGAAAACAGCCCCTTGGGGAAGCACCGTCATTGAAAGAATCGAGCCATAGTTTCCCGTCCCGAATGCCAGATTGCTAGAATCTCCGCGCTTTTTCGTTCACATAACCGTCCGAGACTTGAATACAATGAATAACAACAAGCTTTAAACGGTATGAGGAGGTGCTGGAGGCATGGCAGATAAAAATGGTACGCTTTACACCGTGTCGCGCGAGGACTGGTCGCTTCATCGCAAAGGGCATCAGGATCAGGCGAGACATCAACAGAAGGTTCGCGAGGCGATCAAACAGAACTTACCCGATCTTGTATCGGAAGAGAACATTGTCATGTCCGACGGGAAACATGTTATTAAAGTACCGATCCGCAGTCTCGATGAGTACCGCTTTGTCTATAACTTCAACAAAAACAAGCATGTCGGCCAAGGCGACGGCGACAGCCAAGTCGGCGACGTGCTCGGAGTCGACCCCGCTTCCGCCCAGAAAGGCGGCAAAGGCGAGAATGCCGGCGATCAGCCTGGCGACGACATTGTCGAAGCTGAAATCAGCTTAGCGGAGCTGGAGACGATGCTTTTCGAGGAGCTTGAACTGCCATTTCTGAAGCAGAAGGATCGCGATCAGCTGGAAACGAAAGAAATTCGTTTTAACGATATACGGAAGAAAGGGATTATGTCCAACATCGATAAGAAGCGGACTATTCTCGAGAACTTGAAGCGCAACGCAACGCATGGCACGCCGGGCATTCACGGCATATCGCCGGATGACCTGCGGTATAAGACGTGGGAGGAAATCGTGAAGCCGCAATCCAACGCCGTCATTCTGGCGATGATGGATACGAGCGGATCGATGGGCTCCTTCGAGAAGTACGTGGCGCGCAGCTTCTTCTTCTGGATGACCCGCTTCCTGCGGCATCAGTACGAGAATGTCGAAATTGTGTTTATCGCGCATCACACCGAGGCGAAGGAAGTGACCGAGGAGGAGTTCTTCACCCGCGGCGAGAGCGGCGGAACGATCTGTTCGTCGGCGTATATTAAGGCGATCGATATCATCGACAACCGTTTCCCTCCGTCGGTGTACAATATTTATCCGTTCCACTTCTCCGACGGCGACAACCTGACGAGCGACAACGAGCGCTGCGTGAAGCTGATCGGCGAGCTGCTCAAACGCGCGAACCTGTTCGGCTACGGCGAGGTGAACCAATACAACCGCTCCAGCACGCTGATGTCGGCGTATAAGCACATCAACCTGCCGAACTTCATGCACTACGTCATACGCGAAAAAGGCGAAGTGTACAACGCGCTGAAGTCGTTCTTCCGTAAGCGGGAGGGTGTCGTGGTTTGAATGGGTTAGTGCGTGCGAGTGTGAACCTCCGCCCGTTGATGGGCGGAGGTTTTTGTGTATTTGTGTGTGCTGCTGCCCCTTCTCCGTTACCACGCGGACGCAGCAAAATAAAAGCCCCGGTCATCCAGCGATGACCGGGGAGGGTGGCGGAACGCGAAGCAGATACTCCAGGTCGCTACATTGGCAAAATTGGTGTTCAGTCGGCGAATGTAGATACTCTAGGTTGCTTCGTTGGCTGATTTGGGGCTAAGTCGGCGAATGTAGATACTCTGAGACACCTCTTTTAACTAACTCTTCGCTGCCTCACGCATTGCTCGATGTAACTCTATTGGACCGCAGCCTGCCGCTAAATTCTGCAAACTTCTAAGGAACCTCAGACACGCTATTTTGCCCGTTTTTCGACGTTTTCCAACTCTAAGGAACTCCACAGTCACTATTTGGCGAGAACGCGACTTTCTGAGCTCCAAAATCGGGAAATAAGTTCGCTGGAGTTCCTTAGCACTCCATACGCGCCTATGAAGCACGAATAAGCGCGGTACGGTTCCTTAGAGCGACAGCGCCTGCGGAGCGACACTCCCACACGCAAAAAAACCGCCACAGTCATCCATCAGGATAACCAAGGCGGTCAACGCACACTGCACTGCTTTGCATTTCACTCCACGATCCCCGTCCGCTCGATGCCCTCCACATAATACCGCTGCGCGAATGCATACAGCAGCAGCGACGGCAATATAACCAGTAACGCCGCAGCCATCATCTGCGTCTCGATCAGGTCAAAGGGCACCATCGCATTGCCCGCGATGGTCTGCAGATTCGTCGGCATCTGGGCCATCTGATTGCCCATCATCACGAGCGAATGAGATGCTCCGTCGCGAGATAACCGCCGACGAAGTTGTCGACGATGACGTACGGGATGTGCAGATGCGGATAGTAGAAGTGGACCGTCACCATCCGCTTCCCCTCTTCCTTCCACTTGCGCAGCAGGTCGAGCGGCATCTCATTGCCGCTCTTCAGATGCGGGTGCAGAATAATGCCGACATCGTCGCCTTGCGGCATTTCGAACTCGTCGTCCATCCCCCATATATGGAACGGGATGCCGTGCGGCGCGCACTCCTCCTGAATGCCTGTGAGCAGATTTGAGAAAATATTTTAACGGTTGTGACAGCGGCCATTAACTGAGAAACGCTCGATACTTGGCGGAAAATCACCAATAGGCTCGCTAACAACCGCTAGAACAATAGAATAGGCATTTGGGGCACATTAGGTTTCGTGACAACCGTTAGACGTGCGGGAGCGGCTTTTCCCAAATCAAATAAAACGCTCTTTCAAACTCTAAACCCGCTCCGCCCTCTCAACCCCACGCGCAGCTCCCTTACTATAAAACACAAACACCAACACACCAGCAAATCCGAAAAGCGCCGACGCATACAGCAGATAAGCAAGCGGCATCGCACCTGACAACGTCGTGCTAAGCAGCGGCGCGATACTCCCCCGAATACCAAACAACATAAGATGCAGCCCGAACACGATCGCTTCGCGTCCTGGAGCCAGGCGCAGCATATAGGCGAGGAAGCCGATATCCCAGATGGCATCGCCCAATCCTTGAATGCCACTTCCAACGAGCACGGCCGGATAGTTGCCGAAGAACGCATACAGCAGCGGCACCGTCGCGAAGGCAGCAAAACCATACGCAACCGTATGCTTGGCAGACAATTTATCAATCACACTGCCGACAATTAAATAGGAAACGAGCAGACACGAGAAATAAGCAATCCGCGCGAAACCTATCTGCGTATTCGTCAGCTCCAGATGATTAACTTGGATAATCTGATAGAGCGGGTTCGCGACAAGGTTGCCGAAGCCGCTGAATGTACAAGCTGCGAAGAAGATGCCGATCTCCGGCTTCTGTTTGATGAGCTGCAGCTGCTCGCGAAGCGAAGCACGTTTCTTACCGCGCTCTCCACTCGACGGTACTTTACGCGCCTTGACCCGATTAAACACTACTATAGAGATAACACCTGTAATAGAAGCGAATAGCAGCGGCCCGGAAGGTCCTGAAGCATCGATCCATTTTCCAATAAAGAATGCGGTCGGAATCATAATAAGTCCCATTGCTACGCGCACATTCCCCATCAGCTTTCCGCGATGCTCAGGCGGATACATCCGCACGACAAGCGACGCATAGGCGGGTGCTTGAATCCCCATCAGCATGTGGAACATGAGAGCTGCGCACACATAGACAACCGGCACGCCGAAGAATGCCGGCAGCAGGATAAGTACACGGGCAACGAAGTTAGGCACGACAACGAACGGCTTCGGCGATTGGGAACGCTCAATCAAGCCTGCCCAGAGCGGCGAGAACAACAGACCAATTGCTGGAGCAGCCGACAGCAGACCAACCTGAATATTGGACGCACCTTGCTGGATCGCCATCGGGATATAAAATTGATTGAAGACGACGTTAAAGAAGCTGAATAATAAGGAAGCAGTTGTGTCCGAGGTGAAATTATGCCACGCCCTTGGCCCAAGCTGTAACCGAAGCGACGAGACCATCGCTCGAATAGCATTCATAGTCGAATCGTTACCCTTCACGAAAAATTCATAGAATACATGTAGTATACCACTTGAGGGGGCTCTTTGTGTGCATTTACCATTTTGACAAATCGTCTAGCACAGGAGCATAATGTACGAGATGAGGTTATAATGGAACTTTGGACATTAATTCGTAGGAGGATTTCAACATGCCGATAAGGCAACTTAAGCGGCTGCTGCAGATGAGGCCTTTTCTTTTTTTCACCCTCATTCTCGTTATCAAAAGCATGCTCGCATACTTCGTTATTTTCGACGGCGGTCCGTCCTGGACGCTGCTCGTCACGGAGCTTCCGTTCTTCTGGCTCCTATTCTGCTTAATTGAATGGTTCGCTACCAAACGCAAGCTTGCCCTATATGTTACGGTCAATTTATTCGTGACGGCCATCTTATTCGCAGTCATTATGTACTATAAATATTTTGGTATTATCGTAACGTATCATGCACTCGAGCAAGCTAATCAGGTAACTGCCGTCAAGAGCAGCGTTTTCTCTCTTCTTGACCCTTATTATTTGTTTATTTTCCTGGATATCATCGTCTTTATCGTGCTGCTCCTTCGCCGTTCGAAGCTGCAGGACTGGAAGAAATTCAGCCAAGCGCCGCTGAACAGAGCCCTTGTGTCGGTCGTGTTCATCGTCTCGCTCGCCCTTTGCTTGTTCAACATCCTGCCGAATCGCGCGAGTATGAACGAACTGGTAAAAGCCGAAGACATGGGCATTCTAAACTATGAGCTCTACACCATCTTTGCCGATTCCAAAATGCCGGAAATTCCGATGGCCGACATTACGCAGCAAACGATCGACCAAGCAAAAGGCATTACGGAGCCGCAAACGCCGAAATACTGGAAGACTGCTTCCGGCAAAAACCTGATCATCGTTCAGATGGAGGCGTTCCAGAACTTCCTGATCGATCTGAAGATTGACGGCCAAGAAATTACGCCGAATATTAACAAATTGGCGCATGAGCACCTGTACTTCCCGAACTTCTATCAGCAGGTCGGACAAGGCAACACATCCGATGCTGAATTCATCGTCAATACATCGTTCTACACGCCGCCAACCGGCGCTGCTACAATGATGTATACCGATCGCAAGCTGCCTAGCTTGCCGCGCTTAGCAGAAGAGAATGGCTACCAGACTGCGACATTCCATACGAACGTCGTCGACTTCTGGAACCGTAAAGAACTGTACAAAGCGGTCGGCTGGGACAACTATTACGATCAATCCTTCTTCGGCACGGACGATATGGTATTCTTCGGTCCTTCCGATGAGGTACTTTACAAGAAGACGGCAGAGCAGCTGAGCAAGATGCAGGAGTCAGGCAAACCATTCTACTCGCAGCTCATCACGATGTCGTCGCATCATCCTTTTACGATCCCAAAAGGAAAATACAAGCTGGATCTCCCTGACCGTTATGAAGGCACTTTCGTCGGTGACTACATTCGGGCACAGAACTACACCGATTACTCGCTTGGCTTGTTTATCGATGACTTGAAGAAACGCGGTCTGTGGGACAACAGCGTCTTCGTCATATATGGCGACCATCTTGGCCTGCCAATCTACTCGCTGGATAGCGACGATAAAGCGCTCATGCACGAAATTTATGGCCGCGACTATGGCATTACGGATATGATCAACATCCCGCTTGTTATTTCCGCGCCTGGCATCGATCAACCGCAGCAAGAGCTGCCACAGCTCGGTGCGCAAGCCGATATTATGCCAACGGTTGCGAATTTGCTCGGCTTTTCGATGGGTGATCACATTCACTTCGGACAAGATTTGCTCAACCAGAGCTCGAACGTACTGCCGGAACGTTATTACTTGCCTTCCGGTTCGGTTATTACGGATCATGAACTGTTCATTCCGGGTACGAACTTCAAGGATGGCACTTATTACCCGCTTAAGGGCACAGTAGCGCCAAATTCGAGCACCACAGAAGATCAATACAACCGCGCGCTTAAGCTGCTTCAACTCTCGGACAGCTACGTCAGACAGCTTCCTCCGGTTGACTCGCCTTAACCGTAACAAAAAGCACCGCCCTTGAAGGCCCTCGAAGGCCCTTGGAGGCGGTGCTTTTTGTCGTGCCGTCTTCGTTCGCTATCGCCCTCAGCTATGCAGCACATAACGGATTTCGCAAATCGTGCCTTTTCCTGTCTTGCTGCTGAATACAATTTGTCCGCCCATCACCTTCACCAAGCTTACGACGACCATGAGGCCGAGCCCCGTCCCCTTCTCCTTCGTCGTGAAGAACGGCATTCCAATGCGCTTCAACTGCAGCTTGTTCATGCCGATGCCCGTATCCGCGATCTGAATATAGACATTCGATTGATCAACCCGTGTCGTGATCGTGAGCACTCCGCCGCCTGGCATCGCTTCGATCGCATTTTTCATCAGATTGAGCAAGCATTGCTGGAACTTCTTCGGCTCGCCCAGAATATAGAAGCACTGCTCCTGCTCATGGACGATATTAATTTCGATGCTCGACATCACGGACAGCGGCGATACCCACGGAATTAGCGCATTAATCTCTGCCTTAACATCAATCGGGCGCGCATCCTCAATCGACGGCTTCGCATAGTTCAAATAATCCGTAATGATGGAATTCGCATGCTCGATCCCATCAATCGCATGCATCCGGTAGCGCTCCAGCGCCTCCTGGTTAATATTCGGTTTGCCCATCATTTGCAGAAATCCTCGCGTCGTCGTTAGCGGATTGCGGATTTCATGCGAGATTGAAGCGGCTAGCTGGCCGATCATGTGGTATTTTTCCGCGTTATACAGCTCTTCCCGCATCCGTTCGTGATTTCTTACTTGATAGAAAGTGAAGAAGACAAGCGCCGTTGAAAGAAACGTCCCCGCCAAAATAACTGCAAGCATGCTGAGCGGTACCTCGTAGCCGCGCTGATAGTAGATGCCGATATAAACCGCTTCGTAGATAGCGATGAACAGCAGCGCCTTGTACATCAGCTGGCTAAGTTCGGAGGTACGCAGCCACTTGAAGTGAAACAGAAGTCCGAGCAGCAGGATTACGGTTGCGCCAACTACTGTCGCGACAGGCTCTGTCCCCGCAATCCAATACCCGCATACGAGAAAAGCAATCCACGCGACCGTACTTGCGGGCCAGCCTTCAAACATCGAACTGAGTGCGGTCAGAATCGGGATGAGATACAGGGCGAATACAAGCGGATCAATCTCTTCCATCGACATGTAACACACGCTTAGCAGTACAAATATCGCTATAAAGAGCAGACCTCTTTGCTTTACCGTAACCATCGCTCTCGGCTTCACGATAAGAATTAACATACAAGCAGTTAGAATATAGAGCAATCCATGAAATTCATAGGCCAGGACGGAAAGCATAGCGTCATTCATCGACTCCTCTGGTTGTAGTAGACCGCAGCGACTGTCAGGAAATATAAGTTATTTTCCTCTAACTATATCATATAGCTGTCTATAAATTACCAGTTTTTTTGCAAGATTCGACAATTTTCTACTTGGCCGCCCAGTTCTCATAGAGTTCGTTTAGCTGCTGCTGCAGTTCCTCTCTCTGCATCCACCTTCTTGTAAGCTCCGCGGTATCCCCCTGCGTCTGAGAAGCCCCCTCCAGCAGTTCGGCATCAAGCATAGCGAGCTGCTTCTCCGCTTGCTCAATGTGCGCTTCCAGCTTCTCTTCATCCACTCGCCCTGCCTTGCCTTGCTTATTCTGCAAAGTCTGTTTCGCAGAATGTGCAGCTGTTGCAGCTGTTGCAGCTGCCGCCGGCTCCTTATGCTGCTGTACCGAAGCTTGAGTCGAAGCTTCTCTATCGAGCAGTTCCTCCCGTTTCTCCGCATAATTCTCATAGTTGCCCGTAAACACATGGATTTGGCCGCTCCGCAGCTCCCAAATATGACTTGCCAGCTTATTGATGAAGTACCGGTCATGTGATATCGCTAGAATCGTCCCTGGGAACTCCTCGAGCGCCTCCTCCAGCGCTTCCCTCGCCGCAATATCCATATGGTTCGTCGGCTCATCGAGCAGCAGCAAATTCGGCTTCTTGAGGATCAGCAGCGCGAGTCGCAGACGCGTCCACTCGCCGCCGGACAACTGGCTGACGCCCTTGAATACACTTGCCCCGTAAAAGAGATACCGCGCCAGATGCGACCTCGCTTCGCCTTCCTCCATTGCTGCTTGCTCGCGGAAATAAGCGAGCACGCTCTTCTTATCGTCCGCAGGATATTCCTGCTGCGCCAAGTAGCCAATCTCGACCCGCGCTCCTACTTCAATCGCACCGTCATCTGCCGCCTCGTCGCCGATGATCATTTTGAACAGCGTCGTTTTGCCGGTGCCGTTGCGCCCGAGCAGCATGATTTTGTCGCCATACAGCAGCATGCCGTCCGCTTCGTTCAGCAGCACTTTAGAGCCATAACGCTTGCTCACACCACTAAGCGTTACAACCCGCTTCCCTGAACGGTCCTCCGGCTTCAGCTGAAACTCAGCGCTCTTCGGATCAAGCACTGGCCGTTTCACTTTCTCCATCCGGTCAAGCGCCTTCTGCATCGAGAATGCCCGTTTGAAGAACTTCTCGTTACCGCTATTGCGCCCCCACTCCGTCAGCTGTTTGATCGAATCCTTCATCTTCTTAATCTGCTTCTGCTGCTCTTGGTACTGGGCGAACTGCTGCAGCAGCCGTTCTTCTTTCTCCTTCACATATCTGCTGTAATTGCCATGATAGCTCGTCGCTTCGCCATCCTCCAGATCGATGATCTTGCTAACGACATTGTCCAGGAAAGCCCGGTCATGCGAGACGACTAGGCACGCACCATCGTAGCTGTTCAGGTACGACTCCAGCCATGCGACGCTCTGCAGATCCAGATGGTTCGTCGGCTCGTCGAGCAGCAGCAGCTCCGGCCCGCTTATGAGCAGCGCGGCCAGCCCGATCTTCGTCTTCTCGCCGCCTGACAACGACGCATAGCTGCGCTCATACATCGCCTTCGGAATTTGCAAGCCGTTCGCCACCGTATCGATTCGCGCGTCCAGCTCGTAGCCGCCCTCGGTCTGGAACCGCTCCTGCAGCTTCGCATAATCGGCGAGCAGCCGCTCTAGTCGCTTCGAATCGCTTGCCGTGTCCGGATCAGACATCTGCTGCTCGAGCTGCGTCATCTTCTCTTTGCACTCGAGCAGCTCCTTGCAGCTGGACGCCAGTACGTCGTACACCGTTCCGTCATCCCAATGGGCTGGAATTTGCGCCAAATAGCCGATTCGCAGCTCTTTGCGGATCGTCAGCAATCCCTCATCCGGCTTCGACAGCCTGGCTATAAGGGAGATGAGCGTAGACTTGCCGCTTCCGTTTCGGCCGACGAGACCGATTCTTTCCTTCTCCTGAATTTCGAATGTTACATCTTCAAGGACGAGGTTCGCCCCGTAATATTTCTTAATATGCTGGCCGTTTATAATAATCATCGTGGAATCCTCCTAATAGTCGTCGGAAGCTCCGCCTTCCCTCCGGCCCGATCCCTGATCACAGGTACAACAAAAAGAGCCGCAGGCAAATAGCCTGCGACTCTTCGGTCAATTATCCGATCGAGGTCTAAGGTAGGCGTCTTCGCATGAGTGGTGAAATTATCGTGTTCGTGTTATTGGACAGACTGATCCCGTTAGGTCCAAAAGTGTGCACGATGCCAGCCATCGCAATTGGAAGCTGGCTAATACGGTCATTCACCTTCTCTGCATTCATCCTACCTTCACCTCCTTCACATTAATTATGTATACCTTATCACATGCTGCAGCCGCAGCGCAACTGTACGTCCGCCTATTTCCGTAGTCCATTGTCCATCGGCGTAGGCACATCGTATAATGAAATCCAGCTGTTGACGGGCAGTGACATTAATGTCAATCATATTAACAATCTGGGCTGGACAGCGCTTATGGAAGTCATTGTCCTCGGCAACAACAGCCCGAATCATATTGAAGTGGCGCAGCTGCTCATCGCGCATGGCGCGGATGTTAACATCCCCGACAAGGTAGGCGTCACGCCGCTCCGTCACGCGAAGCGAAGACGGTTCCACGAAATTGCAGCATTGCTTGAACAGGCTGGCGCTCGTCACTAGCTAGCGTCTGAATTTCGATAAGAAAACATGCTCTTTCTTCTGGCTCATCTGCTCGCGATCCTTCTCAATATCACCCTTGAGGCGGTTCATGCACTTCACGCATAGTTTGCCTTGGCGGACAGGTGATTCACACAGGTCACATGCATCGGCCAAGTTCGGATAATCGTACAGCTTCAATTTGCCGCGGCGAATAAGAGTATGAATTCTGGATACGTTGATTGCGGTCGCATTCGAGAGCTGCTCATTCGTCATCAGGCGATTTCGTCTGAGGGTTTGTTCAAGCAAGTTAAGCTCCATATCCTCCGCTGCTGAACACGCTGAACACATGTTGCGCAAATTTTTCTGAAATACGTTGCCGCAGCCTGGGCAATGGGCGACAGATAGCTCTATGGACATAGTTCAAACCTCACATCTACTAGTTCTGTTGAACTAATCATATCATGGCTTGGTCAAATATTCATCTAGCATTTACACGGCCGAAAAAAAGTACATATCGCCACTTTCGTCCCCATACATATAGCTATGAAGCACAATCGCATTACAAGGGGGAAACGAACTTGCACCAGGATGAGATCAAAGCGCTCGAACGAGCTATTGATGAAATAACGGAGATCGCCCAAGGATTCGGCCTCGATTTCTACCCGATGCGGTATGAAATATGCCCTGCCGATATCATTTATACATTCGGCGCTTACGGCATGCCGACGCGGTTCAGCCATTGGAGCTTTGGCAAGACGTTTAATAAAATGAAGATGCAGTATGATTTTGGCCTCAGCAAGATCTATGAGCTCGTCATTAACTCCAACCCGTGCTATGCGTTTCTGCTGGACGGCAACTCCCTGATCCAGAACAAACTGATCGTCGCTCACGTGCTCGCACACTGCGACTTCTTCAAGAATAACGCGCGGTTCAGCGCCACCAACCGGAACATGGTCGAGAGCATGTCTGCTACGGCTGAGCGAGTCAGCCAGTACGAACTGGAGTATGGCACCGATGAGGTCGAGAAGTTTATCGATGCCGTCCTTGCCATTCAGGAGCATGTTGATCCGACGCTAATCCGGCCGTATAAGCTGGATAAAGCTCAATATATTGAGCTGCTGAATAAGGAAAATCAAGTCAACAAGCCGGTTCGACAGTCACAGTACGACGATTTGTGGAACCTCGACAGAGAGGAACAAGAGCAGGCGAGCAATGCGGCGGCTGCTAAGAGTTCTGAAGCGAGGAAATTCCCGCCTCAGCCGGAGAAGGACCTTATCTGGTTCATCGAGGAATACTCGCCGAACCTGCAGGATTGGCAGCGGGACATTATGTCGATGCTGCGGGATGAGATGCTCTACTTCTGGCCGCAGATCGAGACGAAGATTATGAACGAAGGCTGGGCCTCCTACTGGCATCAGCGGATCATCCGTGAGCTGGATCTGACGAGCGAGGAAACGATCGAGTTCGCGAAGCTCAACTCGGCGGTGGTGCAGCCATCCCGCCATTCGCTGAACCCCTACTATCTGGGACTCAAAATCTTCGAGGACATCGAGCGCCGCTGGGATAACCCGACTCGCGAAGAGCAGGATCGCCAAGGACGCAAGCCCGGCATGGGCCGCGACAAAATATTCGAGGTACGCGAGTTCGACTCCGACATCTCCTTCCTGCGCAACTATTTGACGAAGCAGCTTGTTGGAGACTTGGACCTGTACGTGTTCGAGAAGAAAGGCGCGGAGTGGAAAATCACCGACAAGGCGTGGGAGTCCGTACGCGACCAGCTGGTCGTCTCCCGCGTCAACGGAGGCTTCCCAAGCATCGTCGTCACGGACGGCGACTTCAACCGCGTCGGCGAGCTGTTCCTCTTCCACAAGTACGAAGGCGTCGAGCTCGATTTGAAATACGTAGAGCGCACCCTCCCGCATGTCGTGCAGCTGTGGGGCAAGTCGGTTCATCTGGAGACTGTCGTCGAGGACAAACGGATCGTGTTCAGCTGCGACGGGAAGAAGACGAGTCGGAAGTTTATTTAACGGTTAGTAAAAGAAGAAGATCGCATTCCCTGGAGTGGCCACGATGGCGGCTTGGGGATGCGATTAACTAGGCGGAAAAGCGCCGTTTCCCGAGCTGAGAGATCGTATACGATCTCTCACTTCTCAAAACCGTTCACTTCGACGCTGAGAGTGCCAAATCGGCACTCTCAGCACCTTCGGTCCCTCGCACTCCCGACACTCGCGTCCTCTCGCACTAGCGGCCCCTTTCATCTCTCTGCCACTTCCCACTAAAACAGCCGCTCCACCTCATCCTCGACCTGCTTCAGCATCCCTTCCCGCTCCGCGTCGTCCACCTGCGGTACGCTGCCGAAGAATAGATGGCCGACGGTTTCGATGCCGCAGAAGTCGAAGATGCCGGTATCGGACGTCTTCTGAAGCGCACCGAGCATACCAATGGAGTCGTAGATGTCCTTCGGCGTTCCGTGCGTATTGACAGTGAAGCCTTTCTTGCCGATGAGCAGCTTCTCGATATTGCCGCCATCGCCGTACTTATACGCATAACCGTACGCGAAAACGCGGTCGACGTAGCCTTTCAGTATCGCCGGCAAGCCTGTCCACCAGATCGGATAAATCCACGTCAGAACATCAGCATCGCTAATAAACTGCTGCTCTGTCCGAATGTCTGACGGAATATCACCTGCGCGCAACGCTTCAAAATCCTTCATACTCAACACGGCCTCAAACCCGATGGAATAGAGGTCGCGGATGGCGACTTCATGCCCTTTCTCTTGCAGCGCAGCGGTAAGCCGCTTCGCGATGGCATGATTGAAGCTATCCGGATTCGGATGAGCAATAACAACGAGATGTTTCATTGGCGGCAGTCCTCCAAGACAGCTGAATTTTTGAAATCAATTCAGATTGCCCTGGAGCGCTGCGCACTATTCAACCAGCCGCCTCACATCGACCGCAACGTCCAATTCCGCTTCGCCGCTCCCGCGATAGACGCCTTTGACCGGCACGATATCTTTATAGTCACGTCCATGCCCAAGCTTCACGTACCGCTCGCCGACCAACGCATCGTTCGTAGGGTCGAAGCCGCACCAGCCAAGCCCCGGCACATATGCTTCCACCCAAGCATGCGATGCTTGCTCGAAGTCCGCGCTTCCCCCTTGCAAATCCCCGACAAAATGGTACCCGCTCACATAACGGGCCGGGACGCCTCGCACCCGGCATGCCGCTATCATGAGATGGGCAAAGTCCTGACACACCCCGCGCCGCCTGTGCATCATATCACTCGCAATGGTATGCACGTTCGTCGCATCCGGATCGTACACGAACTCGCCCCGGATACGGTTCGAGACGCAGGACAGCCAGCCGAATACGCCGAGCTGATCCATATCATTCGAGCTTCCATCCACAGGCGTCTCCGCAAAAGCAGCCACTTCCGGCGTAATGCCGGTATATTCGGTCGGAAGCAAATATTCTGCGAACCGATTGATTGCCGCATCCGACACCAGGTATGCCCACGCTTCTTCCGGCACCATCGCCTCGTCGACCTGCTCCGGCTTAATCGCCTCTTTGGTCACTACGGTCATTTGCGTACGAATCTTCAAGTTCCTGTGCGGATTATTCACGGAGAACACATGAACCTGATTGCCAAAATAATCATGATAGCTGAAGAGCGGCGCATTCGGCTCCACCGAGATCGAGTGCTGGTAGCACGATTGCTGCTCATTCGTGACGGGAGTCAGCCTCAGCTCATTGACACTGTCCATTACCGGATCCCCGTACGTATACTGTGTCGTGTGCGTAATGAAAAGCTTCATGCACTGACCTCCCCCATACGAAAAAAGGTAGAAGCAAACGAAGCCCCAAGCTGACCTGCTGCTTGCAGCAATTCACCCGTCACTTTGCCCTCGGACTGAACAAGCAGATCGTCCCGCTCCAGACAAGCAAGCTCTGCCTTGAGCTTCATCACTTGGCGTATGATCCGATCATGGGCGACGCGCAGCTGCTTCTCCTGCAGCTGAATGCCGCGAAGATGCTCATCGAGCGCATCGAGCGAATAATGTACCGAGCGCGGGAACACTTCGCTCAAGATCAAGAACTCCATAATCGCCTCGGGCGAAACACCGTCCGCATAATAGCGACGGAATGGCTGATATCCGCTCACCGAGCGAAGCACAGCTTGAAGAAACGGATAGAGATCATTGCTGCCGTCCATCTCCGGATAGAGCAGTGTCCGAGACATAATCGCAGATTGCAGAATGCGGAGCGTATTCTCCGTCCGCTCCAAATAACGGCCGCACTCGATAAAATGCCACTCATTCTCGCGCGGCATGACCGATTGCGTAATGCCGTGAAACAGCGCGGTCCATTCTTTGATCCGACCGAAAAACTGATGCGGCGACTCCTTCGTCAAATCGCCAGCTTGCTTCTCCCGCAGCCACAAATAGAAGCCGTTCGTGACATCCCACAGCTCGCTCGGCAGCTTCTCGCGCAGCGTCCGCACATTGTCCCTGGCATGATTGACGCAGGTGACGAGCGAATTCGGATTGTCGCGGTCAAGCGTGATATAGTGAATCACATCCTGCTCGGTATAAGTGCCATATTGCTGTTCATAGGAAGCACGACTGCCGAGCGCATCCACGATACGTCCCCACTTGCAGAGCGTCTGGGCTTTCTCGCCAGGCTCGCCTCTTGGAATAGTAGATAAATCATCAGCTTGCAAATGGTAATGCACATCGATCAGCCGGGCATGATTCTCCGCTCGCTCCATATATCGCCCTATCCAGAACAGCGCCTCTGCATTGCGATTCAGCATCATCGATCCCTCCGTTTCATACTTTCCCGCATAACAGCTTAACGGCTCAGCACCCAAGTGTCCTTCACGCCGCCGCCCTGAGAAGAGTTGACGACTAATGAGCCTTCCTGCAGCGCGACACGCGTAAGTCCGCCTGGTATCACATGCGTTTGCGCCCCCATCAAGACGAATACCCGAAGATCGATATGACGCGGCTGCATAAGACAGCCTAGCATAACCGGAGCACGTGAGAGCTTCATCGTCGTCTGGGCGATATAGCGGCTAGGATCTCGGCGGATCGCATCGGCGAATATACCGATTTCCTTCGCGGATGCCGCTGGTCCGATGAGCATGCCATAGCCGCCCGATAACGACGTCTCCTTGACGACGAGCTGATCCAAATGCGCAAGCGCGTATTCCCGGTCTTCTTTGCGCGAGAGAATATAGGTCGGCACGTTGTTTAGAATCGGCTCCTCGCCGAGGTAATAACGCACCATGTCAGGCACATACGCGTAGACGGCTTTATCGTCCGCTACCCCTGTACCTGGCGCATTCGCAATGGCGACATTGCCAGCCCGGTATGCATTCATCAGCCCCGGAACGCCTAGCAGCGAATCCGGCTGAAACGCTAGCGGGTCCAAATAATCGTCGTCAAGCCGCCGATAGATAACATCGACTTGGCGCAAGCCGCGAAGGTCGCGCAAATAAATTTTGTGATCCTTATATACGAGATCGCGCCCTTCAACAAGATGGATGCCCATCTGCTGCGCGAGGAAAGCATGCTCGAAATAAGCGGAGTTATACGCGCCAGGCGTCAAGAGTACGATAAGCGGATCACGCTTCCCTGATGGCGCCAAGCTGCGCAGCGAACCGAGGAATACATTGAGGCTTCGTTCGATGTCCGATACGGCACATGATAAATACAAGTCGGAGAAGAGCTCGCTCATGAGGCTTCTGCCTTTATACAAATACGAGAATCCTGAAGGGGTGCGAAGATTATCTTCCAGCACGTAATATTGGCCCATCTCGTCTCTTATTAAATCTATGCCGGATGCAGTCATATAGACGTTTTGCGGCACTTGGAGACCCGCCATCTCAGGGCGAAAGTATTTGTTGCTGATAATCATCTGCCGAGGAATAATGCCATCTTTTACAATCATTTGCTCATGATAAATGTCACTAATAAAGGCGTTCAGCGCCTGCACACGCTGCTTCATGCCCCGTTCGATCCCTTCCCATTCCTGCCTCGGAATGATGCGCGGAATGTAATCGAACGGAATCATCCGCTCAAGCGGTTCGGACTGGTTCTGGGCATACAACGTGAATGTAATCCCCTCCTCCAACATCCGCTGCTGGATGGTTGCATGGCGCGATGCAAGCTCGGGCGGCTTCATACGGGCGAAATTTCGATGAACGCCTGCATAATGGTCTCGTACATTTAACTCGTGATCGAACATTTCGTCGTAGAAAGATTGCGAATCGTACTGATTAAAGCCGGATTTCATCGCCATCGACATTTTTACCGCCTCCAACGCCTTCAGTGTCATTCTCATGTCAGTTTTCATCTTCATATTCCTGAATACCCAAATGATCATTGCCTAATATTTACTTAAATGATACCTAATCCGAACATTCATGTCAACTTATATAACATCAAATAGAAGCTGATTTAAGCAACCTTTCCGCTTTTTACAATTGATTCAAGTCCGATCTGATGCTGATCTGACACCTATCCATACTATGCTCAAGCAGCGGAATAGGCGCATGCCCAATCTTCAACTTCCCGAATAATGAGATGCTTTACTTTCGAAACGTTCGTCATGGAAACTGTCGCATATAGTTCTTCATTACCGGCTCCGGGATCCTCCTGCTGGAACACCAGCTTGCGAGTGGCTGGGTCATAGCTTGTAGCCGCCGATAAATTGCCGATTACATTCCTGTCAAGCCGCTCATAGCCATATTCGCCAAAAGCAGCGGCAAGCTGCGACATCGAAAGCGGATATCGACAGCTTGTCCCATCTTTTGCAATAAATAACGGCCCTTTCGGCGATGCAGTTATCATACAAATCTCATCCAGTCCGAGCCATATCGGCTGATCGTCCTCATTCAGTAGCAGCAGCTGCATGCCCAACACTCCCTCACAAACAAAAATAGGAACATCTGTTCCTATTTTATCATAAAAAGAAAGCCGCAGCACGCTCGTGTCAGCGTACTGCGGCATCCATTCTTATCGATTCAACAGGCTGCCAACGTAGCGCAGTAATTCATTCGCGCAAACTGGGCAATAGCCATGCTCGTCGATCAGACGTTTCGTTACTTCGTTGATACGTTTGAGCTGCTTCTCATCCGGAGTCTTCGTCGAAGTCGTAATCTTCACGATATCCTTCAGGTCGGTAAACAGCTTCTTCTCAATCGCTTCGCGCAGCCGCTCATGGCTGTAATAGTCAAACTTCTTGCCTTTGCGCGAGTAGGAAGAGATACGGATCAGAATTTCTTCGCGGAACGCCTTCTTCGCATTCTCGGATACGCCGATCTGTTCCTCAATAGAACGCATGAGCCGCTCGTCTGGATCCATCTCTTCGCCGGTCAGCGGGTCTTTGATCTTCGACCAGTTGCAGTACGATTCGATGTTGTCGAGATAGTTCTCGAACAATGTTCTTGCGGACTCCTCGAAGGAGTAGACGAACGCCTTCTGTATCTCTTTCTTCGCGAGTCCGTCGTATTCTTTTCTCGCCGTCGAGATGAAGTTTAAGTACCGTTCGCGCTCTTCCTTCGTAATCGAAGGATGCTGATCAAGCCCTTCCTTCAGCGCGCGAAGCACATCCAGGGCATTGATACATTGCAGATCCTGTTTAATGAGGGCACTGGAAATCCGGTTGATGACATAACGCGGGTCAATGCCGGACATTCCTTCTTCAATGTACTCCGACTGCATTTCTTTGAGGTCGGCTTCTTTGTAGCCTTCCACTTCCTCACCATCGTACATGCGCATCTTCTTGACGAGATCCATGCCTTGCTTCTTCGTTTCCTTCAGCCTTGTCAGGATCGAGAAGATCGCTGCCGAACGGAGCGCATGCGGCGCAATATGGATATGCTTCATATCACTCTGTCCAATCAGCTTCTTATAAATCTTCTCTTCTTCCGACACCTTCAGATTATACGGAATCGGCATGACGATCATCCGGGACTGTAGCGCTTCGTTCTTCTTGTTGGCGATAAACGATTTGTACTCCGTTTCGTTCGTATGCGCCACAATGAGCTCATCGGCGGAAATCAAGGCGAACCGGCCTGCCTTGAAGTTGCCCTCCTGAGTCAGAGAAAGCAAGTTCCAGAGGAATTTCTCGTCACACTTCAGCATCTCTTGGAATTCCATCAAGCCGCGGTTCGCTTTGTTCAGCTCGCCGTCGAAACGGTAGGCGCGGGGATCGGATTCCGACCCGAACTCCGTAATCGTCGAGAAGTCAATGCTGCCTGTCAAATCTGCAATGTCCTGCGATTTCGGATCCGAAGGGCTGAATGTACCGATACCGATCCGATTCTCCTCAGAGACAACAACGCGTTCAACCTGTACATTCTCAATATTGCCGCCGTATTCAGTTCTGACCCGCATTTGGCAGGATGGGCATAAGCTTCCCTCAATCCGGACACCAAGCTCACGCTCAGCATCGGCCCGCAGCTCATGCGGTATAAGATGGAGTGGTTCTTCATGCATCGGGCAGCCTTTAATCGCATAAACGGCGCCTTTTTCAGTTCGGGAGAACTGCTCCAGCCCGCGCTTAAGCATCGTGACAATGGTTGATTTACCGCCGCTGACAGGACCCATCAGCAGCAAAATCCGTTTACGGACATCAAGACGGCGAGCAGCCGAGTGAAAATACTCTTCAACCAGCTTCTCTACGGCACGATCGAGCCCGAATATCTCCTGCTCGAAAAACTTGTATTTCTTCGTACCGCCGCCATCCTCTACCACCCCGAATGACTCAATCATTTCGTAGACACGAGCATGCGCAGTCATGGCTGGAGTAGGATCTTTTCTCAGCAGCTCGAGATAGTCCTTAAAGGAACCACTCCAAGCCAGCTTTTCACTTTCCGCCTTGAACGCCGAAATTCGTTTCAAAATGTCCATGCCGTAACCTCCTATAAGTTTTGCTAGAAGCAAAACCCACTTCGTTAGCATATACGCGGTCCATCCGGTGCTCCTTGCTAGGGCGACGATTGCGGGTGTTTAACCATCCAGCCTTCTAAAGCTGCCCGGCATTTTTTATTGAAGTATTACATTCCTATGCGCTTTATTAAGGGAAGTTGCCCTATTTTTTAAACAAGATTCCGTCAATATCCGCCCCATTCCGCTCCGGTTTGACACGCCATCCGAGCCCAAAGAGAGCTTATTCACCTGTGTTAGGTGTTTGTAAACGCTAGACTTCAGGCGCCGTATGCGACGAACCGTACAGGCCTTGAAAAATGTCGAATCCGGCAGGATGCGACCAATACTGCTTCAGACCGACACAAGAAAGTTATGACATCGGTTGTAAGCTGGAAAATGTGGCTGAAGGAGCGCTCATGTTTATGTTATAATCTCCAGAGACTTACGTCTTGCGCGAAGGAGGCTGCTCGCCGCCAGCAAGGAAAGGGGCGTTCGCGTACATGGCGATCCAACATGAAACTGAGCTTTACAAGCCGATCAAATCGTATTTTGAAAAGCAAGGCTACGAAGTGAAGGGCGAAATCATGCACTGCGATCTCGTTGCCATCCATCCGCACACAGAGGAAACAATCGTAGTCGAGATGAAGAAGACGTTCAATCTCGCACTGCTTCTGCAAGGCATCGAGCGACTTCGGCTAGGCGGCAACGTCATTCTCGCGGTGGAACGCAACCGTAAGAAAGGCGGCTCGCACAACCAGCGCTTCGGCGATCTCGCGGAGCTGTGCCGGATGCTTGGAATCGGGCTCATGACGGTCACCTTCTTCAAGACGAAGGAACCGACGCTCGAGATGCTCTGCGAGCCTGGCGATCCTCCAGTTCGCGGGCAGAGGCGTACGCGACAGGCGAAGCTGCTGACGGAATTCCGTGAACGAAGCGGCGATTACAACACCGGGGGCAGTACAGGACGCAAGCTAATGACCGCATACCGCGAGAAGGCGCTGCGCACCGCATGGGCGATCCGGGAGCATGGGCATCTGTCGCCAAGCCAGATCAAGAAGCTGACGGATGTTGCGAATGTGAGCCAAATCGTGCGGGATGACTATTACGGATGGTTCACGCGCATTCAGCGCGGTCTGTATGGGCTGAAGCCTGAAGGCGTGGCAGCATTAGCTGCACACGAGGAGATCGTGGAGGCGTGGCGGAAGAAAAGAGAAACCAATCAGCCATAATAAGTACATATTATTAAAGGAGCGATATTACGAATGAGCGAGTCAAATGCAGTGAAGGTAATTGGCAATGTGGGAGATTTCGAGGCATTCCCGGCGCATGTCAAAGTCGATATGCAGCCGCATTATATTGTAGAAGCTCCGCGCAAAGAAGGCGAAGAGCAGCGTTATACGCTTATCTCGGCAATCTGCCCGCACGCCGGCGGCATCGTTCGTCCGCATCTGAACGAACTGGTCTGCCCGCTGCACTATTGGTGCTTCGACGCCAAGACAGGCGAGTCCACCAACGTACCGGGCGAAACACTCGAATGCGCCCCTCTAGAAATCCGCGACGGCAAGTTTGTCCTTGTTGAAGCTTAATCTTCACAAATGCGTGAAACGCAAAGAACCTCTAGCGACATGTGAACTGTGACCCGCAAGATGGACACTTTGAAAAAAGTGTCCATCTTGCGGGTTTTGTGTTTTAATAAGAAGCTGAGATCTGAAACGGGGATGTAGATTGTTATGAGTAATAGAAGACATTTTAGTCAGAATGAAATTCAGTTGTTGGAGAAGAACCCTTACGTACATCACGTTACCGAGAAGAGTATTACATATGCTCCTTCCTTTAAGGTTGAAGCCGTTCGAGCATATCATGCTGGTCAAACACCGATGGAAATATTTCTTCGCGCTGGGTTTCCAATCGAGATCATTGGTCAGGAAACACCTAAGAGGTGTTTGAAACGTTGGCGCAGCATTCAAGCGCAATTT
>NZ_QTTN01000068.1 GCF_003386535.1 Paenibacillus taihuensis
AAGACGATCAGGTTGATAGGTTCGAGGTGGAAGCGCAGCAATGTGTGGAGCTGACGAATACTAATCGGTCGAGGGCTTATCCTAAACAAGTTCATCCAAGCAAAGAACTTCGCAAAGGTTCGTATCCAGTTTTCAAAGCGCAAGCTTTGACGCATCTTTTGCTAAAGCAAAAATGCCTAGTTTGGTGATAATAGCGAAGGGGAACCACGCGTACCCATCTCGAACACGACCGTTAAGCCCTTCAGCGTCAATGGTACTTGGACCGCAGGGTCCTGGGAGAGTAGAACGTCGCCAAGCACAGATAACCGACCATATTCGTATGGTCGGTTATTTCGTTTTTGTAGGATTTTACGATAGCGCTTTCGTACATTTTCTGTTATGGTTTTTTTACTTACTTCTGGAGGGAAACAACGATATGACGACACAAGCAACGAAGCCTTCTTTTCAGAGCTATGAGGAGTTTTGGCCTTTCTATCTATCCCAGCACAGCAAGGCGACGACTCGGGGATGGCATTTTGTTGGGACAAGTTGTGTACTGCTCTGCATTATTGCCAGCTTCCTGATCGAGTGGCGGATGTTCTTGCTCGCTCCGGTTATCGCATACGGGCTTGCATGGATCAGCCACTTCTTCATTGAAGGCAATAAGCCGGCAACGTTCGGTCATCCGGTCTGGTCGCTACGGGCTGATTTTCGCATGTATGGCTACATGCTGGTCGGTAAGCTTGGTCTTGAGCTGCGCAAACATGGACTGAAATAATAAAAGCAACTATATCAAGGAGATGCCGCTTGTGTGGAGAAGGATACAAGGCAACGCAAGAAATTGCTTGCTGTATGAGCCGTTATTTTTGCTTCCGTACAATATGTACATGACGTATGCATCAATCTATATGCTGGAGCTTGGCGTAAATGAAACGCAGATTGGACTCATCACTTCCATCGGCATGGCGATCCAAATTTTCACGGCGCTTATTAGCGGTCACTTGACGGACAAGATGGGCCGAAGAAAGGCGCTGCTCGTCTATGACCTCTTGAGCTGGAGTGTCGCCGCTTTAATATGGGCGGTATCGCAGAACTTCTGGTTCTTCCTGGCCGCGGCAATCGTAAACAGCTTCCAACGCGTGCCGACAACGGCATGGTACTGTCTGCTCGTTGAAGATACGAAGCCGGAGAATCGGTCCATCGTCTTTACGATTCTCATGTTTATTAATGTCGTGGGCGGATTGTTCGCGCCGCTTGGCGGGTTGATTGTGAACCATTTTTCACTCGTTCCGGGGATGCGGATCATGTATGTCATCGCCTGTATCGGGATGACCATCATGATGATCTCGCGGCATTTCTCCACGCATGAGACGGAAATCGGTCTGAAGAAAATGCAGGAGAGCTCGAAGATCAGCTTCTCGGATACAATGATCGAGTACAAGAGTGTGCTTAAGCTGATCGTGACGAACAAACCGCTTATGATTATTTTCGGCGTGTACATTTTATTTAACTTCCAGATGACGCTTCGTAATACGTATCTCTCGGTGTACTGGGTCGATGCGCTCAATATCAACGACGCGCTGATCTCGATTTTCCCGGCGATTTCGTCTGCGGCGATGATTGTATTCCTGCTCACAGCAACACCGCGACTGAAGGAGAAGCTAGCCAACCGGTACATGATGTGGGGCTTCTTGATCTCTGCAGCATCGTTCATTATTCTGCTGGCAGCGGGACCAGGCAACATTGCAGCTACGATCACGAGTACGGTTGTAATGGCAATTGGCGGACTTCTCGCAAGCCCATACCTGGAATCATCGATTCAGAATGCAATAGACGATGACAATCGAGCGAAAATCTTTTCTATCCTTGGTGTGCTCATACTTATTTTCACATTCCCAGCAGGACTGATAGGCGGTTGGGCATATTCGATTAATGCGAAGATTCCGCTGATCTTTATTGTGATTTCGTTTCTGATGAGTGTCCCTATGATGGTCCTCTATTCGAGAGGCAGCCAGAAAGCGGTTCAACCAGCAGTTGAATTAACTTGTTCAACTGACGCTTGATAGGCCAGCATTGGTGGCTGTGCTATTCTACATCCAGACAGTGCGCACTGTACAAATTGCCGAGCGGAGGCGTTCAATACGATGGATATGTATAAGATCGGAGCATTTATTTCGAAGCTTAGAAAAGAACAAGGAATGACGCAAGCGGAGTTTGCCGAGCACTTAAGCCTTACCCATCAGGCTGTATCCAAATGGGAGCGCGGCGAATCGATGCCGGATATTAGTCTGCTGACACCGATCACCAAACTCCTTCATGTAACAATAGAAGAGCTGCTTGTTGGCGAGAAGAAGAAGGTTGTTCAAGTTGCAGCAGTAGAGGCGGAAGCGAACGTGGAGCAAGAAGAGCTTCCAGAGGATGAGGAGCAAGTCGCTGAAGCTGAAGCAGAGAACGACGAGGAGTCTCACGCGGACGAAGAAGATTCAAGTACGAAGCATGAAATCAAGTCGATCCTTAAGCTTGCGCCATTCTTGAGCACGGAAACCGTCGATGAAATGATAGAGAAGCTGGAAAATGATGATATCAGCTTGGAGCTCATCCGTGGTCTAGCACCGTTCGCAAGTTCGGCCATGATCGGCAAGCTCGTCGATAGAGCATCGCATGATCAATTGGAGCTGGAGCACATTGCAAGACTGGCACCTTTTATCGAATCGGAGCAGCTTGACCGTTTAGTGCAAAAGGTGGAGGATGGCGCTATCGATTGGTCAATCGTGCAAGTACTCGCTCCTTTCTTGAGTGAAGAAACACTGAATCGACTGGTTGAACGGGTGGCAGAAGGACATATTGAAGCTCATACGATTGTTTCGCTCGCGCCTTTCTTACAGGAGGATAACATTAAGAGGCTGGTTGACCTGGCGGAGTCTGGCACCATCAATCAAGATATTGTCGCAAGACTCGCTCCTTTTCTGCCGAAAGAGATGCTGGACCGTATGGTACGAAATTTGCTGACGAAGCTTCGATAAATGATCACTTAAACCATACTGAACCGATGCTGATCGGGCGGTATGGTTTTTTTACATGATCTTTTAGAGGAAAATACAGCCTCCTTCGCGAATTGTATTGAGATAAGCAGCAGGATGTTGGAGGTTATGTGCATGAAAGATTTAGTGATGACGAATGTACGTGATTTACGCGACGGTGAGGAGTTCGTCGGCTTCTATCTCATCAAGGAGAGCGAAGTGAAGCAGACGAATACGACGCCGCCGAAGGATTTTATGAATTTGACGTTGTCCGATTCAACAGGGGCGGTTGCGGCGAAGCTGTGGGATGCGAGCGAGTCAGATAAAGTAAGCTATCCGGCGATGACGCTCGTAAAGGTGCAAGGCGCAGCGCAGCTGTATCGGGACAAGCTGCAGGTGAAGATCGTGCGCATCCGCAAGACGACGGAGGCAGATGGCGTCAGCTTAACGGAGTTTATTCGCTCTGCTCCAGTCGAACCGAGCGAATTGCTTGCGACTGTTCAAGCGACAACGGACAGTATTACCGATAACGACATTCGTGCAGTCGTACAATACTGCTTGGACAAAATCGGCGATCGGCTGCTTCATGCCCCAGCGGCGAAGTCGCATCACCATGCATATTACGCCGGATTGGTGTATCATATTGTGAGAATGCTGGAAATAGGCGCTTTCCTGTGCAAACAGCGTCCTTTTCTCAATGCGGATCTGATCAAGGCGGGCATTATTCTTCATGATATCGCGAAGCCGGTCGAGATGGTGTCCGAGCTTGGCATTGTGTCCGACTACAGCACGCAGGGTAAGCTGATCGGGCATATTTCGCAGGCATCGCTGTGGATCACGGAAGCGGCGCTTCAGCTTGGCATGAACCCGGACAGTGAGCGCATCATGGCGCTGCAGCATCTGGTCCTCTCGCATCATAACCTGGGCGAGTGGGGCAGTCCGGTTCAGCCGCAGCTTGCAGAAGCAGTCGCACTGCATCATATCGACTCGATGGATGCGAAGCTGCAGATGATTGAGGATGCTTTTGCAACGATTCCTGACGATGAGTCGTGGACGGCTCCGATCCGAGGGCTCGAAAATAAAGCGATTTACCGGTTAAATTTCTAATTACGTGGAGGACATACAGCATGAGCATGATACGATTTGGCGTTATCGGTACGAACTGGATTACGGATCAATTTATTGAGGCAGCTAGAACGGTGGAAGGATTCACGCTTACTGCAGTCTACTCCAGAACGCAGGAGCAAGCAGACACGTTCGCTGCAAAACATAGCGTTCCCTTCACATTTACGAATTTGGCTGACATGGCTGCAAGCGAAGAACTCGACGCGGTATACATCGCTTCGCCGACTTCATTCCATGCCGAACAGGCGATGCTCCTTATGCGCGGCGGCAAGCATGTGCTGGTCGAGAAGCCGGCAGCGTCTAACGCGAGCGAGCTGGAGCAGATGATCGATACGGCGAAGCAGCACGATGTGGTGTTCATGGAGGCACTCAAGAGCACGCTGCTGCCAGGCTTTGGGGCGGTGAAGGACAATTTGCCGAAGCTGGGAACGATTCGGCGGTATTTTGCAAGCTACTGCCAATATTCTTCGCGCTATGATGCGTACAAGAACGGTACCGTGCTGAACGCATTCAAGCCGGAGTTCTCGAACGGTGCGCTCATGGATCTCGGCGTATACTGTATCTATCCGATGGTCGTATTGTTTGGCGCACCAGAGGAGATTGCAGCGAACGGCATTATGCTGGAGTCCGGCGTGGACGGACAGGGCGGGTTAATCGCGAAGTATGCCGGCATGAATGCAACGATCATGTATTCGAAAATTGCGAATTCCTCGCTGCTTGCGGAAATTCAAGGCGAAGAAGGCACGATGACGATCGACAGCATCAACATTCCGCAGCATGTCCAAATCCGTTACCGCGATGGCCGGATCGAGGATCTATCGAAACCGGACGATCGGCCGACAATGAGCTATGAAGCGGAGCAGTTCATGCAGTTGATCCGTACAGGTGAGCGGCAATCTCCGGTGAACACGCATGCGAATTCGCTTGCGGTAATGAAGGTGCTGGACGAGGCGAGACGCCAGCAAGGACTTGTGTTCCCTGCCGATCTCAAATAATGAATGAAATATAATATGATAAAAGAGTGAAATGAAAAAAACGCTGCACTGCCAAAAGGGAGAAGTACTCGACCCTCCGGCGGTTGCAGCGTTTTTTGGTTATGCGCGTGCGATATTATACGGATCGCTTATAGTGATTCGGAGTGCTGCCGGCGAACTTCTTGAACATGCGATAGAAATGCGGGAGGCTCTCGAAGCCGCATTGACCTGCAATTTCCGCGATGGTGTGGTCGGTCGTGAGCAGCAGTTCTTTGGCAAGCGTGATTCGCTTCGCAATGATGAATTCAGTTACGCTAAGCCCGGTCATCTGCTTGAACGTTCTGGAGAAGTAGGACGGACTTACAGCGGCGCGGCGAGCCATAGCAGTCAGCTGTAAATCCTCGATGAGATGCGAGTCAATATAGTTAAGCGCTGCCTGCATCCATGGCGGGCTGTTATGCCCGCTGTGCGAATCCTTTGCAATCTGGCCGGGATTCGCTTTACGGTTCAGATGAAGCAGGACCGTTTGGAGCAATAGCAACACGGCTTGCCGGTAGCCGGGCTGGCGCAGCCGGAGCTCCTCTTGCATCTCGTTGATCGCCGATTCAAGCCGCTGCTGTTCCGCCTCGAGCAGCTCAAGCTTATAATGCCGATTCGACTTGGCTAGCTCAAAGCATCGGAGATAAGAGAAGGCCTCCTTACTTATAGCGGCAGACTGCACATATTGGCTGCTGAAGAACATCGCAGATGACGTAATCGGCTGCTCCGGATTCGGGAGCGTCCGATGAATCGTATTGCCGGGAATGAGGAACAGATCGCCAGCTTGCATCTCATAGAAGGTGTGGTTAATGAAGAACGTGCCGGAGCCGCTGTGAACGTAGATGATTTCGAACCAGTCGTGCAGATGGTCCGGCAGCTCGGATTGCGTATTCTTCGTGCTTCGCAGGACAAGCTCGACCGGAAGCGACGTATCGACGTCAAAATGTTTGCGAAGCGGATTCATAATGGCTTCAGCTCCTTATGCAAGAGGTAGGTAGGACAAAAAAAGGTATATTTTCAGCGGAATCGACTATTTATATTCTGTATTCTCGTTTCTATAATATAAAATAGATCGGACTCAATTGGAAGGGGACTTTGAAGTTGGAGCATCGGATTGAATCAGGCGCGGATGCGCTTTATATGGATGAACGCGATCATGTAGCGACGGCGCTGCGCGATATGAAGGCAGGGGAAACAGTTCAGTACCGGAATGCAGAAGGTTTGCGAGCGGTAACGGTAGTGGACGATATTCCTTTTGGTCATAAGGTGGCAGTGGTCGCTGTGGAAGAAGGCGCAGATGTGCGCAAATATGGGGAAGTCATTGGACGAGCTGTTGTGTCGATCACAGTCGGCCAGCATGTACATGTGCATAACATCGAAGGGATTCGCGGACGCGGAGACCTCGGTTCGAAGGAGGCGGCAGCACAATGATGAACGGAACATTCATGGGCTATCAACGTGCAAATGGAGATATCGGCATTCGCAATCATCTGCTAATCATTCCTACCGTTATTTGCTCCAACCAAGTGTGTAACCGGATCATGCAAATGGTGCCTGGCGGAGTAGCGATTCCGCATCAGCACGGTTGCAGCCAAATCGGCGCGGATAAAGACCGTACGTTCGACGTGCTCGCGGGCACCGGTAAGAATCCGAACGTAGGTGCAGTGATCATCATTAGTCTCGGCTGTGAAGTTGTCGACCCTGCAGCGCTTGCGGAAGAGATACGTAAGACCGGCAAGCCGGTGGAATTCTTCGATATTCAATCCGTTGGCGGTTCGGTCAAGGCGATTTCGCATGGCGCAGAGCTTGCGAAGCGCATGATGGCTGACCTCGAGAAGCAAGAGAAGGTACCTGTACCATGGAACAAATTGAAGGTGGGCGTAAAATGCGGCGGTTCTGATGCAACGTCCGGACTGTCGTCGAATCCGGCACTTGGCGCGGCAGCAGATTCGCTTATCGCTGAAGGCGGTTCTATCGTTATCGGCGAAACGACGGAAATTATCGGCGCAGAGCATCTGCTCGCAGAGCGCTGCGTAACGCCGGAAGTTTCGAATCAGCTCTATCACATCGTGAACCGCTTCGAGGATGAAGTGCAGCGGATGGGCGCTGATATGCGAGGCGGAAATCCGAGCCCTGGCAACATCGCCGGCGGCTTGTCCACGATTGAAGAGAAGTCGCTCGGGTGCATTAGCAAATGCGGCAAAGCTCCGATTCAAGGCGTAATTGAATATGCGGAAAATATCCCGGACCATGGTCTCTACTTCATGGATTCCCCGGGGAATGATATTGAGTGCGTATCGGGTATGGCAGCCGGCGGCGCGCATATTGTCTGCTTCACAACCGGACGCGGAACGCCGACTGGCGCAGCGGTTATCCCTGTTATTAAGATTACAGGCAACAAAATGACGTTCCGTAATATGGAGGACAACATGGATGTCGACGTCAGCGATATGCTGGATGGCACCGGCAGCCTTGAACAAGCCGGAGACCGAATCTGGCAAGAAATTAAAGAGGTTGCCGAAGGCAAATGGACGAAAGCGGAAGTGCTGGGGCATCAGGAGTTCAGCATTAACCGGATCGGACCAAGCTTGTAAACGCCAAGACGGAGGTTGGAGAAGATGAAGAAGCTGGCCAAAGATTGGCTCGATCTGGAATATAAGCCGCAGCTCCCTGCCAATAAGGAGATGGGCATCGGCATCATCGGCGCAGGCGAAATCATCGAAGCATGTCACCTGCCAGCCTATGAGATGGCCGGTCTGCGTGTCGTGGGCATCTTCGATATGAATAGAGACCGCGCCGTGCAGCTCGCGGCGAAGTTCGGTATCCCGAAGGTGTATCGGAGCCTCGAGGAGCTGCTTGCCGATCCTGAAGTGAAGTTCGCCGACCTGGCTGTTCCTGCGAAGGTGCAGCCATCGATCGCCGAACGTGCGGCTGCTGCCGGCAAGCACATTCTGTGTCAGAAGCCGCTCGCGGAATCGTATCCGGAGGCGGTACGCATTCGCGACGCATGCGCGAGATATAGGGTGAAAGGCGCGGTCAACCAGCAGATGCGCTGGTCGCCGAGCATTCGCGCGAGCCATACGATCATCAAGCGCGGCTGGCTGGGCGAGCTGCTGCAGGCATCGATTCAGGTGAATGTGAAGCAGGACTTTGCGAACTGGGGCTGGCTGCGGGAGATGCCGACGCTGGAGTTCATGTACCATAGCATCCACTACATGGATGCCATCCGCTTCTTGTTCGGTACGCCGGAGTATGTTTATGCAGACGGCGCGCGTTTTCCAGGTCAGCAGACGATTGGCGAGACGCGGACATTGTTACATATGAAGTTCGCCGGCGAAGCACGCGGTATTATCCATGACAATCATAACCATATCGCGACAGAAGAGGATTGGTACGCGACGTACCGGTTCGAAGGAACGCAAGGCATTATTAAAGGGACGAACGGATCGCTGTACAACTATCCGGTCGGCCGCGAAGATACGCTCAGCTTTCATACGAAAGCGATTCACGAGGATTACTGGTTCACACCGCAGCTGCATGGCAAATGGTTCCCGCATGCGTTCATGGGAACGATGGGCGAGCTGATGCGCGCAGTGGAAGAGAATCGGGAGCCGGAGAACAGCGTTGAGGACAATTTGAAGACGATGCAGATGGTGTTCGGCGCATACCTCTCGATGAAGGAGAACCGACCGGTCACACTAGCAGAGATTGCGAGTAAGGTGCCTGTATTGGTGTAGTTGAGGAGGGAGGGCAGATGCTCTCCCTTTTGATTTTGCAGAAAAGAAGAAGCCAGCAGATCTCTCCGCTGACTCCACGAATTCATCGTTATTGAGGCTGCTGGCTGATGCCCGGCGGCCTTTTTATCTTCTCCCGTGCATGCTGGACCCAGAAGGCACAGGCGAAGATGACAATGCAGATCGTCGCCACAATCGAGTTGTAGAAGAACGTTTGGCGCATGCCGAACGCTTCGCTCGCAAAACCGCCGAAGAAGCTGCCGATAATGCGGGCTACGCCCATCGAGAGCAGGCCGTTAAGCGTCTGGCCGCTTGCTTTGAGCTCATTCGGCACTTCCTTATTGATGACGATCGCCATCGTGACGGACAGGACGATAAAGATCAGTCCGTGCAGCGCCTGGATCGGCAGCAGCAAGTAGGCATGGTGCACGATCGAATACAAGTACCAGCGCAGCGCGGCGGCTGTACCGGCGCCAAGCAGAATGAGCGAGACCGGCACGCGCTTGAAGATGCGGCTCGACAGCAGCAGGAACGGAACCTCGCTAAGCGAGGAAATAACCATCGACCAGCCGAGCCAAGCGCTGTCCCCGCCTAGCTCTTTGAAGTAGAGCGGGAAGAAGGCGTAATAGTAGCCGAGCGTAATCTGGAATACGAAGTTCGCGCAAATGTAGAGCATGAGCTTCCGGTTGCGGAACAGCAGCCAGACCGGCATTTTTGCGCCGCGTTTCTGATGACCTTCGATCTTCGGAAAACGAAGCGCGAGCAGCAGGCAAACGACGAGTATAAGCGTGTAGACGATGAACAGCAGGTCGATTCGTTTCTGCGCAAGCAGTCCGAACACAATCGACATGATCGCGAAGCCGAACGTGCCTCCCATCCGAATGAGGCTGAAGTTGCCGGAGCCCCGCTTGTCGAGCGCTTCCAATGTAACCGCATCGCTGATGGTGAAGATCGACGACTGGAAGAAGGTGAATACGCAAATGAAGAACAGCAGCAGCAGAAACACGTTGGTGAGCGGGAACAGCAGCACCGTCAAGCCGCTTCCGGCGATGAGCATCAATAGAATGCTGTTCTTGGTCTTGGCACGGTCGCTGAGCAGTCCCCAAACCGGCTGAGCCATAATGGCGACGAGCGGACCGAGGCTGAGCAGGGTTCCAATCTGTGCTTGCGTGAACCCGACATGCTGGAAGTAGAGCGGGATGAACGTCCCATAGACGGCATTGCCCATGTACAGAAAGACGTAGAAGAACAAGAAATAAGCTAAATTGACAGGCATCTCTTCGCTTCCTTTTGGCTAGTGTTAGTAGTTATCGTACTATAATTCATTCCTTGCTAGGAAGCGTTTTTCCAAATAAATTCCCCCTGTATCATTTCAATTCAGCCGCGAGCTGTCGCAATACTACGACGTTAGCGTCAATACGGTGGAGAAAGCGCTGAAGGAGCTGACGCAGTCCGGGCTCCTGAAGCGGGATAACCGCAGAGGAACGTTTGTCAACAACGGTGTCACGCTGGAGGGAGCGGAGGCGGGTTCGGGGCTGATCGCCGCATACGTCATCGGGATCGACAATCCGTTATGGGCGAGCGCGCTGCGCGGCATCGAGGATGTGCTGCGCCAGCATGGCTTTCACCTGCTGCCTTCGAGCTACGGCGAAAGCATGGAGCAGCTGAGGGGACTAGTCAAAGGGGCGATGACGAAGAACGTGGATGGCGTCATCATGTGCCCGCCTACAGGACCGCAGCACAATGAAGAACTTGCTGCGTTAATCGAGACGCTGGAGCGAAACGGGACACAGGTTATTTTTCTCGATCGCCATGTGTATGAGCTTGATATTCCGTTTGTTGCAAGCGATAACATTGCCGGGGCGTATCGGCTGACGAAACGGCTCATTGCGCTTGGTCATGAGCGGATTCTGTTTATCCGGAATTCGGATTAAAGCACGAGCCAGGATCGGCTGCTCGGTTTCAAGCGGGCATATGCGGATGCCGGTCTCCCGTATAAGGATGAGTATGAGCTGTTTATTCCTACGAGCTCAGAAAAGCTGACGGAAGCGGATTTTGCCCAGTATGCAGTGAAGATTGGGGAGAAGCTCTCGGCGGCTAAGGTTAAGGCTGAGGCTCAGGCTCAGAGGTTCACGGCGGTATTCACCTCGAAAGATCAGGTCGCTGAGGCGGCACTGCCTGCCATTGAGCAGGCGCTGGGTCTTCGCGTCCCGGAGGATCTGTCGCTGGTGACTTACGACGCAGATAACTTAAATCGCCGGTTGAAGCGAGACATTACCGGTATGAATCAGCCGTTCTCTATGATGGGACAGCTTGCGGCGAAGCAGCTGCTGCATCTGATTCGGGGCAAACAGGAGCAAGCGGCTGTTTATGGCCAAATTTGCAAAGCTGAATTCGCCCTCGGCAGCTCTACGTCGGCTGTCTTGCTGCAAAGCCGGGGGAGTGGAGGATGAAGCTGATGAAGCTGAAATTTCGCTCGAAGAAATATTTAGTCCGCATCTTCCTATGGATGACGTGCATTACGCTGCTGATTGTCTCTTCGCTGTCTGCGCTCATTTATTACAACGTGGAACGAAATGTGTTCAAGAGCGAATACAACAATAGCCAGAAGGTGCTGTCGCAGGTGAAGTGCAATATCGATTACCTCGATACGATGATTCGCAATTTGACCTTGTCCACGTACAGCAACAATGATGTCAAAGCGCTGATGTATCTCAACTACGAGGAGACATACGAGAGTCTGAGCGTCATTAATAAGCTGAATGCGTCGATCATAGCGAACTATCCGTTCCTGCACTCGATCTATATTTATAACAATCATAAGAAGCTGTACTGCTCCACCTATGGCGACTTGTTTCATAAGGATGTAGGGCTGGATAACCTTCTGGACTCTTATGATCATATTCCGGCGCTGCGGGCGATTGTCCGTCAGATGGACGGTCAGACCGTGCTGAGCTACATCATGTACGAGACGATGGACAGCGAGAAGCATATAGACGGCGCCGTTATTCTGAATATTAATCTGGATTGGCTCGTCAACAACATCAAGGCGGTCAATCAAATGGACGAGAGCACGAACAGCCAGCTCTATATCCTCGACAGCAGCAATCAGCTTACCAAAATGGTACCCTGCAGGCCCGGACAAAAATGCGGCTGCGATTCAATCGAAGCTGCTCGGCTTCTCGTTCGATCCGACGAATGTGAAGAGCGAGCTCGCGCAGACGGCGTCGGTCGTCGACGAGTTCTACTCCGGCCTGATTACAGGAATGGTTGACCCTGCCGATTATTTGCCGAAAATTAACGATAAGCTGAAGCAAGCGGGCATCGATAAACTGCTCGCCGAGATGCAACGCGAAATCGACGCTTGGAAAGCGTCTAAGCAATAAAAGATGGAGCCTTGCGAAGCGCTGCTGGCGCGGAGCGGGGCTTCTTTCTTTAGTTCGTACAGATGGTACATGCACTTCTAGGCCACTGCCTACATACACTGTAGAACAGTCTTTTGTTTAAGCAGCTGCCGTTACTTGTTCCTATGTCAAAGTGATTCAGTCATCTGAAGGAGGGAAAGTCGTTATGCCTGGTTTTTTCGCAGCGATTGCCTTATTCATTAAACAGCTGACACTTCTTGTTTCGTACGTCAAAAATAATGCGTTCCCTCAGCCTTTACGCGAGGATGAAGAAACAAAACATATACAGCTGTATATGGAAGGGAATCAGAACTCCAGAAATATTCTGATCGAGCATAATTTACGGCTGGTCGCGCATGTGGTGAAGAAGTTCGATAATACCAAGGAAGACACCGAGGACTTGATCTCCATCGGCACGATCGGATTAATCAAAGCGATTGAGTCGTATTCGCCGGGAAAAGGAACGAAGCTGGCTACCTTCGCAGCGCGATGTATAGAGAACGAGATCCTGATGCACCTGCGTTCGAAGAAGAAATCCAATAAAGATGTTTCATTGCATGATCCGATTGGCACGGACAAAGAAGGCAATGAAATCTCTTTAATCGATATTCTCGGAACCGATCATGATGATGTCGTCGAGAAAGTGCAGCTGCAAATCGAGAAGTCGAAGATCTACAGAAACTTGGACATTCTGGATGAGCGGGAACGGGAAGTCATTGTGGCGAGGTTCGGCTTGGAGACAGGCGGAGAAGAGCGGACGCAGAGAGAGATCGCCAAGGAGCTGGGGATCTCGAGGTCGTATGTGTCGCGAATCGAGAAGCGGGCGTTGATGAAGCTGTATCATGAGTTTTATAAGGCGAAGCGGTAATACAGTGCGAAGAGGCGAATCACGCTTGTTGCAGCGGCAGCTCAGGATATTTCCTGCAGGCTGCCGCTTTTGCTTTATTAACTAAGCATCGCTAGCATTGCTGACTGAAAAGTCTGTACCAATACAAAGTCGTATCAATGTTCGGATTGCCTGCCTGCTTAAGGGTGTCCGCGCCGCCGAGCATGAAACCGTGTTTGGCATAAAAGCGGCATGCAGCGAGATTGTCGTCCTGTGCTTCCAAGGACAAGCCAAGCAGTTGCCTGTCCATAGCCCATGCTTCAGCTTGATCCAGCAGCAGCTTGCCGACTCCTCTCCCCCGGTAAGCCTGAACCGTTGCGATGTTCTCGATGTAACCATACCGGGTCCAATCGCGAACAATTCGGATTTGCCCGACACACGCCTGTCCGTCATAGGCCAAGAACAAGGCTTTGTTCTCTTGGTCGATGTAATCGTCCCAGTTCAGTCGATCATCGGGGAAGCGGGTTTCCTTCGATTCATCGAATAGCAGCTCCTCGTAGGTCCATTTCCCGTTCTGCAACTGGGGTACAACTCGTCCGAACAGCGTAAAAGGCTCGTTTGTCCTATTTATATCCGCTATCAACTCTGGCTGTAACGCTCTCAACACGATTTTTGATTTTAAATTCAAGGGCATGCCTTCTTTCATTATGCTTTACGTCTATTTTCGCCTAGTTCCGGTTTTGAATGCAAGTAGCTAATGTCTTAGGGTTGAGTTAAGAGATTATCGTAGGCCGTGAATTGGCTGAGCGGAAGAACGCCCTGCTGAGGCAGCAGGGCGTTCTTGTTCTATTTGAGAAACTACGAAACTACTGTCTCACTTGGATTTCATCGATGAAGGTCCATGCGCTGCTGGCTGGCTCAACCGTTACTTTGACGTATCTGCCCGAAACACTGCTGAGTCCGGCCACTTTATAGGTTTTCGTCTGGTCGCTGGAGCTGACGGCCGGCTTGTTGACGACACCGACCTGCGTAAAGGCAGTATTGTTCGCGGACGTGGAGAAAGTCACGGATTTCGGCAGCAAAATAAATAC
The DNA here is from genome assembly GCF_003386535.1 of Paenibacillus taihuensis. GTDB lineage: Bacteria > Bacillota > Bacilli > Paenibacillales > Paenibacillaceae > Paenibacillus_Z > Paenibacillus_Z taihuensis. The sequence goes on from NZ_QTTN01000068.1 coordinate 14,193, forward strand.
GGATTTCACCTGCAAGAAATCGGCGGAAATCTCTTTGATCGACTTCGACGAACCGAGGTCAATCGTAAAGGAATAGGTGCTGCCGGTGTTCCGGCCTTGCCATGCGGCATCGGAATAGGTCGTCGTTCCGAAACTGCCGTTCGTCAGCTCGCCGCCGCTGTCCGGATACGAAGCATCAGCTGCAAGCGTAGTCGTATAGGTTTTGCCAGATGCCAGATTCGTCGGATAGCTGGTACCCGCCAAGGTGGTGACTGAGATTTGAGAAGAGATCGCGGAGTTGTTGCCTGCAGCGTCAAACGCCTGCACTTTATACGTATAGGTCGTACTGGAGTTTAATTGACTATCGTCGAATGTCGTGCCTGCCGAATAAGAGGTAGAGACGATTTCGTTATTGCGATAGATTTTGTAACCCACAACTCCGGTGCCGTCAGTAGAAGCGGTCCAGCTCAAGTGCGTCGATATGGAGGTCGTCGATGAAGAGGCGAGTCCGGTCGGCGTCGTCGGTGCCGAGGCATCCATCGAGCCGGATTGGACATAGTTCTGATAAGTCGTGTAATAGAGCGGATTCACTTGCTGCGGACTAATGTAATGGTTGAAGCTGAAGCTCAAGTAATTCGTGACATAGGACGCGGCAGCATTCATATCCGCGACGAGCGTGGATAGGTCCATCGGCTGGAAATCAAGATTGAATGTTTCCGCATCGTCCCAAAGCGCCATTGAAGGCCGGGCATTCGTGATCGCCGCTTTCGTAGCAGCGAACCAGGAAGCTAATTGGCTTGTTACTGCGTGACCGGCGCCAACGCCGTCCTGCAGCGCGAGGATATCGAGCGAGCTGTTCGGGAGAATCGCTTCCCACATCGTTTGCCAGCCGCTGGTCGTTTGTCCTCCGGAAGTGTTGTAGAATGGCGAGATCATCACTTTCAGAGAAGGATTAAGCGATTTGATATAACCGGCCACCGTCTGATAGAACGTATTCATCCGGCTCCATTCCGTCGAAGTCGGGAAATTCCAATTATCGACTTCAAACGATAAGTAGAACCCTTTGAGCGAGGCATTGCTGCCGTATTTAGCATATAGATCGCCGGCAAGTGTCTTTGCCAAATTCGCTTCATTCGTCAGCCATGTATTATCGTTTGCGTATTTGCCGAACCAATCCTCATTTAACTGCAGGCCCAGATACGTATCGACGCCATATGTATTTCCTTGGCTTAGCACTTTCGATACGATATCGGAGGAAGTGTTCTGGGTATACCCGGACAAAGCGGTAGTCGGGTAAACGGTTGTGCTGGATTTGCTGTTCGCTGTCCATTGAAGCACCATCTGATTGATGCCGACATCAATCATTTTCTGATATTCGGTGTTCCATTGCGTGCTGGTCCAAGTATTGGCGAGATCCGGCTGGAGGAATGTTCCATTTAAACGTGCGGCTGTGGATAAAGAGGCTGGAGTCACTTCCCATTCGTCAATAAACGACCAAGTGCTTGCAGCGCTTGTAACGGTCATTCGAACGTAACGGGCGGAGATCGTAGAAGGAGCGGAGCAGGTATAGGGAACGGATACGATGTCGCTGCCCGAACCTTGCTGGGATACGGTGCAGGCGGCAGTGTAGTTAACATTGTCTGTGGAAGAGCTGTATTGTACTTGCGTAGGTGTCTGCACGCCGGCTCCCGTGTATTTGTAGAAGTCGGACTTGAAGTTTTGAAACGACTGGGCGGAGCCGAGATCCACGGTGAAGCTGTAGGTGGCTGCGTTGAATCTTCCTTGCCATGCGGCATCCGCAAGCAGGGCGGAGGCATAGGTCCCGTTCGTCAGCTCGGCATTCCCGGTATCGGGGTAGCTGGCGTCCGCAGCGATGGAGGCGCTATACGATTTGCCTAGAAGCAAATTCGTGCCTGCCGCTGCGCTTTTACTCGGGGGAAGTCCAAGCACACCGGCTACCGTGAGTACGGCCATCCAGACAGTAAGAAGCGAGAGAAGACTTCGTTTCATAAAAAACCTCCCTTATAAAAAATGGTGCAGAAGAAATAAACCTTCATTTTAAATTTAATAAAAGGAGTTTTCTTCTACATAACGCCAGATTACCTTCTTCCTATTGGAGTGTCAATCGTTTTTTTTCTCGACGAACGCTATTCCGCACACTAAAATTCCTCTTTACAGCATCTGTAAATCAACCTATAATTGGAGGAAACAACCACCATAAACACGACAATTGGAGTTTTACCACGCTTCTTGAACATTCGATGAATCCCATTCTTTTGCGACAGGAGGTGTTCAAACGATGAGTCATTCGGTGCGATTGCAGGACCTTAAAGGAAAGTTGATCGTGTCCTGTCAAGCGCTTCCGGGCGAAGCGTTGTATGGGAGCGATACGATGAGCAAGATGGCCATAGCGGCTCAGAAAGGCGGAGCGGCTGCGATAAGGGCCAATTCGCCGGATGATATTCGAGCGGTTTGCCGTGCGGTTGACATCCCCGTAATCGGATTATGGAAGCAGTCGTATCCTGACTCGGATGTTTATATTACCCCGACGTATGCCGATGTGGAGCAGGTAGCCAAAGCCGGCGCTTCGATTGTAGCGCTTGATGCGACGCTGCGGCACAGGCCAAGGGGAGAATCGCTGAGCGAGATTGTCCTGCGTGCAAGAGAGAGGCTGTCCTGCATGCTGATGGCTGATGTCTCTACAGTCGAAGAAGGCATCTATGCGCATAAATTAGGATTTGACATCATCTCAAGCACACTATCGGGATATACACCGTACAGCGCGCAGTCCGCGGAGCCTGATTTCGCGCTTGTATCTGAGCTGGCGCGGCAGGTGCCGATACCGGTGTTTGCTGAAGGACGAATCCGCACAGAAGAGCAAACAGTGCGCCTGTTGCAGCATGGCGCATACGCGATTGTCATTGGCGGAGCCATAACGCGCCCCGAGCTGATAACAAGGCATTTCGTAGAAGCAATCAACAGTGTTGCTTTGTAGGGAATCCTTCTAAACAGAAGTAACTGGGTGTCTTGTCAAGAAAAAAAGTTCCAACTATACTTGGTCCATAAGAGGAAAGTTTCGCAGGAGGCGCTCATGGCATCTAAGTTTTCGAAGACGCAAGAAGGTTCAAATACTCTGCTGGTCATAGCGAGCATGTACAAATCGTTAAGCCGCACTGAGCAGAAGATTGCCGATATCATTCAAGAGGACCCGGAAAGCGTCGTTTATGCCACGCTGACGGATCTGGCCGAGAAAGCCGATGTAGGCGACACTTCCGTGCTGCGTTTGTGCCGTAAGCTTGGTTTTCGCGGATATCAGGAGTTCAAGCTATCGCTTGCGCAAGAGCTGGTCAATCCCGTCAAAAGCGTTCACAGCGAAATTGAAGAGGGCGACGATCTTGCGACGATCGCGAACAAGATTACGATTGAGAACAAGACGTTTCTCGACAATACGCTGGCGCTATTGGATATGCGCGAGCTTCAGAAGGCAATCGACGCCATTGCAAAGGCGAACAAACTATTCTTCGTCGGAGTCGGATCGTCATCGTACACCGCTGCGGATGCCAAATACAGATTCATGCGGCTAGGCTTCCAGACGGAGCTCATCACCGATTCGCATGTCATGGCCATGGCCATGACGCTAACAACGAAGAATGATGTCGTATTTGCGGTTTCGACTTCCGGCAGCACGAAGGATATTGTTGATGCGGTGCGTTTGGCGAAGGAGAACAACGTCTTCTTCATCTGTCTTACCAGCCATGCGAAGTCGCCAATTACACAGTATGCGGACGCGGTACTGTTGTCCTGCTCCAAAGAATCGCCTCTGCAGGGCGGGGCGTTCCGATCTAAGCTCACGCAAATTCATGTGCTTGATATATTAGCGACGGCGGTTGCCATTCACTGCAAGGAGAAGGCCTATCAAGCGATTGAGCTGACATCGAAGGCGGTCAGCGACAAGTTATACTAATAGCGCTCCGTACCAATGGGGTGCACACAAAAACTTCCTAGTGCGAACAGACGGTATTGCAATGTTGCAATCCTAAGCAAATCACGGTTCGGGCAGGAGGTTTTTATTTATTTTCATAAAGTGTGGAAAACCACCAAAATAAACATAAATGGTGGAATAAATATTTACAACCAGAATTAACCGCTGTTATAATGAGCTCAGATTTATACTGGCGGATGAAACCAGCTATACCATCATGCGAATGCTCTATTAGGTTAGCTCAAACAAATATAATGGAGGGGTAAACCATGGTCACTAGCAGTTGGAAGAAAGCATCGATCGGCATTATGATTACAGCTTTAACCTCTGTCGCCTTAGCAGGCTGCGGCTCGAACGGAAGCAATACGTCTTCATCGAACAATTCCGGCACCAAGAATGCGGCAGATACAACGAATTCATCCAGCAGTACGAATACTTCGAGCAGCTCGACTAACGAGACGAAGAAGGGACGCAGCGATGTGAACTTCTGGTATTTGTGGGGCGGGACTGAAGGCGAGAACATGGAGAAGCTCATAGCGGAGTTTAACAGCAGCCAAGATCTGTATACGGTCAAGGGCTTGTCCGTTCCTGATATGCAGAAGGTCATCGTTGCGCTATCGAGCGGCAATGGTCCCGACATTACCGACAATTTCAGCTCGAACACCGCCTCCTACGCGGAGAAAGGGATACTAGAGCCGCTTGACGATTACATTGCCAAAGACAACTATGATCTATCGGACTTTGTGCAAGGTGCGCTGAAGAGCGGTCAATATAACGGAAAGCAATATGCGCTGCCGATCAACGTCAACTTCTACATGATGTTCTATAACAAGAAAATGTTTGCAGACGCGGGGATCGCGAATCCTCCGACCACGGCTTCGGAGCTGCTCGATGACGCCATTAAGCTGACTAAGGTGAATGACGACAAGACGCTTCAAGTCATGGGCTTCCCGGACTTCCCGCTCGTCTATTACGTCAACCCAATGAGCTTTGCGCTCGGCGGCGATTTTGCAACAACTGACGGTAAGCTAACGCCTAACAATCCGGGCACGCTTGCGGCGATTAATCTAATGAAGCAATATCGCGATAAATTCGGTGTAGACAACATCACGAAATTCAACTCCTCGGCGAAGTACCTGGATGCGACAGATCCGTTCATCTCCGGTCACCAAGCGATTCGGTTTGACGGGCCTTGGTTTGGCAACACCGTGAAGAACGCGCTGAAGATCGAGGGATTGGATTACGGCATCGCGCCGCTTCCTGGTCCGGACGGTCAGCCAAACCTGGCTGGCGGCGGAGAAGTAAGCGCATCGACCTTCTTCATTGCCAAAAATGCGAAGAACAAGGATGGCGCATGGGCATTCATGAGTTGGCTCATGTCGAAGGAAGCGATGACCAAGTTCAATACGATGTTCGGCAACTTGCCTGCCCGCACTTCCGTCTACAACGATCCTGGGCTGCAGAATATTCCGGACTTCAAGGTGTTTGCGGATGCCGCGACAAATGCGAATCTGAAATCATTCCCGGCTGTTTCGGTGCAAACGGAATATGCGAAGCTCATTTCTGACCAATTCGAGCTTGCCGTTAACGGCAAAGAAACGGCTGAGCAGGCGTTGAAGGAAGCGGATGAGAAAGCCGGCAGCTTGAAATAGAATCCCCTGCAAGCGGCCCTGCGAGAAAGAAGGCGGGGCCGCTTGAACGGGAAGGAGGCTCGCGCATATGAGAAACACGCTTAAAGGGCTGCTGTTCGCAAGCCCGTGGCTCATTGGCTTCTTGGGCTTGACGCTGTACCCGATCGTGATGAGCTTCTATTACGGGTTCACTTCGTTCAACGCCTTCCAACCGCCTAAATTCGTTGGGCTGGACAATTATACAGAGCTTTTTCATGACGATTTATTCTGGAAGAGCATGCGCAATACGCTCTTTATTACGCTTCTGGGTACCCCGCTGAATTTGGCTTTCGCGCTTCTGGCAGCCTTGCTGCTCAATCTGAAAGTACGGGGCATGGCAGCCTACCGAACCCTCTTCTATATGCCGACGATTGTGCCGATAGCGGCTTCCACGCTATTGTGGATCTGGATTTTGAACGGTCAATATGGCTTGTTGAACACGCTGCTGTCCAAGCTGGGGCTGTACGCTCCGAGCTGGCTGGGCGATCCGGTTTATACGAAGCCTTCGCTCCTTATTATGGGCGTATGGGCTGTCGGCAACGTCATCGTCATCTTCCTGGCAGCGCTGCAGGATGTATCTGCGGCGTTGTATGAGGCTGCGGAGATTGACGGAGCGAGCACGCTTCGGAAGTTTTTCCATATTACCTTGCCAGGCATTTCGCCGATTATTCTGTTTCAGCTCATCATGCAGCTCATTAACGGCTTTCAATATTTCTCTCAAGCGTATTTGGTTATCGGCAGCTCAGGGGGCTTGAACGGCGCGCAAATCGGAGGACCAGAGAATTCGCTGCTTCTCTATGCGGTGTATTTGTACCATAATGCGTTCTACTATTTGAAGATGGGCAAGGCGTCGGCTATGGCCTGGCTGATGTTTATCTGCGTCGGAGTCGTGACGTGGGCGGTATTTAAAGGGGCGAAAAAATTAGTCACGTACGGAGGCGAATAACGATGACCGGATCTGCCGTCCGAAAGCTTCGCGCATCCTTCGCTTCGCATACGGTTTTGATCGTGCTCAGCGCCATATTCGTCATTCCGTTTCTATGGCTGCTCGGCACGTCGCTGAAATCATTGAATGAAATCTCGCTCTCGAATCTAACGATTATTCCGCGCGTCTTTCACTGGGACAACTACGCGAGGGTGTTTGAACGGATTCCGTATTTGCGCTACACGATGAATACGCTGTTCGTTACCGTCATGAGCGTGATCGGGCAGATCATCTCGTCCTCTCTGGTGGCGTACTCGCTCACAAAGGTGGAATGGAAGGGGCGGGGCATCATTTTTCCCATCGTCGTCGCCACAATGCTGCTGCCCTTCCAAGTAACGATGATACCGGTTTATATGATCTATCAGAAGCTCGGGCTAGTGGGCACTTATTGGCCGTTAATTATTCCGACGTTTACCGGCGCGCCGTTCTACATCTTTCTTCTTCGACAGTTCTTTATGACTTTGCCGGACACGCTCATCCAAGCGGCGCGTATAGACGGGGCCAACGAGTGGAAGATATTCTCGCGCATCGTGATGCCTCTATGTCGGCCGGCTCTTGCAGCAGTCGGCATCTTCACCTTCCTGTATACATGGTCTGACTTTCTTGGTCCGCTCCTTTATTTGAATGATAACGCGAAATACACGCTTACGCTCGGGCTGCAGGCTTTTATGGCGGAGCATTATACGGAATGGGACTTACTGATGGCGGCATCGGCAATGTTCACGCTGCCGATTATCGTAATGTTCTTCTTCGCGCAGAAGTATTTTATCGAGGGTATTACTTTGACAGGGATTAAAGGGTAGGGTAAGGATTCTTGTGAAGCGAGGGAGAGCGTACATGGCAAACAAATCGATTATGCCGATTTCCGGCACCTGGTTCGATTTTCACCATCCCAATCCTTACGAGGGCGATCATTGGAACGCGACCACCGATCAGTTTCAGGCAGGCGACTGGGAGCTGAAAATAACCGAGATGGTTGAAGCGGGAATGGACACCCTCATTCTGATGTCCGTTGCGCTGCATGGCAAGACGTTTTATCCCTCTGAAGTGATTAAGTACAGATGGAACCTTGTCTGTCCCGATCCGCTTGAAGTGGTGCTTAGAGTAGCGGACCGGCTGGGCGTAACCGTATATCTCGGGCTTGGCTTCTTCCAGACGCCGATTATGCACGGCTTCGCCAGCGGGGGAGATTCGACGCGCTATCGTTTTGATTTTGCCACCGAGCTATCGGAGCGTTACGGACACCATCCATCTTTCAAGGGATGGTATTTTCCGGTTGAAGCGGCAATTGAGCAATACTATCCCGAGCCGTATTTGGAATACGTCAACACGCTTGCGAACCATTGCCGGAAGAAAGGTCCGCAGCAGGTGCTTCTTGCGCCTTTCGGGACACGTACGATCAAGCCGGATGATCACTTCGTTCATCAACTGCGCGCGCTGGACGCCGATTATATTGCTTATCAAGACGAAGTCGGCGTGAACAAGACGATCGTTGCGGAGTTGGATGAAATCTATAGCGGACTTAGGGAAGCGCATGACCGCGCAGGCAAACCGCTGTGGGCGGATGTTGAGATCTTCAAGTTCCATGGGAAGGTGCTGCATCCGGCTCCGTTCGAACGAGTAAAGGGGCAGCTTGAAGTGGCTTCGAAGTATGTGGACAAAATTTTATGCTATCAATATCTCGGGATGTTGAACAAGCCGGATAGCGCGGCGCACGCAGGGCATCCGGATTCGCCGAAGCTGTACCGGGACTACATGGATTTCATCCGCGCGAACCGGACGAATTGAGGTGAAGCGATGAGCCAAGCAGCCGTAATCGGGATTGATTTAGGCGGAACGAATATGAAAGCAGGCATCGTAACGAAGAGCGGCACGATCCTTCGTTACGATACGATTCCTACGAGGGCGCAAGCAGGCAAGGATGCGCTGCTCGATCAGATTGTAGAAGTAATCTCGATGTATCGTTCCTATGCGCAGTCATCTCAAATTGAGATATCGGCCATCGGCATCGGAACGGCTGGCTATGTCAACCGGGAGGGCGTCATCGGGTTTGCAACCGACAATTTGCCTGGATGGAGCGGTACTCGTCTGCGGGAAGAGCTTGAGCTCAAATGCGGAATGCCTATCGTCGTGGATAATGATGTGAATGCGATGGCGATGGGAGAAGTGTGGCTTGGTGCAGGACGTCACTGGGATGACTTCTTATGCATTACCCTTGGCACCGGTATTGGAGGGTGTCTGATAGAGAAGAAGATGCCTTATCGCGGGCGAACGGGCTATGCCGGAGCGTATGGTCACCAAATCGTTCAGCAGCTAGAGGGCTTCCCGTGTACATGCGGGCTGAGCGGCTGTTGGGAGCAATATGCATCTGTGACGGCACTTAAGCGACTTATTGGCGAGATGACCCAAGAAGGAATGGAGCCCCAAACGCCGGAAACGCTCTTTGCAAGAGCTCGCAGCGGGGGCGAGGTTGAACTGCATATCGTCGAGCGGTATGCGCAGTACATTGCGATCGGACTCGCAAATTTGATTCACGCGTTCAATCCTACAGCCATCGTTATTGGCGGTGCTGTGACGCAGCAAGGAGAGTTTCTGTTCGAACGGATTCGCAGCTATGTGAGTCGCTGTACGATGAATGTGTATGTAGAATCGCCAAAATTGCCGATTGTGCCTGCAGAGCTCGGCGACTTGGCGGGAATGTTCGGTGCAGCTTATCTGGCGTTGATGGAGGACCAATCTATATAGTGAACATGAGTTTAAAAGGTTAGGAGTTGAAATAAGCCCTTCGTCATGATCGAACAAGACGAGGGGTTATTTGTTATTCGCGCTATAGAGATAATGACTTCAGATAAAGTTAATTAAAAATAATGCTTGCAATATGTTTTGAATCTATGATATATTCTAATTCCGGCCGAGACGCCGGCGAGAAAATGAAACAATTTGTTCCTTGAAAACTGAACAATGAGCGACCTGTCAAAAGGTCTTGAAACAAGCTAGTTTTTTGAATGAGCTAACAAGCGAATTCATTTGGCGCAAATGGCTCCGCCATTTCGCCTTTATGGAGAGTTTGATCCTGGCTCAGGACGAACGCTGGCGGCGTGCCTAATACATGCAAGTCGAGCGGATCTTACCTTCGGGTAAGGTTAGCGGCGGACGGGTGAGTAACACGTAGGCAACCTGCCTGTAAGACCGGGATAACATTCGGAAACGAATGCTAATACCGGATACGCAACTTGACTGCATGGTTGAGTTGGGAAAGACGGTGCAAGCTGTC
>NZ_QTTN01000069.1 GCF_003386535.1 Paenibacillus taihuensis
AATGAACATTTTTTAAGCGGATTGTCTATCCGCTTGTTTGCTGTACACTTTTTTCAGACTGCACCAAAAAAACAAACGGCACAGGGGTTTCCCTCATGCCATTTTGGATTCCATTTCTATTCTCGGTCAATGTCATTGAGTTAACTTAATGACATTGGCCGATTTCGGCGGCCTTTTTGTGTTGCAGTTTAATTGGATTTTACAGATTGGATGAGCCAATCCTTATACCGCGTGGAGCCAATCCATGCATCGCTGCCGCTTGGCACTAGAGAGTGATTATCCACCTTTACAGCAGCGAAGCAGAGTGCATTCGGATCTGTAATGTCTTACCGCTTGTCGTCTGTCGCCTTCAGATATTGACGAACGAAATCGTCCAGCGGAATCTGATCAGGGCCGGCTGCTTCAACGATTCCATTCGCAGGTTCTCTCAATGTGAAATCGGCCACGGCGGCAGCGACATCATCCGAAACCATCGGCTGCGCAAGCGCGGAAGGCAGCCGGACGGTCTCTCCCTCTGCAGCCACATAACCGATTGTGCCGGCGAACTCGAAGAATTGAGTCGCACGTACGATTGTATAGGGAATCCCAGACGCCTGGACAAGCTCTTCCTGCGCCATTTTCGCACGGAAATAACCGCTTTGCAGCAGACGATCAGTACCCACGACCGACAGCACAACGTGATGATGTACAAAGGGGGATATTATTGGCTTGAAGCGTTTCGGGTATACAAGATTTACTTGTGAGAATGACAACAGCCAGCCTTCAATAGAACAGCTTGGTTGGATTTCCCAGTTGACGGTAAGGAACGACAGCGTTATATTCTAGGCATTGTTAATCGTCGATAATTATTATCCGTAATCAAGGAGATGAAGAAGACAACGATGAAAAGAAACTCATTTTACTGGCGCAAACTTCACTCGCTGCTCGGTGTAATTCCTCTAGGAGGCTTTATACTTGTGCATGTATCCATCAACTTTCAAGCATTTGAACGGGGACCGGATGGATTTGCTGCGTATGTACATTTTATTAATAGTCTACCGCTCAAACCGATGCTTGAGATTTTTGGGATATACCTGCCTATATTGTTTCATGGCATTTATGGACTTTACATGGCTTACCGATCCAACGCGAACGCCGGACAATATTCGTACGGGAGAAACTGGGCGTTCATTATGCAGCGCATGACAGGCGTACTTACGTTTATCTTCGTTTTCTGGCATTTCTTCAATACGCGTCTGCAAGTGTATCTGGGACATATCACACATGAGGATCTGGGGTCGAAGATGCACCAAATTACCGCGAATCCCATGTACTTTATCCTTTATGTCATCGGCGTGTTGGCAGCGGTTTTCCATTTCAGCAATGGCGTTTGGGCATTCCTGATCAGCTGGGGAGTGACGGTTTCACCACGCTCGCAGAAAATTTCATCTTATATTTGTATGGGGTTATTCGTGCTGGTTGCCTCGCTGTTTATTCTTTCACTCGTTGCTTTTACCGGAAATGAATTCAACTAGGCTTAGGATTCGGTCGAGTTTACAAAGGGGTTCGAAGTTGCAGTCCATTTTTCGTTGATCAGTCCATTAAGGGACCGTTTGAATTGCGGTATGGTTATAGAAAACTGGATTGGAGTTGCTGCATGAGCGCAAATCTTCTATTGAATCAATTAAATAGTCCCTTCTTCGTAGGCTGCAACTATTGGGCTTCGCATGCCGGAACGGCTATGTGGTCGGATTGGAGACCGGACGTTGTCGAATCGGACTTGAACAGGCTTGCAGATGAAGGAATCGAAGTTCTGCGCGTGTTCCCGCTCTGGCCGGATTTCCAACCGATCGAAATCCATTATCGCGAATTCGGAGCTCCTTCTTCGTATCGGATCGGGGAGTCGCATCTGTCTGATGACGAAGCAGGTCAAGCTGGCGTATCCGACTTGATGATGAAGCGTTTCGAGGAATTCGTTCAGTTATCGGACAAGTACGGGATTAAACTGATCGTCGGCCTGATCACGGGATGGATGAGTGGCAAATTGTTTGTTCCTCCCGCGCTGCGCGGCAAATCGATTCTCACCGATGCGGATTCGATACTGTGGCAGGTGAGATTCGTTTCATATTTCGTGTCGAGAATGAAGCCGGCACAGGCCATTATTGCTTGGGACCTTGGTAACGAATGCAATAGCATGGGAGAGGTCGCGAATCGAGAGCAGGCTTGGGTATGGACGTCTTCGCTGTCCAATGCGATCAAACGGGCAGATGCCAGCAGGCCGCTCATTTCCGGCATGCATTGCCTCTTTCCGAGAGGAAGCTGGACGATGCAGGATCAAGGGGAGCTTACGGATATATTGACGACGCACCCTTATCCTTACTGGACGCCTCATATGGATTATGAACCGATGGATACGATGCGACCCGCACTCCATGCGACGGCGGAGAGCTTGTTCTATTCGGGAATCGGAGGCAAGCCTTGTTTTGCGGAAGAGATTGGAACGATGGGACCGATGGTTTGCGATGATGAAGTCGCGGCCGCCTTCGCCCGAACGAGCATGCTTAACCTATGGGCGCATGGTTTGCATGGGTTGCAATGGTGGTGCGCGAATGATCAAACGAAGCTGACGCATGCGCCTTACGATGAGGTGGCTTGCGAAGGTGAACTTGGACTGCTGACTGAGGAGGGGCGCGTGAAACCCGTCTTGACGGAAATGGCCAAGCTGAAGCGAGACATTGCGGAATATCCGTTTGCGCTTCCCCCGAGACGAATCGAAGCGGTATGCATACTGAATTCCGATCAAGACCACTGGGCGACGGCATTCGGAAGCTTCGCGCTCGCCAAGCAAGCCGGATTCGATCTGACGTGCCGTTTCGAGGATCAGACACTGCCTGAGGCCGAACTCTATCTGCTGCCATCGGTAACCGGAGTTCGCGGCATGCCGAAGCGCAGATGGGAACAGCTGCTGCAGCGTGTTTCCGAAGGCGCAACTCTCTACATCTCTGTCGATGACGGGTATTTACTTCACTTCTCTGAGGTTACCGGTCTTACCGTGCTTAATCGGCAGCGGCGGGCTGAGGCTGCGCAAACGAAGCTTGGGGGATCGGAGAATACATCAATCACAGTTCCTTCATCATTCCGCTGGACGCTTCGCTGCGATCGGGCGGAAACATTAGCGGCAGAAGCGGATGGGAATCCCGTATTGACGCGAGCTTCCTACGGGAAGGGAAAAGTCTATTTCATGTCGCTTCCCATCGAGCTTGCGATGACGCTTGGGAAGCAGACATGCTCCGAACCCGAAGCGAATCGCTATTGGAAGATCTATCGCGCGATTTCGGAGGAATCAACCCGTGGCCGAATCCTTCGCAAGGAGGATCCGCTCGTCGGCATAACGGAGCATCCAGCAGGCGAAGGCAAGCTTGTCGCTGTTCTCGTTAACCATTCGCCTCAGGCGAAGACGATCCACGTCCATGCAGCTGAAGGGTGGCATCTGGCACAATGCTGGCGTGGTAATGCCGAGACCGATGGAGCTAATGGAGTTCTCGTAAGTTTGGCCGCGAACGACGGAGCCGTGCTTACGCTAGAAGCTGGCTTTGATCGATAGATGCGGAAGCGGAATCCCGCACTTAAAGTAGAGGGAGCGGAGCACATTTTATTGGTGCTCCGAAGTCCCTCTGAATGCAGAAAACCGCAGCGTAAACGCGGTTTCCCTCTCGTTCGTTTCGAAGGTGATCTCGCCGCCGTTCCGCTCTACGATTTGTTTACAGATGGCAAGCCCTAAACCCGTACCTTCGGTTTTTCCCGTCACGAATGGATCGAACAAGCTCGCCTGGATGGATGCCGGTATTTCCGGTCCGGTATTGCTAATACGGATATAAACATAGTCACCGTCGGCAAAAGCCCTTATGGCAATTATTCTCGGGAGGCGATCGGACTCGCGAAGCGCATCGATTGCATTATTCAACAGATTTGAGAAAACCTGGATTAAGGCAAGCTTCTGAATATCGATCTGCAGACCTTCTTCCGTATCCGACAAAAACTCGATATTCTCATTGAGCAGCAGCGGGTTTACGAGAAGAAGCGTCTTCTCGATTAAGTCGTTGATCGGTGTCGGTTCTGAATTCTCCTCGGCAATCGGCTTGCGGGAGAAGCTGAGGAAGCCGGTAATCTGCATCTCGATATTGCGAAATTCATTGTCAATGATATCTAAATATTTCACCGCCGAGTGGAGTGCTGGAGGCGGAAGGATTTTACGAAGGAGAACGAGGAATCCTTTTATCGAAGTTAACGGGTTTCGAATTTCATGCGCCATACTGGAGGCCATCTTGCCAATTAGGTTCAGCTTGTCCGCGTGCATGTCCTCGATTAATTTATCTTGCTGCTCGATCTTACCGAGCGCATGATATAAGAAATGAGCATAAATGAATGCTTGAAACTGGTCGATCCGATAGACCACTTCAGCAATCAAGGGTACCAACCCGATGTGTTCAGCCTCGATCTCAGCAACTTTCTCGAAGAAAGCCTCTCTGAAGAACATCGAACTTTGCAAGACATGCTCAATCGGAACGCGTTTGGCAAACAGCAGCTCGCACCACTTTTTATAGTCGAGAAAAACCTCGTGCTCCTCAAGCGGGATATGGACGTCAGCAATGAGATCAACATATCGGCTGCATTGCAATCGCAGCTTCTCCGCATCGTATTCCCCCGGAAAGGCAACCTCCAGGCGTCTAATCCAGCTCTCGATGATGCCGCTCTTGTGCACTTCGAAAAAACCAGCAATTTTGCTCATATTACGCTCCCAATGAGTGGATTCAGACATGAATAAGTAAATTAATACTTATTAAATCATGTAGAACTCATTCCAGCAATAGAATTAAACTTCCAGCTAATGGGAGGGAACAATGAGCTGCAATGACAGGAGATTTATCGCTTTCATGAAATGAACAAGAACTTATCTCAATCCCGATGCCAGGAGGATGTATGGCTCTGGCTATGCGGCTTTGACTCGTGTTGATTGCAGCACCCGACTGCATATTGAATGCTGTCAAGATGCACCCAGCCGGTCGTCATGATGAGATCCTCTTGCTGGCGGATATGGATCATTTGGCACTGCATACAGAAGTAAGATTCGTTATCGATTAACAATTGTATTACCACCTCTTAGGAATTTGCTTTCCGAACTATACCACAATCGGTTTACGTTGGGATGGGGTTAGATTTAGGAGTGAGGTAGAGAAAATTAAGATGTTTGCCGTGTTCTTATCAGGCGAGCAGCCCAAGTTTATTAAGCTTGTGTGAACCAAGCAAATTGACTGTTTATGCCATGAGAACTCCACTAATTTGTAATCTGTTACAGATTCTGTAACTCGTGCTATGATGGGAGGAAAACCTTTTTAGCGAGGCAGACTCACAGGGTTACTTGTAGGAGATAAACAAGAAGTGCCGTCCATAAGGACAGCTTCAAATAAATCCAGCACTAAATACAAGAGCTCCTGCTGAATTCTTCCAGCAGGAGCTCTTGCTTTTTGAGTTCTATTCTTGATGGCGAATTGTATCAAGCACATTTTGCAATCCGACCTGAATCTCGTCCACGGATGCATAGCAATACGATAGACGGACGTGATGTAAATCAGAAGCATCATAAATATAACCTGGATTAATTAACACTTTTCGATTTAGTAGCGCTAAGAATAACTCCTTATTCACAATTGGTTCATTGAACCTGAGCCATATATAGAATCCACCTTCAGACTTCTTCCATGTGGCGATTCTGCTGAAGTGCTTTTCCAACAATTCTTCAACCAACGAAGCTCTTCTTTTCAATTGGTCCCGAAGGTCGATCAGATGCTTCTCGTATAAACCAGATGCTAGCCAGTGTGTGACGATTTCTTGGGAGAAAGCACTTGAACCATAATCCGTTTGCATCTTAATATCCGCTAATCGCTCAATGACAGGCGAAGGGGCGACAACCCAGCCAATTCGCAATCCGGGACTAAGGGTTTTGGATACGCTGCCGATGTAAAGCACCTGTCCGAACGTATCAAACGACTTCATCGCAGGAGAAGAGTCTTGAAATCGCAGCTCGTGATACACATCATCCTCGATGATCGGAATCTGCAGCTCTTTGCACGCATGATAGATATCTTGCATCTCTTTCACAGACCAACTCTGCCCAGTAGGGTTATTCAGTGATGGCACACAGTAGAAGATCGATTGTCGTTTTCGTTTGAGAGTCTTTAATGTAGTTAATAACTTTGCATCACGAGTAACTGAAACCATCCGCATCCCGGCGGATTGGAAGGGAAGTACAGAATTCAGATAGGATGGCTGTTCTTGAAAAACAAAGGATTCTCTCTCTAACAATCCTAGGGCAATTAGATGAAGCGCTTGAAGTGCACCAGAGACGATCATTATATTCTCTGGTGCTGTTTGGATGCCGCGTTTCTTCAAATATTCACTTAGTAATTGCCTAAGCTTAAAACTCCCTTGTGGTGCAGAATAGCCAATTGCCTTGGATTCAAGTGATATTTCTTGTAAAGATTGTTCTAATTGTTTCGTTGGCAGTAAATCTGGAGATAATTCTCCTGTTCCTAGACGGATGATATCTTCCATTTGCTCGTACTCATTGATGATTTGAATCGTGTCCAAGTTCGGTTTATGAATACTCGACTCAATGTGTCGCTGCCAATTCGGTCGTGTTCTGTTCAGCAGCATATTCCACGAATTATTAGCGACATAAACCCCTGATCCCATCCGAGCCTCGATCAATCCATCCGCCTTTAAATCATCAAGTGCAAGCTGAACCGTACTTCGATTCACATTAAATTGCGCTGCTAATTGGCGCTGCGTCGGGAGCTTCGAGCCAACAGCCCAGTGACCTTGTTCAATACGGGATTTGATCCAATCTACGATTTGCTCATGAATGGTTAGATGAGATTGAGCATAAGGTTTCCACTTCATATATGATCTCCTGCAAATTGGGTGGATGAGAAAACATCCAATTGGTTGTTTTCATTTTGTTGTATCACAGTATCATGGTAAAGGAAAGGGAGTTGATGAAATGGACGCCATTCTTCATGGAATCATATTAGCATTCGGTCTCATTTTACCGTTAGGGGTACAGAACGTTTTCGTATTCTCGCAAGGAGCCACTCAGCCCAAACTATTTCAGGCGCTGCCGGCAGCCGTAACAGCAGCACTATGTGATACTTTGTTAATCGTTTCAGCTGTCTTGGGCGTATCTACGATTGTCATGCAATTTGGATGGCTGCGAATCAGCCTTCTGATGATTGGCATTATGTTCTTAATCTATATGGGGTATATGATTTGGCGCTCCAAACCAACCAAGAATGAATCTACTGTAGCTTTGCCAGTCCGAAACCAAATTATATTCGCCTTGTCCGTTTCCTTATTGAATCCCCACGCCATTCTCGATACCGTCGGTGTGATAGGAACAAGCGCATTGAAGTATGTCAGGTCGGAACAAGTATTATTCACATTCGCTTGTATATCCGTATCTTGGATTTGGTTCTTTGGGTTACTGCTGGCAGGTTCAATCATGAAGAAGCTGGATGGCACGGGAAGTTTGATGCATATCGTGAACAAGTGCTCTGCCATATTCGTCTGGTGCACGGCCATCTATCTTGCGATTGGCATTATGTAGCCTAACAGGCAATTAAGAATAAATCCTTTATGAGACATACCGCACAAGCGCAAACAAGCACGACTACGGTTGTGAAGTTGGAGAGAGGGGTACAGCCAGGCCTATGAACGTGACGAGCTTTTGCAAGGATGCCGCTTCTCAATAAAGTTGGAAAGCCAGATGTTAACGGCAAACACAACGATATAAACGAGAAATGACAGATATAGTTTCCAACCGGTGTATGTAAACACATGAAATTGCACCGAAATCCATTCGAGAGCACTCGCAACTCCAGCGCACAAGAGCACATACATCAGTAACTGTAAACCTCTAGGTTGGATGCGTTGATAGAAGTTCACTACAAAGTAAGGTACTGTCGGGTATGTTGCACTATTCAATACGAAATCAAATAGTTCATACGTTTTTTCATCGACTGAAAAGTAAAGCTCATAAGGTTTCACGGCAATGGTAACATCAGCGAGCAGAGCCAGAAAGATATTAAAGGTCCAAATGATCGTGAAGGTAACAGCAGACAATCGTCTTGGTAACGCGAACATGAGGACAAAAGTAAGCACAGTCGAAAGGATGATAAATATCTCGTTCGCATCGTATTTTGCAGGGAGGGGCAGTATCATATTGCTCTCACTTCTTTGTCGTTAAGACTGAGTTTCTTTAGATAAAAGGTGTAAATAGCCAGCAACAACGTAATTAGGCAGTATCTCAGATAGGAATAAAAGACATTCCAATTCACCCATTGTAAGTACTTCATATGAACAAAATAGATCTCAATTGAGACAAGAGCCGTTAAGAAGATAACAGCATGAATGCATTTACTAAAATTAGATCTAGTAGAAAACAAAAAATAAATGAACCATAACAGTAACGCTGGCTTGAGTGATAATTCAGGAATTTTCTGCGTCCAAAAGATAAGATGGCTTGTAGGACTCTGCTTGGTTAATTGTAAATTTATGTTGATGATTACTCCTGTAATTGTAATCAGAACGTTGGCTCCAAAATAATTGCCCAACACGGTAGAGACGTTCGTTTTCCTGCTCAAGATATACAAGGAAATAAAGGCTATTATTGCGAAGCTCAGAAAAATCCATAACGACATCATCCGTTCATGCTCCCCATCTTTGTTCCGATTTGGAATTAGTTTGTAACAATTGTGAACAAAATACACGCGCGGATTGAATCTACGCTGGATCCGCTATTTGAGCGTTTTTTTTATTAGATGTAAGTCGGAGACATTATGTTGACATCTTCTATATGCTCCCGTAACATTTGGAAGCTATGATGTTGTAGGACATGCTTTCATTAATACTGTACAAGCTTTATACATGGACTAGTTCAGAATGAAATTGGAGCTCACTATGGAGAAAACAAAAATACTCATTATTGAAGACGAGGAAGCAATCGCCGACTTGCTTGCCTACGGCCTGGAGAGAGAAGGATTCCAGACACGTATTGCTGCCAGCGGATCAGACGGTCTCCGAATGCTGGAGCTGTTCCAACCAGATATGCTGCTGCTTGATTGGATGCTTCCGGACCAGAGCGGCTTGGATATCTGCAAGAAGGTGACTGCGAGCTATAATCGGCCTATCGTTATGATTACGGCAAGATCGGATATTACGGATAAAATTCTCGGCCTCGAGTTTGGCGCAGACGACTATATTACAAAGCCATTTGATCTACGCGAAGTCGTCGCCCGCATAAGGACGATTCTGAGGCGGTTTACGCAGGCTAATCAGAACACGGACGAAGAGTCAGGCGACAAGTCGATACGCTTCCGCAATATCATCGTCCTCCCTGACGAACGGCTGGTTAAGAAGAGCGGCGAACCTGTTGATCTAACGCCGAAGGAATTCGATTTGCTCCTAACGCTGCTCGGCCATCGGGGCAAGATTTTTACGCGGTCAGAGCTGCTCGACTTTGTCTGGGGCTATGATTTCCCTGGCGATACGAGAACCGTCGACACCCATATTCAGCGTCTGCGCAAGAAGCTGGATGCGGGGGAGCTGATTACGACGGTATTCGGGATCGGTTACAAGTTCGAGAAGAAGGCGGATTGACTACATGTTCAGAACGATCCGGGCCAAATTTGTCGTCGGTTTCTTCTTGATATTCTGCCTTTCATTTCTCGTGCTCAATTTGACCTTGAAGGAAGTTATCCGGAGCAGCAATCAGAAGATCATTACCTCTGATCTGATCGAACTCAAAAACAACGCCAACGTCTATGTCCGGCAAGCGTTCCTCATTCATCATTTCACGAACAACGATCTGTACTTCGGGCAAATGGCTGAGGAGATGATCGATGATCTGCATCGTGCTTCCTCGAGTGACGTAGCTGCATACACGGTTGACGGCATCTTGCTGTATGCATCGGACGGCAGTGCGTTCTCAAGCCGTTCCACGGACGACTTGAAGCAAGCCTTGGATGGAAAAACCGCTTATACGATCACCTATACAGGCAATATAGGTTCTGTCTACTATTCGTATCCGGTCATCATTGACGGCGTCAAAGTAGGCATTTTACGCTATGTCAAAGATTTCTCCCCGTTGTACGAGCAGAGCGGAAGGATCTTGAATTTCATCTTCTATGTTGCGCTTGCGATATTCGCGGCTGCGTTTCTCTTCTCCTACTTGCTATCCCGGCATATTACGATTCCGCTTGTGAAGCTGACTCGTGCTTCTACGGAAGTCATCGGAGGGAATCTAAACATTCGCAGCGACATCCGGCGCAGAGACGAAATTGGCCGGCTGGCAGTCAACTTCAACGAGATGATAGGGCGTATCCACAGCCAAATCGCGACCATCGCGCATGACCGAGACCGGCTGAAGGAGCTCAACGAACAAGAGAAACGTTTCTTCGACAACGTGACCCACGAGCTGAAGACGCCACTCACTTCGATTCTTGGCTATGCCGAGGTGATACGGGAGAACGGGACGAGCGATCCCGTTTTCTTCGATAAAGGGATGAACCATATTGTGGATGAGAGCCGGAGACTGCATGGCATGGTTCTGAATTTGCTTGAAGTGTCGCGGCGTAAAACCGAACGGGGGACATTCGAGATCGTCAAGGCTGGAGTCATTCTGCTCGATGTCTGCGATGCGATGGAGATCAGGGCGAAACGCTATAAGAAAACTATCGGTCACTCGGTTCAAGACGGATTGTATGTGTTAGGCCAGGGAGACAGACTCAGGCAGCTGTTCATTAACCTACTCGACAATGCGATCAAGTACGGCTCGGCTCGATCGGAAATCACGGTCAAGGCAGAGTCGGACGCTGGAGCGGGAATCATACGTTTCGAGTTCGCCAATATAGGCGAGACGCTTCGCCATGATCAACTGGCCGAGATATTCGAACCTTTCTACTCAGGTGATCGCCGCTTCAAGGAAGAAGGCAGCGTTGGACTTGGTCTTAGCATCGTTAAGTCGATTGTGGACGATCATGACGGAACGATTCGTATGGATGTCGAAGACGGGCTGACGATCGTTCACGTAGAGCTGCCTGCTGCGAGTGGGGAGGATGCTGTATGACGAAGATGAGCTCACGTATAGTGCTGATTTTGTTAGCGGCGATCATATTACTGGTGTCTATTGGATGCATGAGCAATCCCCGCTCGGAGACGATCATTATCTCGAATACCGAAGAAGACCAGATGTCTGACGGCGATAGCGGTCAATCCTTCCGGGTCAGCACGATCTACCGTCTTACGGATTCGGCCGCGACCGATATGCAGACGCTCGGCTGGTCTGGCAAATCCAACCTGATTGGACTGAGCGCGGCAAGTGGCGGATCGATGGAAACGGGTCTTCGCGTACAGCAGCTCGCGCCGCCATATGAACAGTTCAAGCCAATGGACAGCATGCTGCCAGATTACAACTGGTTTGCATTATCTCCAGACGGAACGCGAATTGCCTACCTTGTGAAGTCGAAGACTGGCAACGCACTAGCGTTTCTATCGCTATCAAATGGGAAAACCGTGCAAATAAACGCACCGCTGAACGCGCAATATCAATTATCGTCCAGAAATTTGAAGTGGTCGGCGAACAGCCGATTCGTCTCCTATCTCGTACGTGGGGAGGGCCGCGGCAATATGCAAATCGTCGTGTTCAACGTGAAGGAAGAAACGGCGATGTACTTGCAGCTGACAGGACTTCGAGATTTCGGAGAAGTCAAAATGGTTGGATTATCGGAGGATGGAAGCCGAGCATTGATCGACACGGGGAACATGGTCGAGATGGCAGAACGGGTTGGTGACGAGTTTACCGTTCGGTACGACCATCCCTCGAGAGACGAAGAGAGTGCTTGGGTCAACGAGAATCAATTCGCATTCCTTGGCGCGGATGGAACGCTCTTTCAGTACGATTGCCGCAACGGAGAGCTTGCCGTACTGCTGGAGAAGGTCGACAGCTTCGAGATCTCAGCGGACCGCAAGCTGATCGCGTATACGCAGAACGAGAAAGACACCATCTTCGCTGGCAGGCTGCAAGGGAATAATGTCCTGTATCAGGAAGCCGTCTATCAAGGCGTTTACCCGGTCCGCATGTCGTGGAGTCCGGACGACAGCGCGCTTCTGGTCGACGGACGCAGACGCTCTGCGGCAGCAGCCGAGCAGAGCCAGGCTGCGCCAGAAACGGCACCGCCGGCAAGGCTTCTGCCTTTCATTATCCAGTTTCAATAACAGGTGGAGTCGGTGAACCGCGCCGACTCCTCCTCACACATAGAACGGCAGGTTGGATATGTTCATCCGATCTGTCGTTTTCTTGTTTGCGAATCGGAGACATTTTGGATGCAAGTGGTTGAAGTTTCGGTGACAACTCCCGCTTATTCTGTGATGGAGCCCGAATGATGGGCTGAGAATCATACGAGTCCGGAGGAGGTCAATTTATGAGAAAATATGGAATTAGCATATTGGCGGGCTGCTTGCTTGTCCTACCCTTAACGGCTTGCAGCAGCGAAAGCGGGAATAGCGGAGCTAGGAATAACGGAGCCGGGAGTAACGGAAGCGAAGCGCCTGGCCATGCAGTTTCAGAGAACGCGAACGTCTGGACAAGCGGTTCGCAAGGGAATGCAGCTTCCGAATCGGATGGAGGGAAGAAAACGATTGTGTTCTCCGCTTTCTGGCAAGATTCCAAATTCGAGGATGCATCGAAGAAGTACATGGCGCTGCACCCTAATATTGAAATCAAGCTGGAGGAAGGAGACTACGCGGACGAAACGTTGGAAGCCGACATCGACAAGTATGCGAAGACGACGAACGCCGCTATGCTGGCAGGCAAAGGACCTGACTTGCTTCAGATGGACCTGCTGCCCGCCGACAATTACGTGAAGCATAACCTGCTGGCCGATCTGAATCCGATGTTAGCGCAGGATACAAGCTTCAATAAATCCGACTACTTCAACAATATCCTGGATAACGTACGTGTCGGCCAATCATTATATGAGATGCCGATGACCTTCTTCCTGATGGGCTTCGCCGGAGATGCCGACGCCATCGCCAAAACCAACGTGAATTTCGACGATCAAGCTTGGTCTTGGAGCGATTTTGCGAAGACGGCGGGGGAGCTCACAGCGAAGGGTCCGCTTCCTTCCGCCTTGTCGTATTTCGGTCCCGAGTACTTACTGAGCGAGATGGTCAGCGACGATTACAACTTGTTCATGGATGCCGCGGAGCACAAGGCAAGGTTCGATTCGGCTTCTTTTACAGGGCTGATGAAGCAAGTGAAATCATTGTTTGACGACGGCGTCGTTTCCAAGATAGGCCGCGGCTCGAACGCGTATTTCCAAAGCGTCCAAATCAATTCGCCGAGCGACTATCTGGAGACGATGCAAGGGATTTCGCTCGGTGTGAAGCTGACCCACAAGGAGCTGGGCAACCATATGAGGTTGTATGCGAAACCTCATGCACAGGAGAATACGCCTGGCGGCTACTTCAAAACATACCGCAACATTGCCATCTCTGCGGGCTCCAAAGTGAAGCCGGAAGCTTGGGATTTCATCAAATTCTTAATGTCGGAGGAAATCCAGTCCTCTTCGAATTCAACCGGGTTTCCGATCAATAAAGCGGCATTCACCAAACAAATCGCGGAATTGAAAGCGAAAGGATCGTTCAAATCCTATCCGGAAGGTCCGCTGCAGGGGAAGGACGTCAAGGTGGACCAAGAGATGCTGAACGGCTTGAACAGCTACGTGAACGGAGCGGTACACCCCGTCATGGATGCCGATGCGGATAAAATCAGGGAGATTATCGTCGATGAAGCGAAAGCCTATTACGCCGGACAGAAGTCTGCGGAGGATGTCGCGAACCTTGTCCAAAACAAAGTGACGACCTACCTCAATGAGTAGGAGAGGGGCGTTCGCGTGGATTCGCAAGGACGGGGCACATGCCCTCTGGTTTCTGCTTCCCAGCGTGGCCGGATTCGCGATCTTCTATTTCATTCCGTTTCTGCTCGGCATCTATGAATCCTTTACAGATCCCGCGATGGGCGGAGGGTTCGTTGGCTTCCAAAATTACATCGAGCTGCTGAGAAGCGACTCCTTCCGCAAGGCGGCAGCGAACACCATGCTATTCACGGGCATTGGCGTACCGCTCCTGATTGTGCTGTCTCTCACAATTGCACTGCTCTTGAACCGGAAGCTCTATGCAAGAGGCTGGCTGCGCACGTCGATCATGCTCCCGCTTGTCGTGCCCGTCGCATCGGTCGTCTTGATCTGGCAAATTGCGTTTGACTGGAACGGGACGTTGAACAAGTGGCTGCATCATTTTGGATGGGAGCGAATCGATTGGCTCCAATCGAATTGGTCGATGAGCATTATCATCGTCATGTACATCTGGAAGAACATCGGGTATAACATGGTCGTGTTCCTGGCGGGACTCCAATCCATCCCTCGGGATTATTATGAAACGGCAGCCGTTGAGGGGGCAGGCAGGTTCCATCAGTTTCGGACGATCACAATCGTCTACTTGACGCCGACCCTCTTCTTCGTCCTGCTCATCTCGATTGTGGGCTCGTTCAAGGTGTTTCGCGAGACATATCTATTGGCAGGCGATTACCCCTATGACCGGATGTACATGCTGCAGCATTACATGAACAACATGTTTCAATCGCTCGATATCCAGAAGATGACGGCTGCAGCCACGCTGATGGTCGGCTTCATCGTCCTGCTTGCATTGGGACTGCTTCGCATCGAGCGCCGGTTCAGAGAGAATACGGAGTAACAAGGAGTGAAGCGCTATGAAAGACATGTCTCGTAACTCACGGCTTGCGCTCACTCTGCTGGTCGGCTTGATCGCGGTTGCCATGCTGGTCCCAGTCGTGCTGACCGTCACGAATTCACTGATGACTGAAGCGGAAATCGACCGAAACTACGGCCTTCTTGGTCAAATGGCCGATACGGCGACAGGCGGGAAGGAAGCTTTCGTCAATTTAAAGCTGCTTCCGGATTGGCTCACATTCGCGCAGTACGCGCAAGTGCTCGTCCTGAGCCCGAAGTATCTCAGCATGTTCTGGCACTCGGTCCTGCTAGTCGTACCTATCGTGGTGGGTCAGTCAGTCGTCGCTTCGCTTGCCGCATACGCGTTCGCGAAGCTGCGATTCTTCGGACGCGACAAGCTGTTCGCCGTTTATCTGATGACGATGCTCATGCCGTTCCAGGTGACGCTTGTTCCGAACTTTCTGGTTATCGACAAGCTTGGCCTTATGAACCACGCATCTGCGATCGTGCTGCCTGGCATCTTCGGCGCTTTCGGCGTCTTCATGATGCGCCAGTTCATGGCGCATATCCCGATGGCTTACATCGAAGCAGCCAAAATCGACGGAGCCAGCCACCGGACCATCTTCGCACGAATTATTGTTCCGCTTGCCACACCGGGGCTTGCTGCACTCGCGGTATTGCTGTTCATAGATAATTGGAACATGATCGAACAGCCGCTCATCTTTCTGCAGGACAAGGAGAAGCAGCCGCTCTCGTTGTACTTGGCTCAAATCAATGCAGCATCGAAGGGCATTGCATTCGCCGCATCCGTGCTGTATATGACACCGACGGTGCTGTTGTTCCTTTACGCGGAGTCGTATTTCGTAGAAGGCATTCAGCAGTCGGGCATCAAAGGATAATCAGGAGTGATCGTGATGGAAGAACGGGCTATCCAGTCCAGGAAACGGCGGATTCGTGTCGTCGCCGGTTTGTTTGTCGTTATGCTAATCGCATTTACCCTTGCTGGCAACACACTGCGATCGTTGTCATTGCCGAAAGTTTATACGGCTGCTGCGGAAGAAGGGACCGTGAAGCATAACTTCGAAACCACCGCAATTCTTCAGCCTGGCGAGACGAGAGCGCTTGCGAATCCGGCAGGCTGGAAAGTGTCGAGCTTACTCGTTAAGGAAGGAGACCAAGTACACCGCGGTCAACTGTTGATTCAATATGATGATAGCAATGCCATGCAGCAGCTCACGGATCTGAATACAGACTTGAAGAAGCTGGATCTGTCCATGAGCCTCCTGCAAGCAGATTATATTGCGGCGGTGAACGGAGGGGACGTAACCGCGAAGATCAGCGCAGGAAATGCGATCGAAACGGCGAAGCTCGACATCGCGACCAAGCAGCAGTATATCAAGAACTTGAAACAGAGCATATTGGAGAACAGTCGCTTAACCGCTCCATTCGACGGCATCGTCACGCAAGTCAATGCAGCGGAAGGGCTCCCGTCAGGAGGACTGCCGGATCTTGTTCTGTCCAATACGTCCAAGGGCTATCAGATTCGGATTCAGGTTCCCGGCGCTACGGCAGCCCTATTGGAAGTCGGAGAAGTGATGGATGACATCACCCTTGAAGAGGACACGAAACAGCAGCTCCAGGGAACGATCACGGCTATCGATCAGGGAACGGTTTCCGGCGAGCCTAATCTTGCGGACAGTGATGTTCCGAGTGGAAATATAGGGGGAAGTGCTTCAAGCAGTTCGGTGACCATCATCATCAAGGAGGCGGCACTTCGGGGTGGAGAACGCGTTTCCGTGAGCATTACTAAGATGAAAGGCGAGCCAACCATTACTGTGCCTAACAAAGCCGTTCATCAGGATGAGAAAGGCGCTTATGTCTATACACTCCGAGAGGAGAGCGGGCCGCTCGGCAATGCGTATTATGCAGTGGAAACACCGATCCATATCGTCGATTCGAATGCTTTCGTAACGGCAGTGGGCGGGGAGCTGTTTCCTGAACAGGAAGTCATCGTCGACAGCACCGGTTACATCATGGATGGCGTTCGTGTTCGAAGATAACTCCATGCTATTTTGTGAATCAAGATCATGATTTTATTTTGGCGGTGCGACTGACGCGTTTTTTCTTTGTCCGTTTACTGAGATTGCGCATAGGAGCTAGAGCAACAACGGATTGAAAAGGAATATCGATCGGGCCGTATGTTCGGTCATGGATGGACAAGAAGTCATCATGAAGCTGAATGATATGACCACGCATGATCCTTCCATTAGACAGGAAGACGGTAACTTTACGCAAGGACAGAAAGTAGATGTTATAGCGGTCTATTAACTTCATCTACGGGCAGCCTCCTATTAGAAAATGATAGTTTAATAGACTAGAACATGAGCCCTGCGATTGTAATATATTAATATAGTCTCATTCGTAAAGGAGGTCGTTCCTATGGATTATATAAAACAATTACTGACACTGCGCGCAACTTCATTATCAACCGCGCAGATCACGCTTACAACGGGCATACTGGTCTTAGGTACTGTCGCTTTTGTTAACGACAACGCTGTTGCGATGTCAAATGGAATCAATATCTTAGTCATCCCATTTGACAAAATTGTTTCCGTCGCTTAATCCGCTATCATTATTCGAATACTAGATTATATGATGATCCGCACCATGAGGTAGCGGCATTGATAAGAAAATTCGAGACGTTTTATGGAGGGACGAGCCCCATTTTGAATAGGGGAGTGATCGTTCAATGCTCCGAAGTGCAAAAAGGGCTGCCCTGTTTAGATGGGCAACCCTTTTTGTTATGATCGGAGTTCAATTGTTTTCTCAATGGCAGTCATTGTATTGCTGCCGATGATGCCGAGGCGCCAGAAGGCGACGCCTTTGAGGTCATACCGTTTGGCCAGACCAATTGGGCCTGCTACCGACTGTGCGGTCTCGCTGCCTATGGAAATCCCGAGCACGAGCTTGGATTTCGGAACAGCTTTGAGCGCAAGCCGGATCGCTTCATCGACTCGGCTCAGCGGCTCCGGTCCGTCTTCGTACGAATAATCATATGCCATGATGATGATCTCATCTGTATAGGCGGCTAGTTTCGTATAGTCGTAGCCGTGATAGGAGCTATTAAGCGGATGCAATGCTAGTGTTAAGGACAGATTCGCTGCTTCCGCGCTCGCATCCAGCTGTTTGACGAAGGCGGTGAACGATTGCTGAATGGCAGGCAAATCGCCGGCGAGACCAAGGCCTTCGAAGTCGAGTGTAATCCCGCTAAATTGATTGTCCGCTGCAAGCGATACGAGCTGTCGGATGACGCTTGCTTGCAGCGCTGGATCCTTCAATAGTTTAGTCAGCTCATCATTGCCGTCCATGGCGACCGCCATCAGCTTCGGCCTACCGCCGTTAGAGGCTGTATCTTGCACGATGGATTCCGGAGTCACGCTTCCCGCCGCTGGCGGCCAGTAGAAATCTTTGCCTTTCAGCGTCAGCTCGCCTGTCGTATCGATTCGCGTCCACCCGAAGGATACAGAATTGAATTTATTGATCAATCCGACCTCCTTGAAGGAAGAAATGGCATAGAAGGCTTCGGTGTACATCTTCTCTCTTGGGGATAGGATGGAGACGGAATTCGTCTCGCTATTCCAGCTTACGGCTGCGCCGAACTGTGTGCTGAAGAAACTGAGCGGGACTACGATGGAACCGTCTCTAGACAGCGGAGCTACGCGGAGTAGCTGCGGCTGTCCATTCACCATCGCTTTATTGTTATTAAGAATGAGGATGACTTTCCGGACAGTACCGTTCGTTGATTTCGTTGCTGTTACCGTCTGTGTCTTATCTGACCAATCGACCTGAATGCTGAGCGCTTCTGCAATCGCGCGGAAAGGTACCATCGTCGTTCCTTGTGTGACGAACGGAGCCACAGGAAACGGTAGCGGATATCCGTCCAACATAATTGTAACCGGCTTTGACGTGGCTGCGGCAACACTTTGGGCTGGGGAAACAGCTGAAAATCCAGATGCGAGTACAAGCGTTGCGCATCCCACCATTAGGTAAGATTTCAATCTGGTTCGAAACACGGTAGGCTTCAACTCCTTAATCTATAAATCTAGTAACCAATAAATGCGAGAATAATGAATATAATCAGGACGTTAAAAGCTGTAAAAAAGTTGCAATTCGTTTATGCCAAGCTATCAACGACCGACTCTATTTTGCGACTGCTGCTTTTTTATTGTCAATACTTTGTCCCCGTTCGAATAGAAATAAGCAAGTACCTATTGTGAGGGGTGAGCTCATGTATTCAGCAGAAATCAGCCGTTCGAATCCGTCGTGTATCTTGTTTATTATCGATCAATCCGGATCGATGTCTGATCCGTTCGGGGCAAGCACGAAGTCCGAGAGCGTATCGGACGCGATCAACCGGTTATTGCAAAATCTCGTTATCAAGTGCGCAAAGTCGGAAGGGATTCGTGATTACTATCATGTCGGCGTAATTGGCTATGGCGCAGGGGTCGGTCCGGCGTTCGGAGGTGTCTTGGCGGGGAAAGAAATGGTGCCGATTAGCGAAATTGCCGATAATCCGTCCAAGCTGGATAAGCGATTGAAGAAAGTTCCGGACGGGGCAAGCGGGCTGGTTGATCAACTCGTCAAGTTTCCGGTCTGGTTTGAGCCCGTAGCAAACGGAGGCACGCCGATGTGCGAAGCGATGAGGACGGCTCATGCCGTTCTGACGCAATGGATCGGTGAGTACACGCAATGTTTCCCGCCGGTTGTCATTCATATCACGGACGGGGAATCGACCGACGGCGATCCGACGGTCGAAATGGAGCAGCTAAGAGCGTTATCGACGGATGACGGAAATGTACTGCTATTCAACCTGCACATCTCGGATAGTCCGAGCGCGGTGGAGCTGCGTTTCCCGGAAACCGCGGATGCGCTGCCCGATACGTACTCAAGGGTTCTTTATGAAGGCTCAAGTCCGCTGACGCAGTTCATGATTCAGGTCGCCAATCAGGAATACGACTTGAATCTTTCGGATGGAGCGAGAGGTTTTGTGCTTAATGCGGATTTAACCCTTGTGATCCAGGCGCTTGATATCGGAACGCGCCCGGCCAATCTGCGGTAAGGGATGCCGGGTATGCGAATCGAAAGCGACTGTTTCTCATTGCCGAAGGCAGGGAATCGCAGCGATGAATATGAGGATGCCTCCCATATCAGTACGCATGTTCAGAAAGATGCGACGATCTGTAGATTCGCTATAGCGGATGGAGCAAGCGAGTCTTCATATGCCGATTTATGGGCGAATTTACTCGCAAGCGGTTATTGTTTTGGCAGATTCGATGGTACAACCATCCATAAATCGGTCTCTCCGTTATTGAAAGCCTGGCAGAAAAAAACGGGCGGCAAAAGCCTTCCGTGGTACGCGCAAGAGAAGCTCAGCAGCGGGGCGTTCTCTACATTGGCGGGGATCACATTCAGGTTTGCGAACGATGCCGAGTCCGCGGCATTTGACGGGATCGCGGTCGGCGACAGCTGTATTTTTCATGTAAGAGGGGATACGGTGTTCTCATCATTTCCTCTGAGCACCGTCGATGATTTTGGGCGTCGACCTGTTCTCATCTCGAGTAACGCGGCCAATAACGCCCGGCTTCATGCGTTCGTACACCAATGGAGCGGTACCGCCGAAGCAGGAGACGCCTTCTGGTTGATGACTGATGCTTTAGCCTGCTGGCTGTTGACTCGTTACAAGGAAGATCGCAGTGTGATCAGGCGACTACTCGAGCTAGACGGAGCGCGTGCCTTTAACCATCTCGTGCATGAAGAAAGACAGCTGATCCACCGTAAAGGCCATGCCTATCTAAGGAACGATGACGTTACTTTTATTCGACTAAAATTAGTTAAAGGGACGTGAGGCATTTGTTCTGGCCCACTCCGCAGGATTATAGGGAAGCGATCCAAAATCCGCGTATCTGCTTCATGGATCCGGAGCTGCGGTCGGGACTCCCTGAATTGGATAAGCTCGGCCTGCCCCGTCCGATATCGGGAAGTTTCGCCAGCGTGTACAAACTGAAGTGCGGCGAGCGAGAGTGGGCGGTCAGATGCTTCACCAACAATGTCAAAGATCAGAAGATCCGATACGATGCCATCAGCTTGCATTTACGCGCGAATCCTCTTCCTTATCTTGTCCCTTTCGAATACATTTCCGAAGGCATCAACATTAACGGTCAGTGGTTCCCGGTCGTGAAAATGCAGTGGGTGGAAGGGGAGTCTCTGCACGAATATGTAGGGCGGAATTTGCATCGTGCCGACCTGCTTCAAGAACTCTCCGATAAATGGCGGATCATGACACGCGAGCTGCGTGCCTTCCATATCGGGCATGGCGATTTACAGCATGGAAATATACGGATCAACAACGACGAGATCATTCTGATCGACTACGATGGGATGTATGTCCCCGCTTTAAACGGCATGCCAAGCAATGAGCTCGGTCATCGAAACTATCAGCACCCGGGGAGGAACGAAGGGCATTTCGGCCCCTATATCGATCACTTTTCGGCATGGGTAATTTGGATATCAATCGCAGCTGTTTGTGCCGATCCCTCATTGTGGCATTCACTTCAAGCGGGAGAGGAGGAGGAATGCCTCCTCTTTCGACGGAATGACTTTCTCCGTCCGGATGAATCACAGGCGTTCGAATTGCTGGCGCTTGCTCCAAACAATGCGGTACGATCTTCAGCTAACTCCCTTCGAGCATACGCGAGCGTGGAAGTGCCCGAGGTGCCTGGCATCCCAGATCCCGAATTGGAGGAAAGGGACACACCTTCTTCAAACATGCGTATCTCGGACTTTTCTAAAACTTCGGCATCGGCAATTATGAATTCACTCACCGCCTTGTATGGTCGCCTCATAGATCGGAAGCAGTTGAAGGTTGCAGTGGATGTAAATGATGTAAATGATGCAAAGGATGAGGCTTCGTCTCGGCCGGAAACTTCGTATTCTGGTGGGGCTTCGTGGGTCTTGGATCATATTTCTCTTGAACCGGCACCACGCAAGGCGCAGTCGACAACATCAGATCGTTTCATGCTGGAGCGAGTGGTTTCCTTCTTGATATTAATAGCAGCTGCATCAGCCGCCGCTGTCATATACAGTAGTGCGCCGGTCGCAGCGCTGCTCATTTGTTCGATTTTTGGGTTTGGAACGGAGATCGCCTTCCTAAGCTGGCGTTACCGGAAAATTCCGGTCGTCCAGGAAAAGAGAGTCACGAACGAAGACATCAAGAGGCTGGACCTTGTATTACTCGATTTAAGAAACGAACTGAACGAATTGAACGAGACCAAGCACAACTTTAGCAAAATCGAAGAGTGGTTCATTCAGGATTTTGTACAAAGGATCGAGGAAGCGGCGAATCGGGAACTGCAAGAAACGATAGCTGTGGAGAAGGAGCTTCAAGTTCAGCTAAGCGGGCTGCTTGGCGAAAGACAAACCATCGACCAACTGGAGAAAACGGAATTGTCCAGCACACTGTCCTCCTTCCAGAAAACATGGCTGGAAGAGCAATTAAGCAAACATAAGATTAGCCAGGATAAAATTCAGGATATCGACGATGAGATGAAACGCCGTTTACGAACGAACGGCATTCGCACGCCGGCCGATTTTATGGACATTACGATTAATCAGTCCTATGGCCGCAAACAAATCGATAAGGTGTATTTGATTTTAAAAAACGGCGGTTCTGTTCACGTAGGCATGAGCCGGGCTCAAGCGAAAGCATTGATCGACTGGAAAAGAAAAATCGAGCGCAGGTACCGGACCAAACTCCCTGCAGTTCTTCCGCGCAGTGAAATATCAGCCATAGCGTTAAGGTTTAAGGATCGGAAATCCAAATTAAATGATGCGGAACAGACGTATAGAAGCGGGGCGCGGGATAAGGTGGACGCTATCAAACAAGCCCACCGCCCGGAGCTGGAATCCTTAACGAAGGAACTAGAGGCGACCAGAATCCGATTAGCGAACGAGCTTCATCAACTTGATAGTCAGATCGATGAACGAACGAATCGCCATTCCAACATACAAGAGGAGTATCACGATCTAAACGAGCGAATCGTGTTGTATGGGGATGTTCGTTTTTTGAGGTACGTCAAACAAGTATTCCTGGAGCGCGGTTAATAAGTATAGAAGAAGGGACACCTTAATTGGTGTCCCTTTCATGGGGCAGTCTGCAATCAGCGGCTGCTCTATTTGCGTTGCGACCACGGGCAGGATAGTAT
Source organism: Paenibacillus taihuensis (assembly GCF_003386535.1). Lineage (GTDB taxonomy): Bacteria > Bacillota > Bacilli > Paenibacillales > Paenibacillaceae > Paenibacillus_Z > Paenibacillus_Z taihuensis. The sequence continues at coordinate 23,105 of NZ_QTTN01000069.1, forward strand.
AATGAGCTTCGCGAATAAACAAGTATGCAAGCCTGCAAATTCAATATCGGAGGAGAAACGGATATGAGAAAGCTCGTATTGTTCATGCATGTGTCACTGGATGGCTATGCGTCGGATTTAAACGGAGGACTGGGTTGGATTCCGTACAATGAGGAACTCATGAAATACGCCGAGGAGATCGTTGCTGAGGTCGGCTCCCCGGTATATGGACGCTCGACGTATCGGTTGATGGAGAGCTACTGGCCTACGGTACTGGAAGATCCGGATGCGTCGGGTCACGAGATGGAGCATGCCAAATGGATACAGGATGTGGAGAAGATCGTCCTTTCCCGCACGATGGAGAAGGCGGAATGGAACAATACGATACTGATCAAAGACAATATCGCGGAAGAAATCAAGGCGCTCAAAGAACGGCCTGGCAAAAACCTCGTCATCTTCGGCAGTCCGGGAGCCGCGAAAACGCTGCTTGAGTTAGGCTTGATCGACGAATTGCTGCTGACCATTTGTCCGGTCATCCTTGGCGGCGGAAAATCGGTATTCGACGGCGGCGGAGAGAAAACCAAGCTCAAGCTGCTGTCCAGCCGAACGTTCGAGTCGGGCATTATCGCAGCACGCTACGAGCTGGAGAAATAACCGGGATTGTCGCTTGATAGGAACAACATTAAAAAAGCCACCTAGCCAGGCAATGTCATTAAGTTAACTCAATGACATTGACCGAGAATAGAAATGGAATCCAAAATGGCATGAGGGAAACCCCTGTGCCGTTTGTTTTTTTGGTGCAGTCTGAAAAAAGTGTACAGCAAACAAGCGGATAGACAATCCGCTTAAAAAATGTTCATTCGAACCGATTTATGCTACTCTGTAGACGAAGCTTAC
>NZ_QTTN01000070.1 GCF_003386535.1 Paenibacillus taihuensis
CGCTTTGGGCAACCCACAGGCGGCCATTCGCTTTTCTCCGTCCCGATAGCCATCCCACTGTTGAAGGGCAGCTTCAGCTAGAAAGACAAAGAGTTCGTAGACAGTAAACTTTCTCGCTGTATCGACATAATTGGCTTGGTGCAACAAGAGTTGTAGTTCTTCTTTTGGAATGATGGATTGCAGAATAGGCGCTAACATTGTACGATGTTTCATGAGACCGTCTCACCTTTCGTAGAGTTTGTAGGGGTACAAACACTATACAGAATTGAGCGGTCTTTTTGCTACCATTTTTTAGCTAATCAACAGGCGTAGGAAAATCCAATATTGGCAGGCGAATCGGTTATAATTCAGCAAAATGAGTGGATAAATCCAACATAGCCAGCTGCGAGGCTAGTGTAGTCTTCCATACGAACAAAAGAAGGCTTGCGCGCTGCGCTGCAAGCCTTTTTCGCATTCTTCATATGATGGCGAGCTATGTCGCCAGCCCCTCCGAATCCGCATCGAGAACGGCGGCTTCGGCATAGCGGCCAAGCGCTTTCCGCGACGATTCGAGCATCCGCCCCCGCAAGTAGTCGCCTTCCCGGACACGAATCCGCCTGCCGAGGAAGCGAATCTTGCTTAGCACGTACTCCCTCTCATCACTGAGGAAGCTTAGCCGAATCGCATAGACACCCGCATCTTCGTCGTAATCAACGGTCTTCTCGAAGCAGGAGAAAGCATAGAGGATACGCGACAGCTCCCGGTTATAGGTGGGCATCACTTCAATGACCGCCGAATCTTTGCGCTTGCTCAACCGATCATGAATCGAGCTTAGCGCACGCTGCACATGCTGCGGCTCCAAATCCGCCACAACCACGGACACAATCTTCGCAAGCTTCGTGCTCATATAAGCACGCTTCCTCACGTTGTACCAGAGCAAGTACCACTTGCGCTTCACCATCGAATACTCCAGCTTATAAGGAACGCCCACATGAGCATTATATTGGCTGCCATCTCGAATGGAGAACGTAAGCGATAATGCCACGCGTTCTGTGATGTAACGGCTCAAGCTGCGCAATAGCGGATGATAAACCTGCTTCTCCTCGCTGCGGGCTTTCTCGATGAGATGCTCCTTCACAGCGAGCGATACATCCTCGCTCAAGATCGCTTGGAGCTTCTCCAGCGTCTCAGCTGCAAAAGCAGCCTCCGCCGCCGGATGCTGCAGCATCAGCTTCAGCCATGCCCGCTCGTGTGACGTGACCATGAAGGTACCGGAGTCCTCCAAGCGGGAGATGACCTGGTAGTTAAATATTTTCTCAAACGGATTCATAGTAGGACGCAAGCTCCTTCCATTCCTCGATCATCTCGCGCCGCAGCATTGCTGGGGCGAGCACTTCACAGCTGGACCCAAAGCTGCGCAGCCACGGCCGAATCTCCATCGTCCCGTTCACCATAATTTCGTAGATGAAGGCACCGTCTTCCTCCTCTACGATCTGCCCCCACTGTCCTTGCAGCAGCACGCGATCACGTACGAAGTTCGGCTCCGAACCGCCAGGGTGAAAGAATCGCACGCGTACCGTCACTGCGCGGCCGGTGTCGATTAACCAGCTGTGCTTGATGCGCGCTTCCAGCTCGGAGCGCTTCTCCTCGAACAGCTCTTTCGCGACAGCTTCGCCTTCCTCGATCTGCGTCATCCCTTCCAAACGGTACTTCCGAATACCGTCCCGGCTGTTGTTTGCGAGCATATACCAGCGGCCATACTGATGGTCGTAGACGACCTTGATCGGCAGCGCCTGCTCCGTTCTGCCTTCATGCTCGCGCTCGAACAACGGGTTCGTGTTCTTGGAAGCGTAGCTCGTATCCGACTTCGGCGAAAAATAAAGAAACGAAACTTTGCGTCGGTTCTGAATCGCTCCGAGCAGCATGAACAGATGGGCCTCGTCCAGAATGCGAGAATAATAGTGATACTTGTATAGAAACGGCTCTCCGGCATCGGACACGCCGCCGACGCCACTAACACAGCCACTGCCGCTGCTTCGCTTCAAATGATCTCTCAGCAGATAGCCCTGCACCGACGGCACCTGTGTATTCGCCATCACATCGACGAAGTTCATCAGATCGCGAAGCTCTTCGTCGGTCAGCTGGCGAACGAGATCGTCCTGCATCCGGTAGCGATACGGACGCGGACCCGGCACTCGCTTGATGACGCCGACCTCCTCGAGGTAGCGCAGGTCGGAGCGGATTGTTTTCTCATCCGGGAATAGCGCGCGATCCGCGGCGTCCGGCGCATTGCAGCAGACGCCCAGCAGCTCCAGCGCAGTCTGCGGTTTCTCATGCAGAGCCGCCAGAAGCAGCGCGAGCCTCAGGCTCTCCGATTCCTTGAGCGACTTGGCGCGGAACAGGAAGAGCAGCAGCGGGTCGGCCGAGTCGTAATAATTGAGACGGAGTGCACCCGCGAATTTCTTATTCGGCTCCTCAGGAGACTGGTTCCCGTTCCCGGAAGCGGACGCGATTTCCTTCAGCTTGCGGATGGTCTTGTCAAAGGTATGTACAGAGATGCCTAGCCGCTTGGCGAACTGCTGCCGGTTATAGGCGCCGCTCGTGAGGACGAGCATCCGCAGAAACTGAATCTCTTTATCAAAGCTTTCTCGAGCCAAGCTGGTCCCTCCTCCGGCGCATGATGCGCTACTGGTACTATTTTAGCAGGGGAGGCTTGGAACGAGAATGGGAATTTTATGGGGTCGTCATACTTTCGCCATGTTCGCGAGCAGTGAAATCGGAGACAATAAGGGCAACTTAAGAGGAAGAAGGAGGCGACGGCATATGACCGTATATACGCGAGAACAAATTGTAGAGCAGCTAAGAGGGATCGAACGCGAGGAAAATGTCCGTATCGTCTATGCATGTGAATCCGGCAGCCGGGCATGGGGATTTCCGTCCAAAGACAGCGACTACGACGTGCGTTTCATCTATGTGCGCCCAGTAGAATGGTACCTGTCCATATTCGAGAAGCGCGACGTCATCGAGCGTCCAATCAGCAGCATGCTAGATATGAGTGGCTGGGACATTGGCAAAGCGCTGCAACTTTTTCGCAAGTCGAACCCGCCTTTGCTTGAATGGCTGCAATCACCAATTCCGTATTTGGAAGAGACGACGATTGCGAAGCAGATACGGGGGCTGGCGAAGGAAGCTTTTTCACCGAGATCATGTCTCTATCACTACTTGCATATGGCGAGGGGCAACTATCGCGTTTATTTGCAAGGAGATCAGGTGAAGATGAAGAAATATTTTTACGTGCTGCGTCCGATACTTGCTTGCAAGTGGATCGAGCGGGAGAATACGATGCCGAGGGTGGAATTTCAGACGTTAGTGGAAGCGATGCTGCCTGAGGGCAGTGAGCTTACGAACACGATCAACCAACTGCTAAAGCGCAAAATGGCCGGGGATGAACTGGATTACGAGCCGCGTCTCGCTATATTGAACGAATATCTAGAGCAGCAGATTGTCTACTTCGAGAAGGCAGCGCCAGCGGTAGAAGCTGCGGATGCGCTCGCTGAAGAAAGACTCAATCAGTTATTTCGCGCCGCTATTGCGGAAGCGTGGGGAAGAGGGATATAGATGGCTTATGCAACAATCGAAGGCGTACGCGTGTGGGGAACGCCTGATGAAAGTGCGGTTTCGCAGGCGCGGACTTGCGCGGAAACCGGCAATGTGGTGCAGACACTGCTCATGGCGGATCATCACAAAGGGTACAGTCAGCCTATCGGGGGCGTAGTCGTCTATGACGGCCAAATCTCGCCATCCGGCGTCGGCTATGACATTGGCTGCGGGAATAAGGCGGTTCGGACGAACCTGATGGCAAGCGAGGTCAAGCCGAAATTGGCCTTCATTATGGATACGATCGCGCAGCGAATCTCGTTCGGCGTCGGTCGTGTGAATGATGTGCAGGTCGATCACGAGCTGTTCGACGATCCGGATTGGGCGGTGTACAAGGCGGTCGGCAAGCAGGAGCATGATAAGCTGTTCGCTCTGGCTCGGACGCAGCTCGGGACTGTGGGAAGCGGGAACCATTTTGTTGATTTGTTCGAGGAGCAGGCGACTGGGCGGCTGTGGGTGGCGAACCACTTCGGAAGCCGCGGATTTGGGCATAAGACGGCGAGCGGCTTCTTGAATCTTGCCGCGAACCGGGACTTTCTGGGCAACGCGCCAGGGGAGAAAATGGATCAGCCGCCAACGCTGTTCAACATCGACAGCGAGCTTGGCGATATGTACTACCGTGCGATGCGGCTTGCAGGACGATATGCGTATGCCGGCCGCGATTATGTGATGAGTCAAGTGCTGTCCATTCTCGGCGCTGAGTCGGATATGGAAGTGCACAATCACCATAACTATGCGTGGAAAGAGAAGCACCTTGGCAAAGACACGATCGTCGTCCGCAAAGGAGCGACGCCTTCCGCGCCGGGGCAGCTTGGATTTATTGGCGGCAGCATGGGCGATATCTCGGTCATTGTGCGGGGCAAAGATTCGGCAGAGAACCGCGATGCGTGCTACAGCACGGTGCACGGAGCGGGTCGCGTCATGAGCCGGACGGCAGCCGCGGGCAAAATGAACTGGAAAACGCGCAAACGCAGCGGCGGCTTGATTACTCCGAACCAGATGAAGGAGGCAGTCGAAGCGTTCGGCGTCGAGCTTCGCGGGGCAGGCACGGACGAGAGCCCGTTCGTCTACCGTAAACTGCAGGATGTGCTTGATGCGCATCGGGAAACGATCGACGTGCTTCATGTGTTGAAGCCAATCGGAGTATGTATGGCTGGCGCGGATGAATTCGATCCATATAAAGATTAATCGGTGGTATATATGGATAACTATGGTATATAACAATAGATCGGTGGACGCTTGTATAACAGGCTTTGATCTGTTGTCGAATTGCGTCGACTAGGGAGTTTGATACAGAACAGTTTGGTTCTCGATTGGAAACATCCATCGTGGGTACTATTTTAGGCAAAAAAGAGGATGTTGCTTTCTACCAGCTGCTGATATAATGGAGTCTACCTTTTCTATCCATCGGAAGGAGATTCTATGCGCAAACTCATCAGTCTCGCTATTATTATGATCCTAGTTGTCGGTGCGCTGGGCATGACCATGGCAGCAGCCAATTCCAAGTTCCCTTACCAGGCCAAGGTCAATACGACCGCGATGAACGTCCGAAGCGAGCCGTCTCTTCAAGCTTCTGTCGTTGGCCAGCTGAAATCCGGTGACATCGTCACCGTAACGGATGAAGAAAGTGACGGCTGGGTTCAGATTAAGAAAAATAAATTAACCGGCTGGGCGGCCGGCTACTTGCTTCGTAAGCTAGACAGCTCGGGCAAGCCGTCAAACGCAGCGGTTGAGTCGCCGCCGAGCAGCGGCAAAGTCAGCACAAGTCCGGGCTCGACAGCGACCGTTCTGACGGAATCGCTTCGCATTCGCTCCGGTCCGGGCACCTCCTACAAGGTGGTCGGCTCGCTCGCTCAGGGGGAGCAGATAACGGTTAGCGGCAGTCAAGGCGACTGGCTGAAGATCAAGACGGTAGCGAAGCTCGCAGGCTGGGTTTCCAAGCAGTACGTCGGCAAAGGCGCGCCGGGATCGGTAGTGTCCTCCGGCTCCAGCTCCGGCAAAGGGCTGCGAGGCAAGCTCATCGTGGTCGACGCGGGCCATGGCGGCGAAGACCCGGGCATGATCGGCACGACGTACGATACGCAGGAGAAGACGCTGACGCTCAGCACGGCGAACTATCTGAAGCAGGAGCTCCTTCGTCTTGGCGCACGCGTCATTATGACACGTACCACTGACGTGAAGCCGGAGCTGTCGGAACGCGTTCGGATTAGCGAATCGGCGCACGCGGATGCTTTTATAAGCATTCATTACAATTCGTCGGAGAAGAAGTCGAGCGGTATACTGACGTTCTTCTATTCGGAGAAGAAGGACCGTCCGCTTGCGCAGGCAGTGGAAGCGGAGCTGGATAACGGCATCGGACTTCGCAGCTATGGGGTTTCGTTCGGGGACCTGTACGTGCTGCGCGAGAACAGCACGGTTGCGACGCTCGTAGAGCTCGGCTTCTTGTCGAATCCGAAGGACGAATCGCTCGTCCGCGGCTCTTCCTATCAGAAGAAGGCGGCTGCGGCGATTGCGAGAGGGATTGCGGATTATTTTGGATGATTATTTCGGATAAATCATGATTATGGAGACTGTCAGGCTTTGCGCTTGGCAGTCTCTTTTTTATGCGGATTGGTACGATTTACTAGCGGAAATTTACTAGTTTGCAACCGAAATGTAACTGTTCTGTAACGACATAACCTAGCAGCCGTTTTATAATGAGTCATGCAAGGTTACATATGTGAGAGTTTGTTACAGCAAGAGGGAAAACTTTCCCTAAGTAATGGAAGGAGAAGGAAGAAAGTGCCAAAACCTTTAGGGAACAGTGGACGCTATATGCCCGGATTGGATGGATTGCGAGCGATCGCTGTCTTTGCGGTCATCGCTTATCATCTTAATATATCGTGGGTGCCAGGCGGACTGCTAGGCGTTGGCATGTTTTTTGTCCTCTCCGGTTATTTGATCACGGACATTCTATTAAAACAACATAGCCGAGGCAACAAGCTGGCACTCGGCGATTTCTGGATCCGGCGCGCTCGCAGGCTGCTGCCCGCGATGATCATCATGCTGGGACTCGTGTCGATATGGCTAGGGACGACCGATCCGCAGCGGCTCCATAGTTTGCGAGGTGAGATAGGCGCGGCGCTGCTCTATATGAGCAATTGGCGGCTTATCTATCACCAAGTCTCGTATTTCGAGAGCTTTGGCCCGCCTTCGCCGTTCGGTCACTTATGGTCGCTCGCGGTTGAAGAACAGTTCTATCTCGTCTGGCCGCTGCTGCTCGCGCTGCTCGTGAAGTTCGTTCCGCGCCGCGGCACGCTCGCGCTTGTCATTCTCGCCGGCGCAGCGGTGTCCGCCCTCGCAATGGCGTACATCTATGTGCCGCAGCTCGATCCAAGCCGTGTCTACTACGGCACGGATACGCGGTCTTTCGCGCTGCTGATCGGCGCAGCGCTCGCAGCCGTGTGGCCAAGCTGGAAGCTGGCCGACTTGATCGCTTCCGCAAGAGCGGTTAAGGCGCTCGATACGATAGGCGCTGTTGGATTCGCCGTGATCGTGGCGATGATTGCGCTCATCGGCGAGTATGATGCGTTCCTCTATCGCGGCGGCATGGTCGTCCTCTCGTTCGCAACGGCAGCTGTTGTCGCTGCACTGGCACATCCGGACAGCAGGCTCGCCCGGGTCATCGGCTGCAAGCCGCTGCAATGGTTCGGTGCCCGTTCGTACGGCATCTATCTGTACCATTTTCCGGTTATTGCGCTCTCCACGCCGGCAGCGGAGGTGGATCTGTTCAACCCGGTGCGTGCTCTGCTGCAAGTGCTGGCATCGATTGCACTAGCGGAGCTGTCCTGGCGGTTCGTGGAGGAACCGATTCGCCGAGGTGCGATTGGGAAGCTGGCGAGGCTGGTGAAGCAGCCGTTGGTAGGTAGAAAACCGAACCGAAAGGTCATGCTCGCATCGGTGTGTGTGCTCGCCGTCGTCAGCGTATCCTGCTCGGGACAGAACAATATCGTGCTTGGCGATTCCGTTAAATCGAAGATTATTAATTTAGGCGTTAGAGGCGGCGACGCTTTCCATGATATCGGAGAAGCAGTGGCCGATGGAGGTTCGGCGGCTGTCGATTTGCCAAGTACGCCTTCGGAAGGTGTGTCCGGTTCGTCGTCCGAGCAGCATGACACGGATCAGTCTGACGTGCCAGCAGTGGATGGTGACAAACAGCCGGATATGAATTCCGACGATGCTGGCGCTGGAGTTGCTGATGGAGGCACGGGTTCGAGTGCAGATGCGGATGCTGGTGCTGATGCTGGTGCTGATGCTGGTGTAGGTAAGTCTGATGATGCCGACGCAGGGTCATCGCATGGTACAGATCAGCAGCAGCAAAGTTCGGGGCAGACACCGGCGGGCCAAGGTCAGACAACTGGCGGTTCCTGCGGTCAGCCAGGTAAGACTGCGCCTCCACCGGGGGGCAAGCCGGATCAATCCGTGGATTCACCTCCGAATAAGCCGCACATAACAATCCCGCCGGATGAGACGGTCACGCTCATTGGCGACTCGATTAGTTTAGATGCGAAGCCGTATCTCGAGAAGCTCGTGAACGGGATTGTTGTTGAAGGCAAGGTCGGCCGTCAATTCACCGAGGCTGACGAAGTGGTGGAAGAGCTGAAGCGGTCGAAGCAGCTCGGCCATACGGTCGTCATCGAGCTAGGCACGAACGGATCGTTCACAACGAAGCAGCTCGATACGCTGCTTGCAGCAATCGGCGACGAACGGCGCGTTGTATTCGTCAATACACGTGTGCCGCGCAAGTGGCAGGATGTCGTGAACGGCTTGCTCAGCGAGACGGTCAGCACTAACCCGAAATTAACGCTTGTCGACTGGTATTCCGCAAGCGCTGGTCATGATGACTTCTTCGGCAAGGACGGCGTCCATCTGAAGAAGCGCGGCGCTGAATTTTTCGCAAATTTGATTGTTCAGGAAGTTGGCCAGGCTTTATCCGAATAGAGATTGAAATAGAAGTATCCAATAGAAGTATCCAATAGAAGTATCCAATAAAGTATCCCAATAGAAGTGTCTCAAAAGAAGGAAGTCCCTGCTCTCACGCATCGTCAAGATGCGTAAGGCAGGGACTTTTTACTGCGGCATACTCCTCGCATCAGCAAGCGGGATAAGCCAATATATCGTTAATCTGACTGAATGGATAATGGAAAGTGGCGAACTGGGAAGCGTACATGTATTGCATGACGTACACTTCGCCGCCTTCGACGCGGCATAAGATGCCTGAAACGCCGGTGCCGTTCTTCAAGGAGATGCCGACGGGGCGGCCCATTAGATAGAGCGCCTTCTGCTGCAGCGGCATTTGGCCTGGCATAAACATACTGTTCTCTTCCTCCTCTCCGGGATAAGAGCCTGGTGCTGTGCTGCAATCAGTGTATGTTCATGCGGGCGCTATGCCATCCGCAGCTGCCTACTCCATCAAGAACTTATCTCTCCCGCTGCGGGACTGACGGTATTCTTCGCATCTGCCCGGACATTCATATAGAGGAAGCCAGAGGCGATCAGTACACCGCCAGTAACATACCAGGTGACGGAGATCGATGCGTTCTGGGCGATGAAGCCGTGAACGAATGAGCCGATCAAGCCGCCGAGCTGCAGGAACAGAGACGAAAGCGACTGCATCGTCGAACGGTTGCTTTCATCGAGCTGCTCATTGAACAGCGTCGCGTCCGGTGAGCTTGCCATCCCATTGGTCATGAACAGGACGAAGTAGAAGACGGTGAAGCCAACAACAGTGCTCTGAGCAGCCAATATGAGAAAAAGAATGCCGAGCAGCACGCGGACGGCAAGCAGAAGCGTGCGGAACGGAATGTTCAGCCAGCGCGCTACCGGTCCGATGAACAAGCCGCCGATAGAAGCCGAGATGAAATAGCCCGCGGTGAGCAATCCGTAAACCCAAGTCGCAGAATCCGTGACAAGCAAGTCCTTCACCTGCGGCTGCCAATACGTCTCTAAGCCGGAGAAGGCGAAGCCCCATGCGAATGTCGTGAGGAGCAGCATGAAGACAGCGACTTGCTTAATGCCGTAGCGAACAGAATCCGATACGAGCTGCGGCAGCTGGCGGAAGCCGTCCGTCATTCTCGCAGAGCGGGAAGTATGGACCTTCTCTATGACAAGCTTTGCAGTGAGTACATATTGCACGGCGATAATAATTGCCATGGCAATGAAGTTAATGGAGTAGATGCCTGCGCCGAAATGCGAGGTGTAGCTTCCGAGTACATCGGGCAATGCACCGCCGGCAAGCGCGCTAAGTCCCATCGCAAGCGGGATATAGATGTTCGCTTTGGCCAGCTTGCTGTTTAAGTCGCCCCCAGGCTCAAGCCGGTTGAACTCATCGACGAACCAAGCGTCAATCGAACCGGAAGACAGCGCTCTTGCTGCGCCGAACAGCACATAGCCGAGCAAGAGTGTGACCAGATTCCACGAGATCATAACAAGCAGTACGGCGCCGAGCAGGAAGAGCAGGGAGAGTAGATACACGCGTTTGCGGCCCAGAGCATCCGACAAACCGCCGGTTGGCAGCTCGAGCAGCAGCACGGCAGCGGAGGATACAGCAAAGATAAGGCCGATCTCCTGCAGATTGTTTCCTTTTTCAAGCATGAATAGACTGGATACGGGTAAAATGAGGCCGATGATAAACCAATGCAGCGACTGATTGATAATGTAAACAAGCAACAACCTGGATACGGATTTCATTTTTGTGAAGGTGACCTCGCTTTCCCGAAAGATAACATAAGTCTACCTTCCCATTGTGAAAGCGACAAGGTGGAGTATAGACATAGACAAGCTTAATTAATCCGATTAAAATAAAATAGGCATGATTTACCAGTGTATGCTAACGGAAGTTGCCGAAATTTCTCGAAAAAAAGCTGGAAGAAATGATGCATTCTGGGAATGCTAACAAGAGCCTTATATAAGTGTGACAAAAGTGTTAGAAAAGTTGACACAAAGAGGCAGAAAGTCGCGGCGGAATTAGCAAAACATTATTTACAAATCGATTAATTCACCGTATATTTGATACTGGACAAACAAATGATAAATTCGGTTTTTTACAATTGTTCAATTTAGGGGTTCAAGTACAAAAAAATGAGGAGTGGGATCATGAAGAAGACACTAGGTACAATCGCAATGTGCTTGCTCGCGGTTACACTGGTCGCTGGTTGCGGAAGCAAGAACAGCAACAACGCAGGTAACAATGCAGGCACGAACGCAGGCACGAACGAACCGGCGAAAGCATCCTTTAAGGCGGGTATGGTTACAGACTCTGGTACAATTGACGACAAGTCCTTTAACCAAGGCACTTGGGAAGGTCTGGAGCAAGCAACGAAGGATCTTGGCGTTGAGAGCAAGTACCTGAAGCCATCCGGTACAACTGAAGCCGACTACCTCAAAGAAATCGGCAACCTGTACGATGCAGGCTACAAAATGATCGTCGTTCCAGGCTTCAAATTCGAGACAGCGATCTACGCTGCACAAGATAAATATAAAGACGCTAAATTCGTCCTGATCGATGGTTCCCCGCACACTGCAGACGACCCAACGGCTAAAGTGGGCACGAACACCGTATCGATCTTCTTCGCAGAGCACCAATCCGGCTTCATCGCTGGCGTAGCAACGGCGCTTCAATTGAAAGAAGGCGAAGCAGGCTTCATCGGCGGCATGGAAATTCCACCGGTTCAGAAGTACAACTGGGGCTTCCAACAAGGCGTGAAATACGCGAACGAGAACCTCGGCACGAAAGTTACAATCAAGCCTGAGAACGTTGTATACCAAGGCAGCTTCGATAACGTAGCAGCAGGCGGCCAGCTGGCAGCTGCAATGTACGACCGTGGCGTTAAAGTTATCTTCGCAGCAGCGGGCGGCGTTGGCGTAGGTGCGATCAACGAAGCGAAAACTCGCGCTGGCGCAGGTAAAGAAGTATGGATCGTCGGCGTAGACGGCGACCAATTCAAAGACGGCGTATACAAAGACGACAAGTCGATCATCCTTACATCCGCAATGAAGAAAGTTAACGCTGCTTCATTCGACATGGTTAAAGCAGAGCAAGAAGGCAAGTTCCCAGGCGGCCAAACATTGACATTCGATATCAAGAATGACGGCGTTGGTATCCCGACAACAAACCCTAACCTGAGCGACGACACTGTTTCGAAGGTGAATGAAATCGTAGGCAAGCTGAAAAGCGGCGAAATCGATGTGAAAGCTGAGAAGGGCGACCTGATCAAGTAATTATTATCGAAAGAGCTTAGCGAGCAGCTTTTATAAATCCAAGAAGAGACGGGACGCTCCGTCTCTTTTTGGTTAGTCACTGATGAATAGCCCCTAACGATTATTTTGTTAAAGGAGCCGCAGGCGTATGGAATTTGTAGTAGAGATGTTGAACATCCGCAAGGAGTTTCCCGGAGTCGTCGCGAACGACGACATTACGCTTCAGCTGCGTAAAGGTGAAATTCATGCGCTGCTTGGGGAGAACGGCGCCGGCAAATCGACGCTGATGAGCATCTTGTTCGGCATGTACCAGCCAGACCGCGGAACGATCAAAGTGCGCGGCGAGCAGGTGAAGATCGCGAACCCGAACGTTGCGAATAAGCTCGGCATCGGCATGGTCCATCAGCATTTTAAACTGGTCAGCAATTTTACCGTTACGGAAAATATCATTCTCGGTAATGAGCTTAAACGAGGCCTTGCCCTGAACATTAAAGGCGCTGCCCGTCGGATTGAGGAGCTTTCCAAACGCTATGGCCTCAATGTAGATCCATATGCGAAGATTGAGGATATTTCGGTCGGCATGCAGCAGCGTGTCGAGATTTTGAAGATGCTGTACCGCGACGCGGAAGTGCTTATTCTTGACGAGCCTTCAGCTGTGCTAACCCCGCAAGAGATCGACGAGTTGATAAAGATTATGAAGGGTCTCGTCGCCGAGGGGAAGTCGGTTATTGTAATCACGCATAAGCTGAAGGAAATTAAAGCAGCTGCGGACCGCTGTACCGTTATCCGCCGCGGTAAAACGATCGGGACGGTAGACGTAGCGACAACTAGTGAGCTGCAGATGGCTGAGATGATGGTCGGCCGCAGCGTTACATTTAAAGTGGAGAAGAAACCGAGTCAGCCAGGCGATGTCATCCTGAAGCTGGAAGGACTTACGGTTAATAATAATAAGAACGTGCCAGGGCTGAAGGACTTTAATCTGGAAGTCCGTGCCGGCGAAATTGTCGGTATTGCGGGCGTTGAGGGCAACGGGCAATCCGAGCTGGTGGAAGCGATTACAGGCTTGCGCAAATCCGAGGCAGGCCGGATCATTCTGAACGGTCAGGAAATTACAAGTCATTCGATCCGCAATCGGATTAACAACGGGGTTGCGCATATTCCGGAGGATCGGCAGAAGCGCGGACTCGTCCTCGATTATACGCTGGAAGAGAACATGATTCTGCAGGTGTATAAGCGCGAACCGTTCTCGAAGCGAGGCATTCTCAATAAAGGAGCTATCCGCAAATATGCGAGCGGCATCCTGGAGAGCTTCGATGTTCGGTCCGGACGCGGTCCTGTATCGGTATCGCGTTCCCTGTCGGGCGGTAACCAGCAGAAAGCAATCATCGGCCGCGAGATCGAGCTTGATCCGAGCTTGTTGATTGCCGTGCAGCCAACTCGCGGACTTGACGTTGGTTCGATCGAGTACATTCATAAACGGCTTATCGGTCATCGCGATCGGGGTAAAGCTGTATTGCTCATCTCGCTCGAGCTGGATGAGGTTATTAATGTATCAGACCGCATTGCCGTCGTTAATAACGGCGAGCTGATCGGTATCGTTAACGCGGCGGAGACGAATGAGAACGAGATCGGACTCATGATGGCCGGCGTTGGAAAAGGGGGAGACCAATGAGGAACTTCATAATTTCCCTGAGTGCAGTGGTGTTCGGCCTTATCGGCGGCGCCATTCTAATGGCGGTAACGGGACATGATCCGATGGAAGGGTATCGCTTCCTGTTCCAGGGCGGACTGAAGAACATTAGCCGGTTCGGCGACACGCTTGCAACAGGAACACCGCTTATCTTCACGGGTCTCTCGGTGGCATTCGCCTTCCGGACGGGACTATTCAATATCGGCGCAGCCGGTCAAATGCTGTTCGGCGGCTTCTGCGCTTCGATCATCGGCCTTAAGCTTGATGCGTCCGGCGCGGTGCTTATCCCGCTCATGATCATCGCAGCGATTCTAGGCGGCGCAGTATGGGCATTCATTCCGGGCTTGCTTAAAGCAAGATTTAATGTACATGAAGTGGTATCGACGATCATGATGAACTGGATCGCGTATTGGACGATTTACTACGCGGTACCCGCTTATCTGAAGGCGGAGTCCGTGGAGACCGAGTCCCGCGCGCTTCCGGACAAAGCAACCTTGAAGGCGGCTTGGCTGTCGGACATGTTCGGCGGTTCCTATGTGAACATGGGCTTGTTCCTCGCGGTGATCGTCGTCATTATCATCGCGTTTATCATCAATAAAACGACGCTTGGCTATGAGCTGAAAGCGGTTGGTTTCAACCGTCACTCCGCAGAATATGCGGGTATCGGCGTTAACCGCAGCATTATCCTGTCGATGCTGATATCTGGCGCGCTTGCTGGATTAGCCGGATTGGCGCAATATGCGGGCAACGGCAACAACATCCAGATCGGCGTGCTGGCGACGCAGGGCTACGACGGGATCGCGGTAGCGCTGCTTGGTGCCAATTCGCCGATAGGCGTGCTCGTCTCTGCGCTGTTCTTCGGCCTCTTGTACTCCGGCCGCGGCTTCATGAACGCGATGACGGATATTCCGCCGGAAATTGCGGATTCCATTATTGCGATCATCATCTACTTCGCGGCGACTAGCGTGCTGATGAACCGCGTCATTACTTGGTTCCTCGGACGCAGACGTGCGAATGCGGGCAGTGCTGTAAGCGGAAAGGGGAAGGTATAGCGTATGTGGACGACGATAGAGCAAATTTTCCCGTATGCGATCAAATTCACTATTCCTTTGCTGATTGTCGCGCTTGGCGGCTTGTTCAGTGAAAGAAGCGGTATCGTCAATATCGGACTGGAAGGGTTAATGGTTATCGGCTCTTTCGCATCAGCATTTACGATTTACAAGTTGGAAACGGCTTGGCCGGGCCACACGTTAACTTCAATCTATATTGGTATACTCGTAGCGACTGCTGCAGGGCTTGTCTTTTCACTGCTCCATGCCTTCGCGAGTATACATCTCAATGCGAATCAAGTCATAAGCGGTACGGCGATCAACATGATCGCAGGTGCCTTGACGGTCTTCTTGTCTCGCAACATAACAGGCAGCGGCAACATTCGTATGACGAATCCGCTACCGCCTTTTGATGTATGGGGATTGCACAAAATTCCGGTGCTTGGTCCACTTATCTTTACGAATACGTATTGGACGACGTGGGTTATTCTCCTGATTGTGCTGTTTAGCTCGCTTCTGCTTCGGAAGACGGCCTTCGGCCTTCGCCTTCGTGCTTGCGGTGAATATCCGCAGGCAGCCGAGGCGGCAGGGGTTAATGTTCGCAAAATGCGTTACATCGGCGTGCTCATCTCCGGCGCATTCGCCGGGCTTGGCGGAGCGATTCACCTCGTTACGATTGCCGGTGAATTCAACGGTACCGTATCGGGTCTGGGATTCTTGGCGCTCGCTGCGCTGATCTTTGGACAATGGCGCCCGATTGGTATTCTCGGGGCGACGCTGTTCTTCGGTTTCGCGAGCACGATTGCAAACGTCTCGCAAGTTATTCCGGCGCTTACAGAGTTTCCGCCAATTCTGCTTAAGGTGTTCCCATATGCGATCACGCTGATCGCGCTCGTCGTCTTCTCGAAGACGTCGCAGGCACCGAAGGCGGCGGGTGAGGTATTCGATTCCGGCAAGCGTTAATGGGGTAAGAAAGGTAAGGAAACTTGGCTTCACTTTTCACACGGATTACTGGGGAGGGAGAGCCAGTGCTTGAAGAGCGTTCAGAGGATAAACGGGGAAAAATGCTAGATGCGGTTCGGATGTACTTTCAGCTGGATTACAGTCAGCAGGAAATCGCCAAGAAGCTGGGCGTATCCCGTCCGACCGTAAGCCGTTTCATCCAACAAGCCAAAGAAGAAGGCTATGTCATCATTAGCATCGTCGACCCGCTGGAGAACAACGATCTTCTTGCCGGTCAAATCGAACGAAAGTTTGGCCTGAAGAAGGTTGTCATCGTCAATGTTCCGCATTACGACGATACGGTCGTCAAGAAGTACCTCGGCGTCGCAGGCGCCAAGTATCTGGACAAGATTGTGAAGGATGGCGACGTCATCGCTGCGACGTGGGGTACGACGCTGTATGAGGTAGCGCTCAATCTGCCGGATAAACATGTCCGCGACGTCAAGGTCGTGCAGTTGAACGGCGGCGTCAGCCATTCGGAGACGAATACGTATGCGAGCGAGATCATTACGCTGTTCGGCAAAGCGTTCCATACGGCGCCGTACTTCCTGCCGCTGCCTGCGATCTTCGATCACGCCGTCGTGAAGAAGACAATTGAGACCGACCGGCATATCAACAATATATTGGAGCTTGGGAAGAAGGCCAATATCGCGGTTGTGACGGTGGGAACGCCGACGGAAGATTCCGTGCTGATCCGAGCGAATTACTTCAACGAAGATGAGCTGAAGATGATCTTTCAGAAGGGGGCGGGCGATATTTGCTCGCGTTACTTCAATATCGAAGGCGTCATCTGCTCGCAGGAGCTGGATCAGCGGACGATCGGCATTTCGCTGAAGGATCTGAAACAGAAAGAACAGTCGATTCTGATCGCCGGCGGCATTCGCAAGGTAGACGGTATCTATGGCGCGCTTCGAGGACAATATACGAATGTGCTTATCACGGACCAGTTTACGGCAAAATATTTAATGGAACGCAATCACGTAGATAGAGAGAAGGATTCAGGATGGGTAAACATCTAGAGGGAGCAGCGTTGGCTGCATATTTTGACCATACTTTATTGAAGCCGGATGCATCTTACGAGCAAATCGTGAAGCTGTGCATCGAAGCAAGAGAGCATAAATTCGCAACGGTCTGCGTGAATCCGTACTGGGTGTCTGAAGCGGCTTCTCAGCTGGCAGGCTCGGGTGTCGGCATTACGACAGTTATCAGTTTCCCGCTGGGAGCGTCCACTTCGGCTATCAAAATCGCGGAGACGAAGGATGCGATTGAGAATGGCGCAACGGAGATCGATATGGTGCTTAACGTAGGCGCACTGAAATCCGGACGTCTTGATGAAGTGGAGAAGGATGTTCGCGGCGTAGTGGAAGCTTGTATAGGCCGTGCGAAGTCGAAGGTGATCCTGGAGGTTGGCTTGCTGACTGACGAGGAGAAGGTAACGGCAAGCGAGATTTGCAAGCGCGCAGGCGCCGATTTCGTGAAGACGTCGACAGGCTTCGGCCCAGGCGGTGCAACTGTGCATGACATCGCGCTTATGCGTAAGACGGTCGGCCCGGATATGGGCGTTAAAGCGTCCGGGGGCGTACGTGATCTGGAAGCGGTGCAGAACTTGATCGAAGCAGGCGCGACACGCATCGGTGCAAGCGCGAGCGTGACGATTGTCGGCGGCGGCAAAGGCGAAGGCTACTAAGACGCACAAAAGCGGCGGAGCAGTTGGAATGAAGTTGGTTCCCTTGCTCCGCCGCTTTATTTTTGGGCATGCAATTGTGTTAGGGGTAATAAATGATGACGTCGTAACGGACGATGTCATCGCCTGTGTTGCGATATAAGTGCGGCTGGTCTGCCACGTAACGGACCGCATTGCCCGTGTCGACCGTATAGGACGTGCTCTGAATTTCGATAATAAGACTACCGGAGGAGACGAGGATATATTCTTCTACGCCCGGGCTATGCGCCTCGGATTCGTGAACGCAGCCGGCGTCCATCTCAACGGAATAGACCTCGAACTTCTTGGTCGGGTCGAATGGAAACATCGGATAGACGCGATAGTGTCCGTCCGACTCGAGCATAGGCTCCATCTCATCGCGTACGATGACTGCAACCTCAGACGGCGGCTCTTCAATGAGCGTCGTGAAGGAAAGACGCAGACCGTTCGCGATCTTCCATATGATCGAGATTGTGGGACTTGTCTCGCCGCGCTCGATTTGGCCGAGCATCGCTTTGCTGACGGCGGTCATCTCAGCCACTTTATCGAGGCTTAATCCTCTCGTTTGACGAATCGCCTTCAAATTTCGTCCCAGCTTAATGTGGATCTGTTCCATACTCTTACTATTCCTCCTGCAGTACACTTCTATTTCACTTATTGTAGCCGAAACCGGCCCCGATGTCGAAAAATAAATGTGCGCTATAGCATACAAAATTATTGTACGCTATAACATACGTATGTATAATATAAAGTAATTGAAGCTGACGTTATAGAGAAAAGGGGAATGCACGCATGTCCAGTCCATCATTGCTTACTTATTTGCGAAATAATCTTGAAGAGCTGAAACAGAAAGGCTTGTACAACGAAATTCAAGTTCTTCAAGGCGGCAACGGTCCGACGATTCGAATTGGAGACCGAGAGCTTATTAACCTCTCTTCTAATAACTATCTTGGCCTTGCCGGCGACGAGCGCCTTATTCGCGCGGCTGAGCAAGCGCTTCACAAATACGGTGTCGGTGCCGGCGCAGTTCGTACCATTAACGGCACGATGGATCTCCATGAGGAGCTCGAATCGAAGCTTGCGAAGTTCAAGCAGACGGAAGCCGCTATTGCGTACCAGTCCGGCTTTAACTGCAATATGGCCGCTATATCGGCCGTTATGGAAGCTGGGGACGCGATTCTGTCCGATGAGCTGAACCATGCATCGATTATTGATGGCTGCCGTCTGACGAAGGCGAAGGTTATCCGCTATAAGCATTCGGATATGGCGGATTTGGAGCTGCAAGCGAAGACAGCGCGCGAGTCCGGCCAATATAACAAAATCATGGTCATCACGGACGGCGTGTTCTCGATGGACGGAGACATTGCGAAGCTTCCCGAGATCGTCGAGATCGCTGAGCGCTACGACCTCATTACGTATGTCGATGATGCGCATGGATCCGGTGTTCTTGGCAAAGGAGCAGGTACGGTTAAACATTTCGGCTTGTCGGATAAGATTGATTTTCAGATCGGAACGTTGTCCAAAGCGATTGGCGTCGTTGGCGGGTACGTGGCCGGGCGCCGCGAGCTGATTGATTGGCTGAAAGTAAGAAGCCGTCCGTTCCTGTTCTCGACGGCAACGCCGCCGGCTATCGTGGCTGCATGTATCGCTGCGCTTGATATCTTGACGAACAGCACGGATTTGCAAGAGAAGCTGTGGAACAACGCGGCGTATTTACGAAATGGGCTCACGCAGCTAGGGTTCCAAACCGGTCATACAGAAACACCGATTATACCGTGTATCATCGGGGACGAAGTGCTGACGCAGCGGTTCAGCAAGGAGCTGTTCGAGGCAGGCGTGTACGCGAAGGCAATTGTGTTCCCGACCGTTCCGAAAGGCACTGGCCGCATCCGTAACATGCCGACGGCGGCTCACACGACGGAGATGCTTGATCAGGCTTTGGCGACCTATGAGCGCGTGAAGAAGCAAATCGGCGCAGGCGTGTAAAGGCAGATTCTCGATTATCGGAGGCGATTACGGATGAACACCATCTTAGTTACAGGCTCTTCGGGCCAAATCGGCAGCGAACTGGTCGCTGCGCTTCGTTCGCGCTATGGGGCGCACAATGTTATCGCAACGGATATTCGTCCAAGTGCGACGGTCAGACTCGATGGTCCGTTCGAGGTTCTCGATGTGAATGACTTGCAGGCGTTCCATGCGATTGCGAGAAAATATAAAGTCGACACGATCATCCACTTGGCAGCGCTCCTATCTGCAACGGCTGAGGCGAATCCATTGTTCGCGTGGAACCTCAACATGGGCGGACTTCTTAATGCGCTTGAGGTGGCGAAGGAGCTGAAGTGCCAGTTCTTCACGCCAAGCTCGATCGGCGTATTCGGTCCGGATTCGCCGAAGGATGAGACGCCTCAGGTGACCGTGCAGCGACCGATTACCATGTACGGCATCAATAAGGTTGCCGGCGAACTGCTGTGCGACTATTACTACCGGAAGTACGGCGTTGATACGCGCGGCCTGCGTTTTCCCGGCTTGATCTCGTATTTGACTCCACCGGGGGGCGGCACAACGGATTACGCGGTGTCGATGTTCTTCGAGGCGGTTCGCTGCGGCGAGTACACCTCCTACATCAACAAGGGCACATTCATGGATATGATGTATATGCCGGATGCGATCGATTCGATTATTCAGCTGATGGAGGCCGATCCGGCGAAGCTGATTAACCGCAATGCCTACAATGTGTCGGCGATGAGCTTCGATCCTGAGATGCTTGCCGCTGAAATTCGCAAGCTGCTGCCCGAGTTTAAGCTGACGTACGAGATCGATCCGGTGCGGGAGCAAATCGCGCAGAGCTGGCCGAACTCGCTGGATATCTCGGCTGCCCAGCAGGAATGGGGCTTTAATCCGCGCTACCGGCTTGCGCAGATGGCGTATGACATGCTGATCCAGATCGCTTCGCGGACGCTCGAGAGCAGCAAAGAGGGCGTTATGAAGGTGTCTTAAACAGAAAGGTTCCTTTGCCTGAAGAGAGGCAGAGGAACCTTTTTTATGCGTGCTAACTATGTGTGCTTACTGATTAAGGTAGCGTTCTCGTACGATGTTGATATGATGCATTTCGTGGCCTGTAATCACATGCGCGAGCGCGCGAGCGGAAATTTCCGTGTTGCTCGCAATGCCTCTGCGCAAGTAGGCTTCCGGCGTTAAGCCTTTCAACAGCGCGATCGTTGAGGCGCGAACAGCTTCGTATTGCTCGAGCAGCTCGCTGATGGAGTTGTCATCGAATGATGCGCCTGCAACAAATTCATTTTCGTCAAATCCAGGCAACGGCGTCTTGTCACCGCGGGCAATGCGCAGCAGGCGGTAGCTCATAATGCGCTCCGTATCTGTAATATGGCCGAGCACTTCCTTGAGGCTCCATTTGCCAGGTGCATAACGGTGCAGTGCTTGCTCTTCGCTGAGCGAGGAGAATAGCGCCGTCGTCGTAGTGCGATTCTCGGCCAGCAAGTCAAGCAAATTGCCTTCTTGCACAAGATTGATGTAGGTTCCGAAGTGGCCTCCGTACTCGTCTTGGGAAGGTCTGTTGAACATGGGATCCATCTCCTTTAGGTTGAATTTACACCGCCATAAGGTGTAAGCTACTAGAACAAGAGTAACCCCTAATGCAATGTAATGACAAGGAGTGTTGTACAAAATGTCAGGAAGATCGAAGGAAGAGTTACAAGAAGGCGGCGTCAGCCACTTGGGCAACCAAGGGACGCAGTATTTGTTCAACTATAGCCCGGAAGTGTTGGAGTCGTTTGATAACAAACACGTTGGCCGAGATTATTTTGTGAAATTCAACTGTCCGGAGTTTACGAGCTTGTGCCCGATTACGGGTCAGCCGGATTTTGCGACCATCTATATCTCTTACATTCCCGATGTGAAAATGGTCGAGAGCAAGTCGCTCAAGCTGTACTTGTTCAGCTTCCGCAATCATGGCGATTTCCATGAGGACTGCATGAACATCATTATGAACGACCTGATCGCCCTGATGAACCCGCGCTACATTGAAGTGTGGGGTAAATTTACGCCGCGCGGCGGCATCTCGATCGATCCGTACACGAACTGGGGCCGTCCAGGCACGAAGTTTGAGGAAATGGCACATTACCGACTGATGAATCACGATCTCTATCCCGAAAAAGTAGATAATAGGTAAAAGTCAGGACGTGGCTGCGAATGAAATTTTCATGGGAACGGAACTTGGTTGTACTGTGGACCGGGGTTTTCTTCTGCAGCATGGCGTACTCGATCTCGATCCCTTTTTTGCCGATCTTCTTGAATACGGAGCTCGGCGTAGAGCATCATCTTGAAGCTTGGTCCGGAATCGCCTTCGGGATTACATTCTTGGCGAGTGCGCTCATCTCCCCTTATTGGGGATCGCTCGCAGACAAATACGGGCGCAAGCCGATGCTTATCAGATCCGGCTTCAGCCTTGCCGTGCTGTATTTGCTCAATTATTTTGTACAAGACCCGTACTGGTTTCTCGTTATTCGTATTTTTCAAGGATTGCTCGCGGGCTTCGTGCCCGCATCGATCGCGCTTGTCGCGACGAATACACCGGAAGAGAAGACTGGATATGCGCTTGGCGTCATGTCCACGGCAGGTGCGACAGGGAGCATTCTCGGACCGCTTGTGGGCGGCGTTGTAAGCCATTATTTCAGCAACCGCGAAGCATTCCTCTTCTCGAGCTTCATCGTGCTGATTGCAGCGCTCATCGCCACCTTCTTCGCGAAGGAGCAGAACTTCAATCGAGGGGCGGTCCGATCGCATGTCATGGATGACCTGCGGCATGCGCTCGCCAATCGGTCGTTCGCGGTCATGCTGCTTATGGCTGGGATTAGCACGTTCTCCATTATGATCCTCGAGCCGCTCATTACGGTCTATGTGCTGAAGATGGGCGTTCCAAAGGATACGGCTTCGCTCAGCTCCGGCATCGTCTTCTCGGCCGTCGGCATCGCAACCGTCATTATGGCGCCGCGCTGGGGCAAATGGGGCCGCACGATGGGCTACGAGAAGGTGCTTATCATCGGTCTTATCGGCAGCGGGATCGGGAATATGCTGCAAATCTTCATACCGAATTATATTGGCTTCGGCATTTTGCGTTTCGGTTATGGTCTGTTCTTCGCAGCGGTTAATCCGTCGATTAATGCCATGATTGTGAGGACGACGGAGCCTGAGTTCAGAGGGCGGGCGTTCAGTCTCAATCAATCCGCCTCGCAGCTAGCAACGATGGCGGGTCCGATCATTGGCGGATTTCTCGGCGGATTGATGCCGATCCGCTGGATATTCATCATTAATGGGTGCATGCTGCTGTTTGCTGCGTTCATGTTCCGCTTCAAGATTCAGCATCGGGCTGCGGCGGTATCTCGCTCGAGTTAACGTGCTGCAAGCATAGAAATTAATAGACCACCTCGCTTGGACAGCGGGGTGGTCTGCTTTTTTGCGCTAACGGTTGTCACGGCGCTTTTGTGACTAATTTTGCTCCGAAATCATGCGATTTCATTCAAATAAGCTCTCTTGTAACCGTTAGAAATTCAGAAGGGACAAAAAGCTGCCAATAAGCGCTGTGTCGACGGTTGCAGCTTAGAAGTTACATCTCACTTCGTTAAGACCATCTCGCGGTATGCGAGGTGGTCTTTTGTGCGCTTGGCAGCGCAATCGACTAAGGAGTGAAAGTCTCTAGCACACCGCGAGGTGGCGGAAGTGCATAGCTGACGCATAGTGCTTTGTCCGCGAGGAGAGGTGCGGAGGATGCGAAGGCAAAACCCGGAACAGGCGGCATACCAAGTTGGCTGACAGAGCCGGATAACCCTGCAAAAGAAGGGGAGGTCCAATACCACCAGTGGCTCTGGAAGTTAGGAGGACTGGTTTCGGGGGAAAGTCGGTTGACGTGACCCAAGGAGATCTCATCGTCTCCGCTAAGAAGCGGTAACCCTTGTTCGAAACCGTGACGGTTAAGGCGAGGTTAT
>NZ_QTTN01000071.1 GCF_003386535.1 Paenibacillus taihuensis
ATCTGTCGTGGGCGCAGGAAATTTGAGAGGAGCTGTCCTTAGTACGAGAGGACCGGGATGGACGCACCGCTGGTGTACCAGTTGTTCCGCCAGGAGCATAGCTGGGTAGCCAAGTGCGGACGGGATAAGCGCTGAAAGCATCTAAGCGTGAAGCCCCCCTCAAGATGAGATTTCCCAATTAGTAAGACCCCTGAAAGACGATCAGGTTGATAGGTTCGAGGTGGAAGCGCAGCAATGTGTGGAGCTGACGAATACTAATCGGTCGAGGGCTTATCCTAAATAAGTTAATCCAGTAAGAACTTCGCAAAGGTTCGTATCCAGTTTTCAGGGTGTTAAGTACCTGAATAGCGTGCCGGTGTAGCTCAGTTGGTAGAGCAACTGACTTGTAATCAGTAGGTCGTGGGTTCGACTCCTATCGCCGGCACCATCGTCCATATTTTTAGTACATAGGTTTATTGATTTTCATGGCGATCGTGGCGAAGGGGTTAACGCACCGGTTTGTGGATCCGGCATTCGTGGGTTCAAGTCCCATCGGTCGCCCCATTTTTACCTTAATTGTTGGGGATTAGCCAAGCGGTAAGGCAACGGACTTTGACTCCGTCATTCCTAGGTTCGAATCCTAGATCCCCAGCCATTTCTACTCCATATTTTCTATCGTAATCTTGCTGAGGCAAGGTTTTTTTATTTTCGTTTTACCTCATAACCATGCAAAGAGCGCAGCCATCATTGGACTGCGCTCTTTGTGTTATTTCACTTCAACCTCAATATGTGAGAAAGAAGCGAAATCGAACAACCCTTTATCCGTCAACTTCAAATGTGGAATGACCGGCAGTGTCAGGAAAGACAAGGTCAGCAGTGGGTTGAATGCTTGTGACGCGCCGATTTGAGTCATGGCTAGCTTCAGCTTTTGCAGCCCCTCGTTAACTTCTGAATAGGGTCGGTCGGATATTAATCCAGCAATCGGCAGTGGCAGAGAGGCGAGTATTTCGCTGCCTGCAACAACGGCGGATCCGCCGCCGGTACGGATCACTTCTTGGACAGCAGCGAGCATCTCATCGTCAGACACCCCGACAACTACAATATTGTGCGAGTCATGTGCAACGGTGGTTGCGATTGCTCCGCGTTTTAGCCCGAAGCCTTTGACGATACCTACGCCTACATTACCTGTTGCTCGATGTCGTTCGATAACGGCAATTTTCAGCAAGTCGCTAGCTATTGAAGGAGTGAACATACCGTCCTTCACTTCGACCTGTTCGATTCTGTGATGGGTCAGAAGAGAATTCGGAATGACTTCGATGACATGGCAGCGGTCACCTTGTAGCGGAATAGCAAGGTGGGATTTCTCGACTTTATGAACGTTCATTCCACGCAAATTGCTATTGCTCATGCTGCCATCCGTCACGACAGGTGGAAATGCCTCCTCAACCAGTTGTCCTTCGTCCACAACAAGGCATCCACGTTTATATACTTGATGAATCTTGACATGCTCGAGATCGTCGAGCAGCAGCATGTCAGCTTGATAGCCAGCTGCGATCGCACCATGCTGATGAAGGCGGAAGCATTCCGCAGCATTAAGCGTCGCCATCTGAATCGCAGTAATCGGATCGAGACCTCTGGCCATCGCTAGCCTTACGATATGATCAATACTGCCCTCGTTCAACAAATCATCGATTAGCTTATCGTCGGTAACGAAGAGGCATCGCCTTGAATTTCGTGAAGTGACTACAGGCAGCAGTGCATCGAGATCTTTGGCAACCGTCCCTTCGCGAATCATCAAATACATACCCAGATCGAGACGATCCTGTGCTTCTTGCAAGCTAACACTTTCATGATCGGTTCGAATACCCGCAGCCATATAAACATTCAGCCCTTCACGGCTGATACCCGCAGCATGTCCGTCTATGAGAGCGCCAGCCTCACGAGTCGTTGCCAGCTTTTGCAGCATACTTGGATTCGTGTTCGCAACCGATGGATAGTCCATAACCTCGGCAAGACCTAGTACGTTCGGATGACTGTAGAACGGTGCTAGATGTTCCGCGTCGAGCTGAGCGCCATTGCTCTCAAATGGAGTAGCCGGCACGCATGAAGGCAGCATGACATAGCAGTCGATCGGCAAGTCGTGGGCAGCGTCAAGCATGTATTGAATGCCAGACGTGCCAGCGACATTAGCGATCTCATGCGGGTCCGTTACAACTGTTGTGACTCCGTGCAACAGCGATACATTGGCAAATTGCTGAGGTGTGAGCAAGGAGCTCTCAATATGTACGTGACCGTCAATGAAGCCAGGCACGATATATTTACCCTGCGCGTCAACGATTTCTTTTCCCTCATAGGACCCGATTCCTGCTATTATTCCCCCGACAATGGCGACGTCGCCATCCATCAATTCACCTGTAAATACATTCACGATACGGCCGTTTCGGATGACGAGATCCGCTGGTTCTTGTTTGGCGGCGACGCGGATGCGCGTGCGCAATTCGGATAATTTCTGTTCCATGATCCACACTCCTGATTCGTTAGACAAATAAAAAATCCTGATTACAAAAACATGTATGGATACACACATTTTTGTAATCAGGATTTTACGGCTCCTGGTAGAGACCCTCAAACCATATTATTGAGGTTATACAGTTCATAATGAAGTTGTTGTCATTATATCAGCAAGCGGCAAAGGGGATCAAGGAGTATCTCCCTTTATGTGGAATTAAGTGGAAGGAGATCGTATAACTGTGTCGAATTTCCTAATAAAAGAACTGTATAGAGGTGAATAGATATGCTAACTTCCCTTGAGCATGTACAAATTCCTGTGAAACAAATGGATCGCGCAATTGCATGGTACTCCGAACAATTGGGGTTTCAACTCAGCAGCAAAGATGGCGACCGAATTGCTTTTCTGAATTTGCCAGAGGGTCCGTATCTTATGTTATGGCAAACAAGCGATGAAGCGACAAATGCTCAATTTACGGTTAATGGTACTGAGTTTCCCGTTTCGTTATATCGCACTACTCGTATTCACGAGCTTCACAAGAACTTGACGAGCATAGGTACTCCAATTCAAGTGTATCAAGATGATGGCTTTGGTTGGGTGCTTAAGTTTTATGATCCCGAGGGCAATCTTTGGGGGGCTTTGCAGTTTAATGAATCTGATAAGAACTAGAATGCGATGGTGGTTGAGATGGATAGCGAAAAGCTTGCGGAACGATTTCGGACGTTTGCTGAGAGAGAATGCAGGAACTCGAGCAGTCTTTACGAGCATCTTGCACTGAACATCGCGAATGACAAGGACTTGCTTCAGTTAGCTGCACATTCGAAGCCTGGACAACCTGTGCCTAATCTTTTGCTGGGGGCGGTTCATTATTTGCTCCTGAGTGGGGTAGGGCATGAGTTGTCCTTCTATTATCCCAGCATTGTCGACGTACCTAGGGAAAGCTCTGGGGCATGCCTTCATTTCAAGGAATTCTGCATGCAGAATGAAGCGCGGATTATTCAGCTTCTGGAAAACAAGCTTGTCCAAACGAACGAAGTCAGGCGATGCGCTTATCTGTACCCTAGCTTTTGTCGGATCTATCAAATCATACAGAGGCCGCTAACCTTAATCGAAATCGGTACGAGTGCAGGTCTGCAGCTTCTGTGGGATAAGTACAGTTACTCCTATAACACCAACCAGCTGTATGGGGCTAAGCAATCACTCCTAGAGATCCAAGCTGAAGTCAAAGGTGATAAGTCCCCATTCTTGTTGCAGGAAAGTCCGCCTGTCATGCGTAGAATTGGATTGGATTTACACGTGAATGATCTCCATGATCCTGAGGATTATCGATGGCTAAAGGCTTTGATATGGCCGGAGCATAAGGAGCGCAATTTGTATTTTGAGAAGGCTGCTGCGTGCCTGAGGTGCGAGCGTTTAGAGCTCATTGAGGGGGATGGAGTAGCTTTGCTGCCTGGGATTTTCCCAACAGTTTCTGACGACTCGGCGATTTGTATTTTTCATACACATGTTGCCAACCAGATTCCGACTGATGCGAAGCAGAAATTGATGAAGCAGATTCAACAATTGGGCAAAGAACGAGATGTGTTTCATCTCTACAATAATATGTGGGACATGGACCTCCATGTGGATTATTTCGTTAATGGGATAGCATACAGCGAAACGTTGGCTGAAACGGACGGGCACGGGCGCTGGTTTAAGTGGAAAATATGAAGAGTATAAAATTAGGAGCAACTACGATGTATACGGGACCAACAGCTTTACGTTCAGTCTTATATCCCAAGTATTTGGAATATTGCTTAGGTGAACGTTACGATCTTGGCAAGTGGGATGAATGTCTATTTTGGCTGCGCGGCTTGAATGATACGTATCGAATTAAAACCAGCAGCGGGTATTATATTCTTCGTGTTTACCGACTTTCTGTTTGCGAAGCTGATGTTGCTTATGAGGTTTCCTTACTAAATGAATTGGAAATAAAGTTGAGTGCGGTAACAACTACTAAGGTATCAGAGCCAATTACTCAACTAGATAACCGTTCATATACCGTAATTGAAGCTCCAGAAGGTAAAAGGGCTGCCGTGATTTTTCGTTATATCGATGGTAAGGAGAATGTGCTTCAAGTCGAAGCTTCATGCTTTGCTTTCGGGAAATCTGCCGCTGAACTGCATACCGCAATGGATCGCCTAACGATAGATCTTCCTCGGTACGAAGTGGATACTTATTTTCTCATCAAGCAGCCATATGAGCGTATCGTGAATTACATAGGTGAGAACCATCAAGCAGTTCCGTTCCTACGTCAATTTGCAGATGCACTAGAAGAACGAATCGTTGCTGCTGCCAAGTGCGGACTAGACTGGGGGATCTGCCACGGAGATATGCACGGAAATAACAATGCTTTTCAAGAGGGAGTTCAATGGACGCATTATGATTTTGAATGGGCTGCAAAAGGATGGCGTGCCTACGATTTGGCTCAAGTTAAAGGGAGAAAGCGGCAACTAACGGAGAAGAAAGAAGTACTATGGAACGCGTTCATCTCGGGTTATCGATCCGTCAGAGCACTCTCTGAGCAGGACGAGTCTGCTATAGATTTGTTTATGATCGCGCGTCGCTTATGGGTGATGGGACTTGAAGTTACGTTGATCCCCAATGATTTTGGCGTGTTGGATTATTCGGAGGATTGGCTTGATGGTTTTATTCAAGAATTCCGCTCGTACAATATGGTGTAGAGGAGCCAGTAGGAGGAGAATACGCGATTGAGAAAATTAGTGCTGCTCGTTATGATTTGTATTCTTCTATCTGCTTGTTCCAAGGACGAACGTTTTCACGCGGAGACTTTATACTTCTACAGCAGTGAAATGCTCAGCTTGGTTGACCAGGGGAAGAACGATTACTCTAAAAAGCAAGGCGTTCGATATACATTAATGCTGGTCAAGTTCCGTCCTGAGGAGGCGGCATTCGAGAAATTCAGGAAAACGTATGAAGGTGTTTCGACTGGGGAAGGGGACGTCGTCCTTACAGATCGAACGAACATTTATATCAAGAAAGAATCGAACAAGAAGGAATCCATCTCTGCTACAGAATTAAGTAAGTATGTGAAGCCAGCCGGGTCTGGTGATTATCCGAGCGTTGAAGTTTGGGTAACTCCTTATGAGAAGGCTGATTATGAGGTGGAAGCTGTCGAGGTTGATTTGTTGCAGCCATAAGTGTGGTTACTGGTAGAGGAGTTGACGAATTAGGTTGTGTATCAGATTGCGTGAAGACCTCAATATAAAGAAAATGAGCGAAGTCGAGGCAACCGAAATACTTGGTTGGACGTATCGTGCTCCGTATGATTTTTATAACAATACGTATAGTCCTGAAGCGGTCAAAGAGATGATAGAGGGCTCATATTATACTGTATTTGCGGCGGATAAAGGAATAATAGGTTTCTTCTGCACAGGCAGTGCTGCACAGGTACCGAATGACAGCTACTCGTATTCCGACGATTATATGGATATCGGTATTGGAATGAAACCCGAATACACAGGCCAAGGTAACGGTAGATCGTTTCTTGCCGCTGTTTTCAGCGAGCTGCAAATCTCATACGAGAATCAACCTAAACGTCTTACGGTAGCCAAGTTTAACCGGAGAGCGCAGAGCCTGTATGAGAAGTTTGGATTTAGAATGAAACATGAATTCAGCAAAGGATCAACGGAATTCATAGTTATGATCCAGAGTAATTGAGCTGTAACTCTGTAACTCTGAATCCATATGAAAAAGGAGTCCCTCAAAGCCTCAAAGGGCTCCTTTCTTCATTATCCCGTATACGCCGAAGCGTTAAGGTTCTCCGGACCAACCCGGCCAATGCCTTCGGAACGCGCAATCGCGAATAATGTGTATGGCAGCAAGCCGGACACCGGCGCAGGCACGTTGTAATCAGATGCCGAGAACGAGATGGTGTGAATGCCGCTTTCAAATGCGTTCAACGATTTAAAGATGAGCATGTCATTGACCGTCAGTCCGCGAACCAAATAAAGCTCGAGCAAGAAGGAAGTAGGAAAATCCGTCGGCAGCGCTGCGCCAACCATCCCGGTTAGCTGCACGCGGATTGTACCACCTGTACCAGGAGGAATGTCCAGCCCTACCTGCCCGACAAGCACATAGGTGTCGAGCGGGAATGTGTCGAACTCATCGAGAACCGTCGTAATATTGCTCGATGTGCGTGCATCGATAAGCTGTCCCATCGTATCACAATCCTTTTCTACTATTCTATGCTGCTCTAGTAGAGAAGGGCTGGACATGCCGGCAATTCCGCTATTGCCTGGATGCCCGGACAGCTGGAATGCAGATCGGATCCTCGATCAGCTTGGGCTCTGTATCCGTGCGCTTCCCGACTGGAGCATCAGGCTCCAGTAACGGACCGTACTCGGCGCGCTGTGCAGACTTCCTCCACTTACGTGTGATTTTGCGCAGGCCAATGGGGTAGATCGTTAAGTCGCCGTTCTTCGCGATGTGAATGCGCAGGAAGTTCTTGAAATCCTCGATCTGCAGGGCAGAGAACGCTTCGTTCGCATGCCTGCCGAACCAATTGAGCGAAATGAAGAGATAGATGCCCATGATGCACGAGCCGATGAACCAGCCTCCGTAAGCGATGAGGATGCCCGAGAGCAGCAGCGCGCAGAAGCCCCACGACAGATGGAAGACTGTGCTGGCTAGATAAATCGCGCCGCAGCCGATGAAGAAGGAAGCAGCGACATGGGTTGCCCCATGCAGGAAGCCCGCGATCCACTTGTAGACGCGATAATGGGTATCCGTGAACAGCCAGAAGCCTGCGATGACGATGAGTGTCCAGATGAATGCACTAGGTGAGCGGCCGATATTGGCCCACGATGAGGAGATGACAGCAGCATAGCTCTCAGCTGAGGAGGGGAAGGAGTCGACGGACAGGAGCGAGTTGCAGATGAGCAAGTATAGAATGGCGGTTACGATGCCGAATAACGGGTTCTTCCAAGCGAACAGGAAGTTCTGCCAAGTCAGCCTTCTGGACTGCGCGATGGATGGAAAATCCTTTTTCCGTTCAAGAGCAAGCGGCGCTTCGCCGTCGTACGTCGTCTCTTCGAGTACGCGTTTGGTAATGTCGTGCGTCGGATGGAGGAACGCCCCGCCGCCGCCAGCTGTAATTTTCTCGATCTTGAGGCTATGATCCTCCGCGCCGTTCGCAAGCGTAGGTACATATTCGAATCTGCGGTAATGATGCGAATCGCCCGCAAGGTAGACATGGATGCCGATATGGCGATCCTTCAACATTTTCTCCAAGTAAGCAAGGTTGTTCTCATTGTAGACAGGGTCGTAATCCTTGTACTTGTGCTTGTACACCCAATAAGGCTCCGCGTTGCATAGGATAACCCGCTCGCTCGGATCGATCTGTTCCGCAACCTTCTCGAAATAGCGCACCTGCTGCTCATCAATATCCGAATTCAGCTGAATGTCGGTGCCGAGCAGCCACCAGCCATGCGGCAGCTTCAGGGCGAAATAGCTGCGTCGCTGAGGAGCCTGCCAGCCATTGAACCATTTGCGCGCAGCAAAAATACGCGAGAATGCGATGAGTCCGTCGTACCAGTCGTGATTTCCTGGAATGGCGAACACATGCGGATGCGGAGCGCCCGTGAAGCCTTTTGCCATATGATAAGGTGCAATCAGCCTTTTGACATAGGCTTCGCTGTTCGCAGTCGGATAGACCTGGTCCCCGCCAAAAATAAGAATGTCGCCGCGTTTGGTCGTATGCTTCAAGCCGCCGGAAGTTTGCAGTGGCAGCTCCTGTTGGGTCAGCGCATACGCGACAGAGTATGTCGAATTGAAGCCGTCGCCGACGTCGCACACATAATCGATCCATATTTCGTCGCGCTCTTGATGGGGATCCGGAATATAGAAGCCATCCTCATCCACCATATATCCGCCTTTGCCATCAGGCATATATTCTTTGGCATAATCATTCACTTGCTCTGCATGCTGGTTGTTGAACGCTTCGATGAGCCTATAGTCCGAATAGCGGCCGAACAGTGAAGAAAGCACGGTCTTGGTGCCGGTTACGATAAGCTGTGCAGGATTGAACCATTCGACCATTCGAGGTCTTGCATTTGGCTCACGGATCATTTTGTCGACGAGCTTCTGCACTTTGCCGCCAATCATACGTTGCTCCTTCCCGCGATACGCGTCACGAATAAACAAACCTACGATCACAATTATGGCACAGCCTCCATGCAGATCACGTCGAATGGCGGCGTCCGCGAACGATCTTTTAGCGAAAATAAAGAAAGCCCCGATTGGCTCGGGGCTTCATTGCACTAGATATGCGAGAACTTAGAGAATTGCTGTTTGTACTTCTTCTCGAGACCGACAGAGATGAGATGGAAGCCGAGAATGTAGATGATGTACGCAATAAGCGGAATGAACAGCACCCATTGATAGATGAACAAGTAGTCCCGCGCTTGTCCGATCAAGCCGCTCCATTCGTTCGAACGGCTCACATACTGTACCGGATCGAAGTACATCGTTGTGCCGCCTACGAAAATATTGAAGATGGCGAGTTGGCCGAACAGGCTGAGCGAAAGCACGATTTCCTGCACGAACAGAATGACGAAGCTTTCTTTCAGATGCGGGAAAATATGTCTGCGGATAATGGTCCAATGTCCAGCTCCGATCGATTTGGCCGACAGGATGAACTGCTTCTCCCGCATAATCATCGTCTTCTCCTTCATCGTGGATGCTACTGTCGGGATGCCGACCAGTGTCAGGATGACTGCGAGAATGGAAGACATATAGAGCGGCGATGCGGCAGGATTCATCGTAATGCCAATCATTATCATCCAGACGATGATGAAGATCGGGATGCCGTTCAGCATGTTCCAGATTGGAAGTTTGTCCGTCCGACTCGGCTTAATTTTGCTGAAATAGCCAAGGAACAAGCCGATAATGCCGCCTAACAGGAGGCGCAAGAATGCAATTGCAAGCGAAATGAAAATCGTATATTTCGACCCTGCCAGCAGCTTCGCCAGCATATCGTAGCCTTCTTTGTCCGTGCCAAGCGGATACTGCTTGCCAGGCGGAATCGGCGGTACGGTCAGATCGCCCTCGCCGTTCTCGTCGACCACATAAGTCACGCTTTGATGTTCATCTAAGGTGTGCGGAGCAAAATATTGCCCGAACAGCGAGGCTGCAATCATGATAACGATGATAATAAGTCCCGTAATTAATGTTTTGTTCATCGTACAAACACCTTCTCTGCACCGAGTATAACGAGTCGAAGCAAGCCGTAAACAATCACGTAGAGCAGTAGAAGGGTGAAAATCCCGTTCACGACCAGGCTGTATTGATAGCCCGTGAACGCAAATGCATTGGAGAATACGAGCATCGTCACGCCGCCAAGATTGTACAAGTATTCGAAAATAAACAAGTTACCGAACAGAATGCCCATAAACTTGTGCAAATCCGCTTTAATGAAAGGAAGTACATTCGGCAAGGCGTGGTAGGAAATGATGTACCGTCTGCCAAGGCCGCGCGCCTTCGCGAAGCTGATGTAATCCTCCGTTAACGTATGGCTCATGTGGAGCGCGACGTTGCGGATCATATAGTTCGCCGGGATGATAATGGTCGATATAAGCGGCAGCGCAATGGCTGGATCATCGGTCGAGAAGCTGGCAACGTCGAAGATGACAAATCCAGTCTCTGTAGCGATGATTACGATCAGAAATTGCAGCAGAATGACGATAACGAAGTCCGGGAATACCGCTGTCAATTCCAGAAACCGCTTCAGCCACTTGATCCGGGTAACCGCAAAATATACGCCGAGCAGCACGCCGAGCGTTGTGCCGATGATGCCGCCAACTGTGATATAGAAGAAGGTGACGGTGAAGCTGCGGCCGATTTGCTCCCAGAATGATAATTCCGTCTTGCCGGATAGATAATGGAACGACTGACCGTTCCAGATCCCTTTCAAATAATCACCAATGCTAGTGAAGCCGCCTGACCAGTTAAACGATAGTGCGCCTTCAAAATGATCCGCCTGAAGCACGACGGGGAACATCGCGAATACGAGAACGAAAAGCAAAATACCGGGTACGAATAGTGAAAATTGTAATGCTTTCGGCATGAGGCAAGGGCTTCCTTTCCATAGAGTGGCTGGTAGAATTAAAGTTCGTTTTCTAATATTTCACCCTATTAAGTATAGCCCTTTGCCTGATATATGCAAGACTTAACGCTATGGATAGCGATTCCATAACTGGGTTGCGAAGCGGATTATTCGATATAGATCATTTTGCGGGTCATGCCGCCGTCGATGACAAGATTCGTCCCGGTTACAAAATCGTTCGCAGGGTCTGTGAAGTAGAAGCATGCTCTGGCGATGTCTTCCGGTTTGCCGACGCGGCCAGCAAGGTGCTGCTGATGGTCTTCCGGGCGAAGCTGGCCGTAGTCGCCTGTTTCGATCCAGCCGGGACTAATGGCGTTGACCCGAATGCCGTCAGGTCCGAGCGTTGCAGCAAGCGCGTGCGTCAGCGAGAGGATGCCGCCTTTGGAAGCCGCATATGCTTCCGAGTTCGGCTCCGACATGATTGCGCGGGTCGAAGCGATATTGACAATCGAGCCGCCGCCGCTTTCGCGCATGAGCTTCGCTGACTCTCTGGCGCATAAGAAGCTGGCTCGCAGATTCGTGTTAATGACGTAGTCCCATTCCTCGACGGACAGATCATATACGGACTTCCAAGCCCCGAGCCCCGCGTTGTTAATGAGCGCGTCCAGACGGTCTGTTTGCTCGCGCAGCCAGACGAAGAACGCTTCAATTGCGGAAGCATCGCTTAGATCCAGCTCGCGATACAGCGGCTGTGGATGATCTTGTCCTGCGCTTTGAATGAGCTGCGCGGTCTCATCGAGCTTATCTTTGTTTCTGTCGACGAGGACGGTTCGCGCTCCTTGCTCTGCATATGCGAGTGCCAGCGCTCTTCCGATGCCGCTGCCTGCACCTGTAATTAGAACAACCTGCTTGTCCATGTCCATTCGATTCCCTCCATATCAGCTTATCTAAGAACAGATAAACATGGGAGGAGATGGAAAGTCAAATGGACTGGCGCGTGTATAAACTCCCAGCATTACGGCATACTAGTAATGTCAATGGTTCTGCATAAGGACGTTGACGTGAGGATATGGACGGCAGACATTCTACGGGATGTCTGCCGTCTTTTGCTTATAGGCGGCGGAAGGGCGTGAACCAAAATGGATCACAGATGGATCAGAATATCGTTCAGTTTGGCAGCTGCAATTTTATATCTAGTTCCAGTTCTGCAGAGGAAACAATTCAAGAAGGAAATGGCGGAACTGAGGGCGAGCGGTCAATTGTCGCGGCACTTGAAAGAGAAATGGCTCAGACGTCTCCAGCTGCATATTGTGCTCATCATTGCAGCAACCCTCTGCGCTCTAGCGGTGGTTATTTTCAAGTGATTCCTTTAGAATGAAAGTAACCATATTTGGCCAAGAGAAGAGGGAGTCAATTGACAGATCAACATAATGCCGGTGCTGGTGCGAACGATGCAGGCTGGAACTTAGATAACAGCTATGCACGGTTGCCGCAATCTTTCTATACACGAATGAAGCCTGCCCCTGTGCGTGCGCCGCAGCTTAGCGTTCTGAATGATCCGGTCGCTGCGGCGCTGGGGTTAGATGCAGATGCTCTGCGGACGGAAACGGGAGTCGCTGTGTTCGCAGGCAACGAAATACCGGAAGGTGCTGCGCCGCTGGCGCAAGCTTATGCCGGGAATCAGTTTGGTTATTTCAACATGCTCGGTGACGGGCGCGCTCTTCTGATCGGGGAGCAGATTACGCCGCAAGGCGAGCGATTCGACATTCAGCTGAAAGGCTCGGGCGCGACACCTTATTCCCGAAACGGGGATGGGCGCGCAGCGCTTGGTCCGATGCTGCGTGAGCATATCATCAGCGAAGCGATGCATGCTTTCGGCATTCCGACGACACGCAGTCTGGCTGTTGTGACGACGGGACAGTCGATCATCCGCGAGAGCGAGCTGCCAGGTGCAATACTGACGCGTGTCGCTGCCAGCCATCTGCGAGTCGGCACATTCCAATTCGCTGCAGCCAAAGGCAATGTTGATGAACTGCGCGAGCTGGCGGACTATACGATTGAGCGGCATTATCCGGAGCTTGCCGGAGCTGAGAACAGCTATCTCGGGCTGCTGCAGGGAGTCATTAAGCGACAAGCGAAATTAATATCACAATGGATGCTCGTCGGCTTCATTCATGGCGTCATGAACACAGATAATATGACGATTAGCGGTGAGACCATTGATTATGGTCCATGTGCATTCATGGACGCATACAGCCTCTCGACTGTATTCAGCTCCATCGACAGAGAAGGCCGCTACGCCTATGGCAATCAGCCGAAGATGGCGGTATGGAACCTTGCTCGATTCGCAGAGACGCTTCTGTCCTTGCTCCATAAGGATGAGGAGCAAGCAGTTAAGCTCGCGGAAGAGGAACTGGGCAAGTTCGCAGAGCTGTATCACGGGCACTGGTTAGCGGGTATGCGTGCGAAGCTGGGGTTGTTCGGTGAAGAAGCCGCGGACGAGACGCTCATCGAAGACTTGCTCCGCATGATGCAGCAGCAAGGCGCGGACTACACGAATACGTTCCGTGCGTTGACGTTCAATCGTTTGGACGAAATCGTGATGTCGTGCAGCTCCGATTTCGCGCAGTGGTTGGAGCGGTGGCAAGCGCGGCTCGGGCGGCAGCAGGAGTCGCCTGAAGCGGTGCAGCAGCTGATGCGAAGCTGCAACCCGGCGGTCATCCCGCGCAATCACCGCCTGGAAGAGGCGCTGGCTGCAGCAGAGCAGCGCGGCGACTACAGCGTCATGGAGCAGCTGCTTGCGGTGCTCGCGAATCCGTTCGCGCACACGCCAGAACAAGAGGCGTATGCGCAGCTGCCGGAGCAGGGCGGAAGACCGTACCGGACGTATTGCGGGACGTAATGTTTTCGACGTAGATGGATGTTCATAGATGTAGCTGTAGATGCTGATGCAAATGCAAATAGCTGTAGATGTTGACGTCAATGGAAGACGGTGGACACTCGAAAATGTCTATCGTCTTCTTCATTTTTGCGGTACACTGTTTCCAGTAATTGTGATTCATCTAATGGGGCAGAGGTGGATAGCATGACCGCATATGAGAAACCAATCCTAGATCGCCAAGAGATTGAGCAGATTCTATCGACGCAATTAGGGACATGCCATATCACAGAGCTGGAGCCGCTGACAGGCGGGAATCTTAGCCGTGTGTTCTCGTTTCGGTATGATGGCCGAGCAGGCGTAATCAAATTAAGCGATCTCGCCGGTGCTTACGATACGGAGCGTTTCGTATCGAAGCTGCTTACGAGCCATGGTGTGCCTTTTCCGCAATGTCTTGGAGAAGGACAGGTTAATGAGCTTTCGTATTCGATTCTCGAACGGCTTCCCGGGTCAATGCTGATTGACTGCACAGATGAACAGAAACAGGCGCAGCTCCCCGAGCTTATTCGCATATTGGCACGGATGAATGAAGTGCCGGTGGACATGACGAAAGGTTATGGCTGGATCAAGCCGGATGGCAGCGGGACATCACCGACTTGGATGGCTCACGTAGAGTCGTTCTTCGCGGAGGACCAGATAGGGAACTTCTGGGAAGGCTGGTATGACCTGTTCCGAACGACTTGCCTGGAAAAGTCCGTGTTCGACGAGTGTTATGCTAGGCTGCTGCACTACGTACCGTTCAACGAGCCGCATCGTCATTTTGTCCATGGAGACTTTCATCCTTGGAATATTATGTCTAGTGGAGACCGCATTACAGGGATTATCGATGGTAATTGTGTCTATGGCGATTTCTTACATGACCTGGACACGCTGCGAGGTACATTAGGCGGTCTGGATGTGGTTGCGGCATATAAGGAAAATATCGATGCCCTGGGCATCATCATACCGAATTTCGATGAACGTATGCTTGGCGCGCGCTACTTCAAAGGCCTCGACGCCATGCGGTTCTATGCGAAGATGGACTGGGAGAATGCGTATTACGAGCTTCGGGATTCATTAATTAATCTCATTAATTAATAGGTGTTTCGAAAGGAATAATTTAAATGGCATCGACCAAATCAACTGTAACAAATACTTCAACACCCGCACGTTGTGCTTGGGTCAACGAGGACCCGTTATATATCGACTATCACGACCACGAGTGGGGCGTGCCTATCCATGATGATCGGAAGCTGTTTGAGCTGCTTATACTCGAAGGGGCGCAGGCAGGACTTAGCTGGTACACGGTGCTGCAGAAGCGGGAGGGTTACCGTGAGGCATTCGACAGCTTCGATCCGGAGAAAATCGCGGCTTACGATGAGGAGAAGGTAGAGGAACTGATGGCTAACCCGGCCATTATTCGCAATCGGCTCAAGATTCAGTCGGCGATTACGAACGCCAAATGTTTCTTGAAGGTGCAGGCTGCGTTCGGCAGCTTCGACGCGTATATATGGCAGTTTATCGGGGGCGAGCCGGTGCACAATCACTGGCGCACGAAGAGCGATGTCCCGGCAACGACACCGCAATCGGATGCGATGAGCAAGGATCTCAAGAAGCGCGGCTTTAAATTCGTCGGCTCCACGATCTGTTATGCCTACATGCAGGCGAGCGGGATGGTTAACGATCATTCGATGGATTGCAATTGGTACG
This sequence comes from Paenibacillus taihuensis, assembly GCF_003386535.1. Classification (GTDB taxonomy): domain Bacteria; phylum Bacillota; class Bacilli; order Paenibacillales; family Paenibacillaceae; genus Paenibacillus_Z; species Paenibacillus_Z taihuensis. Next base: position 15,220 of record NZ_QTTN01000071.1, read on the forward strand.
CGGGGAAAGAATAGCAAATAAGGACGCCCATCACAGGGCGTCCTTTTCTAATGGCCAATAAACGTTGCGCATAGCTGCTCCACAATTTCATCCGGTGTGTAACCGCGCACATCGCGCTGGAACAAGTAGGCGTCGCTGCTTAGCGCAGTCAGCAGAAGGTCTGCTTGGAAGACACTATTCGTGTTCATCTGCACCTTCTCCAAAGCTGTGATCTCGTCAAACTGCTTCACGATCAGTCCATGCAGCTCATCATAGAGCGGACTGCGAGTACGCGACTTCGGTCTGCTGGTCTGCGCCGTATCTTCAACGCCGGTAATCAGCTGCGTCTTCGTCTCGCGGAAACGAATAAACAATGTAAGGATGCCTTTGAGACGCGTCTTCGGCGAAGCGGAGCGGTTTTGCTCCAAATACTCTTCAATATCTTCGAAAACCATAACGAGGTTATCTTTAATCAGATCCAGACAGAGCTCGCTCTTGTTGCGATATCGGCGGTACAAAGTCCCTGGGCCAATCTGCGCTTCAGTCGCAATTTGGTTCATACTGACTTGCTCAACGCCATGCTGCTCGAACAAGCGGAGTGCGGCGTTCAAGATTCGCTGGCGATTCTCGGCTGCATCTCTGCGCTCGGAGCGTGGCGGGATTAGGTTATCTGCTTCATTCATCGGATGATCACGTCCTGTTATCTTTAGCCTCAAGTAGGAATGTTGACAAGTGGAGATGTCTCCGCTTAAGATGAAGAGGAGAGTTCTCCGCTTAATCCTATCATAAACCGCAAGGAGTGTATACACATGTCTACACCAACTAGCAATGCTGCATTATTAGTCATGGATCTTCAGAACGCAATCGTATCCCGCATGGGAAGCGATGAGGCTTTGAAGCCGTTTCAGAAGGCGATCGCGGCTGCCCGCGAGAATCATATTCCTGTTTTCTTCGTTCGAGTCGCGCTTCGCGAAGGCTACCCGGAAGTTAGCTCGCGCAACAAAATGTTTTCGCAAATTGCAAGCTACGGCGGTATGACTGTCAACGACTTCGCCACTCAAATTCATGAAGGTGTGAAGCCGGAACCAGGCGAGCAAGTCATTGTAAAGAAGCGGGTTAGTGCTTTTGCAGGCAGCGACCTCGAGATTCTTCTTCGTTCCCGTAATATCAATACGCTCATTCTAAGCGGGATTTCTACGAGCGGAGTTGTGCTGTCGACAGTTCGTGAAGCAGCGGACAAAGATTACGCCATTCGTGTTCTCTCCGATGCTTGCTTCGATGCAGATCCTGAGGTTCACCGCGTGCTGACGGAGAAAGTGTTCCCGCGTCAGGCTGACGTTATGACGGTTGACGCTTGGGTCGACAGCTTGAAAGCGTAGGGTGATCCCTATGCCTATATGGAAAAGAAATCTGCTCGTCTGCTGGTTCGGCATGTTCGTCACGAGCGTCGGTATGAGCCAGATCGCGCCTGTGCTGCCGCTCTATATTAAACATCTCGGAGTGAGTGATGCTGACGCGATCTCGCAATATTCTGGCATCGCATTCGGCATTACGTTCATCATCTCTGCGATATTTTCGCCGATCTGGGGGCAGGCAGCCGATAAATTCGGCCGAAAGCCGATGCTGCTGCGTGCCAGCCTGGGAATGTCGCTTGTTATCTTCAGTATGGGATTCGCGCATCACGTGTATGTATTGATTGGTCTTCGTCTCCTGCAAGGGATCATTACCGGATACGGCACCGCATGTACGACGCTGATCGCGACCCAAACCGATAATAAGCACGCGGGTTGGGCTTTAGGAACGCTCTCGACTTCGAGCATTTCAGGTTCGCTGCTTGGGCCGACCATCGGCGGCTTTATTGCTGAGAATTTCGGCATGAAGGACGTATTCTTCATCACCGGCGCACTGATGATGGTCGCGTTTCTCACGACATTATTCTTTGTCAAAGAAGACTTCACTCGCCAGGACAAGAAGATCCAGAGCATGAAGGAAGTATGGCAGGCGGTCCCGCAAAAGAGCCTAACCATTACGATGCTGATTTCGTTCTTCGTCCTCACGATTGCGCTGTACTCTATTGAGCCCGTGTTGACGATCTACGTCACGAAGCTGTCGAGTAACTCCGAGCATGTCGCATTGTTCTCTGGCCTTATCTTCTCCGCATCCGGGCTTGCGAATATTATTGCCGCTCCGAGGCTCGGCAAGTTATCGGACCGAATCGGTTCGCACAAGGTCATCCTCGCTGCGCTGATCATTGCTGGCTTAACGTTCATCCCGCAAGCTTTCGTCACGAGTCCTTGGGAGCTGATGCTGCTTCGATTCATTCTTGGTTTGTCGGCTGGAGGACTAACGCCGGCTGTGAACACGATGATTAAACGAATCACACCTAGCGAAATCACCGGACGTGTATTCGGGATAAGCATGGCTGCTGCCTACTTGGGTGTATTCTCCGGTTCGCTGCTCGGCGGTCAAGTCGCGGCCTGGTTTGGCGTCGAATATGTGTTTCTCTTCACAAGCGCATTGCTTCTCATCAATGCAGTGTGGATTTACTTCAAGGTTTATCGGAAGCAAGGCATCGGGGCTATCGTGAGTCCCGGCCAAGTTAGCGCCAAATAGCGTCAAGTGGATTAGTTCGTTCAGATTTAGAAAGTTCATAGTTAGACCGTTCAAATCCCGCCAATTAGGCGGGATTTTTGCATGAGTTAATACTTTTTTAAGAATTGGTTCATGATCAGTTTAGATCTTTCCTGTACGCTTAGCACAGGCTGCGCTTGTAAACCTGAGCTGGATCATCTAGGATGGTTTGCAAGAAGCTGTTAACGGGGAGAATTCAACATGTCCATTCGAGTCAAGCTGTTGTTGTCCTACGCGGCAATGCTTATCATTCCGCTTGTTCTAATACTGCTCATCACGACGCTGCTGGTCGTCTCGCTCAAAGGTGATTTTCCATCGATACGCAGCGCGTACGAGTCAACGGAGAATATGTTCGATCCTGATGAGGTAGAGCATATCGCGAAGGAAATCAAACGCTCGATTCAGCGGGAACCCGAGCTATTGAAGAACCAGACGTATCTGACCGAAATGACGACAGAGCTGCGCAAGAACGAGGCAGGCTTGATTGTTCGCCAGAACGGCACTATCATCTTCCGATCAGACATCATCAAAGAAACGCCCGAGTTGATGCAAGACTTGCCGTTATTTCAAGCTCCCGACAGCGTCACCCATGATCATGTCAGGAAGATCGGCAGCATGGATTATGACTATTGGCAGTTTGATTTGCAAGTCATTGGCGACGGCAACGAGAAGAATACAGTGTTCGTCATTACGAAGGTGAATCCGATTGTCTATTGGATCATTCAATATTTTCCAAGCATGTTCATTGCACTCCTTATCATTCTAATCGGGACACATTTACTCCTGACAACCTATATGTCGAAGAACATCATCAAGCCGCTGCAAGCGCTGCGGAAGGCTGCGCGAGAGATCGAAGAAGGCCGACTTGACTTCCAGCTCGATGTTGCACGCAAAGATGAGATTGGCCAGCTCGGCACCGCATTCGAGGAGATGCGCTCGAGGCTGCAGCAATCGCTTGAGGTGCAGAAGCAATACGAGGCGAACCGCAAAGAGCTCATTGCGAGCATCTCGCATGATCTCAGGACGCCGCTGACCGCCATTCGCGGCTACGTCGACGGCATTATGGATGGAGTCGCCGATACGCCGGAGAAGACGCATAAGTACATGCGGACGATCGCGTTGAAAGCAGATGAGCTGGACCACCTTATTCATGAGTTGTTCCTTTACTCGAAGCTGGATTTGAACCGGCAGCCGTTTCATTTTGAGACCATACCGCTTCAGCCTTTCTTGCAGGATTGGTCAGAGGAACTGCAATTCGAGCTGGAGAAGAAGGGAATCGTGCTGCAAACGGACCTTCGGCTAACAAGTGATGTTGTCGCGATTATGGACCGTGATCATTTCAGGCGTGTATTGAACAACCTCATTCAGAACAGCGAACGGTATATGGATAAACCGATTCCGCGAATCCGCATCGACGCATACTTGAAAGCGGATTTTGCAGTTCTTGAACTGACGGATAACGGAACGGGAATTGAGCCAGGCGCGCTTCAGTATATTTTTGAACGTTTCTATCGGGTTGACGAGTCGCGCAACGCCAATACAGGTGGCAGCGGTCTTGGGCTAGCTATTGCCAAACAAATTATGGAGGGCCACGGCGGCACAATCGGAGCACGAAGCAAGCTGTCCGAGGGCACGACGATTATATTGACAATCCCCATTACGCAAGGGAGCGCGAGCGCATGAAATCGATTTTGTTAATTGAAGATGATGTTACAATCTCAGAGCTGCAGCGTGATTATCTGGAGATTAGCGGATTCAAGGTAGATATTGCAGCAGATGGCGAGCTAGGGCTGCAGCTTAGCTTGTTCGGCTCGTTTGACCTCATCATTCTCGATTTGATGCTGCCGAAGATGAACGGATTCGATGTTTGCAAGCGAATTCGCGAGAAGAAAGACATCCCGATTCTGATGGTTACCTCAAGGCGCGAAGACATCGACGTCATTCGGGGGCTCGGATTAGGCGCGGACGATTATATTACGAAGCCGTTTAAGCCGGCAGAGCTCGTTGCCAGAGTGAAAGCCCATCTCGCGCGATATGACCGGCTGATCGGGGCGAAGGAAATCAAGAATGATATTCACATCCGTGGCTTATATATCGATCCGGATACGCGCAGCGTGCTCGTGAATGAAGCGGAGACAGTGATGACGACCAAGGAGTTCGACCTGCTCTATTTTTTGGCTAGCCATCCGAACCGCGTGTTTACCAAAGAGCATCTGTTCGAGCGGATATGGGGCGTCGATGCGATGGGGGACTTGCAAACCGTCACCGTACACATTCGCAAGATACGCGAGAAAATCGAGGCGGACTCGGCGAACCCGGCGTATGTGGAGACCGTGTGGGGAACTGGATATCGGTTCAAAGGATAAACGGAAGTCTGATTGTGATCAGGCTTCTTTTTTGCTAATACAAGCTCACTCCTGCTTAAATATTATTTTTCTCCCCAAGCGATAGAAGCCTACAACGATGCCTGAAATACCGAATAATGTATTTACAGCTTAATCGGCGCGAGTGTAGAGCAATTAATTTGGGTCATGATGGGGGAAAAGAATGTCGCGTTATGTGAGCAGCAAATGGAAGAAGACGGCAGCGCTTATGCGGGATCGAGAATTATCGAAATACGTGCCTGAAACCGTCCCATTGTCGAAATCAACACTGCACTCGTTATTGCGTAGATATGACATGGTCTACGTGAAGCCTGTCGTTGGCATGCATGGAAATGGCGTCATGCGTGTGGAGCGTACGGAGTGGGGCTACCAGTACCAGCTGCAGGAGAGAGTCCGTACCTTCTCGAACTTTGAAGACATGCACCGATCCATCTCGGTGCATACGCGCAAGAAATCCTATTTGGTCCAGAAAGGAATCCGACTGCTGAAGCACAATGGCAGAAGATTTGATCTTCGTGTCATGGCGCAGCTTTCTCCAGACCGGCAATGGGAAACGACCGGCATCATCGGAAGGGTAGCAGGCAAGAACAAGATCGTAACGAACGTCCACGGCGGAGGCAAGCTTATCGCTGCCAATCGGTTGATCGCTGAGCATACGAGTTACGTTTATCCCAAGTTGATCTCGCTCTCTCGAATTGGCGTGAAAGCAGGCAGAACCATGCGTCGTGCATTCCCGGGCGTCTATGAAATCGGCCTTGACGTTGCGCTTGACCAGTCGCTTCGCCCGTGGATTCTGGAAGTGAACACAAGTCCAGATCCATATATATTCAAGAAGCTTTCCGATAAATCAATCTTCAAACGTATTATGCGGTACAAGAAGAAATATCCGAAGAAGAAAGCCTGATTTCGATCAGGCTTTTTTGGTGCGCATTACGAAATAAAATGTTAGTTTATGTCAGATTAACGGGTGTCATCTAAAGTTTGGACAAAACTTCCATATAACCATTGTTGATAGAGTCGACATATGCTAGAATCGCATTTAGGAAAAAATGCCCAGCATCTTGTGCGACATCAGTGCTTATATGGACGAGATAAAAGCGGAAAAATGATGATTCGGCGCAATTTCTTATCATTAACCGCTTGTCCATTCATATATTGATTAATATTCAACATATGATTGGAGGTTGTTTGCTTCTGAAACCGTACCGATTTAAGGCCGGTGTGCTTATGATCCTTCTCGCATTCATTGGGACTTTCCTCATCCCGGCAACGACGAGCGCATCGGGGACGAAGAACCAATTGCTAATTATCAACAAACAAACGAATCAACTGGCGTTCTATGTCGATGGCGAGCTGGTCAAGACGTTCAGAGTGGCGACAGGAAGGTCGCCTGAGCTGACGCCTGAGGGCACGTTCAAGATCGTGAACAAAATCAAGAACAGGCCGTATTACAAAGAGCATATTCCAGGCGGCGATCCAGCGAACCCGCTCGGCGACCGATGGCTGGGGCTTGAGGTTGGCGAGACCTATGGCACGACGTATGCCATACACGGGAATAACAATAGCAAGTCGATTGGCAAGTACGTGAGTGCAGGCTGTATCCGCATGCTAAATGACCAGATCCACTGGTTATTCCCGCAGATCGAGATCGGCACCAAGGTCGTTATTACGACGTCGAAGCTGGATTTTGCCACGATTGCGGAGCAGCATGATTATCCGGTCATGCACAATATTGCAGCATCGCTGGTGCTGGACGGCAAATCGGTAGAGCTGGGCCATGAGCTGGTGACGATCGATTCCCGTGTCTACATCCCCATGCGAGAAGTGTTCGAGCTTCTAGGCGCGAAGGTAGACTGGAACCAAGCAACGAAGACTGTAACGGCGACAATCGGCGCACGAATCATTACACATCTGGCTTTATCCGACAGTGTGAGCGTGAATGGCAATTCTGTAACGATTACTAAATCGCGAATTGCAGATAATTCGCTTCTGCTGCCGTTAAGAGACATCGCTGAGCTTATCGGCCATCAAGTCACGTGGGATGGGGCGAAGAAGGAAATTCGGATCACATCATAATGCACTTATAGGAGTAATGGGCTGCCTCGCGGGGCCAATGTCATTAAGTTAACTCAATGACATTGACCGAGAATAGAAATGGAATCCAAAATGGCATGAGGGAAACCCCTGTGCCGTTTGTTTTTTTGGTGCAGTCTGAAAAAAGTGTACAGCAAACAAGCGGATAGACAATCCGCTTAAAAAATGTTCATTCGAACCGATTTATGCTACTCTGTAGACGAAGCTTAC
>NZ_QTTN01000072.1 GCF_003386535.1 Paenibacillus taihuensis
CCTCCAAGAGCTCCTTGTATAGGCTGTTTCCGCCCATTGAGATCAGGAGCTGCATAACCGTTTCAAAGGGTAACTTTTTCTTTCGCGTAAAGTCTTTTTCGGGGTTTTTGACATACAGTGCTGGTGCGGCTGACATTTCTTGAATAAGGGATGTCAGCTTTTGTTTTAGTGAATTCGCGTACGTATTCATGGGCGAAACCTCCTCGTTTTTTCAAGGGGCTTCGCCACACATTTTCAACTGCTTGTCAAGTTCTTTTACTCTTTTTCACGCAAAAAAGGAGCAGGCTATCTTTCGATAACCTGCTCCTTTGCATAGATATTTGGTTCAACACCTTAACTTAATGACATTGCCCGAAATGGAAGCCCCTTCTGCAGATGATAACCCTTACTTGAAAGCTCGAGCGGAAACATACACATATCTCTCGAATCGTGCCATCACATGACTCTTCTGCGTCGGATAATTCGTATAGAGATAATCAACGAAATAGCCCGGATGCTCCGTATTTCCTTCGAACATGTCATAGTGCATCGGAATGACGGTATCGATACATGCAGAGACCGCAAGCTCGGCTGCTTCCCGGAAGCTCATGTTTCCGACAATCCCTCGCGCCAAGCGGAAAGGGTCGCGTCCGTTAATCGGCAGAAGCGCGCAGTCGACCTTCTCTGCTTGCACGGTATCGAGCAGACCGGAATATATCGTCGTGTCGCCGGCATGATAGAGCGTAACACCATTCAACTGAATCATGTAACCCACGAATCGGTGGTCTAGCTCGGGATCATACTCGAGCTCCTCATGCGCCGCGGGAATCGGCTTGTAGCGAAGCTTGTTTAATTGCTGCCAATCGCCGGTCTTTGCAGGAACGCGCCGATCCGATTGCACGCCTAATTCTGCGAGGGCGTTCTGACAGCAGCCTGGCGCAACAAACACCGTTTCATTATTGTTTCCTGCCATAGCGGGTATCGTATCCGGATCTAGGTGATCGATATGCTCATGCGTAATAAGCACGCAATCGGCATTTACAGCCTCCTCTGGCCGGAATGGCGGCGCAAACCGCCTGTATGGAGCGTCTGCCAAATAAGGATCGATATAGACAATCGTATCGTCCCCTTTCACGACGACGCTCATCTGCCCGAGAAACCATATGGCGAGCGTGCCGTACGGTACGCGTGTTTCATTGATCTCCCGTATGAGCGCATCACTTGTCCGAACTTCAGGTATAAACATATCCGTCTCCCCTTTTTGTATCTAGCTAGATGCCTAGCCCTCCGGCAATGGAAAGCTCGGTTCCCGTTACTTGACTGGACTCGTCTGATAACAGGTAAATGACTCCGTATGCCATGTCTTCCGCCGTCTGCATGCGACCGCTGGGAACGCGAACTGCCGCCCATTCTTGCAGCTGATCCAACGAATATCCCATATTCGCATGAAGCTCGATTTCTCCTTCGGAGGCCACCCAGCCAACGGTTATCCAGTTCGAACGGATGCCGTCTCTCGCATAGTGAACCCCGATATTGCGGTTCAATGTCCGCAGCGCGCCTTTTGAAGCTGCGTATGCAACAAGCTCGCTGGAACCCTTGTAACCGTTCGTTGAACCGATCTGAACGATCGAGCCGCCGCCGGTCTTCAGCATCTCCGTCACTGCATATTTGGAGCAGAAGAATGCTCCTTTCACATTAACATTGAATATGGAGTCAAACAATTCCTCCGTCGTTTCCAGCAGCGTTCCTCGTGGAAAGATGCCCGCGTTATTCACAAGACCATCGATTCGGCCGAAATGCGCAACCGACTCCTCTATTAACTCGCGGCATGCCGCCTCGCTGCCGATATCCTTCCGAATGAACAGCGCTTCCGCTGCGTGCTTCTCCGCAATCTGCGCAACGACATCGCTCCCGTCCTGCTCATTCCTGCCGCTGACGATTACTTTCGCACCTTCCGCCGCGCACATAAGGGCAATGCCTTTGCCGATTCCTCTGGTCCCGCCGGTAACTACAATTACTTTGCCATCTAGACGACCTTTTCCTTTATACATCCTGCCTCATCCTTCCGTCACTGTATTACCAGCGGACACGCCGGAGAACGCAACTAAGGCAGCTTGTACTGCCAAGCTCCCTCTACTAATATTTCACTTTGAGCGTGCAAAGTCTGTCGAGAACTGCCTGTGCGCCATTAATATATTTAGATACCATGGCAGCATACACTCAAAGTAAGAGTCACCGGCACACGTTGGCCGCTTCTTATACTTCATTTGGAAGGAGAGATGAATTTTGAGACTCACTCAGCAGCAGGTGAATTTCTTCCATGTGTTCGGTTTTCTTAAGCTTCCGGGTTTAATTAAAGACGACATTGAGAAGATCACACAAGCATTTGAGAAAGTGCTTCAAGCGTATGAGGGCATATTAGGCATTCATGATGGCAGCCGGAGAACGATGGTTCCATGCGTCGATTCCAGCTACTACTTGTCCAGTTTGCTCGATGACCCTAGAATCCATGAGGTTGCCAGTTCTCTGCTTGGCGAGGATTTCAACTATTGGGGCAGCGACGGGAATTATTACTCGGGAGACACAGGTTGGCATCCAGACGGCGGAGAGCCGAAATACTTACACATCAAGCTTGCCTTTTACCTCGATGAATTGGACGGCTCTAATGGCGCGCTCCGCGTCATCCCCGGCAGTCACCGTGAAACCGATCGTTATGCGCTGGATATCATGCATCATGTACCGCATAGCCAGCAGCACTTCGGCCTGCACGGCTCCGAACTTCCTGCCCAGGTGCTCGATGTCACTCCCGGTGATTTGCTCATTTTTAACCATCGCACCTTCCATTCTGCTTGGGGTGGTGGAAACAAACGCAGAATGTTCACGATGAACATGTGTGAGCGTTATAAAGACGAGGACATCGGCTTCTTGCGAAAAATGATTCTTCCCCACGTCGGCGCTCATATAGACCGCTATTTTGGCGATGCGATGCTTGAATCGGCGGGCCAGGCGCGGATGAAGCACCTGGAGCAAATGATCTCGCTATGGGACTGGGACATCGTGACGAGAGGGAAGCCGGAGTTCTCGTACTTGAAAGTGTAGCTGCTGAATAAGGCAAGGAAGAGAAAGAGCGCAGGCATATCGCCTGCGCTCTTTCTCTCATTTTATCTAAATCTACAACTTAAACTTCGCGACCGCCTGCTGCAGCTCGCCGGACAGCCCGCTCAGCCGGGTTGCTGTCTCCGTAACCTCGGACATCGTAGCCAGCTGGCTTTCGGAAGCAGCCGAGATATTCTTGGTCATCTCCGACGTCATGCGGGACTGCGAGGCCATCTCAGCGATGGAAGCAGATACTTCTTCGGAGCCTGCCGACATTTGCTGGGAAACAGCGGAGACATCCACCATCTGCACGGCTACCGCTTGAACGGTTACGGCCAGCTGCTGGAACGTCAGATCCGCCTTCTGAACAACCGTCTCGATCGCTTCAAATTCCACCATGCCCCGATCCATCGCGACGAATACCGCTTGCGTCTCCTGCTGTACGCGTTCGATCAGATCGGCGATCTGCTCCGACGATTGCTTGGACTGCTCGGCCAGCGTGCGAATTTCGCGGGATACGACCGCGAAGCCGCGGCCATGCTCTCCTGCGCGGGATGCTTCGATGGAAGCGTTCAAGGCAAGCAGATTCGTGCGGGTCGTCACTTCCGAGATCATCTTCGTGATATTGCCGATCTCCTCGGACAGCTTCATCAGGCTGTTCATCGACTGTACGCCTAGACGCAATTCGCCGAGCGCTCCGGCGATTTGCGAGAGATTTTGCTGCATTTGCTCATTGCCCTCGGACGTCCACTGCTTCGCGTCCTCGGACTCTCTGGACGTTTCAGTCGCCGATTCCGCGATGCGCTGGATGCCCGTCGTAATTTCATCCATCGCGCGGCTGTTCTCTTGTGCCCCGACGAGCTGTTCCTCGGAACGGCAGGTGAGCTGCTCCATCGAGACAGCGATAGCTTGCGTTGCTTGTACCGTTTCAGCTGCACCTTTTAACAGCTTCTCTGAAGCCCCGGATACTTGCTGGGACGATTCTGCAATGTGCTCAATAAGGGAGCGAAGATTGCGGATCATCGCGTTGAAATGCTCGCTGAGCAATCCAATCTCATTGCGACTCTTGATTTTCGTTTGACCGGACAAATCACCTTCTGCTGCATGTTCAGCGAGCTTATTAAGGCTCTTGATTCCACGAAGACTATAACGAACGCTGATCGAGAGCAGGATGATGAAGATCAGTAAAGCTACTGCTCCGGTGATGATGCTCTCCATCAGCCGTTTATTCAATATCGTCTGTATGAGCTTGTAGTTGAAGTCCAGTCCCGCGAAGGCGATGAGCTTGCCATTCTTGTCTTTAACCGCGCTGATCGCGCTGATCCAAGTTCCGTAATCGTCTGTGTAAGGCTTCGTCACACTATAACCTGACACCTCAGCATCTTTCAGCGCCCGATACAACGCTGGCTGCGGGACATATACCGTCGAAGGGATTTCGCCACCTTCATACAACTCGGAATTGGACAAGAAATTCAACAGCGCCGGCTGGCCGTCCTGGGTCTTCCACTCGGGATAGAACATATAGGCGTTCTCGACGAGATCGGAGGAAGCAGCCCGATCCATCTGCGCCTGCAGCACCATTACTTTAGACTCACTCTTATAAGCTTCCGGATTCTTGAGCGACTCCGCCTTCGAGAACTCGATCTCATCGGTTTGGAGCATGAGCGGGGAATGGAACATGCCCTCTACAGCATTCAATTCATCATACACTTGATTGGTTTGCTGCTTGTACGAGACGTACGTCAATACGGAACATAATACCAAACAACAAATACCGGCTAACAGGGAAATTCGAAATGCGAGTGAACGAAAGTAAGAGACCTTCATGCTGCGATGCCCTCCTAAGGCGATAGTCCTAATGTTAGATGGATTTGAGAAACATTTCCTTCCACTATATCACGGGACGCAGGACATGAATACTATCATTCACGAAACATAAAGAAGCTCAGCCGTACCCGGCTGAGCTTGGGCTTTTTCACTATTTGCTGTGCAGTCTGATAACTCTCTTAACCAGTTATTATTATTTCACTATTAGAATGATAGTATTTATGCAACTCCTCATATGTAAGATCCTTTGCTGGCCTTAATTCGCTATTAATGACAAACATCTTGATACCTTTAATATTGTTAAAGTTACTATTCATTAATTTATTTTTGTACGATTTTAACATCGACTCGTAGGATGATTTACTGCGTCCATCGTTCGCCACAATTAAAAGGACATCTATTGGAGGATGCTTAAACCTAGTGTTGATGCTAGGGTCATTTGCAGACTTCTATTCTGGGGCAAATGAGAATCAACTATAAACTTTTTTTCTCCTCCATTAATACTGTACTTCACTTGATCAATTACGAACTCTTGATTAAAGGCGTCCGACAAGTATGCTGCAGCTCGTTCTCTCACAATATTTTCGCTCACTGGCCATTTATTCGAAAACTTCATTGATGAAAATAATGCTATAAAGGTAGCTATTCCTTGATAGGTCCTAAAGTCTTTCCGCCTTTTTACCCACGATTCGATGAGGCTAGTATAATATGCACGTTTCAAGAATTAAATCATATTTCTGTTTCTTCAAGTTTTCTTAGGATAATAGACAACCAATTCGTTTGAGAATCGAACCACTATTTCAAAATCAACTCATACATAAAGAAGCTCAGCCATATTCGGCTGAGCTTCTTAATATCGAGATACTTTCTCATATAAAACTAAGCAGATCGCACTGCATGGCTATATTGGATTAATCCACTCCAATATCCATATATCAGCTTAATTATCTAGCTATATTGGATTTATGCACTCATTTTAGCTAAAAAGGCTTATTTCGTCTGATTTTATCTGAAATGAGTGGATTTTTCGATTTTTCCAACATAGCATGCAATATTCGCTCAAATCACCCTCCTATAATGGATTTATCCAACGTAGCCCTCCTCGACCGGGCAGAGAGGCCGCAATGCCCGAGAAACTCAGCCGTACCCGGCTGAGCTTCTCCTAACAGCTAGTACATCTTGTTATGATCCATAATCCAGATGGAACCGTAGACGACCACGACCACGACGATTAAGCCGAGAATAAGCGTAACGAGGTTGTAACGCGGCCCCTGTTCTTCCCGCAAGTGCATGAAGAACAGCAGCTGCACCCCAAACTGCAAAGCCGCAGTGGCCAGCAGCAAGATGATCGTCGCTGTCCTCCCCATCCAATCATCCACGACCGCAAGGATTGGAATAACGGTCAGGATGATCGATAGCAGGAAGCCTATCACATACTCGGTCAGCGAGCCGTGATGTCCGGCATGATCTCCGTGCCCCCCATGGCCTCCGTGTCCGATTGCATTATTTTGCGCCAAGTCACATCACCCCCATCAAGTAAACGACCGTGAACACGAAGATCCAGACCGCGTCAAGAAAGTGCCAGTAAATGCTCGTGATATGTACTTTTCGCTGCGTGACCTCTGTAATGCCATAACGCGACAGCTGGATGATAAGCGCTGTGATCCAGCATATGCCCAGCGAGACGTGCAGCCCGTGCGTACCGACAAGCGTGAAGAAGCCGGAAAGAAACGCGCTGGAGTGAATCGTATGCCCTTCGTGGATGAGCTTCAAGAACTCCGTCACTTCCATGCCGACGAAGCTGGCGCCAAGCAGGATCGTCACAATAAGCCAGCCGACCAGCCCTTTCTGGCTTCCCGCATTCATCGCGAGCACAGCCAAGCCGCTCGTGAAACTGCTCGTCAGCAGAATGAACGTTTCCACGATAACGCCCGGCAATTCGAATATTTCTTTCGCATCCGGTCCGCCTGCCGTATTCTCGTGAATCACGAGATACGTGGCAAACAGCGTGGAGAACAAGATCAAGTCGGTGATGAGAAAGATCCAGAAGCCGAATTTGCGAAGCTCCTCCAGATCATGATGGCCATCATGGCCGCCTTCATGGGCAAATGCGTGATTATGTGCGTGCGCCATCAGACACTCCTCCCCGCATTGGCTTCCGTCTGCCGTATTTCATCGACCGGAATATAGTAATCGGTATCGTAGTTGAACGAATGTGCCAGCAGCGTCAAGGCGATTCCGATAAATCCGGGAATCGCGATCCAGAGCCAGTGAAACACAAGGCCAAAGCCGACGATGAACCAGCAGACCGATTGGATAAAAGGAATCGGCGAGTTCTTCGGCATATGAATCGGCTCGAGTCTCGGCTTGTCCTTCGGCATTTTCCCGGCAGCAATACGTTCCTTCTCCTCCCACCAATCGTCGCGATCGGTGACGAGCGGCGTGGTCGCGAAGTTATAGAGCGGCGCAGGCGATGGAATCGACCATTCCAGCGTGCGGGCTCCCCACGGATCTCCTGTCGTATCCTTCTCCATAAATTTGATGCTGTGCGCGATTTGCCATACCTGGAACAGAAAGCCGATCCCCATCAGGAAACCGCCGATGGTCGAAGTGAAGTTCATCGCCCACCAGCCCGTGTCCCAGCTATAAGAGCTGAGCCGGCGGGTCATACCGTCGAGACCAACGATATACTGCGGGAAGAAGCATACATAGAAGCCGATGTTCCAAATCCAGAACGCCCATTTGCCGATCGTCTCATTCAGCTTGAAGCCGAACATCTTCGGCCACCAGTAATACAAGCCCGCGAAGTAACCGAAGGCTACCCCGCCGATGAGCACTTGGTGGAAGTGAGCGATGAGGAAGTAGCTGTTATGGAACTGGAAATCAGCAGGCGCGACCGAGAGCATGACGCCCGTCATGCCGCCGACGATGAAGCACGGAATGAACGCGATCGTCCATAGCATCGGCGTTGTGAACGAGATTCGGCCGCGGAACATCGTGAACAGCCAGTTGAAAATCTTCACGCCTGTCGGAATCGCAATAATCATCGTTGATATCGCGAAGAAGAGATTGACATTAGCTCCCGAGCCCATCGTGAAGAAGTGATGCAGCCAGGTGAAATACGCCATAATGCTAATGCTAAGCATCGCAAACACCATTGAACCGTAGCCGAACAAACGTTTTTTCGAGAAGGCCGCCACAACTTCAGAGAAAATACCGAAGGCGGGCAGTACGACAATATAAACTTCCGGATGGCCCCACATCCAGATCAGGTTGACGAACATCATGGAGTTGCCGCCGCCGTCCATCGTAAAAAAGTGCGCCCCTAGATAACGGTCCAGGAAAAGCAGCGCCAGCGTTACCGTCAGCACCGGAAATGCAACGATAATCGCAATGCAGCTGGACAGCACCGACCACGTAAATATCGGCACTCTCGACCAGGTCATCCCCGGTGCGCGCATTTTGACAATCGTGACAATGAAGTTAATGCCCGTCATCAGGGATCCGATACCGGAAATTTGAATTCCCCATATGTAGAAGTCTTCTCCTACTCCCGGACTGCCCGTCATCTCGGAGAGCGGCGGGTAAGAGAGCCAGCCGGCATTCGGCGAGCCGCCGATAACGAACGACATATTGAACAGCATCGCGCCCATGAAGAAGAGCCAGAAGCTGAGCGAGTTCAAGAACGGGAACGCGACGTCGCGCGCGCCTAGCTGAAGCGGTACCGCGATGTTGAATAAGCCGAACATGAGCGGCATCGCCATGAATAGAATCATGATGACGCCGTGTGTGGTGAACACCTCGTTATAGTGCTCCGGCGCTAGAAATTCCATATTGGGAAAAGCAAGCTGCGTCCGCATCATGAGCGCATCGACACCGCCGCGGAACAGCATCAGCAATGCAGCGATGATATACATAATCCCGACACGTTTATGGTCTACGGTCGTGAGCCATTCCCGGTACAACCAGCCCCATTTGCCGAAAAACGTAAGCACGAATATAATCGCCACTGAAGTCAGCGTGATAGCGACATCCGCTCCATAGATCAATGGATCGCCAGTGACAAAGAACCACGAAACGAAACTTCCAATATCCTCCATCATATAAAACACGTAAGGCCCTCCTCTCATTTGCCGTGATTCATGTGCGTATGGTGGTCAAGCATTTGAATGGCGTGCCCTGGCCCGGTGCTGCTCATATCGGGGGAATCCTTCTGAGCACCATTCCCCGGCGGCAGTTGTCCGCCTTCGGTATGCTCGGCTTTCTTCTCTCCACTGAGCGTTTGAGCTTTCCGCGTATATCCAGGAGGAGCTCCACGGCTCATGGAATATTCATGGACGATCCGATGGAACAATCCGTCCGGTATCGATGCGAACGTCATCTGCTCGGAAGTTCCGGGCATTGCCAAAGTTTGATACCCTTCCTCGGATAACGCATTCCCGCTGGCCTTCGCATCATTCACCCATTTATCGAAATCAGCCTGTGCAATGGCTTTCGTCGTAAATCCCATTTTCGCAAAATCACGGCCTGTGAAGTTAGCTCCAGTACCCATATAGTTACCAAGTTCATCCGCTTGAAGGAACATCGTTGTCGCCATGCCGGACATCGTGTAGATCATTCCTCCGAGCTGAGGCACCCAGAACGAATTCATCGGGCCGTCTGAGGTCAGCTCGAATTTAATCGGCGTCTTCGCCGGAATAACCAAGTAGTTGACGGTCGCGATGCCTTGATCCGGATACTGGAACAGCCATTTCCAGTCGAGCGACGTCGCTTGAATGGTGACGGCTTTCTTGTCCGATGCAATTGGTTTCGCCGGGTCCAGCGCGTACGTGTAATGGGCAGTCACCAGTGCCAGGATCAAGATGACGATGATCGGTATGCTCCACCAAATGACTTCCAGCTTCGTACTGTGTGACCAAACGGGCTGATATGGCGCGTCATTGCCCTTCCTATCTCGGAAACGCCACACGATCCACGCAAAAATCAGCATGACCGGAACCAATATAATGAGACAAAGCAGCATTGTAATATTGATCAGGTCGCGCTGCTGGCTGCCGATGGGTCCCTTCGGATCGAACACAATCATCGACTTGCAGCCTGATACGAGCGCAATGGTGCCTATCATGACGACGCTTGTGGTCAGCAGCCGCAGCATCTTAGAAATACGCATAAGCGTTCCTCATCTCCTAACCTCACCTGGGATTTACTTAATTTTTCCCGTAAACCTAATCAATATTACGGCTGGCTAAAAAAGAAGGACTGTCTCCCTTATGAAGGAAACAGTCCTTAATCGAAATTATAGATGTCGTTCGTTACGCCTGCTGAATACGGAACGGGATGGTTTTCTCGAGTTGAGATGGTTGTTCATGCTGCTTTCGCATCTCCTGTATAAAAAGCGAAGCGAGCTTCGGATCCCATTGGAGGCCCATTCCTTCTTCCAAAATGGCGAGAGCCTTCAATGCCGGCATTCCGTTTCGGTACGGTCGGTCCGAAGTCATGGCGTCGAAAGCATCGGCGATCGCGATAATTCTTCCTTGCAGCGGAATATTCTCCCCGGTAAGTCCAACCGGATATCCCCCGCCGTTGTAATGCTCGTGATGGGAACGAACGCCGGGCAGAATGTCGGCAAGCGCCTCTGCCGGTTTAATTTGCTTCAAGATGGTTTCTCCGAGCACCGGATGCAGCTTGATAATGGCGTATTCTTCATCGCTCAGGCGTCCTTCCTTTAACAGGACCGAATCCCTTACGCCGATTTTGCCGATGTCGTGCAATAATGCCGAGCGCTTCAAGGTGTCCATATCAACCGGCGATAACCCCGCAAGACGCGCGATGGTGACCGAATATTCAGCTACCCGGAGCGAATGACCAGCGGTATACGGATCGCGTGCATCGAGCGCGGCAGCCAGCGTGCTGAAATAGCTTTGCAGCAATTGACTGTTCATCCGTTCCCTTGTCTTCAAGCCTTCTACCATATGATTGAACCCCGAGACAAGGCTCGAAAATTCGTCGGCATATATATCTGGCGCCTGCGTATCGAAGTTACCGTTCTTCACGTCATTCTGAGATTTGAACAAGCTGCGAATCGGATGAACGATATCTTGGGACAGCAGCCAAGCGCCCACAGACGAGAACAAGATGCCGATCAGCAAAATTAATGCTGCCCCTTGCCAATACTGCTGGGAAGCAACAGAAGTAATCTCGCCGAGCCGAATTTGGGTTGCGAGACTTAGCAGGAAAAGCGGAAACGTGCCTATCAGGAAAGCGCTCCATTGGAATTTGCGCTGGATCGAGATCAGCACCTCTCCTTCCAGTGTAAGGTCGGAATGATACTGAGAGACGAAGCTTTGCCGAAGATGAATCAGGAGCGGCCTGATCGTGCGGTTAGTGAGAAAAAACTCTACCATTGCGTGCATGCTTGCAACAAGAGAGGCTCCGAGCAAAGCAAGGCCGATATAATAATACGGCAGCGAGAGGATACCAAGATGGATAAAGATCGCCAAATTCAAAGCTGCCGGAACATAGCCGCCAATGAGATGAGGTCCCATAATCCGCCTTACAGCAAGCGCAGGGAATCGATGTGCTCTTAAGTATGCCTGCTGAATCAGCTCACGGGATGGATTCGGACTCTGAAAGCAGGATTGGATCGGATGAATATGACGGCGAAAAGCAACCAGCTCTGAAATGAACATGACAAGTAGGGAACATACCAGCACAAACAACAGAGCTCCTACTTCCCTCTTCGATAACTCCAGTGTCATAAAGATGATCACACTGCCTACTCCGAGAACGGCGATGGCAGATCCGATAAAGTAATTACGAATGAGCTGCCTTATAAACAGCTGGTACACGGCCATAATCATTCTCCTCTCGCGACCGTCAATTGGACGACTAGTACTCTTGGACTATTTTAACTGATAAGGGGCGAAATTACATGGTTTAAATGAAAAGGACCGTTTCCCATGAGAAGGAAACAGTCCTTGGTCGAGGTAATAAATATTCTTACTCGGATTCCATCTTCCGTTTGTGCACGAGATTGATCGCTGTGCCAATCGTATAGATGAACACGCTGCCCACCAGAAAGCCAACGCCGCTCATTAAGGAACGGTTATGATCATTAAAATCATTGATATGCGAAAGACACAGGATTACACCAACAATAGCCGCTACCCATGCGGCAATCTTCATCGTGAGGAACAGGGAATTCCCTTCACGCTCTGTCTTTTGCCCAGCTGCAGATTTCGTCGCCATGCTGCTTCACTTCCTCATTGTATATACGGTTACGTTCTCCTGCCTATTATTCACATATTTTAACAAGCTATTCGTCTATAGGTGAGCTTGTTCTGAGCGCAATGCAGCGGAATTCGCCATCGCCCTCCGCGATCTTCGCCCCATCCCCATGCTTGGCGGGTCTGCAGGCACAATAGAAATGATACAATCGGTTGTATTTGCTAAGCCGACTGTCGAGACGAATATGAGGATCGCTTAAATAGTGGCTATAGAAGCTATCCAGTTGAACGCGCATGACCGGTTCGAAACCGCCGGGGCCGGCATATCTCTCCCAATGCATCAGATCGACCGATACCGCAAGTCCCGTTTCCTCCGTCCAAGGCCATTCCGCTTTGTCTTTGGCATTATAGAACATCCAATACCGGCCTTCGGCTTCAATGAAGCAGCATTTATACAACCCGGCTTGCTCCCATTCGCCGCCATTCTCATACGAACCTTGAAGCACCGGCACTTCCCGTTTAAACGGAGTACGTAAGTGGTCGTAGACGGCATGGATTGAACTTGCCATACGCTCTACGAATCCCCTCTCCCTTCTAATTCTTTCACTCTGCCAACTCCGAATTGCCAGCAGCGATAACAGTACGTATATCTTCCACAAAATTTGCTAATGTCCTGTTTTTGGAGACGACAAAAAAGCTTGATTGTGCAATCAAGCTTCGGTGCCTTCGGTTATGGATGCAGCCGCTGTACCTGGAGCGGTATCAATCAATTTCATGATGTGGGCTTTTTTAGGCCTTGGCAACAGTTTGACATCTGCGTACCTTTGAGATATACCTAAGTTGTATGTACACCGAAATCAAAGAAGGAGGATTCAACATGAACAATCCGCTCAACGACGACATGCCCGCCTCCCAGAACGACGAGGCGTTCCTCCGTGATTGCCTGTTTTTTAACGCGAACCGGCTAAGCCGCGCCGTTACGAAGATGGCCGAGGAACAATTCGCACAGACCGGCTTGTCGCCGATGTATGGCTATTTGATTCGTATCGTGAACGGCTCGCCGGGCATTACGCAGAAGCTTCTCGCCGAGAAGCTGTACATTACGCCTTCGACACTTACGCGTTTCATCGATAAATTGGAAACGAAAAATCTTGTAGAGCGCAAAGTGCAAGGGAAAACAGTGCTCGTCTACCCGACGGAAAAAGGAAACGCCTTGGTACCTCGAATCCGCGATGCCTCCAAAGCATTCAAGGCAGAATACGAGAACCTGCTCGGCAAGGCGGCAGCCGATCTGCTGTCTGCAGAGCTGGTGAAAACGAGCGCTTTGATGGAAGAGTAGCAAGCAAGAGGTAAACTCCGGTTCTCTTCGCAATGACCGCCGCAGGCAATCTCCCTGGCGCCTGTGTCCGGTCTCTAGGATAAAATGGACACTCCAATTTCTTCGGTCGAAGATGGATGAAGTTTTCGATAAGCCATTGACAAGTACATGTGCAACCTACTATATTCGTTGTACATACAAAATAAAAATGCGATCGGTCGTCAATTGATGTTTATTAAAATCTAATTGCACGACTTCCGTTATTTTATCGAAAGAGGTGTCATCTTATGCAATCATCCGCTTCATCTTCATCGCCGACCAAATTCTTTTACGGTTGGGTCGTCGTGCTCGTGACGTTCGTCGCGCTGCTCATCTCCGCAGGTATCCGGTCAATGCCAAGCATCTTGATGGTGCCGTTTGAAACGGAATTCGGCTGGGAACGCAGCGGAATTTCCGGCGTTATCTCAGTCGGTATCTTTCTATACGGCCTCGTTGGGCCATTCTCGGCGGCACTGCTCGCGAAGTTCGGCGTGCGCAGGATGATGGTCGCCGCGCTGGCGGTGTTGGCCGGAAGCCTTGCGCTCACTCCGCTGATGACCCATCTGTGGCAATATCAGCTCCTTTGGGGAGTTGTGTCCGGGTTTGCGACAGGCATGATTGCGAACGTGCTCGGCGTCACCGTCGCAAGCCGCTGGTTCGTGCAGCGCCGGGGCTTGGTTGTCGGCATCCTGACCGCAAGCGCGGCGACCGGGCAATTGCTCTTCCTGCCGCTGCTGGCGCATATTACCGTTAACCAGGGCTGGCGCTATGCCATCTATACGGCTGTCGGCGTCGTGCTGGTTCTGTTGATTGTGGTTGCGATCTTCATGCGCAACCACCCGTATGATGTTGGCTCGGCGGCTTACGGCACGGAAGAGGTCGTGAAACCGGAGCCGTTTCGGGGCAGCATATTCTTAACGCCGCTGTTAACGCTTCGCGATGCGTTGAGAAGCAAGACCTTCTGGCTGCTTGCTGGTACGTTCTTCTTCTGCGGTTTCTCGACGAACGGCCTGATCGGCACGCATCTGATTGCCGCCTGCGGCGACCATGGCATCGAAGAAGTGACGGCAGCCGGGCTGCTTGCCTTTATGGGCATCTTCGATTTGGTCGGCACGACGATGTCGGGCTGGTTAACGGACCGTTTCGACTCCCGCAAGCTGCTGTTCTGGTACTACGGCCTGCGCGGCTTGTCACTCATCTTCCTGCCTTATGCGCTCGATGCGACGCCGGCTATGCTCGTTGTTTTCTCGATTTTCTATGGTCTGGATTGGATCGCAACCGTGCCTCCTACTGTCAAGCTCGCCGCGCAAACATTCGGAAAAGAACGGGCAGGCATGGTGTTCGGCTGGGTCGTTGTGTTCCATCAAATCGGCGCTTCGACAGCAGCCTACGGCGCGGGGCTAGTCCGGCAAATATCCGGCACCTATACGACTGCTTTCGTGACAGCCGGGTTTATTTGCCTGATCGCTTCGCTGATGGCGCTGCGGATTTCGAAGAATGCTTCTGCGCTTCAAGCTAAAGCTTAAAAGCCGCAGCAAGACGGATTACAATAAGAAAACCGGCGAGAGGATTCTCGGCCGGTTTTCTGTGTTTAGCAGTTCGGAGAGACAAGCAGGCTGCCCTCCGGTAATTACAATTACCGCAGACCTATTTGCATCATTAGATTTGTAATACATATCTCCTTTTCCGAGTAAAGCTTCTGCGTCTGGTTCGTCAGAAAAGGTGATAGCGTCTGAAACGCTGGCAACCGCAAATGTAGCTTTGGTGGTTAGGTTCCGTTTTATGACTGGACTTATGACCGACATTGACGGCGTTTGCGTTGAAATAATCAGATGAACTACTTGCTTCGTATCTATAATGATTAATTTCAAGTCGCCCTGGTGTACAGCAAATAGTAAGCTATTTATTATGGATTTAAGGAAGACGGATTTCCCACAATAGTCGCAGCTTTTTTGCTGACTTAATTTGAATTTGAAAGCTTACTGTTCCACCCTGAATTGCTCTAACTTGCGGCTGCTGACTGCAACCAGCCACAGCACGAACAAACAGCATGGCATGTATATGAGCCAATATTGCCATAACGGAATCAAGACTCTTAATATCCCAAGCTGCATGAGGATAAGATGGGCAGCGAGAATGATGAGCAGCGAGCTCAACCTGCGCCAACGGCGAAGCGTTACCGTGACGGTGACGGAGAGCACGGCCGCCTTAAAGAACGCATAAATCGCCGAGAAGAAGATGTCGTCATGATAAGGGTCTTGGAAATACCCGATATGAAAGATACGAACGCCGGTTACCGCCAACGTGTACACAAGCGTCGCCACGACGCTCCATGCAAACATCAGCAGCGTGACGAATTTGAATAGACGGCTGCGTCCAGCCAACCAGATCTTCCATTGCCGAGTGAGCATGAAGAATAGCATTAACGAGAGGATCGTATACCAGGTTCTCCACCAATTATGCTGATAGATCCCCCAATGGAGAAATAACCATTCTACTCCGCCGTATGCAAGCGAAAGGCAGACAATCCACCTCCAACTGAGCCGATAAACAGCAACGAAAAGACTCACTACCGGCACCGATAGCAGATTGGAGAACACAGCCCCCAATGCGTTGTCGTAATAGGGGATGCTTAGAAGATGAGGGGAATAGCGATAACTGTCCTTCCAGATGAAAATGAAAAATTCGAACACGTAAATCATGCCGGAATAGGAAAGGAGAAGAATGACTGGCCATGCGGCGCGTTTATGAAACAGCAGAACCGAATAGGCGATCGCGCAAACCGCGATAAGTATAAGAAATGGAATTGAATTCGGCATTGAATAATATCCCTATCCCTTTCGATCCTTCGACTACGTTGTTTCTATTGTCGCCATCCCCGATCGAAAACAGACATTCGCTCAGGTACTCTTCCTTCGCCTTTTCCCTGTTCTTCTCTCACGTTCTGTTTCCACACATCGGTCGGTCTTCGTGATGAGGAAAATTATAGTTTGTAAGTCACTAATAAAATGAGAAAAGCTGCAATTGGAACAAGACGATTCCATCTTACAAATAAAAACTCCTGCCATAAATATGACAGGAGTAACTATTAGCTTTCTTGTGCCTTCTGCCCTTGAATTACAGGAGCAGCCGAGATTTTTGTCTCGACAGGAGAACTATACGGTATGGAGCCTTTTTGTTTTCTCCGAACAATGATGAACGTAACGGCCGCTAAAATAATCATTATCGCAAGCAACTGAGAAATCCGAATATTCTTGCCTGCCTCCATCGCTCCCCACCCGAATGAACTCATCGGGCTCCATAACACCTTCAGGAACGATGCCAGCCATCGAGGACCTTCAAACACTAGGCTGTCTGTGCGCACGCCTTCTACATAAAACCGTCCTAGCGAATACCAGACGAAGTAACTCATAAAAAGCTCGCCTGCCCGAAGAAACGATCTTCGGCGAAGCCATAGCAGCACTAAAAGGCCAGTGAAGCTCCATAAGGATTCATATAAGAATGTCGGGTGGTAATACTGACCGTCAATGAACATTTGATTCACGATAAATTTCGGAAGATGTAACGTATCTCGCAAAAAGCTCTCCGAAACTGGACCGCCATGCGCTTCTTGATTCATAAAGTTACCCCAGCGCCCGATCATCTGTCCAGTTATTAAACCTGGTGCACAGAAATCAGCAATTCTCCAAAAGTCGTACCCTTTCCTCCGTGTATAAATAACAGCAGCTATAATAGCACCAATTAAAGCACCATAGATGGCTATACCACCATGCCAAATTGCAATTATTTCACTGGGGTGATTTTTATAATTGCTCCATTCAAACGCTACGTAGTATGCTCTTGCGCCGATTAATGCAGAAGGTACCCCAATTAATAGTAAGTCCATAAAAAAATCAGCTGAAATACCGAACCGTTTTCCTTCCCTTATTGCGAGCATCAGTCCAAGTAAAGCACCAAAACCAATAATAATCCCATACCAATGTACCTGGATAGGACCCAATGAAATTGCAATTGGATTCAACATAATTACGCTTCACATCCTTAAACCATTTTTTGCGGCCTTTTAAATCATAACAAACTACCGGCCTTGTTGGGAAACCCTTTATTCTCCAGCATGCTTTCTATGAGATAATGAGTCCAAAATCGGGTAGGAGGCTACCCATTAGTTGAGTAGCCGACCTCCCACACCACCGTACGTACCGTTCGGTATACGGCGGTTCCTAAGTTTACGTTGTAACTTGTCGGTAGTAATCTGAAAAGAATAAGAATCCGAGTTCTTTGAGGGTATTGTTGTCGAGGGATTTGGAGAGGATCGGGCTATGGGAGGTTCTCCAGTAGCCCTTTCTTGTGTTGGCGTATTCCCATGCTTGTTTGGCGCGGATCCCAAATGCTTTTAGGTTCGTAAACCTTGTCTTCACTCGTTTCCATTGTTTCCAGTACACCATGCGGATTCGCCTTCTCATCCATTCGTCTGCGGTCTGCATCAGTTTCTTCATAT
>NZ_QTTN01000073.1 GCF_003386535.1 Paenibacillus taihuensis
AGCATCTCCGATTCGTTCAGCTGATCGAGATGCGTATCTCCTGGAACCCGCTCAGATACGGCGAAGAACTCGCTATCCGTCTCGCCGATCTCGATAACCTTAGGAATCGGCAATGAAGCCATGGTGAAATGCCCCATCGCCTGATCCTTCTCAAAGTCACTTCGATATGCACCGAAACGAATAATCCTATCACGCCCATCGAGCAAGAAGGCATAGGCCCGCGACCAATCGCCTGATGCGAGGGACACAAGATTTTGGGCCCGGTCCCCGTAATGCTTCTTTACAAAACGGTCCGCCTTTTGCTTGAGATCTTCCACAATCCTTCCTCCTCCTATTTAACTAAAACTTCGAAATCGGTCAGACCGCTTATATCTTCACAGCAGCCAATTCCCAGCATAACTTCGGCTTGCCGTAACGGAGCATATCCGTCTCTTTGACCGCTTCAATTCCCCAATCTGCAAAAAGCTGCCGCAAATCGCCCTCATCGAAAAACCGCTTGCGCCGCCCTTCATGCTCATAATAGTTCGGCTCCAGTTCAACCCCAAGCCCGGCGCCATAGTGAACGTCGCCAACCGAGTTAAAGCGAGCCAGTAACACGCCTCGCGGCTTCAGTACCCGGGCGATGTCGTTCACGATATGAACGGTATCTTCCCAAGCGAAATAATGAAGTGATAAATCGGCCACGACCGCTCCCACGCTCCCATCCGCAAACGGCAAGCCTTCAGTCATATCAACCTGCTTCGTCTCCGCTTCCGGAATATGCTCAGCGATATGGCCTAACGCTTTTTCCGAAAAGTCGCAAGCTATCACGCGGTAACCGCGCTCCGTTAAATAAAGCGTATCACAGCCGTAGCCGCAGCCAAGATCGATAATGGCGTCATTCTTCGCTTCAGCCAGCAACGGTTCATAATCATCGAGCCATAAGTCGTAGACCGGCTTGCCAAGGGATAACCTGTTATACACTTGATTCCAATGCTCCTGATCCGGCGCGCTCGAACGTTTCGTCATCGCATTTCCTCCTCTTGGGTTCCGCTTGAATTACATAACTATCTCTCAAGCTTCCGTCTTCGTAAAAGTTAGCTTTACAAACTTAAGCTTGTTTTAGCGTTTCAATTATTTTGATATATTGCGTATCCCCTAGTCCATAGTGAGGAAATAGATTAAATAAATGTTGCAATAATTCATTCTGCGGCTTACCTATATTCTTTTTAATAAAGTTGGTGATTTGCTTCTGGTAATTGATGACGAATCATGACCTGTTGATAAATATTTCTGTAACCTTCTAGCCAGATTTCCGTTTCTTCCACTTCATAGTTCATTTCATTCACCATATGGAAATACACTTTTCCATCGTAGCCCACTTGTTCTAAGTACGCCAAAACGGTCAGTAAATTGATTTGACAGAACATGTCATCTCCAAACCATAAAACGATGCATTTGTATTTATTCTCAAACATAGGTTTCAAAGGAGTCAAGGTAATCTCCTCATACTTCTGTAAGGGCACCTGATGTCCGGAAGCTCTTAGTTGTTTAAACTCATCGCTGAATATCGTATCGGTAGTATCGTTTGAACACATCGCTTCATTAAAAGGGACATAATCACTTTTTCCCATTAATTGATGATTATAAAATTCTTCATACATCATTTGTCCATTTAAGATATTCAATATGTCTTGATCAAATTGATCTTGGATTTTATTTTGCAAAGCATCAATTTTCAATTGTTGAGAAATGTCCATTGAAAATGCATCCTCCCTACGATTCATTTTAATTTTCACATAGGTTTGCAAGGGTTGCGGATTTTTTCTGAAGGCACTCGGGCTTAGGCCGAATGTCCCTTTAAATGCTCTCGTAAAAGCTTCCTGAGATAAATATCCATATTTCAATGCAAGATCAATCGTCTTTTGATCGGTTTCTTTTAACTCCATTGAAGCCAGATACATCTTTCGAAGTGACTTATATCTTTTAATGGTGATTCCAGTCATTTGATGAAATTTGAACGAACAGTAATAGGGAGAATACCCCATGCGATGTCCTAAGCTTTCTAATGAAAAATCTTCAAATAGATGATCCTCAATCCAGTCAATCATCTCCTGCATCATTGGTTCGTAAGCACCTCCTCCTAAATCGATTATAGAAGAAACGAACATCTTCTTTTTGATATAAGTTGTGTTTGCGCGGGGATAAGTCCGAGTAATCGGTTCATCTTTGGTCCATAAAGAAAAGGAGTAGTCCGCCGCGTTGCTGACTGCTCCTTTTGATCATTGAATTAACGTGCCCGCTAGCGGAAAAGTGTCTATGATTTTATTCATAAATTTTTGAAGCGTATAAAATATTAGCAAGTGTCATCCAAGTTGGTTCGTGTGGCACATTTTTTGAGTCTGTAACCCAGGCTCCCATAGCTTCGAGAAACCGTTCTAAAGTCGGATTTTTCCATTCATCACGATTATTCTCTAAATCCTTAAGTAATCGAGATACAAAAACAATAAAGTCTTCTTTTGATTTAACTTGTTGTATCATTTCATGAACTTCCATTCAAACACCCTTTCAAAGGGTAATAAACAAAATAATTAGAATGATAGGAATGACTATAAAAATTATACCGACAATACTTATTCCAGAATACTAATTCCACCTCAAATTCCCGGAGGCCGTTGTTACCACTTTTCCCCATGTAATGTCTTTGAAGAGTTTTGTGATTATTACATCCACTTTGTCAACGACACTAATTCTATCAGGATTTTTCATAACTATACTGTAAGTTAATTTTTGATTAAACATATCTTCTTGTTCGGGAATGACTGCTCCGATCGAAGCCGAACTACTGGATATTTCAATGTCTCGATCTTCAGTTTTATTCGTACAACCTGAAGCTGTTAAAAATAAAGCAATAAGAAATAAATAATACTTCAAAAGTTCGCCCTCCTGATAAGGTATTTACAATTTACATGGTTATTAATGTTACGTTTCCTCTACTTGAGAAGTTACGTTAAACTGCCCGTCCCTTATATGAAAAACGGCAGCTGAATCATTAAGCCGGCTGCCGACGTGTTATATTGAGCGATAGTGCCCGTCTCTCAGTTGAATGCTGGACTTTAGTTTAGCTATCCCAAAAATCGAGAAAAGGGGTAAAACAGCCAGTAATCATCAACCATGTTAATGCTAATAGTCCAAAGCAACATTCCAATCATACCTCCATGTGTTCCTGTAGTTATTGGAACAATGGGCTATCGTTCCCCGTTAGTCGTTACTCATGATGATGCAATATATTGAACTACTCCAATAGTAATCAACATAAGTACAAAAACTACGATAAAGCCTATTATGAACTTTGACAAACTGAAAGAATGCGATCTGTTTTGGAGTTGATTCTCAACTCTGCCCAAACGTTCCTTAAGTTCTTGTATCTCTTTATCGTGTTCCATTTACTTGTGCTCCTTTCGAAAACCCAAACTAGTCGTTTACATTTTATCCCATCCATTGAATTAGACGCTACAATTACAATATTTGTTGCGCTCTTCTGCCCCGTTAGCGGAACAGACCGCCAATTTATATCGGCAGCCTATTCTTCGACGCTATAGTGCGCGTTAGCTTAATCGATATCCTTAACTCGCTCTCCACTTCAACAATTTGAACGCTACCGCCTCCAAATTGCCATCCTCTACTCTCAATAAACTCTATAAAAGCATTCAGAACTAACTCAAATACCGATCTCGGATGACCCCCATGTGATGTAGTTCATGTCCCGCGATGCCGAACGCGAGGGCACGCACCGTAATGCTTACGTCGTTAGCTGTGCCCTTGCGGGACCATGCCTCCTCCGGCAATCCGCGCAGCAGCGTGATCGTCGATTGCCGTACTGCCCGATAGTCTTCGGCCAATTGCGCGATTGTCCAGCTTACGAAAGGAGACATGAACAATTCCTGGTCGAAACCGGTCAGAGGTGTCTTGTCCCCTCTAGCGAACCTAAGCAGGCGGTAGGTCATGACGCGTTCCCCGTCCGCGATGTGGCCTACGACTTCTTTCAGTGTCCATTTTCCTTGCGCATACCGATACGCGCCTTGCCTTTCTGTCAACGATGCCAGCAGCTCGCTCGTTTGCTTTTCCTGGGCTAACAGAATGTCGATGATGTTGCTTCCCGGCACTAACCGGATAAATTCGCCGACGTCCCCGACGTATTCTTCTTCAGACGGTCTTTGGTTCATGCGTGGTCCCCTCTCTATGGAGATACAGAAAATTAACGTTCCCCGTTAATTAATTATTCGACTTCGAACTAGTTCAACCTTTCCTCGAGCATTTTTTCTGCGTTATCCTGCCCCCCTAGCAGAACAAGCCGCCGATGATTGATGCCGGCAGCCTACTGTCGTTGTGCTCTAGTGCCCGTTGAATGGCCTTTATATAGTATTGCAGCTTCAATCGAGACAATCAGAAAGAAATGAAAGAGAGCCTGAGGGAAGCCATCCCATCAGGCTCATTCCGTACCTTCATGTTTCAATGGATTGAATAAGTTCTTTCAGTTTCTGAGCCGACCGGTGAAGCTGATCGCGTTCCGACTCCGAGATCTCTAGCTGGAGCACCTCGCGAACGCCGCTACGATCCACGACGCAAGGGACGCCCATATAGACATTCGATACCCCGTGATAATCCTGA
Organism: Paenibacillus taihuensis; assembly: GCF_003386535.1. GTDB lineage: Bacteria > Bacillota > Bacilli > Paenibacillales > Paenibacillaceae > Paenibacillus_Z > Paenibacillus_Z taihuensis. Next base: position 4,651 of record NZ_QTTN01000073.1, read on the forward strand.
AGCAGCGTCGAGACATTAAGCACAGCTCCTTCGTCATGAAGAATTGCGGTACAGATGCGGTCGAGCGCTAGGGCGATCGCGTAGTAGGTAGCCCCCTTTGCCGAGATGATCTCGTAAGCGGCGTCCCTCGTGTTCGTGAAAATTCTCTCCTTCGTCTCTTCGTCGAACGGAATGCGAGTTCCGGCAATATTGGCCAGACTCCACACCGGCAGTTCGGAATCACCATGCTCGCCGATTATATGGGCATGTACACTGCGCGGGTCAATGCCAAGTTCTTCTCCGATTAGGTAACGGAAGCGAGAGCTATCGAGCAGCGTGCCCGAACCGATGATCCGCTGAATAGGCCACTGCGATTTCCGCCACGAGAAGTAGCTCATGATGTCCACCGGGTTGGAAGCGATCAGCAGAATGCCGTCCTGATTGTACTTGAGCACTTCTGTCATGATGCTCTCGAATATGGCGGCGTTTCTTTTCAACAGATCGGTCCTCGTCTCACCTGGCTTCTGGGCAGCGCCTGCCGTAATGATGATAATGTTGGCATCGCGGCAATCCTCGTATTCGCCCGCCCACACCTTCGTCCTCCCAAGGAAAGGAAGGCCGTGATTCATATCGATGGCGTCGCCTTTCGCCTTGCTTTTGTTGGCGTCAATGAGTACCAGCTCGTTCGCTCGCTCCCTCAGTAACAGTGTGTACGCAGTCGTCGCGCCGACTGCTCCGACTCCAATGATCACAATCTTCGTTTTACTCATCCGAATCGCCCTCCGTATGTTCAATAGTTGAATCGAGTTCTTCAAAATAGGGTTTGTTTACATAGTAGTACATCACGCCCATCAGCACCGCGCCGCCAATGATATTGCCCAGGGTGACCGGAACGAGATTATGAAGTACGCCGCCCATGGATATCGTCCCGGGATGATGCAGCACCAGCGCGATCGCGAACGTGCACATGTTGGCAATGCTATGTTCGTAGCCGGAGATAAAGAAGCAGAACACGAAGAGAACCATAGCGAACATTTTAGCACCGTCACCCTTGAGGGATAGGGGAATGAAGAAGGCTAGACAGACGAGCCAGTTACAGAGGATGGCCCGGAAAAACAGCTCCACCATCGGCAGATTCATTTTCTTATCCACGACACTGAGCAGGAACCCGTTAACGGACGACTCGGCGAAAAGCCCGGTCGTGTAAATCATGAAAGCGAAAAAAACTGCGCCGATGATGTTCCCGATGTAAGTATACAGCCATAGCTTCAGCACGGTATTCCAACGAATCTTCCGTCTTAGAGCGGTGTATGTGAAGTAAAAGGTGTTGCCAGTGAACAAATCCCCTCCCCCGTAAGAGATTAGAATGATCGCCGCTCCGAAAGTAATTGCCGCCATCGGATACGTGAGCGGAGAATGTTCCCCGTAGAAGAAGCTGCCCGTCTTGAACGCCACAATGACACCAAACCCGATGAACATGCTCGCGAGCGCGGAACGTGCGATATACCGTAGACGACTATGCATGAATACCTTGAGCTTCTTCAAGGCAAGCTTTTCAACCTTCTCGAGAGCGGCAACTTCCATTTACGCTCACCTCTAAATTTAAAAGATACAGAGCAGCAATCCGATTATGCTAAAAATGGGTTTTAGTAGGTTCCGGCAACTCTTTATTTCACGATCAGCACGGACACCTTCGCATGCTGGACGACGTGATGCGATACGCTTCCAAGCAAATATTCCATCCATGCCCCGTGTCCCCTGTTGCCGATAACAATTTTCTTTCATCTTACGTCAGCTTACGTATGCAAACGTCCTCTTGCATGAAGTTTCGGCGCCCGGTCATGTTTCTTAAAGCGTTCGTGGAGATACGGAAGGATATAATGATCCACCCCGAACTTACCCGCATTGGCCCCTGCTGCGACTATGAAGAAACCAAGAAGAATCAGCCAAGGGTTAGTCGAAACCGTACCGGCAAACATGTACATGAAGTTCATCAGCAGGCCAAACAGGACCGCGGTCGTCGTTAATGCTCCCAGCAATAAACCCGCTCCTACTAATAATTCGCCCCATGGCACAATGACATTTAACAGCTTCACATTCGGCAAGGCGACGTGCTTTAGAAACGCTATGAACGTGGGATACAAGGTCTCGTGCGTGGCATTGTCTGCGACAGGCCCCGCGATCGCACCTTTCATAAAACCGGCTGCATTGAACGGTTTGGCGCCGGCAATCTTATGCCACCCCGCCGTGAGCCATTCCCAGCCGACGTAGATCCGTAATAAGGTTAACAGGATCGCCGCATACTTGTTTCCTCTCAGCCAATTCATCATCATATCCAACATCTCCCTTGCGATTTCTTGCTTTCATCATACCTCCCGCCTTCTTCGATTGTTATCGGGATAAACACGGAGTCTCCACGGATAAAGTCCTGAATTATTGCTAGGGAAACAGAGCATTCCCGAACTCGCCGCTGCCTTCGTTATTGAACTATCAAGGCCGGCGGCCAGATGCTCAACCTGACAACCGAGACAGCTAAAATGGCACGAAAAAGCTATCTCCCAAGGATGGCTTTAATCAAATCCATGTTATACCGTATGCACAACCGAACCAGTCTCCGCCTGACGCGGCAGCCTGCGGCGGCCGAGCCATCGCCAGCCGACCATAACTGCGCGGAACAGCTCATCCATCATTAATCCCACAAGAGCTCCCATGACTCCCATATGAAGCAGTACGCCAAACACATAAGCACCGCCGGTAGCGAAGATCCACATCCCAAGCATACTGCTTAGAGCGACAAAGCGCGCTTCTCCAATCGCTGTCAGAGACTGAATAAACGAATAGGTCCAGGTCCGCATCGGCTGCCAGACGATACACCAGAGGAACAAAGGAAGCAGCAGATCTATAATTTCCTTATCCGAGGTGAACCAGCCGATCGTTGTATGACCAAAAGCATACAGCATAACAGCAAGCGCCAGTGTCGGCAGTATCCCGCAAGCCGCAGCCCGATAAGGCGCCCGGTATACTTCATCATACCGCTTCCCGCCGTACAGCTGGCCGCATTGAATTTGAACCGCCATCCCAATCGAGTTGCCGATCAGCCATGGCAGCTGCTGAATGATGTTGAAGTAAGAAAAGACTGCAAGCTGGACGGCTCCCATTGAGGAGACGATCGCCAGCGTCACGATCTGGGAATAACCCCAGGATGCCGCATTCCCGAGATTCGGCAGACCGATGCCGATCATCTCCTTGAAGATCGGACGGTCGAATCCCTTCCAATCGCTCCGCTGGAACGGAACGGGGAACGATCGAAGCAGCAGCCATACTCCAACGATTACTGCAAGTAAACGGCTGATAATGGTCGAAATGCCAATCCCCTCAATCCCCATTTGAGGAACGCCAAACTCACCGAAAATAAACAAATAGTTAAACAGGACATGAATCGCATTCATCCCGATTGCAATCATCATCGGCCCGCGCGTATTGCCGGTATTACGGATCATGACGGTCAGCATCATATTCATTTCCGTCAGAATGGAGCAGGCGCCGATGAACGTCATATAAGTTGTCGCCTGCGGAGCTACCTCGGCCGGTGTACCCATCAGCTGTACTATGATACCTGAGCCAAAAGCAAACAGGACACTAATCAAAGCCCCGCCGATTACCCCAATCTTTATCGCCATAGCGGCTGCACGCCGCGCTGCAGCGGGATTGCCCGCTCCCCATTTTCTAGCGATTACAATGCCCACCCCGCCGTTAATGAGTACGAAAATCGTCAACAGCGACCGCATCACCTGATTGGACACGCCAACTGCCGATACCGTATTATCTCCCAGCCTGCTGACCATAAGTGAATCAACCGTACCCATTAGAAACTGCAAAATTAATTCGATAGCTATCGGCCAAGCGAGTGCGAATAAGGATAGGGATCTGTCTTTCCCGATTTGAGCCATTGAAGTCGAATACCCCCTGTATGTTAATCAATTTTGCTCAATTAAAGCTTCTACCCGCTAAGGCTAAAAGTGTGATAACATTAATCAATATAGAGCTTTCCTTCCTTGAAGTCTTAATGCTTCTTGTTGTTTATTAATCCAATTTTGCTAATCTGTCGATTTGAACGGAGGTGCTCCTTATGCGCAGGGACTTATGGGAAAATACAACCATGCCCGATCCGGCGCTGCCGATTAATGTGTTTCACCCGACCTTCCAGCCCGGCTGCACCTTGCGCCTTCATTGGCACGAGCATTTCGAGCTTATCTATATTGAACATGGTGAGGTTGTCTATCAGATTGCAGGACAACCATTCCCGACAAAGCCCGGTGATCTGCTGTTCGTCAACAGCGGCGAGTTGCATTCGGCTGCCCCGCTGCATTCCAGCGAGTCATTCACCGTGTATGCGATCGTGTTCAACCCTTCAATGCTTGGACTCAAGGAACCGCATATCGTTGATCTGGTTGCTCCATACACGAACGGCTTGTCCATGATTGCTAACCGGATTGATCAGACGGACTCCTGGTATCCCCTTCTAAAACAAACCTGCATGCAGCTCGCGCACGAATTCGGGAACAAGCAGCATGGCTACGAACTTGCCGTTCGCTCGTACTGCCAGCTGCTGTTCACTTGGCTTAGCAGGGAATTTACCGTGAAGCAGCGCAGCAGCACGGAGATGTCAGCATTCCGGTCGAAGACCGATCAGTTCAAGGAGCTGCTCACTTATCTGGAATCCGATCTGTCGGAGCGAATTACCGTTGAGCAGGCCGCTTCTATGGTTCATATGAGCCCGTACCATTTCTGCCGGATGTTCAAGAAGATGACCGGTCAGACGTTCGTACAGTACATGAATTTGAACCGGATCAATAAAGCCGAATATTTGCTTAAGCATACATCCAAGAGCGTCACCGACATTGCTGCCGAAGTCGGCTGCAGCAGCATCAACAGCTTCTCGAAGCTGTTCCGGCAGCTTAGAGGCGTATCGCCAAGAGAGATCAGGAGAGGGGTATCCGTTTGACGATTCTATCTTCACCATTAGCTGGACAATTGCTAAAGAATGAAGGACGGACCACCTGACGCGTATCTTGGCAGCGCAGCCAAGTAATGTTATGAAAAAGAGCCTGTCCTTCTTCCGAAGGGCAGGCTCTTTCTATCTCTTTATCAGCGTAGTTGTCGGTCGGCAAGAACTTGAAGTCATAAATGACAAGAACTAATGGACTCCTTTTTGTCGACAAAATCCCCCTTTTGGTTTATATAACAGGGCGAGTCCCTGCGCTATGCTTAGATGCAGGAGGCGATATTATGAATGGCTATGACTTGTCGGCGGAATCGACTATGTACAGAAACAAGAAGACTGGAGAGCTTGTGAACGATGCCGGGGACGTGATTCATTCGCGATCGAGCAGATTCGGAAAGTTGATTATCCGAGAGGGATCGGACACGCTTGAGGAGATCTCGATCGAAGAGTTTAAGCTTCTGTACGAGAAGGTAAGCCGCTATTAACTTCCAATCAATCCCTTCAAGGAACTTTTAACGGATTCGCACCTGAGCTTGTGACATTGAACCCTTCGAATCTGATTTCTTCTCCCGATACAACACCATACCGATTATGAGTAACGATACGGCCGCAAGAACACTGGGTATGACAAATACCTTTGGTGTGATTCCTCGAATAAACAGCGGCAGGAAGTATCCGATTAAAGAAGCAGTCTGCGATATGAACACGTATAAGCTAGCCCCAAAGCCTGTCCGGCTCAAGAACATCCGCTGTACATATCCCATAGCGACTCCGTATAGAACCGACACAAAAAACGAATACAACAGCTGTATGGCAAAGAATATAGCAAGCGAGGAACTGCTTACATAAGTCAAATAAGTGGCGAGCGCAAAACAACCGCCAACTAAAAGGATCCTTTTACTCCCGTATCGTGCGGCCCAGTATCCCCCCATTGTCATAAACAGCAGTTCGAATACCGCCTGCGCGCTCCATATGTAGGACATGATCTCCGGCTTCCCAAACAACTGCAAAACGACAAGCTGCAAATATAATCCCCGTATCGCATCGGCACATGAAAGCATTAGGATCGCAACGAGCATGATCAGAGAGAACGGCTCTCCGATCCCCGCTTGCTTCACTTCCCTTGCTCCTGTTGTTTCCTTATACAACAATAGCAGGACTACAAGACATGCATATCCCGCCATATTGCCCAACAATACACCACGAAAGGATGCAATCAGGAAGATGTTCGCCCCAAGTAACAGTCCGGCAAAAAAACCAACGCTAAAAGATGCCCGAAGCCATAGCTGAGCCATTTCGACAATATCGCCAGCGCGGCGCGAGAAATGATTTCTTGCCATGGCAAACAATTGCCCCATAATCAAACCTGACGGTGCGACTGCAATTGTCATACCAATGAGCGCAGTCCGAAATCCAGCTGCATTCATGTAGATGAACAAGCCTATCACGCAAAGGAAGCCCGCCAATACCGGGAGCTTCTTCTTGCTTTTCAAACGATCGCTGACCCAGCCGACTGTGATCGTGATTACCATGTTGCAGAACAGTGCTGCCGCGAAGACGATGGTGATCTGCACTTTTGCAAGCCCGAGGCTCTCGTTCAGATAGACCGCATTCATCGGTGCTAAGATGCCGGTTCCGATGCCGTAGAGAAACAGCATGGTGAGGAGTGTTTTTGCACCGTGAACCGAAACAAACTTGCGAACGTCACGAGTAATTTGCATGTGTACCCCTCGCTATCCAAGTTATACCAGACTATTACTCTACAATAACACGGTTACGCTTTCAAAGGGACTCTGTCGTCAGGAGCCCCCATCCCTGACGCATTCCGAAAAATCGGGGAGGAGCCAAAAAAATTTAAAACACTGCTGACATATGAACTGTGACCCACAAAGTAGACAGTTTATAAAAAAGGCATTTCCGTATTAAGCAGCTAGCAGATGGCTCCTGTACTCATCAGGAGTCATCTTTTTTAATGTCCATTGGAAGCGTTCAGAATTGTAAGACGTCATATACTCATTAACCCGTACGCGTAGTTCCGCAAGGGATTGACAGTCTTTGTACTCAAGTTCGTCTTTCATGTGACCGAAGAATGATTCCATAGAGGCATTATCCCAGCAGTTTCCTTTCCGAGACATGGATTGTTTAAATCCAGCCTCTGCAACGAGGAGGCGGATTTTAGGATGTGTGTAGTGCATACCTTGGTCAGAATGGAAGATCGCT
>NZ_QTTN01000074.1 GCF_003386535.1 Paenibacillus taihuensis
GGTTGCCGTTCATGTTTGTAGACATTTCCTGCGCTCAAGAGACGATGAACCCCCGTCTGATGTTGAAGCACTGATTCGAAGAAACGTTTTGCCGATTCGCCCGATTCGACCAGGGCAGCAGAATACGCGCAAAACACGCTATAAATCATCTGTAAGCTTCGTCTACAGAGTAGCATAAATCGGTTCGAATGAACATTTTTTAAGCGGATTGTCTATCCGCTTGTTTGCTGTACACTTTTTTCAGACTGCACCAAAAAAACAAACGGCACAGGGGTTTCCCTCATGCCATTTTGGATTCCATTTCTATTCTCGGTCAATGTCATTGAGTTAACTTAATGACATTGTCCATTTCGGGAGCCCTATTTTTCATTCAACATGTACATACAAGTTGCTCTAATGCTATACTGAGAGGAGCAGTTAAGTGAACGAGGGGACGAACAGATGAAAGAGAAACAGCTGCCAAAGTACGTACAGCTTAAGAACGAGATTACGGATTGGATCGATCAAGGCAAGCTCCAGCCTGACGAACAGATGCCGTCCGAGAACGAGATTGCCGAGCAGTTCGGGATGAGCAGGCAGACGGTGCGGCAAGCGCTGGGCGAGCTGGAGCAGGAAGGCCGTTTGTACAGAATGCAGGGGAAGGGCACCTTCGTTGCGAAGCCAAAAGAGGAGCAGGTTGTGGAAGCGCGGACGATCGGCTTAGTCACGACATACATCTCCGATTACATCTTCCCGCATATCGTGCGAGGGGCAGAAGCGACGGTTCGGGCCAAAGGCTACAGCCTGCTGCTCTCCAGCACGGACAACGATAAGAGCAAGGAACGAGAAAGCCTCTCGATGCTGACCAGCCAGCCGCTGAGCGGTTTGATCATCGAGCCGACCAAGAGTGCGGAGGGCAATCCGAACTTGGCATATTTCTTGGCGCTTAGTAACAAGCGAATTCCGTACGTGATGATTAACGCGAGATATCCGGAGATTAGCTGCCCTTCGCTCGTCATCGACGACGAAGCGGGCGGCTATATCGCTGCGGAGCATCTGCTGCAGCTGGGCCACCGGCATATCGCAGGGTTCTTCAAGACAGACGATCTGCAAGGCGTTCTTCGTCTGAAAGGCTTCATGCGCGCGCATCAGCAGCAGAGCACGGAGCTGCAGCCGGACTTCGTCGTTCCTTACCGAACGGAGGAGAAAGCAGGGAGAGCCATCGAAATCGCCGAGGAGCTGCTTGCTCGCCCAGAAGGCAAGCGTCCAACAGCGCTAGTCTGTTACAACGATGAGCTCGCGCTGCGGCTGCTTGAAGTCATTCGCAAAGCAGGCTTATCCGTTCCGCAGGATGTATCGATTGTCGGGTTTGACGATTCCTGGCTGGCGACGGCAACCGAGGTGAAGCTGACGACAATGGCTCACCCGAAGATGGCCATGGGCGAGGATGCCGCGCAAATGCTGTTTGAGCTTATCGAGAGCGGCGGGAGTCCCGTCCCGGACTCCAAAGTGTATACGCCGGAGCTGGTTGTCCGGGAATCGACCGCACAGAGGTCGTCATGACAAGTTCGGCATTTGAGTAAATAGTTGTGGAAAATTTGTACGTACAAGTTTATACTTTTGATAGTGCATGAATCACGAGAGGATGAACCAACGTGCTGGAACGATTAAAGCAGGAAGTGCTTGAGGCTAATCTGGATTTGCCCAAGTACAACCTCGTTACGTTTACTTGGGGGAATGTCAGCGGCATCGATCGAGAGAGAGGCCTCGTCGTCATTAAGCCAAGCGGTGTGCCTTACGAGAAGCTGAAGCTCGAAGACCTTGTCGTCGTCGATCTTGCGGGAAACAAGGTGGAAGGGGAATTGAAGCCATCCTCGGACACGCCGACGCATCTTGTGTTGTACCGAGCATTTGCGCATATCGGCGGTATTGTACATACGCATTCGCCTTGGGCGACAAGCTGGGCGCAGGCGAGCAGGCCGATTCCGGCGCTGGGCACGACACATGCGGATTACTTCTACGGCGAAATTCCGGTTACGCGCCAGATGACCCGCGAGGAGATCGAGAACGGCTACGAGCTGGAGACGGGCAACGTTATCGTTGAGACATTCAAGGATCGCGATCCGTCGCAGGTGCCGAGCGTGCTCGTGAACAGCCATGCGCCGTTCAACTGGGGCAAAGATCCTCATGAAGCGGTTCATAATGCAGTTGTGCTTGAGGAAGTTGCCAAGATGGCACTTCATACGTATGCGCTCAACCCTGGCATCGGTTCGATGGATCAGGCGCTGCTCGACAAACATTTTCTAAGGAAACATGGTGCAAGCGCGTATTACGGGCAGACGAAGTAGCACGTTATTCAAGGTCCTATCATTTTACGCTATGGAGGTATTCTTCTCATGAGTCTCGACGTGAAAAACGCGATTATGAACGGCAAGACAGTACTTGGCATTGAATTTGGTTCCACCCGGATTAAAGCGGTGCTCATCAGCAGTGACCACACACCTATCGCAATCGGCAGCCATGACTGGGAGAATAGCTACGTTAATCAGATCTGGACTTATAGCTTAGAGGATATCTGGAAGGGCTTACAGGACAGCTACGCGAAAATGGCGAGCGACGTGAAGGCGAAATACGGCGTAACCCTGCAGTCGGTCGGGGCAATTGGGTTCAGCGGCATGATGCATGGCTACATGGCTTTCGACGAGGCAGGTGAACTGCTCACGCCGTTCCGTACTTGGCGCAACAATATTACCGAGCAAGCTTCGGCAGTGCTGAGCGAGAAGTTTAACTTCCATATTCCGCAGCGCTGGAGCATTGCGCACCTGTATCAGTCGATTCTGAACAAGGAAGAGCATGTGGCAGGCATTCATTTCATGACCACGCTCGCTGGCTACATCCATTGGAAGCTGACAGGGCAAAAGGTGCTCGGCGTTGGCGAAGCATCCGGCGTATTCCCGATCGACATTCATACGAAGAGCTACAGTGAAACGATGGTATCGGAGTTCAATACGTTAGTTGCCTCCGAGAACCTTCCTTGGAAGCTGGAAAATATTCTGCCGACTGTACTCGTTGCAGGTGAAGGCGCAGGTACGCTTACAGAAGAAGGAGCGAAGCTTCTCGATGTAAGCGGCGATCTGCAGGCCGGCATTCCGCTTTGTCCGCCTGAAGGCGATGCGGGCACAGGGATGGTCGCTACGAATAGCGTTGAGCAGCGCACAGGTAACGTCTCTGCGGGTACGTCTGTTTTTGCAATGGTCGTTCTGGAGAAGGAATTGTCCAAAGCTTATGAGGAGATCGACCTTGTGACGACGCCTTCGGGCAGCCTTGTCGCAATGGCGCACTCCAACAACTGCTCCTCGGACTTGAATGAATGGGTCGGCTTGTTCGGCCAATTTGCGCAAGCGATGGGAATGGATGTTTCGGCAGATAACCTATACGGCACACTGTACAACCTGGCATTGCAAGGCGATGCGGACTGCGGCGGATTGCTTGCTTACGGCTACCTCTCCGGCGAGCATATGACGCATTTTGAAGAAGGCCGTCCTTTATTCGTTCGTTCCTCGGACAGCAACTTTAACTTGGCGAATTTCATGCGCGTTCATTTGTTCACGGCGCTCGGCGCGCTTAAGATCGGCATGGATATTCTGCTCAAGCAAGAAGGCGTGAAGCTGGATGAGATTCTCGGCCACGGCGGCTTGTTCAAGACGGCAGGCGTAGGTCAGAAGATTATGGCCGGTGCGCTGAATACGCCGGTATCCGTCATGGAGACAGCAGGAGAGGGCGGAGCATGGGGTATCGCTTTGCTTGCCGCGTACATGATTGGCAAATCCGATCATGAAACGTTGGAGAAGTACTTGAACGAGCGCGTATTTGCGGGTAAAGCAGGTGCGAGCATTTCGCCGGACCCGAAGGATGCAGCGGGCTTCGAAGCATTCATGGAGCGATATATCAAAGGACTCGCGATCGAAAGAGCTGCAGTAAATAATTTCAATTAATTCATTATACATTCATTCCATATAAATTCATTCTCTGGAAGGGGTAATTACAATGTTGAACGTAAAGCCTTATGAGTTTTGGTTTTTGACAGGGAGCCAGCATCTTTATGGCCCCGAAACGCTGCTCGAAGTCGAAGACCATTCGAAAGAAATGGTAGCAGGACTTAATTCGGACTCATCCATCTCTTACAAAATCGTGTTCAAGGCGCTTCTGACCACACCTGAAGATATTCGGAATACGTTGATTCAGGCGAACAGCGATGAGCATTGCGCGGGCGTCATCACTTGGATGCACACATTCTCTCCTTCGAAAATGTGGATCGGCGGACTGTCGCAGCTGAACAAGCCGCATTTGCATTTTGCATCGCAGTATAACCGGGAAATCCCTTGGAATTCGATCGATATGGATTTCATGAACACGAACCAAGCCGCACATGGCGACCGCGAGCATGGCTTCATCGGCACGCGTATGGGCCGCTCGCGCAAAGTGGTGTTCGGCCATTGGGAGAATCAAGCGGTTCGCGCGCAAATCGGCGGCTGGCAGCGGACAGCAGTTGCTTACTGCGAGAGCAAGACGCTCAAGGTCGCTCGTTTCGGCGATAACATGAGACAGGTCGCGGTGACGGAAGGCGATAAGGTAGAGGCGGAAATTCGTTTCGGCTGGTCGGTTAACACGTATGGCGTTGGCGATCTGGTGCAGCGTGTAAACGCGGTATCGCAAGAAGCGGTTGATCAGCTTGTTGCCGATTACAAGGAGCAATATACGCTGGTGGCGGACACCGTGGAGAAGCAGAATTCGATCGCGTACCAAGCACGGCTTGAGATTGGCATGCGGAGCTTCCTTGAAGAGGGCGGTTTCACTGCATTCACGACGACTTTTGAAGACCTGCATGGGCTGGAACAGCTGCCGGGCTTGGCGGTACAACGTCTGATGGCAGACGGCTACGGCTTCGGCGGCGAAGGCGACTGGAAGACATCCGCTCTCGTGAGACTGATGAAGATCATGGCGGACGGCAAAGGCACTTCATTCATGGAGGATTACACGTATCATCTGGAGCCGGGCAATGAGCTGGTGCTTGGTGCGCATATGCTCGAGATTTGCCCGACGATTGCGGACGGCAAGCCGCGCATCGAGGTTCATCCGCTCGGAATCGGCGGCAAAGCGGATCCAGCGCGTATGGTATTCAACGGCCGGAGCGGTGCGGCTATCAACGCAAGCATCGTCGATCTCGGCCATCGTTTCCGATTGCTCATCAATAATGTGAATGCGGTGGAAGTAGCGGAAGCGATGCCGAAGCTGCCCGTCGCGCGCGTGCTGTGGCAGGTGCAGCCGAACTTGAAGGATGGCGTCGAGGCGTGGATCCTCGCAGGCGGCGCGCATCATACGGGTTTCTCGTACGAGGTTTCCGCCGAGCAAATGATCGATTTCGCGGAGATGTTCGGCATTGAAGCCGTTGTCATCGACGATCGGACCGATCGGATCAGCTTCCCGAATCAGCTTCGTCTGAGCCAAGCGGCGTGGAGAGTTTAAGCGTTTAGAGTGGAGCGATACCGCGCCAGAATAAGGGAAGCCCATCTTCTTGTTGAAGATGGGCTTCTTTGTTGATTCCGATGGTTCTGTTATCGTAAAGCGGAATACTTGCACCTCTCACCGCCATAGAGGCAGGCTATGTTGGATAAATCCAACGTAAAAAGGCGAATTGACGGGAAATCGGTTGCTATGTTGGAAAAATCCACTCATCTGAGCTCGAAACGGCCGATTTTGGCCCATTCCGAATAAAATGAGTGGATAAATCCAATATAGCTATTTGAATGTCCTAGAATCTGGAGATTGGAGTGGATAAATCCAATATAGCTCGCTGAGGAGCGGTGTGATGCGATATCCCCTTTATCGGCTAACCGAGGATAGGGGAGCGCCATGTTTACTTCAAGAAACCATCCTTGAAAATTTTCAGCAACTATTCAAGCGTCGTTGGATCGCTATAGGTGGATGCTTCTGTATCGATCTCGATCACATGGTTGTTTTTAACGGCTGGGATGTTCTTCCACGTATCGGTCTTCATGAAGGAGTTGTCGCCTGACGAGCTTCTGCTTAGCACGATGAAATCGCCAGCATAATCCTTCAGTACCTCAGGGGACAGCGTGTAGTAGCCTGGTCCAAGAGCATCAGTCTTCACTTTCTCCGGCATGTTCAGCCCCATGCTTTGGTACAGCAGCTCCGTTCCGCGAGCCCAAGCATTGCCGAATACGTAGAAGCTCTTAGAATCCGTCTCGTATACGGAAACCGTTGCGTTCTCGCCAATCTTCGCCTTGATTTCTTTGCCGGCTTCAGCCGCGCGTTGTTTGAAATCGTCTACCCATGCTTGCGCTTCGTCGCCTTTGCCGATGAGCTTGCCAATCGCGGCCTGCTGCGACAAGTAATCCAGCTTGCCCCAAGTGAAAGCGACCGTTGGTGCGATTTCTTTCAGCTTGTCGAGGTTTTTGCTGCTCGCGTCCGTGATGATCAGCTCCGGATTCGCCTCGACGATTTTCTCCAGGTTATCTTCGGATACAACCGGTACACCAGTCAGCTTCTCCGTGAACAGCGGATTCTTCGACGTCCACTCATCGACTCCAACTAGCGTGCCGTTCAGCGAGAGAACATTAGGTGCATTCGTCAGAGCGACGATCCGCACGGGGTGAGCAGGTACTTCGACAGGACCGAGCTCGGATTCATAGGTAACCTTGGCTGAGTCGGAGCCCGATGCAGTGGAAGCTGCGTCGTTCGAGCTTGCGTTGGCGTTAGCATCAGCTGATGCGTTCGAAGTAGTTGCATTTGTAGTTGTTTCGTTCTTTGCAGCGTTGTTCGTAGATGCCGTTCCGTTATTCTCGTTCTTGCTGCCGCATGCGCTGATGGCGATGCACAAGACGAAGATAAGCGGAAGTAAAAGAATTTTACTCATAATGACTAACAACAAAATGAAAATGATTATCAATATCAATAAATACCACTATAGATTCAATCGCCTAAACTGTCAACAGTTAGCAATAAAGTTCGATAATTTTGGGGCAAAAAAAGACGAAGCCCACGTCACACTTGTGCTTCGTCCCATCTTCGTTATGCAAAGTTATAAGTGCTAAATCTTATCGCGTTTCGTACGCTCGTCCACACATCGAGGCTTTCTCCGCCCATATACCAGTAGCTGTAGCCTGCAACGCCGTGCATTTCGCCTAGGCTGATCTTCAATGATAAGGATCGTCCATCTTCAATCCACATTTGCTTAGGTATCGTTAAATCGTAATAGCCACCGTAGTATTGGCCCAGTTGATCGTCCCATAGCAGCTTGATGTTGTTCGCTGCAACGAGCTGATTTTGCTGGACGAGGGTTATATCCTGCGATAGCAGCGACCCATCTGAATTGACGGTCCAATTGCGCGTATAAAGCGGCAGCGCAAGGATGACTTTATTCGCAGGAGCCTGTGCCAGCAGGTTCTCGACCCCGCGGCGCAGCCATGGCAGAGAAGAGACAGATCCGGCTTCTGGAGCGCCGCTCCAATGCTCGTCATAGCCCATCAGGACGATATAATCCGATTGTTTCGCCAGGGCTGCATAATCGAACACATCGGTCCAATCGGTGCCGCTGTCGGGCGAGACATTGACTGACAGCACGGCCGGAATGGATTTCAACGCATCATGCAGCTCTTTAATGAAAGTCGTGAAGTCGTTGCGATCTGCTGGCATCATGTTCTCGAAATCAATATTGAGTCCATCAATGTGATTCGTAAGAAAACGGTCGGCCAATTGCCGCACGAACGCTTGCCTTAGTGTTGAGCTGCTTAGCATCGTATGTGTGGCGGTTGGATCGGAGTGATTGCCGACCATCGCCCACACTTTCTTACCTTGATTATGTGCCCATGTTAAGAGGGATGCATCCATACGGTCTTCGACTGTTCCGGTATTACTTAAGTAATACCAAATCGGGGATAATGTATTTACCTCTGATTGGGCAACCTGCTGTTCGAACTGCTTGGTCGTCTGTCCGTACTGCCAGCCAAGCTGAATTCGCGAAGGCTGTGAGGCTTGCAATTGGGACGTCCATCGCGTCCATGCCCGGTTCAGAAGGACTGCAGCTTCCTGCCTTGTGATGAGATCCTTCGGATGGAATTGGCCGTCATTACCTGCGACAAGTCCGATCTGAGACAGCCGGTATACGGATGCCTGCGCCCAAGCGCTGATCTCGTCCTGATCCTGGAACAGCTTATCCGGCGAGCTCTGCGAGCCATCTATGGGTTGCTTCAAGGCACGGGCGAGAATAACTGCAGCTTCCTCGCGGGTAACCGACCGGGCCGGCTCGAACTGAACTGCCGCGGTACCTTTGGCAATGTTCAATTGCGCGGCGGGCTGTATCCATTCGTAAAACCAGGCCGAGCCCGGTACGTCGGCGAAGGTTGGAAGCGGGCTAGCGACAGGCTTAACGCCGAGCAATCGGTCGATCATCGTTATAAATTCCGCACGCGTGATCGGTTTGAGCGGGGCGAACTTGCGATCTCCCATCCCGTTCATAATTTGCAGCTTCGTCATATTTAGAATCGCGGCTTGCGCGTAATTGGGGCGTATATCGTCATACGGTAGCGAGCTTGCAGCTCCCGCATAAGTAGTATGCGGTATCAACGTTAGTGCGATACCCATACAGATTATTATTTGAATAACCGCTAACCGGCTCCATTTGCATTTGTCTATGTTCAGCATTTCACATAAACTCACCTTTCTATGAGTAGCGTAGCTTCTAATGGTAATCAATTCGAAGCGGAAAACCTAGTTTAAATTATTGGTATTGCCCTAACTACTGACATCTGGTAAGATAATCAGGACTTATTAAAACGATTTAAAAAGTGCTGATAAAAGTAATGATACTTATAAAAATAGAGGGGCTTTAAACGATGACAAATGAGCTTAAGACGCCAAAAGAGGCTAAAGAGCGATTAATTTACCGGATTCGTGCCGGACTCATTATGATGGGCAGTGCAACGAAGGCAGAGCTCAGTCAGCGGCTTGGCATCAGCTTCCCGACAATCAGCAAGTTTATCTCACAGATGGAGCAGGATGGCGAAATCCGCTATACAGGCGACGATGATTCCAGCGGCGGCAGAAGGGCGAAACGGTATTCCTATGATCCGGAGTACATGCTCGGTCTTGCTATTTTTGTGGAGAAGGACGAGACGAAGTTCTCAATCTTTAATTGCATCGGAGACATTATCGAGCAGGGAACTGATCCCAGTGTGCTGCAGCACGATCCGGGGCAGCTGGCTGATCTGATTGAGGATTTGATCGAGAAATATCCCAAGCTTCGTTCGATCGCGATTGGAGTTCCGGGCGCCGTAGACAATGGCAAAGTCATCTATATCCCGCCGTATAAGCAATTCCAGGACTACGATTTGAAGGAAGAGTTTGAAGCGAAGTTCCAAATTCCGGTAGTCGTCGAAAATGATATGAATGCGTCGGTGCTGGGGTATGCGTCGAATTTCGAGCTTGAGAATGAATCGCTTGTTTATTTGTATTTCGGTCAATATGGACCTGGTTCCGGCATTATGATTAACGGCGATGTTGTTCGGGGCAATACGTTCTTCTCCGGCGAGATTTCGCTCGTTCCGCAGTACGATAACCAGAACTTGGTGCAAGCGCTGCAGGGGGATGAACCTCATAAGCGGATCGTGCTCGCTGGAGACAAACAGATTGATGCGGTCGCGCGCTTAGTCGGAACGCTAGGTGCGATTATCAACCCTCATGCGGTTATTTTCAATGATGACGAGGTTGATGAAGAGATTTTGGCGAGGATTAAAGAACGCAGTGCAGCTTATATCCCGCAGAAGCATCTGCCTACGCTCATTATGAGCAGTTGGAGAGACGACTACTTGTCAGGCTTGCAGCATTTGGCACTGAATGTAATGATCACGGAATGCTGTTAGGAGCGTGCGGTTTAGCATGGCAACAATCATTTTAGTTATTATTTATTTGGCTTTCATTAGCCTTGGCATACCGGACCCGCTGCTTGGTTCAGCATGGCCTGCTATGCAGCCTGACCTGAACGCTTCGTTCGGCTTCGCGGGGATTCTGTCGATGGTGATTGCAGGTGGAACCATCGTTTCCAGCCTGGCAAGCGGAACCCTCATTGGGCGCATCGGCACGGGGCGAATAACGCTAATCAGCTGCTGCATGACGGCAGGGGCGCTGCTAGGCTTCTCGGTTGCACCTTCAACCATCTGGCTAATTTTGCTCGCAATCCCGCTTGGACTAGGCGGAGGCGCAATTGATGCGTCTCTGAATCATTACGTCGCGGAGAATTATAAGGCGCATCACATGAACTGGCTGCACTGCTTCTGGGGCGTAGGCGCGACGATTGGCCCTATTATTATCAGCTTTTTTATTTCTCAGCATCATTCCTGGAGAAGCGGTTATTCCGCGGTTTCGATCATCCAGTTCTCGCTTGCCGTGATATTGCTCGTTACGCTTCCTTTGTGGAAGAAGGCCGCGGCAAGTAGGGGAGATGCATCTCACGAGGACGCCGCTGCTGCTGAGGATGTTCAGTCAACAGTGGAAGGCAATACAGTGAGGTTGTTTCAGATTAAAGGCGTCAAGCCTACACTTATCGCTTTCTTGTTCTATTGCGGTGTTGAAGCCACCGTTGGATTGTGGGGAGCGAGTTACCTGGTTGGCGAGAGGGGAATTACAGCCGAGAAGGCCGCAGGATGGATTTCGCTCTATTACGGCGGAATTACGGCTGGAAGGTTTATTACCGGATTCTTTGCGATGAAAATTCATAATCGGATACTCATTCGCTGGGGTCAAGTCATTGCGATTGTTGGCGGCCTCTTGCTGCTGCTGCCTGTAACCGGTATCTACCTAGCAGGGCTGATTCTAATCGGACTGGGTCTTGCCCCGATCTATCCGGGACTGATACATGAAACGCCGGCACGCTTCGGACGCGAAAACTCCGCCAAGCTCATCGGTTTCCAAATGGCGACAGCCTACACCGGAATCACGATTCTTCCGCCGCTGTTTGGCGTCATTGCTGGACAGACCAGCATTGTCATATTCCCGTTCATTGTCGTCGCATTCTTGGTAATCATGCTGGCAAGTGTGGAGGAGGTGAACAGCTTACTGAAACCGCAACAACGGAACTCATCTCAATAATAAATAAAATACTAATAAGAGGCGGATCTCCTGTTTGAGGGGATCCGCCTTTTGTGCGCTTGGCAGCGCAATCGACTAAGGAGTGAAAGTCTCTAGCACACCGCGAGGTGGCGGAAGTGCATAGCTGACGCATAGTGCTTTGTCCGCGAGGAGAGGTGCGGAGGATGCGAAGGCAAAACCCGGAACAGGCGGCATACCAAGTTGGCTGACAGAGCCGGATAACCCTGCAAAAGAAGGGGAGGTCCAATACCACCAGTGGCTCTGGAAGTTAGGAGGACTGGTTTCGGGGGAAAGTCGGTTGACGTGACCCAAGGAGATCTCATCGTCTCCGCTAAGAAGCGGTAACCCTTGTTCGAAACCGTGACGGTTAAGGCGAGGTTATGGAGGGTGAGAAGTCAGAC
>NZ_QTTN01000075.1 GCF_003386535.1 Paenibacillus taihuensis
TCACGGTTGCCGTTCATGTTTGTAGACATTTCCTGCGCTCAAGAGACGATGAACCCCCGTCTGATGTTGAAGCACTGATTCGAAGAAACGTTTTGCCGATTCGCCCGATTCGACCAGGGCAGCAGAATACGCGCAAAACACGCTATAAATCATCTGTAAGCTTCGTCTACAGAGTAGCATAAATCGGTTCGAATGAACATTTTTTAAGCGGATTGTCTATCCGCTTGTTTGCTGTACACTTTTTTCAGACTGCACCAAAAAAACAAACGGCACAGGGGTTTCCCTCATGCCATTTTGGATTCCATTTCTATTCTCGGTCAATGTCATTGAGTTAACTTAATGACATTGCCCTATGTGGGCGGCTTTTTTGTTTGTCATACTACCTCTCGTCACACATCCCGCATCTTATGCTCATACTCACGCTCACACTCGCATCTCCCATATCTCACCACAATCGGACGTATGGACTGCTATGTTGGATTAATCCACTCATTTTCTGCAATTCGAGCGATTCTAGCTAGCTATATTGGATTTTTCCACTCATTTTCGGCCGAATGGGCTATTTTCGCGTCTTTCGGGTTGAAATGAGTGGATTTTTCCATTATAGATTGCAATTTCGGTTGTTTTGGCCATCCTATGTTGGATTAATCCACTATAAGCGAGACAACGGCCTAAGCTGAGCAGCAGAGCAGCAGATTAACAGATCAACAGAATATCAGATCAACAGAATAGCAGATCAAAGTACCAGCTAGCCCCTCACCACCAGCAGCTCCATAAAGTCAGGCACCGCCATCGCTTCCAGCTGCTTGCGGTCGCTGCACACTTCGGCAATGCGCTGCGCCTGTTCTACCGCGTACCTCGTTGCCAGATTTGCCTCGAACTTCTCGATTAAGAGCGGGATACCTTCGCTTCTGCGGCGTTTATGGCCGATTGGATATTCCGTCGCCACCTCCGCCGTCGCGCTTCCGTCCTTGAAGAACACTTGCACGCTGCTCGCGATCGAGCGTTTCTCCGGATCGAGATAATCGACCGAATACGGTACATGCTCGGTCACTTCCATCAAGCTGCGCAGGCGGTCGATGCGCGGGTCGGCGGCCGCTTCGTCCTCGTAGTGATCCGCCGTCAGGCTGCCATGAAGCAGTCCGATTGCGGTCATGTACTGCAAGCAATGGTCACGGTCAGCCGGGTTATGCAGCGGTCCCTTCTTATCAATAATCCGAATGGCGGATTCATGCGTCCTTATGCGGATGCTCGCAATATCGCTTAATCGGCCTAATACCGCCGGATGCAGTTGGATCGCGCTCTCCACCGCTGTTTGCGCATGGAACTCGGCGGGAAAGGAAATTTTGAATAGTACATTCTCCATGACGTAGGCGCCATATGTACGGCCCAAGTTGAACGGCTGGCTTTTGAAAGATACATCGTAGAATCCCCATCCTTTCGCCGATAGCGCCGACGGGTAGCCCATCTCTCCTCGCAGCACGATCAGCGCAAGACGAAGTGCACGGCTTGTCGCATCGCCTGCAGCCCAGGACTTGCGGGAACCCGTATTCGGCGCATGACGGTATGTGCGCAGCGCCTGACCGTCCAGCCAAGCGTGCGAGAGCGCATTGATGATGTCGGTCTTGGTGCCGCCAAGCAGAGAAGTTGCGACTGCAGTTGATGCCACTTTGACGAGCACGACATGATCGAGCCCGACGCGGTTGAAGCTATTTTCGAGCGCCATCACGCCTTGGAGCTCATGCGCTTTGATCATCGCCGTCAGCACATCGCGCATCCTTAGCGCCGGCTGCCCGGCTGCGAGACGAAGCCTGCTCGTATAGTCGGCCGCAGCCAGAATTGCCCCTAGGTTATCGGACGGATGGCCCCACTCCGCCGCAAGCCATGTATCGTTATAATCGAGCCACCGGATCATGCAGCCGATGTTGAACGCCGCCGTTACCGGATCGAGCCGGTAGCTGGTGCCCGGCACGGGCACGCCGCCTGCCATTTCCGCACCGGGTACAAGAGGACCGAGCAGCTTGGTGCAGGCGGGGTATTTCAAGGCGAGAATGCCGCAGCCGAGCGTATCCATCAGACAGTAACGCGCCGTCTCGTAAGCCAGATCACTATCGATATCGGCATTCGTCACATAGTCAGCCATGTCGACGAGCACTTGGTCCGGCTCGGGCCTTATGTTGTCCCCGCTGTGTCCGTTTCCCACGAAAGGATCACCTCGATTCCTATGCTAAAATCGTACGTGCACGTCGGCCCACGCTTGATTATCCGGTCCGATGTACGCTGCTGACGGACGAATGAGACGGTTATTGAGCCGCTGCTCCATGATGTGGGCAGTCCAGCCTGTTATGCGGGAAATAACGAAGATCGGCGTAAACATTGATGTCGGCACGCCCATGAAGTGATACGCGGAAGCGCTGTAGAAATCGAGATTCGGGAACAAACCCTTCTCCTGCCGCAATACACCTTCAATCGCCTCGGATATGGCGTACAGCTGACTATCCTGCGCCCAGAGCGACAACGTCTCCGACCATTTCTTAATAATGTCGGAGCGCGGATCAGACACCGTATATACCCGGTGCCCGAAGCCCATAATGAGCTGCTTCGCCGCTAGCCGTGCACGCGTCCCTTCCTCCGCTTCCTCCGGCGTCTCGAAGGAAGTGATCAGCTCCATCACCGCCTCATTCGCGCCGCCGTGCAGATTGCCGCGCAGCGTGCCGATCCCTGTTGCGATGCAGGAATGGTAGTTAGACAGCGTGGATGCCGTTACCCGGGAGGCAAACGTCGATGCATTAAACTCATGCTCGGCGTAGAGAACCAGCGAGACATCGAAGACACGAATGGCAAGCCGTTCGGCGTGGCGCCCGTGCAGCAGGTAGAGAAAGTGACCTGCAACGGTGTAGTTGTTGTAGTCGTACTCTTGTGGATCTGACTGCTGCGGCTTCGAATTGACTGATGGCTGCGAAGCAGATGACGGCTGCGATGCTGCAGCTGACAGTTGCGATTCACTCGGAACGTCCTCATCCGTATCCGCTGTAAGAACAATCGGCGCCGCTTCGGCTGGTTCAGGCTTCGATGAAGGCGGAGCAGCAATGTCTTTAATGGTTCCACGGTGAAAATGGTACCAGTGCAGCAGCATCGGACCCGTCAGCGCAATGAGCCTATCCGCGAGATCGGCAGTTGTCCTCGATGCGGTCTCCGGCTCCATCGTGCCGAGTGCCGTGCAGCCGACCTGGAGCACCTCCATCGGATGCGCATCTGCAGGCAGCAGCTCCAATATGCGTTTCAGCGTTTCAGGCAGCCTGCTTGCTTCCCCCAGCTTCTTCCGATAGTTCGTCAACTCATCGATATTCGGCAGCTTGCCATAGATGAGCAAATACGCCGTTTCCTCGAAGCTGCCGTGCTCTGCCAAATCTTCAATGGAGTAGCCGCGGTACGTTAAACCGCGGCCATCCTTGCCAACCGTACTGATAGCTGTGGAACCGGCCTCAATACCGGCCAAGCCCCCGGGCTTTTTTACAGCCATCGTTCACTCCCCCTCATCCGGTTCGTCAACTTGAGCAAACAGTGCATCCAGCTTGCGCTCGTAATCGTAGTAGCCTAAGTACCGATAGAGCTCCTCCCTCGTCTGCATATCGCCAAGCACGCTCGCCTGCGTCCCTTGCGCACGAAGCGCGGTGTACACCTTCAGCGCAGCCGCGTTCATTGCTCGGAATGCCGAGAGCGGATAGAGCACCATCGACACGCCGACGCCAGCAAGCTCATCCACGGTGAACAGCGGCGTCCGCCCGAACTCCGTAATGTTCGCGAGCACCGGCACGTTCACATGCGAAGTGAACGCCGCGTAATCTTCCAAGCTGCCAGCCGCCTCGAGAAAAATCATATCCGCACCCGCCTCGACATAAGCGAGCGCTCTCGCCACTGCGCCATCCATCCCTTCCGAAGCAAGCGCATCGGTGCGCGCCATCAGCACGAAATCCGCATCGGTCTTCGCGTCCGCTGCAGCCTTGATGCGATCCGCCATCTCGGACGCGCTCACGATCGCTTTGTTCGGCCGATGCCCGCAGCGCTTGGCAGCGACCTGATCTTCAATATGGATGCCCGCAGCTCCGGCGCGGATCATCTCGCGCACCGTGCGGGCGATATTGAACGCGGAGCCAAAGCCGGTATCTGCGTCAACGAGCAGCGGCAGCTCGGTGGCTGCGCTGATGCGCCGCACATCCTCCAGCACGTCGCCCTGCGTCGTGATGCCAAGATCGGGCAGGCCGAAGGAGGCGTTCGCCACCCCGGCCCCCGATATATAGAGCGCGCGGAAACCGACCGATTCCGCGAGCATTGCCGCATAGGCGTTGATAGCGCCGGCGATTTGCAGCGGCTTCTCCTGCTGCAGCGCCTCGCGGAACCGGCTGCCTGGTCCTGGTGAGCTTCGATTGGTCATTGCCATAGTAGGTGCTAACACTCCTTTCGAGAGCGACCTGCTGCTGCTGCACAGGTTCGTCAGACCTTAAATGCCAGTGCAAGTGCAAGTGCCAGTGCAAGGTGCCTAGCCGCGCATCAGCTCGCCCGATATGACCATCCGGTGAATCTCGTTCGTGCCTTCGTAGATTTGCGTCACCTTCGCATCGCGGAAGAACCGCTCCGCCGGCAGCTCGCCATCCAGTCCGCTGCCGCCGCACCATTGCAGCGTCTGCGTGGTGACGCTCATCGCCGTGTCGCTGGCGAACATCTTCGCCATCGACGCCTCCTTCGTGCAGCGCAGCCCCCGCTCATGCAGGTCCGCCGCGCGATACACGAGCAGCGCCGCGGCCTCGACCTGAGCGGCCATATCGCGCAGCTCCGCCGCTGCCTTGCTCCGCTGGCGCGCGGGCATCGCCGCCGCCTGCTGCTCCGCGAGCGCTAGCGCCCCTCGCGCGATGCCGAGCGCTTGCGCGCCGATGCCGATCCGCCCGCCGTTCAAGGCGGACTTGGCGATGGCGAAGCCCTGCCCTTCCTGCCCGAGCCGCCGCTCCGCAGGAACGACCGCTTCTTCAAGAATGAGCTCGCACGTGTTCGAGCCGTGCAACCCCATCTTCTTCTCTTTCTTGCCGACGCGAAAGCCCGGCGTGTTCTTATCGACAAGAAACGCCGTAATGCCGCCGCGATTGCCCGTGTAACCGTCCTGCACCGCGGCGAACAAAATGTAATTGTCCGCTTCGCCGCCGTTCGTAATGAACAGCTTGGAACCGGACAGTACATACGTATCGGCATCGCGAACCGCAGCCGTTCGGATCGTGGACGCATCCGAGCCTGCATGAGGCTCCGTTAGCGCGAAGGCTCCGAGCCACTCGCCGCTGGCCAGCTTCGGTAAATACGCCTGCTTCTGCTCATCGGTGCCGTGATACACGATCGGCAGCGTCCCGACCGACGTATGCACCGACAGAATCACCCCGACTGCCGCGCTTACGCGAGACAGCTCTTCAATCGCCAAAATATACGCCGTCAGCGTGAGGCCGCGGCCGCCATACCGATGCGCAATCGGTATGCCCATAAATCCTTGGCGCCCCATCTCGTCGACGAGTGCCCGAGGAAACGTATCATGCTCCTCCATCGCAGGAACCGCTTCTGCGACAGCGCTTGCCGCAAACGCCCTCACGCTGCTCCGCAGCCGCTCCTGCTCTTCCGTAAATTGCAGTTTCACAAGAAGAAGTCATCCCCCTTCACCCTTCATAGGAATAAAATCCGCGGCCGCTCTTGCGGCCAAGCCATCCGGCATGCACGTAGCTCCGCAGCAGCGGGCACGGCCGGTATTTGGAATCGCCAAAACCGTCATGCAGCGTCTCCATAATGGCGAGGCAAGTATCCAGCCCGATCAGATCCGCCAGCGCCAGCGGTCCCATCGGATGGTTCATCCCAAGCCGCATGACGCCGTCAATCGCCTCCGCGGAAGCAACGCCCTCATAGAGCGTGTAGACCGCTTCGTTGATCATGGGCATCAGAATCCGGTTGGACACGAAGCCGGGAAAATCGCGCACCTCAAGCGCCGTCTTGCCCATCCGTTCTGCCAGCTCCGCCACCGTTGCATAGGTTTCATCTGACGTACGCAAGCCGCGAATCACTTCAACGAGCTTCATAACAGGCACCGGGTTCATAAAATGCATCCCGATTACCTGCTCCGGCCGTCCGGTTACGGAAGCCAGCTCCGTGACAGGCAGCGACGAAGTGTTGCTCGCGAGTATCGTTTGCGCCGATGCAACGCTATCCAGCTCCGCAAGCAGCGTCTTCTTCGCGTTCATGTTCTCGATAATCGCCTCTATGATGAGGTCGGCATCTTCGCCTGCTTCTTGCAGACTGCCCGCCGCACGGATACGGCTGCGCGCTTGCTCTGCCTGCTCCTGCGTCCACTTGCCCTTGGCAACGCCGCCGGAGAGCTGCTTCTCAATGCCCGCCAACGACCGGCTCACCCGCTCCGATTCCGCGTCATACAGCCGCACTTCGCAGCCAGCCTGCGCCGCGACTTGAGCGATGCCGCTGCCCATCTGCCCTGCGCCGATAACGGCAACTTTGTTAATGCCCACTGGACTCGTTCACCTCCCGTGACTTGGGGACTGAAGAACACCAACCCGCCGCCCTAGCTTTGTGCATCGCCGCCGCCAACTCGCACCAGCACGGCATCTCCCTGCCCGCCGCCGCTGCAGATCGCTGCAATGCCAAGACCGCCGCCGCGACGCTCCAAGCTGTTTATCAGGGTCAGCACGATTCGTGCTCCGCTTGCGCCGATCGGATGACCGATCGCGATCGCGCCGCCATGCACGTTCACTTTGTCCGCTTCCAGGCCGAGCAGCTTGCTGCATGCAAGCACGACGACCGCGAAAGCTTCGTTTATCTCGAAGCGGTCAATCGCGCTTAGGGGCAGCCCCTGCTTCGCGAGCAGCTTCTGCACGGCAAAAGCTGGGGCGATCGGGTAATTGCGCGGCTCCACGCTAACCGCCGCGTGCCCGAGCAGCTCGGCGCGGACAGGCAAGCCGTCCCGCAGCGCTCTCTCCTTGGATGCGACGACGAGCGCCGCCGCGCCGTCGTTCAGCCCCGGGGCGTTGCCGGCCGTAATCGTGCCGGAGCTTCCGCCTCGAAACACGGGACTGAGCGCTGCCAGCTTCTGCGCGCTTGTATCTCCACGCGGCGCTTCGTCCGTATCGATCGCGAACACATGGCTTTTCGACTGAGCAGCAGTCCCCGTTAGCGGAACCGGGATAATCTCCGAGAGGAATACGCCCTGCATGCTCGCCTGCACCGCGCGTTCATGGCTGCGCAGTGCCCATTCGTCCTGCTCGAGCCGCGTAATGCCATAATCGGCGGCAATGGTGTCCGCGTAATCGCCCATATGCATATCTGCAAAAGCACATCGGAGGCCGTCTCGCTGCAATAGATCCATGACTCGACTATCGCCCAACCGCAGTCCCCAGCGCGTACCCGGCAGCGCATAGGGCACGTCGCTCATATTTTCCATGCCGCCGGCAACGATCAGTTCCGCATCGCCTGCGGCAATGATCTGCGAAGCAAGCGTCAAGCTGCGCATACCGGACGCGCATACCTTATTGATCGTCTCCGCTGGTACGGCTGGCGGAATGCCGGCGTGATCCGCCGCTTGCCGCGCAGGATTTTGCCCGGCTCCCGCTTGAATGGCCATGCCCATCATCACTTCGTCGACCGTCTGCGGCTGGACGCCGCTCTTCTGAAGCGCCCCATGGATCGCGATGCCTCCAAGCTGGACCGCCCTCATTCCTTTCAATGCGCCGCCAAACTTGCCGAACGCCGTACGCGCCCCTCCAGCAATTACAAGCTCAGCCATGGCGATGGCTTCCCCCTCTCCTGCGCGGCAGCCTTGGCACGGCAATCTCGAGTCCTTTGCAGATTTGCACCGCTTTGGCGTCTCGCATGTACCGCTCCACCGCAAACTCTTTGATGTATCCGTAGCCGCCGAATACCTGCACAGCCCTAATCGTCGACGTCACTGCCGCATCTGCTGCAAAAGCCAGCGCCATCCCCGACTTCCCCTCATCAGCAGTTCCATCTTTATCCTCTCGATGCGCCGCCTGATAGACAAGCAGCCGCGAGGCATCCGCCGCCGTCCGCATATCCGCGAGCATAAAGGCAACCGCCTGATGCTTCGCAATCGGCTTGCCAAACTGCGTTCGCTCCATCGCATAAGCGAGCGCCGCAGCTGCCGCCCCTTGCGCGATGCCCGCCGCTATTGCTGCGAGCCCATATTGAATGCTTGCCGCCGCTTGCCCCGCAATTGCGCTGCCCTGCCCTTCTCGCCCGATCCGCTGCCGCTTCGGGATGCGGCTCTGCGTGAATTTCAGATGCGCCATTCCCGCCGAGCGCAGTCCGAGCTTCTTCGTGACCGGCTGGATGACAAGGCCGGGACAATCCCGCTCTACGACGAACGCACTGTAGCGCTTCCTTCTGCCCGCTCTGCTCTGACCGGTCTCCGCATAGATAATGAAGAAGTCGGCGGTCGTGCCGCCGAGGACATATTTTTGCACCCCGTCGAGTACATAGTCCCCTTCTTCGGTTTCCGTCTGAGCGGCGGTCAAGCCTACACGCAGCGACGTGCTGCCGGACACCGTTCCCGGAAGGATGCCTGATCCTATTCGGGTACCGTCGATCAATGCCCTCAGGTAGTGCCGCTTCAGCTCGCCGCTGCCATACGTATAGAGCGGCCAAGCCGCCAAATAAACATGCGCCCATAGTGCCGCCCCGAGCGACGCGCTGACGCGGGACAACTCCTCCAGCACAAGCACGAAGCTCAAGAAACCGCCGCCTGCTCCGCCTTCCTCTTCAGGCCACGGCAGCCCGGTGAACCCAAGCTCTGCCATCGCCCCAAAAGCATTTCGATCGAACAATTCCGCCTCATCCAAGCTGTTTGCCGCACGTGCAATTTCATTTTCTGCAAAACGGGCCGCCATCTCGCGAATCATCTGCTGCTCATCTGTAAGCTGAAAATCCATCTTGTACGCTCCTCCCTCTTCGGCTAAAGACAGAGCGCTGCTTCACTATGGGTGCTTATTACATCGTATTTTCGCCGGAGCAGATTCATGATAGAGTGAGGGTAAAGGTGCTTGTTTTGACCAAAATGAGGAATGGGGAGTCAGGCGCATGAGCATGAGCATGAGCAATGAAGTTGATTTCGAGGCGCGGGACGAGGCGTTATCGGGCGCGTTCCGCGAGGCATGCCGAGCGGTAAAAATGGGCTGGCTCGAGCGTTTGGAGGTGCTGCTTCAGGAGCATCCGGCGCTTGCTGTCGCGCGTTCGAAGCAAGGGCGCACGCTGCTGCATCATCTTTGCGATTGGCCCGGCCACTGCCCGCATCGGCTGGAGACAGGACAGGCCTTATTGGCGGCTGGCGCTGATGTGAATGCGCGCGCCATCGATCCGGAACGCGGCGAGACCGGCTTGCAGTGGGCCGCGAGCAACGACGATACGGTGCTGGCGGCGATGCTGCTGGACGCCGGCGCTCCGGTCAATGGCTTGAACGACGATCGCCGGCCGCTGGCTCAGGCGATCTGGTACGGCTGCACGCAGGTGCGAGATCTGCTGCTCGCCCGCGGCGCGGCGCTTGATCTTGAGCTGGCAGCAGCCGCAGGGCGCGCTGACCTGCTGCCGGGCTTCTTCGGCGAGGACGGCCAGCTGCTGCTCGCGAGCGCCGGGGTACACCGGGAGCCGGTCAACACGCCGATGACCGGCGAACCTATCGCGAATGAGCTGCTGCAGCAGGCGCTCATTTATGCTTGTATCGGCGGCAGCGCGGAAACCGCTGCCTTCCTGCTCGATCGCGGCGCGGACGTGAACGCGATCCCGCGCGGCTTCGACGCCACCGGCGGAGCGGCGCTGCACTGGGCGGCAGCCTCGGGCAACGCCGCGCTGGTGGAGCTGCTGGCTAGCCGCGGCGCCGATCTCGCCGCGCGCGACCGCCGGTACAACTCGGCACCGGCAGGCTGGGCGAATCACTTCAAGCAAGCGGAGACGGAAGCGCTGCTGAAGCGGCTCGGGGGATAGCTGGCTGCTCAATAAATAATCTTTCAACGACAAAGAGTGGTACTACGTACCACTCTTTGCTCAATTTCAGTAATTTTCAGCTCATGTGTGGTACCACGTACCACTCTTTGCTCGATTTCCCGCAATTTCGACTCATGTGTGGTACCACGTACCACACATGACACGGACACGACCCAATACCCTTAGGTAGTCAAACCACATACGCGAACGTTGGCGGTAACGAGTTCATATAGCAGGTCCAGCACACTCCCAGCTAATCAATTCCAATCGAGTAGGAGGAGGCGGCTAGCCTCCGTCCTCTCACACCACCGTACATGCGGGTCCGCATACGGCGGTTCCAAAAGGTTAACAAAGCTCCAAATAACGAGAAAGCATACTCTTCAGCCCTTTCACTTCCCAATAGGAAGTCGGAAGGGCGTTGTTTGTGTTTCGGGACATTTCCCATGCACCACGCCTTGAATTCGCCATGATCAGAATCGCCCATTTTGGTACGCCAAGTGCTCGAAGCTCGCGGATTCGGGTGCGTACCCGTTTCCATTGCTTCCACAGACACATTCGAAGTCTTCGGCGTATCCATTGATCGAATCGTTCG
>NZ_QTTN01000076.1 GCF_003386535.1 Paenibacillus taihuensis
GCAAACGATTCCGAGATCTCGATGGTTGGATAAGAAGAAGACTCCGGTCGGTACAGCTGCGAAGCTGGAGGAAGATAAGGAAACTTCATCGAGAGATGCGCAAACGAGGATGGGATAGAGAACTGCCGGGGTTACGAATGACCGCTTGGCGCAGCTCCTACTCGACGTATGCGCAGTATGCGATGCCAAACAAGTGGTTTGAAGAAATCGGTCTAAGTAGTTTGTCCTCGATCCAAAAAGACCTTCATCCCCAACGGGGATAATCATGGAGGAGCCGGATGCGATGACCCGCACGTCCGGATCTGTGAGAGGCCCATGCAATTGCGCATGGGCCTACTCGATTTGTTGAGAGAAAGCGAGAGATGGAAAACCCGCTCTCGGGGAACGAAAACAGGAAAATCTGGGGTCGAGAGAGGCAAAGGCCTTTTTCAGCGTAAGAAAACGACTCCGCTCAATGATTTTCGGCTTCGAGAGAGGGGAAACCCGCTCCCAGTGTTTAAAAGTAACTATTATGGTTGCTGAGAGAGGAAAAATCCTCTCTCGTTTGAGGTGTTGGCGTTGCCGACCTGGCCTCATGGGGCTGAGAGATCCAAAAGGGGTCTCTCGGTGACCTATCCCCACGAAAAAAAACTGAGAGATCCAAATCAGGTCTCTCAATGGTAAGTTGGGCGTGAAACGCGAGCCGCGCGAAGCCGAGAGACCCAAACGGGTTCTCTCGGCGACAAATCCGCGCAAAAAAGAAGCTGAGAGATCCAAATCGGATCTCTCAGCTTCTTCAGCTTTCTTACCTTTACTTCGCGTCCGCAGTAATCGTCACCGCGTTCTGGTCATACGCCACCTGCGCTTTCAGCACTTGCGAGAAGAATGTGAGCGGCACATAGAGCAAGTTATCCTTCACGACTGGCGCGGCGCCGAGCGTGAATGGAGCCAGCTTCGCATAAGTGTAGCGGTCTTTGCCAACTGTGAGCGACGTCCATTGTGCGCCTTTCGTCAGCTCTGTGCTTTGTGTCTTCGTATTCCAGCTAAGCGTATACCCGAGCTGCACAGCAAGCGTACGAAGCGGAGCCATTAGGAAGCCGTCTTTGTTAACAAACAGCTTACCAGCTCCAGTGAGCGTCGTACCGTTCACGACGATTTTGCTTGGCGTTGGAATGTTCACCGCAACTTCAGGCATGCCCGCAGCGTACGGTGCGATTTCGTACTGCTGGAAGATGATATAAGCCTTGTTCTTTTTTACATAGAACGCTTGACTGTCGGAGATGGTTTTGAATACATCTGGGAAGTATATGTCCTCATGCTTCTTAATATCTGCCGCTACAGCTTTGTTAATGATCGATTTATAATTGCTGCCGAAGAGATCTTTTAGCTTAAGCTGCGACGCAGTTGCTGTGTTCTTCACGTTATACGTTTGTGCAAGTGTGCCGCCATGAGCACCGCCTGTGTATGTGTACGTCAGTACCTTGAACGACAGTACATTACCTGCCGCATCACTGCCATCCGAATACACTTCGAAGCTCACGTAAACGGAGTATGGCCGGAACTCATATTGGCCGTCAGCCGCCGCTGCATCCGCCTTGGCTTGCTTATGCATCCCATCTGCGACTGCCATTGCACGTGCAGCTATATTGGCATTGAGCGCTTGCTGGTATTTGGCATCCTTCATTCCGCTAATGACCGGCAAGTGCAGCTCATAATCGAAGATATCTTCTTTCAAGGTTAACTTCTTTTCTTGTATCGTTACGCCGCCGGTAGCTGGAAGCTGAGCGCTAATAGGTACTGCTGTAACGATTGGAGCTGCGGTTACCTCGTTGCTAGTGGTTACGGCTGCTTCATCTGCGAAAGCTAGCGGTGCAGATGCGACGATGAAAAGTGTGCCGAGCGCGCCGAGTGTAAGTTGTTTAAGCGGGTATTTGAAACGTTTGCTGATCATTGAGAATCCCTCCGTAGTAGGTGTTTACCACATCATTATAGACGGACTCTCTCGAACTAAAGTTACAAAAAGGTAACGACCCTTCCGTACCATCGTTCCGGATTTGCAACTAAATAACAATTGTTTATTTTAATCATCATAATGATTGATTTCTCTTATCGGACAGCGCCACGTATAATGGGAACCATCTCATTCATCCGAGAAGGAGGAAGCCGTTATGGCAGAAACCCGGCATCATCCGACTAACACCGTGAAACGGCTTGCCCGGCAGATGCAAGTGCCTGCGCAAGTACGGCCTCGGCCAGTGATACAGCAGCACTTGGCAACAGGAATCGTCTTTACATTTCTCATCGCTGGCGCAGGATATGTCATTTCTCAGCTGCCCGTTTTCCATTATGCAGGTCAGATGGCTTGTGCCATTATCATAGCCGTCATATACCGCCACATATTAGGATATCCGCCGGAATCTCTTCGTTCGGGCATTAGCTTCTCCGGCAAAAACTTACTTCGGCTTGCCATCATCCTGTACGGGTTGAAGCTAAACATATCACAAGTCTTCCAAGAGGGGATTGGCTTGCTTGGACGCGATGTTGCCGTCGCTGCATTCGCAATCGGGTGTACCTTGCTGCTCGCGAAATGGTTCAAAGCAGACATGAAGCTTTCGCTGTTGCTTGGCATCGGCACGGGCATTTGCGGAGCAGCGGCCATTGCTGCCGTTTCGCCGATCGTGCGGGCGAAGGAGGAAGAAACCGCGCTCAGCGCGGGACTGATTGCGCTCGTCGGCACGGTCTTTGCGATCAGTTATACACTGCTTCGACCAATAATTGCCCTTACCGAGGAGCAATACGGCATCTGGTCCGGAACAAGCTTGCACGAGATTGCCCATGTTGCATTAGCGGCTGCGCCTGCAGGGCAAGATGCATTGGCGCTCGCGCTTCTCGCAAAGCTCGGACGCGTATTCTTGCTCGTTCCCCTTTGTCTCATACTCGTCGCACTGATGAAGCGCATCAGCCGCCGGAAGAATGTCCATGGACAGCAGCTCGACAGCACAGAAACAGCGCCAATTGCAATGCCATGGTTCCTGCTCGGATTCATGCTTATGAGCCTGCTAGGCAGCAGCAGCCCCGGTCAATCGGTACTGCAGTCCTCTCCAGCACTGACGGAAGGGCTTACGACGCTGACAACCTTTTTGCTCACAATGGCGATGGTTGCGCTCGGGTTGAATGTGAATCTGCGAAGGGACGGACAGAACGCTGTACTTAAGCCGCTAATTGCAATGATAATAACATCGCTGCTGCTTTCGTTATGGACGTATTTCACTGCCTAGTAACAAAAAGGAGCCGCGCCCTCAGGCACAGCTCTCCTCTCCAAACTTACACCGTCTCCGCTTGCAAAATAAACTTCTCAATGACATGGCGCACGCCTTCGTCATTGTTGGACTTTGTTACGTACTGAGCCATTTCCTTCAGCTTTGGCTGGGCATTGCCCATCGCGACGCCAAGGCCAGCAGCTTCGATCATCTCGTGATCGTTCCACGAATCGCCGATCGCGATGACTTCATCCAGCGTGCAGCCGATGTGCTCCGCCATGAAGGAGATCGCATGGCCTTTCGTGCCTTCCTTATGCGTCACTTCCAAGTAATGCGGCTTCGACTTCGTAATATGGACGCGGTCGCCGATTAGCGGAGCAAGCTCGAGCGCTACTTCGTCAAGACGAGCCGGATCGTCGATCATGAGCATCTTCATCGTCGGCTTCTTGATCAAAGAAGCAAAATCCGGATCTGCTACGAATGGAATATTCGACAGCTTCGAATAGCCGCGAGCCTTCTCGTTATCTTCTTTCACGTACAGAATATCATCAATATACAGCTGCAAATGCAGCTTGTTCTTCTCGCAATAAGCAATCAAATCCAGTGCAGCATCCTGCGGCACGCTGCGCTCATACAGCACTTCTTCCTCGAGCAGCGTCTTCACGAGCGAGCCTTGGTACGTAATGATCGGCACATCAAGCTCGATCTGCTTAGCGATCTTCTTCGCGGAAGCGTACATGCGGCCTGTCGCCAGCGTGACGAACACGCCTTTCTCAATTGCTGCGGCAAGCGCGGCTTTCGTGCCCGGAGTCACGATAATGTCATCGGTCAATAACGTATCATCGATATCGATTGCAATCAGTTTGTACATGGTTCTCTCCCTAGTCTGTCTGTTTTCATTGATTGTAGCTCATAACTCCCGCAAGCAACAAGCGTTTATTTCACCCATCAGGCCCGGGCAAATTGCTGCCGGTACGCGCTTGGCGTCATTTGCTCGCTCTCTTGAAACTTCTTGTTAAAATAACTGGGGTTCTCGTAGCCCGACAGCTTGGCGATTTCACTCACGCCTAAGTCCTGCCGCTCGACAAGCAGCTGCTTCGCCCGCTGAATGCGGCACATCGTTACGAATTCAAGCGGCGTCTGGCCAGCCGCACGGCGGAACCAGCGGCAGAAGGCGAACCGGTTCGTCACGGCACGCTTCGCCCAATAATTTAGATCGAATGGCTCGGCCGCCCGCGCCTGCAGTTCGGGCAGAAGTCCAAGAATGCGCGCATTCGCGGAAGAAGCGGCGTGAGCAGTATCTGCCAGCGGTTCGGCTTGCTCGATATATTCCGCGATAATGCCGTACAGCAGCATCGAGACTCGGCTCGGATGGAGCATCTTGTGCTCGCCGATTTCAAACAGCAGCTCGTCAATGCGGTTCTCCAACAGAGAAGGCGCGCGCAGCCGCCATGCGACTGAACGGCGAAAACCGCGCTCCGCCAGATCAGCACCGATGCCGCTGCCGTAGAAATGGACCCATTTGAAGTCCCAGGGCTGCTCGGAATTTGCAAAATAATGCTGTTTATCACCCGGGAAATATAGAAATGTGTCGCCTTCCCTAAGCTCGGTTACTCCGCCGGCATCGTCTACAACGTAGCCGGAGCCGCTGACGATGAGATGCAAATTAAACTGCTGCATCGATCCTGCGGGCCGCGCCACCTCATGCCCTTCATTTCCTTCATAATAGCCGGCAGATTCGGGAAAACAATAGAATCGCTCCTTCCGCAGCATCGGAAGCGTCAAATGTTGCTGAGCCATCTATATACGCGCTCCTTTTTCACCTAGGATCAATATTGTTGTAGTCGATGCAATATATTTCGATTTCTAAAAGTTAAAACCTTTATTACAATGAGCAATATACGATTATTCATCACAATCAGGTAAGGAGTGTTGACGTTGACGCAGATGAGACGAATTGAAGTTGCAGGCGTTGAGCAGGGCGTATCGCAGCTTGTTCACGGTTCCATGATGTTGAATGTAGACCGGATGGATTATACGCACGAGCTGCTGGATGCCTACACGGCAGTTGGCGGCAATGCGATCGATAGCGCACATATTTATGGCGCAAGCGCCGCACAAGCGATCGGGGCATGGATGGAGGCGCGCGGCAATCGCAGCGAGATGGTTATCATCGGCAAAGGCGCACACCCATACGAGCAGTCGCGCATGACGAAGACTTGCATCCAGAGCGACCTGCTGGAATCGCTTGAACGGATGAAGACCGACTATGTCGACATCTACATGCTGCACCGCGATGATCCGAACGTGCATGTCGGCTATATCCTCGAAGGGCTGAACGACCAGATCAAGGCAGGCCGCGCTCGTGCGCTTGGCGCATCGAACTGGACCGTTGCACGGATTCAAGAAGCGAATGCGTACGCAGCGAAGAACGGATTGATTGGCTTTGTTTGTAATAGCCCGAACCTTGCGCTGGCAAGACCGAACGAAGCACGCTGGGCAGGCTGCGTTTCGACGACAGCGGCAGACGAGGCTTGGCACGAGCAGTCGCAGCTGCCGATTATTTCGTGGTCCTCGCAATCCGGCGGCTTCTTCACCGACCGCTTCACGCCGGAGAACCGCGATGATGTAGATATGGTCCGCGTCAATTACAGCGAAGAGAACTGGGAGCGCAAGCGCAGAGCAGGCGTACTCGCAGAGAAATATGGCGTAACGGCGAATCACATCGCGCTCGCGTATGTGCTGAACCAGCCATTCCCGGTTGCTGCGATCGTCGGACCGCAGAAGCCGAGCGAGCTGCTCGACAGCGTCAAAGCGCTGCCGGTCATCCTGACTGCGGCAGAACGCAATTGGCTGAACTTAGTTACCGAGACGGTATAGCTGCAACGAATGAATCGGATTATCTAGTCGCAACATGAGGCTCCTTACAGCACGCGCGGATCGTTACTGCTACTACAGCAGGAGGTCGGCATCGGCTGTAAGGGGCCTCTTTTTCGAGCTGCGTGTACCAAACTTGCGGCGCTCCCCCGAATGCGATAGAGTGAGTTTTACAGGTTCATTTTGGAAGAGGTGTACGTATGAGTGTTTTTGGTGGGCAAGCGGTTAAGCAGCGGCGTCGTGTATCAATAGCCCTTCTGCTCGTTATCGCGGTTGGGGCAGGGTTTGCAGGCGGGCGAATCAGCATGCTGGTTCAGTACCCGGTCATGAAGGAAGCGGCGTTCAAGAACTTATCCTACGCGTATAACGAAATTATGAATCGTTACTTGAACGGTGCGCAGGCGAAGGCACTTGTCGATGGTGCGGCGGAAGGGATGGTCGCTTCACTCGGAGATCCGTATTCCGTATACATGACAGGCGAGAAGGGCGAACAGTTCGTCCAGTCGTATGAGGATCATTTTGTCGGCATCGGCGTGGAGATTCGCGAGGAAGACGGCGAGTTCGTGATTGAGAAAATCATTAAAGGCACGCCAGCATCGAAGTCCGAGCTGAAGGCTGGAGATACGTTCGTCACCGTGGAAGGCAAGCGGACAACCGGTATTGAGCTTACCGATTTGAAGGCATTGCTTCAAGGCAAAGAGGGCACGAAGGTGAAGATTTCCGTCCGTCGCGAAGGCCCGAATGGCACAATCGATCTGACCATCCCCCGCGGTGCAGTTCCCGTGCTGACTGTTTCTTACGAGATGAAACCGAATAACGTTGGCGAGATTACGATCAGCCGATTCGCCGAGAAGACGGCGGATGAGTTCGATGCGGCGATCGATGCGCTCCAGAAGAAGGGGATGAAGTCGCTGCTGCTCGATCTGCGCGGCAATCCCGGCGGCCTGCTTGAGCCGACAATTGAGCTTGCGAACCGCTTCGTGCCGAAGGGCAAGACGATCGTGCAAGTCGTATATAAAGATGAGCAGCATGTCATTACGCATACCTCGAATCAGAAGGAACCGTGGACGCTGCCGATAGTGATTCTCGTTGACGCTCATACGGCAAGTTCTGCAGAAGTGCTGACAGCGGCCCTCAAAGAGGATGCAGGCGCGCAGGTTGTTGGCGAGAAAACGTTCGGCAAAGGGATCGTCCAGAACTTCCGCCAGCTCAAGGATGGCTCGGTTCTGAAATTGACCGAAGCGCAGTGGCGTACGCCAAAAGGAAGCTGGATTCATAAGAAGGGCATCGAGCCTACGGTTGTCGTTGCACCTCCGGATTATGCGCTCCTGCCAGGTCTGCCTACCGGTCTGAAGCTGAAAGTCGGTGACTACGGGGACCAAGTGGTTACGGTACAGAAGATGCTTCAGGTGCTTGGCTACAAAGTTGGCGCTAGCTTTGGGATCTATGATGCGGATACGGAAAATGCGGTGCGCGCGTTCCAGTCGAACGAGAAGCTGCCCGTCACCGGCGCGATGAATGATAAGACGGCTTACCATATGGTTAGCCGGCTATCGGATAAGTTTAAAGTCGAGGATCCACAACAGAACAAGGCGATGTCGCTGCTGGAAACGGCAATGAAGCAAAAGTAGAAAGGTGAAAAAGGTGCATTGCTTGTTTTTATACGCTGTGATATGCTTGTAAAAATTTATTCTCGTGAATCGATCGGAGGCGTATTTTTTGGCACACTATTACATGGAACCATCCCGCACCTTTAGTGAATTTCTGCTGGTGCCGAACCTAACGACGAAGGAATGCAATCCGTCCAACGTCACGCTTAAGACCCCGATTGTCAAATTCAAGAAGGGCGAGAAACCGGCATATTCGCTTAATATTCCGTTCTCGTCCGCAGTGATGCAGGCCGTATCCGATGAACGGATGGCGGTCGCGCTTGCGCGCAGCGGCGGTATTTCGTTTATCTTCGGCTCCCAGTCGGTGGAGAGCCAAGCGGCAATGGTGCGCAAAGCGAAGAGCTACAAGGCAGGCTTCGTAGTTAGCCGCTCGAACCTGATGCCAACCCATACGCTGAGAGATGTGCTGGACCTGAAAGAACGGACAGGCCACTCGACTGTTGCGATTACGAGCGACGGTTCGGCGAACGGCAAGCTGCTCGGAATCGTTACAGGCCGTGATTACCGGATCAGCCGCGATTCGCTCACCAAGAAGGTGAGTGATTTCATGACTCCGTTCGAGAAGCTCGTTTATGGCAAATCCGGCATTACGCTGTCGGAAGCGAATGATCTCATCTGGGATCACAAGCTGAACTGTCTGCCGGTTGTCGATGCGGATAACAATCTCGATTACCTCGTATTCCGCAAAGACTACGATGAGCATAAAGAGAATCCGTCGGAGCTGCTTGATGCGAACAAGAGTTATGTCGTTGGCGCGGGCATTAACACGAAGGACTATGAAGAGCGTGTGCCGGCGCTTGTTGCTGCAGGCGTAGACGTGCTCGTAATCGACTCGTCCGACGGGTATTCCGAGTGGCAGAAAGATACGATCGAATATGTAAAATCGAACTTCGACGTGAAGATCGGCGCGGGTAACGTCGTTGACCGTGAAGGCTTCCTCTATCTGGTCGAGGCTGGCGCAGACTTTATCAAAGTCGGCATCGGCGGCGGCTCGATCTGTATTACACGCGAGCAGAAAGGTATCGGCCGCGGACAAGCATCCGCACTGATTGAAGTTGCGGCAGCGCGTGACGAGTATTACGGGCATACAGGTATTTATGTCCCGATCTGTTCCGACGGCGGTATCGTGCATGACTATCACATCACCCTTGCACTGGCAATGGGCGCGGACTTCGTTATGATGGGCAGATACTTCGCCCGTTTCGACGAGAGTCCAACGCGGAAGCTGAAGGTGGGCAACAATTTCGTGAAGGAGTTCTGGGGCGAAGGCTCGAACCGTGCGCGAAATTGGGAACGATATGACACTGGCGGCAAAGCAGGCCTCATGTTCGAAGAAGGCGTAGACTCGTACGTGCCATACGCGGGCAGTCTGCAAGAAAACCTCGGCAAGACGATTCATAAGATCAAATCGACCATGTGCAACTGCGGTTCGTTGACGATTGCGGAGCTGCAGAAGAACGCTCGCATTACGCTCGTCTCGGCAACAAGCATCATTGAGGGCGGCGCGCATGACGTTATCCTCAAGGAGAACAGCATCACTGGCGAATAATAATAACAAAGGGCTGCCTAATGACGGCGGCCCTTGTTTTGTTGTACGCCCAGCATGGGCGTCATCTCTAGGGTGAAAGTCCCGAACGGGGGCTGGCGAACGCCTACCGTTAGCCAAGAGCAAGGGTGTCCGCCGCGAGGCGGAATCTGAAGGAAGCTTAAGGCAAATGCACGAGCCAAGGTACACGAACTGGATTCGAGGCAGGGTTAGCCGGATGAGTCACCAACACATGACGAAATCCCAAGTCGCCAAAGGCTATCTTTGTAAACTCCAGTGGTTGCGGGCAGAAAGATGACGTTCTTATCTGGGGAGGTCTGCGGGAGGGGAAAAAAAATGCGAAGTCACTTCGTAACCGCAACCGAGAGGTTGCGCTGAAC
>NZ_QTTN01000077.1 GCF_003386535.1 Paenibacillus taihuensis
GTGAGCAAACGATTCCGAGATCTCGATGGTTGGATAAGAAGAAGACTCCGGTCGGTACAGCTGCGAAGCTGGAGGAAGATAAGGAAACTTCATCGAGAGATGCGCAAACGAGGATGGGATAGAGAACTGCCGGGGTTACGAATGACCGCTTGGCGCAGCTCCTACTCGACGTATGCGCAGTATGCGATGCCAAACAAGTGGTTTGAAGAAATCGGTCTAAGTAGTTTGTCCTCGATCCAAAAAGACCTTCATCCCCAACGGGGATAATCATGGAGGAGCCGGATGCGATGACCCGCACGTCCGGATCTGTGAGAGGCCCATGCAATTGCGCATGGGCCTACTCGATTTTATGCTCTTTTCGTTTTAGTTTGACTGTAGCTTTCGCTTCCGTTTGTGCGCGACTTGTCCCCGAATCACAAAAATGTGTAGATAGACTAAAAAAAGTGCTATTGTATAGCGCTTTCATGATGTATAGCCGGTGCTATAGTTGGCTTGTAAGCGTTTTAGAACTAACCGAGAGGGGAAACAAGACATGAAAAAAGGGTTCAAAGCAGTAGCGCTTCTAGTCGTCATCATGCTGTTCGCAGCAGTTGTAGCGGCTTGCGGCAAGAGCGAGAAAGTAAGCGTAGGTATCGTACTTCCAACGAAGGATGAGCCGCGTTGGGTACAGGATGAGCAGCGCTTCAAGGACGCGCTCAAAGGCACGGACTACACGACTGAGATTCTGTTCAGCCAAGGCTCCTCAGCGAAAGAGAAAGAGAACGTTGAGACACTTATCAATAAAGGCATTCAAGTATTGATCATCTGTCCTCAAGACGGCGATGCAGCAGCAGCAGCTGTTGAATCCGCTAAGAAAGCTGGCGTTAAAGTTATCTCCTACGACCGTCTGATCACAAAAACTGATGCGGTTGACTACTACGTAACCTTCGACAGCGTTGCAGTAGGTGCAGCACAAGCGCAATACCTGGTTGATCACGCGAAAGGCGGCGGCGAGCCATTGTACCTCTACGCTGGCGCAGCTTCCGACAACAACGCATTCTTGTTCTTCCAAGGCGCATGGTCGGTGCTTCAACCGAAAATCGCTGACGGCACGTTCAAAATCGCGAACTCCAGCGAAGCTGAAGCTCTGAAAGACACTGCCGATCTTTCCCAAGACCGTGACAAACTGAGCAAAATCATCGGTCAAATCACGACGAACTGGGATCCGAACGAAGCGAAAAACAAAGCGCAAACTCACTTGACTGCAGCAGCAGCCGACATGAAAGGCGACGTTGCAATCCTTGCTCCTAACGACGGCACAGCTCGTTCCATCGCAGACGTATTCGCTTCTGACAAAGACGTGAAGAGCTTCGTCGTTTCCGGTCAGGATGCGGAGAAAGCTTCGATCCAATACGTAATCGACGGCAAGCAATCCATGACCGTATTCAAAGACGTTCGTAACCTCGTTAAAGACGCTATGGGTATGGCGCTTTCGATCCTCGACGGCAACACACCTGAGACAACTGGCGAGTACGACAACGGCAAGATCAAAGTACCGGCGAAGCAAACAGATGTAATCGTTGTTGACAAAGACAACGTAAAAGCGGCACTGATTGATTCCGGCTACTACCAAGCGAGCGACTTCCAAGGTCTGTAATCCATAAAAGGCTTTTCGAGGAATAGTGATAGGTCAACTATCACTATTCTTCGATTAATCATTCAGGATTACGGGTGCAAGCCATCAGCAAGTAAACACCTGAATGATTTAGTTAAGGAGTGCGAGAACATGAGTGACTATTTATTAGAGATGAAGGGCATTTCCAAAGAATTTCCGGGCGTCAAAGCATTGTCGGATGTCAGCTTTAAAGTGAAAAAAGGCGAGATTCATTTCTTGGTCGGCGAGAACGGTGCAGGCAAATCGACGCTGATGAAGGTGCTCTCCGGCGTATATCCGCATGGTTCTTACAGCGGAGATATCGTATTCGAAGGAAACGTGCAGAGCTTCGCCAAGATTAGCGATAGCGTAAAAACCGGAATTGCGATTATTTATCAGGAGCTCGCGCTGTTCCCTGATTTGACGGTATACGAGAACATTTTTGCAGGAAATGAAATTAAACGCGGCTCATTCGTCGACTGGAACCACACCATTATG
Source organism: Paenibacillus taihuensis (assembly GCF_003386535.1). Taxonomy (GTDB): domain Bacteria; phylum Bacillota; class Bacilli; order Paenibacillales; family Paenibacillaceae; genus Paenibacillus_Z; species Paenibacillus_Z taihuensis. The sequence continues at coordinate 2,132 of NZ_QTTN01000077.1, forward strand.
CGGGCGAAGGAAATGCTCCGGATGGTGAAGCTGGTTGTGAACCCGGAGACGCTGATTAAGGATCTGGGCGTCGGCAAACAGCAGCTTGTCGAAATTGCGAAGGCATTAAGCAAACAAGTAAAACTGCTCATTCTGGATGAACCGACAGCTGCGCTGAATGAAGATGACAGCGAGAATCTGCTGGAGCTGCTTCGCGAGCTGAAGAAGCAAGGCATTACATGCATCATGATCTCCCATAAGCTGAAAGAAGTAATTGCCGTTGCGGATAAAGCGACAGTGCTGCGCGACGGTCAAACGATCTGTACACTAGACGGTTCCAAAGGCGAAATAACGGAAAGCGCCATTATCAAGAACATGGTCGGCCGGGAAATCGATGATATTTATCCGAAACGGCCCGATAAGAAATTCGGCAGAACGATTCTTGAGCTGAAGGACTGGTCTGCGTACGATCCGAATCTCGGCCGCAGCGTCGTCAAGAAAGTCGATCTGCACATTAAACAAGGTGAAATCGTCGGTATTGCCGGCTTGATGGGCTCCGGACGAACAGAACTCGCACAAAGCATTTTTGGCAATCCGAAGTCTTATAAATTGGTAGGCGACTTGCTGCTTGACGGCAAGAAGAGCAATTTCAAGCATCCGCAGGATGCGATCACCGCAGGAATTGCGTACGTAACGGAAGACCGGAAGGGCGATGGACTCTTCCTTATTCAAGATATCAAGAGCAACATCGTTGCGGCGAACCTGCATGGCATTTCGAAGCGCGGCTTCATTAATGAAAATGAAGAAGTGAAGATTTCCAACGCCTACAAGCAGTCGCTCAATATTAAAACACCGTCGGTTGAGCAGCTTGTCGGCAAGCTCAGCGGCGGCAACCAGCAGAAGGTATCGCTTGGCAAGTGGCTGTTCGTCGGACCTAAGCTGCTCATTCTGGATGAGCCGACACGCGGAATCGACGTTGGCGCGAAGTTCGAGATCTACACGCTCATGAACAAGCTGATCGCAGAAGGCATGAGCATCATTATGATCTCTTCAGAGCTTGGCGAGGTGCTCGGCATGAGCGACCGCGTCTACGTCATGGCCGAAGGACGCATGACGGGCGAGCTGGCTATCGAGGAAGCGGATCAAGAGAAAATTATGCAACTTGCAACGCAATAGGGGGAAGGCACAATGAATTTCTTTAATGAAGCGAAATCGTTGACTAAAGTAAATATCCGCGAATACGGGATGTATATCGCATTGTTCGTCATCATGCTGACGTTCTCGATCATGACCGACGGCCTGTTCATGTCGTCGCGCAACATTAGTAACATGCTCGATGCAACCGGCTATATCGCCGTTCTTGCGGTTGGCATGACGCTCGTCATCGTCATCCGTCATATCGATTTGTCGGTCGGTTTCTCGGCCGGCTTCCTAGGCGCAATCGAAGCGATCTTCATGTCACAGCTCGGCGTTCCGTTCTACATTACGATTCCGATCATCCTCGTATTCGGTATCGTTGTTGGCATGCTGAACGGTTTCCTAGTCGCACAGATCGGTATTCCATCCTTCGTTGCCTCGCTTGCAGGGATGTTGATCTTCCGTGGCGCGCTGCTAATGGTAACAGAGAAAACAGGTACCATCATCGTCAAAGACGATCATTTTAACGCAATCGGTAACGGCTTTATCCCTTCGCTTGGTAAAGTGGGCGGACTGAACGTACTTTCTTTGATCCTTGGCGCAGTCGCTATTCTGCTGTTCATACTCATTGAAATTTCGAACCGCAGAAAGAAGCAGCAATACAACTTTGAAGTCATCTCGAACAGCATGTTCTCGGTTAAGCTTGTATTCGTTTCCGCTATTATCGCGTATGTAACTTGGATTATCGCAGGCTACAACGGCTTCTCCTGGACAGTTGTAATCATGCTCCTCGTCGTCATTGTGTATCAAATTCTATCCACGAAAACAGTGCTCGGCCGTCATATCTATGCGGTAGGAAGCAACCCGGAAGCGGCTCATCTGAGCGGTATCAGCGTGAAGAAGATCACGTACATCGTATTCGGTTCGATGGGTATGCTCTCCGCACTTTCCGGTATTCTGTATACAGCGCGTCTGCAATCGGCGACAACAACAGCGGGTACGCTGTTCGAGCTTGACGCAATCGCTGCTGCTTATGTCGGCGGCGTATCCGCAGCAGGCGGAGTTGGTAAAGTAACGGGCTCGATCATCGGTGCGATCGTTATGGCCTCCCTCTCCAGCGGTATGAACCTGCTCGGCGTCGGCATCTCGTACCAGTACATGATTCGCGGCGCGGTGCTCGCAGCAGCAGTTATCTTCGATGTAATGACACGCAAGAAGAGATCGTAATCGATTTTTTAAAAAATATCCAGTAAAAGTCAGGAACTTCAAATAGTTCCTGACTTTTTTTTACATTAAAAAGTTCATTCATAGATTCCGATATATATGTAATAAGCTTTTTTGACGAAGTACGATGAAGGGTTGTGGGCTCACGATGAGTAAAGAAGCGTACATGCAATCGGTGATCGATATGATGGAAACGTATCAGCAAGCTTTCGCTGAGGAAACGATTCTGCTTGTGATGGATTTGGAGAAGGTAGTCGGTTTTAGCCCCACTCCATCGATTAAAGTTAAAATTCCCGTTGGAACGCCGCGCAGCGCGCTGGCGAATTCGGTATCGGATCAAGCATTGAGCTCCGGTAAAGTCTGTTATGAGGAAAGAGGTCCTGAGGCATTCGGAATCGCTTATGTGGCAACAGCAACTCCTCTCAGATACAATGGCGAGCTCATAGGGGTACTCTCTTCGGTAACCGTGAATGAGAAGTTCGAAATGATCCGTAACTCCTCGGAGAGCCTTGCTGCATCAGTGGAAGAAATGACGGCGACCTCCAATCATCTTGCCTCGGGCTTTTCCTCCATCCATGGCGAGATGGATCAACTGTCGGCGAAGTCCGCTTCGATTCTTCAGGATATCACCGCGATTCAATCCATCATTGAGGTTGTGCAGGAATTGGCGGATACCTCGAATCTGCTCGGTCTTAATGCTTCTATAGAAGCGGCTCATGCCGGGCAATATGGACGCGGCTTCGCAGTCGTTGCGGATGAAATTCGGAAGATGGCGAATCAGAGCAAGGATGCTTCGAAGACGATTCGCACGCAGCTTAACGAAATGCAGAGCCGGTTGAATGAAATCAACAGTTATGTGGAGACGGTGAAGCAAGATATGGCGCATCATGCCGAGAGCGTTAGGGAGCTGGATTCCGCTTTTGAGCATATTGCAGTGACCGCGAATGAACTTATGGATCGTTTCGGTGCAGGAAAACGCAGCTAAAGGGGCCTGCGATTGGACCGTCAGTTCCCCGACAAGGGACTGGCGGTCTTTTTTCATGCGGACGTCATGATTGACAATAACTTAAGCTCTCAGTTACTGTAAAAATCATGGTATTAATTTGGGCTTGAGAGGAAGTAGCGGATGATGGATAATGGCATAGCTGTCATTGTATACGAGAAGGATGCGGACGGGGAATTGAACCGCATCGATGAACGGATTTGGACAACGGCGATGATCACGTCGCTTGAGCATATTAATTTCATAACGATCGGGAATCAGGAATTTAAGACGCTGGAAGGCAGATTGAATTTGGATTCAGGAAAACTTGAAATTTTAGTCGTTGCCGTACGTAATGAATAGGGTCAGCTGAATCTGAATCGAAGAAATGATTGCACCATGGGAGGGGTAACATTGAAGTGGGATGAAGGGCAGGCCGATTCGCTTCGGTCGAAGCTGTTTACGAAAGACGGCAAGCCGCTCCGGATCTTATCGACATCGCTTGGCGTTGCGCTGATTGCGAACGCCGTGTTCGGCGGGATGGCCTATGCGGAAGGGAATTCTTCAGCAACGGCAACTGCGGGGACGGAACAGCCGAAGCTGGTCGAGTGGTCCTCGGACGCGGTGAAGCAATATTTTGATCCGGCTGTGGATTGGAACATACCGATGCTTGCAGATGAGAATGCAGAGGATCAAGATAACGAGGAAGCAGCGGGAAGCGGCAGCACGGCTGTAAGCGGCGGTGCCGGTGGCGGCGGAACATCGAGTTCCGGGGATACGATCATTGTTAACAACGGATATCACTCGAGCTTCGGATGGGACGATCTGATGCTCTACCACTTGCTGTTCAATCAAGGCTCGTCGTATTCGACGACGCGTTACTACACGACGCATACGACTTACAAGCCGAATACGCACACGACTTACAAACCGAAAACAGCGTATAACAGCGACAGCTTTCAAAATAAACCGGTCTCCGGCTCAACGGTACGTCCAGTCACTTCGAACAAGAGCGGCTCAGTAACGCGCCGGTCGAAGTCAACCTCGTCTTCGCCAGGCGGAATCGGCGGCAAGTCCAGCTCGATGAGCTCGTCCGGCAGCAGCTCCTCGAAGAGCTCTTCGCATTCGATCTTTGGAGGCTTCGGCGGTTAATGGCGGAAGCGAATCGATTTGTCGTGATTGGAGAGCCTCATGCGGTTCGCGCATCTCGCGTAGCGCAGCTGCGTGAGCTGGGATTCAGCTGGGCGGACCTGGCGGAGGAGCCGTACTGGATCGATCAGATTGTGACGATGCCGCGGGCATTGTTTGAAGAGTTGGAGGCTGCATCTGCGAAGCTGTGGCTCATCCTGGATAAGACCGCCCGCTATATTCATGGCAAGCCGGAATTTTATGAGCTGCTCGGTATCCCTGAAGTGTTATGGGATGCGCTTGATCTGCTTCCGCTTCCTCAGGAAGGGCTGATTAGCCGGTACGCACGGTTTGATTTTGCCATCTCGAATGATGGAGTCATCAAGCTGCTTGAGCTGAATGCCGATACGCCGACGGGCTATGTGGAAGCTTCGATTGCGACCCCTTGGCTCTGCGAGGAAGCGGGAATAGCGGGAATTTTTTCGCCGAACGCAGGGATGGCACAGCGCCTAGCAGAGGCGTGGGGCGTAGAGCGCCCTGAGGCCGCAGCTTGCGTTGGCTATGGGGAGCACTTGGAGGATTCAGGCACCATTGAAGCACTTGTGAAACATAGCGGCTTGCCGATGCGCTGCGTCGATTGCCTTGAGCTATGGGTCGACGAAGGTGTGCTGAAGGATCGCGATGGCCAGCCGATTAGCAGCATGTTCGCCTTGTATCCGAAGGAATGGATGGCTGTAGACGATGGCGGAGAAGCGCTCGCATATGCGATCGAGAGCGGCAACTTGAAGTTGTATAACGGCATTCACAGCATACTGCTGCAGTCCAAAGGCTTGCTAGCCGCTGTGTGGGGCTTGTACGAATTGGGCTTGCTGTTTGACGAGGCGGAGCGTGGGGCGATTAGCCGATATATGCTGCCTGCGTATAACAATCCCGTGTTTGAGGGCAGCTTCGTATCGAAGTCGATGTTCGGACGGGAAGGCGGCTCCGTTCGTCTATTCGATCAAGCAGGAGCTCTGGAACTGGCGGATATGGACGGCTATGACACGAGCGAGCTGTTTCCGCTTGTGTATCAGAAGCGGGCGGAGCTTGCCCGCATTGAGACGGCTGTCGGCGAGCTTCATTTGCTGACAGGGATGTTCGTCATCAACGGAGTTCCTTGCGGGATGCTTGGCCGTGCAGGCGGTCCGATTACGGGGAATACGAGCCATTTTGTGGCAATGGGAGTGAGAGAGCAATGAGTAGGGCTGGTAAGCTGGGGAGACGAATTTCGGGGTTCATGCTGCTTGTATTGCTGGCGGGGCTGCTGCTTACCGCATGTGAATCGGATCAGAAGTCCGTATTCTCAAGTCAAGCGAATGTCGCGACGGAACAAGCGGCAGCAGATAACTCGATTCCATGGGATTATCGGATTGTGCAAGGTAAGGTCGGCGATCTCGTCGGCAGTGATATGGTTATTCTGCCTGACAATACATTGCTGTCGAACGACGGAAACTATGCGACTGGCGATGATGTATGGACGCTGCAATATATGACCGCCGCAATGACGGTGAGCGATAGCGGAAGCAATCAAATCAAGCTGTCATCGTGGAACGCGATCAAGTCGTATAAAACCGAAGCGAGCGCGAAGGATGATCTTGCGAAGCTGAAGGTGTCTTTGCAGACGGAAGTGCCGCTAGTTGGCGTATACAAGACGTCCTACCAAGGAAAATCGCGGGATTTCGCCGTGATTACGCTGCCTTCGGGCAATCAGCTCAAGCAGCCGATTGACGATAAGCGGTACGAGAAGCTGAAGAGCTTGAAGAACGTGATGGTCAACGTCGAGGAAGTCCACGACTATCTCGATTATGATCTCGCGTATGCCAAATTCAGGGGGTGGGCGTAAATGACCGTCGTTATTAATCTTGTCGTAAGTGTTGCTGCAATTATTATTCTTCAGTTGGCGGGCATGCTGATATTCAGTTGGATGACGCCATTCCGGGATATGGATGAGCTGCGCAAAGGCAATGTTGCCGTCGGTCTTGCGTTTGGCGGCAAGTTCCTGGCAACTGCGATCATTCTTGGCGTCGCGATGTATACGAACACATCCATTTGGCATGTGATACTCTGGTTCGCCGTTGGTTATGTTTGTCTCGTCGCCGCTTACTGGATCTTCGAGCTCGTAACGCCGAACTTGAACATCGCAGAGCATTTGCAAAAAGGCAATGTGGCGGTAGGGACGCTGCTGTTCTGCGTGTTCCTGGGCACGAGCTTTGCGGTGAGCAGTCTTATTATTTAGTTGGCAGGTTGGAATTGGCGGGGCACATGAGGTGCTCCGTCTTTTGTGCGCTTGGCAGCGCAATCGACTAAGGAGTGAAAGTCTCTAGCACACCGCGAGGTGGCGGAAGTGCATAGCTGACGCATAGTGCTTTGTCCGCGAGGAGAGGTGCGGAGGATGCGAAGGCAAAACCCGGAACAGGCGGCATACCAAGTTGGCTGACAGAGCCGGATAACCCTGCAAAAGAAGGGGAGGTCCAATACCACCAGTGGCTCTGGAAGTTAGGAGGACTGGTTTCGGGGGAAAGTCGGTTGACGTGACCCAAGGAGATCTCATCGTCTCCGCTAAGAAGCGGTAACCCTTGTTCGAAACCGT
>NZ_QTTN01000078.1 GCF_003386535.1 Paenibacillus taihuensis
AGGACCACACATCGGCAGAAATCCAGCAGTTTGAACCAAAGAGAGTACCCCAGGGACACTCATCAGCAAACCCCCAGCAGTTTAAAGTCTTTTTTAAAGTCTCACTCTTGCTTCTCCTAGAAAGGAGTGAAATACGTATGGCGCAAAACAATCGATGGGGCGGGCGCTTCGTGGTGGAAGACATGGCACCGGAGGCGGTCGTGACGCCGGAGGATTTTACCGACGAGCAGCGGATGATCGCGGATGCGGCGCGCGCTTTTCTCGCAGGCGAGGTGCGGCCGCGGGATGCGGAAATTGAGGCGCTCAATTACGAGCTCACGACGCAGCTACTGCGCAAGGCCGGCGATCTCGGCCTGCTCGGCGCGGACGTGCCGGAGGCGTACGGCGGCCTCGGCCTCGACAAAGTGAGCTCGACGCTGCTCGCCGAGACGTTCGCCGAGGCGTCGTCGTTCGCGCTGTCGATCGGCGCGCATGTCGGCATCGGCACGCTGCCGATCGTATTCTTCGGCACGCAGGAGCAGAAGGAGCGCTACCTGCCTGACCTCGCGACCGCCAAGCGGATCGCCGCCTACTGTCTGACCGAGCCGGCATCCGGCTCCGACGCGCTCGGTGCAAGAACGACGGCGCGGCTGTCGCCGGACGGCAAGCACTACATCCTCAACGGCTCCAAGCTGTACATTACGAACTCCGGCTTCGCGGATATTTTCATCGTGTACGCGAAGGTGAACGGGGACCATTTTACCGCATTCATTGTAGAGCGGGGCTACTCGGGCTTCAGCATCGGGCCGGAGGAGCACAAGATGGGCATCAAAGGCTCGTCGACCTGCCCAATCTTCTTCGAAGACACGCCGGTTCCTGCCTCGAACGTGCTCGGCGAGATCGGCAAAGGCCATCTCATCGCCTTCAACATCCTCAACATCGGCCGCTTCAAGCTGGCCGCTGGCTGCGTCGGCGGTGCGAAGGAGACGATCGGGCTCGCTTCCAAGTATGCGAACCAGCGTAAGCAGTTCGGTCGCTCGATCTCCTCTTTTCCACTGATTGGGGCGAAGCTGGCCGATATGAACATCGCCACTTATGTGCTCGAGAGCATGGTGTACCGCACCGCAGGCTGGATCGATGCGCTGCTGCAAGAGAGCGAGGCGGAAGGCGGTTCGGACGAGAACGCTGGAGCACGCGCGGCCAAAGCGATCTCCGAGTACGCGCTCGAGTGCTCGATCAATAAAGTGTTCGCGACGGAAGTGCTGGACTACGTGGCGGACGAAGGGGTGCAAATTCACGGCGGCTACGGCTATATCCGTGAATACAAGGTGGAGCGGATCTACCGGGACTCGCGGATCAACCGGATTTTTGAAGGAACGAACGAGATCAACCGGATGCTCATCCCGGGCACGCTCATGAAAAAAGCGCTTAAAGGCGAGCTGCCGCTACTCCGCAAAGCGCGCTCGCTCCAAGCAGAGCTGCTGCAGCCGATGCCGCTTCCTACCTTTGACGAGCCGCTTTCCAAGGAGACGTACCGGATTCAGCAGGCGAAGAAGATATTTCTCGCTGTCGGCGGGCTTGCGGTCCAGAAGTATGGGCTTGCGCTGGAACAGCAGCAAGAGGTGCTCTGCCTGCTCGCCGATATGATGATTCAAATCTTCGCGATGGAGAGCGCCAATCTCCGCACTCGGAAGATGCTCCTGAACGCGGAGACAGCCACGGCTGCCCGCACCAAAAATGCAACCGAAATGACAATCGTCTTCGTGCAGGAAGCGATGGAGAGGATCGAACGTTATGCGAAGACGGCGCTGTCTGCATTGGAGGAGGGCGATTCGCTCCAAACGCAGCTCTCGGTGCTGAAGAAGCTGACGCGCGCACCGCTGGCCGACACCATCGCGCTGAAACGCGGCATTGCCGCTCGTGTCATCCGCAGCGAACAGTACACGTTGTAGGAGGAGGCGTCACGCGTTATGGATCAGGCCCAAGCATCGCCATGGTTACGAAATTATCCCGGCGAAGTGCCGCACACGCTCGATATTCCGGACGTCAGCATCAGCGATCTGCTGCAGCAGACGGCTGCCAAATATCCGGGCAACGAAGCGCTGCACTTTTACGGCAGGAAGACCACATACCGCGAGCTGCTGGCTGCCGCGAACCGCATGGCGGCCGGCCTGCAAGCGGTGGGCATCGGCAAAGGCGACCGCGTCGCGATCATGCTGCCGAACTGCCCGCAGACGGTGATCTCTTACTTCGGCGTCCTGCTCGCCGGCGGGATTGTCGTCATGACGAACCCGCTCTATGTGGAGCGGGAGCTGACGCATCAGCTGAAGGACAGCGGCGCGCGATGCATCATCACGCTGGATCTGCTCTATCCGCGGCTGGCGCGGGTGCGCGGCGACGTGCCGGAGGACGGTCCGGTGCCGCAGCTGTGCACCGTGCTCGTCACGTCCATCCAGGATGAGCTGCCTTTTCCGAAAAATATGCTCTACCCGATCAAGCAGCGCCGCTCCGGCCATAACCCAAGCATCCCCTATGGCAAGCATGGCGTGACTCGTTATACCTCGTTTCTGTCGCGCGCGCCGAAGCTGCCAAGTCAGGTCGAGTTGAACCCGGAAGCCGATACTGCGCAGCTGCAGTATACCGGCGGCACGACCGGTCTTGCGAAAGGCGTGATTCTCACTCACCGTAATTTAGTTGCCAATGTCGTGCAGTGCTCGGCTTGGTTTTACCGCGTGGATGAGGGCAAGGAGCGGTTTCTCGCCGCATTGCCGCTCTTCCACGTCTTCGGTTTAACCGCGCTCATGAACTTGTCCGTTCTGAAAGGCGGCTCTCTCATTCTCCTCCCTCGCTTTGAAGTCCAAGCTGTGCTGGAAACGATACGCAAACAGAAGGCAACTGTCTTCCCGGGCGCGCCAACGATGTACGTAGCCCTTCTCAACCATCACGATGTGAAAAAATATGATCTCTCTTCGATAAAAGTTTGCGTAAGCGGCTCGTCGCCGTTGCCGCTTGAGGTGCAGACGAAGTTTGAGGCGTTGACTGGAGGCAGGCTCATCGAGGGCTACGGCTTAACGGAGGCATCGCCTGTTACGCATGTGAATCCGATCTGGACGAAGCGACGGATCGGCTCTATCGGTTTGCCGCTGCCGAATACCGACGCGCGCATTGCGGATATGGATACAGGCGAAGATCTGCCCGAGGGCGAGATCGGCGAGCTGCTCGTTCGCGGTCCGCAGGTGATGAAGGGCTACTGGAACAGCCCGTCTGCGACGGAAGCGGCTTTCCGAGGAGAATGGCTGCGGACCGGTGATATGGCGCAGGCCGACAGCGATGGTTTCTTTGCCATTGTGGATCGCATCAAGGACATCATCATCGCGAGCGGATTCAACGTGTATCCGCGCGAGGTGGAAGAAGTGCTCTACGAACATCCCGGTGTTCGGGACGCCTGTGTGATCGGGGTCAAAGACGAGTACCGCGGAGAAACGGTCAAAGCGTTCATCGTGCTGCGCAAAGACGTAAGCGTATCGGCGATGCAGCTGGACCGTTGGTGCCGGGATCGCCTTGCGGTCTTCAAAGTGCCGCATCTCTATGAGTTCCGTACGGAGCTGCCTATGTCGATGATCGGGAAGGTGCTGCGGCGCAAGCTGCAGGAGGAGGAAGCGAATGAACGAGAAGGAACAGGAGGATCCCCGCTCCAATGAGCGTGATGAGCTTGCGCAATTGAACCGGCTGGCGGAGGCTGCGAAGCCGACGTTCTGGGGTTATCTCGGCTGCGAGCTGGTTCATGCCGAGCCTGGCAAATGCGGCATCTCGCTGCAGGTGAGACCGGAGCATCTCAATCTCGCACATATTGTGCATGGCGGCGTGCTCGCATCGCTGCTCGATAACGCGATGGGGCTCGTCGTTATCATGGAATGCCCAGGGGAGAAGACCGTTACGACGCAGCTAAACGTCCATTATTTACAAAGTACAGGCATCGGCGAAATTCGCTGTGAGGCTGTGCTTATCCATAAATCCAGGCGAACACTCACATTGCAGGGCAGTATTGTCGATAATAAAGGTGAGCTGCTCGCTTGGGGAAGCGGAACGTTCCGCCGAGTAACGTAATTGTAACATGTTACATTTTTGTAGAGGGATGTCCGCCGCATTGAAAGCGTTACCCCTTTCCCCTATAATTAGGCTGTAAATGGAAATTCACCTGGGGAGATGGAGGGTGCGCATAATGGTTAGCCCATGGGTTACGGGCGCGGTCATCCTGTTCGGCATCATCGTTGCGGTTACAGGTGTGATCGCCTACTTACGAATGTATAAGAACAGCGCTTGGTCAGCCATGACTTCACGCTCGCCGGAATCTGACCCGCCTGAAACGATTATTTTCAAATCGCAGCTTCGGGAGGAGTCGGCAGCTGCCGAAGCGGAAGAGAAACCCGAACAGAACGAGAGTTGAAAATAATGTAAAGTTTGGGTGTTCGCTTTTAAGTGAAAGTTTAAAATGTTATAATTAATTGATAAATGAAACAATTCACTTAAATGGATTGTTTCAAAGAAAACATATTTGATTTCAAGCCGCTCTCAGAGCTCCTTTTCTCGTCTTCGTTCAAACGGATTGTTTAGGCACCAGTTGGTACCAGCCGCGGTTCAAGTTCCGCCGCGTGCGTTCTCGTACAGTAACTGTTAGGACCAGTAAGCCGATGCTAGGGAGGGGATTTCATGGCGAAACGCAGCCATAATGAAGTCAAAGAAAGCCTCGTGGAGCTGACTCGCATTTTTCAGCCGAAGGATTCACGGAAATTTGTCAGAGAGTACATCCGTAAGTATCGAATTATGGGAGGCTACGAGGAAGAATTAACCCTGCTAGTTGAACACGAGATGGGCAGACTCCGGTCGTCCGTTAGCTGAATAGAGTGAATCGATAACCTTGTCCTGCACGTTAGGACAAGGTTTTTTGTTATTTGCGCCTGCTCTGACTTTGACGGGAGGGAGGCACGCAGATGATTCATTACAAGACGGATGAGCAGCTGATAGCCATACGCAGAACAGGGCGTATTGTATCAGCTTGCCATCGGGAAATCGCTGCGCGGATCAAGCCTGGCGTGACGACGCTTGAAATCAACAAGTTCGCAGATGCATTCATGCGCAAGCACGGGGCACGTCCCGCGCAGATCGGGTATAAAGGATATCCTTTTGCGACATGTGCCTCTGTAGGGGATGTTGTGTGCCACGGATTTCCGTCGGCTGTTCCGCTAAAAGAAGGGCAGATTGTGACGATCGATATGGTGGCGGAGCTGAACGGCTGGATGGCGGATTCCGCTTGGACGTATGCGGTCGGCAAGGTGAGTCTAGAAGTGGAGCGGCTCATGAAGGCGACGAAACAGGCGCTGTACCGGGGCATTGCGCATGCGGTCGAGGGGAAGCGGCTTGGCGACGTCGGCTACGCGGTGCAGCAAATTGCCGACCGAGAAGGGTACTCGGTCGTGGAGGAGTTCATCGGGCACGGCATAGGACGCCGCATGCATGAGGACCCGCAGGTGTTCCACCGCGGGAAGCCAGGCACCGGCAAATGGCTGCGCAAAGGGATGGTCATTACGATCGAGCCGATCTTCGTGCTTGGCGACCCTCATGTGCGGATCGACAATGACGGCTGGACGGCACGAACGGTCGATGGCACATGGGGCGCGCAATATGAGCATACGGTGGCGGTGCGGGATGGGGAACCGATTATTTTGACGCGGTAGTCGTGATGGACGATTCGGATCGCTGCGAAGCCCGGTATTCGCGCGGCGTCATGCCCGTCTTCTTCTTGAACAGTCGATTGAAAAATTTCATGTCCTGGTAGCCGGCGCGAAGAGCGAGCCGGCTTATCAGGTCATCGGTGCGCAGCAGCAGCTTGCAGCTGAGCTCGATGCGCGCGCTCTGCACATAGGCGAGGAATGTCATGCCCGTCGCCTTCTGGAAGCTGCGCTGAAATTGCCGCTCGCTGACGCCAAGCTGCGCGGCCATGGCTGCAACCGTGAGCTCAGGTGCCGCGCAATCGGCATCGATCGCCTCGATGATCTGCTGGACCGAGCTTGGTGGTTTACTCACTGCTCTCGAGAGTTGTTGCTGCTGCTGGTTTTGGTGCTGCCCGGACAGCGTTTCGCGTTCCAGCTGTCTGCGGTACAGCATGATCAGCAGCTCGATGACCGCTGCGCACATGGACGCGGCGTAACCGGGGCGGCGAGTCGTGAATTCCTGATATAGCTTATGGAACAACAGCTGACCTTCCTCGCCGCGCTCATGCACGTGCAGCCACTGCTGCTTGCTGCAGAGCTGGCGGTACATCGCCGCTATCGCCGGCTCCGCTGGCACTGCTTGCAGCAGCTTGTCCAGCTGTTCCATCGTGAAAATACAATTGTAGATGATGAGCTGCCTGCTTCTGGCGGTGGATCCGGGACGAAACACATGCGGAACGCCGACCGGGATGAGGAACAGATCGCCGCGGGCAACCGGCATCTGCTCGTCTCCGATGTAGTGGAAGCCGGTCCCCTCGGCAACGATGCACACCTCAATGAAGTCATGCGCATGCATCAGCAGCTCAAATGTTTCATGCACGCGGTTCACATAGATCGGCGTCTCGTTGTCATTTTCAAAGAGGGAGGAGAATGGCAGCAGCCGCTCGCCTTTGGAGAACTCCGGCTTGGCTGGGGCTGAGGGAATCTTCGTCGGCATCTTGATCGTTCGCTCCTTTCGTTATTTTGATTATAGCGCCTCCAGGTCGATATGGACGATAGGGATACATGATTTAGACGCGTCCAGGCAATAATAGCCGAAATAACTGGAGGTGTTTTCCGATGTGTGAAGCAATTGCCATTACGGCTCCGTCCTCGGAGCTGACGGATAAGTTTGAGCTCGACAACGTACTGCTCTATATCGCAAACCGCAATGAAGTGACTCCTACCGATACGATTTCAGCGATTTTCGAACACAAAGACGCAGGGCGTATTTTGGACGAGTTCCGTTGGGGAATGGTGCCTTATTGGGCCAAAGATTCGACGCATATGGACCGCAATAAGCTGTTCCAGAAGCCGATTTATGAGCGGATTATCCAGAAGCAGCGCTGCATCATTCCGTGCAACGGCTTCTATGTGACGCGGACGATCGGCAAAGAGGTGCATCGCATCAAGCTCACCATGCGCAGCGGGACGTTCGCGATTGCGGGACTGTACGACGTGTTCCGCCAAGCATCCGGCTTCGAGATGCGCACCTGCACGATGATGATGACGGAAGCGAACCCGCTCGTCTCCCCGTATCAGCCGCTTATGCCGGCGATTCTGGAGCCCGAGGCTATTGGAGATTGGCTGCATCGCGGCAAACGCACGCCGTACGAGCTGCATTCGGTGCTGCGTCCGATGGACGAGCTGCGCATGATCGCGATCCCGCTGGACGGCTCCGGCGACGGGGAAGTGGAGCTGCAACCGCGGACGGAGTGGGTGTAGGGAGAGGTTTGGGGGTTGGAGGCTGGCGGCTGACGGCGGTCCCGGTGCGCTAACGGACTCCAGCGACGTTATTTGTCCGAAATCGGGGGCTTCCTGATTCTAACGGACCCGAGAAGCCTTATTTGGGGTAAACGAGACTCAATGGGTCGCAAAATGGGACAATAGCGCCGCTGGAGTCCGTTAGCGGTTTTTTGAGTGCTATTTTGGGTTAAATAAGATCGATACGATCGGTTAGCGTAAACCACCTGCAGGCTGTTACATATGAAAAGAGACCGCTGCGGCGCAATGTCATTAAGTTAACTCAATGACATTGACCGAGAATAGAAATGGAATCCAAAATGGCATGAGGGAAACCC
>NZ_QTTN01000079.1 GCF_003386535.1 Paenibacillus taihuensis
AGTATATGATCGTGAATCCTTTTATTGCTGTGGAGAATTGCAAAGACGAAATCAAGTATTATCAAGAGGTGTTTGGCGGCGAGATTGCCATTCTTCGCAAACAAGGGGAAGAAGTGCTTAACGCGGACCTGCATGTGGAGGGGGCGACCCTTAAGTTTGCGGATACGCAAGCGGCAAAGCCGGTTATGAAAGGCGATTACGTGAGAGTTTTCTTGAAAATCGAAACGGAGGAGGCCTTCAAGCGGATTTACGGAGAATTTGCGACCGGAGGGACTATTAATTCGGAAGCGTACGAAGCTCCTTTTAACGGGCTATTGGCTATCGTTACCGACCGTAACGGCGTGTGCTGGATTCTGTCCTATTATCGATCTTAATGGTGAGAGTCGCTATCGGGACACATTTGTACAACATAGAACAGGCTGCCAATCGGTGGCCTGTTCTGCGCTAAACATTCCAGTTAAGGCTAAGAAATGGCCTTTGTCAAAAAAGGAGCGCCTCGGTATGATGGGTTTGTCCACAACACATCAAGGAGGCGCTCTTGTTATGAAGTTTAAACAATCGGAAGCTCAAAATCAACGGATTGAACGAATTACCACCTCGCATCTCATTGTTGGAATCGACATGGCGAAAGAAACACATGTGTCACAGGTTACGAATTATCGTGGAATCGTGCTCACGAATCGACATCTTTCGTTTAGCAACAGCATCGAGGGATTTGAAAAGCTGCAGCGGTGGATGGAAGACCTCCAGCAAAGCATCGTATGAGCAAAGTGATCATTGGTATGGAGCCAACAGGCCATTATTGGTGGAACTTGGCCAACTGGCTTACCCATAAAGGATTGCAAGTCGTCTTAGTCAATCCTGCAACGACAAAGCGAAACAAAGAAAACCGAGACAACTGCCAATCGAAGAGCGACCCCGAAGATGCACTGGTCATAGCAGATGTAGTAAGCCGAGGCTTCTACTATGAACATACGAAACAGACACATGTATTCCAGCGTCTTCGAACGCTGATGAGTGATCGAGAATTCTGGGTTACCAATAGCGTTCGACTGCAAAATCGAATCATTCGGTGGCTGGATATTCGTTTCCCGGAGTACAGTTCGGTTTTTAAGGATTGGACCTGCAAACGTTCTATGGCAACGTTGAAGGAGTTGCCTACGCCTCAGGATCTTGCTGGACGGTCAACACCGGAGATCATTTCGATGTGGAGAAAACATATGCAGAGGGCAGGCGGCACTACAGGCATACAAAAGGCTGCTGAGCTCCTTGCGCAAGCTAGGCGGAGTGTAGGAGACATTACAGCCTTAACCGAAGCAAAGCAAGATTTTGTGCGTCTAATTACAGAGTTTGAACGAATTATGGATATGTTAGCAGACATAGAAAAGCAACTTCGCGTAGTATGCACATGGGCGTCAGTTACTGCGAAAAGCCGGTCTTAATCTGGCAGAAAGCACGTCGGGAAAAAGGAAAGGGCAGATCGTCATCTCCAAACGAGAGGATTCTAATCTAAGGAAATATCTATACTTAGCAACCATTCAACTTATCGGAATTAATCCGATCTTTCAAGAATTGCATCAGCATAATGTTCAAGTAAAACACATGAAAAAGCAACAGTCTGTCTTCAAGCTTGTGGGTAAAGTGGCACGAATTCTAATTGGTATGGTCCATCGATCTGAAACATTCTCTCCCGAAAAAGCCAGCTTTCTCGTTTCACAAGCAGCCTAAGGTAATGAACCGTCACGTATGTTGACTCATTCGCGGGATTTTGAAAAAGAAAGCACGGAGAACCGAGTTCGTGCCCGAAAAGGGCTTAGACCCGTCCGCTAAACGCAATCGGTCTCCACACCTTGGATAAGTATGACGATGGAATGTTAGGGCATAGACCCGTCGAGTCATGGGATAGTAAACACCAGGGCACTTGTGGAGTTTGCGTGCAGTAGAATGAAGCGTAAGGGAACGGCTAGTGCGATTCTCCTGTTCCCGCATACCCAAATAATGGCCAGACGGCACTCGCCTCTAACTTTCCCCACCTGCATAATGAATTCAAGGTGATGAAATCCTGCGAATGAGTTGAGGGGGGACTACGCATATGGAGCCATTCTCTGATTGGATAGCGCAACATGTTGGATTTTTCGTTGTTCTCATCTTCGCCTTTCCAATATTATTTGGAGTCCTTACCATAGTTTTAATCAAGAAATGGCTCAGAAGATAATCTAGGATTAATTAAACTAACGAGATACGTTTGCATAATGACAACAGGCTGCCAGTTTTGGCAGCCTGTTACTTTACAGTTATATCAAAGATCCAATTGTTGTTTCTTTTTATGTTCTATCAAATGCCGCTTAATGTAGAAATATAAATGAATACCTGACACGACAGTACCTATAAAAAGTATGCATAGCAAAACTAATGAAATCGTGTTAAGGGAAGAATGTATTTCATCTAATCTACCACTGACTTCTCTCAAAGCCTGGACTTCATTACTTCCGTTATTACTTACGTTACCACTAATATTATTTAATTGCATTTTTATCTGTTCAATTATCTGATTTAGGTCATCCAAGTACATTCACCTCTTTTCATCATTTCAAGCAGACATCATATTAGTTCAATATTCCACGGGCGGGCGGAAAATAGATGTTCTTTCCTTTATTGTTATGCGTTTGTGCTTACAGATAAGATTAAGATTAATAAAATTAATTAATTGTGAGGATCGATCATGACGAGTCGTATAACTAAAGGGGCAATTTAACGCAACAAAAACATGATTATTAGCGTATTTGTTAATATAGGATCATATGGAGTTGACAGTGGGCAGACAACACGGCGTGCCTGGTCATACGAGGAGGTATGTAAGTGAAGTGGACCGCAATTGTACTTATATTACTCATCGTGTTAACAGGATGCACTAAAGAAAAAGATTACTACGGCGGCATTAAAAAGGATCAAATGACTGATATAACAAATGATCCAAAGCTTGAATATCTCCATGAGTTCAAAGGTCATACGGACAACTGGGGAGCAGTGATCTACTTTTACAAATCCAAAGAATCGGAGAAAGTAAATACAAGAACATACTTAGTCTACAATGGTAAGGAACCGTTGCAAACGGGTGAAATTACAGCTCAGTATATGGTTGATGGTGATGTTGGAGGCGATGGAGCCTTTGGAGGAATAGCAGCTACAAAACCACATGAGAAGAGAATTTTTTCTTTCATTCTCGGAGCTGCTTCTACTTCACCCAATTCTGATTCAAAGGTACAGGTTCTTGTGCAGCAAAGGAACAACTCAGAATCAATAGATCTCCAGATGGACTAAACAAAACGAGCACAGTAACGTCGAAGAACAGGCTGCCGATAAAAATTGGCGGTCTGTTCCGCTAACGGGTAGGAGAGTTCCACTAGATTAGTAAAGTTAATACGAGGTTTTTTTGTTGGTGTTATCTTCAATTTGAAACAGAGGATTGACTTTATGGAGAACATTTCAGTAGATAAATTGTATGAGCTATACGTCCATACTATTAATTCGTGTGGAACATACTTACTAAGTTCGGATGACTCCGTTATCGGTTATAACATCTTTGAAGAATTCGATATTAGGGCAGTAACGTTTTTACACAGTGACAATTTACAGAGACTGCACGAGGCTGGACTGATTAATGATGTAGTTAGGTCTAAAAGTCTGAGTTTAAGAGCTAAATTCCTTAGATTACAGCAAAGTAATGAATGGAATATTAATGCTGTCAGAACCTCATATGAGTGGAAAATAGTACTTGATATGGCTGATGAGATTAAGTCAGTAATCAGCTCGTTACGCTAACGGGACACGAGAGTTGAATAATCTATATCACGAGGCTACCGTGGAATCAATCGGTGGCCTCGTTCCGCTAATAGGCGGTATTATACAATGTTGAAAGTTTCTGATCAATCACCATCTGATTCTTTGGATAAGATGGAACAAGTTTCCTTGTTCCTCCTCGCTGATCGGCCATGTACGGATTTCGTCTAGGATGGTACGCAGATTGGTATACCCTTTGGCCAAACCGTTCAACCTTGCTGCCAAGGTTGCATCCGTCAGCTCTTGAGGGGACGGAAAAAGTTTGCTCAGCTCTTCGATTGCACTAGGATAGCGTTTTAAATAATATTTCTGATGTCGATCCTCAGCAGGGTAAAAACGGTTAAAGGGAGCAATCTCGGTGTCAGGCTTTCCTTTTCCTTGTTCTTCCCGTATTTGCATGACCTTCTGGATTACGTTTAGCTGAATTTGGCTACGATACAAGACCAAGGATTGATACTGACGGCCTTTATATTCGTTAATATTGAAAGGATTGTGGTTACTCCAAAATACATCCAGAACATTCTCCAATGAAAGGATCCGGGTATCGTAATCCATTTCGACCGTTTCCGTATGATCTCCAAGCTGTCGGTAAGTAGGTTGATCCAGGGTTCCTCCGGCATAGCCAACGCGGGTTCGGATGATTCCTTTTAGTTGTCCGAACAAAGCGTCAGGACTCCAAAAACAGCCCATGCCAAGCGTCACCGTGCTCATATTATTGTCATTCATCAAGTCACCTCCGTTAAGCTTATATCTTTGCCGCAATCTTATCGCGACTGAACCAGGAAAGCACGTTCAAATCGTCTTTGCTGCCTTTCCTTATACGACAATAATAGCTCATTGCTATGGTCTCTGGTCTCTTTCAATGAAGCGGTCAGTAAAATGACTAACTACGAAAATTCGCCTCACT
Source organism: Paenibacillus taihuensis (assembly GCF_003386535.1). Lineage (GTDB taxonomy): Bacteria > Bacillota > Bacilli > Paenibacillales > Paenibacillaceae > Paenibacillus_Z > Paenibacillus_Z taihuensis. The sequence continues at coordinate 4,748 of NZ_QTTN01000079.1, forward strand.
CACTTCAACTGTCCGTCAACGCCTACCGCTGAACCGTTTGATCGCTTCCTCGGTCACGGGCGCGAAGAGGTTAACTAGGTTGCCGTCTGGATCGCGAAACAGCATAGCACGATTCCCCCACGGCATCGTGGTTGGTTCTTTTGCCCACTCGTCGACAAACGGCTTCAAGCGCTCGTATTCGGCATCGACATCGTGGACGCGGAACTCGATGATGACAGTGTGATTGTTGGGCGCCACTGCGGAACCAGCGCCGAACAGTTGCACCGTCTGGGAGTGGCCGATCGCGAGTGTGCACGATGGCACAACGAGTTCGGCAAAGACGGGCGCGGGGCGTTCCGCCGAAACACCCATGACTTTCTCATAGAACTTGACGAGACGATCCACGTCGTCGGTAATGATGCGTACAGAAGTAAAATTCACGAGATATCATCCTTCCTATAATAAATGATATAATGCCGTATCATATCATTTTGGGCGAAATACTAAGCATTTATCTCCCGCTCCTTTACGTTTACTTACTCCGATTATAAAAAAACACTACTGACAACAGTATTGAACTGTGACCCGCAAGATGGACACTTTGAAAAAAGTGTCCATCTTGCGGGTTTTGTGTTTTAATAAGAAGCTGAGATCTGAAACGGGGATGTAGATTGTTATGAGTAATAGAAGACATTTTAGTCAGAATGAAATTCAGTTGTTGGAGAAGAACCCTTACGTACATCACGTTACCGAGAAGAGTATTACATATGCTCCTTCCTTTAAGGTTGAAGCCGTTCGAGCATATCATGCTGGTCAAACACCGATGGAAATATTTCTTCGCGCTGGGTTTCCAATCGAGATCATTGGTCAGGAAACACCTAAGAGGTGTTTGAAACGTTGGC
>NZ_QTTN01000080.1 GCF_003386535.1 Paenibacillus taihuensis
AAAAATGGACATCGAGGGCTTGCTTTCCTATTGCCTTTTTTGGAATCCAAGTCATTGAGCACGCGCAGCTCCGTGGTGTGCAACGGTGTACAGGAGAACACGTAAAAAACTGTCAGTCGTACGGGAGGGATCCCTACCCCAAGCGTACGGTTATTTCCGGGTTGCCACGTTCAGCCGTGGCCATTGACGCTTAACCAGCGTTAAATGAAGCCGGTGGCCCCCGACTACCTCTTGTCGAGATGATAACTGCACGGGCGGGGGCGTGATGGGCGTGTAGACACATAACCAATAGCTGAAAGGTGAGTCCATCGTAGGGAAAAACGAAGCGTAGAGGATGGATGTGACTCTTGATCCGCCGCTACGACCGTTCCGAATAGTACGTGGTAAAGAGCCGATAGAACCTTGCTGGAAACCGTTCAGGGGAGGCTAGACCACGGTTTGAGAAGCTATTGTAATGCTGTGGTGGCAGATTGGTCATAGGAACCGTAACCAATTCGATAAGTCGATACAATAGGCGCGAAAGCGTGTGGCAGAAACAATTACACGGGAGCCGTTCCTCGATGCGTGACGGCCGAGCCAGTGCCATGTAATGCTTGCCTTATCCTGATTGAAACCTTCTTTCGGGATAAGGTGATCTGTGTCCACCCCGCACGATTCAGTGTAATCACGCGTCGTTCCACTCCGCAAAAACCTTTCAACCATTCTCGAAAGAAAACAGATCACCGTAAAACGTAGGGGTGGGTGAGGGGAGGCTGGTTAAATCTTTGCAACGCGGAAGCGTTGCTTCCTTTTTCGAGGTTTGTGGAAATTGAATTTGAATGGCGAAATTGTACACAAAGTGGAAGATAGGACGAATATGTTTCCGGAGGAGGACACAGCCGCCTAGATGGTGACGGTTTGGGGGGAACGCGCTTTTCGTTATCCCCACTCCGTTGCGATCTAGGCGGAACCGAAGGAGATTAGTTAAGTTTTGTATGCATTTATGTAACACAAACTTACTTTAATGCACTTTCATCGTTGCTGCGGTTCAGATCCGGACGCCTCACGTGATTTAATGAGCAGTTTGTGAAGTTCACTGGCGACCTTGCTTACATCCTCCAGGGAGACTTCCGCAAGTTTCGGAAACTCTTTCTCAAATATAGCGCCGACTTGAATTAACCGGCGTGTTCGCTCTTTTCGTTCTTTCAGGCTAATTCGATTTTGGATCTGCTGCTTCTTTGCTTTCAACTGCTGCATCTTTTTCTCGATTTCGGCAAGCTGGGCATCCGGCGACTTGCGGCCAGGTGCCTCATTTGGCGTTCCACTCATTTTCTATCTCTCCCAACAACGTGATTCTGTATCCAGCGAAAGTAGTCTTCTTTGCTGATCTCACCCATGCAAACCCTTCTGAGCATTTCTTGCTCATCCTTCTGCAGTTCCTGTCCTTCAAACCCCCATGATGCTTGCAGCGTTTGAAAATGCCGGTCAAATTCTCCCTTGCTCATATTCATTGAATCGATCACCTCAGTGCTTCTATTTTAACGCATTCTATCTCCCATAAAAAGTATATTTACGATTCCGAATGTCGAAGAATTGTGGTACATTAATCCCAAGCGAATGAGCAAAGCAAAAGAGAGAAGGGCGCACTTATACATCGCTCCGCGATGTGTGCGGCATGGCTGTCGCCCTGCACCCATTCGATTCTGACGAATCGACCAAATTGAGAATCGCGTATTCGCGATCTCACATTTGAAAACCATCCAACCATGAAAGGAGCAAACCATAATGGCGATCTACCACTTGTCTGCGCAAGTCATATCTCGCTCGGCTGGCCGCTCGGCTGTTGCAGCTGCCGCATATCGTGCCGGTGAAAAATTGCAGGATGAACGACTTGGCCAAGTGCATGACTTCACTCGCAAGCAAGTTGCGGATCAGTTCATTATGGCTCCTGAGCATGCTCCGGAATGGGCGAACGATCGGCAGCGTCTTTGGAACGAAGTGGAACTTGCGGAGAAGCGCAAGGATGCGCAGCTGTGCCGCGAAATTAACGTTGCGCTCCCGCGTGAGCTTAACGATGAGCAGCAGCTGCAGCTGCTAAAGGAATACTGCCAGCAGCAGTTTGTTGATTGCGGTATGGTTGCGGATCTATCCATTCACCGCAACGATCCGCAAAACCCTCATGCGCACATCATGCTTACGACACGTCATGTAACCGCAGATGGTTTTGGACAGAAGAACCGCGAGTGGAACAATAAAGAACTGCTGCACTCCTGGCGTGAGCAGTGGGCGAAGCATGCCAACCGCGAACTCGAGCGCAACGGGATCCATGAGCGCATTGACCATCGCAGCTTTCAAGAACAAGGTATTGCAGATCGGGTTCCGACCATTCACGAAGGGCCAACTGTCCGCGAGATGGAGAAGCGTGGCATAGCGACAGACCGCGGAGAACTGAACCGCTTGGCCAAAGAGCATAACGCTATCGTTGTCGAGCTGCAAAAATATCGTGAAATGAAGGAAGCGAAGCAAGAGCGGATCGAGCAGCCGCCAGCTGCCCGAAAAGTTATAGCAGCTGCAGAGAAGGTGATCGGCAGCACAGCTACGATTGAGAACATAAATGAAACGCATACGAAGCTGAAGGCTGAGGAAGAGCAGCTGAAGATTCGCGAGATGCGTAATAAGGAGCGGTTGGAGCCGTTTGAAATGGCTACTGGGCACTTCCGGAGCATTGATGCCTGGAAACAGTCGCTGGAGGGCTCCAGCGCGCTTAAACGGGCTTTTGATAAGCAAGAGAGGGATTCGTTCCGGAGTACAGAACAGCTCGTCAAAAAGGCAGAAGAGAAGCTGCAGGCGCTCGGCTTCACGAGCAAAGAACATTTCGAGACGCGCCGTCTGAAAGTGACTCAATTTGCTGCACAAGAAACGGCAGCGATCGGCGAAGCTCGCAAACGGATAAATGCTGAGCGCAGCGTCTTGGATTCAGCAGCCAACGTTCTAAAGCGCGTAGA
>NZ_QTTN01000081.1 GCF_003386535.1 Paenibacillus taihuensis
TTTTTGAAAAATGAGATCGAGCGCGGGATATTTGGTTTGAGTTAGGTATGAGTGCTGCTATATGATTGAACGCACGATTGGCGCAAAATCCGGAACAACGAAAAGCCCTGACCCTCCAGCTACAGGAGAATCAGGGCGTGTATACCAAGCAATGTTTAGATTCTACTTAATCTACCGAATGTCCCTTGAATGAACGCTCAAGGGGTGATACAATCGGGTTGGATTTAAGAAGAATTAAAAGTCATTGTTTTGATAAGCGCCTGTTTCGCCGTAGTCCTATTACGGTGTTAGCAGCGTAGGGCTTGCCGGCCCTAGCCGCTTTTAAAACAGTGGCTTTTATTCATTTATAAGATCTAAAGTCGTATTATGTAGAAATTTCCTGCCATAACTATAGCATACTGATAGATTCATAGAAAAGGAATTTTTAAAAAAGGGCGGTTCATTCCGACGCCTCCTGGATCCTCTGCTCAATCCGATCGTCCACGTAGTTCCGGATAAAATCCTCACGGGCTTGGACGTTCTCCTCTTTTTTGAACATACCGACCTTCTTCATGCGTTCCGGATCCGGCTTCGCGCTCCAAGCTTTCGACGCTTCAGCTCGCAGCTGCCTTTCAATACGTTTTTCCGCCAATCGTTCCGCTGTTTGACGGCTACGCTCTTCACTAATGTTAGCTGCTACGGTAGCGGCAATCTGTTTATGTCCTTCCGTAAGCTCCCGTCTTAGTTCGTCATGCCCCGTCGTCATCTGTTGCGAGAGCTGATTTGTGGCCGCACTTGCCTCATACCGTGCCTCCAGCACTTCGCGCCGCAACTCGTGATTCGAAGAGATGGCCTCCTGCCGATCCTTAGCGAGGTCCAACCGTAATTCGGCGTTCTCCGTCGTCAACGCTTCGATCTGCAGACTCTGCTGCTGAAGTTGCTGGTACATCATTCCCAGGGCTTCTTTCAGCTGAACGACCTCTCCGGCGAGCTGCATGAGATACGGTTTTCCTTCGTCGTCATCCGTCATCGGAACGATGATCTCCGTCACCACGCCGCGCAGCTGCTCCTTTATATATTCCGGAGGCTCATTTGCGTCTTTCATCTTTGATATCAGGCCGAATACTTCAAGCGCCGCCTCGTTATAGCGCATAGTACGTCCTGATCCGATTGTCGGCAAGAACTCCTTAAACTGACGCGCCCAATCTGCGAGTGTCGTCCGTGGCCTCCCCAACCGTTCTGATATGTCTACGAGCGTATATGTCCGTTTAAAATCCGTCATTCCGTCATCATCCTTCCATCATTCCGTTTCGTCACGTCATCGTCGCCCGTTATGGCTACATCATCTCCGCACGTCACATCATTGTCGTCGTCAACACTACATCAAGCCCGTTCGTCATGTCGTCATATATCCGTCATTCGCCAAAAGCTTCGTCATTCCTGCTACGGCGCTCATTCTCGAAAGAGAAGCTGCTTCATGGTAGACTGAAACTATGGAAAATCATGGAGGAGGGTTCTTCATGGAACTAACGCGGGAAGAACTTAATGAGTTTGGCCGTCAGGCTGCTGAGAAAGCCCGTTCAGAGGCACAGGCCGCCGGCTTGCCGTTTAGCTACGGTCAAAAGGGAAGAGTATTTAGAGAGTATCCTGACGGTCGGAAATTTGAAGTGCTACGCAGCAAACGCAAATTTTCCGTGAGGGGGAATTGTTAATGGATAGATGGCAGCTGGTCTGCGGGGAAAATAGAATCATGAACGAGTTCGTCCAGGAGTACATAGTTGAGCATTTTGGTGCCGATCCGGTCGATCCGGTTCTCGCGCAATCCGAAGCGTTAACAGCATTCTGGAGGGTGCAAGGATTCACCTTCAACGAATCAGACGAAGATAACGACTTCATCATTCCTGACCACATACAAGCGGCAATGAAGTAAGCCAGGAACGCCGAGCCAAATATCAACCTCGGGTTTAGCTCATTTACAGCGTTGGCAGCCGATTTCGCATCACACTTCCGATTTGCACTTATACGCATAAAAACAGCCCCTCACGCCGGTAAGGCGCATGGGGCTGTTTCTGTTATATCGCAGTCTAGCTCGAATTTACTGCATGATCGGCTTCATGGAGGGCGCCGACTTCTTCACAAAATAAGTGGTTATGTACACATGTCTGCGAAGCGTACCAATGAATCTTTAACAATTCTTTAAGCCTATTATATTTACAAATATTTACTTAGAAGGTATTATTTTTT
>NZ_QTTN01000082.1 GCF_003386535.1 Paenibacillus taihuensis
TGGAGCTTTGTTAACCTTTTGGAACCGCCGTATGCGGACCCGCATGTACGGTGGTGTGAGAGGACGGAGGCTAGCCGCCTCCTCCTACTCGATTACCGGCTGCTGCTGACAGGTTGTCGCCGTTATGAAAAAAAACAAAAAATGTCTACGACACGAAAGCTAGCATCGTGCCCGCTCTGCGTATTCATCGCGCCGTGTTGATAATGTGTATTATTCCCCGTATCGTAGTCTTATTTGTACGAAAGTTAGCGCAGAGTTAAAACGTAAATCAACGCAGTATTTTATATATTTTCATGCGCCATAACGCGCTTTACGGAACATTTTGCTTCGTGATACACTACCTTCACTAGCATAGAGAACAGGGGTGTAATAATGGCACGTATTCCGATACTGGGGTCAGGGCTCAACGACGGTGACGAACTTAACGCCTTACGCAGTTACTACGCACAATGGCGCCAGAATAATAGCGTGATGAAGTCGCCATTCTTTGCACTGTTTAAATCGTTTAAAGAGCTTGAACTGCTTAAAAACTTGGATGAAGGAGCACTGCGGCTATACTTGTATTTCGGATTCGTAGCCGGCAATGAAAACGGTGTGAGTTGGCATAGCATTCAAACCATTGCTGATTACTTTGACAAACAGACGCGAACGATTGACGGCTGGATACATAAGCTTGTTGAAGCAGGTTTGATTTATCGGACCAAAGACGACAAGAAGTCGCATACAACGTTCCTTATTCCCTATACAAACTCCATATTGAACCTGCAGCCGAAAAGGAAACACGAGGCTGACGACCAGGCACTCATCCAAGACCTTGTGACTTCACTGAAGGAGTTGGCTGGTGTTTACGGTGAAATCATTAATGTCGTTCATATTTTCCATTGGGCTCGAGACGGCAGATCAAAACAGCCGACCCATGAACAGAAACCCGTTAACTTTTTGCTGTTTATTACAAAGCGGACGGATGGCGTGCTGATCGGGCACCGTCATCACCTTCGAAAGTCAGATAAATACGGTATCAGTCAACTCTACATTGATGAGGTTGCAGTCTTTGACAGCCCATTTTTGTACAAGGACAAGCCAGTAGCAGGCATAGCCGTTAAAGAAACGTACCGTTTGCGTTCAAAAGACAGCATAGAGACGCTGCTGGGGATGGTACAGGATCTAGCTGGCATGGATGAAGATGTTTTACTGCAGCATGCGCAGGTCGAATATGGATTGATTTCGGACGTGCTTGTTGAAGACGAGGAAGAAGAGCCAGAAGAGCAAGAAGCAGAAAACGACGAGGGAGGAGAGGATTAGAAATGGCCGGTGGCAAGATAGGAGAGATTAAGCAGCGAGAGATCGACTTGCTAGGACTAACAGAATCTGCGGGAACGCCTATCTTTAGCGGTCAACAAAACATTGACCACATGAGGCTCAGTCACCCTAACGATTACGCAAAATACGGCCACCTTGTCGAAGCGATTATTGCGGCACCTAAGTATGTTTCATTGAACCCGAATGACGGATCCATTCAGTACATTTGCGAATATCCGCAGGACGGTAGCGATGATGAGAGGGTGTTGGTCGCAGTTAGAGCAGCGCGGAGCGGTAGGTTTTTCGCGAGAACATTATTCGTAATGTCTGAAGATAAGTGGGATAATTATAATAATAACGGCTATATTAAAGTATACTGATAATTTTCCAGATAGGGGTTATCTGCTGTTTTAGCGGATAACCAGCTTGCGCATATTCATGTTTTAGGTCTATAATAGGTGTAGCCAAAATAGGATACACTGCTTACGAGAAGGAGCAGAGGTTGGAACAGGCAGCCAGCGCCCCGCGAAAGCGGTTAGGAGATCCGGGAGTGTCACCCCGGCTATCCTTCTCAAAAGCATTAAGGAACCGTAGCCATGCTGCGGTTCTTTTTGATTTGTAGCGTTCCCTGCCATCTTTTGAACGACAAAAGCCCAAGGAAGTGGCCCCTTCCTTGGGCTTGTCTCACGCTTAACCTCAACTCACTTGCAGTGGCTGGACAACCGGTTACTACCGGAAGGTGTGGAGCCAGTAAAGTAGGCTCCATCAACAAACCAGCCACGATCTAGAGGGCCATCAAGATCTTTCTTAGGTGATGCCATGACTTAGCAGACGTGACCCTGCTAAAAAAAA
>NZ_QTTN01000083.1 GCF_003386535.1 Paenibacillus taihuensis
TTTTACTGACGCGGGGTGGAGCAGCCCGGTAGCTCGTCGGGCTCATAACCCGAAGGCCGCAGGTTCAAATCCTGCCCCCGCAACCAATTACCTTCGGTTTCATACCGAGAACTATAATGTGGAGCCGTGGTGTAGAGGCCTAACATGCCTGCCTGTCACGCAGGAGACCGCGGGTTCGAATCCCGTCGGCTCCGCCATTATAACCTTAACTTTCGGCTCGGTAGCTCAGTTGGTAGAGCAGAGGACTGAAAATCCTCGTGTCGGCGGTTCGATTCCGTCCCGAGCCACCATTTAAAAATTAAATATGCCGGTGTAGCTCAGTTGGTAGAGCAACTGACTTGTAATCAGTAGGTCGTGGGTTCGACTCCTATCGCCGGCACCATGTGGAGGATTAGCGAAGTGGCCAAACGCGGGAGACTGTAAATCTCTTCCTTCGGGTTCGGTGGTTCAAATCCATCATCCTCCACCACTTAGGGGCATAGTTTAAAGGTAGAACAAAGGTCTCCAAAACCTTTGGTGTGGGTTCAATTCCTGCTGCCCCTGCCAAATTTCATAGTTGTATGGCGATCGTGGCGAAGTGGTTAACGCACCGGTTTGTGGATCCGGCATTCGTGGGTTCAATTCCCATCGGTCGCCCCATAACAACTACAAACAAAATTCAAATTGTTGGGGATTAGCCAAGCGGTAAGGCAACGGACTTTGACTCCGTCATTCCTAGGTTCGAATCCTAGATCCCCAGCCATTAATATGCGGAAGTGGCTCAGCGGTAGAGCATCGCCTTGCCAAGGCGAGGGTCGCGGGTTCGATTCCCGTCTTCCGCTCCATTTCATTTCTGGCGCCATAGCCAAGTGGTAAGGCAGAGCTCTGCAAAAGCTTTACCCCCAGTTCGAATCTGGGTGGCGCCTCCACAATTTTTCTGAAACAATGAGCGCCCTTAGCTCAGCTGGATAGAGCGTTTGACTACGAATCAAAAGGTCAGGAGTTCGAATCTCTTAGGGCGCGCCATAAGTTAGCCGGCGTGGCGGAATGGCAGACGCGCGCGACTCAAAATCGTGAGGGAAACCGTGGAGGTTCGAGTCCTCTCGCCGGCACCACTTAAATAACAAGACAGCCTGTAAGATCAATGATCCTACAGGTTTTTTTATTATTTCTGGACATGATGTAGGTTTATAAGTTCTGGTCCTGTGGAGATCTCACATGTCTGTGAGAATTTGATCTGGAGCTATACGCTGCAGCTGCTTCGGACGTTGCAAATGACTTTTAGAAACAGGCAGCCGGTAAAGCGGCGAGGGCAGAGTGGCCGTAGTCGTAGGATGGCTCAGGAGGCCTTATAAGACGCTGGAAAGAGATCATAATGGAAGCCTAGGTTCAAACAACCAACAATGGCACTATAGGCACCAGGATATAGATCAAAGTGAGAGTTAAAGGGTAGCACGTGAGCATGCTGAAAGAGTAACATCTTTGGGCGGCTCAGAAGGCCTGTAGGAAATGTGGGAGACGAGAAGCCGGTAGAAGTGCTTAAGACAGGAAAGAAAGCGTAGAGACAGGCCAGAAGGGCATAGGATCGTGTATTAGATTAGTGATCTGTAATGGCTGCACGACAGGTGAGAGTTACAGGGTAACACGTGAGCATGCTAAAAGAGAAGCTTTTGTGGGCGGTTCAGAAGGGTCTTAGGACAAGTGAGATAGTAGACGGCGATAGAAGCCGCTTAAGGTAAGAAAGAGAGCATAGTGACAGGCTGGAGGGGCGTAGGAGCGAGCGCTGGATAAGTGATGTGTGATGGCGACGAGCGACGACAAAAGATTGAGCTGAGCATGATTATGATTTTGATGTAAGAGGCGCCGGACATAGATCACTAATAAAGCAAAAAGACCGCTCTCCGGATGGGAGAGCGGTCTTTTGTGCGCTTGGCAGCGCAATCGACTAAGGAGTGAAAGTCTCTAGCACACCGCGAGGTGGCGGAAGTGCATAGCTGACGCATAGTGCT
>NZ_QTTN01000084.1 GCF_003386535.1 Paenibacillus taihuensis
TTTTTTCAGGTGACCGATTGTCGAACTTTCCCCTACTGTGTAAATTATTGAATAATTTTGGTTCAATATGATGAGGTCCCATATATCTTCATTAGCCACTTTTAAATTAATATGTTCTGGATTATCTTCTGCTAAGGTTTCTACTACTATTGAAAAATTCTTCTTTTGTAAGTTTTCATTCTTTTCAACAACCTTCACAACAGCGTTAGTTGTAGTTTTATCAGCACCACAGGCGTTGAGTGTAATGATAATAAATAACGATAAAAACAATAGACTAAAAAATTTCCTCATCTTAAACCCTCTTTTCAAAATAAATGATTTTTACTACTTAGTGCTTTTAAGGAGGTGAGTTGAATCTTACTAGATTTAGTATACCAAGTCTATATTTAATTGGAAAATCTTTCAAGATAAACTGGAGGTAATATAAGTATGATTAAGAAACAATTTAAATCAGGACTTTTCGGGCTTGCATTATCTGTGACTGTGGCTTCTGCAATTATTCCCTCCTCTGCAGCATTCGCATCCGCAAACAACACAGTAGATACGAAAGTATTTTCTACAACTGCAACTGTAACCACAAGTTACACGAATGATGAAATCGATTCAATCTTGCTTCAACATGGTATGCCTTTTGAACAAATTACATCGCTCGATCCTGAGCTTAAACGTACTTTGGTTGAACATGCATCCGACAAGAACTTCAAATTTGCAGGTGCGAGTTCATCAATATATCACCGTGATGATACTACTGGCGCACTAGTTGCTAATAGCACTATAAACGAGGGGGGAATGCAGACAATGGCAATTTCCCGAGCTGACCTTGTTTTTAATGCAATAACTTTTACTACATCTGTTGCTAATGAATATCAAGTTTATGGAAACTTTGAATGGCTTACTACCGGCGTAGGTCCATCTGGTGCTCCAAATAGTATATATAAAGATATGTTTGCTATTACTGTGCCTACTGGATGGACAATTGAATCCGGTAAATACGGTGCAAATATGTATAAAAATCTGTTTAACATTGTAACTGGATTTGGCGGATGGATTGATGCTGGTACTACTGGATTTGAAAATTCTGGACAACCAGCATCTGATGGATATAGCTTGTACGGAGCAGCATGGAGAATGAACTCAGCAACTGACACAAGTAACGTATTTTACAAAGGCACAACCTGGCTTACAATGAAAGGTACAGCGTCCTCCCAAAAACGGACTATTCTCTCCTACATGCAAGCAAAAAATAGTGGTACAGGTGGTTTTGGCGTAACTCTTGGATGGGGCCCATTGTCTATTAGTTACACTGCTACGTCGGGTAGTACAGATACAGCCAACGCTGACTACTCGTGGTAATGTGTTTATACCAATTTTGGATTGAACTAACGGGCACGTTAGATAGGTAAATTAAAAGGATCTGCCTGCAGCTGCGGCGGATCCTTTTTCATATCCATAAATCGGATTATATACAAATGTCTCAAATTATTTCTTCTCCAGGCCTATAATTTGGAAACTTACTTCTGTTTTGGGCGTATGAACTTCTGAAACCCTCTCGAATTGAGGGGAAGAAAGGAAGTGGTCATGCTTTGTTTTCATCGGCGACTTTATATCTTCCCCTTGCGCCTCGAAGTAAGGACAAACAGTAACGAATAACCACCATTCGTGGACTCGCTACTGCCTGGCTGCCATGAGCTACAAGGGGAATTAATCATTCATTTTTTTT
>NZ_QTTN01000085.1 GCF_003386535.1 Paenibacillus taihuensis
CGGGTGCGTACCCGTTTCCATTGCTTCCACAGACACATTCGAAGTCTTCGGCGTATCCATTGATCGAATCGTTCGCAGTGACTCTTTGCCGAGGCGAGTCGGAAATATCCAAGCCATCCCATGAGATAGCGGTTCAATTTCTCGAGACGGGTTTCCATCGACTCCGATCGTGTTCGGTTCGTCAATTCCCTAACTCTCTCTTTAAAGCGTGAGATGGTTTGCGGGGCGAGTCGAACCGTCGCTTTCTTGTCTTTCAAGAAGCTAAAACCAAGGAACTTGCGGTTCCATGGGCGGTCTACCGCACTCTTTTCCCGATTCACTTTCAATTTCAGCTTTCCTTCTACGAAGTGGCTAACCGACTCCATGACCCGTTCTCCTGCTCGTTTACTCGCGACGAAGATATTGCAGTCATCCGCGTAACGAACGAACCTCAATCCTCGTTTAGTCAGTTCCTTGTCCAAGTCATCCAACAGAATGTTCGCCAAGAGCGGACTTAGCGGTCCGCCTTGCGGCGTACCTTCTTCCGTCTTCGTTAGCGCTCCATCTGCCATGACTCCGGCATTCAAGTACGCTCGAATGAGCATCAAGACACGTTTGTCCGTTACTCTCCTCGCCACCCTTGCCATGAGCATGTCATGGTTTACTCGGTCAAAGAATTTCGCCAAATCCATATCTACGACCCATCGGAGTCCGCTTTGGATGTAGCTTTGGGCTTGTTTCACCGCGTCATGAGCCCGTTTTCCTTGCCGGAAACCGTAGCTGTACCACGAGAAATGCGGGTCAAAAATCGGGTTCATCACTTGTAGAAGTGCCTGCTGGAGGAATCGATCCATCACGGTCGGGATGCCGAGCAGCCGTACGCCGCCTCCGGGTTTGGGGATTTCCACCCGTTTGACTGGCGAGGGTCTGTACGTTCCCGTCAGGAGTTCGGCTTTCACCGTTTCCCAGTGCGTTTTCAGGTAAGCTTGTAGCTGCGCTACCGTTACACAGTCCACACCGGGGGCTCCTCCGTTCTGTACCACTCGCTTGTATGCGAGCCGAAGGTTGTCTCCTTTGAGCATCCGCTCCAGCAGGTCGTTCTGGTGGTCTTTGCGAGCGGAAGGGGCGACTTGTGCCGGCGAAGAACTCGGCGCTTCTGCATACCCTGGCGGCTTCACCGCTTCTCT